>NZ_CAMFLA010000035.1 GCF_945957525.1 uncultured Aquitalea sp. | reverse complement strand
CGGCGAAGGGCAAGGTGCAGGTGCAGGCGCAGAGCGACGCTATGGAGCTGACGGCCGATCGCGAACTTACCATCACCTCGGCCAAGGGCGCAGTCACCCTTGCCGCCAGCAAGGAAATCCTGCTGACCAGCGGCGGCGGCTACATCCGCATCGCCGGCGGCAATATCGAAATCCACTGCCCCAGCGCCGTCAGCGTGAAAGGGGCCAGCCACAGCCTGACCGGGCCGGCCAGCCTTAGTGTGCCGATGCCGACCTTTGCCAAACCCGGTACCGGCAACTTGCAAGTGCTGCACGAGTTTGCCAATGGCTACTCGATGAATCAGGGCAAGTTCGTGGTGACCGATGCCTTGGGCGTCAAACACAAGGGCGTGCTGGACGAAGCCGGCAAAGCAATGGTGCACGGTCTGCCGGAAGGTCCGGTAGAGGTGGCATTCCTTGGGCGTCCACATAAAGACAAAAAGGACGTTTTCCCCTTTGTGCCTTCGCCCGACGACGCGGCGCAAATGGCGGCCAAACTGGAGAAGCAGGCGGGCGCCGCGGTTCAGGCCCAGGCCATGCAGCAGTTGGACAGCCTGTTGGGCGGCGCGCCGGCGGGCATGGCAGGCATGGCACATCAATTAATGCAGGGCAAGGGGCCCGATCTGATGGAGCACGCAGGACAGTTGGCGTCAGGCGCAATGTCCGGTGCGGCCGCAGGCATCGCCGGGCAAGCGGGAGCGCTGGTTGCCCAAGCCGACCAAGTACGGCAGATGGCCGGTAGGGCGCAATCCACGCTCGACGCTGCCCGCAACATGAAGCCGGGCCTGCCATCGGCGCCAGGCTCCACGCCCTCCTTGATCTGACCCGACATCACGATAAATTTTGATACGTAAAAATCATGACAACAGCTGCCGCCCGTCCCGTCGCCGTTTTATCCGCTACTCCACAAAACGCCGCCAAAGCGCTTGAGCAAACCGGTCAGGATTTCGACAAATGGCTGCGCAGCATCAGCGATGGCCATCTGTCGGTTGAAACGCTGAAAACCGTAGCTGCGGCTGTCCCGGTTGTGGGCAACCTGATTTCCATCGGCGATGTGGTCGTGGACGTGGTGGACATGTGCAACAAATCCAACCGCAGCGAAGAAGTCGACGTGTTCGACTGGCTGTTTCTGGGTGTGGATCTGGTTGGCGTGGTGCCGGCAGCCGGCGGTTTGTTCAAGGCTGGCGTTCGGCCAACCCTGAAGTTGTGCGCCACCAGCCTGCGGCGCGCTGGCAAGGATTGGGCCAAGGCGGAAATCGAAGCCGGCCTCGCCGCCAAGCTGATCTCCATGTTGCCGGCCAGTTATCGCAACTCCCCGGCGGAGTGGGTCAAGTTTGTCGACAGCAAGATCGAGGCGGAGCTGAAGGAGTGCGGGGTCAAGGGCGGTACGATGCTCAAGGGCTTCGCGGATTTGCTGACCAGCATGGGCACGGGCAAGTTCGGCAGTTATGTCGAGCAGCACGTGCCGCACTCGCCAGTGCGCTACAACCTGGAAAAGACCAACGACGACGGATTATGGGGCACCATCAGCGCGCATTTGCATGCCATCAAGAAGGCGGCGGCCTCGGCAGGTCAGGAGGCGGCCAGCGGCATGATGGTAACGGCGGCGCACGAGGTGGATGGCTTGTTGAAGGGCACCGCTTCCGCCCGGCTGATGCAGCGGCTGGGCGCGGCCATTGCCACTTGGGCGGCAAAGCTCGGCGAGATGCTGATGAAGATGTACAGCAGCCACCTCAAGCCCTTGTTGGAAAAACTGGCGCGCGCCTTCCTCAAGCACATGCCGGTCAAAGCCGGCGCGGTTGTCGGCAAAGCCGCCAAGACAGTCAGCGCCAAAGTGGCGCAAGCCGGCAAGGAGGTGGCGGCCAGATTCGCGCCCAAGCAAAAGCCGGCCCCGCCATGTTCTTGCGCCACCTCAGGGCATGCCATTGGTTACGCGTTTGGCGAGGAAACATTCGAACACACGGATTTCAGCTTGCCGGGCGTGTTGCCCATTGTGTGGAGCCGTCGTTACCGATCCGACTTTGCCGCCAACGACCAGCGTGGCGAATTGGGTGCGCGCTGGACCTTGCCTTACCTCTCCCGCTTCGATATCGACGGTGGGCAGCTCAAATACCATGACGGCAGTGGCAGAACGCTGGCGTACCCGTTGTTGGCCGAAGGGCTTTCCCACAAAGACGCCATCGAAGGCTATACGCTGACCCGGCTGTCGGACACCTTGCTGTCGCAAGCCTTTGGTCATGACCTGATCCAGCTGTATGAGAAGCAGGGGGATTGCTTCCGTCTGGCGATGATCAAGGATCGAGCCGGCAACAGCATTGCCATGAGCTTCACGCAGGGCCGGCTCTCGCAACTCATCAGCAGTGCCGGGCATGTGCTGGACATCCGCCATGATGCCGCTGGCCGTATTGTCGCCGTTGCGCTTCGCAATCCGGAGGCAGGCACCGGCGGCAGAGTGCTGGCGCGCTATCGCTATACCGATATCAATCCGCTGATGGCGGATGCCGGAGACCTGGTGGAAGCCTGGGACGAGAATGACCAAAGCTGGGCTTATCAGTACAGCCATCACCTTGTTACCCGCTACACCGACCGCACGGGACGCGGCATCTCGCTGGAGTGGGACGGCATTGACAGCGAAGCGCGCGCGGTTCGCGAATACGCTGATGACGGCAGCCTTGAAGTGCGCCTGGCCTGGGACGACAACATTGATCTCACGTACGTGACAGACGCCTACGGCCGCACCACGGAGTACTACTTCGACGAAAAGGGCTACAACTACCGCATCGTCTATCCCGACCACAAAGAAGAGTGGTTCGATTTCGATGAAGACAAGCGACTCATCAGTCATGTGCACCCTGACGGTAGCGAAGATCGCTTCAGCTATGACGACAGAGGCAATATGGTGCTGCACGAACGTCGGGACGGTAGCGAAGTGGCTTTTGCCTACGACGAGCAGGACAACCTGATTGAAATCACCGACCCCCTGGGCGAGAAATGGCTGCGCGCCTACGACGACAAGGGGCAGCTGATTGAAGAAACCGACCCGCTGGGGCACAAGACCAAGTACGCCTACAACGAACAGGGCCTGCCGGTTGCCGTGACCGACGCCAAGGGCGGGGCCAAAAAAATCGCCTACCGGCCCGACGGCCTGCCGGAAAGCTATACCGACTGTTCCGGCAGCGTCACCCAGTGGCAATACGATGAGCGTGGCCGCACCATGCTCATCGTGGACGCCATGGGCAGCACCACTCGCTATCAGTACGGCGAGAACGGCGCCCTCCGTGCCGTGGTATCGCCGGATGGCCAGGCCACCCAGCTGGAGCACGATGCCGAATCCCGCCTGCTCAAGATCACCGACCCGTTGGGCCGCAGCACACATTACGACTACGACAAGGCCGGGCGCCTGCAAAGTCGCACCGACGCCAACGGCCACGCGCTGGCCTACCGCTACGACAAACTGGGCCGGCTGATTTCCCTGCGCAACGAAAACCACCGTCACTATCTGTTTGAATACGACGATGGCGGCCGCCTGACCGCGGAAACCGGCTTCGATGGGGCTGTCACCCGTTATCGCTACGACGACGCCGGCCGCCTTGCCGAGCAGCAGGAAGGCGATGTCTCCACCCATTTCCGCTACGACCGCGCCGGTCGCCTGATCGAACGCAGCGCGCCGGGCAGCAAGGAAAATTTCGGCTACGACCCGGCCGGCCGCCTGTTCAAAGCCAAAAACCGCTATGCCAGCCTGCGCTGGGTTTACGACCCGGTCGGCAATGTCAGCGAAGAACACCACGGTTACCATGTCGCCGGCCTTCGGCAAACCTTCCGCTGGCGGCATGAGTACGACGAACTGGGCAACCGCATCGCTACGCTCCGCCCGGATGGCCATCGCGTGGACGTGCTCAATTACGGCAGCGGCCATGTGCACGGCCTGCTGTTCGGCCAGCACGACATCCTGAATCTGGAGCGCGACAAACTGCACCGCGAAACCCAGCGCGTGCTGGGCAATGCGCTGCAGCAAACCCTGGCCTACGATAAAGCCGGCCGCCTCAGCAGCCAGCGCCTGAGTGGCGCCACCCAATGGAGCCGCCAGTACCAGTACGATGCCGCCGGCCAGCTCACCGGCATTGCCGACAATCGCAGCGGCCAGATCAACTACCGTTACGACCCGGTAGGCCGCCTGCTGGAGGCCGCCACCCCCAAAGGCGTGGAAAGCTTCCGCTTCGACCCGGCCGGCAACCTGCTGGACAACACCCCGGCAGCCGACGGGCATCAGGACAACAGCCTGCTGAGCAATCTGCTGAGCCACTACGCCGGCCGTCACTACCGCTACGACAACCGCGGCAACCTCATCGAAAAACGCGTCAACGGCAGCCTCACCCAGCTGGAATGGGACGGCTACAACCGCCTGAGCCGGCTGACAGCGCCGGGTGGCGACAGCACCGAATACCGCTATGACCCGCTGGGCCGCCGCATCGCCAAGCTCAGTCAGGGCAAGACAACCCTGTACGGCTGGGATGGCGACGTACTGGCGTTTGAAACCCACGACGCCGCCGCAGTGCATTACCTGTTCGAACCCGGCAGCTTCATCCCGCTGGCCCAGGTACATACCGACGCCATCCAGGGTGTGAAAGTGCCGGCATGGAGCCAGCACAATCCCTACGACCCAGACCGCGACCCACTGCTGAAGGCAGGCCCGGAGCCATCCGCCCCGCGTGCGGTGTACTACTACCACGCCGACCATCTCGGCACCCCGCAAGCCCTTACCGACGAACAAGGCCGGCTGGCGCTGGAAATGGATTACAAGGCCTGGGGCGAAGCACGGGAAGTGATTGCCGAGGCGGCGGCCTCTGCTGGCATCCGCAACCCCTTCCGCTTCCAGGGGCAGTATCATGACGATGAATCAGGGCTGCACTACAACCGCTATCGCTACTATGATCCGGAGATCGGGCGGTTTATCTCGCGGGACCCGATTGGGTTGCTGGGTGGATTTAATGCTCATGGGTATGCCCCCAATCCTATTGAGTGGACTGACCCACTAGGATTAGAAAACGGGAGAGCAGTAAAGAATAATATGAAAAAAGCTGGACGCCCCTGTCCAAAATGGTATGCGGGCCACCATCTAATTGCTGAGCAGCTTGGTGATCACCCTGTTATCAAAGAGGCGACTGATAGAGGAATATATGATATTAATAGAAATGAAAATGGGGTGGCTTTGCCGACTCGACAAGCAGATTCATTAAGTTCAGGTAAACCATTGCATAGTGGCAATCACTTGTCAGCCTACTATGAATCAGCTAGAAAGAGGTTGGATAAAATTGGTAATCCAAAGCAAATGAGTAATGATGAGCTTTTGTCAAAAATTGGTAAGGTGGAGATGAAAATGAAGTCTGATCTTGAACAGGATAAGATAAGACTTCAAACTACGGATCCGCGTCCTGCAAATACTACGTGTATGTTATGAAAATGAAATACTTTGTTCTGGCTTCTGATGATAATCTGCCTTTTGTATATGGCGATGCTAAATTTGAACCTGTTGACCAAGGGGTGTATTCGAATTTGTGGCATGATAGAAAGTTGCCGAGCGGAACAACTGCGCGTGTCAAACTTGTGAAGAATGTGAAGAGATTGAACCGTGATTTGTTTTCTGTTAATGCTGGATTTGTCGGGTCTGGAAAGCTGTTGGAAGTGTTGCGGGGAGGCTTTAAATCAAAATTTAATCCGGTGCCCGCAGAAATTTTCTACCACTCAGGTGAGAGAGTGCAAGGGGATTTTTTTTTCCTAGAGTTTGATTGCTGGGTCGATGCTTTTGATTATGAAAATTCTAAATTTCTCAAGGATGTTGACGGTAGTGATAAGGTTGTTGAGTGTGAACTCCTTCAAATTGATAGCTGTAAAGTGAGAGGTTATGATTTGTTTTTTCTATTGAATGTTGATTTCTTTGAGCCGGTTGTTTCAATGGGTTTGGCGGAGAAATTGAAGAAAGAGGAAATGTCTGGGTTTAAAATTATTTCGACAGAAGATTTTACTTGGAGTGAGTGATTTCAAATGAGGCTTCTGTGGTGCGGTGCGTAAATTATTTACCTGCTGTGGGGCTTTCTTGCACAAATCAGGGCTTGTGCCTGTCCGGTAGAGTGACCGCATGAGCAAGCACCTTCCTCCCAAGTACCAAACCATCAACTAGCAGTCCAACAACCAGCCCCTCAAGCAACGAGGGCAGCTCCTTCTCGGGCTCGACAAAGACATGAACGGGTTGGCCCCAGCTACCAGCAAACGGGGACGGCAGCCAACTTTTTCCGATGCCACCATCCAGTTCTGTCTCACCATCATGGGAGAGAGCGAGTGGAAGGTGAAAATGCATGGTGCTGACTACCGCCGCCAATGGCGCAAACTGCATCTGGGAATTGATGCT
>NZ_CAMFLA010000034.1 GCF_945957525.1 uncultured Aquitalea sp. | reverse complement strand
AAATCCATGAGGGCACCCATGCGTCATGCGGGCATGACGGAATACAAAACCAAAAATCGAAATTCGGACTGAACGCTGAAACACAAAACCAAAATGGAAAAAACGCCATGCGCAGGCCAGCTGCGCGCCCCGCAGGACGCGCTTCGGCCAACCTTGCGCTCCGCCGGCTATCGCCGCCGGAATGAAACCGTTTGAATGAAGGCCCTTCGAGCTTCGGGCATGACAAGCCTGCTAGCCCAAGCCGCGCGTTATCGCCGCCTCCCTGCGAAGGCCTTCTCTACGTCTTTATTTGAAAATCAGCTGCACGCCGTGCGTCTTGCGATCGGTGTCGTAGCGCACTGTGACGCGGCTTTCCGGTACGCCGGAATCGGTCAGAAAAGTCTTGACCTCGATGGCGCGAGCCTGCGAAGCGGCCTTGGCGTTGCCGATGTCGCCGCGATAGCAATGTCCGCGCACGATGATGGTTTTGCTGGCCTTGAGCTTGGGCAGCAGACGCAACAACTGGCCCTTGCCCACTTCGTCAAGCTTGGGGCTGAGTTTGTCGAAAGGAATGAAGTTGGCATCGATGGCCATGTTGGCGTCGATCTTCTTCTCCAGCGCGGCCTTTTCCGCGGCGGCCTTCTCCTGGGCTGCCAGCACGGCGGGATCCACCGCGGGCTTGTTGGCGACACAGGCCGCCAGCATGGACGAGAGCAGGCAGCACAACAGCAATTGCTTCATGACGGACTTCCAGAATTGAGCTGAACAACAGCCCGCCCCCGAGACGGGAGCGGGCGCTACACCGGATCAGGCAGATCAGGCGATAGTCTTGTTGCTGGTCAGGTCCCAGCCGGCGCTGACATTGCCGCCGCCGGTGCCGTCGGCACGTTTCTGCTGGGTGTAGGTCCACTTGATCTTGCCGTAGGAGAAGCTGACCTTCTCGCTCGGGAAGCCGGCGTCATTGGCGGCGCCAGTCGGCACTACCTTGGAGATCAACACCTGTTCCATCTTGATTTCCAGGTATTTCACCTTGTCGCCGCCGGCACGGCACAGCTCGATGGTGACATCCTTGATGTGCTTGCCGGTGCAGCACGCTTCGTAGATCTTCGGGCTGGCCTTGTCCAGGAAGTGGGAGATTTCGAAGGGGGCGTGGTTAACGCGCTCTGCGGTCGCGCCGCCGGCGGAGCTGGCGGTGGACTGAGCCGGTTGTTCCAGACCGTGGGCAAACGACAGGATTTCGATCCAGTCCTTGTGCTTGTCGTCGGTGCTTTCACCCGGAATGCCATCAATTTTCAAAAATGCATCAAAAGCCATTTATTTACCTTTCCTTGCTTAAGTAACAACACGTGGGACTAGCCCACTATCAACAATCAACCCGCAGGCTGGGGCAGTTCTGCGACGAGTCGCAGGGAAATTGTCAGTTCGTCGAGCTGGAAGTGGGGGCGCAGGAAAGCGGCGGCGCGGTACACGCCCGGCTTGCCCGGCACTTCCACCACGTCCACGCGCGCTTCGCGCAGCGGATACTTGGCCTTGGCTTCCTGGCTGGCGGAATCGTCCAGCAGCACGTATTGCGCCAACCAGGTGTTCAGGTAGTCCTGCACGTTCTGGCGGGAGGCGAAGCTACCGATCTTGTCGCGCATGATGGACTTCATGTAATGCGCGATGCGGGACACGGCGAAGATATAGGGCAGCTGGGTGGACAGACGGGCGTTGGCATTGGCCGCGTCGGTGTTGTAGGTCTTGGCTTTCTGCACGGACTGGCCGGCAAAAAAGGCGGCGTAGTCGGTGTTCTTGCAGTGCACCAGGGCGATCATGCCCAGATCGGACAGCAGCTTTTCCGTGCGGTCGGTGATGGCCACTTCGGTAGGGCATTTGAGCGCCACTTCGCCGCTGTCGGTCTTGAAGGTGTGCGCCGGCAGGCCTTCCACCAGACCGCCGCCCTCCACACCGCGAATCGCCGCCAGCCAGCCAAACTGGGCAAAAGCGTCGGTAAGACGAGCCGCGTAAGCGTAGGCGGCGTTGGTCCACAGGTATTTGTCGTGGTTGGTGCCGTCCACGTTTTCTTCGAAGTTGAACTCCTCCACCGGCACGTTATCGCGGCCGTAAGGCAGACGACCCAGCACGTGCGGCAACACCAAGCCCACATAGCGGGAGTCTTCCGACTCGCGGAAGGATTTCCACTTGGCGTACTCGACGGTATCGAAGATCTTGGCCAGATCGCGCGGCTTGCCGATATCCGCAAAGGTTTCCAGACCGAACAGGCCCGGCGCGGCGGCGGAGATCAGCGGCGCATGCGCGGCGGCGGCCACGTGCGACAGCTCTTCCAGCAAGTAGAAGTCTTCCGGATGGCGGGTGAATTCGAAATCGCCCACCAGCGCGGCATAAGGCGCGCCGCCGAAGGTGCCGTATTCTTCTTCGTAGATCTTCTTGAACAGCGCGCTCTGATCGAACTCAGAGGCGGCCTTGAAGTCCTTCACCAGCTCTTTTTTGGAAACATTGAGCACTTTCAGTTTCAGCTGCGTGCTGGTTTCCGAGCTCTTCACCAGATAGTTCAGGCCGCGCCAGGAAGCTTCCAGCTGCTGGAAGTCCGGGTGATGCATGATGGCGTTCAACTGGTCGGAAATCAGCGCGTCGATCTCGGCGATGCGAGCGTCGAGGCTGGCGCTCAGATCTCGCGAAACGGTAACGCTGCCTTCCAGCACCTGTTCGGCCAACTCGGCGATCAGGTCGCGGGCATGGCCGCGTTCGCTGTCGCTGCTGGCCACGCGGCTTTGCTCGATGATGCTGTCCAGCAAGCTGGAGGCCTGTTGTTCAGCGGCCTGCGGCGCGGCGACGGTTTGCTGTTCTGCGCTCATGCTCACTCCCCTGCCTTGTCATTGCCGCCGGACTTGCTGATCTGGCGCAGTTTTTCCGTGTCGTGGACGATGTCGTCCAGCAGGGCTTCCAGCTTGTCGTTGCCGGCCATCTTGTTGCGCAGCTCGGACAGGCGCTGGCGGGCGTCCACCAGCTTCTTCAGCGGGTCTACCTGCTTGGCCACGTTTTGCGGTTCGAAGTCGGCCAGTGTTTCGAAGTTGAGTTCGACGCCCAGCTGGGTGTCGTCGTCGGCCAGCTTGTTGTCCACCTTCATCGCCAGACGCGGCGCCATGCCCTTGAGCACTTCGTCGAAGTTGTCGCGATCGATTTGCACGAACTTGCGTTCCGGGTCCTTGAGCTTGGCCGGCGGTTCCTTGCGGTGGCCGGAGTAGTCCCCCAGCACGCCCATCACGAACGGCAGCTCCTTGGTTTCGATGGCATCGCCGATTTCAACGTCGTAAGTGATCTGTACGCGCGGCGGACGCACGCGCGACAGCTTTTTCTGTGTGCTTTCATTACCCATGATGAATCCCCATGTAACCGAAAATGTTCATCAAAACCGTTAAACAAGACTGCGGGAGAGACTGGCCATCACGTCGCAAAGCTGTGCCAGTGAAAACTGCGGATCGCCCAGGCGGCGGCTAAGGATGTACACCGCCTCGGCATAGGACTGATGGCTGCGCCAGGGCGCGTGCTCGTCCGACACATCGATGATGAAACGCGGGTCCAGCACTTTTCCCCAGCACTGGGCCAGCATGGGCGCGGTGAGCGCGCCCGGCACCAGCGCGAGACAGTTGCGCTCGGGCTGGCGGATGATCAGGCACTGCACCGGGGTGTCGGGCAGGCCCGAGGTGGCGGCCGAGAACAAGGCCAGCCAGGTGACCACGGCCAACATGTCTTCGCCGTCGCCCGCCGGCAGCGGCAGGAGATACGTCTGCGAGGACAAGCTGCCCTGGAATTTGCGCAGCAGCTGGCTGTGAAACACAAAAGACAGCAGCAGCGACGCGAGGTCCGCGCCGCCGATGGCGGCCAGCTGATCGGAAAGATGACTGCATGGCGTGATGGACAGATGACGGCCCAGCAACTGCTCGGCCAGTTCGATGTCAGCCGGCGAACCGGCGCCGAACAAGGACTGGTCTTCCAGATAC
The DNA here is from genome assembly GCF_945957525.1 of uncultured Aquitalea sp. Lineage (GTDB taxonomy): Bacteria > Pseudomonadota > Gammaproteobacteria > Burkholderiales > Chromobacteriaceae > Aquitalea. The sequence goes on along the minus strand of NZ_CAMFLA010000034.1, from coordinate 8,715 downwards.
TGGCGGCAGGCCACCATCTCCACCGCATTGTCGATGGCGTTGCTCAGTTGCTCCTGCAGGCCGTTGAAGAACAGCTCGTTGGACAACATCATCACGCCCACCGGCGGACGCGGCATGTCGGACGGCAACAGCGAAGCCGCCACCAGCGGATACAGCCGACCGCTTTCATCCCGGCTGGGCTGGATGACGCCCAGCGACAGCCAGGCGCCGTCGGGCGACCGGGTGAGAAACGAAGTGGCGGGCATCCGCAGATAACGCTGGCGCGCCGCGTCGTCGTCCAGTAGCACCAGACTGTCCGCAATGACGTGGTCCAGTTGGGCCGCCGCCGGATGCGTGGCGTTGATGCGGATGAAATCGCCGCGGCGAGGCAGTTTGCCGAAGATGCAGAACTGCCCGGCTATGTCTTGTGTGCGCTTGAAATTGAAGGCCATTTACTGGTCGTCCTTGTTACAAAGTCACGCGCTCGGGCAGGGTTAACTTGTAAAGCTTGATGAGCTGCAAGGGATTGACTCCACCAACCATTCGGAAATTGAAACGCACCATCTGTCCATCGGCGGCCTTGCCGGCCGGCCAGGACAGCTGCACCAGATCGCCGCCGTCCTGGCTCACCTTGGCGCTGGCCAGCAAGCGCATCAGCCCCATGCGACCGGACTGGTTGGCGATGACGCTGGGCGCGCCGTTATAGGACACCACCTGGATGCGCGCGCCGCCGGCGCTATCAGCGCCAGGCCAGTTGAAGGGCTGCCAGGTTTGCGGGCCATTGCGGTAGCGCAGTTCCTGGCCGTCCACCACGATGGAAATTTCCGACAGGCCCGGCGTGGGCTGCGGCTGCAGTTCGAAACGACTGTTCTCGCCGTCCTGCAACTGACTGGACGCCAGCGCGCCCAGCTTGCCGGCGCCGGAGAGGAATTCCGGATTGAAACGGATACCCTGATCACCCCAGGCGCGCGCCACCAGCACATCGCCCTTGCGCTGCACCAGACCGTTCAGATACTTGTTGATGAATTTATCCAGCACGCCGTCGTTGGCTTTGACGAAACGGTTGATCTCCGCCACCGAGGCGGCGGTACCGGAATCCGTGAAGGGATACTTGCCGGCCAATTGTTTCCATTGCGGCAGCACTTCATTGGCCCAGGCCTGATTGATGTCCTGCTGCACCGGCCCCAGCATGGCGGTGTAAGACTGCGACAAAGGACGCACCAGCATCGGCCGCACCATAGCGGCGGTGTCGCCGGACACCTGGTTGAGCAGCGAGTTGTCCACGTAGGAGATGGTGTCGGCCAGCTCGGAGCCGGAGCCGTTCAGCGTGGCTTGCAAGGTGGCGCGCGCTTGCGGGCCGGGTTCGTCGGTGGAGGCGATGGCCGCCAGCTTGGCCTTCAGTTTGGCCAACTGGTCGAGATAGCCGTTGATGGGCGGATTGTCGCCCTTCACCAGCTGGGCCACACCGGCAAAGGCCTGCCCCACTTCGCCAAACTGCTTGTCGCCCGGTTTCTTGTCAGGAGAGTCTGCGCCGCCCTTGAGAAACTCGGTGGTTTTTTCCAGCACGGATTGCTTGGCGTTTTCCAGCGAACGGTTCAGCTCGGACGGGTTGTCCCAGGCCGTTTCCATGGCTGCCCGCGCCAGAATCAGCTTCACCGGAGAGTTCTGCTTGTCGGCAAGGCGGGTCAGCGCGGAAGCGGATTGCGCGGTATTGCTGAAATCGCGCACGGTGACGCCCGGCAGGAATTTCTTCCAGGCCGCAATGTACTGGGCGCGGTACAAGGTCATCAGCGCGGCGCGGTTTTTCTCGATATTGCCGTCCTTGCCCAGGTTGTCCTGGATGGAGGAGGCCAGTACCCAGTCGTCGCCGCGAATCTCGCCTTTGCTGGCTTCATCGATGGCGCCCTTCACGTAACCGTTCCAGGCTTCGCGGGTAAACGCGCCCTCCACCATCTGGCTGCTGGCCATGATGTCCAGGTCGCGGTTGTCGAGGATGCGGGCCACCGTCAGCGGCGCATAGCGGGTGTTGGCCCGGGCGCGGATTTCGTTGTACACGCGCTCTTCGGCCGACAGGTGCTTGTAGGAGCCGCGCAGGGTATCGCGCGCCTCGCTCACCAGACGCGGGTCGTTGTCGATCAGCGGCAGATCGCCCGCCTTGATCTGGCTGACATAGAAAGCCACCAGCTTCTCGGCCACCGCCATTACCTCTTCCACCGAATACTGACCGCGCTGGCTTTCCAGATATGGCCGCCAGTAACGCGGAATCTGGTCGATCAGTTGCGGCTCGTCCATGCGCTTCTGCTCATGCAGCATCAGATAGGTTTTGAGCGCGTTGTAACCCACTTCCAGCTTCACCGGCTGGTTGCCGGCGGCAGGCGCGGCGGCAGGCGTCTGCCCTTGCGCGGCTGGGGCGGAGCTGTCCAGCAGCGCGGCAGTGGCTTTTTGCGGCCAGTCCAGCGCGCCAATGACGATATTGGGCAGCGCCTTGTGTGGCTTGGCCGGACGCGGGTGCTGCTTGGGCGCGGCTGGCGCGGGAGCCGGGGCCGGCTCAGGCTTGGCGGCTACCGGCACGGGCTTGGGCTCGACCGGGGCCACCGGCTCGGGTTGCGACTTGTACTGCTTGAGCGCCGCTTCCAGATTCTGCTGCACCGGCGTCAGCATCACCTGACGCAGCCCGGCGAAGTACTCCTTGCGCAGGCGGGCCTCCACCTCGCCGCCCTGATACAGCCCCCAGCCCAGCTGCCAGGGCTCGCCGTTCTTGCGATAGGCCTGCAGTTCTTCCAAGCGCTGTTGCAGCAGCAGCAAGCCGCGCAGCTTGTTGTAAAGCTGACCGGACGCAGCCAGCTTTTCAGCTTGGGCGCGATCGGCAGCCACCTGCTCCAGCAAACGCTGGTTGCCGATGTAAGTCCACGACCACACGCCGGCCACGCCGGCCAGCAGCAAGACACCCGCCGCCATCGCGGCCAACCGGGCGCGGCCGCCGCGCGGTGCGGTCTGGCGCGAAATCAGGTGTTGATCGGGGAACAGCACTTCGCGGAAGAAATCGCGCAGGAAGAAGCTGTAGGAGGACGGGGCCTGCTTGCCGTCGCGACCGGCGGCGCTGAGGTCGAACTGCCCCTGCACGCGATTGGCCGCCACGATGCGCGGCACGCCTTCCTGCAAGGCACTGGTGAAATAGAAGCCGCGCAACAGTGGGCGCGCATGGTAGGGATCTTCTTCATGCAGCAGGCGCATGAACTTCACCACGGCTTCTTTCAAACCATGGAACTCAATAGGAAAGGCAAAGTGCGCCGGACTGACCTGGCTGCCGCGGTGCTGCACCAGCTTGTCCTCACCCATTTGCACCAGGCCGCGATACAGCAGCTCGAATTGCTGGCTGGTGGCGGTGGCCACGTCAAAGCCCTTGCCCTGCTCGGCCGTCAGCGTCACCCCCCAGACACGGGCGCGCTCTTCGTCGTCCGCATCCTGGAAGAACTGGGCAAAACCGCCCAGCAGGTCCAATTTGGTAAACACCAGATACACCGGCACCTGCGCGCCGAAGGTGTTGCACATCTCGTGAATGCGCTCGCGCACCTGACGGGTGTAAGTGGCAAAGCCCTCGCTATGGTGCTGAGCCAGCTCCGGCAGGCTGATGGCCACCAGAATGCCGTTCACCGGTGCCTTGGCCCGATGCTTTTTCAGCAGCTTGAGAAATTCCAGCCATTCCACCCGGTCTTCGCTCTGGGTGGCGTAACGGCCGGCCGTGTCGAGCAACACGCCTTCGGTGGAGAAAAACCAGTCGCAGTTGCGCGTACCGCCCACCCCTTGAATGCCGCTCTTGTCGCTGAAGGGGAAGGTCAGACCGGACTGCAGGATGGCAGAGCTTTTGCCCGCTGCCGGGTGGCCGATGATCATGTACCAGGGCAGCTCGTACAATGCGGCGCTGCCGCTGGCCGCGCCCAGCTTGGACTTCTTCAGCGTATCCACCGCCGCCAGCAGCTTTTGCCGCAGCAGGGTCACTTCCGCCCGTTTGCCGGCGTCGGCGCCGATTACCGCGTCGTCCGCCTGCTTGCGCAGCATTTTCTCCAGCAGGCCGCCGGCGCGGCGGGCCAGCAACTGCCCCACTAGCAGGGTCAGCACCCACAACAGCATCACACCGACAATCCACCCGAGGCGCGCCTCCGGAGAAACCAGCCCCATCCAGGGGCCGACGAACCAGATGAGCGCGATCAGAATCAGGAAGCCGATCGCGGACGCGACCTTCCCGTGCCGAAGCCAAGCTTGCATAACCACCACTTCTCGAAAATTGAAACGTTACTTTTTACCCAGCAGCGCCTTCAGGGAGCCGGTCTGCTCGATATGCCCAAAATCCTTGAAACTCCAGTTGCCGCCCCAGGTCAGGCCGGCCGCTTGCGACTCTTCCCCCAGCGCCTGGTAAGCCTGCATCGCCCAGGGGTCGCGCTCCGAAATCACTACCTTGCCGTCGCGCATCGGCGCGAGATCCACGGCAAGTCCGTATTGATGCTTGCTCTGTCCGCCCTTGGCCTGGGTGACATGATTGCCCTGCGCCGCCAAGGCATCCTGGCGTTCCGGGCTGCGATAACCTTCCAGCAGCACCATGGAAAAACCGCGTGCTTTCATCGCGGCCATCACCCGCAGCACGGTCTGTACAAAGGCGGGGTTCATGCGGCTCCAGTCGCGGTTGGCGTGGACGATGTCCAGGCTTGGCATCTGGATCTGCACGTCCACAAAGGCCGCCGGCGGCAAGGGCGGCGGCGGCACCAGCTTTTCTTCCAACAAGGTTTGCTTGATGCGGTCGGCCTGCTGGTACTCCTCCGCCACATACCCGGGCCGCTGGTAATAGCGCCCGCCCATCTTGAAAGCCGCTAGCACGCCGGCGCCCACCAGTACCAGCGACAACAACGGCCAGATCACCCAGCGGTAGCTGTGCCGGCGCTCGACACCCGGACGCGCCGGCTCGGCAAGCTGCGGCGCCGGGGTCAGCGCCACCGCAGTCGGGGCCTCCACCAGGGCTTCCACTGATTTGTCGGCCGGCCATTCGCCAGCCACCTGCCCGCCCAGAAAAAAGCGCCAGCCCACCCATGCCACCAGCAGGACGAGTCCGGCCATCAGGAGGGGCAATGCGATAGTCCACTGCATCGTCCTGCCCAGGATTTCCGAAAATTAGTATTTCATTTAAAGTATAGTTAGCACAAGTAACAATACGCAGAACAGGTATTGTAATGTACTTTTCCATGCCTTTTGACTAGTTGTAATTACTAGTAAAATCTGACGAGTCCATTTCCCATCATCAGGATTCACAATTCATCCCATGCTGACGAGACTGAATAAACTCTGCTTGAACATGCTGTTGAAAGCCTTGCCCCTGTTGGCTTTGGCGGCTTGCGGCGGGCCCAAACTGGTGAACATCGCCGGCGAGGGCAGCAAGGGCATGAACCGGGACGCGCAAGGCAAACCCTTGTCGGTGGTGGTGCACGTTTACCAGTTGCGCAGCGCCGACGCCTTCAACCGCATGACCATGGACGCCTTGCTGGGCGGCAAATCCGAGGGCGATCTGCTAGGCAATTCGCTGATCTCCAGCAAAGAAGTCACTCTGATCCCCGGGGGCAAGCTGGCCGAGCAGGAAACCATTGGCGAAGAGACGCGATATGTCGGCGTGGTGGGCTTTTTCAGACAGCCCGATACGGGCTACTGGCGGCTGCTGTATACGGCGGACGCGGTAAAAAGCGATGGCCTCAACTTCAAGGCCGCTGACTGCTACTTGGTGCCGGTGCGGACGAAGAATACCGCCATCCCGGGACAATCGGCAGAACCCCCGGTAGATTGCTCCGGCAGACGACGCTGAAATCTCGGATTTTTGCCTGAGACTGTCTCAATTTAACAACATCTGTTATTAGTCATTCAAATTTTGATTAATTTTATTTTATGAAAATCGTTTGTCCCATAAATATGACAAATGATATTTCTACTAAGTAAATATACGTGTTTTGGTGAAAAATCAGACCCTTCGGCCAACCTTGCCTCGCTGGTCAGCAACGGCATGGCAGGAGCAAACCGTCCGAATCCGGCGATGAACGCCGCCGGGCGACAGGGTCCGCACAATGAAAGTTTGATGTCCGATGCAACAAGCAAAACGGGTTCTGTGGGGCGAAGGCATGTTTCTTCGCCCGCAGCATTTCCAGCAGCAGTCTTTGTTTCTTGAGCAGAAAGCCACGGCGCTGCTGCAGCAATCGCGCCGCCATCAATGGGGGGTGAGCCAGCTGCAACTGGACGAGCAAGCCCTCAAGGGCGGCATGGTTCGGGTAGACCAACTGGCGGTGCTGTTTCGCGACGGCACCTTGTACCAGGCGCCCGCTCAGGCCGCCCTGCCCTTGTCGCGCGACCTCTCTTCCCTGCCCCAACTGGGCATCAAGACCCGCCTTTATGCCTGCCTTGCCCAGATGCAGCCCTATGGCGGCAACACCCGCAGCGGCGAACACAGCGCGCGCCCCACCCGTTTCATCAGCCAGCAAAGCGAGCTGGCCGACCTCTACACGCAAGCGCTGGAAGCCGACGTCAGCACGCTGGAGCTGGATGTGCGCCTGATGCTGGAAGAAGAGAACCGCGACGGCTACGACGCCATCCCGCTGTGCGAACTGGAAAAGGACGCCACCGGCCAATGGGTGGCGACACAGGGTTTCATCCCGCCGCTGACCACGGTCAGCGCCTCCGACGACATCCAGCAGATGCTGCGCCGCTTGCTGGACATCCTGCTGGTGAAGAGCCAGTCGCTGGCCGGCAGCCACCGCGAGCGCGCCAAGAGCGTGGTGGAGTACGGCTCTACCGACATCAGCTCTTTCTGGCTGCTGCATACGGTCAATCGCAACTTCGCGCGGCTGCGTCACCTGTCGCTGAGCCATCCGCTGCACCCGGAAGAGCTCTACATGGCACTGGCGGAGTTTTGCGGCGAGCTGCAAACCTTCTCCACCCTGTACAGCCTGGCCGACATCCCGCCCTACCGGCACGACCAGCTGCAGCAAGTGATGCCGCTCCTGGATCGGCAAATCCGCGAGCTGCTGGAAACGGTGATTTCCGCCCGTTACACCGTCATCCCGCTGCACTCGCCCAAGCCGTCCTTCTACATCGGCCGCCTGGAAAGCGACCGCCTGCTGGAGAACGTCGATTTCTACCTGTCGGTGCAGAGCGAACTGCCGGCATCGCAGGTGATAGACAACGTGCCGCTGAAGATGAAGATCGGCGCGCCGGACGATGTGGAAAAAATCCTCAACTCCGCCATGCGCGGCGTGGCCATCCATCACGCGGCGCAAACACCGTCCGCCGTGCCGGTGCGTGTGGGCAACCACTACTTCGCCTTCGAGCCGCACGGCGAGATCTTCGGCCGCATGCTGCAGTCGCGCAGCATCTGCATTTATGTTCCGCAAACCCTGTCCGATCTGAGCCTCGAGCTGATCGCCGTTTTCCGCTGAGTACGCCATGAGCCAAGTCACCACCGCCCCGGCCGCCGACCGCCCTATCGCCGTTGCCGCGCCCTCGGCCCCTTCCCTGCGCGAAATGCTGGAAGACGGCATCTACCTGCTGTTTTTGCTGAAGGACGGCAACGCGCCGGGCAGCGCGGTTGAATTCAATCGCCGCGTGGACGGTTTCCTCGCCCAGTACGAAAAAAACGCGCGCAACTTCAACAAGGACATGAACGACGTCAATCACGCCAAATACGCTTTTTGCGCGCTGATGGACGAAATCATCCTGTCCTCGGAGTTCTCGCTGCGCGACGAGTGGGAGCGCATGCCGTTGCAACTGCGCCTCTTCGGCGAACATCTGGCGGGCGAAGGCTTCTTCAACCGGCTGGAACAGCTGCGTCTGGATCCGGCCAAGAACATTGAAGCGCTGGAGGTGTTCTACACCTGCCTGCTGCTGGGCTTTCAGGGCAAATACCTACTGGAAGGCCAGGAAAAACTGGGCTACCTCACCCACAAGCTGGGGCAGGAAATCCAGCAAGTGCGCGGCGGCAAGGCTGAATTCGCGCCCAACTGGCAACTGCCGCAGCGCTTTCAGGCCTTTGTCCGTCACGAACTGCCCCTGTGGCTCTACTTTGCCCTTCTGGCGGTAGTGGGCAGCGGCATCTTCCTCACCTATCGCTGGTTGCTGTCGCAGCAACTGGGCAAGGTGTTCGGCGCCTGACATGGCCACCTTCAGCCGTCACACCCTGTTGCAGCCTTCGGTGCTGGATCGTCTGCTGGACGACCACCCGGACAACAGCCAGCTGAACGACGCGCCGCTGTACGAGCTGGCGCAGTTCAAACGCTCGCTGGCGCGAGATCTGGAAGCCCTGCTCAACACCCGGCTGATGCCGGCCGAAGTGCGCGACGACGATTACCCGCTTGCCCGCGCCAGCATGCTCAACTACGGCATTCCGGACCTCAGCGGCATCAGCCTGCTCAACCCGGACGACCGCGAGCTGCTGCGCGAACAGCTGCGCCGCGCCATCGAAACCCACGAACCACGACTGTCGCGGGTGCGCGTGAATCTGGATGCCCCGCGCGAAATGGAACGCCACCTGCGCTTTCGCGTTGATGCCGTGCTGCGCATTCACCCACACCGCCCGCCGGTCACGTTCGACGCCACGCTGCAGCTGTCGTCCAACGTGTACAAGGTGGACTGAGCGGCAAGGCCCGCCGTTTTACGCTTTGCCCCGCAATGGGCGGGGCATTGAAGAAGAGATGAATTCAGAATGGACCT
>NZ_CAMFLA010000033.1 GCF_945957525.1 uncultured Aquitalea sp. | reverse complement strand
TCCTCCTATGCTCAAATCATAAGGCAGGAATGCCTACCGGAGCCGGGTCAGTCCAATCATAAGGCAGGAATGCCTACCGGAGCCGGGTCAGTCCAATCATAAGGCAGGAATGCCTACCGGAGCCGGGTCAGTCCAGTGATACAATCATGGCTAAATTCAGTCAGCCATCAGCAAAGATTTTGCAAAATTCCGCCATCTGCGTGCATCTAGGTCAGCAGTGTTGGGGTGTGGCTGACGTACACCAACAGAACTCGTAGGATTGCTATTTGTGCGCCTATGGGGCGTAAATCATTAATTAGCAAGGAAAAAATATGAGTCTGAAATGCGGTATTGTCGGCCTGCCCAATGTTGGCAAGTCCACCCTGTTCAACGCCCTGACCAAGGCCGGCATCGAAGCGGCCAACTATCCCTTCTGCACCATCGAGCCCAATGTGGGCATCGTGGAAGTGCCGGACCCGCGCCTGGCCGAGCTGGCCAAGATCATCAATCCGCAGAAAATCCAGCCGGCCATCGTTGAGTTCGTCGACATCGCCGGCCTGGTGGCGGGCGCATCCAAGGGTGAAGGCCTGGGCAACCAGTTTCTGGCCAACATCCGCGAGACCGACGCCATCGTCAATGTGGTGCGTTGTTTTGAAGACCCGAACATCGTTCACGTTGCCGGCAAGGTAGACCCGCTGGCCGACATCGAAACCATCCTGACCGAGCTGGCGCTGGCCGACTTGTCCGCCGTGGAAAAAGCCATCGCCCGCGAAGGCAAGAAGGCCAAGGCCGGCGACAAGGACGCGCGCGCGTTGATCGCCGTGCTGGAAAAGCTGGTGCCGCACCTGAACGAAGGCAAGCCGGCGCGCTCGCTGGGCCTGTCCGACGAGGACAAGGTGTTGATCAAGCCGCTGTGCCTGCTCACCATCAAGCCGGCCATGTACGTGGCCAACGTGGCGGAAGACGGTTTCAGCGACAATCCGCTCTTGGCGCGCGTGGAAGAGTACGCCGCCAAGGAAGGCGCGCCGGTGGTGGCGCTGTGCGCCGCCATCGAGTCTGAAATCGCCGAACTGGACGATGCCGACAAGGCGGAATTCCTGGAAACCCTCGGCCTGGAAGAGCCGGGTCTGGATCGGCTGATCCGCGCCGGTTATAAGTTGCTGGGTCTACAAACCTACTTCACCGCCGGTGTGAAGGAAGTGCGCGCCTGGACCATCCACGTGGGTGATACCGCACCGCAAGCGGCGGGCGTGATTCACACCGACTTCGAACGCGGCTTCATCCGCGCGCAAACCATCGCTTACACCGACTTCATCCAGCTGGGCGGCGAAGCGAAGGCCAAGGAAGCCGGCAAGATGCGCGCCGAAGGCAAGGAGTATGTGGTGCAGGACGGCGACGTCATGAACTTCCTGTTCAACGTCTGATCGCCAAACCGAAGCAATCCAGACACAAAACCCCGCAAACCAAGTGTTTGCGGGGTTTTGTCTTGTTTGCAGTCGCTAACAGAAAGCCCCCGTCGGCGTGCTGGACGGGGGCTGTTTGCTTTGGGCGTGCCTGCCGGCTTAGCGGCTGGCGCAACGCATGATGGCGGCGTCGCTGCTGAGTGCGAGGCAACGGCGCAGGTCCACTTGCGGGCCGGGCAGGCTGTGCGCCGGGCGGGACTTGGCGGCGGGCTTGTCGATGGGCTGCGCCTCTGCCGGAGCAGGGGGGCCGGGGGGCGTGGTCGGCAGGGAGGCGACGGCGGGTTTGACCGGAGCCGGCGGCGTTTGCGGAGCCGCCGGCGCGATGGCCGCTTGCGGTGCAGGGTTGGCCGAAGGCGGGGGTGCAACCGGTGCGGCGGGCGGGGTCGGTGGGACGGCCGCCGCTGGCGGCATCGCGCCTGGCATCATGGCGGGCAGCGATAGCGCCTGGCCATTGGCGGTGACCCCCGCAGCGGTAACCACCAGACTGGAGCTGATCTGCTTGCCGTCGTTTTTGATCCAGCCCTTACTCTGCCATTGGGCGAGCATGTTTTCCGACATGGCGCGGGCCTGGGCAGCTTGTTCCGGCGTGCCTGACAGGGTAGCCAGCTTGTCTAACAGAGCCCGATCCACGCTCAGCGCTGCCTTGATGGTGACCCGGTTCTTGCCCTGTTCGGCCAACCATTGCGGGGATATGGCCGTGGCGGGGACGCCTTTACCGTCGAAAGCAATGGAGAAGTTGCCATTGAATCCGCCTTGCGGCATATGGATGGCAAGTCGATCCAGGCTGAAGGAGGGGGATTGTGACAGGAAGCCGCCGGCATGCTGCATCGCCATTTTCATGGAGGCGTCTTGCAAGGCGGCGGGGTTGTTTTGCAAATCTGCGCGGGTGTTCAGCGCGGCAGCGTCTTTTTGCCAGGCCACCAGCGCATGCTTGCTGAGGTTGGTGTAGCTGAAGTCGGCGTCGATATTGTCCAGATCCACCGGCTGGGCGTTGGGCGGCGTCAGCTTGAGCGCAGCCAGATGGGTGCGGTAGCTGATGCCCACATTGGCACCCTGATCCTGGACGGCAATGTCTAGGCTGCCGGGTCCGGCATGGACCATGGGCGTGGCGCCCATCAGCACGTCCAGGCCATCGAATTGCTGTTTCAGTTGCGAGGCCCAGGGGGCGTCCGCGTTCTGCGTGTCCGGCGCAATGGCGCCCGAGATCTTGAGATTGCTCAGCCGCATTGCGACACCGCCGTTTTTGCCGCCGGCGGCAAACTGATAGTTCAAGGCCGGCAGGGTCAGATCGTAGCTGACGGGCTGGTTTTCCGCGGTGCTGACATCGCCTTCGATGCTGAAGCCCAATTGCCCGGAGCCTGAGTCGCCAAAGGCGACATCGTGGCCGGACAGATGGGTGCGATTGACGCCGTCCATGCCGCGCAAGGTGGTGGCGGTAAGCGGCAGCGGCGCGCCGGCGGGCTGGCCTTCAGGGGTCAGCGGGGTGATGGTGATATCGGTGCGCGACCAGCGTGAGAAGGGGATGGCGAACTGGTTGATCTTGTAAGCCAGCTCATAGCTTTGTGTCTTGCCGGTCTGCGGCAGTTTCAGGCGCGCGCGGGCGGTGGACACAAACCAGCCGCGATCGAATTGTTCCAGCGTCAGCAGCGGCCCGGCGGGGCCGTCGGCCAGTTTGGCGAAATCGGCGCGCATCTTGTCTTCGTAGCGGAAACCGACCACGCCGGGGGCGATGAGACACCATCCGGCGACGCCCAGCGCCGCAACGGCACCGATAGCTTTGATTGCCTTCATACCACCTCCCTGTGGTGTGGGACGGCCAGCGCCGTTCTTGTGATACCGGCAGCATATCAGCAGCGCGTGGCCGACTCCATCATGGACGACGCCAAGGCCCTGCCGGACGGGCCTTGTCGCGCGGGCGCGTCAGTTTTCCTGGCGGCGCACGTCCAGCAGCTCTTGCAGCTGACCCAAGGTGGAGTCGTCCTTGATGACGTGCTGCAGCCATTCTTCCAAGCTCATTTCCGCCCAGCGCGCGGCGCGCTCGGCGAGCAAGGACACCGGGCTGTGCGGTTCGTTGGCGCGGAAATAGCGCGCCACTTCGCCCAGCATCTGCACGGCTTGTTCGCGAGAACGGATTTGTCCGTCGAAAACGGCGGCGGGCGCGCTGCCGTACGCCGGCGCGGCGCTGGCGGTGTGCGTCATGGCGGGTTTTCCTTCCGGCGCGGCGGCCGGGGCGGGGACGGCGGGGCCGCCGTTCTGTTTGCGGTAACGCAGCACCAGATCCTGGCAAGCGTAGATGGCGTTGCGGATTTCCACCAGGCTGGGCGCGTGCGCGGCCAGGCGGGCGTCCGTTTGCTGTTCCAGCTTTTCATACTGGGCCAGCGCATGTACCAGTTGGTCGTGCAGGCCGGAGAACCAGTTGGCGCCGGACTGGGCGGCGGCTTTTTCAAAGGTTTCGCCGGCCAGCTTGCCCTCGGCAAGGGCGGCTTCGCGCGCGGCGGGGTCTTTCAGGCCGAGGTTGTCTACCTCGCGCGATTCCTGCCAGGCCTGCCAGCTGTAGCCGCCAAATTCGGGTTTCAGCAGCGGCGCGGCGCGGACGGCGGCGGCCAGTTGCTGGTTGAGCCATTCCAGTTTGCCGACGCGCTCGTCGGGGTCCTGTTCGTCCAGTTCGGGATAGCCGCTTTCCCAGTAGCGTTCTATCCAGCCGTTGAGCAGGGCCAAACCGTCGCCCAGTCTGGCCACGCCATGCTGGCGCACCCAGGCTTCGGCCAACCAGACCAGAAGCTGCAGGTCTTTGCTTTGCTCGGTGAAGGCGGCTTCGCACAGGCGGATGACGCGCGGCCATTCGGCGGTTTTGAGGGTTTGCTCCCAATCGCCTTGCGACAGGCCGGGGTCGTCGCTGCGGCGCGCTTCGCGAATCTGGTCAAACAGCGCGGAGTAGGCGAGATCTTCGCCGGCGGGCTGATGCTCCGCCACGGGCGCGAGCAGGGCTTCGATGGTGTCTTGCATGTTTCTTCCGGAAAGGTCAGCCCTTGCCCACTTCGGGCAGGGTGGAAATCAGAACGGCGCCGCAGCTGGTTTTGTGGCCTTCCAGTGCAACGGGTTTGCCGCCCACCAGCCAGTTGCCGTCGCCTTCGACGATGGTGCAATTGCTGTGGCCTTGCTGTGGGCAGGTGACGGCGTCGCCGAGGCAAGCCACCTGTTTGCCGAACAAGGATGTGCTGGCGGCGGCGCTGACGACGTGGCCGCCGTGGTCCGTGGGATCGCCCAGACGAATGACGCGTTTCATGATGACATCTCCTCCAGAGGGGGCCGCGCCACGCAGAGGGCGGCGTCTTCGTGGCCGAATTGCGCCAGCAGCACCGGTGCGGCCAGCGCATGGCTGCGAGTCACGGCCAGCGCGGTCAGCAGCGCCGGGCCCGCGGCGCCGTTGTCGCCCCATTCGCGCACGGTGTTGCTGGCTTGGTCGATGGGGTGGATTTCGGTCTGATGGCGGCTGAGCGCGCCGGACAGCGCCGATAGGCGAGCGCCGCCTACTTGCACGTCGCCGCTGTTGTGCACCAGCCAGGCCAGGCTGGCGGCGCGGTTGGCGTCGGGCTGGGCGTCTTCTTCGCTGAAGGGGTAGTCCAGCAGCGCGGCGTTCACCAAGGCGTTGTCCAGCATGGGTTGCAGTTGCCGGCTCAGTTGCATGGCGCGGGTGGAAGAAGCCGGGCCCTGTACCGGCTGGCTCAGCTCCGCCAGCACCGGCAAGGCTGCCAGTGAGGGCTGGCGGCTGGGCGGTACCGGGCCCCAGTCGGCGCTGTGCGGCGCGAGGGGTTTTTCCCAGTAGGGCTGGTAGGGATCTTGCGCGTCATCGGGCAGGGTGTGCGCGGCGATGTCTTCGCAGGGCAGCCCATTGCGCAGGAAGAGCAGGCAAGCTACCGCGAGGCCGGGCTTGCCGCGCCAGGCGAGGTCCGGGTCGGGCTCGGCGTCGAAATCGTCTTCGTCCTCCAGCGGCAACGCAGGCGCGTCGGCCGCCAGCACCACCAAACCCGGGCAGTCCGGCATTTGCAGCAGCGCCTGACGGGCGCGTTCCGCCACATCGCCGTGACCGGGCAGGAAGCGGCACTCTACCGCAGGCCCGGCGCTGTCCAGCGCCAGCTCGGCGGCCTCTTGTTGTACGGATTTCAGCGCGGCCAGTTGCTCGATGCCGGACTGGGTGGGAATTACCTCGGTATACACCGGCAGCCAGGCTGCGCCAGGCGCGCTCAGGTACAGCGCTTCCAGCGCTTCGCGTTGCGGCTCGGCCAGTGCGGCAAGCAGCTCGTCGTCTTCGAGCTGGTCGCGCTCCAGCGGCAGCCACTGGCAGTTTTCATCCGTTTCGGCCAACCATGCCGGCTCGTCGCTCACCGGCAGTGCGGTGCAGCGCAACCAGTGGCAGGCGATGCTTTGCCGGCGTTCTTCCAGCGCGGTGTTGTGGCGGCGGCGGGCTTCTTCGCGCGCGGCGACGCGTTCGGCTTCGGCGGCGGCTTCCGCCTGCTGACGCTCGGCTTCGGCTTTTTTCTCTTTGCGGGCGTTCCACCAGCGTAGCGTCAGCGTCAAAGCCACTGGCGGCACGATGTGCAGCAAGAGCATGGCCGAGGGGCTGATGCGCTGCCAGCTGACCGGCAGCACCAGCCACAGCAGGCTCCACCAGCCGACAGTGAAGCCGCCTAACAGTGCGAGCAATCTCCACATGGCGTTGTCGTCCTCAGCTCAGGCGAACCTTGATGTCGTCGCCCTTGAGGGTGACGGCGATTTTTTTCACCGGTTTGCCGCTGGCCATGCGACTGAGAAGATCGCAGGAGATCGGTGCCAGCAGGGTGCGGGTGAGGATGGCGTCGGCGTTGCGCGCGCCGCTGTCCACATCCATGCAGCGGGCGGCCAGCGTGGCGACCAGCGTGTCCGGAAACTCCACCTTGGCGCCGTGGTTGTCGGCGATGCGATTGCGGATGCGGCCCAGCTTGAGGGCGACGATGGCGTGCAGCACTTCGTCGCTGATGGGGAAGTAGGGCACGATGTCCAGCCGGCCCAAGAGCGCGGGTTTGAAGGTTTGCTGCAGGGTGGGGCGCAGGATTTCCACCAGGTCGGCAGCGCTGGGGGCGCGGGTTTCGCCCTCTACAGTCACGCCGTGTTCGCAGGCCCGCATCAGGAGATCGGTGCCGGCGTTGGAGGTGAGCAGGATGATGGTGTTCTTGAAGTCAACTTCGCGGCCTTCGCTGTCTTCCAGCACGCCCTTGTCGAACACCTGGAAGAATAGCTCCATCACGTCCGGATGCGCTTTTTCCACCTCGTCCAGCAGTACTACCGAATAAGGACGGCGGCGCACGGCCTCGGTCAGCACGCCGCCTTCGCCGTAGCCCACATAGCCGGGCGGGGAGCCCTTGAGACCTGACACGCTGTGGGCTTCCTGGTATTCGGACATATTGATGGTGACCAGATTGCGCTCGCCGCCATAAAGCGCCTCGGCCAGCGCCAGCGCGGTTTCGGTCTTGCCCACGCCGGAGGGGCCTACCAGCAGGAACACGCCCTTGGGTTTGCCGGGGTCTTCCAGGTTGGCCTTGGCGATCTGTACCCGCTCGGCAATCTGCGCCAGCGCATGGTCCTGGCCGATCACGCGTTCGGCCAACAGTGCGCCCAGTTTTTGCACTTGTTCCAGCTCGTTGCTCACCATGCGGCCCAGCGGGATGCCGGTCCAGCCGGCGATGACGTCGGCGATCACGCTTTCGTCCACGCACTCAAAGGCCAGCGGCTGGGTTTTTTGCAGCTTGCGCAGCTCTTGCCGTTTTTGCATCAGCAGGCTGGGCTTTTTGCCTGCCGGGCGCGGCGCGCCGGTTTGTTGTTTCAGCTGCTCGATGTCGTCCACCAGTTGTTGTTGCACCTGCCAGGCCGCGTGCAGGGTTTCGAGGTCTGCGCGCAGCTCGCTCAAACGGGCGCTGAGCTCGGCAATGCGTTCGGTGTGGCCTTCTTCGCGGGACAGCGCGTCGATTTCGCGCTCAGTATTGTCGATCAGCACCTGCGTGTCTTCCACCGGGCCGGGCTTGCCGGCGCGGGACAGGGCCACGCGGGCGCAGGCGGTGTCCAGCACGCTGATGGCCTTGTCCGGCAACTGGCGACCGGTGATGTAGCGACTGGACAGGTGCACGGCGGCGCTGATGGCTTCGTCGAGGATGTCCACCTTGTGATGAAGGCGCATGGCTTCGGTTAGGCCGCGCACCATCTGAACTGCGATATCGGGGGCGGGCTCTTCCACTTTCACTACCTGGAAGCGGCGTGCCAGGGCGGCGTCTTTTTCGAAGTACTTCTTGTACTCGGCCCAAGTGGTGGCGGCGATGGTGCGCAGTTCGCCGCGCGCCAGCGCCGGTTTCAGCAGGTTTGCGGCGTCGTTCTGGCCGGCTGCGCCGCCGGCGCCGATCAGCGTGTGCGCTTCATCGATGAACAGGATGATGGGCACCGGGCTAGCTTTCACCTCGTCGATCACCTGTCGCAGGCGGTTTTCGAATTCGCCCTTCACGCTGGCGCCGGCTTGCAGCAGGCCCAGATCCAGCGTGCGCAGGGTGACGCCCAGCAGGGTTTCCGGCACTTCGCCCAGCACGATCTTGCGCGCCAGCCCTTCTACCACGGCGGTTTTACCCACGCCGGGTTCGCCGGTGAGGATGGGGTTGTTTTGCCGGCGGCGCATGAGGATGTCGATCATCTGGCGGATTTCGCTGTCGCGGCCAAGGATGGGATCGATCTTGCCGGCACGGGCCTGGGCGGTGAGATCCACCGTGTATTTGTCCAGCGCCGGACTTCCGCGGCCGGTCTGGCGCGGCGCGGGCGTATCGGTGTCGGGCTCCGTCTCGTCTACGCCCTGCTCCTGGCGGGCAGCGGGAGACGCGCTGCCCTCGCCGCCGTGGCGACGCAGCTCGCGATACGCGCCTTGCAGCGCCGCGCCATCCTGTGCGGCCAGGCTGCGAGAGCTAGATTGCACCGCGTTGCGCAGAGCGTCGTCGCGCCATAGCGCCAGCAGCAGGTCCAGGGTGGAGATGTCGGCTTCGCCGTGTTCCATGCTGGCCAGCAGCCAAGCTTTTTCCAGCCAGCGCGGCAACCAGGCGGACAACACCGGGTTGCGGGTGTTGCCGGTGCGGAAGCTGTCCTGCGCGGCGTCCAGCTCGCGGCCCAGTTTGTCTGCGGGCACGCCCAGCGCTAGCAGCGCGGCCAATGCGGCATTGTCTTGCTGGTCCAGCAGGGCCAGCAGCACGTGTTCGATTTCCACTTCAAAGTGGGTGCGACCCAGCGCGCGGCTGGCGGCTTGTTCCAGCGCCTGACGCGCGGCGGGGGTAAGGCGTTCGATCAGGGATTTGAGTGATACCGACATGTGGGTTTCCAGTATTTGAAATCAAGATTCGTTCAAGGCGCTACGCTCAGTGCAGCAAGGCGTAGCGCATGTCGTCCGGGTCGCGCCGTTGCGCGCCGAGCCAGCAGTTGCCCCCCAAGCGCAAGGGATTGTCCGGCGTCATGTTGGCCGGCGGCACGGCGTCTTTTTCCAGTACCAGGCAGACATCCACCGCCAGGTTGTGGCCCAGGGCGAATTGCAGCACGGCGCGCAGGGCGGCGGCGGCGTCCCCGCCCGGTTGCAATGCGTCGTAGCGACGGGCGTCCATGCTGCCCAGCCGCAGGCGCAGCTTGGTCTGGCGGTCCCAGACCCGGCTGCCCGCCAGCAGCGATACGCCCAGTTCGCAAGCTTGTCCGCCCAGCCGGCTCTGTTCGCTCTCCGGCAGGGGCATCCACTGGCCGACAAACTGTTCGATGCGGGCGGATACGCCGAAAAAGCTCTCGATCAGCGTGGCCAGCGATTGCGCCGACATGGGTTTCTGGCTGAGCAAGCCGGCGAAGTAGACGAACAGGTTTTCATCCATGTCCATCCGGTCGCCAATCTGCCGGCGCAGCGTGCCAAGACCGGTGCCGCCCAGATCCAGCAAGTGGCGGGTAAAGCCGTCGCGCTCGCCGGCCTCCACATCCAGCCAAAAGCGGTACTTGCTCCAGGCCTCGTAAAACAAGGCAGTGGCCCGATGGCTGAAAATATCGAAAAAGGCGTGCATGGAGCTGTCGCGGTGGCGCAGCTTGCGCTCCAGCAGCAACTCGGTATACGCGGTGGGCAGCGCGCCGCTGGGGCCGGTAAGCCCCATGAAACTGATGACCATCTCCGCCGTCGCCGGCGCTTCGGCCACGCTGTGTTCCGCATCCGGCGCGGGCTGATAAGCGGCCAGCTCGCTGGGCGGAAACGACAGCGTGGCCAGCGTGCGAAAACGCAAATCGGCCGGCAGCCGCCGTCTGGGGCCCGGGCGCTTGCGGCCGGACAGCGTCAGCAGGCGCACCGCCTGGAAAAAACCGAACTGGCTGGCGTCCGCCGCCAGTTCCTGCCTCAAATCACGAGGGCTTCGCCGGCTCGGGCTGGCCATGTCAGCACCTCCTCGCTGTCCTGAACGTTTTCCACGATCAGGCGGGTAAAACTGTTGGGCGCGCAGTACAGCGCAAAGAAGCGTTCCAGCACGGACGCAAACAGATACACGCTGCCGCCCACGTAGTAATCCGCATCCAGCTTGAGGCGGATGTCGCTGCCGCGCACAAAGCCGGTGAAGTCGCGTCCGGCCACGCGGGTGACCGACGGGCCGCTGGCCACCGAGGAGATGCCCTGGATCTGGCGCGCGTTGACGGCGGAATCGGTGAGGTTGTACAGCGCCAGCATTTCTTGCAGCGCTTCCACGCCGGAATCAACGATGGACAGATAATTGAGCGACAAGTGGGAAATCAAACGCCATTGCACGGCGCGGCCCAGCGGGCTGCGCTGAGTGGCGCCCGGCTTGCGCAGCAGCCGCACCCGCTTCACCACCGCGTGGCCGGGGATGGTGAAGTCGGTGCGCGCCGACGCCTGACTGCCGCCGAAAGGAATCTGCTCCGGCAGGTCGCGGTTGCTGCACAGCAACTCCAGGCTCAGCACCTCGGCTGCGGGCCGTACCGGGTGGAAGGCCAGATCCACCAGATGGATTTCCAGATCGCTGCCCTTGTCGCCCTGATGCGGCGAATCCCGCCGGCTGGCATGCCAGTAAAAGCGCGGCGTCTTGTCTTCGCCGGCGTGGCGGATGGCGTAGAAAGGCGGCACTTCCTCGCTGCGCTCGCCGTCGCTGGATTTCTCCACCCGCTGCACGCGACGAATCTGCACCACCTCGTAGGCGTGCTGTTTGCGACCGTCCGGCGTTACTGCATAAGAAGACTTCTGGTGGGTAACGCGTATGGGTTCGGCAGCGTGACGGAACAGATTCACCACCGGCGTGCAGCCCAGTTTCAGATGCTGTGCGCCCAACTGGGTCAGCAGACGGTTGTAACGCTCGCCGTCGGGGTATTTGTCCAGCATCACCCGCAGCACCAGCCGCTCGCCGTCCAGCCGCGCCGCAGCCTTGTCCAGTTGGCCGAAGTCCACAAACAGGAACTTGTCCGGATAGCAGAAATATTCAGTCAGCAAGCGATAGCCCACAAAGGAGCGTTCATCGTATTCCAGCATGCCCTCGTCGCGGCCAAAGCCCACGGGCGTAATGCAGGAGGCGGGCAATTGCCGCGTGCGGGCCGGGTCTTCGCTGCCGTCGCCCACCTGTATCCGTCGCGCGCCGGACAACAGCAACTCATACAGGAGGTGCATTTGCGCCGGTTCGCCATCCAGGAAAAAACGCAGCGATTCCAGGCCAATGGCGTTCACCGGCAAACCACCGTGCGTTTTCAGCTCCAGCGTCAGCACCGCCGCTGCATCCGGCGCCAACTGGCGCAGATAGGACGAGCCGCTGGTGAGCTCCAGCCGCGCCTCGCTCAGCGACAGCGGATACAGATCCACCGGGTAAGCACTGCGGAATTTGCAAGCCACGCCGTTGATGGCCGGTGCCTGCACCATCTGGCCACGCTCCACGCGGTAGCGGCGGGCAATCTCCGGCCGTGCCGGGTCGCACTCCAGCTGCACGATAGTGGCGGCGGGAATGGGCTGCAGATAGTGCGGATAGAGCACATTGAGAAAGCTCTCCGCCACTTCTGGATATTCATCATCCAGCTTTTTGTGGATGCGGGCCGCCAGCAGCGCAAACGATTCGATCAGCCGCTCGGTATGCGGATCAGCGCACTGGTCGCCTTCCATCTGCAGCCGGCCGGCTATCTTCGGGTAACGGCGGGCAAACTCGCCGGACAATTCCCGCAGATGGCCTAGCTCGCGCTCGTAATAGGGGAGGAGGGATTCAAGCATTGTTCAATTAATTGGATATAGTTTCGTTGTTTTGGAGTTTGTGGTGGTTGTATATTTTCCTGTGGCAAAGATGTTGTATTTTCTATTGGTGTTATGCCTTTTATGGTTTTATGTAATCTGAAAAACCAGTTTCGGTTATTATTTTGCAAAGTGGTTTTGCTATTGCTTTGGGTGAGGAGTTTTCCGAGTAAGCTTTCTTGATGCTTAGATCAGATGCGCCAAGGGCTGTGAACTCTATTCGCTCGCCAATTTTCTTGTAAGTGATGAAGATGTCGAACCCCTGTGGGGCATCTGCATCATGATAAATTCTAAGTAGAGTCCGTAATTTCTTTGATTCCGATGGTTTTTCCAAATGGTTTATGTCAATTTTCTTGAGTTGGGCAGGCATTTTTTTTAAAAAGACTTTGTCAAAATCCAACTCTTTCGGATAGGTGTCTTTCTCTCCGCATTGATAATATTTGCTATCAAGTTCTTTGTTGAAGAATTGATCGAGACTTTTGTATGCATAGTCAGCAGACTCCGCGTTGGATGCTGCGGTTAATATAAAATATGACTCCCGACTGCCGGCGAATACGATCTCTGCGGTAGTCATTCCGAGTAAAATTAATGCAAGACTTAGTATTTTGGTTTTTCTCATTTAAGTTGTCTTTCTGCTTTTTGATGATTTCTTACTATCGAATCCAAATAGTTCTTTATTTAACTCATCTGGGTCGAAAGTGTCGATTTCGCTAGGATTTTTATTGTAAAAATCCAAGTAAGATATAGGTATGTAATACCCCCTTCTTTTTTGATGTTTGGTTATGGTTTTTTTAATTTCTTCACCATTTTCATTCTTTGCTTTGGTGATTTTTTTTCCTATGAAAAAATCGGCTGGATAGCTGCTAAAGCGTAATTGATCATGTTGATTTCCTCCAAGGCCGATGATTTCCCCACTCTTTGTTTTACCGTAAACAAAAGTTACATGGCCATGTCCGGTATACTGATTTGTTTCTGTTATGTATTCAGAATTTACCATAATTGCCCCGTATACTGGCTTGTCAATTTTAATAAAATTTTTAGAGTTTACTGGGTATTGTGAGCTTTGAGATTTTACGCTTGAGGCGCCGACTTTGTTTAGGCAAAAACTTACGAATGCAGCACACCATGGGGTTGAATTGAGTGATCCGTGCATTCCGATTAGCTTGTGATAATTATGATCAATACTACCTTCATTCTTTCCGCCAGCGTTTTTTCCCTCATCTATTGCAACTGCCATCCAAGGCGCAATTTTCTGTATTGGGTCTATTGTGGCAATGGGCGAGCCAGCTCCACTTTTACTTCTGTTCTTTTCGGTATGGGTTTCATTTTTTTGTGTATTTTTATTGTTTAATTCTGGGTCGTTTGATTTTTTGGGGTTGTCATTTTTTTTTGTATTTGTATTTGTATTTGTATTTGTATTTGTATTTGTATTGCAAATGGTTATTTTTTGTCCGGGATAGATTTTTGCTTTTTCTTTTATGTTGTTATCTGATTGGATTTTCTCTACGGTTGTTTTGAATTTTTTTGCTATTTTGAATAGAGTGTCTCCGGGGGATATTGTATATAGGATGTTCTTTCTTTCTTTTTTTGCTTCATTATTTTTTGGTGTGTGTGTGTTGGTACTTGCTTTTGCTATTAGCGAGTCGAAGATTAATAATAAATTCTTTCCAAATTTTTCTTTGGGAATTTTGCAGACTTCTTCTAAATGCCCTTCTATATTTTTTATCAATAACTCAATATGTGTGATGCCAGGTAGATGAATTATGGTTGGCAACTCTCCTGCATGATTGCTCTCCAGCTTTGAGTCTTTCCCATCTTGTCGTAATGTAATTTCTTGATTTGTTATAGGGGCGGCTCCATCAGTTAGGGTGATGGATGTTCCCTTTATCTGCTTTTCTACTCGCGGTTCTTTGGATGAGTCGTTATATCCTTCTATTTTTATTATGGCTTTCACAAGGCGATCAAATTCAGTTTCGTTGAGCTTGCTAATTGTGGAGTTTCTACTGAGTCCAGATATTTTCTCTACCTTTTCAATATAAGTCTCTGTGTTGTTTTCCTTTTTTGGAGCATAAGTGGCGATTGCTTCTTTGATAGTCTTCTCTGAGTATTTTCTTTTTAGGCTTGCCCTTAGTTCATTCTCCCCAGTTTCATAGTCTGGGAATATTAAAAAATAACAATCTTCATTTTTTTCATTCTTGGTTTTGGCAAAGCCAATGTGAGATTTAACAATTTTTGGGGCCGGTTTTCCTGAGGATGTCATCCTTGGGCGTAAATTTCCAGGGTTATTAAGCCTCCAAGGGAGACTGCCTCCAGTGCGAATGAGATAATTGCCTTTGTCGTCAGTATAGGTGGCGGCTTTAACTTCACAGTCGTAATCGGCGTGCTTCCATTTTTGCATTTTTTATCTCTCTTTGTAGTAACTCAGGAGTTAATAATTTTTTTAATTATTTCTTTGGGTAATATTGGTATGCTGTTTTCGTTTGTTTGTGTCATGTACGGCATATTTTCTATTCCGATATTTTCTTCCGTCTCATCATCGTCATAATTAGCAAGTTCTTCAGAGATATCATCATTTTTTGGATATGGGACTTCTTGCTCATGCCATTTTTTTTCGCCGATAGTCAGTGTGAGATGTGATTTCTCATCTGTCATTATTCTCGGTAGGCGCCCATCTTTCGGGACTGTGCCAGATGAAAGGACATTTCCTAATTCATTAGTTATCTGGAACTTTTTACCAACCAAGCCCATGTCTTTCATGAGTTCATCAGAGTGGGCGATAGAGAAACGCAAACTATGCTTGTTTTGATATTCGCTTTGTGGGAGTAGAGGGCTGCTTATATGCATGCTATCCGGCCCGCTCAGATTGTGGCTCGCCCCTTTCACCGTTACCGTCCCTGGGCAATGGATTTCGATATTGCCGCCTTTCAGCCGGATATAAGCACCGCCGCTGGTCAGCAGGATTTCCTGCTTGGCGTTGACCACAATCCTTTCTTTGCAGGAGGTAATGGTCACATCCTTATCCGCCGTCAGCTCCATAGCGTCGCTCTGCGCCTGCACCTGCACCTTGCCCTTCGCCG
>NZ_CAMFLA010000032.1 GCF_945957525.1 uncultured Aquitalea sp. | reverse complement strand
ACAATCGCGATGGCGAGCGCGCTCCGTACCAGCGCGACGACAAGCCCCGTTTCAATAATCGCGACGGCGAGCGCGCACCTGCGCCGCGCGAAGATGAACGCCGTTACACCCGTGATCGCGGCCCTTCCGGTCGCAAGCCGCTGCACAGCGAACCCGACTTCCGCATCGAACGCAAGCAAGAGCCCCGCAAGAACTGGGTGCCGCGCGAACAGTACGACCTGGAACTGCCGCGTGAAACGCCCCCGGCGGACAACGGCCCGCGCAAACTGTTCGGCAAACCCTCGGGCGAGCGCACACCGGCAGGCGACCGCGACAATCGCTTCCGTCGCGACGAAGAATCGCGCAAGAAATGGTTGCCGCGCGAGCAATTCGACCGGGAACACAGCCGCGACGACAAGGCAGGCGGCGACCGCCCGCGCAAACTGTTCGGCAAACCGGCAGGAGAAGACACATCGGCCCCCGCCCCGCGCGAGAACCGCTTCCGCCGCGACGAAGCGCCGCAACGGAATGAAGAACCGCGCAAGAGCTGGGTGCCGCGCGAGCAATACGATCCGGAACTACCGCCGCGCGAAGACGCGCCGGCCAGCCCGGGCCCGCGCAAACTGTTCAGCAAACCGTCCGGCGAACGCGCCCCGGCTGCCGAACGCGAAGACCGCTACCAGCGCGAGGAGCAACCCCGCAAACAATGGGTGCCGCGCGAGCAGTACGACCCGGAATTGCCGCGCGCAACGCCGGCTGGTGACAATCCCCCGCGCAAGCTGTTCGGCAAACCCGCTGGCGAGCGCAGCCACGGCGGCGAACGCGACAAGCACCGCGACCGCCCGGACGCCCGTCCGCAGCATGACCGTCGCCAGGATGGCTACCGCTTCGACCGCGGCCCGCAGCGCGACGGCGATGGCCACCGAGGCGGACTGGAGCAACGCCATCGCGGCGACTGGACTCCGCAGCGCGACAGCCGCTCCCAGCAAGGAGGCGGGCATCACCATCACGCCCAGCGCGAAGAGCGCGCCAGCGTGGCGCTCAGCAATCTGCGCGGCAGCCGTCTGGCCCTTTTCGCCCCCTGCCCGCGAGGTCTGGAAGACGTGCTGGTGCAAGAACTGGAGGCGCTCGGCGCCGATCAGGTAGGCAAAGTGGACGGCGGCGTTTCCTTCAGCGGCGACGCTGACGTAATGATGAAAGCCAACCTGCACAGCCGCACCGCCAGCCGCGTGCTCTTGAAGTTGGCCGAAGGCACTTATCGCGACGATCACGACATCTACCGCCTGGCCATGCGCATCGACTGGCCGCGCTGGTTCGACGTCTCCCGCAGCATCAAGGTGAAAACCGACGGCATCGCCGCCAATGTGCGCAGCCTGGATTTCGTCTCGCTCAAGGTAAAGGACGCGGTGTGCGACCGCTTCCGCCAGGCCCATCACGGCCGCCCCAATGTGGATACCCGCGCACCGGACGTGCGCATTCACGCCTTCCTGATGCGCGAACAAGTGACGCTGTATCTGGACACCAGCGGCGAACCGCTATTCAAGCGCGGCTGGCGCGAAGAAACCGGCGAAGCGCCGCTGCGCGAAAACCTGGCCGCCGGCATTCTGCTGCTGTCCGGCTATGACGGCAGCCAAGCCCTGCTGGACCCGATGTGCGGCAGCGGCACTTTCCTGGTGGAGGCCGCCGACATCGCCCTGCGCCGCGCGCCGGGCCGTCAACGCAACTTCGGCTTTGAACGCCTGCGCGAACACGATCAACCCGCCTGGGAAACCTTGCTGACCGAAGCCCGCGCGGCCGAGCTGCCGGTGGGCCCGCTGGCGATTCGCGGCTCCGACCGCGCCGGGCAGATGGTGGCCGTCGCGCGCGGCAACCTGAAGCGCGCCGGTCTGGCCGACGTCATTCAGCTGGAACAGAAGGACGTACTGCAAGCGCGCCCGGACGCCGACAGCGGCCTGATGATTACCAACCCGCCCTACGGCGTGCGCATGGACGAGCAGGAATCGCTGGCGGAACTCTACCCGCTGCTGGGCGACTGGCTGAAAGCCCATTTCGCCGGCTGGACCGCGCACTTCTTCACCGGCGACCTGCGCCTGCAGGATCTGATCCATCTCTCGGTCAAGCGCCGCACACCGCTGTTCAACGGCTCGCTGCCTTGCCGCTTATTCGTCATCCCCATGGTGGCCGGCAGCGCCCGCCGCCAGAAGGCCGGCGAGGGCGACGCGCCCGAAGCCGGCGCGGACGATCAGGACCACGCCGAGTAAGCCCACCCTCCCGCCATGGCCGGCCCCCGTCGGCCATGGCGGGCCGCCTCACCGAATCAGCTCCCCGCCATGCAGACTTCTTTCCTTTCCGCCACCATCCTGCTGATCCTGATTACCGATCCGCTGGGCAATATTCCCCTGTTCATCTCCGCGCTCAAACAAGTGAAGCCGGAACGCCGCAAACGCGTGGTCTATCGCGAATGCCTGATCGCCTTCATGGTGTTGCTGACCTTCATGTTTTTTGGTCGCAATTTTCTCGACATGATGCATCTGACCGACCAATCCATGCAGGTGGCCGGCGGGGTGATCCTGTTCCTGATCGCCATCAAGATGATCTTCCCCGGCGAAGGCAGCGTTTTCGGCGGCGACAAGATGCACGGCGAACCCTTCATCGTGCCCATCGCCGTGCCCTTGATCGCCGGCCCCTCCGCCATGGCCACCGTGCTGCTGATGTCCACGCGCGAACCCACCCGCATCCTGGAATGGGTAGGCGCGCTGACCATCTGCATGCTGGTGACCACTGTGGTGTTCCTGTTTTCCGGCAAGCTGCAAAAGCTGTTGGGCGAGCAAGCCATTACCGCGCTGGAGCGCCTGATGGGTCTGGTACTGACTGCTATCTCCATTGAAATGCTCCTGGGCGGCGTGGCGTCCTACATCCGCCAGTTCCATTAAGACCCGCTAACAAAACCCCCGATCCTGCATTGCGCCTCCTTGTCGTACTCAAGTACGGCCAGCGTCGGCAGGCCTTGGCTCAGGGTCTCTGCGAGGTTTTGTTTACGGCTCCAAGCGCCAGTCTCCGATCCGCTGCCCGCACGCTATTTTCGCCTGTGCCCGCCGGGACATGACACAGACGCCAAGCGGGCATTGGGCCAACCCGTTGCCGTTTCCAGCGCCTGCTCCTTGCCGGCCCCCCACTGACTCGACAAACAACAGCGCTCCGCCGGCCTTCGGCCAACCTTGTCTCCACAACGCATTGCCACGCTTGCAACTGCCCTCTCGCACAGCTTGTCGCCCACGCTCCCGCCTCTGACAATCCAGCCCCGTCCTGCCGCCAACGCCCGCCATAGGGATTTCAGCAATTAGCGAGCTGTAGCGGGCTTGCTACGATGCCTGACACGAACAAGGCGGGCCTTCAAGCCGCTGCAGACAACAACGCTTCAGAGAAACAGAGACCAGACCTTATGCAAGCTTCCAAGCCCTTGCACTCTCGCCTGTATTTTCAGGTGATTGTCGCCATCACCATCGGTGTCCTGCTGGGCGCCTTCTACCCGGATACCGCCGCCCAGATGAAACCGCTGGGCGACGCCTTCATCAAGCTGATCAAGATGATGATCGCGCCGATCATCTTCGCCACCGTTGTGGTGGGCATCGCCAAGATGGGCGACATGAAAGAAGTGGGCCGCGTCGGCGTGAAGTCGCTGCTGTACTTTGAAGTGGTCACCACGCTGGCGCTGGTGATCGGTCTGGTAGTAGTGAATGTGCTGCAACCGGGCGCGGGCCTCAACATCGACCCGCACACCCTGCACGCCAAGGAAATCGCCAAGTACACGGCCGGCGCCAAGGAAATGAACACCATTGATTTCCTGCTGCACATCATCCCGGATACCGTGGTGGGCGCTTTCGCCTCCGGTGAAATCCTGCAAGTGCTGACCTTCTCCGTGCTGCTGGGCCTGGCGCTGACCCGCATGGGCGACAACGGCAAGACCATCGTCCACATCCTGGACGAGTTCTCGCACGCCCTGTTCGGCGTAATCAACATGCTGATGAAGCTGGCGCCGATCGGTGCTTTCGGCGCCATGGCCTTCACCATCGGCAAGTACGGCGTGGGCTCGCTCAAGCAACTGGGCTTCCTGATGCTGTGCGTTTACCTTACCTGCGGCGCCTTCGTCTTCATCGTGCTGGGCCTGATTGCCCGCTTCAGCGGTTTCAGCCTGCTCAAGTTCCTCGCCTACATCAAGGAAGAGATCATTCTGGTGCTGGGCACGTCTTCGTCCGAATCCGCCCTGCCGGGCATGATGCGCAAGATGGAAAACCTCGGCTGCGCCAAGCCGGTTGTCGGCATGGTGATCCCCACCGGTTACTCCTTCAATCTGGACGGCACCTCGATTTACCTGACCATGGCGGCGATCTTCATTGCACAAGCCACCAATGTGAATCTGTCGCTGGGTGAAGAACTGGGCCTGATCGGCGTACTGTTGCTCACTTCCAAGGGCGCGGCGGCGGTAACCGGCGGCGGCTTCATCACTCTGGCCGCCACCCTGGCGACACTGGGCGGCAAGCTGCCGGTAGAAGGCTTGGCGCTGCTGATCGGCGTGGACCGCTTCATGTCCGAAGCCCGCGCCATTACCAATCTGATCGGCAACGGCGTGGCCACCGTCGTCATCGCCAGGTGGGAAAAGGCGCTGGATACCCAGCGCATGCAGCGCGTCCTGAACGGCGAAGAAGTGTCTCAGGACGAGCTGGCCTGATTTAGCAGGACGTTCTTTCAGTCAGCTTGCGGCCCGTCATCCGACGGGCCTTTTTTCTGCCCGGCAAAAAACTGCGTCAGGTAATCCACAAACACCCGCACCTTGCCCGGCACATGCCGTCGCACCGGATATACCGCCGATACATCCAGGCAGATCCAGTGGTAATCCGGCAACACCCGGATCAGCCGCCCCTCTTCCAGCGCTTCGCCCACCAGGAACTCCGGCTGCCGGGTAATACCCATGCCGTGAATGGCGGCGTCGGTGAGGATATCGCCATTGTTGGCGCGCAGGCTGCCCTTTACTTTCACGCGACCTTCCACCCCGTCTGCCCCCTTGTACTCCCACAGCAGCGGCTGCGAAGTGAGGGTATAGATCAGGCAATCATGCGCAGCCAAATCGTCAGGATGCGCCGGTGTGCCGTGACGCAGCAGGTAATCCGGCGATGCGCAAAGAAAATCGCGCACCTTGGCCAGCGGTCGGGCGATCAGGCTGGAGTCCGTCAGATTGGATACGCGAATGGCGAGGTCGAACCCCTCCTCCACCAGATCCACCCTCCGGTCGTTCAGGGAAAGTTCGACTTCAATCTCCGGATACTGGCGAGCGAAGCCAGCCATGGCCTTGCCCAGAAAGCGCATGCCGAAAGACACCGGAGCAGTGACGCGCAAGCGCCCGCTGGGGCGGCTGGAACACATGGATAACTGGGCGTCCAGATCATCCAGCTCCGCCAACAGCGTGCCGGCTTGCGCCAGATAGGTTTCTCCCGCTTCGGTCAGCGAAAGCCGGCGAGTGGTGCGATGCATCAGTCGCACGCCCAAGCGGGCCTCCAGCGCGGATACCAGCTTGGTGACCATCGCGCGCGACAAGTCCAGCCTATCCGAGGCTGCGGCAAAACTGCCTTGCTCGGCGACAGTGACAAAAGCGCGTATTTCCGAGAAGCGGTCCATACAATTTCACCAGAGTAAATAATTTCTTTATTTATAGCATATTTATTACAATCACCGCTCATGGTGAAATGCCTTCCAAGCCAAGCGGCCGCAAGCCGCAGCCAGCCAGAACCCGGTCACCGACACTGGATGCCTGCCATCGCACGGCAACACGGCGCATCACCGGACATGCTCTGCGGCGCCAATGGTCCGCCACCCACTTGAAAGGAATGCCATGAACACCCACCAACCCGCACTCTCCGCCCTGATCCTGCGCGTTTCTCTCGCGCTGATGTACCTGGCCCACGGCGCCCTTAAACTGTTTGTCTTCACCCCGGCCGGCACCGCTCAATATTTCGCCAGCCTGGGTCTGCCCGGCGTCATCGCCTACCCCGCTATTGCGGCAGAACTGATTGCCGGCCTGATGCTGTTGCTGAATATACAGGCGCGTTGGGCCGCGCTGGCGCTGGTGCCCCAGCTGCTGGGCACCATTGTGCTGGTGCACGGTGCCAATGGCTGGATGTTCGCCAATCAGGGCGGCGGCTGGGAATACCCCGCCTTTCTGATCGCCGCCTCGCTGGCGCTGTTCTTCATGGGTGCGCCGGAGCGTAGCAAGCACGACTAAGACCCGCTCTCCCTCCTCCTGATCCCGCACGGCGACTCAGGGCCCCTACGAGGTTGGGTCCGCCGCGCCAAGCCCTCTTCATTCTGTTGTCTCCTTGCAGGCCGCACGCAAACCGTGCGGCCTTTTTTGTTTTCCCGCCTACCCTGTAATGTATCAACTACACACCAGGCCCGGATTTTTGCTTGACGGCGGTCAAGCCCGGCGCAAGTTCAGTGTGTAGCATAATTACAATATTGGCATGATGGTTTCGCGCATGACCGATGCGTAACAACAGGGAAACATTGTTGAAAAATAAGCACCTGCGTATGACCAAATGAAAGCGGGAGGTTTTCCGCACTTGCCATTCGCAGCCAGTTACGGCTTAATCCTGCCCCAACAACGCTCGTAATAAAACAACTTGAATTTCCCAAGATCTGAGGAGTTGCACATGGGTACTCCCTCCCCACGACTGGACATCCTCGCCCCCCTTTCCGGGTGGCTGGTAGCCCTGGATACCGTTCCCGATCCGGTTTTCGCCGGCAAGATGGTGGGCGACGGCATCTCTATCGATCCCACCTCCTGTAGCCTGCTGGCCCCGGTCAGCGGTGTCATCAGCAATATCCATTCGGCCAACCACGCACTGACCATCACCTCCGACAAGGGTGTGGAGGTCATGGTGCACATCGGCATCGATACCGTGATGCTGAAAGGCCAGGGCTTCGCCCCGCTGGTGAAGCAGGGCGACCGTGTCGCCGCCGGCCAGGCCGTTATTGATTTCGATCTGGATCTGGTGGGTCGTCAGGCGCAAAGCCTGTTGACGCAAGTGATCATCACCAACGGCGACGTGGTCAGCCGCATGACCGCCGCCAGCGGCAAAGCCGTGGCCGGCAAGAGCATCATCCTGACGTTGGAACTGGCGGGCGGCGATAACGAGGCCGAAGCCGCACAAGGCGAAACCCTGCGCGCAGCGCCGGTCGTCATTCCCAACCCGGCCGGGCTGCACGCCCGTCCGGCCGCCGTGTTCGCCACCCGCGCCAAGACCTTCGCCGCCGATGTGCAGCTATTGCTGGGCGAGAAGAAAGCCAACGCCAAATCGGTGGTGAGCATCATGAGTCTCGCCACGGTGAAGGGTGATGAGCTGGTCGTGGAAGCCACCGGCCCCGACGCCGCTCAGGCCGTGGCCGCGCTAGCCGCCCTGTTGGCCGAAGGCTGTGGAGAAAGCGCGGACGAAGCGCCGACAGCTGCCGCCGCACCGCAGGCACCCGTTACCGCGCAACAAGACCGCGACGGCGTGCTGGCCGGCGTGCCGGCCTCGCCGGGCTTGGCCATTGGCCGCATCGTGCATCTGAAGCTGCAAGAGTTCGACGTGGCCGAACAGGGCCAGGGCAGCATCATCGAGCAGCAGCAGTTCACCCGCGCCACCGAAGAAGCCGCCGAACAGATCGAGGCCATCAAGACCCAGCTGCAGGACAAGGCCAAGCAGGCCATCCTCTCCATGCATCAGGAGTTGCTGCAAGACCCCGAACTGCTGGCGCTGACCTACGCGGAACTGGCGGACGGCAAATCCGCCGGCTGGGCCTGGCGCGACGCTTACAGCGCCTATTCCGCCAGTCTGGAGGCGCAGGACAACCCGCTGCTGCGCGAGCGCGCCAACGACATTCGCGACGTGGGCCGCCGCGTGCTGGCCCTGCTGGCCGGCGTGAAGCAGGCGCAGCCGGACATCCCGCCCGGCTCCATCCTCATCGCTGAAGACCTCACCCCGTCCGACACCGCCGCACTGGACCCGAGCCGCGTGGCAGGCTTCTGTACCCGCACCGGCGGCGCCACCAGCCACGTGGCCATTCTGGCCCGCTCGCAGGGTATTCCCGCCATCTGCGGCATCTCGCCGGCAGCCCTCGCGCTACAAGATGGGCTGGAAGTGATCCTAGACGGTAGCGAAGGCACGCTCAGCATCGCGCCGGACGCCGCCGCGCTGGCCGCCGCCCGCGAGGCCATCGCCAAGGCCGCCGAGCGCCGCAAGGCCGAAGCCGCGCAAGCCCATCAGGCTGCGCATACCCGCGACGGCGAGCGCATTGAAGTGGTCGCCAATATCCGCAACGCCGCCGACGCGCGCGAAGCGGTGGCCGCCGGCGCCGAAGGCGTGGGCCTGCTGCGCTCGGAATTCCTCTTCGACAACCGCGACACTGCGCCCACCGAAGCCGAACAAGCCGCCGAGTATACTGCGGTGGCCCGCGCGCTGGGTCAGGAGCGCCCGCTGGTGGTGCGCACGCTGGACGTAGGCGGCGACAAGCCGCTGTCCTACCTGCCGCTGCCGCGCGAAGACAACCCCTTCCTCGGCCTGCGCGGCATCCGCGTCAGCCTGGAGCGCCCCGATCTGTTGCGCACCCAGTTGCGCGCCATCCTGCAAGCCGCGCCGCTGACCCGCCTGCACATCATGTTCCCGATGGTGTCCTCGCTGGACGAGCTGCGCGCCGCCAAGGCGGTGCTGGCCGAAGAGGCCGCCGTTGCCGGCCACCCTGAAGTGAAGGTGGGCATCATGGTGGAAGTGCCGTCCGCCGCCGTACTGGCTGCGCGCTTCGCCCCGGAGGTGGACTTCTTCTCCATCGGCACCAACGACCTGACCCAGTACGTGCTGGCGATGGACCGCGGTCACCCGCAACTGGCCAAGCAGGCCGACGCGCTGCATCCGGCCGTGCTGGCCATGATTGCCCTCACTTGCGAAGGCGCGCGCGCCCACGGCAAGTGGGTGGGCGTCTGCGGCGGCATCGCTTCGGACGAACGCGCCGCGCCGGTGCTGGTGGGCATGGGCGTGAGCGAGCTGTCGGTAAGCACCCCCGCCGTGCCGGCGGTGAAAGCCGCGCTCTCGCGCTGGGATCTGGCCGAGTGCCGGCAGTTGGCCGAAGAAGTGCTGGCCCTGTCCACGGTTGCGGAAGTACGCGCCCACCTAGCCGCCAAGGCACGCTGAAACGGAGCCGTCCGCACTGACGGACGGCATTGACCCGTCGCCGGCCGGATACGAAACCCGGGCCGGGGCGGGGATGACGCAGGAATCTTCATCATGTTTGCTCAAACTTTCGCTTTTCTGCAGAAAATCGGCAAAGCGCTGATGCTGCCGGTGGCCGTGCTGCCGGTAGCCGGCCTGCTGCTGGGCATCGGCGCCACCGATTTCCACACCCAGAACACCGTGGCGCTGGCCATCCTGGCGCTGATGAAAAACTCCGGCGACGTGATCTTCGGCAACCTGCCGCTGATCTTCGCCGTGGCCGTGGCGCTGGGCTTTACCGAGAATGACGGCGTTGCCGCCATTGCCGCCGTGATCGGCCACCTGGTCACTACCGTCACCCTGGGGGTGATGGCCACGCTGATGGGCGTGAAAACCGCCACCATCATGGGCCTGCCGTCCATCCAGACTGGCGTGTTCGGCGGCATTCTGGCCGGCGGTCTCGCGGCCTACATGTTCAACCGCTTCTACCGGATCAATCTGCCTGTCTATCTGGGCTTCTTTGCCGGCAAGCGTTTTGTGCCCATCATCACCGCCCTCGGCGCCATCGTGCTGGGCGCCGTGCTGTCGGTGGCATGGCGTCCGATTGGCGCCGGCATTGACGCTTTCTCGCACTGGGCTGCCGTAAGCGATCCGCGCACAGCCGCCACCGTGTACGGCTTTGTCGAGCGTTTGCTGATTCCTTTCGGTCTGCACCATATCTGGAACGTGCCGTTCTTCTTTGAAATCGGCGACTTCGTCGACGCCACCGGCAAGCACGTGCATGGTGACATCAATCGCTTCTTCGCCGGCGACCCGACTGCCGGCATCCTGTCTGGCGCCTTCTTCTTCAAGATGTTCGGCCTGCCCGGCGCCGCTATCGCCATCTGGCATACCGCCAAGCCGGAAAACCGCGCCAAAGTGGGCGGCATGATGGTTTCGGCTGCGCTGGCGTCTTTCCTTACCGGCATCACCGAGCCGATTGAGTTCGCCTTCTTGTTCGTTGCCCCGGTGCTGTACTTCATCCACGCCTGTCTGGCCGCCACGGCGCAGTTTGTCGCCAATACGCTGGACATGCACATGGGCTTCACCTTCTCGCAAGGCGGCATCGACTTCCTGATGTTCAACCTGCTGGGCGACAAGTCCAAACACGCTAGCTATCTGTTCATCCTCGGCCCCATCTATGCGGTGCTGTACTACACCGTGTTCCGCTTTGTCATCGTCAAGTTCAACCTCAAGACCCCGGGTCGCGAAGATGAAAGCGTGGAAAGCGCCGCTGCCGTTAGCGAAGATCAACGCTCGCGCGAGCTGGTGCTGGCCTTCGGCGGTCGCAGCAACATCGCCAATCTGGACGCCTGCATCACCCGTCTGCGCATCGCGGTGAAAGACCCGGCCCGTGTTGACCAGGCCAAACTGAAAGCCATGGGCGCTTCCGGCGTGGTACAGGTGGGCAACGGCATCCAGGCCATCTTCGGCCCGCTGTCGGAAAACCTGAAAACCGACATGGAGCAATACCTGAAAACCGCCGGCGCCGACGCTGAGCTGTCGGCCGAAGTGGCCGCCGTTGCCGCCCCGGCCATCGCCGCCGCGCAAACGGCAGCGCGCCCGGCGGAACGCCTGGCGGGCGACATGGCCGCCAAGGTATTGGCCGCGCTGGGCGGTTCGGCCAACGTGGGCGAGGTGGAGCACATGGCCCACACCCGCGTGCGCGTGGCCCTGAAAGACGCTTCGCGCATGGATGTGGCCGCCGTCGAGGCCGCCGGCGTACAAGCCTGCGTGGAAGCGCGCCCAGGCGTGTGGCATCTGGTGGTGGGCGGCGACAAGGCAGAACAGCTGGCTCGAGAGCTGAAAGCCTGATTTCCCGTTGTTGCCATGCAAAAAGCCCGCGATTGCGGGCTTTTTGTTGTTTCGGGCTGGTCAGCGCATAACACCAGACCACCCCGGTACAAGGCCGCCCTCTACGGCGACCTTGCTGTTTGCGAGCCAGAAACAGACTCAGGCCAAGGCAAACAATTCGCGCAGGTGCATGGCCACGCCGTTTTGCGCATTGCTGGCGACGCGCGGGGCCTGCGGCAGCCTTTCGGCCAACCTCGGGTGAGCATTCGCCATTACGCGCGGGTGGCCCACGCTTTGCAGCAGCTCGATGTCGTTCTGGCCGTCGCCAAACGCCAGGCAGTCGTCAGCGGCGATGCCCTGCCCAGCCAGCACCAGCGACAGCGCGTGCCCCTTGGATACGCCGGGCGCCATCACTTCCAGGCAGTTGTCGGCAGAGAAGGTGATGTAGGCGCTGTCGCCCAGTGCGGCATGCAATTTGGCTTCCACCTCCAGCAAATGCGCATGGTCGGCGATATACAGCACCTTGGCCACGCCCGCGCCATCATGCCGGGCAAGGTCGCCCACCCGGTACACAAAGCCGGAATCAGCATGCAGGCTCAAGAGGTAATCATTGGATTGATCGATCAGCCACTCATCGTCCAGATAAAAATTCAGCACGGTCCCGGCGGCGAAGGCCGGCTGCGCCACTTGGCGCACGATGGCCGGGGCGATGTTCTCGCTGTGGATGAGACGGCCGTCCGGGTCGTGCACGCGTGCGCCGTTGGAGCTGATGATGTGGGCGCGCACGCCCAGCGCCTGGCGAATGCCTTTGACGTCCAGATAATGGCGGCCGGTAGCCAGCGCAAAACGCAGGCCTTGCCGCTCCAGTTGCTGCAGCGTCTCGGCGGTGAGGGGGTTGACGCAGTGGTGCTGGTCCAGCAGGGTGCCATCCAGATCGGATGCGATGAATCGGTACACGATGACCTCCGTTGCCACAGAAGTGCTTGATTATACGCCGGCTAAAACGTAGCAGCCCGACTACAGCCGCCAGTCTCAGGCCAGCGACCACCAGTTGGCGCGCTGGCGTTTGTTCTGTTTGGCGCGATACATGGCTGCATCGGCATTGCGCAGCAATTGCTCGGCGTCCTCGCCGTGCTCGGGATACAAGGCCACCCCCATGCTCATGCCCACGCGCACCTGGCGGCCGTCCGCCACTTCAAACGGCAATTCCACCGCCTGATGCAGACGAGCGAGAATCCGTCGCAGCTGATGGTGGGCGGACTGTCGCTCCAGATCCTCCATGACCACCAGAAACTCGTCGCCGCCCAAGCGCACCAGCATGTCCGCCTCGCGCATGCCCTCCAGCAAGCGCATTGCCAGCTGCCGCAGCAGCTGATCGCCGGCGTCGTGCCCCCAAGTGTCATTCACCGGCTTGAAATCATCCAGATCCAGCAAGCCCACGGCCAGCAGGCTGCCCTGACGGCGCGCGCGGGCCATTGCCTTGTCCAGGTGCAGGGTCATGGCGTAGCGATTGGGCAGCCCGGTCAGCGCGTCATGGCGGGCGCGATGAGCCTCCTCC
Organism: uncultured Aquitalea sp.; assembly: GCF_945957525.1. GTDB lineage: Bacteria > Pseudomonadota > Gammaproteobacteria > Burkholderiales > Chromobacteriaceae > Aquitalea. Next base: position 2,258 of record NZ_CAMFLA010000032.1, on the reverse strand, counting down.
ACCTGCAGACGCTCCAGTCGCTGCTTGAGGTCCATCTCGTCCAGTCCATGCCCCAGCAGCGCGGCGACGGTGCGGCACAGCTCGATGGTCTGCTTGTCGAACACATCGGGCTGCGGCGAAGCGAACACCAGCACTGCCCACACCTCGCCGCCGCGCCTTACCGGCGCGGCCAGCACCGCGTGCCAGTCGTGGCTGGCGAAGAAGGGGCGCAGCCTCGTACATTGCGGCGCGTTCTGCACATCGTTGAGATAACGCATCTCGCCGACATGCCAGGCCTGCGCCACCAGCGGCGCATCCGGCTCCGCGGACACTCTCACATCCAGCACTTTCAGCAGCCCCGTGCCGCGGCCCGCCGCCGCCAGCACCTGGAATTTTCCCGACTCGTCCGGCCGTCCCGCCCAAGAAGCGTGAAACTGGGTATCGTGCACCAATCGCTCACAGGTGCGCACCAGCATTTCAGTGGTGCTGCGCGCCTGCAGCACCACATCGCCCTCGCTCATCAGCGCCTGATACAGCTGCTGTAGATTGCGGATGCGCTGACGTTGACTGATATCTTGCAAACCACGCTCAAGACAGCTCACCAGCGCAAGGAAGAGGTCTTTCACCTCATCGTCGAACATTTCTTCCTGCCGGCAATAAACAGTCAACACCGCCGCCACCACGCCCTGATCGCGAATGGGCAGGGAGGCGAAGGAGCCAAAGCGATAGTCTTCGGCCAACTTGGCATAGATGGGTTTGAGGTCCGGCTGACTGTAACGGGCAATGAACACTGGCCGGCCTGTGCGCCAGGCGTTGCCGGTGGGGCCGTTGCCGCCCAGCTTGGCGGGATCGCTGAAGATGTGCACCTTGCTCAGGTAATCCACTTCGCCGGCCGCCGCCAGCGGCTGGAACTCGCTGCTCTCGGCGTCCGGACGGCCTATCCAGGCCAGCGCCATGTCTCCCAGCGACACCGCCGCCTGACAGAGCGCCTGGAACAATCTCGCCTCATCCTCCATCTGGATGCTGAAGCGATTGACCTCGGCCAGCAACGCGTTGAAACGGGCCAGCCGCGACAGGTGGCGCGCCTGGCTTTCCCGCTCGGTCACATCCTCCAGCGTCCAGACCGACAACGCTTCGTCCATGTCGTCCAGCCGGGAGCCGGACAGGTCGCACAGACAAACGCTGCCGTCCTTGCGGCGGAAACTCACCGTATTGAAGGCAACCCGCCCTTCGTGGACCAAGCGGTCATGACCGCCGCCCACTCGCGCGTACTCGCCCTCGTCCGGGTAGATCATGCGCACATCGCGCCCGATCAGCTCTTCCGGCCGGTAGCCCAGCATTTCAGCAAAACTCGTATTGCATTTCATCACGAGGCGCCCAGCCATCAACACAATGCCGGAGCGGGAATTTTCCAGCAGGGCATGCTGCAGTCGCTGGGATTCAATGCGCTCCAGCCCCTGCGAGATATCGCGGGCGATATCCAGCAGCACGCCACGCAACTCATCGTCGAAAACATCCGCCTGGCGATGCAGCATGATCAGCACCGCATGCTTCTTTTCACCATGGCGAATGGACAACATGGCACAAGAACCGAATCCGTGTCTTAACGCCGCCCGTTGCCAGGCCGGCGCATCGGCGTCGCTTGCCAGCGCGGGCAAAAATTCGGACAGCCCTTCTTCCCAGAAGCGCGGCAGATGACAGGCGGCCTGGGCCGGTTCGGCCAACACCTGCTCCATCCAAGACATGGACTGCTGTTGCGCCAGGGGGATAAACGGCCCGTCGGCATGCCGACGACCGACAAAGACCAGCGAGAAATCGGTGATGGCGACGGCGCGCTGGCAGACACTTTCCAGCAAGGCATGCTTGTCCGGCGCATCGATCAGCAACTGGCTGATGACGACGCGCAAGCCTTGCAACTCGCGCCTGGCGCGCACCCGTCCCGCAGCAGAGATGCCCACCGACGGCCGGGTGCCAATGCCCCATACCACCGCCAGCAGCAATAGCGCGGCAGGCAGGGCAACGGTCAGCATGGTCAGGTCAGCCAAGTCGGGCTCCGGGCCGTACAGGCGGCCAGCGTCGGTTAGGGGTGGAAATGAGCTAGCGCGAATTATCCCGCGGCCGGCGCAAACAGCTCAACTATTACGCTCAGACAGCTGATGAAACGCAAAAGGCCGACTCAAAAAGAGTCGGCCTTGTGGAATTCTGGTGGCCAGTCGCGGAATCGAACCACGGACACGCGGATTTTCAATCCGCTGCTCTACCAACTGAGCTAACTGGCC
>NZ_CAMFLA010000031.1 GCF_945957525.1 uncultured Aquitalea sp. | reverse complement strand
ACCCCGGACCTGCGGATTATGATTCCGTCGCTCTAACCGACTGAGCTAATTCGCCACATTTTCGATGCGTTCACACCGAGTGGCGAACTATACGCAGCGTTTTTTACCCTGTCAACCACTATCTCCGGCTTTTGAGCAGGGCGTCACAGGGTATGGCAGCGGTCGCCATCCAGAAAGCCTTGCCAGTGGATATCCACCTGTTTGCCGAAGCCGATCACTTTGAAGAGTTCGCCCATTTCCTGCATCGACAGCAGTTTCTGCACCATGGCTGCTTGCGGCAGGTAGCTGGCGCTGTCGGCGGCGTCCAGTTCTTGCAGCAGCCGGGTGATGCCGGCATTGACGAGGAACTGCGCCTGGGTGGTGTAGCCGATGAGGTCCAGCCCGGCGTCGATGCCGCATTGGGCGATGGCGGTGAAGTCCACGTGGCAGGTGAGGTCCATCAGGCCGGGCAGATAGAAGGGGTCGTCCACGGTGTGGTGGCGGTAATGGCCGATCAGTGTGCCCATATGGCGTTGCGGATGGTAGTACTCCGCCGCAGGGTAGCCATAATCGATGAGGATGATGCCGCCGCGCGCCAGGCGGGACGCCAGCGTGTGGATGAAGGCGCGATTGGCGAGGCTGATTTCGCTGGTGTAGTCGCTGTCGTTAACGCCGGTGTCGGCGGCCAGGCGGATCAGTTGCGTATCGGTAGGCGGTCGGTCTTCCCATTGGAAGCCGCCTTCAGGGTTCAGCGTCACGCCACGCAGCATGGGTTGGGGCGTCCAGTGCAGCAGCTCGCACGGCATGGCGTCCAACACTTCATTGCCGATGACGACGCCGTCAATCTGATCCGGCAGGCTGTCGCGCCACACCACGCGAGCGGCCAGGTGCGGCAGCGCTGCACGGATGGCGCTTTGCTGGCGCTCGATGAGGTCGGCCGACAGGTCAAGGATGACGTAGCGCCGCGGCAGCGCGTCAAGCCGTTCCAGCTCGGTCAGGATGTCGATGGCGAGCTTGCCGGTGCCGGCGCCGAATTCGTACAGGTCGCCGGCGGTTTGCGGCAGGATCTGCGCGAGCTGGCGGGCCAGCGTGCGGCCGAAGAAGGGCGACATCTCCGGCGCGGTGGTGAAGTCCCCGGCGCTGCCCAGCTTGCAGCTGCCCGCCGAGTAGTAACCCAGGCCTGGCGCGTACAGCGCCAACTCCATATAACGGGAAAAGGGAATCCAGCCGCCTTCGGCGCGAATGGCGTCGGCAATGCGCCGACAGAGAGCCTGGCTGGTGGCCAGCGCGTCGGCGCTGGGGGCGGGAAGGGTGGTCATGGGTGCATCCTGCTACAATGTGCGGCGATTGTGGGCGAAACCGCGTCCAAGGAGAAGAGGGTGAACCGATTTTACCGTGGTATGGCGTTTGTCTTGCTGATGCCTGCGCTGGCGTTGGCCGAAGGGGAGAGCGTTGCGCCGCCGGCGCAGCCGGAGGTGTCGTTCAAGGGCGAGCTGGTGCTGGTACGCCAGCGCTTTCCTGTCGAATTGAAGCTGGCTTGCCTGGGCGGCGGCCATAAGCTGAGGCTGGAAATGGCTTTGCCCGCCGGGCTCAAGTGGGATCCGAAACCTTTCGAGGGCCCGGGCGGTCTGGGTGAAAAGCGCAAATTGCAGCTCAAGCTGGAAGGCTTGCGCAAGGTGGAGGAGCAACATTTTGCCGGCTGGTACGCCACGGCGAGCCAGTTTGTCATCGGTTGGGAAAGCGACGGCAAGTTGTTGACGCTGGCGCAACCGCCGCATATGGCGCTGCTGCTGCAAGTGGACGGCGCCACGCGCCGCCAGGGACAGTTGCAGGCGCGGTTTCCGCTGCCCGATCGCGCCGGCTGGCAGCCAACGCTGGCGCCTTGTCTGAGCGCGGGTTGACGGAGGCGGCGATGGACATTCGTGAAGAACGGGTGGTGTTGGTTACTGGCGCGGCGCGGCGCGTGGGCGCGGGCATTGCCCGCCGGCTGCATGAGCGCGGTTTGCGCGTGGTGCTGCATTACCGCGGCTCGGCGGCTGAGGCGCAGGCCTTGGCGGACGAGCTCAATGCCAAGCGACCGGCTTCTGCGGCGCTGGCGCAGGCTGATCTGCTGGATATGGCGGCCGTGGCAAGGTTGGCCGAAGACGCCTTGGCGGCGTTCGGACGCATTGATTGCCTGGTGAACAACGCGTCCAGCTTTTTTCCGACGGAAGTGGGCGAGGTGGACGAGGCGGCCTGGCAGGATTTGATGGGCAGCAACCTCAAGGCGCCGCTGTTTCTCAGCCAGGCGCTGGCGCCGGAATTGCAACGCCGGCGCGGCGCGATCGTCGGCATTGCCGATATCCATGTGGACCGACCGATGAAGCGGCATCTGGTTTACAACCTGGCCAAGGCCGGTCATGCCCAGCTGATTCGCAGCCTGGCCATTGAGCTGGCGCCGCAGGTGCGCGTCAACGGCGTGGCGCCGGGCGTGAATCTGTGGCCGGAGAGCGAAGCGTCTTTTGACGTCGCCGAGCGCGCCGCCATCGAAGCCAGCATTCCCCTGCAACGCACCGGCGTGCCGGATGATCTGGCGGTGGCGGTGGCTTTCCTGTTGCTGGACGCCCATTACATTACCGGGCAGATCCTGCCGGTGGATGGCGGTCGCAGCATCGTGCTGTAAGGCCGGTCTCCCCTGCCCGGCCTTGCGTCTGCCTGTCGCTCGCCGGTTATTGCCGGCATTGGCGCGCCTTGGCTCGGCTTCACCGGGTGGTTTTGTCCGCTGCGCCCAGCGCGCGCCGGCATGGCCAGACGCCGCAGACCGGCGTCATCGCCCGCCCGATCAGCGTGAATCTCGCATGGATTTCGACGGGGAAAAACAGTAAAATCGCCTGTTTTTCAATTTCTTAGCCGTACCTCATGTCCGAACAGAACGCCGTGCTCGACGAGAAGGCCAAAAAAGCCGTCTTTGAAGGCAATAAACTCGCCAAGCGGCTGCGCCACCATGTGGGCGACGCCATCAACGATTTCAACATGATCGAAGAGGGCGACCGCGTCATGGTCTGCCTCTCGGGCGGCAAGGACAGCTACACCCTGCTGGATATCCTGCTGGGCCTGCAAAAATCCGCGCCCATCGATTTTTCCATCGTTGCCGTCAATCTCGATCAGAAACAACCGGGCTTCCCGGAAGACGTGTTGCCGGGCTACCTCGCGTCCATCGGCGTGGAATACCGCATCGTCGAAGAAGACACCTATTCCATTGTCAAGCGGCTGGTGCCGGAAGGCAAAACCACCTGCAGCCTGTGCTCGCGCTTGCGCCGCGGCATTCTCTACCGCGTGGCCGACGAGCTGGGGGCCACCAAGATTGCGCTGGGCCACCACCGCGACGACATCCTGCATACTCTGTTCCTGAACATGTTCTACGGCGGCAAGCTCAAGGCCATGCCGCCCAAGCTGGTGTCCGACGACGGCCGCCACATGGTGATCCGCCCGCTGGCCTATTGCCGCGAGAAGGACATCGAACGCTACGCCGTATTGCGCGAATTCCCCATCATTCCGTGCAATCTGTGCGGCTCGCAGCCCAATCTGCAGCGGCAGGTGGTGAAGGAAATGGTCAACGATTGGGATCGTCGTTTCCCGGGTCGGGTGGAAACCCTGTTCCGCTCCTTGCAGAACGTGGTGCCCTCGCATCTGGCCGATACCGGCCTGTTTGATTTTGTCGGCCTCAAGACCGGTGAAAACCCCTATGAAGGCGGCGATACCGCTTTCGACAAGGAAGAATTCCGCGATCCGACGCCGCCGACGGAAGACGGCGAAGGGTTGGCCGAAGCGCCGCGCCGCCGCACCATCAGCATCCTGGATTCACGCAAACCGGCGGGAGAGGGCAGCTGTGGCGCGTAAGGCTTTGCATCCGTTCCGCCGCCGCGTGCGCGGCGCCGTGGCAGACATGCCGGAAGTGGAAATTTCCGAAGCGGACGGCATTCGCTCCCTGCATCTGGGCTCGGAAACCATCCAGAGCTCGATGAGCCTGGACGAGCCGGCAGATCTGGTGCTGTCTTACAGTCGCGCCATGATGGGTTTTCTGCTGTTCAACGACGATCCGCGCCACATCCTGCAAATCGGGCTTGGCGGCGGTTCTTTCGCCCGCTTCATTGACGAATACCTGCCGGACGCGGTGAGTGTGGCGGTGGATATCAACCCGCAAGTGATCGCCGTGGCGCGCGCCTATTTCGAGTTGCCCGAAGAAGGCGACTTCTTCGAGATTGTCGAGGCCGACGGCGCGGACTATGTGAAGATTTTCCGCGGCTCCACCGATGCCATTCTGGTGGACGGATTTGACGGCCTGCAGATTGTCGACGCCTTGACCACGGAATCGTTTTTCGATGACTGCCGCAACGCGCTCAGCCCCAAGGGGGTGTTCGTGGCCAACTGGTGGAGCGGAGACAAGCGCTACAACGCCTTCATCGACCGCCTGCTGACGGTGTTTGAAGGCCGCGTCATCGAACTGCCGGCCGCCAGCCACGGCAATGTGGCGGTGATGGCTTTCCGTCAGAGCCCGACGCTCACCCAGTGGGAGGCGCTGAAAAAACGCGCTGACGAGCTGGAAGGCCGTTTCGGCCTGGAGTTTGGCGAGTTCGTGCAGCGCCTGAAGATGACCAACCAGAGCACGGCGGGGCATCTGGTGGTGTGAAATCCGTCCGGCGTTGTCACGTTTGGTAACGCCAACGGCCCCCCGCGCAGGCGTATAATGTGCGCCTTCGCGGCCAGTGCGCCGTGTTTGAGCAAGATCAGCGAACAGCGGGTCGGGCGAGCGCAGACTCGCAGCCCTGGCTGGGCAAGAGTTACAGGAGGGCGGGCCGACGCCGGTTCTCCGCGATTTTCATTTTGTTGGGACTACCATCGTGATCAAGCAGCAACTGCTTAACCGTATTGCGGACAAATCCGCCGTCATCGGCATCGTGGGCCTGGGCTATGTCGGCCTGCCGTTGATGCTGCGTTTTGCCGAAGTGGGCTACAAAGTGCTGGGCTTCGATATCGACCAGAGCAAGGTCGACGCCCTGATGGCCGGCAAGAGCTACATCGAGCACATCTCCGGCGACAGTATCGCCACCGCGCTGACCCGCGGCTTTGAAGCCACCACCGATTTCTCCCGCGCGCCGGAAGCCGACACCCTGATTCTGTGCGTGCCGACCCCGCTGAACAAATACCGCGAGCCGGATCTGAGCTTCGTGCTCAACACCATCGACAGCCTGGTGCCCTTCCTGCGCGAAGGCCATCTGGTGTCGCTGGAGTCCACCACCTATCCGGGCACCACCGACGAAGAACTGCTGCCGCGCATCGAATCGCGCGGCCTGAAGGTGGGCGACAACGCCTTCCTGGTGTTCTCGCCGGAGCGCGAAGACCCGGGCAATCCGAATTTCACCACCCGCACCATTCCCAAGGTGTGCGGCGGCGTGACCCCGGCTTGCCAGGAAATCGGTGTGGCGCTCTACGGCGCGGTGATCGATAAAGTGGTGCCGGTGTCCTCCACCCGCGCCGCTGAAATGACCAAGCTGCTGGAAAACATTCATCGCGCGGTCAATATCGGCCTGGTCAACGAAATGAAGATCGTCGCCGACCGCATGGGCATCGACATTCACGAAGTGATCCGCGCCGCCGCCACCAAGCCTTTCGGCTTCGTGCCCTACTATCCGGGCCCGGGCCTGGGCGGTCACTGCATCCCGATCGACCCGTTCTACCTCACCTGGAAAGCCCGCGAATACGGCGTCAATACCCGTTTCATCGAGCTGGCAGGCGAAGTGAACAGCAATATGCCGGACTGGGTGGTGAGCAAGGTGGCCGCCGCGCTGAACACGCGCAAGAAAGCCATCAACGGCAGCCGCGTGCTGGTGCTGGGCATCGCCTACAAGAAGAACGTGGACGACATGCGCGAAAGCCCGTCGGTGTTCCTGATGGAAAAACTGCGCGATCTGGGCGCGGACGTGTCCTACAGCGATCCGCACGTGCCGGTGTTCCCCAAGATGCGCGAGCACCACTTCGAGCTGTCCAGCGTGCCGCTGACCGCAGAGAGCATCGCCGCCTACGATTGCGTGCTGCTGGCTACCGACCACGACAAGTTCGACTACGCGCAGCTGAAACAGCATGCACAGTTGATCGTGGACAGCCGCGGCAAGTATCTGGAACCGGCCGATCACATCGTCAAGGCTTGAGCGCCGCGACCTGACTGCAAGTGGGCGACCCAGGGGTCGCCTTTTGCCGTTCTGAAAGACAAGGGAAGAACCCATGCAAACCGTACATCATGTCGCCATTACCGACCGCAAGATCCGTTTCGCGCTGGTAGGTTGCGGCCGTATCGCCAACAACCATTTCGGCTCGCTGGAAAAGCACGCCGACCGCGCCGAGCTGGTGGATGTCTGCGACATTGACCCGGCCGCCCTCAAGGCCGCCGTCGAGCGCACCGGCGCGCGCGGCCACGGCAATCTCACCGACATGCTGGCCAGCACCAACGCCGACATCATCGTGTTGACCACCCCCTCCGGCCTGCATCCGGCCCAGAGCATCGAGTGTTCCGAAGCCGGCTTTCACGTGATGACGGAAAAGCCGATGGCCACCCGCTGGGAAGATGGCCTTGCCATGGTGAAAGCCGCCGATCGCGCCCGCAAGCGCCTGTTCGTGGTGAAACAAAACCGTCGCAACGACACCCTGCAGCTGCTGAAGCGCGCGGTAGCCGAAAAGCGTTTTGGCCGGATTTACATGGTGAACGTCAACGTGTTCTGGACCCGCCCGCAAGAGTATTACGATGCGGCCGGCTGGCGCGGCACGTGGGAATTCGACGGCGGCGCATTCATGAACCAGGCCAGCCATTATGTGGATTTGCTGGACTGGCTGATCGGCCCGGTGGAAAGCGTGCAGGCCTACACGGCCACGCTGGCGCGCAACATCGAAGTGGAAGACACCGGCACTGTCAGCGTCAAATGGCGCTCCGGCGCGCTGGGCAGCATGAATGTCACCATGCTCACTTACCCCAAGAACCTGGAAGGCTCCATCACGATTCTGGGTGAGAAGGGCAGTGTGCGCGTCGGCGGCGTCGCGGTGAACGAGATCCAGCACTGGGAGTTTGCCGAAGGCCACGCGATGGACGAAGAGATCAAGAACGCCAGCTACGCCACCACCAGCGTGTACGGCTTTGGTCATCCGCTGTACTACGACAACGTAATCAATGTGATGCAGGGCAAGGCCGAGCCGGAAACCGATGGTCGCGAAGGCCTGAAGTCGCTGGAGCTGCTCATCGCCATGTACCTGTCGGCCCGCGACGGTCGTCGCGTCAGCCTGCCGTTGGATTACTGATCCCGATTCAACCTGCAGCGGCTGGAAACCATTGCGACAGGTGCGCCGCAGAAGCGCGACATCGTGATGGATTCCGGCCTGGTTATCCGCGGTCGCGTCCGGTCACCGTGGCGCGACGGCTGACAAGACACTAATGACAGAAGAAAAGAAAGACCCCTGGCTCAACTACCTGGCGCTGACCACGGTGATTCTCGCCGTCTGCGCCACGCTATCCACCTTCAAGGGCGGCGGCTTTTCCACCCGCAGCGTGATCGCGCAGGCGCAGGCTTCCGATCAGTGGGCGTACTACCAGGCCAAGGGCATCAAGGGCAATCTGTACGACATGGAGCGGGAGCGGCTTCAGTTCGAGTTGGACAACCTGCCGGCGCAGGCGGGCGATGCGGCCCGCGGTCGCTATCGCGCAGCCATCGACAAGGCCGGACAGCGCGCCGACCGCTATGCGGCGGAGCGCAAGGATATTGAACAGGCGGCCCGCAAGCTGGAGGCGGAGCGTGATCTGGCGCAGCGGCAAGGCAAGCCCTTCGGCATGGCAGTGATTTTCCTGCAGGTGGCGATCCTGATTTCTTCCATCGCCGGCCTGTTCAAACGCAAGCAAGTGTGGCTGGCCGCCCTGCCGGTGGCCGCTCTGGGCCTGTTCTGGTTCGCCGACGGGTTCTTCCTGTTTTACTGAATCTGATTTAAGGATCTGGCAGCATGCAATACACCGTTCACCCCACCGCCATCGTTGACGACGGCGCAGTCATCGGCGCCGGCACCCGCGTGTGGCACTGGGCGCACATCTGCAACGGCGCGCAGATTGGCGAGCGTTGTTCCTTCGGCCAGAACGTGTTCGTGGCCGGCGACGTGGTCATCGGCGACAACGTCAAGGTGCAGAACAATGTTTCCATCTACGATGCCGTCACGCTGGAAGACGACGTGTTCTGCGGCCCGTCCATGGTGTTCACCAACGTCAACAACCCGCGCAGTCACGTCAGCCGCAAGCATGAATACCGGCGCACCGTGGTGAAGCGCGGCGCCACCATCGGCGCCAACGCTACCGTGGTGTGCGGCCACACCATCGGCGAATACGCCTTTATCGGCGCCGGCGCGGTGGTGACCGCGGATGTGGCCCCCTATGCCCTGATGGTGGGCACGCCCGCGCGCCGCATCGGCTGGATGTGCGCCTGCGGCGAACGTTTGCCGAACGACATCGGCACGCATGCCTGCGCCGCCTGCGACAGCTTTTACGAAATCGGCGGCAATCACTGTTCGCCGCGCTGAGTCCGCCTCTTTTTTCCGGCGGCTGAGCGCAAATCCGGCCGCCGCACCAGCAAGGATTGAGTTTCCATGAGCATCCAGTTCATCGACCTGAAAGCGCAGTACCAGCATCTGAAAGCCGATATCGACGCCCGCATCCACGCGGTGCTGGATCACGGCCAGTACATCATGGGCCCGGAAGTGAAAGAGGTGGAGCAGCAGCTGGCTGCCTACGCCGGCGTCAAGCACGCCATCGGCGTATGCGACGGCACCAAGGCCCTGCTGATAGCGCTGATGGCGCTGGGCGTGGGTCGCGGCGACGAGGTGATCACCACCCCGTTCACCTTCATCGCCACCGGCGAGATGATCGCCCTGCTGGGCGCGACGCCGGTGTTCGTGGATATCGATCCGGTCAGCTACAACCTGGACCCGGCGCTGCTGGAAGCCGCCATCACTCCGCGCACCCGCGCCATCATGCCAGTGAGCCTGTACGGTCAGTGCGCGGACTTCGGCGCCATCAACGCCATTGCCGCCCGGCACGGCATTGCGGTGATCGAAGACGGTGCGCAAAGCTTTGGCGCCAGCCAGCACGGCAAGAAGTCCGGCAACCTGTCCACTATCGGTTGCACCAGCTTCTTCCCCAGCAAGCCGCTGGGTTGCTATGGCGACGGTGGCGCTTGCTTCACCAATGACGATGAGCTGGCGAAGAAAATGCGCGAGATTCGCCTGCACGGACAGGACCGCCGCTACCATCACCCGGTGATCGGCCTCAATGGTCGCCTCGACACCATCCAGGCTGCGGTATTGCTGGCCAAGCTGCCGAGCTTCGCCGACGAAGTGGCGGCGCGCGAGCGCATTGGCGCGCGCTACAGCGCCTTGCTGCAAGATGTGGCCCGCGTACCGGTGATCGCCGAAGGCAACAGCCACGTTTACGCTCAGTACACCATCGAGGTGGATCAGCGCGAAGCGGTGCAGAAAGCCTTGCAGGAAGCCGGCGTGCCCACCGCGGTGCATTACCCGATTCCGCTGCATCTGCAACCGGCCTTCGCCCATCTGGGGCTGGGCGAGGGCAGTTTCCCGCACGCCGAGGCCGCCGGCCGTCGCGTGATGAGCCTGCCGATGCACCCCTTCCTGGATGAAGCCACCCAGGACGCCATCGTGGCGGCCGTGAAGCAGGCGCTGGCGCAAGCGTGATCAGCACGCTCGCGCGCAGGCTGACAGCGGGCGGTTTTGCCCGCAATGTCGCCACGCTGGCCGGCGGGGCCGCCGTGGCGCAGTTCTTCCCTGTGCTGTTTACGCCGCTTTTGACGCGGCTCTACACGCCTGCCGATTTCGGCGCGCTGACGCAGTTTGTCGCCTGGCTGTCAAATCTGGTGGTGATCGCCACCTGGCGCTACGACATGGCCGTGGTGCTGCCCGAGGACGAGGCGGACGCCAGCCGGTTGATGGTGCTGGCGCTGGCGCTCAATACCTTGTTGATGCTGGTGCTGTGCCTGCCGGTATTCGCCATCGGCCCGCAGATCGCCGGCTGGCTGCACGCGCCGGAGATGGCGCCCTGGTTGCCCTTGCTGCCGCTGGGCATCTGGCTGGCCGCCAATAATCAGATCTGGACCAACTGGAACAACCGCCAGCGTCGCTATGCCGCCAATGCGCAAGGTCGCATGGGGCAATCGGCGACACTGATCGTTGTCCAGCTGGCGGCCGGCTTCGGTAAACTCGGCGCCCTCGGTTTGATGCTGGCCCAGTTGTCGGGGCAGGGCGCTTCCTGGCTGGTGCAAAGCCGCGCCGACTGGCGCTCTGTACCCGGTTGGTGGCGCACTGCCCGCGCCGGCGGCATGGCGCTGGTCGTACGGCGTTATCGCGAATTTCCTCTGGTGAATACGCCGCATGCCTTTGTCGTGGCCTTGCAGGATTCCTTGATGATCCAGCTGCTGGGCGTCCTGGCCACGTCTGAAATGATGGGGCATTACGGGCTGGTGGTGCGCGTGCTCAAGCTGCCCGCCGCCTTGCTGGGTCAGGCGGTGTCGCAGGTGTTGTATCGCGACCTGGCTGAAGCCCACGCCAGGAACCAGAGCCTGCGCCCGCTGCTCAAAAAGGCCTTGCTGGTGCTGGGCGGCATCGCCTTCCTGCCTTTTGTCGTCATTGCCGTCTGGGGCGAACCGCTATTTGCGCTGGCCTTCGGTGAACAATGGCGCGACGCGGGCCGCATCGCCGGGATGTTGACGCCTTCTTTTTTCTGCATGTTTCTTGCCGCGCCCTGTTTCATGGTGCCGATGGTCTTGTCGCGACAGCGGCAATCGCTGCTGTTCGCCCTGCTGGGCGTGGCGGTCAATCTCGGCTCGCTGGGCGTGGTCTATTGGCAAGGAGAGGAGGCGCATCATGTGTTTCGCCTCTTGTCCGTGACGGTATCGGTTTATTACATCGTGTATATCGTCTGGGTGTTCCGCTTGTGTCGCCGGCTGGAGAACCTCCGTGCTTAAAGGAATCTTCCTGTGGGTGCGAGCCCACTTTTTGTGTTTTCGCAGTGCTTGCCTCGCATCCACCGTGCGCGTCAATCTGACAACCCGCATCAATCGTCTCAAGGGCGTCTGTCTGGGCGAACATGCCCGCCTTTACTGGGGCGGCGATGTGCTGCTGGGCGAACGCGGCTTTTTCCGCGTGGGCAAGCGCAGCCATCTGGCGCCCTATCATTACTGTCTGATCGCCAACAATCGCCTGGAAATCGGCGACAACGTCGCCATCGGGCCGTGTTGCATGTTCTCCTGCCATGGCAACGGTATTCCGGAAGCGTCGATCGACGTGTCTTTTTCTGACTATTACGTCGATGGCGACATCAGCATCGGCGACAACGTGCTGATCGGCGCGGTGATCAAAGATAACGAGGTGGTGGGCGCCGGCAGCATGGTCAAGGGTCAGCTGGAAAGCGGCTGGTTGTATGCCGGCATCCCCGCCCTCAAGGTAAAGCCCCTATGCTGACCGCCAACTCCCTCACCCTGTGGCAACTCACCCGCGCGCTGCCCGGCATGCTGTCGGGCCGCCGCCGCCAGCGCGCCGTCTTGCGCGCCGAACTGGCGGCGCTGTTTGGCGTGGATGTCTCGCGCATCGGCTTGTACGACACCGGTCGCGCCGCCTTGCGCGACTTGCTGTCGGCTCAGGGTGTGGGGAAGGGCGACGAAGTGATCGTGCCAGCCTATACCTGCGTGGTGGTGCCCAACCAGATTCCGGCGCTGGGCGCGACAGTGCGCTTTGTCGATGTCTGCGCCCAAACGCTGGGCTTTGACTGGGCAATGCTGGAGGAGGCGCTGACGCCGGCGGTGCGCGCTGTCATCGTGCCGCACAATTATGGTCTGGCCTGCGGCGTGCCGGCCGACTTGCGCCAACGTTGGCCGAAAGTGGCCTTCATCGACGACGCCGCCCATGGCTTTGCCTCGCGCCAGCAGGGCACCATGCTGGGAACGGGGCACGACGGGGCGTTTTTCAGTTTCGAGTATTCGAAGAATCTCAGTGGCGGCATTGGCGGGTTGGCGATTTTCCCGGCCGGCATGACTGCGCCGGCGCGAGACCTGCCGGAGGTAAGCTGCCTTGACCAATGGCGTTTGCTGGCCACGCTCAAGGGGCATTTGCTTTCCGCCCGTTGGCCGCTGCTGGGCCGGCTGGCGCTGGCGCTGTATCGCCGCCTTGGGCTGATTTACCGTTCATCCGACGCCGAAGTGAGCGAAGGCGCGCCGCATCCCGTGCGCGCCATGCCGCTGCTGTCCGCCGTGCTGGTGCGAGAACAACTCCGCCATCTGCCGGCCATTCTGGCGCACAAACGGGCCCTGGCCGACCGTTATCGTGCGGCGCTGTCCGCCGTGCCCGGCATCCGGCTGTGGCAGGAGGCTGCCCCAGGCGATTGCCATTGGGTGCGTTACCCTTTCGCGCTGCCGATGGCGGTGGCCGATAAGGCTGCTGTGGCGCGGCGTTTGAGCCAGGCTTGCGGCTTGAACATCGGCGTGTGGTTCGACGATGTGATTCACCCGGCCGGTTCTTGGCGGCATGGTTATCAGGCCGGCGATGCGCCGCAGGGCGAGCGACTGGCCGCCACGGTGCTGAATCTGCCGATGAATGTGGCAGTGGCCGACAATGCCGCGTTGACGGCCCGCCTGCGCCGGCTGACTGCCGAGCTCACGCGTTTGTTGAAGGAAAACAAGGCATGAAGCTGTTACTGATCGGCTCCGCTTCCGTGCACACCTGGCGCTATTTAGCCGGCATCGCTCCGCATGTGGACGAGATCTGGCTGGCCAGCAACGGCGAGGTGCCGGCCGAGCGCCGGCCCGCCAACCTGCGCGGCGTACTGCGGGTGGATTTCGGCCTCAAGGCGCTGGGCACCGCCGCTCGCCTGCGCCGCCTGTTGGCCGAAGCGCAGCCCGATGCGGTGCATGTGCATCAGGCCAATAGCGTGGCCTGGCATGCGCGCCGCGCGCTGAAAGGCAGCAAGACGCCGATGGTGCTGACGTGTTGGGGCTCGGACATCCTGTTGCTGCCGGACAGCAACGCCTTGATGCGGCGCATGGTGAGCGACAATCTCAAGGCCGCGCGGCTGATCACGTCCGACTCGCTGTACATGGCGGCGCGCATTCGCGAGCTGGCCGGCGAAGACTGCCGCATCAGCGTGTTGAATTTCGGCATGGACAGCCTGCCGCCCCTCCCGGATATGGCCTCCAAGCACAAACAGGTGCTGTCCTGCCGCCTGCACAAACCCTTGTATCGCATCGACGTCATCCTGCAAGCCTGGGCGCTGGTGGAGGCTTCCGGGCGGTTTGACGACTGGTCGCTGACCGTGGCGGCCAGCGGAGAGTCCACCGACAGTCTGAAGACCATGGCCGAGCGGCTGGGTTTGCGGCGGGTCGAATTTACCGGCTTCGTCTCTTCGGCGGTGCTGGGCAGCCTGTACGCACGCTCCCGCCTGTTTGTCAGCGTGCCCCGCTCCGACGCCACCAGCATCAGCCTGCTGGAGGCCATGGGTCACGGCTGCCTGCCGGTGCTGTCCAACCTGCCTGCCAACGGTGAATGGGTGATAGACGGCCTCAATGGCGTGATCGTGGAAGACATGCACCGCTTGGGCGACAGCCTGATGGACGCCATGACGCAGGCGGACGACAACGCGCAATTGGCGGTCATCGCCGCCACCAACCGCCAGTTGGTGGCGCAAAAGGCGTTGCATGACAGTAATATGCGCCGCTTCGCCGCCTTGTATGGCGAGCTGTGAATAAGAGGGACAAGGCCCTGGATAGGAACAAGGAAACCGGCATGGCTTGCACTGTGCGGCTGGAAGCGCCCGCAGAGCGTCAGCAGGTGGTGGCGCTCACCGAGCAAGCGTTTCGCCATCATCCGCATAGCCAGCAGACCGAGGCCGCCATCATTCAGGCTCTGGATCGGGACGGCGCATTGAGCCTGTCGCTGGTGGCGGCGGATGAGACCTGCCGCGTGATCGGCCATCTTGCGCTGTCGCCGGTGACGACAGCACAGGGCGCGGCCGGCTGGTACGGGCTGGGACCCATGGCGGTCCGGCCTGATCGGCAAGGTCGTGGCGTGGGTTCGGCGCTGGTGCGCGCCGCGTTGGGTTGGCTGGACGAGCAAGGGGCCAACGGTTGTGTGCTGTTGGGCGAGCCGGCCTTTTACGGGCGACTGGGTTTTGCCGCTGATCCGGCATTGCGTTTTCCCAGCGTGCCGGCTGAATATTTTCTTTGCCGTCGCCTGCGCGGCCCGGCTATCGACGGCGACGTGGTTTACCATCCCGCTTTTTATCAAGGCCCGGCAGTCTGACGCGGCCAGTGACAGAGAATCAAAGCATGAAAGTAGCCCATCTCACTTCCGCGCATCCGCGCCACGATATCCGCATCTTCGTGAAAGAATGCAGCACGCTGGCGGCGGCCGGCCATGAGGTGACGCTGATCGTGGCCGACGGGCTGGGCGAGGAAATACGCAACGGTGTGCGTTTTCATGATGTCGGCCCCAAGCGCGGCGGCCGTTTCTCGCGCATGACCGGCACGGTGAAGCGCGTTTACGAGGCTGCGCTGGCCTTGCGTCCGGATATCGTGCATTTTCACGACCCAGAGCTGATACCCGCCGCCGTGCGCCTCAAGCAGGCCGGCATCAAGGTGGTGTACGACGTGCACGAGGACATGCCGCGGCAGATTCTGGCCAAGCACTGGATTCCCGGCATGCTGCGCCCGGCAGTGTCCGGCGGCTTCGAAACCGTGGAAGATTGGGCGGCGCGCCGCTTCGACGCGGTGGTGACGTCCACCCCGCACATCCGCAACCGTTTCGCCAAACTGGGCGGCCGCGTAGTGGATGTGTGCAACTTCCCCATTCTGGAAGAACTGGTGCGCGACACGCCCTGGGAAAGCCGCCGCAACGAGGTGTGCTATGTGGGCGGCATCAGCCGTATTCGCGGCATCGGACCGATTGTGGCCGCGCTGCCGGATACGCATGCCCGCCTGAACCTGTGCGGTATCTGGAGCGAAAGCGATTTGCGCGCCGAGCTGGAGCAGCAGCCCGGCTGGGCCAAGGTAAACGATCTGGGCGTGCTGGAGCGCCAGGGCGTGGTGGATGTGCTGGAGCGCAGCAAGATCGGCCTCGTCACGCTGTTTCCCACGCCCAACTATGTAGATGCGCTGCCTATCAAGCTGTTCGAATACATGGCGGCCGGCATCCCGGTGATCGCCAGCGATTTTCCGGTCTGGCGCGAGATTGTCGACGACGCGGCCTGCGGCGTGCTGGTAGACCCGCAAGACCCAGCCGCCATCGCCTCCGCCATCAATGAACTGATGGCCGACGAAGAGCGCATGCGCGCGCTGGGCGAGTCCGGCAAGCAGGCGGTTTTGCGAAAATACAGCTGGGCGGCGGAAGGCCGCAAGCTGGTGGATTTGTATCAACAACTGGCCGGCTAGACCGGACAAGGAGAAAGCAAGGCATGGACAACGCAGTTCGCCGTCATCACGGGCCGCTGGCCCGCGTCGCGCACCTGATCCGCACCCGTCCGCGGCTGTTCGTCTCCCTCGCCTTCGGACTGTTGTTGTCGCAGTTGTTGCCCTGGCTCTATCCCATGCGCGCGCTGACCGCCTGTGTGATCGGCTGGAATGCGGCGGCGGCGCTGTATCTGGGTCTGGCCATGCACATGATGTGGGGAGCGGAGACCGATCAGATCCGCCACCGCGCGGCGCGGCAGGATGAAGGCGAGGCCGCCATCCTTGCGCTGGTGGTGGTGGCGTCCATTGTCTGTTTGCTGTCCATCGTGGCCGAGTTGTCGGTAGCCAAGGACATGCACGGCGTGGCCCGCGTGGCGCATATCAGTCTGTCGGTGCTGACCATTGTCACCTCCTGGCTGTTTACCCAGACCATGTTCGCCCTGCATTACGCCCATCGCTACTATGTGGCGCTGTTTCGCCACGGCGCGCCCGGGCTGGAGTTTCCCGGCGGCGGCGAGCCGGACTACAACGACTTTTTCTATTTTGCCGTGGTGATCGGCACTTCCGGCCAGACTGCGGATGTCAGCTTCAGCAGCCGCGCCATGCGCCGCATCGGCACCGTGCACTGTACGCTGTCCTTCCTGTTCAACACCACGGTGCTGGCTTTCATGATCAATATCGCGGCCAGCTTGCTGTAAGCGGCCCGGACTCTACATCAAGCAGAACCCAAGTGCGCATCCTCTACATCAACCACTATGCCGGCAGTCCCCGGCACGGCATGGAATTCCGTCCCTACTATCTCGCCCGCGAATGGGTGAAGGCCGGGCACGAGGTCAACATGCTGGCGGCGGACACCTCCCACCTTCGGCAAACCAATCCCGAACTCAAGCACAAGTATCAGGACGAGGACATCGACGGCATCCGTTACACCTGGTGCCGCACGCCGGCTTATCCGGGCAATGGCATCAAGCGGGTGATCAATATCTTCAGTTTCCTGGGCAAGGTGATGGGTCTGTCCGGCCGCTATCTGCGCGAGTGGAAGCCGGATGTGGTGATTGCTTCGTCCACCTATCCGCTGGACACCGTGCCGGCGGCCTTCATTGCCGGCAAGACCGGCGCGAAGCTAGTGTACGAAGTGCATGACCTGTGGCCGCTGACGCCGGTGGAAGTGGGCGGCATGTCGCCGCGCCATCCCTTCATCCGTCTGATGCAATGGGCGGAGGATTTCGGCTATCGCAAGGCGAATACCGTGGTGTCCATGCTGCCGTGTGCGCGCGACTACATGATGCAGCACGGCATGACGACGGAAAAATACCTGGTGATTCCCAACGGCGTGGACGTGGACGAGTGGCAGGGTGCTGTTGCGGCCTTGCCGGCGGAGCATGTCGCCCGGCTGGACGAGCTGAAAGCGCAAAAGCGCTTCCTCATCGGCTATGCCGGCGGGCATGGCCTGGCCAATGCGCTGGATTTCCTGCTGGATGCCGCCGCGCAGCTGAAGGATGCGCCGGTGACCTTCGTGCTGGTGGGCGACGGGCCGGACAAGGCCGCGCTGCAACAGCGCGCCGACGAACTGGCGCTGGACAATGTGGTGTTCCTGCCCAGTATTCCCAAGCGCGCGGTGCCAGCCTTCCTCGCGCGCATGGACAGCCTGTTCATCGGCTGGCGCAAGCTGCCCATCTACCGCTTCGGCATCAATCCCAACAAGCTGTTCGACTACATGATGGCCGGCAAGCCGGTGATCCACTCGGTGGAAGCGGGCAACGATATGGTGAAGGACGCGGGCGCAGGCATCAGCGTGGGCGCGGAAGACCCGGCCGCGATTGCCGGCGCCGTGCGTCGCATGGTGGCCCTGACGCCTAACGAGCGTGGTCGAATGGGCGCGGCCGGCCGGCAGTACATTCTTGCGCATCATGATTATCGCCTGCTGGCGCGCCGCTTCCTGCAAGGCGTGCTGGAGAGGGGCTGAGGCATGCGCGCGCTGCTGCGAGTCAGCCTGTGGCTGCTGAAACTGGCAGCGGGCTGTGCCGCATTCTTCTTCAGCATGGTGCTGATGTCCCTGCTGCTGCAGGCCGGCTTTGTCTGGGGCGCGGCGCTGGCCACGGTCTGCGTTGCGCTCTATGGCTGGTGCAGTTGGCATGAACGGACGCTGGCGCAGCGTTATTTGCTGGCGGTCTGGTTTGGCCTATTTTGCGGTTGCCTGTTTTACTGGGACAAATACGGCGGCGGCGGGCAGCCCGCGCCGGCGTGGTTGAAGGCGCTGGCCCACTGGCACGTGCTGGGTGGCGTGGTGTTCGTGCTGCTGTTTCTGCCGCTGACGCTGGTGGAAATGGCGGTGAAAAGGCGGCGCGCCTCAAGCAGTACTACGGACGATGCCGTATTTGTCCACAACCCGGCTGACTTCGAGCTGGGCGCGGGGTTTGCCGAAGACGAGCGCCGTCGCTAAGAGCGGCCTGTCCTCGATATGCTTTGTTTTTGATGAGAGCCGGCATCGGTGCCGGCCCGGAGTGGTAGGATTTCCAGCGGTATGAGCAGCAACAAGCAACACTTGCGTTTCGGTTTCGCCGACGGCTTGCGCGGTATGGCGATTCTCTGCGTGATCCTGTTTCATTTCACGCAAACCTTCTGGCTGCAAAGAGAAAGAATCAGCGACATCCTCAACATGCCGCCCCTGGAGGCGTACGATGGTGCCTCTTTCGCCTTGCCCTTCAATCTTGGCGCGGTGGGGGTGGGGTTGTTCCTGATGATTTCCGGGCTGCTGATTCCCTTGTCGCTGTCGCGCATGAGTCTGGCCCGCTTTGCGCTGACCCGCTTCTTCCGCATCTACCCCACCTATTGGGTGGGGCTGGCATTGACGCTGCTGGCCTTGTGGACGGCGGCGTGGTTGGCCGAAGCCGACTACGACATCACCCGTCGGGATGTGATGGGTCATGTCAGCATCGCCTTTCAGGACATGCTGGGCGGCCGCAACATCGACCCGGTAATGTGGACGCTGAAAGTGGAGTTGTGGTTCTACGCCTTTGTCGGCACGGCCTTTGCCTTGTGCGGAAGGCGGATCAAGCCCGCGCTGTGGTGCCTGTTGCCGGTGGTGACGGTCATCGCGCTGGGGCCGGAGTCGCTGGAGATTCCCGAACCCTTCGCTACCTGGTGGCTGTACGGCAGATTCTATCTGGCGCCGGAGGTGTGCTACTTCCCGCTGATGTTTGCCGGCTGCTGGTGTTATTTCTGGCTGACTGGAGCCGCAGGCCGACTGGAGACCCTGCTGCATGTCGCTGGCCTGCTGGGGCTGTTTGTGGCGCTGACCGGCTGGCACTCCCCGGCGCTGTATGCCAGCTACCTGATTGGCATCGGCCTGTTTGGCCTGGCCTTGTGGCGGCCCGCCTGGTGGGAGCGCGAAGGGCTGGCGAAGGTGGCGGCGATCAGTTACGCCTGGTATGTCTGCCATTCCAATGTCGGCTATGTATTGATGGAGTGGCTGGCGGACTACGGCCTGCCCTGGTGGTTGCTGGCGCTGGCGGCCATTGCCCTTACCTGGTGCCTGGCGCAAGCCATTCACCGCTGGGTGGAGTTGCCGACCCAGCGCTTCGGCAAACAGTTGTCGGCCAGGCTGCCAGCGTGAAACAGAATGAGAGTGCCCGTGGCCCGGGGCGGTTTTCCGGGACGGCGGACGATGGACAATGCAGTTTGTCAATGAAGAACAATGCCATGAGCGAACAAAAATTCCTGCCCTTTGCACTGCCGGATATCGGCGAAGACGAAATCAATGAAGTGGTTGCCGCGCTGCGCTCCGGCTGGGTGACCACCGGCCCCAAAACCCGCCAGTTTGAAACCGACTTCGCCGAGTTCATCGGCGGCGGCGTGGAAGCCATCGCCGTCAACTCTGCTACCGCCGGCCTGCATCTGGCGCTGGAAGCCATCGGCGTTAAGGCTGGCGACGAAGTGATCGTGCCCAGCTATACCTTCACCGCCACGGCTGAGGTGGTGCGCTATCTGGGGGCCGACCCGGTGTTTGTCGATGTGGACCCGGCCACCTTCAATATCAGTCCAGCCGCCATCCGCGCCGCCATCACCGACAAGACGCGCGCCATCATGCCTGTGCACTTTGCCGGTTTGGCCTGCGAGATGGACGAGATTCTCGCCATCGCCCGCGAACACGGCCTGAAAGTGGTGGAAGACGCTGCGCACGCGCTGCCCACCACCTACAAGGGCAAGCTGATTGGCACGCTGGATTCCGATGTCACCGTGTTCAGCTTTTACGCCAACAAGACCATGACCACTGGCGAAGGCGGCATGGTGGTATCCCGCAACAAGGACCTCATCGCCCGCTGCAAGGTGATGCGCCTGCACGGCATCAGCCGAGACGCCTTCGACCGCTACGTGTCCAAAACGCCCGCCTGGTTCTACGAGGTGATCGAACCCGGCTTCAAATACAATATGCCGGACACCGCCGCCGCCATGGGCATCCATCAGCTGAAGAAAATCCGCCGCTTCCGTGAACACCGCGAAGCGATGGCCGCGCGCTTCGACCGCGAGCTGGCCGATCTGCCGCTGATCCTACCGGCACGCCCGGCCCATGCTGGCGACCACCACGCCTGGCACCTCTACCCGGTGCGCATCAAGCCGGAAGCCGGCATCAGTCGCGACGATTTCATCGTTCGCATGGCGGAGAAGGGCATTGGCTGCTCGGTGCACTTCATCCCGCTGCATCGCCACCCGGTATGGCGCGACGGCTACCAGCTGACGCCGGCGCAGTTTCCGGTGGCGGACGCCGCATTTGAAGCGGAAGTGACCCTGCCGCTGTACACCCGCATGACCGACGACGACCAGACCCGCGTCATCGCCGCCGTGCGCGAGATCCTCGGCGCATGAGCGCGCAGGGCAAGGGCAAGCCGGCCTTGTTGCCGCCTTGCTGCCAGCCGCCGGGGCATGGCTCCCGGCTGCTGAAGCGGTGTTTTGATTTCTGCGCGGCGCTGGCCGGGCTGGTCGCGCTGTCGCCGGTGCTGTTGGCGGTGGCTCTGTGGGTCAAGCTGGATTCGCCCGGTCCGGTGTTTTTCCGGCAGGTGAGGGTGGGGCGCGGCGGCAGTCTGTTCCGCATTCACAAATTCCGCACCATGCAGGTGAATACCGAGCGCCAGGGGCAACTCACCGTGGGCGCGGACAGCCGCGTTACCGGCGCCGGCCGCTTCTTGCGCAAGAGCAAGATCGACGAGCTGCCGCAGTTGCTGGATGTGCTGTATGGCGACATGAGCCTGGTCGGTCCGCGTCCGGAGGTGCCCAAGTATGTGGCCCACTATCCGGATGAGGTGCGGGACATCGTGCTGTCGGTGCGCCCGGGCATTACCGACTGGGCGTCGATTCGCATGATCGACGAGAACGAGATACTGGGCAAAGCGGCGGACCCGGAGCAGGCCTACATTGACGAGGTGCTACCGGAAAAGCTGGCTTATTACGTGCGTTACGCCCAAACGCATTCGCTGGCGGAGGATGTGCGCATCATCTTCGCCACCTTGCTGAAAATCGTGAAGCGCTGACGCTTCGGCCAACCTTGCAGGACGGGGCCCGCCCCGACGGATGGACATGCTAGACAAACTGCTGACCTTTTCACGTCACAACAAGATGGCGCTCTTGGCGCTGATGGACGCGCTTTTGCTGCCGCTGGCGCTGTGGAGCGCCGTGGTGCTGAGGCTGGGCGGCTACTGGGACCCGAAACTCGACCCGTATCTGTGGATCTTCATCGTGCCGCCGCTGTGGGTGATTCCCATCTTCGTGAAGCTGGGTTTGTACCGCGCGGTGCTGAAATTCCTCGACGACAAGATCGTCTACACCGTTTTTACCGGCGTCAGTCTCGCCGTGCTGGTGCTCACCGCCGTCATCGTCATGGCCCGCATCGGGCCGTTTCCCCGCTCGTCCATCATCATCTTCTGGATGTTCGCCATGGCCTATATCGGCGGCAGCCGCTTCGTGCTGCGCGGCATCGTGCGCCGGCTGGACGCAGTAGATGCCCCGCGCGAGCACGTCATCATCTACGGCGCGGGCCAGGCCGGGGTGCAGCTGATGCTGGCTTTGCAGGCGGGCAAGGAGTACCGGCCGATGGCCTTTGTGGACGACAACCCCGACAGCTGGAAGCGCACCTTCCGCGGCCTATCGGTACATGCGCCCAAAGACCTGCCGCTGCTGATCGAGGAAACCGAAGCCAAGAGCATCCTGTTGGCCATGCCCTCGGTCAGCCGCGGTCGCCAGCGGGAGATCCTCGAATCGCTGGAAAGCCTGCGCGTACCCATCAAGCGACTGCCCGGCATGGCCGATCTGGTGTCCGGCGAAGCGCGGGTGGAAGAACTGAAGGAAGTGGAAATCGAGGACTTGCTCGGCCGCGATCCGGTGCCGCCCAAGCAGGAATTGCTGGCGCGCAACATCCAGGGACGGGTGGTGATGGTTACCGGGGCCGGCGGCTCCATCGGTTCCGAGCTGGTGCGGCAGATCGTACGCAATAATCCGTCGCGCATCGTGCTGTTTGAATTGTCGGAATACGCGCTATACGCCATCGATCACGAACTGGGCTCGCTGGCGCCGGACATCCCGCGCACGCCGGTGCTGGGTTCGGTTACCGACTATGAGCGACTGTGCCAGATACTCAGCGCCTTCAAGGTGGAAACCGTCTACCACGCCGCCGCTTACAAGCATGTGCCGATGGTGGAGCACAATCCGGTGGCGGGCATTCTCAACAACGCCTTCGGCACCGATACCACGGCCCGTGCCGCTGAAGCCAGTGGGGTGGATACCTTTGTGCTGATCTCCACCGACAAGGCCGTGCGTCCCACCAATGTGATGGGCGCCACCAAGCGGCTGGCGGAGCTTACCCTGCAGAGCCGTCATGCGGCCGGCAGCCGCACCCGCTTCGTCATGGTGCGTTTTGGCAATGTACTGGGCAGTTCGGGTTCGGTGGTGCCGCTGTTCAAGAAGCAAATCAAGGCCGGCGGGCCGGTAACCGTCACCCATCCGGACATCACTCGTTACTTCATGACCATCCCGGAAGCGGCGCAACTGGTGATCCAGGCCGGCGCGATGGGCGAGGGCGGCGATGTGTTCGTGCTGGACATGGGCGAACCAGTGAAGATTGCCGATCTGGCGCGGCGCATGGTGCACCTGTCGGGGCTGGAGGTGCGCGACGAGCGCCATCCGGGCGGGGATATAGAAATCCGCTTCAGCGGGCTGCGGCCGGGTGAGAAGCTGTACGAGGAGCTGCTGATCGGTGACAACGTGTTGCCGACCGATCACGCCCGCATCCTGCGCGCTCAGGAATACCACCTGCCGCAAGCGGAGCTGGAAGCGCTGATGAATGAACTGGGCGACGCTTGCCGCAGGCTGGATGCGCCGACGGCCTTTGCCTTGATGCAGCGCGCGGTGCATGAATTCCGCGCCGCGCCGCATACCCAGGACTGGGTGGCCCTGCAGGAAGCCGGGCAGCGCTGAACGCAGCGGCCGGCACGCAAGACGGAGCTAGCGACTGATTACCCGGTCGCGGCCCTGTTGTTT
The DNA here is from genome assembly GCF_945957525.1 of uncultured Aquitalea sp. Lineage (GTDB taxonomy): Bacteria > Pseudomonadota > Gammaproteobacteria > Burkholderiales > Chromobacteriaceae > Aquitalea. The sequence goes on along the minus strand of NZ_CAMFLA010000031.1, from coordinate 10,208 downwards.
GGCCTGATACATGCGTTGGTCGGCCAGCTCCACCAGCGGCCGGCGCTGATTGAGTTTGTCCGCCAGCCGTTCGGCCAAACCAATGCTGGCGGTCAGCGGCGTGCCGTCCGGACGTTGGCCGAAGCCGTTGTTGCGCAGCCGGTTCACCGCCTGCCAGGCTTGTACCAGATCAGTGCCGGGCATCAGCAGCAAGAATTCCTCGCCGCCCCACCGCACCAGTACATCGCCGCGTCGCATGCACTGTCCGATCTGCTGGGTCAGCTTTTTCAGCACCTTGTCGCCGGCGGCGTGGCCGTGCTCGTCATTGATGGACTTGAAGTGATCGATGTCGATGAAGGCCACGCTCAGCGGCGCGCCGGCGCGCTCGGCGTTCACCAGTTGCAGCTCCAGCATCTCGATACCGCTGCGGCGAGAAAACGCGCCGGTGAGCGGGTCGCGGATGGTCTGGCCCACCAGCGCGATGATAAAGGCCAGCTGGCTCATGCTGGCCAGCGACGACACGGCCGCCAGCAAGGACAGCAACCAGAATTCGCCACCAAAGGAAGGCCAGCTGGCTACCTGCCAATTGAGCGCCCAGGCCAGCGCATAGGCCGCCAGCACCGGCGTGGCGAAGGCCAGGTTTTCCAGCAGGGTGAGCGGGAAGATGGCAAACGCGGCCATCAGCACAAAGGGCAGGAAGGCGTAACCGGTGCCGACCGCGGCGGACGCGCCCTGCAAATGGTGGCTGGCCATGATCAGATGCGAGCCGATGTAGAACAACGTCGGGATGGCGAACAACACCGCCATGCCCTGATAGGCGCGGGGCAACTGACCGTCCTGTGGGTTCCACATCACCAACGCGCTGAAAGCCAGCGTGGCGAACAGGCGCAATAGCGCTAACTGATGCCACAGGCTATCGGGCAGGGTCAGGATGTCCACCACGATCCACATCGGGGTGAGCACGGCAAACAGGAAGGCGAACAAGCGCACCCGGTTTACCAGCATCATCGCCCTGCGTTGCAGCAGCAGGGGCATGTGCTGGTGTGGACTGATCAGCCAGCCGGTTTCATCGGCGGCTATCTCGCCGGGCATCAGACCGAGCACGCGGCGCCAGATAGTGTGTGTGATTCTCATTGTCAGACAATTCTTAAGCTTGCAGCATTGTAGAGTGACTTCGGTCTTGGGCTTTGAAAAAAGTCAAAGAAATGAGTTGTTTACACAATTGCTTCGCGTGATTTGATTTTATTTTAAACATTTTACTTATTAGTACGGCGAGCGGGGCACAATCATGGAAACGCGTTGGCTTGAGGACTTCCTGGTGCTGGCTGATACCGGCAGCTTCACGCGGGCGGCGGAAATCCGCCATCTTACCCAGCCGGCATTCTCGCGCCGCATCAAATCGCTGGAAAGCTGGCTGGGGGCGGATCTGATCGACCGTACCACCTATCCCACCCGCCTGACGGCGGCGGGAGAGTTGTTGCGCGAACAAGCCGCCACCATGCTGGCGCAGATCAACAGCACCCGTGCGCAGTTGCGCGGTATGCAACCTTTGCCTGAGGGCACGCTCAGCTTTGCTGTGCCGCATACGCTGTCGTTTTCTTATTTTCCCAAGTGGTGGAGCGAGGTAGAGCGCGGCTTCGGCCAACCTGCTTGCCGACTGCAGGCCAGCAATGTGCATGACGCCTTGCTGGCCTTTGTGGAAGGCGGCAGCGACTTTCTCATGTGTTACCACCACCCCAAGCAGCCGATCGAGCTGACCGACCCTCGTTATGTCGGCCTGAAACTCGGCGTGGAAACCCTGCGGCCGTACAGTCGCAAGGGCGAGAACAAGCAGCCTTTGTTCTGCTTGCCCGGTGCGGGGGCGGCGGTACCGTTTCTCGGTTATGCCAGCAATGCCTATTTCCGTCTGATGACCGACCTCATCCTGGATGAAGCGCCTGCCTCGGCCCGCCTGGCGCTGCGCTACGAAACCGATATGGCCGAAGGTCTGAAGAATATGGTGCTGGAAGGCCATGGTGTGGCGTTTTTGCCCGACAGTTCGGTCACGCGGGAACGGCGATCCGGCCAGTTGCTGCCGGCGGCGGAGAGCGGCTGGACGGTGGACATGGAAGTGCGTCTCTACGGCGACAGAAAGCGCAGCCGCCCAGAGCTGGAGGCCTTTTGGGCATTTTTGTCGGCGCGCTACCAGCCGGTGTCATGACGCAGTTTTGGCAAGGTTATGCAAAATTTGCATGACCCTATCCCGAAACGGAATTGGCCGGGCGGGTTCGTCCGGGCATACAGTCTGCCTCCATCTCGTCGCCAATCCGGCGGCGCAACCGATGAAGGCACAGCATGTCCACCCGTACCGAACACGATCTTCTTGGCAACCGCGATGTCCCGGCGAATGTTTACTGGGGCGTGCACACCTTGCGCGCCGTCGAGAACTTCCCCATCACCGGCCAGACCATCGGCCGTTACGGCGATCTGATCCGTGCGCTGGCCGCCATCAAGAAGGCCGCCGCGCTGGCCAACCGTGATCTGGGCCTGCTGGACGAGAAACGCGCCGCCGCCATCGCCGCTGCCTGCGACGAGCTGAGCGCCGGCAAACTGCATGATCAATTCGTGGTGGACGTCATCCAGGGCGGCGCCGGCACTTCCACCAACATGAACGCCAACGAAGTGATCGCCAATCGCGCGCTGGAACTGCTGGGTCACGCCAAGGGCGAATATGCGCATCTGCATCCCAACGAACACGTCAACATGGGTCAGAGCACCAACGATGTGTATCCCACCTCGCTGCGTCTGGCCACTTACTGGGGCGTGGAACGTCTGCAGCAGGCCATGACCGTGTTGCGCGACGCTTTCGCCGCCAAGGCGGCCGAGTTCGACGATGTGCTGAAGATGGGCCGCACCCAGCTGCAGGACGCCGTGCCCATGACCCTGGGCCAGGAATTCCGCACCTACGCGGTCATGTTGGGCGAAGACATCCTGCGCCTGAGCGAAGCGCGCGCGCTGATGCTGGAAATCAACCTCGGCGCCACCGCCATCGGCACCGGCATCACCGCGCATCCGGATTACGCGCCGCTGGTGTGCCGCCATCTGGCCGCCGGCACCGGCCTTGCCCTCATCACCGCGCCGGATCTGGTGGAAGCCACCCAGGACTGCGGCGCCTTCGTGCAACTGTCGGGCGTGCTCAAGCGCGTGGCGGTGAAACTGTCCAAAACCTGCAACGACCTGCGCCTGCTGTCCTCCGGCCCGCGCGCCGGCATCAGCGACATCAATCTGCCTGCGCGCCAGGCCGGCTCGTCCATCATGCCGGGCAAGGTCAATCCGGTTATCCCCGAAGTGGTGAACCAGGTGGCTTTCGAAGTCATCGGCAACGACATGACCATCACCATGGCGGCGGAGGGCGGCCAACTGCAACTCAATGCCTTCGAGCCGGTCATCGCCTACAGCCTGTTCCGCAGCGTCAGCCATCTGGCCAACGCCTGCGCCACCCTGACCGACAACTGCGTTACCGGCATCACGGCCAACCGCGACAAGCTGCGCGAGGATGTGCTCAATTCCATCGGCCTGGTGACCGCGCTCAATCCCATCATCGGTTATGAAGCGGCCACCGCCGTCGCCGCCGAAGCGCACGCCAAGGGCGGCAGCGTGTACGACATCGTGTTGTCCCGCGGCCTGATGCAAAAGGCGCAGCTGGACGAGGCGCTGTTGCCCGAAGCGCTGACGCAACCACGCCACTTCCTGCATTGATTTCTGCTGTCCGGTGCATAACCGCACCGGCTTTCCTGTCCTTGGCCGGGTTTCCCCGGCCTTTTTTCATTTTCATGACCCGATTTCTCCTGTCTTGTGTCGCACCGGGCATAGGCGTATAAAAGATTTGTGCAGTGCACAAATTAAGGAGTTGGCCATGTTCCGCATCCTTGCCTGGTGGTGTGATCTCTCCCCGCTTTGTTTCCATTGTTGTGCCAGCCAATGGCGCAGTCACTTGCTATGCGTTCGCGCCTGCCAGCTGTATGGCGGCAAGGTGCTGCTCAGTGGCGCCGCGCCGCAGGACATGTGGCGGCGGCTGACGCGACGGCAGTGCGCGGAAGCCATCACCCTGTGGCACGACAGCGGCGATGCGCAGCTTGAACTGTGGGAGCGTTGCCTGGACACCCTGCCGGTGGATCACGCGGCGCGCCTGCCATCGCTGGCGCCCTTGCGGGCGGCTGTTTCCGATAGTTGGGTGGCGGCGGGGCGAAACTTGTCGGTGTTGCCGGATCATTGCTACCGTTAAATTGTGGAAGTGCAGTAGCGAGGTGGCGCAATGGAACAAGGTTTGCCGAAGGAGGCGCTAGCCCTGACGCCGGTATTCGTCTTTGGCACGCTCAAGGCGGGTTTCCCCAATGCCGGCAGCAATCCGGGGCTGCGGCTGGAGGGTGATTTCGTTACTGGCGAGGCCTACCCCTTGTATCTGGTGGGAGATCGCCACTCGCCCTGGCTGGTGGCGCAGCCTGGCCATGGTTTTCCGGTGAGCGGCGAGGTGTATCTGGTGACTGCCGAACAGTTGGCCCGGATGGACAGTCTGGAACGGGTGGATCAGCCCGATGGCTACCGGAGGCAGCGGGTGCGCTTGCGTCGGGTAGAGCGGCCGGATGAGTGGTTCGAGGCGGATGCCTACCTGAAGCCGCTAGAGCAATTGCTGGGTGCGGACATACGCGAGGGGCCGCTGGCGGAATATCTGCCCGAGCACGCTTTGCTGTACCGACGGCGTGGTAGCTGACAACGTTCAACAGCTGCCGAAAGGGTGGCTTTGCGGTTACAATCCCGTATTCATTTCATTGCCATTTTCATTCCGCCGCATGCTTTATCTGCGTCTCATGCTCAAGGGTTTTCTGCTCGCCGTCCTCATGGCTTGCCTGGGGTTTGCGTGGATGGCGTGGGGCGTCATGCATTACGCGGCGGAGGCGGAAGAGCAGCCTGCCGACGCGGCGCTGGTGCTGGGCGCTGCGGCATGGGGTAACAAGCCCTCGCCCGTGCTGCGGGAGCGCATCAACCACGCAGTGCAGCTCTACAAGTCCGGCAAGGTGCGCTGGATCGTCTTTACCGGCGGCACACCGGAGCCGGGCTATCCCACCGAGGCGGATGTCGGTCGCGATTTCGCCCTGAAACAAGGCGTGCCGATGACCGTGATGCTGGCGGAAAACCAGTCGCGCAATACTTGGGAAAACCTGCAAAACGCACAAAAGCTGGTCGAGCCTTTCGGCATCCGCAGCTTCCTGCTGGTGAGCGATCCCATGCACATGCGCCGCGCGGTGCTGATGGCGCATGACCTGGGGCTCAAGGCTGCCCCGGCGCCCACTACCTCCAGCCGCTATCTGTCTTTCGGCACCCAGATCCGCTTTCTGGCGCGCGAAACCTGGCTTTACATCGGTTATCGCGTTTTCCGCAAAATTTCCTGATGAATAAAAAAACCGGCGCGAAGCCGGTTTTTCATGGTTTGCCGAAGCAATCAGGCGGCGTGCCAGAGGTCGATCAGCTCGCTGGCCTCCACCTTGGCAACTTCAGCGCGCGCCTCCAGCCAGCTCACCAGCTCTTGGCGCAACGTTTCGGTGACTTCGGTTTCTCCCACCGGAAAGACCACGCCTTCCAGGCTGTTGCGGCCGTCAAAGTGACCGCCGAAGCTGACGCCGGCAGCGTCGATGCGATTCAGCCACTCGTCCAGCATTGGATCGGTTTCCACGCCTTCCTTGATATTGGCCAGCAGGTGGAAACCCAGCTCGCGGAATTCGCCGACGCGCATTTTCTTGCGCTGACGCATCTTGAGACGCTTCAGGCGCTGGGCGGAATTGGGGTTGCGTACGGTGCTCATGCGGGATACTCCTAAATTTGCGAACGCGCGATGATAACAGTACGCCATCTTCGCGCCCACCCTGAAGGCGGAATGGTTGGTTTACAGGCCCAGCTCAGTCCAGAGGCTATCAATCTTCTGTTGCACCGCCTTGTCCATGACAATGGGCACGCCCCATTCCCGGCTGGTTTCACCGGGCATCTTGTTGGTAGCGTCCAGCCCCATCTTGCCGCCCAGTCCGGATACCGGGCTGGCAAAGTCCAGATAATCGATAGGCGTGTTTTCGATGAGCGTGGTGTCGCGCACCGGGTCCATGCGCGTGGTAATGGCCCAGATCACTTCTTTCCAGTCGCGGGTGTTGACGTCGTCATCAACCACCACGATGAACTTGGTGTACATGAACTGCCGCAAGAAGCTCCAGCAGCCCATCATTACGCGTTTGGCATGGCCGGGGTATTGCTTCTTGATGCTGATCACCGCCATGCGGTAGCTGCAGCCCTCCGGCGGCAGGTAGAAGTCCACGATTTCGGGAAACTGCTTCTGCAAGATGGGCACAAACACCTCGTTCAGCGCCACGCCCAGCACAGCGGGTTCGTCGGGCGGCTTGCCGGTATAGGTGCTGTGGTACATCGGCTTTTCCCGCATGGTGATGCGGTCGATGGTCAATACCGGGAAGCGATCCTGTTCGTTGTAATAGCCGGTATGGTCGCCGTAAGGGCCTTCCAACGCCATGTCGTTAGGATGGATGTGGCCTTCCAGCACGATTTCTGCACGTGCCGGCACTTGCAAATCGCTGCCCAGGCACTGCACCAGCTCGGTGCGACTGCCGCGCAGCAAGCCGGCAAACTGGTATTCGGACAAGGTGTCGGGCACCGGCGTCACCGCGCCGAGAATGGTGGCCGGATCGCAGCCAAGCACCACGGCCACCGGGTAAGGCGCAGCGGGGTTGGCCTGGCGGAATTCCCGGTAATCCAGCGCGCCGCCGCGATGCGCCAGCCAGCGCATGATGACCCGATTCTTGCCGATGACCTGCTGCCGGTAGATGCCCAGGTTCTGGCGCTTCTTGTTCGGCCCGCGAGTGACGGTCAGGCCCCAGGTAATCAACGGCGCCACATCGCCCGGCCAGCAGTGCTGGATGGGCAAGCGGGAAAGATCCACGTCTTCGCCCTCCCAGACCACCTCCTGACACGGCGCCTTGCTGACCACTTTTGGCGCCATGGACAGTACCTGCTTGAGCAGCGGCAGCTTGTCCCAGGCGTCCTTCAGGCCTTTGGGCGGTTCGGGTTCTTTCAGGTAAGCCAGCGTTTTGCCAATCTCCCGCAAGGCCAGCACATCGTCCGCGCCCATGCCCATCGCCACGCGGCGGGGTGTGCCGAATAGATTGGCCAAAACGGGAAATTCATAACGTCGATCATCGGTTTGCGGGGTTTCAAACAGCAAGGCGGGGCCACCCGCCTTCAGTACGCGATCACCGATCTCGGTCATCTCCAGACGGGGGGAGACCGGAACACTGATTCGCTTTAATTCGCCTTGTTGTTCCAATTGGGCAACAAAGTCGCGCAAGTCGGCATATTTCATGACTGTTTCATGATCTGGAGCAAAGTTTGGGGGAGAGTATGCGGCTACTCTCCGTTCGAACGTCGCACGCTACTGCCGCCATAGCAGAAAGTCAACGATGGTGGTTGCGTCGCTTCTGAACTTGCCAACACTCTTGGAGAAAACAATGAAAAAGCTTGCACTGGCTGCTGCCATCGGTCTGATCTCTGCTAGCGCCTTCGCCGCCCAAGGCGACATCCTGGCCCGTTTCCGCGTTATCAACGTGGCCCCGGACGTCAGCAGCGACAACACCCTGTCCGCCATCAACACCGACGTGAAGAGCGCTACCGTTCCGGAGCTGGACTTCACCTACATGATCACCAACAACATCGGCGCCGAGCTGATCCTGGGTACTTCCCGCCACGAAGTGGACAGCAAGCTGGGCAACCTGGGCAAAGTATCCGTTCTGCCGCCGACCCTGACCCTGCAATACCACTTCGCTCCGGATAGCGCTACCTTCCGTCCGTACGTGGGCGCAGGTCTGAACTACACCCACTTCTACAATGTTGGCCTGGCTGCCGGCGGCGCTTCCCTGGATGTGAAGAGCAACAGCTTCGGTCCGGCCCTGCAAGTGGGCGCCGACTTCCCGATCGGCAAGAACCTGTTCATCAACGTTGACGTGAAAAAGATCTGGATCAAGACCGACGTTAGCGTCGCTTCTTCCGGCGCCAACTTGGGCACCCTGCACATCGACCCGTATGTGTTCGGTCTGGGTATCGGCACCAAGTTCTGATTCCAGAACCTGCGATATGCAAAAAGCGCCCTGCGGGGCGCTTTTTTTATTGCGGCGCGTAGCGTTAGAATGATTGGCTATTAATTCATAACCATTCGGTGGCGTCATGTCCAACTGGGTAACCACGGCCATTCACAAGATCGAGGCCGATTTCAACCGGTCCAGCGATACTCACCTCATCCCGCTGCAAATCCCGGCTTTGCCGCAGATCCAGCTTTACTTCAAGGACGAATCCACGCATCCCACCGGCAGTCTCAAACACCGGCTGGCGCGATCACTGTTCTTGTACGGTTTGTGCAATGGCTGGATTCGTTACGATACCACCATCATCGAAGCCTCCAGTGGCAGCACGGCGGTGTCGGAAGCCTACTTCGCCCGCTTGCTCGGCCTGCCGTTTATCGCGGTCATGCCGCGCGGCACGTCGGCCGAAAAGATCAAGGCCATCGAATTCTACGGTGGCCGTTGCCATCTGGTTGACGATCCGGCCACCATTTACGATGAGTCGCGTCGCCTCGCCAACGAACTGAAGGGCCATTACATGGACCAGTTCACCTATGCGGAGAGGGCTACCGACTGGCGCGGCAACAACAACATCGCCGACACCATCTTCAAGCAAATGGAGCTGGAACCCAATCCGATACCGGAGTGGATTGTCTGCGGTGCAGGCACCGGTGGCACCTCGGCCACCTTCGGGCGCTATGTCCGCTATCAGAAACTGCCTACCAAGGTGTGCGTGGTGGATCCGGACAACTCCGTCTTCTACGACAGCTACTACACCGGCAATGCCGACTGCCGTTGCGAAGGGGGATCCGGCGTGGAAGGCATTGGTCGCCCGAGGGTGGAGCCGTCCTTCATTCCCACCGTCATTGATAAAGTGATCCGCGTCCAGAACGTTGCCAGCTATGCCGCCATCCACTTCCTCGAAGAAGTGTTGGGGCGCAAGTGCGGCGGCTCTACCGGCACCAACTTCTTCGGCGCGTGCGAACTCATCAGCGACATGATCCGCCACGGGCGGCACGGCTCCATCGTCACGCTCATTTGCGACGACGGCAATCGCTACCTCAACAGCTATTTCAATCGGGACTGGCTGACCGCCAACGGCTACGACATCGATGTCTGGGTGGAACGCTATCGCCGTTTCTTCCATGAAGGGCGTTGGTAAGTCGTCCCCATTCCTTCGGCCAACCTTGCAAGGTTGGCCGAAGGTCGTACTACAAACGCAGCAAGTCGCGGATCTTGCCGATGCGGTGATCCACATATGCAGGCAGTCGGCACTGCGTACTCAGCCATACCGTCTTCATGCCCAGCCGCTTGGCCGCCGCCAGATTCGGCAGCGAATCCTCCACCATGACGCAGTGCGCCGGGTTCAGTCCCTCTTTTGACAATACGCGTCGGAAAGAACGCAGGGCGGGCTTGGGCAGCAGCCTCACCGATTCCATGCCGTAGCGAGCATGAAAGTGGCGTGATATGCGCATGTGCTCGGTCAATGCATCCACATAGTGAATCGGCCCGTTAGAGAACAGCACCTTCTTGCCAGGCAGACGACGCAGGGTGTCGGCAAGCGACTTTTCCCACTCCAGCCACGGTAGCATTTCCGATACCGGGTGCGTTTCGCGCAGAAAGTGCGCAGCCTCCACCCCGTGGTGCAAGGTCAAACCTTTCAGCGTCGCGCCGTAGCGATGCCAGTAACGAATACGCAACTGCCTGGCCGTTTCCGCATCCAGCCCCAACTGCTCTTCCATATAACGGTTCATCTGTGCGCTGATAAAAGGGAAGATGCGCCGGCTGGCGTTGTGCAGGGTGTCGTCGAGATCGAAAATCCAGATCGGTTCAGTCAACAAACCATATACCTCTATATACATGTCGAGATGCCGCCGACAGCCTGGCAGGCGCATGGCGGCGTCGACAAAGAGGAGAAGCATAGCAAGCCAACGGCAGCCCTGACGATGCCGGGCGATTCCCGGTCGCATCGGATAGCGCGCCCACGGAGTTCGAGGAGGCTCAGTACAGGATATCCGTCTCAGCTCCTCATGCCGCCTGTCTATATATAAGCTCCCATACAGAGCCCGGCCCAAGGTTGGC
>NZ_CAMFLA010000030.1 GCF_945957525.1 uncultured Aquitalea sp. | reverse complement strand
CTCCCCATCGGGTCTTTGGCCTCCTTGCCAGACTCTTCGGCAAACGTGTGTGATTGGTCCGATGTCCAATCATAAGGCCGGAATGCCTACAGGTGCCGGGGCAGTCCAGTCACTTCGGCAAACTTTGTTCATCCATGAGTGCTGGTCAGGCTTGTGCAGTACAGGCAGGATACAGGCTTGCTTGATCAGACCTTATTGGAAGGAAGCATGTTGAAGAAACAATTTTGGTATTTGGGCGCGTTAATCGTGTTGCCTCTGGTAGCTGAGGCGATGCCCGAGGGTGTGCCGGGGAAGGAGATCAATTTTTTGCTGGGCAAGATTGGCCAGTCGAATTGCAAGTTCGAGCGCAGCGGGAGCTGGTATGACGCTGCGACGGCCGTGGACCACTTGAAGATGAAGTTGGATAAAGCTGGTGATCGCGTGAAGACTACCGAGGATTTCATTCAGGGTGTTGCCAGCAAGAGCTATCTGTCCGGTAAGCCGTACCATCTGGCCTGTCCCGGGCAGCCTGTGATGGAGTCGGGAGTGTGGCTGAACGCCGCGCTGAAGCAGTATCGCCAGTCGCACTGAGCAAGTAGAGACAAAAAAAGCCGCTACCATGTAGCGGCTTTTGCTTTGGGGCGATATCAGTCGGCGTGCGGGCCTTCCCAGCCGCCGCCCAAAGCCTTGTAAAGGCTGACGGAGGCGTTGAGGCGATCCAGCTGCGCATTGACCAGATTCAGCTCGGCCTGGAAGGCATTGCGTTCGGCATCAAGTACATCCAGATAGCTGGAATAGCCATTGTCGTAACGCAATGTGGCCAGATGCAGCGCCTTGTTGAGTGCTGTCAGCTGGGTGATTTGCGCTTCCTGAACCTGACGCGCGGTACTGTTGGCGCTCAGTGCGTCGCGGGCTTCCTTGAAGGCGGTTTCCACGCTCTTTTCGTACTGTGCCAGCGCTTGCTTCTGGCGCGCGTTGGCAGCGTCCACGTTCATGCCGGTTTGACCAAAGTTGAATACCGGCGCGGCAAGGTTGCCGACAAAGCTCCAGGTACGAGTGGGGCTGGTAAACAGGCTGTCGAGCGAGGTGCTCTGCGACCCCAGTGCTCCGGTCAGGCTGATGGTGGGGAAGTAGGCTGCCTTGGCCACGCCAATGCGCGCATTGGCGGCAATCAACTGTGCTTCCGCCGCGGCGAGATCCGGCCGGCGCTCCAGCAGGCTGGAAGACAGCCCCGCCGGAATGGCTGGCGGAGTGCGCAGTTGCTCAATGGCTTTGCCGCGAGACACCGTGCCGTCAATCAAGTCCCGGGGAGAGCGACCGAGCAGAATGCCCAACGCGCTTTCGGTCTGGTCGACGGACTTGGCCAGTTGCGGTACCGTGGCGCGCGCCGAGGCCGCCTCGGCCTCGGCTTGACGCAGGTCGAGCTCTGAGGTCATGCCGCCGTTAAAGCGCTTCTGGCGAAGGCTGAGCGACTCCTCGCGGCTTTTGAGCGTGCGCTTGGCGATATCGAGCTGGGCATCCAGCGCGCGCAGCTGGAAGTAGGTCTGCGCAACCTGGGCGCTGATGGAAAGGCGCACCGCATCCTGGGTATAGCGGCTGGCTGCCAGCGTGGCGCGGGCGGCTTCGCTGCTGCGACGCAGCTTGCCCCAGAGGTCAAGCTCCCACGAGGCGGTAAGGTTGGCCGAACGGACATCGGCGACCAGTGGCGTACTTGGCGTGGTGGTTTCTACCGAGGATCGGCCGCGCTGATAGCCGGCATTGGCATTGATGCTGGGTAGCAACTGAGCCCGGGCAATGCCAGCCAGCGCTGCGGCTTCTTCCACCTGTGCCTGTGCTTGCGCCAGATCCTTGTTGTGCTGCACGGCTTCGTCGATGAGGCTGTTGAGCGTGGCGTCATCAAACTGCTTCCACCAATCCTGCTGCACGGCGGCGGGCGACGCCGCTTGCTGTGGCAGATCGAGTTTGGGGCGGCTGTAGTCCGGGCCTACCGCGCAGGCGGTGAGGGCCAGAGAGACAGCCATGGGGATAAGGGCACGCTTAAGCATCTGCGTTGCCTCCTGCCTCGGCTTTCGCCTTGGGCTCTGTGTTTTTGGAGAGCTTCATGATGAGCATGAAGAACATCGGGATAAAGAAGGTGGCAATGAATGTGGCCGCCAGCATGCCGCCGATCACGCCCGTGCCGATGGAGTGTCGGCTGGCCGAACCGGCGCCGCTGGAAATGGCCAGCGGAACGCAGCCCAGCACGAAAGCGAGGGAGGTCATGACGATGGGGCGGAAGCGCAGTCGCGCAGCCGCAAGCGCTGCTTCGACCAGACCCAGTCCTTCTTCCATCTGCTGTACCGCAAACTCGACAATGAGAATCGCGTTTTTCGCCGACAGACCAATCAGGGTAACCAACGCTACCTGGAAGTAGACGTCGTTGGCCAGCCCGCGCAGCCAGTTGGCCATCAGCGCGCCGAACACCGCGAACGGTACGGCCATCAGCACGCTGATCGGCAGGCTCCATCGCTCATACTGAGCAGCCAGAATCAGGAATACCATGATCATGCCGAACGCGAACACCATCACTGAAGAGCCGCTGCTGGATTTTTCCTGGAAGGCGGAGCCGGTCCAGGCTAGGGTATAGCCTTCGGGCAATACTTCCTTGGCGACAGCTTCCATGGCATTGAGGGACTCACCCGAGCTATAGCCCGGTGCGGGACCACCCACCACCTTGGCGGCCGGGAAGATGTTGTAACGCTCCAGGCTTTCCGGGCCGGTGGTTTGCTGTACGGTAACCAGCGAAGTCAGCGGGATCATGTTGCCGTCTTGCGAGCGGACATAGATGTTGCGCAGGTCGTCCACCTTGGTACGGAAGTCGGCTTCGGATTGCAGCTGTACGCGGAAGGTACGGCCGAATTTATTGAAGTCGTTCACATACAGGGCCCCGAAGGTGCTTTGCATGGTGTCGAACACCGTGTTGATCGGCACGTTGAGGGACTTGGCCTTGGCACGATCCAGCTGTACGAACAGCTGGGGCACGTTGGCCGAATAGGTGGATTGGACACCCTTGAGTTCAGGGCGCTTGGAGGCGGCCTGAATCAGCTTCTGCGTCACCTCGCCCAACTCCGTGGAGCTGGCGCCGTTGCGGTTCTGCACATAGGCTTCAAAGCCGCCGGTGTTGGACATGCCGGAGATCGGCGGCGGGTTGAAGGCCAGCACGATACCGTCGGTGATGCCCATCATGCCTTTGCCGAACACGTCCTTGACCACGGCCTGGGATGACAGGTCAGGTGTCTTGCGCTCGTCCCAAGGTTTGAGGGTGATGAAGGACACGCCGGCGTTGGTGCGGTTGCCGCCGGAAAGGATGTCGAAGCCAGCGAAGGACATGCGGTCTTGCACGGCCGGATTGCTGGCCATCATCGCGTCCAGCCTGCTCATCGTCGCTTCCGTGCGTTGCAGGGAAGCGCCGTCCGGCAGAATCGCCACCGCCAGAATGTAGCCCTGATCTTCATCCGGGGCCAAGCTGCTGGGGATGGTGCGGAACAGGCCGATGCACAGCACGATCAGGCCGCCAAACAGCAGGATGCCCAGTGCGGAACGCTTGATGAAGAAGGCCACGCCCGAGGTGTAACGACTGGTAAGGTTGTCGAACCAGTTGTTGAACCAGACAAAGAAGCGGGCCGGCTTCTGATGGCCTTCCTTGAGAATCAGCGCGCACAGGGCGGGCGTCAGCGTCAGGGCAACCAGACCGGAGATGGTGACCGATACCGCAATGGTGATGGCGAACTGCTTGTACATCTGGCCGGCGATACCGCCAAGGAAGGCTACCGGGATAAATACCGAGCAGAGCACCAGTACGATGGCCACCAGCGCGCCGGACACTTCTTCCATGGCCTTGAAGCTGGCTTGCCGCGGCGTGAGTTTTTCTTCCGACATCAGTCGTTCTACGTTTTCCAGCACCACGATGGCGTCATCCACCACGATACCGATGGCGAGCACCATGCCGAACAGGGTCAGCGTGTTGATGGAGAATCCGAACAGATACATGCCGGCAAAAGTACCGACGATGGAAACGGGCACGGCCAGGCAGGGAATCAGCGTGGCGCGCCAGTTCTGCAGGAAGAGGAAGACCACGGCAAATACTAGCACCATGGCTTCAGCCAGGGTGTGATACACCTCATTGATGGAGACTTCCACAAACTTGGTGGTGTCGTACGGGATGCCGTAAGACAGGCCTTTGGGGAAGCTCTGCGACAGCCGCTTCATCTCGGTTTCCACCGCTTGCGCAGTAGCCAGCTGGTTGGCACCCGGCGCCAGGAAGATACCTACCGGGATGGTGGGGCGACCGTTATGCACGCCATTGAAGTCGTAAGAGAGCGCGCCCAGCTCCACGCGGGCCACGTCCTTCAGCCGTACCGATGAGCCGTCGCCGTTGGAGCGCAGGATGATGTTCTCGAACTCCTCCGGTTCGGACAGTCGTCCCTTGGTGGTGACGGTGTAGGTGAAGTCCAGCTTGCCCTTCAGCGGTTCCGCGCCGATCTTGCCGGCGGCGAACTGCGCGTTCTGCTCGCGAATAGCGGAAGCAACATCGCTGGGGGTGAGCTTGAGCTGGGCCAGGCGATCCGGCTTCAGCCACACGCGCATGGAGTAGTCCTGGCCGGCGAAGTTGACCACGTCGCCCACGCCCGGCACCCGCTTGAGCTCATCCACCACGTTCAGCAGCGCGTAGTTGCTTATGTACAGGGTGTCGTAGCTCTTGTCCGGCGAGTACAGCGAAATCACCTGCAGGATGGAGTTGGACTTCTTGGAGACGTTGACACCCTGGCGGCGCACCTCTTCGGGCAACTGTGAGGTAACGGACTGCACGCGGTTGTTGACGTTGATGGTGGCCTGGTCGGCGTCCGTGCCGATCTTGAACGACACGTTCAGCACCAGTTTGCCGCTACTGGAGCTGACCGACTGCACGTAGAGCATATTGTCTACGCCGTTGATGGCCTGCTCCAGCGGGGCGGCGACGGTGTTGGCGATCACTTCGGCCGAGGCGCCCGGATAGGAGGCGCTCACTTGCACGACCGGCGGCACGATTTCAGGGTATTGCTCGACGGGCAATGCCTTGATGGCGGCCAGACCCGCCAGCATGATAATGATGGATATCACGCTGGCGAAGATGGGCCGCCGGATGAAAAAGGCGGAAAACATAGACTGGAACCCCTCTTAGGCCGGTTTCTTGGCGCCGGCTGCCGCGCTGGCATCCGCCTTGTAAGGCTGCGGTTTCACGGTGGCGCCCGGACGCAGTTTGATGATGTTGTCCACCACCACTTGGTCGCCCGGCTTGAGGCCGCCCTCAACCAGAACGTTCAGTCCCACGTCTTGCGAAATCGAAATCGGGCGCGGCTGAGCCTTGTTGTCTTCGCCTACCACCCACACCATCTTGCCCTGCTGCGTGGTCAGTACCGCGCGTTGGGGAATGGAGATGGCATTGGTGCGTTCCGCGCCGTTCAGCACTACGCGGACAAACTGACCCGGCAGGATTTTGCCCTGCGGATTGGCGACGGTGGCGCGCGAGCGGATGGTGCCGGTGTTGCTGTCCACTTGGTTGTCGGTGAAGTTCAGCTGGCCGGTATGGCCATAAGTGGTACCGTCAGCCAGCTTCAGCGATACGTTGAAATGACCGTTGGCATTCAGTTTCAGCTTGCCGCCTTCCAGCATTTTGCGCAGCGCCATCTGGTCGCTGTCGGACATGCTGAAATTGACGTAGATCGGATCCAGCTGGGAGATCTTGGTCAGCAGGCTGCCGTCTGCAGTCGTGGTGACCAGGCTGCCTTCGGAGCGGGTTTCCTGGCTGGTCATGCCGGAGATGGGCGCGGTGACGTTGGTGTAGTTCAGGTTGATCTGCGCCTCCTGCACCTTGGCCTTGGCGGCGGCTACCTGAGCCTGGGCACCCTGGAAGGCGGCGACGGCGTCATCTCGGTCCTTCTGGCTGACGGCATTTTCCTTGAACAGCGGCATCACGCGGTCGTAGTTCTGCTTGGCGTTGGCCAGCTGCGCTTCTTGTACCTTGAGTGTGGCTGCAGCCTGATCCAGGGTTGCCTGGAAGGTGGCCGGATCAATCTGGAACAGTAGGTCGCCCTGTTTTACCGGCTTGCCTTCGGTATAGGCTCGCTTCAGCAGGATGCCCCCAACGCGAGAGCGCACTTCCACTTCGCGCGAACCGGCGGCCTGGCCGACATATTCAAACGAAACCGGGATGTTGGAGGGTTCGATCTTGATGACCGAAACGGGCATGGGCGGCATTGCCCCCTGTTGGCCTTGCCCGTCCTTCTGGCCGCAGGCCATGAGACTGACGGCGACAGCGGAGAGTACGAGCCATTTTCCACTGCGCTGCAGGCGGTGCATGGATTGCATCGACATACAAGTGTCCTTCGTGAGGTTGATTGTTTTCTTTGGAGCCGGCAGAGGTGTGCATGCCGGCAAGTGCCATCCGGACGGTATTGTGCGTGTTGTGATTGATTATGCCGTACGGATGGTTGATGCGTGTTGCTGTTATTCTGAGGCTGCTATCGTTTTAAGACTGATTCAGTTCAATTACAACGATTCGTGGCTAAAGCCGGAATGGCACTGTCGTCATGGATTGTGAATTTTACATACATGCGCGTCCGTATGTAAAATGATCAGTGTTTGCTTATGCATACCGCAGCAAGAAAACAACAGACTGTACAGGAAGGTTTTTGTTCAATATGGCGCGAAAAACACGAGAAGAAGCCGAGCAGACCCGCAATTTGTTGCTGGATGCGGCGGAGCGACTGTTCAGCGAGCGCGGTGTCTCGAAAACGACACTGGCCGATATCGCAGCCGAGGCCGGGGTGACCCGTGGCGCGGTGTACTGGCATTTTCAGAACAAACTGGACGTATACCGCGCGCTGCTTTACCGCATTACGCCGCTGTTCGACGACTTTCAGAGTGAAATGACCCGGACGGCGGAGCGGGACCCTGCGTTGGCGCTGTGGCGCCACAGCGTCACATTGCTGTCCATGCTGAGCACCCTTCCACAGCTGCGCCGGGTGTTGCTCATCCTGTTCCTGCGCAGCGAGCACGTTGACGAGCTGGCACCCATCCATGATGAGTGCGTGGCGCACATGAGGGAGTCCGGCGAATGTTTGCGCGGCATTCTTCAGCTGGCGCAAGCGCAAGGCCTGTTGTTGCCGCATGTGGATTGCCAGGAGGCGGCGCTGGCTGTGCAGGCCTATCACGATGGCCTGATCAATCGCTGGTTGCTGGATCCCGAGCATGCGGATCTGGCGGGCAAATCGCACCGGCTGTTGCAGTATGTCTACCGGGCGATTTTCCAGCCATCGGTGATGGCACATCTTTTCACTGTGGACTGAGCTCGCGGTATAATTGACGTTTTTTTCCAGAACCTTACCCACATGCCTTCGGCCATTGAAATCCGCTCGGTGAGCAAGCATTACGGCGCTTTTCAGGCGCTGGACGATGTCAGCTTCACCGTCGAATCCGGCGAATTTTTTGCCTTGCTTGGCCCCAACGGGGCGGGCAAGACGACGCTCATCTCCGCCATGGCGGGTTTGTCCCGCCCCAGTTGCGGCGACATTCGCATCATGGGCCATGACGTAGTCGGCGATTTTCGCGCTGCGCGCAAAAGTCTTGGCGTGGTGCCGCAGGAACTGGTGTTTGATCCGTTTCTGTCGGTACGCGAAACCCTGCAGTTCCAGTCCGGTTATTTCGGACTGACCCGCAACGACGACTGGATCGACGAATTGCTGTTCAAACTGGGGTTGGCCGAAAAGGCCAACGCCAACATGCGGGCGCTCTCCGGTGGCATGAAGCGACGGGTCATGGTGGCTCAAGCGCTGGTGCATCGCCCGCCGGTCATCGTGCTGGACGAGCCCACTGCCGGGGTGGATGTGGAGTTGCGCCAAAGCCTGTGGGCTTTCGTTCAGGAGCTGAATCAGGCCGGCCACACCATCGTGCTGACCACCCATTATCTGGAAGAGGCCGAAACGCTCTGCAATCGTATCGCCATGCTCAAGCGGGGCAAGCTGGTGGCGCTGGAGGAAAAAGGCAAATTGCTGCGTCACGGCGCGGAGCGCGAAGTGTCGTTGCGCTTGGCGGGCGAGTTGCCAGCGGCCTTGCAAGCCCTCAAGGTGCGCGATGAAGACAAGCGCGTCGTGCTCAGGCTGAGCGAGTTGTCGCAACTGGAAGGCGTGCTCGCCGCCCTGCGCGAAGCGGGCGTGGCCGTACGGGAGCTCAATGTGATCGAGCAGGATCTGGAAAGCGTCTTCGTACGCATGATGCAGGAGGGCGCCAACTGATGCAGGGCTTCATGACCTTGTTCCGCAAGGAGCTGGTGCGTTTCTGGAAGGTGTCCTTCCAGACCGTGGCTGCTCCAGTGCTGACAGCGCTGATGTACCAACTGATCTTTTCCCATGTTCTGTCGCGTCATGTCGAAGCCTATCCGGGCGTGAGCTATACGGCTTTTCTGATCCCGGGTCTGGCCATGATGTCGATGGCGCAAAACGCCTTCGCCAACAGTTCTTCCAGCCTGATCCAGTCCAAGATCACCGGCAATATCGTGTTCTTGCTACTGCCGCCGCTGACTGCCGTGGAGTTTTTCTCGGCCTACACGTTGGCGGCCATCGTACGAGGTCTGGCGGTTGGCCTTGGCGTGCTGTTGGTCACGGCATGGTTTGGACTGCCGTTGCCCGCGCATCCGCTCTGGGCCTTCGTTTTTGCCTTGTTGGGGTGCGGCGTACTGGGCACGCTGGGGGTGATTGCTGGCATCTGGGCGGAAAAGTTCGATCAGTTGGCCGCTTTCCAGAACTTTTTGATCATGCCGCTGACTTTCCTCTCTGGCGTGTTCTACTCCATCAATAGCCTGCCGCCGTTCTGGTATACCGTGTCGCACATCAACCCGGTGTTTTTCATGATCGACGGTTTCCGCTACGGCTTCTTCGGCCAGGCCGACGTCAGTCCCTGGTTGTCGCTGGCTGTGGTGGGTGGCAGTTTCTTCTTGCTTTCCGGCCTGGCGTTGTGGCTGATCAAGTCCGGCTACAAGCTGCGCCATTAGGATGCGTTTTCAGGATTTTTACTTATGATGACTGCCGAACAGGTTAAACAATACATCGCCGCCGGGCTCGACTGCTCCCATCTGGAAGTGGAGGGCGATGGTCACCATTTCTACGCTACCGTGGTGTCGCCGGCTTTCTCCGGCAAGCGTCTGGTGGATCGCCACCGCATGGTGAAGGAAGTGATCGCCACCCGGCTGGCCAGCAACGAAATTCACGCGCTTTCCATCGTCAAGGCGGCTACGCCGGACGAATGGGAAAAACTGCAAGGTTAATGATCCCCCATGGATAAACTGAAAATTATCGGCAATGGCCCGCTGAACGGCGAAATCCGCGTTTCCGGCGCCAAGAATGCCGCGCTGCCCATCCTCTGCACAAGCCTGCTGACTGCGGACACCATGCGTTTTACCAACGTGCCGATGCTGCGCGACATCTCCACCACCCAGAAGCTGTTGCAAGGCATGGGCGTGCGCGTGATGACCGACAATGTGCACGAAATGGAAATCACCGCCGATCATCTGGACAGCCTGGTGGCACCGTACGATCTGGTGAAGACCATGCGCGCGTCCATCCTGGTGCTGGGTCCGATGCTGGCCCGCTTCGGCGAAGCCACCGTGTCCCTGCCTGGCGGTTGCGCCATCGGCAGCCGGCCCGTGGATCAGCACATCAAGGGCCTGGTCGCCATGGGAGCAGAAGTGGTGATCGAGCACGGTTACGTGAAGGCTCGCGCCAAGCGCCTGCGCGGCGCGCATATCGTGATGGACATGGTGACGGTGGGGGGCACGGAAAACCTGCTGATGGCCGCTGTCTTGGCCGAAGGCACCACCATTCTTGAAAACGCCGCGTGCGAACCGGAAGTGACCGATCTGGCGCGATGCCTGGTGGAAATGGGCGCGAAGATCAGCGGCATCGGCACCAATCGCTTGGTGGTGGAGGGGGTGGACAAGCTGCACGGTTGCCACTACGCCATCATGCCCGATCGCATTGAGGCCGGTACTTTCCTGGTAGCCGCCGCCATTACTCAGGGCCATCTGGTGCTGCGCAATGCCGCACCGTGGAGCATGGATTCGGTGCTGGACAAGTTGGCCGAAACCGGTGCGGTGATCGAGTGCGGCGACGACTGGATCTCGCTGGACATGAAGCGCCGGCCCAAGGCAGTCAATGTGCGTACCTTGCCTTATCCGGCGTTCCCCACGGACATGCAGGCGCAATTGATGACGCTCAACTGCATTGCCGAGGGCGCGGGTGTTGTGACTGAAACCATTTTTGAAAACCGCTTCATGCACGTGCCTGAGCTCAATCGCATGGGTGCGCGCATCGAGGTGGAGGGCAATACCGCCATCGTTCATGGCGTCGAGAAACTGTCCGGGGCGACGGTGATGGCCACGGACTTGCGCGCCTCGGCCAGTCTGGTGCTGGCCGGCTTGGTCGCCACCGGCGAGACCATCATCGATCGCATCTACCATCTGGACCGCGGCTACGAGAATATCGAGAAGAAGCTTGGCATGGTGGGTGCGCAAATCGAGCGCATCAGCTGACGCTTTTACAACCTTGTCGTGCAAAAGGCAGCCTGCGGGCTGCCTTTTTTATCATTTATGCTACGCGACGGATTTTTAACTATTGTCAGGAAACCTGTTTTTCCTTTATCTATGATCATAAAAGGGGAAGTGGCGTGTCTTGCCCATGTGCAAGACGGAGCGACCGCATCGCAAAACAGATAAACAAAACGGGTTCAATATGCTGACAACCATCCGCAGCAAGATGCTGGCCGGCAGCGCTGCGCTGATATTCGTGGGATTCTCCCTGCTCATCGGGGCCAACAGTTACAGCAATTACCAGCAAGCGCGCCAGGCGGCGCTTGGCAGCGCCGAATTGCTGGCGCAGCGCGAGGCTGGCAATGTGCAGCGCTTGCTGGAGTCTTCTTTCAATACCGTGCAGGCCCTGTCCGAAGATGCAATGGCTGTGAGGCAAGGCCAGCAAGCCAATCCGCGCGCGCTGATTTCCGAGATGACCAAGCGCCAGCTGCCGCACAATCCTGATGCCGTGGGCTACTGGGTGATCTGGGAGCCGGATGCGCTGGATGGCAAGGACAAGGAGTTGGCCGGTTCTGAGCATAACGACAAAACGGGTCGCGCCGGCGTTTACTGGTTTACCAAGGGCGGCAAGGTGGATGTAGTGTGGGGTGCTGAGGGGGTAGACGACAGCGACTACTACAAAACGCCCAAGGCCAGCGGCAAGCCGATGCTGACCGAGCCTTATGTCGATCCGGACATCAAGATTCTGATGGGCACGCTGTCCATCCCCTTGCTGGCGGACGGCAAGGCGATAGGGGTGACGGGTGTTGATCTGGCGCTGGGCCACTTGCAGGAGCTGGCTGCCAAGATCAAACCCTACGACAGCGGTTTCATGAGCTTGTACTCCAACAAGGCGGTGTTGTTGGGCGGTCCGGACAAGGCGCTGATAGGCAAGCCAGATAACGCTTTGCCGGCAGAGGCCAAGGAAGCCATCCTGAAGGGTCAGCCCTACCAGTATGAAACCGGCGACGGCAACCGCCACTTCGTGATGCCGGTCACTGTTGGCGCCATCGCCGCGCCTTGGGCCGTGCGCATCAGCATTCCGCTGGAGGCCGCGCTGGCGCCGGCCAAAGCGGCACTATGGCAATCCATCATTATCAGCGCCGCCATTCTGGCGCTCATCATGCTGTTGATGGGCATGGGGATCAGCCTGAGTTTGCGTCCGCTAAGTCGTCTGCAGCGCGCGATGAGCGAATTGTCCGATGGTACCGGCGATTTGACTCGCCAGTTGCAGGGCAACGGCAAGGATGAAATCGGCCAGGCTGCCGCCGCCTTCAACCGCTTTACCGGCCTGTTGCACGACATGATGGTGGATGTTAAAGGCCATGCCGACGATTTGTCGTCATCGGTGCGTGGCCTGGCCGGCGATATCCGCCATATCCGCAGTAGTTCGGCCCAGCAGTCCGAGGCGGCCAACGCCACGGCCGCCAGTGTGGAGCAGCTGTCGGTCAGCATCAGCCATATTGCCGACTCCACTCGCTCTGCCGAAGGACTGGCGCAGGAGGCGGGCGAGTTGTCGCGTCAGGTGGCGGGCAGCGTACATTCCACGGCGGCGGAAATCGGGCAGATTGCCGCCACGGTGCGCGCCCTGTCCGATGTGATGGCCTCTTTGCAAACGCGCTCGGCGGATATCAGCAGCATCGTCAATGTGATTCGCGATATTGCCGACCAGACCAATCTGCTGGCCTTGAATGCGGCCATTGAGGCGGCGCGCGCGGGCGAACAGGGCAGGGGGTTTGCGGTGGTAGCCGACGAGGTGCGCAAGTTGGCCGAACGCACGGCGCAGGCCACGCTTGAAATCGGCGGCATGATCTCTAGCATCCAGCAGGAAACCGGCCGCGCTTCCGGCAGCATGGATGGCGCGCTGGCGCAGGTGGACTCGGGGGTGAGGCTGGCGCGCGCGGCGGCGGATTCCATCTCGCTGATTACCGACAACACGCAGCAGGTGGTGCGTACCGTGGGAGATATCGCTGTGGCGACGGCAGAGCAGTCCACCGCCAGTCAGGAGATCGCCCAACATATCGAGAGCATTCACAATATGTTGCAACGGACTGATGAGTCGGTGGCGCAGGCGCATGACGCCACCGAGTGCCTGAAAACCCTGGGCGATGAGCTGGAAAGGCTGATTGGCCGCTTCAAGCTGTAAGATTGGCCGAAGGAAAACACAAAGGGCGACGTTGTCGCCCTTTTCATTTTATGACTTGCCGCCTTGGCGGCTATTGCACTGGGCGGGGCTCAGTGGAGGATAGCCACGTTTTGTTGCGGATGTTCGGCGGCGAAGTCTTCAATGGCTTCTTCCAGCAGTTGCGGTGTCAGGTACTGGCCGTTGGATACGGCATGACGCATGCAGCGGGTCAGGTATTCCAGCACTTCTTGCGATACGCGGATGTCTTCCATGATACGGCTCCTGTCATTTAATTAAGCAAATTCTAATATAAAAGGTGGGGTTGGATTTGCGCCAGATCAAAGGCGAGTATGTGGCATGCGGAAATGCGACAAGGCCGCCAGAGGCGGCCTTGTCGCTAGGGTAGTGCGAGTCTTATTGCGCGGCCGAGGCGTCTACCGTCGGTGCGGCTGCGGCCGGGGCCGATGCGGCTGCCGGCGCGGAGGCATCTTTCACGGGCGCAGCAGCAGGCGCGCTGACCAGATCATCGATGTTTACGTCGTCCTGTTGGGTGGGGTTGGGCAAACCCAACTGCTTCGCCCGCAGCTGCAGGTAACCGTCGCGCATATAGGTGTAAGGATCAATGGCGGCGGTGCCCAGCGATTCGTCCAGCCCCAGGTCTATAAAGCGCGAACGGGTATTGACGCCGTACAGGCTATAGAACGCCACTGCCTCCGGCGTGTTGTGGTACACGAGACGTTCCGGCCCGTTGGTGAACAAGGACAGGCCAAAGCCCGTTCCATCCCGCACCGTGCTGGGTCCAAAGAAAGGCAGCACCAGATAATTGCTGTCTTTCCAGCCCCAGGTGGCGAAGGTGTCGCCAAGTCCATTCTTGTTGTTCTTCAGGCCGGCCGGGGTGGCGATGTCGATCAGGCCGAACAAGCCGAAGGTGGAGTTGATCATCACCCGCATGGTGTCGTTCAGTGCCTTCTCCGGTTCCCAGCGCAACAGATTGCTGCCGGCGCTGTAGACATCCTTGATGTTGTCGAAGAAGTTGCCCACCGCCGAGCGGAACGGTTGCGGCGTTACCGCGCGATAGCCTTCAGCAGCAGGCTTGACCACCCAGCGGTCAGCCTTGTCGTTGAAGTTGTACATTGAGCGGTTGAACGACTCGTAAGGGTCGTGCGGGGAGCTGGGCGGCGCACTGGCGCAGCCGGCCAGCAGACTGACCGCCAGCAGGGGCGCGCAAAGGGAAAGACGCGTCCGTTTCATCAATGTTCTCCCGACAGGCCGAGCAGCCCGTCCAGTGCGTACAGCTCAACCAGGCTGCGCAGGTTCTTCGGCCAACCTTCCAGTGTCAGTGCGTGGCCGGCGGCCTGCGCTGCGCGCTGGCTGGCCAGTAGCAGCGCGATGGCGGCGGAGTCGGCCTCGTCGATGCCGGAGATATCCAGTCGCAGCGGTCCGGAGGCGGCGCGGCGCGTGAGTGTCTGCAGCAGCGCGCCGCTGCTGTTCATATCCAGTTTGCCGGTCAGGCGACCGGCGCCCGGAGCGGTTTCCTCGAACATGATCAACCCTTGCTGGCCGCAGCCGGGGCAGCGTTCTTGTCCTGCAGCATCTTGATCAGGCCGTCCACGCCGCTCTTGCTGATTTCCTGAGTGAACTGGTTGCGGTAGACCGTAACCAGGCTGGCGCCTTCCACGCTGACATTGAATACCTTCCAGCCTTGAGCAGTTTTGTACAGGGTGTAGTCAACGGCTACCGGGCCCTTGTCGTTGGCACCGGGCAGGGAAACCTGGGTCTTGACGGTGGCTTCGCGGCCGCTGTTGCCCATGACGGCATTCGGGCTGACGTCGATTTGCGCATTCTTGAAGCGGGTCATGGTGGAGGAGTAGGTGCGTACCAGCAGGGTTTGGAATTGCTGGGCCAGCTGGCCTTGCTGGGTCGGCGAAGCCTGACGCCAGCCCATGCCGACGGCCAGCGCTGTCATGCGTTGGAAGTCGAACTGGGGTACGGCGATGGACTCCACCTGTTGGCGGATCTGTGCAGTGTTCTTGCCGTTTTCTTTCTTGATGGTGTCCAGAATCTGGCGGGATGCGTCGCGCACCAGGTCCACCGGATTGTCGGCGGCGGCGAAAACGGGGGCGCTGAGGCCCAGCAGAACACAGAAGCAAGCGAGGAATTTTTTCATGGTCTTGTTCTTCAATCGAAAAGTGGTCTTAAAGAGTTACTGCGCGGCGGAGGCATCGTGGCCGCTACTGCCTTTTTCAGCGAAGCTGGTCATGAACTTGCCGATCAGCTGCTCCAGTACCAGCGCCGAGGAGGTCAGCGTGATGTGCTCGCCCGGTTTCAGCTCGTCCGGGTCGCCGCCCTGCATCAGGCCGATGTACTGCTCGCCCAACAGGCCGGAGGTGAGAATCTCGGCGCTCACGTCGCGGCTGAAGGTGAACTTCTTGTCCATGCTGAGCGTTACGCGGGCGCGGTAGGTTTTGCTGTCCAGCTCGATGCCGGCCACGCGACCCACCACCACGCCGGCCTGCTTCACCGGCGCTTTCACCTTCAGGCCGCCGATATTGTCGAAATCGGCGTAGAGGGTGTAGGTCTGGTCGGCGCTTTGCGGAGTGAGATTGGCCACCTTCAGGGACAGGAACACCACGGCGGCAAGGCCGATGGCCACGAAAATGCCAACCCACAAATCAATAGTAGAGCGTTTCATTCAACGTTTCCTAGAACATGAAGGCGGTGAGGACGAAGTCCACCGCCAGGATTACCAGAGCCGAAGTCACCACCGTGCGTGTGGTGGCGGAGGAGACGCCCGCCGCCGTGGGCGTGGCATCGTAGCCTTCGAAGACGGCGATAAGGGTGACCACGACGCCGAAGCACAGGCTCTTGATCAGGCCGTTGATCACGTCGTAATGCAGATCGACATTGTTTTGCATCTGCGACCAGAAGGTGCCGTTGTCCAGACCGATCATCACCACGCCAACCAGATAGCCGCCGAAGATGCCCATGACGTTGAACAGCGCGGCCAGGATGGGCATGGAGATCACGCCGGCCCAGAAGCGCGGGGCCACCACGCGGGCAATGGGGTTGACCGCCATCACGCTCATGGCGTCCAGCTGTTCCGTGGCTTTCATCAGGCCGATTTCCGCCGTCATGGCGCTGCCGGCGCGGCTGGCGAACAACAGCGCGGCCAGCACCGGGCCCAATTCGCGCAGCAGGGACAGCGCCACCAGCGCGCCCAATGCGTCGGCCGAGCCGAAGCGGGACAAGGTGTTGTAACCCTGCAGGCCGAGCACCATGCCGACGAAGAGGCCGGACACCACGATGATGATGAGCGACAGCACGCCGGCGAAGTAGATTTCGCGGATGGTCAGGCTGAAGCGCAGCAGGCTCTGGCCGGAGTAACGCAGGATAGCCAGCAGGAAGCGGGTGATGAAACCCAGCCGCCAGACAGCGTTGACGGTCATGTGGCCCAGATTGCGGATCGGGGAGAGCAGGGAATCAAGCATGCCGGCCTCCTTTCAGACCAAGATCCTCTTCCAGCGTACTGCCGGCGGGGTAGGCGAAATGCACTGGGCCGTCGGCTTCGCCCCAGACAAACTGATGCACCCAGGGAGAGGTGGAGGCGCGCACTTCTTCCGCGCTGCCTTCGGCGACGATTTCGCCATTGGAGACAAAGTAGACGTGGTCGACGATATCCAGCGACTTGTGCACGTCGTGCGTCACCATGACGGCGGTGGTGCCCAGCGCGTCGTTCAGTTTCTTGACCAAATGAGCGATCACGCCCAGCGAGATCGGGTCCAGCCCGGTGAAGGGCTCGTCGTACAGCATCAGTTGCGGGTCCAGCGCAATGGCGCGGGCCAGCGCCACGCGGCGGGCCATGCCGCCGGACAGTTCGGCGGGCATCAGTGTCTGGGTGCCGCGCAGACCGACAGCGGACAGCTTCATCACCACCAGATCCCGGATCATGCTGTCCGGCAAACGGGTGTGCTCGCGCAGCGGAAAGGCCACGTTGTCTTCCACCGACAGGTCGGTGAACAGCGCGCCAAACTGGAACAGCATGCCCATGCGGCGGCGATGCTCGAACAGTTCGGCATGGCTCATGGCGGCCACATCGCGACCACCCACCAGCACCTTGCCCCGGCTCGGGCGGATCTGACCCGAGATGAGGCGCAGCATGGTGGTCTTGCCGCTGCCGCTGCCGCCCATGATGGCCACAAGCTGGCCGCGCGGGATGGCGAGGTTGATGTTTTTCAGGATGGGGCGGTCGCCATAGGCGAAGCTCACGTCCTGGAATTCAATGAAATGATCAGAGGACACAGGGTTTCCGGCTGATGGAAAAAGAACGGGCGATGAAACCCGTCGTCGACAGCGGCGCGCAGGCCAGCCTGTCGGCGTGCTGGAATTTTATCGGCTAGTTAGGACCAGCGACAAATCCCGATGGTTTCCGAATGTAAACGTCAAAAGCGGAAAGATGTTGTTAAAACCATATCACGCAGGCCGGAGCGGGCGGGGCGACTTAAAACAGTTTAACAACATGATGGTGAAGCATTCTTGAAAATGGCGCTATCCGTACAAACAACAAGACCCGGCAATGCCGGGCCTTGCGCGTGCGGCCGGGGCTTAAACGCCGCGCAGCAGATCGTTGATGCTGGTTTTGCTGCGCGTTTGCGCATCCACCTTCTTCACAATGACGGCGCAGTACAGGCTGTGGCTGCCGTCCTTGGCCGGCAGGTTGCCGGAGACCACCACCGAGCCCGGCGGGATGCGACCGTAGCTGACTTCGCCAGTTTCGCGATCGTAGATCTTGGTGGATTGGCCGATGTAGACGCCCATGGAGATGACGGAGCCTTCGCCCACAATCACGCCTTCCACGACTTCGGAACGCGCGCCGATGAAGCAGTTGTCTTCAATGATGGTGGGGCCGGCCTGCAGCGGCTCCAGCACGCCGCCGATGCCTACGCCGCCGGACAGGTGTACGTTCTTGCCGATCTGGGCGCAAGAGCCGACGGTGGCCCAGGTGTCCACCATGGTGCCTTCATCGACATAGGCGCCGATGTTGACGTAGGAGGGCATCAGCACGGTGTTCTTGGCGACATAGCTGCCCTTGCGCGCCACGGCGCCCGGCACCACGCGGAAGCCGGCTTCGCGGAAGTGGGTTTCGTTCCAGTCGTGGAACTTGGTGTCCACCTTGTCGAAATAGCGGCTGACGCCGTCGTCGGACAGGGCGTTGTCGCGAATGCGGAACGACAGCAGCACGGCTTTCTTCACCCATTGATTGACGACCCAGTCGCCGTCGGTTTTTTCGGCGACGCGCAGGCGGCCGCTGTCCAGTTCGGCGATGACCTGGCCGATGGCGGCCTTCAGTTCGGCGGAGACGGTGGCCGGGGTGATTTCAGCGCGCTTTTCGAAGGCTTCTTCAATCAGAGTCTGGATCGGATGCATGTGATGGAGTCCTTTGGCGATGTGAATGGATACAGTCATGTTTTGTCCGGTAGGTAGGTCAGCGTGCGGCTTTGGACCCGCTCACAAAACCCCTGGACCTGCGTCGGCGCGCTTTGGTTCAGGGCTTCTGAGAGGTGTTGTTGGCGGCGCTTAGTTGTTCTGCATGAATCGAATGATGCGATCGGTCGCTTCCGTGCATTCTGCCAGCGTTGCCACCAGCGCGATACGGATGAAGCCGCGCCCCGGGTTCACGCCGTGCGCGTCGCGCGCCAGATAAGAGCCGGGCAGCACGGTGATGTGTTCTTCCTCGAACAGACGGCGGGCAAAGGCGGCGTCGTCGCCGCCCGGCACGCGGGCCCACAGGTAGAAACTGGCATCCGGGCGGGCAAGCTCCAGAACGGCGGCCAGGCGGTCGGTGACTGCGTCGAATTTGGCAATGTAGGCGGCGCGGTTGGCTTCCACATGCGCTTCGTCATTCCAGGCGGCCGCGCTGGCAGCCTGGATGGTGGGGCTCATGGCGCCGCCCTGGTAAGTGCGGTACAGCAGGAATTTTTCCAGCAACGCGGCGTCGCCGGCCACAAAGCCGGAGCGCATGCCCGGCGCGTTGGAGCGCTTGGACAGGCTGGTGAACATCACGATGCGCTCAAAGCCGCGTCCGAGTTGCGCCGCCGCTTCCAGTCCGCCCAGCGGTGCTTGGCCGAAGTGGATCTCCGAATAGCATTCATCGCTGGCGATGACAAAGCCGTGGCGGTCGGACAGTTCGAACAGGTTTTTCCAGTCGGCCAGCGACATCACCGCGCCGGTGGGGTTGCCCGGACTGCAGACAAACACCACCTGCGTGCGTTGCCAGATGGCTTCCGGCACGCTTTGCCAGTCTGGCTGGAAACGCTTGTCGGACAGGCAGTTGACGTAGTAGGGTTCAGCCCCCGCCAGCAGTGCCGCGCCTTCGTAAATCTGGTAAAACGGATTGGGCGAAATCACCACCGGGCGCTGCTCGCCGCTGGCATCGACCAGTGTTTGCACAAAGGCGAACAGCGCTTCGCGGCTGCCGTTGACCGGCAGGATCTGCTTATCCGCATCCATGGCGAGGCCGTAGCGGCGCTGCATCCAGGCCGCGCAAGCCTGGCGCAGCTCCGGGCTGCCCAGCGTGGCCGGATAACTGGCCAGGCCGCCGAGGTTGGCGGTCAGTGCGTCCTTGATGACGTCCGGCGTCGGGTGCTTGGGTTCGCCAATGGACAAATTGATGTGGGTCTTGCCGGCTGGCGGCACGGCGCCGGCCATCAGTTGTCGCAGGCGCTGGAACGGATAAGGTTGCAGGCTGGCCAGTTGGGGATTCACGCAGGCGTCTCTCTTTGCTTTGTCTTGTATGGGGCCGTCCGGCTAGTGGGAGCGGCCTGTCTCTGGCGGAAAATTCGGGTGGACACTGCGCCGCAGCATCCACAAGATCGGACATATTAAAAAATCGGCATGCCTCTTGTAAAACAAAAGCTTCTGGCGGTGGCCTGCATTCTGGTCACGGCGCTGGTGTGGGGCCTGATGTGGTTCCCCTTTCGCGCGCTCAATGAGCGCGGCGTTAGCATTCCCATGACTTCTTTGGTGGTGTATCTGGTGGCGGCAACGCTGGGCGTGGCGGTATTCCGCGATGTGTTTCGCCGGCAGTTCCGTTTCCAGCCGGTATTGTTGCCGCTGGCTTTCCTGTTTGGCTGGTGCAATTTCAGCTACACCTGGGCCGTGTCCGAGGGGCTGGTGATGCGGGTGTTGCTGTTGTTTTATCTGTCGCCCTTGTGGTCGGTGTTGTTCGCCTGGCTGTTGCTCAAGGAACGGTTGACCCGGCAGGGCTGGCTGGTGGTGGTCTTGTCGCTGGCGGGCTGCATGGTCATTCTTTATCGGCCCGGCGCGCTGGATGGCGCAGCCATGCTCAGTCAGCGCTACGAGTGGCTGGCCTTGTCCGGCGGGGTGGCCTTTGCGCTGGGCAATGTCTTGAGCCGCGGGGCCAAGGGCCTGCCGGTGCCGGTGAAGTCCGCCACCATCTGGGTGGGCGTGGCCAGCATGGGCTTTACCAGTCTGTGGTTGCACGACAGCCTGCCCCGTTTGTTGACCATTACGCCGCAAGGCTGGCTGCTGCTGGGGATTCTGGGTTGCACCTTGCTGGCCACCAGCGTGATTTCCCAACACGGTGTCAGCCAGTTGCCGGCAACGCAAACCATGACACTGATGTTGATGGAGCTGGTGTTTGCGGCGCTGTCCGCCTGGCTGCTGGCCCACGAAACCATGACTGCCAGCGAGTGGCTGGGCGGCGCGCTGATTGCCGGCGCCAGCCTGCTGTCCGGCGGCATGACCCGCAAACCGGAACCACGCCCTTCGGCCAACCTGGAGACACCATGAACATCCGCCGCATGACTCACGCCGATTTCGCTGCCTTCTGGCCGGTGTTCGCCGCCATTGTGTCGGCGCAGGAAACTTATGCTTACGATCCGGCGATGACGCCGGAGCAAGCGCGCGCGCTGTGGTGCGATCTGCCACTGGAAACCTGGTTGGCCGAAGAGGATGGCCGTTTGCTGGGCAGCTATTTTCTCAAGCCGAATGCGGCGGGACCGGGCGGTCATGTGTGCAATTGCGGTTATATGGTGGACCCGGCCGCGCGCGGCAAGGGCGTCGCCAGCGCCTTGTGCGAGCATTCGCAAGCGCGGGCGCGCGAGCGCGGCTTTCTCGCCATGCAGTTCAACAGCGTGGTGAGCAGCAACACCACGGCAGTGGCGTTGTGGCAAAAACTGGGCTTTGCCGAGGTGGGACGTTTGCCGAAGGCGTACCGTCATTCGGCGCTGGGCCTGGTAGATTGCCTGGTGATGTACAAGTGGCTTGGCGAGGCCGCCCAGCCCGCCAGGCCGGCCGGGCAGGGTTTGCTGATCGCGCGCAAAAACATTGAGGCGCAGGTGTCGCGCAAGCGGCGCCAGAGCGGCTAGCCGCAAAGCGCAAAAGCGACAAGGCCGGGCATTGCCCGGCCTTGTCGCTTGTTCAGGCGGAAAGATCAGTAATGAGGCGGGATCTCGTCGCGCAGCGAATGCCCGCTGCCCTGACCGTCCGGCTGGCTGGCGCGGAACTGGTTGTAGAGTACGCGCAGTTGCTGTTGCAGCAGGTCGATCTCCTGCTGCTGGCGGGCCACGGTGGCGTTGAGGGCTTCCAGAAGATCGTCCTGGAAGGCGAGCTTCACTTCCAGCTCGTCGAGGCGTTGTTCACTGTTCATGGGGCTATTGTAACGCGGCGCTCAGTTGCGCGCCGGCTGGGCGGAGAACTCTTCGATGTGTTCGATCTTCATGATCTTGCGCGACAGGTCCACCACATTCACCAGGACATGGCGGTTTTGCGCGGACACCAGAAAGCTCCATTCCGTGCTGTCTTGTCCGGCGCGGATGGTGATGCTGTCCTCGTGCATCAGTACGCCGAACTGCTCCAGACTGGTTTTGAGGTTCTCGACCGTCCAGTTTTGATGGGGTTTGAAGCGCAAGGTGAGAAACAGGCTGAAGCGGCGCGGCAATACCTGCTCCATCCAGTTGATGGCCAGCATGGTGGCAATGCATAGCAGGGTGACGATGATGGCCGCGGCGTAAAAGCCCACGCCCACCAGAATGCCGATGACGGAGGACATCCACACCGAGGCGGCGGAGGTGAGGCCGCTGATGGAGAGACCTTCTTTCATGATCATGCCGGCACCGAGAAAACCCACTCCGGTCAGCACGCCTTGCGCTACCCGGGTCATGTCGCCATGCATCACGTCCGGATGCAGGCCGCCATACCAGAACCCCGAGTAGCCAATGATGCTGATGGCGGCGGTGGAGGCCATGGACACCAGACCATAGGTGCGCATGCCGGCGGCGCGGCCGTTGAACCAGCGTTCATAGCCCAGCAGGCAACCCAGGAGCAGGCCGCCCAGCATATTGCAGGCGATGAGCAGATTGACTTCCCACTTGGGCGTGGACCAGTACAGCTGGATGAGATCAGCAAAGGTGAGATTCATGGGCTTGGCGCAGTTGTCATTGTTCTGTCACGCGGAGCTACAAGCATAGCCGAAAGCCTGCCAGCGGTCAGTCGGACCCGGCCGGCCGCAGCGCCTTGATCACGTAGAGATCGAAACGGGTGGACTTGCCGTCCAGGATGGCGGAGGGTTTGACTCCCGCTATCGGCGCGCCCAGCCGTGGGCGTTTCACCACCACCCGCGTTCGCGCGGCGGCAATGGCGGCCGTCAGCAGGGCGGCGCTGTCCATGTCGTCGCCGATCACCTGTTGAAACGCCTGCATGTCCTTTTTGGCGGCAGCGCTTTTTTTGTCGGTATCCGGAAACATCGGATCGACAAACACCACATCCGGTTTGTCCGCATCGGCCAGGCTGGCCAGCCAGTCGATTGCGTTGGCGTGCACCAGTCGCATGCGCGCGGCGATGTCATGGGTGTCCGGGTGGCTGCCGGCGCGGTCCAGCGCGTCGGCCAGCAGAGCGGCCGCCACCGGCGAGCGTTCCACCATGGTGACGTTGCAACCCAGCGTGGCCAGAACAAAGCTGTCACGGCCCAGACCCGCAGTAGCGTCCACAACGGCGGGCACATCTTTCGCACCCTTCAAACCCACGGCCTTGGCCACCGGCTGGCCGCGGCCGCCGCCTTGTTCGCGGCGGTGCTTGGCTGCGCCTTCGACAAACTCCGCATACACCGCGCCATGCTTGCCCGTGGTCAGTAGCTCCAGCCGTGCCGGCCCTAACTCCAGCCAATAGCCCTCGACGGGGCGACGGGTCAGCAGCGGCAGGTTGAAGCGCTCGGCAAGACGTGCGGCGTAGTCGCGACGTGCTGATTCGGCACAGTAAAGCGGTGTAGCGGACATGACGGTTCCTGTTGGCGTTTGCCCGCGACGATACGGCATGGACGCGCTCGGGACAAGCGGGCTCCCTGTCTTTCCGGTCATTGAATCGCCCGGCGGGTGGCGGGCATAAGGGGGGATGACCTTACTCATCGCTTTTGTGCTGGGCATTGGCCTGTGCGCCATGCTGCCCGAACTCCCCTCGCCCTGGACCTTGTGCGGTTTGTGGCTGTTGGCGCGGCTTTCAGCCGTTTGCGCGGCGACGGGCTGGCGTCGGCAGACGCTGGTGTTGCTGTCCGCGCTGTTGCTCGGCCTTGCCTGGGCAGACTGGCGGGCGCAATGGCGACTGGCGGACAGCCTGCCGGAGGCCTGGGAGCAAGTGCCAGTGCGTTTTGTCGCCGTGGTGCGCGGTTTGCCGTCTGTTCAGGACTACGGCACCCGCCTCACGCTGGAGGTGGAGCGCACGCTGACCCCGGGCCTACGTTTGCCGAAGCGCATCATCGTCACCGTCTATGCGCGCAAGGGCGAGACGCAGCAGTCGTGGCCTGCGGGCAGCCGTTGGAAAATGGGCGCGCGTTTGCGCCGTCCGCACGCGCCGGCCAACCGTTATGGCTTTGACGCCGAACAATGGCTGTGGTCGGAGGGTGTCTTGGCGACCGGCAGCGCAAGTGGTCAGGCGCTGCCGCTGGGCAAGAGCCATGCCCCGTTGGCGCAGATCGATCGTTGGCGGGAGCAGGCCGTGGCGCGCATCGAGACGGTGTTGGGCGATACGCCGGAAGCCGGTCTGGTGGCGGGCCTGACCGTGGGTGCGCAATCGCGCATCGGGCGGCAGGAGTGGCGCTGGCTGGCGGATACGGGGCTGACGCATCTGGTGTCCATCAGCGGTTTGCACATCAGCATGGTAGCGGGCGTGTTCGCGGCGCTGGCCCGGCTGTGGCAACGTCGCTGGCCCAGTCGCCGCTTGCCGCCGCGTATGGTGGTAGCCATGGTCAGCCTGGCGGCGGCCAGTTTTTATGCGGCGATGGCCGGCTTGTCCGTACCGACGCAACGCACGCTAGGCATGCTGGCGGTGATGCTGCTGATGTATGCCTGGCGGCGGCACTGGAGCGGTTTTCATCTGTGGTGGATGGCCCTGGCCGCCGTGCTGGCGGCGGACCCGTTTGCCGTTCTGACGCCGGGCTTGTGGCTGTCCTTCGGGCTGGTGGCGGCGTTGATCGCGTCCGGCATGGCGCGGCGCGGTCGCCTGCCGTGGTGGCGCTCGGCTTTTGCCGGGCAGTGGGCGGCCACATTGTGCGGCGTGCTGCCCTTGATCTGGTGGTTTGGTCGTTATCCGCTGATAACGCCGCTGGCCAATCTATGGGCCATTCCGCTGGTGTCTTTTGCGCTGACGCCCTTGTGCCTGTTGGCGGTGGTGTTGCCCTGGGATGGGCTGATGCACGCTGCCGGCTGGCTGGCCGGCATGTTTTACCACTGGACAGCAAGGTTTGCCGAAGGGCCGATGCTGAGCCTGCCAGCGCCGCCCTGGCCATTGGCGGCGCTGGCATTTGTCGGCAGCTTGCTGTTGATTGCCCCGCGGGGCATGCCGGTGCGGTTGTTGGGAGCGGGCATGTTCATGCCCATGCTGTTGTATGCCCCGGAAAGGCCGCCGCATGGCGCTTTTCGCGCTACGGTGCTGGATGTGGGGCAGGGGTTGTCGGTATTGGTGCAAACCGGGCGGCACACCCTGCTGTTTGATACCGGTATTGGCGATGCTGGTCTGTGGGTACTGCCGCAATTGCGTGGGTTGGGAGCCGAGCGGCTGGATATGCTGGTGTTGTCGCATCACGACAACGATCACGACGGCGCGGCGCAGAGTCTGGTGGCGGAGAGTCCGCCCGTACGTATTCTCGCCGGGCAACGGGCTTCGCTGGAGGATTACGGCTTGCAAGGCGAGGATTGCCGTCAGGGTATGAGCTGGGTTTGGGATGGCGTGCGCTTTGATGTGTTGTCGCCGCCGGATGGTCTGGGTTCCGCGGAGGACAACGATCACAGCTGCGTGTTGCGAGTGGCTGGGCTGCGCCATGCGCTGCTGCTGACCGGTGATGCGCCGTCTTCTGTAGAGCAGCGGCTGGCGACGCGTTATGGCGATGCCTTGCGCAGCACGGTGCTTGTTGCGGGGCATCATGGCAGCCGGACATCTACCTCAGGGCTCTGGCTGGATACGGTCAAGCCCGAACTGGCGGTGATCAGCGCCGGCTACCGCAACCGCTATCGGCACCCGCATCCGACGGTGATGGCCAGGTTGGCCGACAGAGGGATCACTGTCTTGCGTACTGATCAGGACGGCATGCTGGAGATGGAGGTGGGGGCTCAGGTGTGGTTTGACTGCCATCGTTCGCGCAATAGGCGCTACTGGCGTCCGCAGGGCGAGTGCGGAGCTTGAAACGACACAATCAGCTCAGTGTTAGGGCG
The DNA here is from genome assembly GCF_945957525.1 of uncultured Aquitalea sp. Classification (GTDB taxonomy): domain Bacteria; phylum Pseudomonadota; class Gammaproteobacteria; order Burkholderiales; family Chromobacteriaceae; genus Aquitalea. The sequence continues at coordinate 8,850 of NZ_CAMFLA010000030.1, read as the reverse complement.
GGGGAGGTCTCAAGCGGCAAACGCCGCTCACAACGCGATGCCGGCTGCGACGATATTGCCCTTGCCGCGGTATTCCATCCAGTCGAACGATAGCTTGCGGGCAATCAGGATGCCCCTGCCGTGGCTGGACAACATGGAGGCGGTCTCGTTTTCCAGATACTGTCGCCAGTCAAAGCCGTCGCCCATGTCCTCAATCACAAAAGACAGCGCGTGCAATTGGCGTTCGAAACTGACGCTGACCGCGCGCAGACCCAACACCGGGTCGCTCAGGCGGCGCTCCAGCTCCTCTTCCCATAACCCTTCGCCTTGCAGATGGGTCTTTTCCTGGTAGGGAATGGCCAGATTGCCGTGTTCGATGGCATTGACCAGCAGTTCGAACAGCCCGGTGGCTGCCCGCTCCGGCTGCGGCGCGGTGCGCGCCAGCAGCGCTGTGACGGTTTGCGCTTCCTTGTGGGTGCGCAGTCTGAATTCTGCCTTTTGCAGGTGATTCAGCGCATCCAGCTGCTGTTTGGCGATTTCGCGGAAGGCCTGATGTCGCAGCCAGTGACTGAGCGCGGCCTCCACCACGGCCAACAGCATGTCGCGGGAAAACGGTTTGGTGAGGTAGTAGAAAGCGCCGGCCTCCATGCCTTCCTGGACGCTGGCGGGGCTGCTGATGGCGGTTTGCAGGATCACCGGCAGGAAATCCAGATCCGGCGTGGCTTTCATGCGTTTGAGCACGTCGAAGCCACTGAGGCCGGGCATCATCTTGTCCAGCAGCACGGCGGAGAGCGAATGGCCCTGCTCTTGCAGAATCTGCCAGGCCTGCTCGCCGTTTTCGGCCTGCAGGGTCTGATAACCGGCGTCTTCCAGCAGTTCGGTCATCAACTCCAGGTTGAAGGGCTCGTCGTCAACGAGCAGCAGCTTGTGCGTCATGGCCTGAGTCTTCCTGATTTACCCGATCTTGCCTGCGCGGGAAGGTGGCGGTAAAGGCGGCGCCTCTCGGCGAAATATTCTCAGCCTGGATGGCGCCCTGATGCGCCTGGATGATTTCGCGGCAGATGGCCAGACCAAGCCCGGTGCCGCCGGCGCCGGTTTTGGTGGTGCTGCTCTGGATGAATTTGCCGAAAATGCTTTCAATCTCATCGGCAGGGATACCGGGGCCGGCGTCTTCTACGCTGATCAGCACCTCTTCGCCCGGGCTGTCGGCGCGCTGCTGCAGGCGGGCCGTCACGCGAATCACTTCTCCGGGCGGGCTGAACTTGATGGCGTTGGAGAGCAGATTGCGGATCACCTGACCCAGTCGGAAGGCGTCGATATCGGCGGTAAGTTGCTCCGGGGTGCAATAGAGGTAAATCTTGATCTGGCTGCGAGCGGCCACCGGCGTCATTTCGTCGCAGGCGTCGCGCAGGCACTGCGTGAGATCATTGGGGGCGATGTGGTAATCCATCTTGCCCACTTCCATCTTGGCCAGATCCAGCAGATCGTTCAGCAGTTGCAGCAAACGGTTGCCGCTGCTGTTGATTCGGTCGAAGTACTGGTCGAGTTTCTCGTCCTGCAATTGGCGCGCGCGCGACTGGCCCATCTCGGTGAAGCCGAGGATGGCGTGCATCGGGGTGCGCAGTTCGTGCGACATGTTGGCGAGAAATTCTGTCTTCGCCCGGCTGGTTTCTTCGGCCAGTATCTTGGCCTGGCGCAGTGCGTCTTCCATTTCGCGCTGGGCGGAGAAGTCCTGGTAGATCCAGATGGTGCCCAGCTTCGGAACGGAGGGGTTGACCGCTCTGCCGAACAGCCGACACCACATGTATTTGCCGTGTCCGGTGCGCAGCCGCACCTCGGTCTGCACTACCTTGCCGTCGTTGAGCAGGCTGTACAGCGCGCGACCAGTGCGTTCGTACTGCTCCTTGCTTTCAAAGTAGGGCAATGTGCTCTGGCCGATGACTTCTTCTTCCGTGCGTTCGAAAAGGTCGAGGAAGGCGCGGTTTACCTGACGCAGAGTGCGGTCGACGATGTAGGCCATCGCCATCGGGCTGGCTTCCAGTAGCGCGGACAATTGGCGACTTTGTACCTCCACCTGCTCGGCCAAGCTGTTTTTCAGGCGGATCAGCGCCGCTTCCTGCTCCTTGCGCTGAGTGATGTCGCGACAGACGGCCACGTAGAAGGAGTCGTCCGGCATGTCCACCCGGCTCAGCGACAACTCGACCGGCATCTGGATGTTGTCGCTGCGCAGCAAGTGCGCTTCAAAGGGGCGGCCGGCGCGCTTGTTGGCGATGGCTTCAAAATTCAGGCCCGGTGTCAGGCTGTAGAGTTCGGCCAGCAGCGAACCTACCGGCAAGTGTTCAATGGATTCGGCCGTCTGGCCAATCAGCTTGGCGGCGGCGGGGTTCACTTGCGTGATCAGTCCATTGCGGTTGATCAGCACAATAGCGTCGGAGCTGGCCTGCAAGATGGCGCGCTGGCGCGCTTCGCTTTCCGCCAATGCCTGCTCGGAATTGGCCCGATCGGTGATCTGGTCGCGCAGCGCGCGGTTGTTCATTTCCAGCTGTTGCTGCTGTTTTCTCAGCAACAGACGCAGGCCGCCGCCGGACGCGATCTGTTTTTGCAGCAGGGTAAGCAGCAGCAGCAGCGCCAGCGCGGTGACGCCAAGAATCACATAGCCCTGATTGCTCAGTGCAGGGGAGGTGTCATCCAGCGGATAGGCGGCGAACAGCAGATCGGCGCCGCCGATAGTGCGGCGCATGGTCATCAGCGGCATGCCCGATGGAGCCGCCTGCAGGGGATGCGAATCCAGCACCGCCACATTCGGATTGTCCTGGCTCCAGCCCAGCAGGCGCACGTGTTGCAGCGGATTGGGCGAATCTTGCGTGGCGGCGGCGCTGCCCTGCAACAGCAAGTCGCTGCGCAGATTGATCAGCAGCATGCGGCCGTCGTCGTTCAGATTGGCGATGATGTCCATCCGGGGCAGGGCGGCCCCCGGCAGGATGGTGAACATCAGCATCGGCTGGTTGCGGTTGCGCGCCTGATCCATTTTGCGGCGGGCATTGTCCAGGCTGCCAAGGTCCAGCCCCTGGGGCAGGGCGTTGCCATCGTCCGGCAAATAGCTTTCCACCGGGTAGTACATGGGCAGGCTGGGGCTGGTGACCAGATGACGGTCTTTCAGCAGGCGGATGCTGTTGGCGATACCGCTTTCAAAGGCGCTGCGCTGTTCCGGCGTGATTTTGCGGATGATGCCGATGCCGCCGAAGCGGCTTTCGTCGCGCAGCACGCCCTGGGCCAGTTCGGTCAGGTTGGGCGCGTTGCCCGTGGTGTGGCGCTGGCGGATGATGCTTTGCGCCAAGAGGTCGGTGCGGTCCAGCATTTCCTGCAGTCTGTTGGCCAGCAACTCGCTGCCGAGCTCGCCCCAATGACGCTCTTTCTGCTGCTCGTGGCTGCGGTCGTCGTCCAGCAGCAGCCAGTATTCGGCCGACAGCAGGGCGATGGACAGCAGTGCGCCGATGAGGACGGAGGTGAAACGACTCAAGCTCGACATTTTTTCCCGCCGGCTTCAGGCCAGCTTTTCATACAGGGCGACGAATTCCAGGGACAGTTTGTGCCGCGGATCGAGGTGGATCATCGGTTTGGCCGCGTCATGGGATTCGCGGATCTTCACGGAGCTGGACAAGGGCGGGTCCAGTACCGGCAAACCTTCTGCTTTCAACTCCGCCACCAGTCGGGCCGGCAGACTGGCGCGCGGCTGGAACTGGTTGACCACAATGCCTTCCACCGCCAGCTCGGCGTTGTGGTCGGCACGGATTTCCTCAACGCTGGCCATCAAATTGTAGAGGGCCTGGCGAGAAAAAGCGTCGCAGTCGAAGGGAATCAGGCAGCGGTCGGCGGCAATCAGTGCCGAGCGGGTGTAAAAATTCAGCGCTGGCGGGGTGTCGATCCAGATTTCGTCGTAGTGGTCGCCCAGCTGTTCCAGCGCCTCGCGCAGTTTGAACATCTTGTAGCGGGTTTCCAGCTTGGCCATCAGCTCGCCCAGTTCAGGGTGGGACGCCAGCAACGACAGGCCGGGGAAGGGTGTGTCGCTGACAAAGTCCGTGGTGTCCTTGCTGAACATGCTGATGTTGAGCATCTGGTTGAAAAAATCCATTGCCGAGCGCCCCTCGGGTGCCCGGGTCTGACCGCTCAGATAGTGGCTGGCGTTGCCTTGCGGGTCGAGGTCGATCAACAGCACGCGCTTGCCGCGGCTGGCCGCCACGGCCGCCAGATTGGCGGCGATGGTGGATTTGCCGACGCCACCTTTCTGATTGAACACTACACGGCGGATCACCTGCATTGCTTTCCCTCTGCGGAATCGGAGCGCCAGCCCCAAAGGTTGGCCGAAGGCCTAGATGCCCACGCTGCCCCGGCAAACTTGCAGCATCTGCTGATAGCTGGCTGAGTTCTGCACGATGGGCATGGGTTTTATCTGGCTGTCATTATATGTGAAGCTGGCGATCTGGCGGCCGTTTTCATCAAACAACACCATGCCGGTCAGACGGAAAGTGCGGGCTGCGCAGTCCATCGACCAAGAGTTTACCGATACCTTGTGACGCGGCGTGGACAGGAAGTTTTCCTTCTTCACGTTGAATATGGTCTTGCGGTCGCGGAACGTGACGGTGTTGCCCTGCTGGCGGATGGACAGTTTGTCCAGCTCATTGAGGATATTGCCGTTGGGCGAAACGCCCAGATTGATCCAGTCGGCGTTGGCTTGCTGCGAAGGCGCTTGGGTCGCCGGTTTGCCGGTGCTGATCGGGGGGGTGGCCGGTTGGCTGGCGCAGCCGGCAAGCAGAACGCTGGCCGAGACCAGCGCGATAAGAATATTGCGCATGAAACCATCTCCAAAACAATGTCGCCAGTGTCGCATACCCCGGCATGGGGAGAAAATGCCGCCCGGCGGATTTTATCTTGGAGGCCGTGACGATGGCCGAGTTTCAGGGGCGCATGGCGAAGAAATTTCCGCCCGCGCGGAACTATCCGGATGGCGTGCCGGTCTGTCATCAGGCGAGAGCATTTTCCTCTTCGTTTCACATTGTCTCCATCCAACTTGACTCGGCCGCTCCTTTACAGGGCGGCCTCTTTTTTTGTCCCTCCGCGCTTTGCCGTACAATAGCCCGCTTGTTTCCTTACTTCACGAGTCAAAGCCAGCGCCCGCCGTTGGTCACATCATCATGCAGGACGCCCATTCCCTATTGAGTCACATCTTCGGCTATCCGGCTTTTCGCGGGCAGCAAGGGGAGATCGTCGAGCATGTCGCCCATGGCGGCCACGCGCTGGTGTTGATGCCCACGGGCGGCGGCAAGAGTTTGTGTTTCCAGATTCCGGCGCTGATGCGACCCGGTGTGGCCATCGTGGTGTCGCCGCTGATTGCTCTGATGCAGGATCAAGTGGCGGCGCTGACCGAACTGGGCGTTGCCGCCGCCTGCTTGAACTCCGCCACCCAACCTGACGATGCCCGCGACATTGCCCGGCGCGCGCGCGCCGGCACGCTGGATCTGCTGTATGTGGCGCCCGAGCGCTTGCTCACGCCGCGGTTTCAGGATTTCCTGCGTACGCTGAACATCGCCCTGTTTGCCATTGACGAGGCGCATTGCGTCAGTCAGTGGGGGCACGATTTCCGTCCCGAGTATCAGCAGCTGGGCTTGCTGGCCGATGAATTCCCCGGGGTACCGCGGGTGGCACTCACCGCCACGGCCGATCCGCAAACACGGGAAGACATTCTGCACTACCTGAGGTTGGCCGAAGCCCGGGTGTTTCTCTCCAGCTTTGATCGACCCAATCTGTTTTATCAGGTGGTGGAAAAGCACAACGCCAAGCGCCAGTTGCTGGAGTTCATCAATAATGAATACCCCGGCGCTTCCGGCATCGTGTACTGCCTCTCGCGCAAACGGGTTGAGGACACGGCCGAGTGGCTGAAGGAAAACGGTCTTCGCGCCCTGCCGTATCACGCGGGCCTGTCGCATGAGGTGCGCGAGGCCAATCAGCGCGAATTCCTGCGCGAAGAAGGCATTGTGATGGTGGCTACGGTAGCCTTCGGCATGGGCATCGACAAACCGGATGTGCGCTTCGTCGCGCATATCGACATGCCCAAAAGCCCGGAAAATTTCTATCAGGAGTCCGGCCGCGCGGGGCGAGACGGGCTACCGGCCTCAAGCTGGCTGTGCTATGGCCTGAATGACGTGGTGCAATTGACCCAGATGATTCAGGGTTCGGAAATGGCGGAGCTGCAAAAGCAGGTTGAACTGAGCAAGCTGGACGCCATGCTGGCCTTTTGCGAAACGGCCGCCTGCCGTCGTCAGCAAATCCTGTCCCATTTCGGCGAGGCCAGCAAACCCTGTGGCCATTGCGACAACTGCCTGAGCCCGCCCATCACCTTTGACGCCAGCTTGCCGGTGCAAAAGCTGCTGTCCTGCATTTACCGCGTTGGTCAGCGCTGTTCGGCCAACCATGTGGTGGATGTGTTGCTGGGCCGCAGCAATCAATACGTACTGGGCCTGGGGCACGACAAGGTCAGCACCTTCGGCATCGGGCGGGATTTTAATCAGCGCGCCTGGCGCTCGCTGATCCGCCAGCTGGTGGCGCGCAAACTGTTGCAAGTGGACATCGCCCGCGGCCAGTCGCTGGTGCTGACCGAGGGCTGCCGCGCATTGCTGAAAGGCGAGCAGAAAATCTATCTGAGGCCGGTGGCGGAAGACAGCAAGGCGCGCAGCGTCAACACCGACCGCTGGTTGCGCACCGAGCGCGAAGAGCGACTCTGGCAAGCGCTGCGCCAATGGCGCCGGCAAATGGCGGACGAGCACAACGTCCCGGCTTACGCGGTGTTTTCCGATCGCACGCTGCGCGATCTGGTGGAAAAACGCCCGCAAACCCGGGCGGAGTTGAGTCGCGTATACGGCTTGGGCGAACTTAAGCTGGCGCGCTACAGCGAGCCATTGCTGGAAATCCTCAATGGCCAGCCGGGCTGAATCCGCTACAATCGCCCCTTGACAATAGGTATGGAAGGCGCGCGAAGTCGCGCCGGCAATGGAGAATTCATCATGGCAGTCAACCTCACTCCCGCCGCGGCGGATCAGCTCGCCGTCATTGACGGCATCGAACTCAATGTGGCCGAAGCCGGCATCAAGAAGCCGGGCCGCAAGGATGTGCTGGTGGTGCGCATCGACAAGGGCAACACCGTTGCCGGCGTGTTCACCCAGAACCGCTTCTGCGCCGCGCCGGTGCAGATCAGCAAAAAACATCTGGATGCCGGCGTGCAGATCCGCGCGCTGGTGGTCAATACCGGCAACGCCAATGCCGGCACAGGCGAAGACGGCCGCGCCCGCGCGCTGTCGGTGTGTCAGTCGCTGGCCAGCGAGCTGGACTGCGAGCTTGAACAAATCCTGCCGTTTTCCACGGGCGTGATTCTCGAACCGCTGCCGTCCGACAAAATCATCAGTGCATTGCCCACCCGTCGTCAGGCCAACTGGGCTGAAGCCGCCGAAGCCATCATGACCACGGATACGGCCCCAAAGGCGGCCAGCCGTACGCTGGAGATCGATGGTCATCCGGTAAAGATCACCGGCATCGCCAAGGGCGCCGGCATGATTCACCCGAATATGGCCACCATGCTAGGCTTCGTCGCTACCGACGCGCCGGTCATCCGCCCCGTGCTGGAGCAGTTGGTCAAGGAAGTGGCCGACCTCTCTTTCAACTGCATCTCCGTTGACGGCGACACGTCCACCAACGACAGCTTCATCCTGATCTCCACCGGCAAGAGCGCGGCGCCGCGCATTGATGCGGTCAGCCACCCGGCCTACGCCATTCTCAAGGCTGCGCTGGTGGACGTGGCCACCGAGCTGGCGCAAGCCATCGTGCGCGACGGCGAAGGCGCCACCAAGTTCATCACCGTCAAAGTGGAAGGCGGCCGTTCCATCGCTGAGTGCAAGGACGTGGCTTATGCCATTGCGCGTTCCCCGCTGGTCAAAACCGCCTTCTTCGCCTCCGACCCGAATCTGGGTCGCCTGCTGTGCGCCATCGGTTATGCCGGTGTTAACGATCTGGATGTGGATCGTCTTTCACTGTATCTGGATGATGTGCTGGTGGCCTGCAACGGCGGCCGCAATCCCGACTATCAGGAAGAAGACGGTCAGCGCGTGATGAGTCAGAGTGAAATCACCGTCCGCGTGGTGCTGGGTCGCGGTGCGGCGCAAGCTACCGTCTGGACCTGCGATTTCTCCTACGAGTACGTCAAAATCAACGCGGACTACCGCAGCTGAGTTGCATCCCTTTTGATCCTCTCTAATATAGAGAACCGGGCCGACGCCAGGCCTCATGCCCGATGCGCCCGACCCCAAGCCCCTCGTAAGAGGGGCTTTTGTTTTGCGGTTTGCCGAAGGTGGGTGTTGGCGCGCATGCGCAATGCCTGATTGGTGCGGAGGGCGTGCGGGGTGACATCTTGCGCCCGACCTGTTGTGTGTTCCTTATCCTGCGTGTCCCTTATCCGGCCGTCTCTCCTCAGCCGCTCATGCCGCCTGTCTATATATAAGCTCCCATACAGAGCCCGGCCCAAGGTTGGCCGAAGGGTGTCTTCCGCCCGTCAGGGGCGGCTTCCGCCATCGGCAGCCAGGTTTCGCGGGTTTCCCCCTCCCGAGACGGGGAATTCCCCCGTTTCCATCGCCCATCCCCAGGCAAAGCTGCCCCTCATAGCCCGCCCAACAAGGTCCACGCGCTGGCGGATCGAAGAATCATGACGGGCCGGTTAAAACGAAACCGTTGCGGATCAAGGGTTTGGGTTGAGGCGGGCGGGGGCGAGTCGCTTTTTCTCAAAATACCTGTTGACGGAGGTTGGGGCGGGAGGTATAGTTCGCCTCC
>NZ_CAMFLA010000029.1 GCF_945957525.1 uncultured Aquitalea sp. | reverse complement strand
AACGAAGATGCACTGTTTCAAATTGCTAGCAGACAGGGTTAAGTCACGGGACTTTGACCGGCAGGTGGCGGGGCTTCAAATCTGTGCAGCGATTCTAAATCGCTTCACAGCACTGGGCACGCCGCAAACGGTCCGAATGAGATAAGTCCGTCTGGGGATTGGGGCGGCTCGCCCTTTAATTGATTTGTGCAACAAAGCCCCTGCCAGTTGATAGTTTGGTACTTGGGAGGGAGGGGCTTGCTCATGCCGTCATTCTACCGGACGGGCGCAAGCCCTGATTTGTGCAACAAAGCCCACCTACGAAAACAGCCCTTGCAGCACAAGTTACTCAACGCTTTATTGATGCGGTTCGTCCCGCTGCCGAGCGGCATGTAGAGACCTTCGACGAGGCTGCACAGCAGAAGCGCAGGAATGCCCTCTCTGCAGAAGCGCAGGAATGCCCTCTCTGTCGCCATGGCCTATCCCACTCTACGTGGACAGTCCCGAATGCCTTTTAATGCCTTTTTAAGTCCGCGCGTCGAACTTCATCCCTATCCGCAAAAAAACCCAGCCTGACCAACCTGGCTACAATGGCGCCTCTTGTCCTGCCCAATCGCGTGCCGATCTCTTCGCAAGTAAGTTGTTCAGGCGCCTCCCAAAGTGATCGAAGCTCTTCATCCGCAGCGCTACTCCAGGGACTGCCTGCATTGGCAGGCTCGACCGGATGAGCACTCTCCACTGCACAAATCGCGTTCTGGTCTGATAATGACCACAATGAAATCCCGCCGGCAGCCTCCAGCCTTGCGTTGTCGGCAGCCATTGCTGCGCTGATTTGTTCGAAGAACCCAAGCTTAACCAAACGAGCGATGACTGCAGTTCTGGTTCTGCCAAGCTTTGCAGAGAGCTCTACTGTTGTTACCACCGGAGATGTATCCCACAGTGCTTCAAGGCGATTATCCTCAGCGATCGTCCAGCGCTCGCCCCGCCTTGATCCTGAAGGCTTGTCTTTCTCGACAGCGGCAACCGACGCCGCCGGGGCATGTTGCTTGCTCACTCTTTTCAGCTGCTCGTAGTAAATTGCGCGAGCTTTGTCCAAGGCAGGGTCTTTCGGCGTTGTGAGTGGATCACCGCGCCCAGCGGGATCAATGCCGAGCATGATCTTTTCGACGATCTCCAACTCTCGACTCATCGCAGCTCCTGTTAGCTTCAGATTTTCAGGCGGATTCAATATATCCATGCAGTATTGCACCGCTGTCAGCAAGACGGGCCAACACAATAATAACGGCGCGTTTCTGCCATTTTCACCCAAGCTGCTTGGCAATACGCACAAGCACCCTTAAGGCACCCGATCCGCCCGCCCTCCTCGCGGCCATGTCGCGCGCGCCAGTTGACACCCTCCCTGCGGAACTGCCAACCTTCGGGCTCCAATTTATTTGCTCTTGACCACTATGAAAATCACCAAAGACACCGCCGTCACACTGCGCATGAAAGTTACCGATGCCCAAGGCTTGGTTTACGACGACGGCAAACACCCTGTCTCTTACTTGCACGGTGATTACGACAACCTGTTTTCCAAGCTTGAAGAGGCGCTGGAGGGCCAGGAAGCCGGCTTTCAAACCACAGTAGCGCTCAGCACCGAGGAAGCCTTTGGCGAACGAGACGAAGCACTGGTCACCACCATGCCCAAAGCCGACTTCCCGCCGGGCATCAAGGTAGGCGGCCAGATTCAGCGCGTTGGCCCGGATGGCCAGCCCCGCTACTACTTCGTCACCAAGATCAAAGGCCCGACCGTGCTGCTAGACGGCAACCACCCGCTTTGCGGCAAAGCCCTGCGTTTTACCCTCAAAGTGATGGACGTGCGCGCGGCAACCGCTGAGGAAATCGCACACCAGCATGTGCACGGCGAGCACGGGCATCAGCACTAAGATCGGCCAACACAGCACCTGATGCTGCGTTGCGCCTCCTTGCCGTACTCAAGTACTGCCCGCATCGGCGCGCTTTGCTTCAGCCGTGATACGGATTTTTGTTAGCCGCTCCAAGCAAGCCAGCCTCCAGATTGAAGCCCTCCCAAGCCGGGAGGGCTTTGTTTTTCTGGAAGCACCACAATTGGCGACGAGAAAATCACCTGCTGCTTGATTAATGGTAAAAAATACTTCGACCCAAAGGAACCTTGCCTCCATTGCGCCTCTAATGCCCATTCCACGGCATTTTCAGGAAGCTGCCGGCCTTCAGCCCGGCAGTGAATACACCATGAAATACATCATGAGAATCGCCAAATGGTATTGGCAAAAATGGCTGCGCGTTCACGAGAGCCGCGACATCAAGGATGGCCGCTGACAGGCCAGGAGGAGTGTTGAGAATGAAATACCTGATTACCCTTGCCCTGCTGCTGGGCTCCGCCAGCGCTTTTGCCGATGTCTGCAGCGACTTTGACAACAGCAATCGCGACCAATACGCCATCGGCAAATGGGAAAACCTGCTGCGAAACAAGTCCACCATGGCGCTGATTGCTTTCTATCAAGAAAAAAGCGCCTTTTTACAGCAATGTCCGAATCTGAGTGATTTTTCGCGCGTTCATCTGCAAAACGCGATGAAGGCCGCCGAGTCGCTGATGGACCGGAAAAAACAGCACAAATAAGAGCGGCGCCTACAACCTCGTAAAGAGCCGGCGCCAAGGCGCGCCGGCACGGCGTCAGCCGTTTTGTCAGCGCATCCACGCCTGCCCGGCCACACGCCGGCGAACGCATCCTCAGCCCGGCATGGCGAACAGCTGAAACAGCTCTTGCAGATGCGGGGCCTCAAACCGGCGGCGTACGGTGATGGCGTAGAAAGTCTCCTCAACACCGCGCACCGATCCATATTTCTCCAGCAGCCCTTTGCTCAGCTCATCCTTCACCACGATGGCCGGAATCAGGGCTACCGCGCCAGCGTCGCGCGCCAGCAGGCGCAAAGTGGCCATATCGTCCACTTCTGCCCGGATGCGCGGCTCGACACCCAGTTGTTCGCAAAGCAGATCGAAGCGCACACGGATTTCGCTCTTGGCGCTGGGCACCATCAGGGCATGCCGGCTTAGCACCTGTTCCAGGTCAAACTCCCTGCCAATCAACCCGGGCGGTCCGATAAGGCACACCTCCTGACGCGCCAGCGTACGGCAGCGCCAGGGGTGTTTATCGTCGGCGATCACCGGACGGTTGCTCAACACCACATCCAGCTCGAAGGCGCTGAGGCGGCCCAGCAGCTCGTCTAGCCCGCCCGCCTCCAGATTCAGCTTCACGGCCGGCCTACTCAATACCGGGCTCAAAAAGCTTTCCAGAAAGTTGCGCGATAGCGTGGATACGCTGCCGATGCGCAGCAGCCCCCCCTGCCCGGCATCCTGTGCCGCTGTTGCCGCCAGCAGCTCATTGCCCAGCGCGAAAATGGCTTCGGCATAGCGCAGCACGGACGAACCCATTTCCGTCAGCAGCAGCCTTTTGCCTTCGCGCAGAAACAGCGGCGCGCCCAGTTGTTCTTCCAATTGGCGGATCTGGGCGGACAGGGCCGACTGCGAAATATGCAGCCGCTCTGCGGTGCGGGTAAGGTGCCCCTCCGCCGCCACGCGCCAGAAGTAATAGAGGTGATGGTAGTTGAGCCGATTTATCATTCTAAAAAATAGATTGATTTATAAATATTAATGTATTTTACCGAACATCACCGACCGGGCATAGTGCCGATGTTTCCATTTTGGCAGGATGTCTCATGTTGTTGCTCTCCGAACACAGCCTGATTGCCACTCTCTGGTTGCTGCCGGCATTGGGCGCAGCTTCACTGACTGCCCATTGGCGGATGGCGCACACCAGCGCCGCCCTGGGCGCGGCGGCAGCCGCGTTGCTGATGGTACGGAATGGCGCGCAGGCCGGCCTGCTGTTTCAGCTGCTGATACAGCTGCTGGCCTGGGTGATCCTGCGATTTTCCGCCCGCTATCTCAGCGGCGAACCCGGCCAGCGGCGCTATTTGCGAGCTCTGGGCTGGCTGCTGGTGGGCGCTACGCTGGTGGTGGCCAGCCGCGACTGGCCCACGCTGCTGATAGGCTGGCTGCTGACCAGCCGCGCCTTGCACACCCTGCTGACTTATTACCCCACCCGCCCCCAGGCGCTGATCGCCGCCCGCCGTGAAGCGGTGGCCAGCCGGCTGGCGGAGTGGTGCCTGCTTGGCGGCGCGTTGCTGATCGCCTGGTCGGTAGGTTCGCCCTATTTTGCCGATGCGGCACAAGCACTGGACGACCCTCTTCGGCAAACCTTACGCACATTGGGTGCTTTGCTGGTAAGCAGCTGCGTTCTGCTGAAAACCGCACAACTGCCCTTCCACGGCTGGCTGACGCAAGTGATGGAAGCGCCCACGCCGGTATCGGCACTGCTGCACGCCGGTGTCGTCAATCTGGGGGGCATGGTGCTGATCAAGCTGGCACCCTTGTGGAGCGTCGCCCCGTCCAGCGCCTGGCTACTGACCCTGTGGGGAGGCATTACCGCAGGCCTTGCCTGCTGGGTAATGCAAACCCGCATCAGCATCAAACTGCGGCTGGCCTGGTCTACCTGCGCCCAGATGGGCTTCATGCTGATGGAGTGCGGGCTGGGTCAGTATTCGCTGGCCTTGCTGCACCTGGTGGCGCATTCCATCTATAAGGCGCATGCCTTTCTCAGCTCCGGCAGCCAGGTGCGCGCCACCATTCGCCAGCCCGCGCCGGCACAAACCGACGGCGGCTGGACGCATGCCGCCAACGGACTGGCCGGCATCGCCTTGCTGACCTTGAGCCTGCAGGTCTGGGGATTCGCGCAGGCCCACCCGGTACAACCTCCACTGCTGCTGGTGGTGGTGATCGGCCTGGGTTTGGCGCCGCTTTGCCGGGGATGGCGCGGCACGCTGTTGGCGCTGGCGCTGTGCCAGGTCTATTTGCTGCTGCACACCCTGTTTGCCCGCCTGCAGACCGACCAACCCGGCGCCCCTCTGCCGTGCCAAGCGTTGGTGGCGCTGTTCTTTGTCGCGCTCTACCTGCTGCAGGGCTGGCTGGCGCGCCATCCTCCGCATCCGCTCAGCCGCCGCCTGTATGCACTGGCGTTTGGCGGCCTGTACCTCGATGAATGGTGGGTACGCCTCACCCAGCGCGCTCGCCCGGGCCTCTTCGGCCAACCTTCCCACCGCAACGGAGACAGCCGCCCATGACGCATACCGATCTCGACTGGCAGACCGCGGCCGACGCCGCCGCCAATCGCATCGCTCCCAGTTGGCCGCTGGACAGTCTGCTGGCCAGCTCCCCCTACTGGGGCTTGCGCGACATGACTTTTGCCGAAGCAAACCACTGCTTGCAGCGCTTGGCTGGCAGCGGCCTGCATCTGAATGAAGCCCATTACCGCCGCCAATACGATCAGGGCCGGATTGCTCCACGCCATCTGGCCGCCGCGCTGCGTGAATACGGCACGGAAACCACCCTGGACGCGTGGCTGAACACTCCACAGCCCAACCCGACACCGGCCACCCGCCTGCAAAGTGATTGGCGCGACGATTCGGCCGGTCACGCCGGCATGCAAAGCTGGCGACAAGTGATTACCCAGCAGATCAGCCAATGTTGCGCCGCCTGGTTTGATCACGACCAGGCCGACTGGCAGCCTGATCGGGGTCGCAGCCTGTACCGGGCCTGGCTGGACGAAATGGCCCTGCAGCCCGTCCCCAGCCGTAACGCCGCGCTCAAGGCAAAGCTCGAGAAGGCCATCGCCACCCTGCCCAAGGACCCTACGCAGTTGATCCGCCATGCCATGTCGCAGCTGCAACCCGCCCAGCGCTGGCTGACTGACTGGCTGCATGCGCTGCTGCTGCGCAACAGCGGCTGGGCCGCATGGTGCCGTTTCCAGCTATGGCAAGCGGAACTGGCCGGGCGCGCCTGCACGCTGCCGCAAGAGCTGCTGGCCATGCAACTGGCTTGGGAATGCCTGCTGGACGACGGCGAACGCACGCCGGACAGTTGCTGGCATCGCTGGCAAACCCACTGGCCCACCCCTGTCGCGACAAGCATTTCTCGCGAGCTACCATGGCAGCGCGCCGCAGAGCTGGCCGCGCACGAAGCCTTGCTTGCCGCGCTGCCGCTGCAGGACAGCCAGCCGGCGCGCATCGGTCGCGATCTGCACGCCGTTTTCTGCATCGATGTGCGTTCCGAACCCATGCGCCAGGCACTGGAGCAGACCGGAGCCAACATCAGCACCGCCGGTTTCGCCGGTTTCTTCGGCCTACCGCTGGCCATCCGTTTTTCCGGGGAAACACACAGCCAGCCCCGGCTGCCGGGTTTGCTGGCGCCCAGCTGGGAGGCACTGGCCCCGCCCCTGGAAAAAGGCCTGCACGAGTGGAATCACTTTCAGCGCGCGCCCTTGTCCTCCTTCACGCTGGTGGAAAGCGCCGGGCTGGGCAAGGCCGGCAAGCTATTGCGCAAAGCCTTCCCCAGCAAGGCCCGCGCCTCCCTGTCCCAGCTGGACCCCTGGCTCAACAGCGACGATCAGGCCATGGTAACGGCCGGCCGTCAGCTGGATACGGATACCATCGTTGCCATCCTGCTCACCCTGCTGCCGGCCATGGGACTGGGCGCAAGCTTTCCTCGCACCGTGCTGCTGATAGGCCATGCCAGTCACAGCAGCAACAATCCGCAAGCCTCTGCCTTGCAATGCGGCGCCTGCGGCGGGCACGGCGGCCATCTGCACGTGCTGCTATTGAGTGACTGGCTGCAACGGCCGGCGGTGCGAGCGGGCCTGGACGCCGCAGGCTTGCCCATTCCCGACGACACGCTGTTTCTGCCGGCCCTGCACCTCACTCATAGCGACGAGTTGCGCATCCTTCCCACCCCGCAGCCCGAACAGGAGCCAAAAGCGCGCGCCCACGTGCTGCGCCCGCTGCTGGATGCGGCAGAACGCTTGGCTCGCGCCCGGCGAGCAGGAAAGGATGGCGTGCCGGACGCCATCGACGACCCGAGCCTGCTGACGCTGCTGCGGCAAAAAGGCCACCACTGGGCGGAAACCCGCCCGGAATGGGGCTTGGCCAACAATGCCTTTTTCATCGCGGCCCCCCGTTCGCGCACAGCCGCGCTGAATCTGGACGGCCGCGCTTTCCTGCAGGAGTACGACTGGCGAAGCGACCCGGACGCTCGGCAACTTGGCGGCATTCTGGGCGGCCCGCTGGTAGTGGCGCACTGGATCAACATGCAGTACTTCGCCTCGGTGGCGGACCCGGAGCGCTACGGCAGCGGCAACAAGCTGTTGCACAACGTGGTGGGGGGACGTATCGGCGTATTTGAAGGCAATAGCGGCGACTTGCGCATCGGGCTATCCCTGCAGTCCGTGCATGACGGTGAACGATGGCGGCACGAGCCGCTGCGACTGGCGGCCTGCATCGATGCGCCGGCCAGGCTGATGGAGCTGGCGCTGCAACGCCAGCCCGAGGTAGCCCGACTGGCCGCCAACGGCTGGCTGCACCTGTACCGCATCGACGCCGGGCAACTGCAACAGTGGGTGCGCGGCGAGTGGCGCCACCCGTTCGCCAGCGCCGACACGGCAAACCAGAATCAGCCAGACGCAAACCGGCGCGATGCCACCCACGCCTGATCCCGCCCCGCCTGCACCGCAAGCGGGGCCAATGCCCATGCTCAGCGCTTCGCTTCGGCCAACAGCGCGCTGGCCGCCATCTTACCGATGGCGTTGGCGGCCAATGGGCTGTCGCCGGTAATCAACTTGCGATCCTGATGGCACTGACCGGAAATGCCCTGATTGAGCACTTCCACGCCCAGATCCCGCAGGCTTTTCTCCAGCGGCCAGGGCAACATGCCCGGCATGTAGCCGATCTGAATATTGGCGCCTTCATCCAGCGCGTCGGGGAAGACGCAGATCTGGTAGCCCTTGAACGGGTAGTCCTGCTTGTTTTCGCCGATGGCGGCAGCCAAGAGACAGGCGGGGCCGTGACACAGCGTGATCAGGTACTTGTCCTTGCGCATTGTCCAGTCCAGCAGGGCCTTGACCTCCTCGCTACGGGGAATCCCCACCAACGCGCCATGACCGCCCGGCACAAACACAGCAATGTAAGGCGAGTCCTCGCCCAAGGCTTCGGCCATCACCGAGGAAAGCTTCAGTGGCGTTTTGAATTTGTCGCGGTACTTCTCGTACACCGCCTTGACGGTTTCGTCCTCTCCCGGCATCGCCCACATTTCAAACTTCACCGGATTACCCGACAGCGTGGCCACGTCGATCTCGAAACCAGCGCTGTCGATGTGATGCATCGGGAGCAAGGTTTCCACCGGGTGATTGCCGGTTGAGAACATGGTCCCGTTGCGCATCAGCACATAACGTTCATCCGCAGCCACCATCAGCACCCGCCACTTGCCGCCCCGATAAGGCTGGGGATAGGTGGTGCCGTCAAAGTCCGTCTTGGGCGCGGTGTACTGGCTCAGGGAGTACGGTGAAGGAAAGAATGCGTTTTCTTCGGCCGGATCCGGCGTCGGCTGTCTGCTCAAATCGGCGGCATGACTGGTCATGGAAGGCTCCTGTGCAAAGCAGGCGGCTGGCGGAATGCGCCGCCCCGACTTGCAATATACATTTGTAACAGCTAACACAATCAAACACAGGCAGAAACAGAGTGTTTCACCTTCGGGACACGGTCTGCAGCAGACATCCCGCCGCCGCTTGCGGTAGGGTCTGCCTCTTGAATCCACACCAACAACCCGCGCCATGTACGATCTCAATGCCTTGTACCACTTTGCCCTGATCGTTGACTGCGGCGGCTTTGGCGCCGCCAGCCGGGCATCCGGCGTGTCCAAGTCCAAGCTCAGCCGCAGCATTCAGGATCTGGAAAAAAGCCTCTCCGTCCGTTTGATCAACCGCTCTACCCGACACTTCTCCGTTACCGACCTAGGCCAGGAGTTCTACGCTTACTGCCGGCAAGTGCTGGCCGCCGGCGATGCAGCTCGGGCCTTTGTGGAAAAGAAACAGGTTTCCCCTCAGGGCACGGTGAGAATCAGCTGCCCCACCGCCCTGCTCAATTTCGTGGTGGCGGGAATGATTTCGCGCTACATGGCGCGCTATCCTCAAGTACGTATCCTGCTGGAAAGCACCAACCGGGAAGTGGACGTGCTGCGGGAGGGCATGGACATTGCGCTGCAAGTGAAAACGCCGCCCTTCGCCGACAGCGGGCTGGTCATGAAACGCCTTTCCCGCAGCCCGCAGGAACTGGTAGCCAGCCCGGCGCTGTTGCGCCAATACCCCGCATTGACCGAGCCCGCGCAGCTTGCCGAGCTGCCCAGCCTGCACTGGGGGGCCCAGCAAAGGGAATACCACTGGTGCCTGAGCCGTATCGGCCCGGCGCGCGAAAGCGCGCAGGTCATTCACACCCCGCGTCTGGTGACCGACGACATGATCACCATCAGGCGCGCCGCGCTCGACAATGCGGGCTTTGCCCAGTTGCCGCTGCTGGCTTGCTTCAAGGATCTGCAGCAAGGACTGCTGCTGCAGGCCCTGCCGGAGTGGCGGCCGCAAGAAGCGGTGGTATATGCGCTGTTCCCTTCCCGACAAGGACTACTGCCCTCGGTGCGCAGCCTGCTCGACTTCCTCAGCGACAGTTTCGGCGAGATGGATTTCAGCAATCTTTACGCCAGCTACCAGCAAAACGGCGATGCAGACGCCTGTTTCATGCGCGACTGACTTGCCGATCGCCATGACAAACGCTTGAATCCTTACCCGCATTTGCATATAACAGGACGATTGCTTGCCATCACCCGGAAAATGCCCATGACCCTCACCGCCGACCGCATCGGCAGCGACGCCCTGCCGCGACTGCTGCCGCTCTTCAAGGACTACCTTGCCTTTTACCATGTCACCCAGTCCGACGAGGACTGTATCGCCTATCTGACACAGCGGCTGGACAACGGCGAGGCCTGGGTATGGTTGGCCGAAGACGCCGGCACAGCGGTTGGATTCGCCCTGATGTATCCCGGCTTTTCCTCCCTCACCCTCAAACCCGGCTGGCTACTGCACGATCTGTTCGTCACGCCGGACTATCGCGGCACCGGCGCCAGCAAGCTGCTGCTGGAAAAATGCCAGGCGCACATCCTGTCACTGGGCGGCGGCGACATCATGCTGCAAACCGCGCATGACAACGAAAAAGCCCAGCGCCTGTACGAGCGCAACGGTTTCGAGCTGGACCGCGACTTCCGCGTTTATTACTGGAACGGCCGCGAAGCTTGACCACGGCGGCCGGGCTTGCCATCCTGCGCGCAATCAACGACAGGAGCGCATGATGGATATCCCACGCGGCATTTACCGCCACTATCGCGGCAATCTGTATGAGGTGCTGGGCTTGGGCCTGCACTCGGAAAACCACGAACCCATGGTGGCCTATCGCGCACTGTACGGCGACTACCAGCTATGGGTGCGCCCGGCCGGCATGTTTCTGGAAACCGTGATCCACGAAGGCGCGCCCTGCCCGCGCTTCACCCCGGTCAAACTGCTCTGAGGCCCGCTCATGCGGTTCTATCGCACTGACCAGTTCCCCCTGCCGCTGCCTGCCGGCCATCGTTTTCCGGCGGAAAAATACGCCATGCTGGCCGAGGCGGTGTCGGCGTTTGCCGCTGACGCCATGGACACCCCGCCTGCCGCCAGCCGCTATGAACTGACGCTGGCGCACGATGCCGACTATGTGGATCAAGTACTGGGCGGCAGCCTGCCGGAAAAGGCCTGGCGCGAAATCGGCCTGCCGGGCTCGCCACAGTTGGTTGAACGTTCGCGCCGATCGGTGGGCGGCACCATCGCCGCGGCGCGCAGCGCGCTGATTGCCGGCTGTTCGGCCAACCTCGCCGGCGGCACCCACCACGCCTACGCACACAAAGGCAGTGGCTTTTGTGTATTCAACGATGTGGCTGTGGCCGCGCGGCTGATGTTGGCCGAAGGCTTGATCCGCCGCGTGCTGGTAGTGGATCTGGATGTGCACCAGGGCAACGGCACAGCCGCCATCTTTCGCGACGATGCCCGGGTATTCACCTTTTCCATGCACGGCGCCAAGAACTTCCCCTTCCGCAAAGAGACCGGTTCGCTGGACATCGATTTGCCCGATGGCGCCGGCGACGCCGACTACCTGGCACAGCTGGCCGACGCCTTGCCCAGAGTGTTTGCCGCCCAGCAGCCCGACATGGTGTTTTATCTGGCCGGCGCGGATGCCTACGCCGGCGACAGGCTGGGCAAGCTGGCGCTCAGCATGGAAGGCTTGCTGGCACGAGACAGGCTGGTGCTGGACGCCTGCCGCTCTAACGGCACGGCGCTGGTCATCACCATGGCCGGCGGCTATGCCCAGCCTATTGCCGATACCGTCGCCATCCAGACCAACACCCTCCGACTGGCATGGGACTGCTATCAAACGCCCTTGCCGTAAGAAACGCCTCGCCGGGCCGACCCATTCACATCAACCCGACATGATGACCACTGCCGCACGACAGTCCGTCCCTTGTCTACCGCAGTCTTGATACAAGGAGAAAACCATGACGCTCGCCACATTCGCCGGTGGTTGTTTCTGGTGTACCGAATCTGTTTTCAGACAATTGCGCGGCGTGCTGCGCGTCACCTCCGGCTATATTGGCGGCCACACGCCGCAACCGGACTACCGCAGTGTTTGCAACGGCAACACCGGCCACGCCGAAGCGGTGGAAATCGAATTCGACGAAAGCCAGATCAGCTACCGGCAACTGCTGGAAGTGTTTTTCGCCACCCACGATCCCACCACCCTCAACCGACAGGGGCACGACGTAGGCACGCAATACCGCTCCGCCGTGTTCTGGCACAGCGACGCCCAACTGGCGGAGGCGCGCGACATCATCGGAGAACTGGACAGCCAGCAAGTCTTCGGCCAACCCATTGTCACCCGGCTGGAGGAGGCGCAAACCTTCCATCCGGCAGAGGGCTACCATCAAGGCTATTACGCCGCCAATGCCGGCCAACCCTATTGCGAGGCCGTCATCGCCCCCAAACTGCGCAAATTCCGCCAAACCTTTACCAGCCTGTTGCGCGACTGAACGCTCCCCGCGCGGCATGACGACCAGATGCCGCCAGCCTGCCGCCTACGCATAGCGGGCGAAATGCTGGCAGGCGCGGCGCGGGGCTGCTAGAGTAGCGCACACTTTCACCCCAGCCAGCCCACCGATGCCCGCGTCCACCGGCCCGCTTTCCCGTTCGCTCACTGCCCTGAAACGCCATCGCGTATTGCTGGCGCGAACCAGCGCGCGCGCCAGACTGGCACTGACGCTGGGCGCCTTGCTGTTGGCGGCGCTCTTGCTGTGGCAGTTGCTGGAAGACGCCCGCCAGCGGCAACAGCTGCTGCTCGACCAATCTGCGGCTCGCACGGAGCAGGAAATCAGCCGCGACCTGCGCCAGGCCTACGAACTACTGGGGACGGCCGCCCTCATAGCCGGGCCGGGCGACGCCGGCTCGCTGGCCCGCCTGAACACGTTTGCCGAAGACGCCTCATCCCGCTTCAACTGGCTGCGCGGCATCGGCTATCACCCTAAACTGACCCCGCAAACGCCATCCCCCGCCACCTTATCGACACCGGATGGCGGCAAGGCCCCCGTACGCGACTACCGGCATTTTCAGGACAACGACTGGAACCACCCGCAAGCCTGGCTGCCCGCCTCGCCGCGCCGCAGTTATCTGCCCTGGACTTTCCAGGCGCCCGCGCCCGGGGCCGG
The DNA here is from genome assembly GCF_945957525.1 of uncultured Aquitalea sp. GTDB lineage: Bacteria > Pseudomonadota > Gammaproteobacteria > Burkholderiales > Chromobacteriaceae > Aquitalea. The sequence continues at coordinate 23,810 of NZ_CAMFLA010000029.1, read as the reverse complement.
CGACTTCAATCCGGTGGGGCTGGACCTTCTGCTGGACAGCGTGCTGGCGCCTTCGGTCACCGCCGCCCTCAGCTCAGGCGTCCGCCAACAAAGCGGCGTATTCCGCGCACCGGACGGGCATCGCCAACTATTGCTGCTGCTGCCGCTGTACGACAAGGCCGGTCCGCTGGTTAACCCCTTGGTCAGCGGCGAACAGGCGCGCGGTCTTGCCACCCTGACGCTGGATCTGGATCGCCTGCTGAACAGCGCCTTGCCCAACCAGCCCGGCCCAGCACTGCAACAACAGGACGCCGACGACCGCTGGCGCGCTTGGCAAACATCCCAAACCCAGCCCGCCGCCTCGCTGCTGCCCGTGCTGCGCGCCAACCTCAGCACCGAACTGCCCGTCATGCTGGCGCTGAGTCGCCCGCTGCGCTGGAGCGACTTACCGCCAGCCAGGCTGCTGGCCGGCCTAATCGCCATCCTGCTGCCCTGCTATTTGTTGTGGGTGATCATCGCGCTGCGCCAGCATGGTTCACGGCAAAAAACCCGCGCCAGCGACCGACTGTTCCGCGAGCGGGAATACGCCGATGTCACCTTGCAAGCCATCACCGACGCCGTGCTCACTTTTGATACCTCGCTGACGGTGGAGTACCTCAACCCTTCGGCCCGTCTGTTGCTGGGGCTGCGCAACGAGGCCGCCATCGGCCAGCCGGTACACAAACTGGTGCGGCTGTGCGGCGAGTTCCGCGCCGGCAAGCAAGCCGACCCTTTGCTGGCTGCGCTGCAATGCAAGGAAAGCCGGCTGCTGCCGGACAGCAGTTATCTGATCCGCCCCTCCGGCGAGAGGCTGCTGGTGGAGGGCGGCGTCTCCCCGCTGTTCAGCCGCGACGGCGCGCTGATCGGCGCCGTGCTCACCTTCCGCGACACCGCGCCGCGCCGGCAGCGCATGGTGGCCGCGCTGGAAGCCAGCGAACAACGGCTGCGCCGGCACGAAGACGAAATGGCTCGAGTCGCGCGCATCAACGCCATGGGCGAAATGGCCTCCGGCATCGCCCATGAAATCAACCAGCCGCTGACCGCCATCATGAGCTACTGCCAGGCCACGCAAAGCATGCTGAGCGACGAGCGGCCGGACATGGACATGGTGAACAAGACGCTGGACGCCGCTGTGCTGCAGGCCGCGCGGGCGGGCCTGGTGATACGCCGCATGCGCGAATTCATCATCCGCCGCGAGCAGCACCCGGCCGAGCTGGATATCAATCAGGTTGCCAGCCATGCCCTCTCCCTGCTGGAATACGAACTTTCCCAGCACGACATCCATCTGGAACAATCGCTAACGCTCAACCTGCCGCCGGTGATGGCTGATACCATCCAGCTGGAGCAAGTGGTGATCAACCTGCTGCGCAACGCCATCGACGCGCTGGCCGACGTCCGCCCCTGGGGCCGCCTGTACGTGGCTACCCAGCAGAACGGCGATTGCGTCACCATCACCGTGGGCGACAACGGCCCGGGCATTGCGCCCGGCCTGACGGAAAAAATCTTCGAACCGTTCTTCAGCACCAAGCAGAGCGGCATGGGGCTGGGCCTGGCCATTTGCCAGACAGCCGTGGAAAACATGGGCGGCAGCCTGCGCGTGGCCAACAAGCCGTCCGGCGGCGCCGAGTTCACCGTGGAACTGCCAACCCTCAATCAGACAACCGCCATAGAGCGGGCAGGAGAATACGCCTGATGAAATACATGACCCCTACCGTCTTCATCGTGGACGACGACCCGGCCGTGCGCGATTCGCTGGCCCTGCTCATCATGGCGCAAGGCATGCGCACCGTGACCTACGGCAGCGCGATGGAATTTCTCGATAGCTACACTGAGGGCGAAATCGGCTGCCTGGTGCTGGATATCCGCATGCCGCAAATCACCGGCCTCGCCCTGCAGGAAAAACTGGTGGAGCGCGGTGTGACCGTGCCCATCGTCTTCATCACCGGCCATGGCGACATCGAACAATGCCGCCGCGCCTTCCAGTCCGGCGCCATCGACTTCCTCACCAAGCCCATCGACCAGAACCGACTGATCGACAGCCTGCGCAAGGGCATCCGCATGAGCATCCAGCAACAGCAGCAGGATGAGGAAACCCAGGAAGTGATGAACCAGTTGGCCCGCATCAGCGGCCGCGAGCGCGAAGTGCTGGAACTGGTGGCCGACGGCCTCTCCAGCAAGGAAATCGCCCGCCAGCTGGACCTGTCGCCGCGCACCATCGAAGTCCACCGCGCCAACCTGTTCAGCAAGCTGGGCGTGGATTCGCTGGCCGACCTGATCCGTTTCTACCTCAAAGCGCTGGAAGCCACCGGCAAAAAACGCGTAGAAGACGAGTCTTTTTTGAACGAAACCAGCCCGAAGCAGTAAAATCCCGCGCATGGAACGACTGTTCAAACACGTCTGCCTGGTGGCAAGACACAGCAAGCCGCAAATCGTGGCCTCCCTGCGCATCCTGGCCGACCATCTGGCCGATGCCGGCGTCAATGTGCTCATCGACCGCGAAAGCGCCACCGAGAGCGAAGCCGGCCCGCACGCGCTGATCGCCCGCGAGGACATGGGCAAGCTGGCCGACCTCGCCATTGTGCTGGGCGGCGACGGCACCATGCTGTCCATCGCCCGTGTGCTGGCGCCCTACCGCGTACCGCTGGTAGGCATCAACCAGGGCCGGCTGGGCTTCATGACCGACATCCCACGCCACGAAATGCTGGAAGCGGTGGACGCCATCCTCGCCGGCAATTTCGTGCCGGAAAACCGCATCCTGCTGCAAGCCACGGTGATTCGCGAAGATGCCGAAGTGGCCAAGGCGCTGGCCTTCAACGATGTGGTGTTCAGCCGCGGCGCGGTAGGCTCGATGATCGAATTCGAAATCTTCATCGACAACCAGTTTGTCTACAGCCAGCGCTCGGACGGCCTGATCGTCTCCACCCCAACCGGCTCCACTGCGTATTCGCTCGCCGCCGGCGGCCCCATCCTGCACCCCACCCTGCAGGCCATCGCCCTGGTGCCGATTTGCCCGCAATCGCTGAGCAACCGCCCCATCGCAGTGAACGACTCCTGCGAAGTGGAATTCATGCTCACCCGCGGCCTGGACGCGCGCGTGCATTTTGACGGCCAGTCGCATTGCGACCTGATGGAGATGGACCGCATCCTCATCCGCCGCTATCGCAACCCGCTGCGCATCCTGCACCCCACCGGCTACAACTATTACGACATGCTGCGCCACAAGCTTCACTGGGGCGAGCGCCTGCTCTGACACGCCATCATGCTGCTTACGCTTACCGTCAAAGATTTCGTCATCGTCGACAGCATTAATCTGGAGTTCGCGCCCGGCTTCACCGTCCTGACCGGTGAAACCGGCGCCGGCAAATCCATCATGCTGGACGCCCTGAGCCTGTTGCTGGGCGACCGGGCGGAAGGATCACTGGTGCGCGAAGGCGCAGAAAAAGCCGAGATTACCGCCGAATTCGACACCCGGCTGCGCCCGGAAATCGGTGCCTGGCTGGCCGACAATGCCCTCACCGGCGACGACGACCTGGTGCTGGTGCGCCGCCTGATCGACAAATCCGGCCGCTCGCGCAGCTTCATCAACGGCCAGGCCGCCACGCTGGGCCAGCTCAAACAACTGGGCGAATTTCTGGTAGACATCCACGGCCAGCACGCACACCAGTCGCTGGTCAAACCAGAAACCCAACGGGGACTGCTGGACGCCTACGCCGGCAGCCAATCGCTGGCGCAGGAAACCCATCAGGCCTGGCAAGACTGGCAAGCGGCGCGCAAAGCGCGCAGCGAGGCCGATCGGCTGTCGCGCGAATCGGAAGTGGAACGCGAGCGCCTTACCTGGCAGATCAACGAACTAACCGAGCTGCGTCTGCTACCGGACGAATGGACCGCGCTCAACCAGAGCCACTCCCGCCTCGCCAACGCCGCCGAGCTGATGCAGACCGCGCAATTTGCCGTGGAATCACTGTCGGAAATGGAAGGCAACTGCCTGACCATGCTCAGCCAGGTGCAAAGCCGCATCGGCAAACTGGCAGGCGTCGATCCTCGACTGGCGGACACCCTCGCCCTGCTGGACTCGGTAGACGCAGAGCTGCGCGAAGTGGTGTACAGCCTGCGCGACTACGCCAGCGACATCGATGAAGACCCAAGCCAACTGGCGGAAGTGGAAGGCCGCATCGACACACTGATGAGCATGGCACGCAAGTATCGCGTACAGCCGCAGGAACTGCCGGCCAAGCTGGAAGACTGGCAGCAACAACTGGCCGCACTGGAGGCCTCTACCGATGGCGAAGCGCTGGCCTTGGCCGAGGCTGCCAGCCTGTCCCGCTACCGTACGTTGGCCGAAGGGCTGTCCGGCAAACGGCGCCAGGCCGCCAGCGAACTGTCCTCGCGCATCACCGAAGAAATGCAACGCTTGGCCATGGGCGGCGCGCGCTTCGCCATCGAACTGGCGGCACTGGCAGAACCCGGCGCGCACGGCCTGGAATCCATCGAATACCTGGTGGCCGCCAACGCAGGCACCAGCCTGCGCCCTCTGGCCAAAGTAGCCTCCGGCGGCGAACTCTCCCGAATCAGCCTCGCCATGCAAGTGGTCATCAGCCAGGTAGCCAGCGTGCCCACGCTGATCTTTGACGAAGTGGACGTAGGCATCGGCGGTCGCGTGGCGGAAGTCATCGGCCATCTGCTGCGGCAACTGGGCAAACGCTACCAGGTGCTGTGCATCACCCACCTGCCGCAAGTAGCCTCCTGCGGCCAGCAACACTGGCTGGTCAGCAAACAGGAACAGCAAGGCAAGGTGCGCAGCCGCATCCAGCCGCTGCCGCATGAAGAGCGCGTGCTGGAAATCGCCCGCATGCTCGGCGGCGCCGAACTGACCCAAACCACCCGAGAACACGCGGCGGAAATGCTGGCCACAAACGACGCCTGACACTAGCCATAAACCGCCGCAGGCGCTAGAATAGCGCCTCTTTTACGGAAGCGTGGGGGAGTGGTTTAACCCAGCTGTCTTGAAAACAGCCGACGAGCAATCGTCCGTGAGTTCGAATCTCACCGCTTCCGCCATTTCTGAACCGCCCTATTTCGCGCCAATCCGGCTAAAACCTAAGCCTGGCGCGGGTTTCGGGCGGTTTTGTTTTTGGGACTAACACGGATCAACACGGATTTACGTGCCCCAAATTGCCCCAAATCTGCCCCAAATACGCCCCAAATTTTGGGGTGATTTCGGCCCATTTCTCGCCCCGCACGTCCTCCCATCAGGCATGCAAAAATGTAGAACCGAGCGTATCCGGAATTCTTTGCAAACCACCCGTTTCTCACTCGCCTGTCGAAAGTCCATGACAGCCAGCCAACTGGCAGTGCGTCAGCCTGGTCGGCAGCAGTTCGGCCTAAGCGGCCTTTCGACAGGTACGCGGGGAACGGTTGATTTACACAGAGTTCCGGACACATCCAAGAAAGGTGGCTGCTTTCCTGTTGAAAGCGGCCATGAATCTATCTAGCAAACGAGGGGCGATTCAGGCTATGTCGTCACTGGATCGCCAACACGAGCTAACGCAACGGACGCTAATGGCATTCTCAGACCGAGAGGCGGCGGCTTGACGGCGCAGTATGTTGAGGTTGTGACGGGGCCGGGTGGAACAACCAGCCTTGAGGACTATGACACGATCAGCCTTGTGATTCATGGAGGCAAATAGCTGATCAGGTAAGCGTGCCAAGCTCTGCAAGGGGCGTTAATTTTTGGGAAGGGATGATAATGAGTGAGCCGGTTTCGTCGGGCGGTGCTGCCGTAATGACGGGAGTACTGGGGGTGGCAAGTTTGCTGCCGGGTATCAATGCGGCGGTGTTGTTCGGGGCTTTTGCCGGTGGTGTGGTGTTTGTGCTGTCGGCGCGCGAGATGGGCTGGGCGGAGCGCGCCGTCTATCTGCTGATCTCCATTTTGGTGGGTGTGCTGTGCGCCCACATGGTGGCCGGTGTGATTGATTCACTGTTGCCGCAGGCGGTGGAGGTGCCTGACGCGGCCGGCGCGCTAGTCTCTGCCGCGGTGGCAGTACGTGGGCTGCAGTGGGCCATCCGTCGCGCGCAAGATCCGGAAGCGCTGATCAAGGGAGTGGGAAATGGTCGCGATGCTTAATGCTCTTGTCTGCGCCACCATCTGCCTGCGCCTGTTGTTCTATCGGCGCGACGGAGCGCGCCACAAACCGGTGATGGCCTGGCTGGCGTATGTGCTGGTGGTGGCTACTGGCTGGGTGGTGATCCAGGCGGTGTTTGGCCGCCCTATTCCGGTAGGCATGGAAACGCTGGTGATCAACTCGGTGCTGTGCGTGGCGGTGTGGGTAACACGCGGCAATGTCAGCGCCATCTTCTGGACGCCGAAGCCGCCGCCGGCGTGGGACGGGATAAATAGACGAAAGGAGACGCGCCATGGCGCTCACTGAAACGCAGCTTGTACAGATCATGCCTCAGGCCCGCCAACGTGCGGGCCTTTTTGTTGGCCCGCTCAATGCTGCCATGGCGGAGTTTGGCATCAGCACGCCGGCGCAGCAGGCGGCCTTCCTGGCGCAGATCGGCCACGAGTCAGGCCAGCTGCGCTACGTGCGCGAGTTGGCCAGCGGCGAAGCCTACGACACGGGCGCCAAGGCCTTGCGGCTGGGCAATACACCGGAGGCGGATGGCGATGGCCAGCGCTACAAAGGGCGTGGCCTGATCCAGATTACCGGCCAGCGCAACTACCAGTTGTGTGGTTTCGCGTTGCAACTGGATCTGATCGCGCACCCTGAGCTGCTGGAGCTGCCGCTGAATGCCTGCCGTTCTGCGGCGTGGTTCTGGTCGAACGAAAACCTAAATGCGCTGGCAGACAAAGGGGCATTTGACGCCATAACCCAGCGCATCAACGGTGGTCAGAATGGCCGCGCAGAACGCCGTGCGCTGTGGGCTGCAGCGAAAAAGGTGCTGGGGGTGACGCCATGATCTGGTTGCGGAACAACTTCAAGCTTATGGCCTTGCTCACCGCGCTCGGTGTAGCAGTGTGGTTTGGATTTAGCTGGAAAGGCAATAAGGACACGCCTGTCATCACGGCGGTCAAGGCCGATGCATCTGCGGCGCGTGGGGTAACGGTCGCCGTGCAGGCGGCGCGTGTAGCGGAGCACAAGGTTGCTGCCAGTGATACGGCAGCATCCGAGGCATATCAGAAAGGGATTGAGGATGGAAAGAAAGACTTGCAAGGCAGCATTGATCACTTGCGTGCTGCTATCCGGCTGCGTGACCAGCAGCTCGCTGACGCCCGCGCCAGGGATCTGCCCGGAGTACCAGGCTCCGCCGGCGGACGTGATGGTCCCGCGGGATCCGACTTTTTTGAAGCGCATGGAGAGGATGCTCTCAGACTCGCTGCCGAAGCCGATGCCGTCGTCAAGCAACTGACCGCGTGTCAGCACACGCTACAAGGGCGCGAGTAAGTGAGTCGAAGCTTTGCTCCGTTCTACCAACTGTAGGCTAAGGCAAACTGACTCAGTCGTAACAGCAATTCAACAGATAGCCAGTGAGCGTGGCGTTTGGGCTTAATACGTCAAGCAGGGCTGCGTTCGCTACATACGCAGCCCTGCTGAATACTAATTCCTCAAGTTCAATTCATCTGGTTTCGTTCTTCTTCGTGCTCTCCCCACAAGGCATTCAAAATACCCAATGAAACAGCAAAGCCGATGCCTAATACCCACGCGAAATACCACATTACGTTCTCCCTATAATCATCAGACAGCGCCCATTGCCATCCACCGACGGAGCCGGCCTGCAGCCCTTAAGCCAAGCTTCAGCAGCAGCTCTTGGGTCGCCATGTTCGGTCAGCGACAAAATCGTACCAACGGAAGCAAGACGCGCTGCCAGCTGCTGGCCAGCACTTGCAGCGAGTACAACATCAACCTGCTGCAGCGGATGCTCCGCCAAATCACCTGCCAGCGATAACATCTGCTCAGGTTCGAGTTGTAAGCTGACACAGCTACCCTTCTCTGTATTCAGAACCCAGAAGTGAGTGCATTTCCCGGCATGGGCTGTAGTGGTACGCCGGTTCTGGCTAGCAATAGCAATTTCCATGTCAGTACGCACTATGGCTGTTTTCCCGCACATAGGCGGCAGTCACCTTGCCGCGCATAACGCGGTAAGCCCAGCGGGTGTAAATAATGATAATGGGCATGAAAATCAGCGTTGCCCCGAGCATCAGCCCCAGCGTCAGGTGACTGGATACACTGTCCCATACCGTCAGGCTGGCCTCAGGATGGCTGGATGAAGGCATGACGAAAGGAAACATACTGACCCCTGCCGTGCCGATGATACCTGTCAGGGCTATTGCAGAAGCCCAAAAAGCAGCAAAAGTATGCCCCCGCCGAGCCAACCCCATAGCTCCAAGCGTACCCATGTATGCCAACATCGGCACCAACAGGGTCAGCGGCCAGTGACGGTAATTGGCCAGCCACGCGCCAGATGCTCGGCTTACGGTTTTAGCCAGTGGGTCTGGCAGAGAATTGGGATCGATCACCGAAGTGATGACGTAGCCCTCAATACCCGATGCCAGCCACACACCGGCTACGCTGAAGGCTGCCAGCAGCAGCCAGCCAGCCACTTTCACCCAGACAAGTGCACGTCTCTGGATGTCCCCCTCTGTACGGTGTGCCAGATACACGGCACCGTGCAACGTAATCATGGAAGAAGACACCACACCGCACAGCAGGGCGAAGGGGTTCAGCAGCGCCCAGAAGCTACCCTCATAAGTGGACTGCAAGGTACTGTCGAAATGAAAAGGCACACCCTGCAACAAATTGCCAAAGGCTACACCAAAGATCAGCGGCGGAACCGCGCCACCGATGAACAAGCCCCAGTCCCACAGCCGCCGCCAGGACGGGTTATCAATCTTGCTGCGGTAGTCAAACCCGACCGGGCGGAAAAACAGCGACCACAGCACTACCAGCATCGCCCAATAGAAACCAGAAAATGCAGTGGCGTACACCAACGGCCAGGCGGCAAAAATCGCACCACCTCCGGTAATGAACCATACTTGATTCCCGTCCCAGTGCGGTCCGACCGTGTTAATGATGACGCGGCGCTCGGTATCGTCACGCCCGACAAAGGGCAACAGGGTTCCCACGCCCATATCGTGGCCATCCATGATGGCGAAGCCGACCAGCAGCACCCCCACCAGCAGCCACCAGATCACTTTCAGGCTTGCGTAATCCAGCATGATGTCTCCTTAGTGGTGAACAGCTTCTTGGTCATAACGGCCGGTGCCCAGGCTGCCAGGCCCCTGCTTGGCGAAACGCACCATCAGGTACATTTCGATAATCAACAGCACCGTATAGAAGCCCACGAAACCAGCCATAGAGCCATACAGCGAGGACTCCGATAGCGTCGAAACCGAAAGCCGCGTTGGCAGCACACCGTAGATGGTCCAAGGCTGTCGGCCGTATTCAGCAACAAACCAACCCACCTCGCAGGCCAACCATGGGAGCGGCAGGCACCAAAGTGCGAATTTCAGCAACCCTGGCCGATGGGCGAAATTGCCCTTGATGGAACTCCAGAAAGCCCACCCGAATAAGCCCAGCATGGCAAAACCCATAAGGACCATCAGACGGAAACTCCAGAACATGGGAGCAACGCGCGGAATGGTGTCTCGTGCGGCAGCATCCAGCATGGCGGGCGTGGCCGCTGCTACATCGGCGCTGTACTTCTTCACCAGCAAACCAAAACCCAAGTCACGCTTATGCTTCTCAAATACGGACTTCGCCTCGGCCGTGGGTTGCTTGCCACGCAAGACTTCCAGCGCTTTCACCGCCTCGATGCCAGAGGCAATGCGCAAGCGGTTCTGCGCCATGATCTCGTGTATGCCCGGAATTTCCTTGCTCAGTGAACGAGTGCCAATAAGCCCCATCACCCAAGGAACGCTGATCTGCCAGTCGTTCTCCATCTTCGCCTCATTTGGCCAAGCCAACAGATTGAATGAGGCCGGTGCAGGTTCGGTATGCCACATAGCTTCAATGGCGGCCATCTTGGTTTGCTGCGCCTCACCCACCGTATAGCCAGACTCATCCCCAAGTACGATTACCGAACATACACTGGCGAAACCAAAAGCGGCCGCAATGCGGAAGCTCTTGCCGGCGAATTCCACATTGCGGCCACGTAACAGGTAGTAACTGGAAATAGACAGTACGAACATGGCTCCAGTGACATAGCCCGCGCTGACGGTATGCACAAACTTGGCCTGTGCATCCGGGTTGAACAGTAAGGCGACAAAGTCCGTCATTTCCATGCGCATGGTCTGATAGCTGAACTCCGCCCCCACCGGGTTCTGCATCCAGCCGTTGGCGATGAGAATCCACAGCGCCGACAGATTGGTACCAACGGCCATTAGAAGTGTTACCAGTAGATGCTGCTTGCGCGACAGGCGATCCCAACCAAAAAAGAACAGGCCGATCATGGTTGATTCCAGAAAGAAGGCCATTAAGCCCTCAATGGCCAACGGAGCTCCAAAGATATCGCCCACATAGTGGGAGTAGTAGGCCCAGTTGGTGCCGAACTGGAACTCCATGGTGATGCCGGTCGTTACCCCCAGCGCGAAATTGATGCCAAACAGTTTGCCCCAAAAGCGGGTCATGTCCTGATACACCTGTTTGCCAGTCATTACCCATACCGACTCCATGATCACCAGGAGCCAAACCATACCCAAAGTCAGCGGCACAAAAAGAAAGTGATACAGCGCGGTCACTGCAAACTGCAGGCGCGACAGATCGACAACATTATCGAGCATTGGTCTTCTCCCCCTGCACAGCCGCCTGTGTGATTGATAGCAAGCTGGCTGCCGCCGTATCAGCGTCTACCTTCACCTGGTTGGGCGCAATGAATGTTCGCCACAACACAATCAACAACACCAGCTTGAGCAGCAGAATACCCGCTATCTCAAGCCCCAGATGCGAGACGGGCAACTTCGTGAACCCGTGTTTACCGTGCGGTGCTTGCATATACATGGTTCTCATAATTGATCAGACTTTTCTGGTTATAGCACTCCGAAGTTTTCTGATTGCAATTGCCATGCCACAGTAAAAAACCCGTCAGAGAGCCCGTTTCGTGGCAAAATTGCCCCAACATGCTAAATACGTCATGACAGGAATTGCAGAATGTCACCTCTCACTAGCGAGTCCAGCCTTGCAACCATCAGTCGCATGCTGGACGCCATTGATGAGCCACGTATCGCCATCACGGAAGACTTCCGCATCCTGCACGCCAACCCCGCCTATCGCACAGCCTACGGTGAGGAACCGACGGGCAAGTATTGCTATGAGGTATCACACGGATATGCCCGTCCTTGCGACGAAGAGGGCGAGTCCTGCCCTCTTCGGCAGACCTTGCTCAGTGGCAAGCCGGAGCGGGTGCTGCACATCCATCGCACCTCTCATGGGGACGAGCATGTAGATGTAGAGCTCATGCCGATGGCCAACATCAGTGGCCATCGGCATTTGTTCATCGAGAAAATGAAGCCCGTGCAATTGGCCAGCAGCCAGCCCGCACCTGACCGCATGGTCGGTCGCAGCGAAGCCTTTCGCCGCATGTTGTTGCTGGCACAACGCGCCGCGCCAGCACAGGCCAGTGTGTTGTTGTTAGGAGAATCCGGTACTGGCAAGGAAGGCTTGGCGCGCGCCATTCACGACAATGGCGGAGATTCGACACGGCCGTTCATTGCCGTTGACTGTGCCAGCCTCAACGATACTTTGTTCGAAAGCGAGCTATTCGGCTATGAGAAAGGTGCTTTCACCGGCGCCAATCAGCGCAAGCAGGGACTGGTGGAGGCTGCCCACGGAGGCACACTGTTTCTGGATGAAATCGGTGATTTACCCTTGTCACAACAAGTCAAGCTGCTACGTCTACTAGAGACAGGCACTTTCCGCCGCGTGGGCGGCATCGCCAGCATTCCAGCACGTTTCCGACTGATTGCCGCCACCCACAGGCAACTAGAAGAAATGGTGGCAACCGGCGAGTTTCGCGCAGATCTCTACTACCGACTTGCGGTGTTTCCGATTCGCCTGCCCCCCCTGCGCGAACGGCGGGAGGACATCCCCTTGCTGGCCTCGGCCCTGCTGGAGCGCGTGGCTCCTGACCGTGCAGTGCAACTAGAACCAGCAGCCTTCGACTGGCTTATGAGCCAATCCTTCAGGGGCAACGTGCGTGAATTGCGCAATACACTAGAGCGCGCCAGCCTCCTAAGCGACAGCGATGTCATTACTGTAGAACACCTGCGCAATGAGCCCTGGATAGCCGCACCCCAAACCAAACTCTGCACAGATAGCCCATTCTTCCAGTCTGATCTTCAACCCCTGAAAGAATTGGAGTCTCGCTACTTGAAATGGGCCGTCACGCAGAGCGGACTTAACCGCCGTGAACTGGCCGTAAGGCTGCAAGTAACAGAGCGCACACTGTATCGGCACTTGGCAGGCATTGAGGCATCGACAATAAAAAAAACACCCCCGCAGAAATAGGCGGGGGTCAAGTAAACACAACCTTGGTGGACATGCTTAGAGCAATTTCCATACCAACCAACAACCACTCAGCCCCTTCCTGCGTCATGAGCACAATGCTTTTGACAATAATGGCGAACAGACCAAGTAAAAATCTTCTTGCCGGCAACAATAAAAAAAGCCCACTGTACGTGGGCCAAGAGTGGATGCAAAAGAAATCAATCAAAAGAAATATTAGGCAGGGCTACCATACGGCCTGAAGCATGCCATCCATCATAGCCACCCGCAATCGATTTGACATTTTCAAAGCCCATCGCTTGCAACGATATAGCAGCCAGCGCAGCCCTCCCACCTGTCTTACAGTAAACAAGCACTTCTTTGCTCGTATCTTGCAATTCTGGCTGGGCAGACAAAACAAACTCCAACATTCCACGAGGAATATTTACCGCACCAAGTAGATGCCCCTCTTGAAACTCACCCGGCTCGCGCACGTCCAGCACAAGTGAAGCCTTACTCACCACGATTTTCTCAGCATCCTCAAGCGAAATCTCACAAATTCCACTTTTGGCTTTTTGAACGAACTCATGGGCGGGTATAAACATTTCAACTCCTGATATGATATGGCATCAATCAGTCATTGGGACCAGCGTTCTTCACTTTTTTCACTACAATCCAGATGGCCCCAACAACCACAAGCGTCGCGATGACAATGGTTATAACACTCAGAACACCAACATCATCGGATAGCAGTTCTTTCAGTAGATACATGGTTCTCTCCACAAAGTAGATGCCGGAAACATAACCATGTTATGCGTACGGCTTCATGCATTCTTGATGAAGATCAACCCTCTAGCATCATTATCACTTTTTCTTAATTATTCCTCTTACCCCGACTGCCAAGAAAGCCACGCCAGAGAAGAGCAAGAAACCTGCGAGTACTGCGAGTACTTGAGCCACGACTTCGCCAACCCCATAACGGTAAAAGCCATAAGCCAGTGCAATAGCCAAACTCACCACGATGCCCGCGCGGAATGACGAGTAAAAGTCCTTCTCTCTACCAATCAGCACTGACAACCGTACGAGGCCCAGGAGCCGTAATAGCTTTGCTTCTAAAGCAACAACAAGGAATCCCAACACCACAAACACTACAAAATTTGATAGCTGTGGCAGAGGCATGATGGCTAGGCTCCCAGAATACGGCTTACCGTTGAAGCATTCTTCCCATTGATAACATCCTCGACGCCAGCATCAACCAACATCTTCCGCGCCATCCCGGAGCGTGCTCCAGATCTGCAATACACTACCAATGGCTTCGAAAGCCTCTTGAGGTCAGCCACATGTTCAGGCAGCACGGATAGCGGAATATTGATCGCTCCAGCCACATGACCACTCGCATACTCTGCGGGCTCACGAACGTCGATAATCACCGCCCCAGCTTTGACAACTACAGGCTGATTTGGCGACCCAAGCATTTTGAAAAGAAAATCAAACATGCTCTCTCCTTACTTCATCAACGCATTCAGTTTTGCCAACTGCTCGATACTCAAATCACCGATGGCTGAATGCACCCTCAGCCAAGAGAGTGCCGTTTCATACCGCGCTCGATCCAGTTCACTATCAATCGTGGCAGCCGTCTGCTGAACGTTAAGAACATCCAACAGGGTCCGCGCTCCTTCCTCATGCCCCAGTCTTGTGGCATCCAGTTGACGAGACGTAGCTGATCTAGCCAGCTTCAGTGCTTTAACACGACTGAACCCTTGCTTCACCGCCAGCCAGCTACTACGAACCAAGTCTTCCGCCGAATTCTCAACTTGGCTAAGGTGCCCCTCACTAGCTTCACTCCTGGCCAGAGACTCTTCCAGCTTGGCACTCCGATAGCCCCCAGTAAAAATCGGAACATTCAGCTCAAGCCCCACATAACTCTGCCGGCTATTCTGCATCCCAACACCTGCTTTCCAACGGTCTTCTCCGGCCTGCGCAACCAACTCCAGCCTGGGGGACTTCCAAGCACGATATTTCTCAACCTCTTCTTTGGAAGCCTGTGCCGTTGCCTGTGCCATGGCTACCACCGGATTGTTTTTGCGAGCCGCCTCCACCGCACTCTTCAGGTCGGGCATGTCCAATCCAGACTTTTCGTTTATTTCAGAAAGGTCGGCCAAACGCACAGAGGATAAACCCGTCAGTAGCATGTACCTCTGCTCTGCGAGGTCCACTTGCTGTTTGACTGAGAGCATCTGTGCCTGAAGCAACTCCAGCCGGGCTGCAGCCTCCTCTTTTTCAGTAACCGGGATGTCTCCATTGCGATACCTTGCGGAGGCAACTTCAAGTGCTCTTGCAGTTGCCTGCTGCTGACCCTCAATAGCTCTCAGCATCGAACGGCTACTCAAAACACCGAAGTAGCAATCGGCCAAACGCAATATGGCATCTTGCTTCCTCAGATCAGCTTGAGAGGCTCCTGCTTTTGCCTGCTCTTTCAACTGGGCCGCCATAGCAAACGATGCCGCATCCATTAGGGGCTGACGTAGCTCAACTCCCCAATACTGACGCGTGGCGTTATTAAGATCAGTGCTGAACTGGACCTGGTCTGAAGACATATTGGGCGTAGCAAAATGAGCCCCTTCAGTGTTCTGGACTAGATTGCCTTGTCCAATTCCCGCTCTGGCTCCGATCTTGGGCAAGTAGAATGATCTCGCCTGAGAGTCAAATTGAGCATCAGCTTTCGCCGTCGACTGATCCGCCAGCCACTGGGGATCATGGCCTGCTGCGGCCTCCCACGCCTGAAAAAGGTCCGTTGCTTGGGCTCCGGAGCTCAAGAATCCCGAGGCAAGCAAAAGCATTACCGATTTCATACACAGCCTCCATTACTGCAACCAGCACGAGACTCCGGAACCCCCAATTTTTTCAGCAAAATCGCCAATGGGCAGAAATTGGTCAGGCTGAACTGAAACAAATTTGCCCCTACGAAAGCAGTCAACCAAAGGAAATTGGCTGAAACAAAGATCGGGCTAGCCTGTACGCCAAGCGCCAAGCTAACAAGAATCATAAGACCGGCAAAAAAACGAATGCAGCGTTCGATAGTCATGGTGTCGTCCTCGAGTCAGCGTGTCAGTTTTTAGGTTTGAAGGCCATGTAGTACAGCAGCGGGATAACCACGAGCGTCAGAATCGTTGAAACCATGATTCCGAAAATCAGCGAAATTGCCAAACCATTGAAAATCGGATCGTCCAGAATGAAGAAGGCACCGATCATGGCGGCAAGGCCTGTCAGCATGATGGGCTGTGCACGGGTCGCTGCTGATGCGATGACGGCCTCCTCCATCGACATACCCTCCTCTACCTGCATCCGGATGAAGTCAACCAGCAAAATCGAGTTGCGGACAATGATCCCTGCCAGGGCAATCATTCCGATCATCGAAGTGGCAGTGAACTGTGACCCCAGTAATGCATGACCAGGCATAACGCCGATGATGGTGAGTGGAATTGGAGCCATGATGATTAGTGGCACCAGGTATGACCCGAAATGGGCCACTACCAGCAGATAAATCAGGATAAGCCCCACCGCATAGGCTGCCCCCATATCGCGGAACGTTTCGTATGTGATCTGCCACTCGCCATCCCACTTGAGCGCATACTGTTTAAAGCCATCTGCGGGCTGCTTGATAAAATACTCCGCAAGCGGAGCCCCGCTCGGAGTGCGCGTAGACAGTACAGCATTGCGCATTTCAAACATGCCATAGAGTGGACTATCCGCACCTCCGGCCATATCGCCCACCACATAGTCAACAGGCAAACCATCCTTGCGATAACGCACGCGCTCTTCAGGCTGTGCCTGCACTGTCAGTAATGAGGAGAGTGGCAACACCAGCCCATCCCCTCCACGAACCGGTGTTGCCAATACATTAGAAAGATCGCCTTTCTGACTGTCTGGCAAACGCAACTGGATGGCCGTAGGGTATTTGCTGCCATCATGCAGATAGCTGACCGGAGCTCCATTCATGGCAATTGAAAGAGTCTCTGCGATAGCCGCTTGCGGAACACCATGCTGCATCGCCTTTTCCCTATCAACGCTCAAAACAACCTTAGCTGGAAGTGGTTGAACACTACTGTCTACGTCAACTATGCCGTCACTTTTGTGGAAAATCCCCTCAACCTTCGCAGCGACCTCAGCGCGCCCGCCCAAAGAGGGCCCATATACCTCTGCAACAATAGGAGCCATCACTGGCGGTCCGGGCGGCACTTCGACTACCTTTAGACGCGCACCATAGCGCGCCGCAATTTTTTGCAGTGCTGGGCGATATTCCAGAGCTATGTCATGGCTACTACGATGACGCTCTCCCTTTGGAAGCAAATTGACTTGTACATCTCCGGATTCATTGCCTGTCCGCAAATAGTATTGTCGTACCAAGCCATTAAAGTTGATGGGGGCCGCCACACCTGCATAGGCTTGGTAATTTTTCACGTCGGTCTGTTTCGCCAGCCAGCCCGTCATCTCATGCAAGGCAGCTGCGGTATCTTCGAGTGAGCTACCTGCGGGCATATCCAGCACCAGTTGCAATTCCGATTTATTGTCAAACGGCAGCATTTTCAAAGTCACTAACCTGACAACAGGCAGGGCAACAGACAACATCAACAGCCCCATAACACACAGCATCAGCCATTGCCGCGCGCTCTTTCCGCCACGCTCGGTCAAGAAGGGCATGAACACCTTGCGGGACAATGGATGCAGTTTTGCCGCCAGTCCATCCTGATGCTGAGCATGACTAGACAGCCAGCGTCTGGCTAACCATGGCGTGATTGAAAATGCAATTCCGAGAGAAATGATCATCCCCATCGAGGCATTGATGGGAATCGGGCTCATGTATGGCCCCATCAAGCCACTGACGAAAGCCATTGGCAGCAAAGCAGCAATGACTGTCAATGTCGCAAGAATGGTTGGGCCACCGACCTCATCAACAGCTGCAGGGATCAGGCTGGCAAGTGTCGCGTCGGGTTTGAGAAGCTTGTGCCGGTGAATGTTTTCTACAACGACAATAGCATCATCCACAAGGATGCCAATCGAGAAGATCAGTGCAAAGAGTGACACTCGATTCAGCGTGAAACCCCATGCCCAAGAGGCGAACAAGGTGGCAGACAAGGTCAGGACTACTGCCAGCCCAACAATAGCTGCCTCACGTCGGCCCAGGGAGAAAAACACCAGCACGACGACTGACGCTGTTGCAAAGATCAGTTTTTCAATCAGCTTGACCGCTTTCTCATTGGCGGTTTCACCGTAATTGCGCGTCATCTCGACATCAACTTGCTGAGGGATAACAGAATTACGCAAGCTATCCATTTTCGCGTTTAACTTGTCAGCAATTACTACCGCATTCTCTCCAGGTTTCTTGGTAACACTGATGGTTACGGCAGGATGCTCAGCAGCAGTCTTTCCTGCCACGCCGTACCAGACGTAGCTTTGAGGCGCAGGAGGTCCTTGCTTGATTTGCGCGACATCACGCAAGAAGACAGGACGATGATTGCTGACGCCCACAACCAATTGCGCCACATCATCCGCCGTGGCCAGAAAAGGCCCAGTCTCAACACGAGTTGAAGTCTGATTCAGTATCTGGCCAGCCGGCAGGGAAACGTTGGCGGCTGCAATTGCTTGCCTCACGTCCTGCAGTGTGAGGCCGGCTCGAGCCAACAGCTGGGGACTGAACTCCACGCCGACAGATTCCGAAGTACCGCCAATCGTGGCTACGTCACGAGTCCCCTGAACCCTCTTCAGCTCACCCTCGACAACGTGCGCAACGTGCTCGAGATCAGCTCGTCCAAGGCTTCCATCTTGGTTGTAAAGGGTGTAGGTCACAATGGGAACATCATCAATTCCCTTTGGTTTGATCAAGGGAGGCAAGGTCCCGAGATTGGAGGGCAACCAATCAGCATGGCTGTTTACGGTGTCATAGAGTCGAACGAGAGCATCAATTCTTGGCACGCCCACCTTGAATTGAACCGTCAGAATGGCCATTCCTGGACGAGAAACGGCGAACACGTGATCCACACCATCAATCTGCCCCAGCACCTGCTCAGCTGGCTGCGCCACTTGAGCCTCTACAGTACCCACAGAGGCTCCGGGGAATGCCACCATGACATTCGCCATCGTAACGTTGATTTGTGGCTCCTCCTCTCGAGGAGTCACCACTGTAGCAAACAAGCCAAGCAGAATTGCCAACAAGCCCATCAATGGTGTGATGTGTGCCGACTGGAAGAAGCCAGCCAGACGACCGGAAATGCCTAGCCGATTGGAAGAATTCACTTTGTAACTCCTCCTGCCATGCTTTGTGCAGCTGCAGGGTTAAGCACCAGCTTATCTCCGCGCCTGAGTCCGGAAAGTACTTCAGTCTGCGCTCCCAGCACCTTGCCTGTACGGATGTAACGCATTTGCGGTGTGCCATCTTGAGTAAGAATGTACACGGCGGAAAATTCAGTAAACCTGAGGACACTTGTGGAAGGCACCACCATTTGTCCTTTGCTTACGGTGGAAAATAGAACTTGAGCGCTGTTGCCCGGCGTGGCTTTCACCCCAGGCCGCAACTGGATACGTACGGTACGCGATTGAGCCTGCAGGTCAGTTGTCGGGAACCACTGCACGTCTTCTACCGGGAGTTTTCTGCCCGCAAGAGTCACTTGAGGAGATATGTCGCGCTTCAGGCTTTCAATTGCTGTAGCAGGCAGTTGCACCTCCACCCTCAAAGCAGCAGGGTCATACAGCTCAACGATTGGCTGGCTGGGCATCGTCACAGCCCCAAGGTCACCATTTACTCGAGCCACTACCCCTGCAAATGGTGCCGTCAGCCTAAAAAGCGCAGCTTGTGCTGTCGCAGCTCCTGCCTGAGCCATTTGGGCCTTCGCTTGCGCTTCAGCTATACGGTACTGTGCCTGCGCTTTCTCAAAAGCAGATGCGCTCAGATACTGTTTGTCAGCTAACGCTTTGGCACGAGCAAACTCGCTTTTTGCTTGAGCTAGCCCAGCTTCCGCCGCAGCTATCTGGGCACGACTGGCATTGGCAGCCTGCTCAGCGGGAGCTCCGTCGATCTGCGCCAACAGCTGCCCTGCTTTGACCTGTGCATTTACCTGAGCCGGCAGTTGAGTGATTCGACCGGCCACTGGGACAGACAATTGGGCCGACTTCACCGCCTGCAGTGTGCCCGTAGCCTCATACCAGCCTTGGCCTTCACCTGCCGTAATAGTCACCGTCTGTAGCTCTAGAGCAAACCCAAACGGGGAGGCAAGCAGGCCAACACAGAGTGCAATACGATTTAATCTCATGACCTTCCATCCTCGGTAATTAGCCATTCTCAGGAGCTTCGCGTACGTGAGCAGCTACTGTCTATGAGACAGATCATCTACGGCAGGCACACATTCTTTGCTTTACTTGTTTATATAATATAAAAAGATAGAACGTAACTGCAAGTTACACGATAACAAGGAGCGAGACATGGCTAGGATCGTGGTACTAGGTGCAGGAACAGGCGGCATGCCTGCGGCATACGAACTTCGGCACCAGTTGGGACGGGAACACAGTGTTATCCTGATCAATGCTGTGGATTACTTTCAGTTTGTGCCATCGAATCCATGGGTTGCAGTGGGATGGCGGACCCGCGATGCCATCACCTTCCAGATAGCACCAGTCCTGGAAAAAAAAGGAATCAGCTTCATTGCCAGTCCTGTAACCGAGATCGACCCTACCAACAATCGACTGGAACTAGCCAATGGCGCAAAGGTAGAGTACGACTACCTGATCATCACAACAGGGCCCAAACTCGCCTTTGATGAAGTACCAGGAGCAGGCCCAGAAGGATTCACACAGTCAATCTGTAGCATTGATCATGCGGAGCATGCCTGGGAAGCCTATCAGCGCTTCTTGTCTGATCCAGGGCCAGCCATCATTGGTGCTATGCCTGGCGCCTCATGTTTCGGTCCCGCTTACGAATTCGCCTTTGTCTTCAGTACAGATCTGAAGAGGCGCAAGCTGCGTCACAAAGTGCCAATTACATATGTCACCAGCGAACCTTACATAGGCCACCTAGGCTTGGGTGGTGTCGGGGATTCAAAATCCATGCTGGAAAGTGAATTCAGAAACAACGACATCAAATGGATTACAAACGCCAAGACGACTCGCGTTGAGGCCGGCCACATGTTTGTGACTGAACTTGGCAACAATGGCGAAACCGTCAAAGAACATGACATTTCGTTCAAGTACAGCATGATGCTTCCTGCCTTTAAAGGCGTAGATGTCGTTGCAAAAGTCGAAGGACTATGTAATCCAAGAGGATTTGTTATTGTTGATGAACATCAGCGCAGTCCCAAGTACCACAACATTTTCTCAGCGGGCGTCTGTATCGCCATACCTCCCATTGAAACCACTCCTGTTCCAACTGGCGCACCCAAAACAGGGTATATGATCGAAACGATGGTCACAGCCATAACCAAAAATATTCATGCTGACCTCAGCCATCAACCCGCAAAGTTCAAAGGGAGCTGGAATGCCATATGCCTTGCAGACATGGGTGACACAGGAGCAGCTTTCGTTGCTCTACCACAGATACCGCCTAGAAATGTCAATTGGTTTCGCAAAGGCAAGTGGGTTCACATGGCTAAAATTGCCTTCGAGAAGTACTTTTTATACAAGATGAAACATGGAACATCCGAACCTGTTTATGAGAAACATGTTCTGAAAAGTCTAGGAATTGAAAGGCTCAACGAGGATGAGTGGCGAGGGTAAATTCAAGCACATCAGGAATGGCTAATTATGAATCTTGACAGCTTGAAGGGGGTAGCCTGTTCAGTTGCCTGGAAATTGAAAATACTTGGCAGCGAGGACAGGCTATGCCTTTTGTTTAACCTGTTAGATGGTGAAAAAACTGTCAAAGAGCTTGGCTCTTTAAGCTGTGTTGCCCAACCATCGCTCTCCCAGCAACTCACCGTACTTCGAGTTAATCAGATCGTATCAACTAGGCGAAACGGAAAATTTATCTACTATGCCATTCAGGACCCCAAAGTAGAAGAACTTCTTCGCGTAATACAGCGCCTAGTTCTAAACAGCAACTCTGACATCAAGAACCATGACTAAACCCCACGACAAAACTGACTGGGAAGAGAGATACACCAGTGCCGGCGATGACTACCTTTTTGGAAAAGACCCAAATGAGTTTCTCGCTGCAAAAAAAGAGATGTTCTCACCAGGGCAAACTGCTATTTGCATCGCCGATGGAGAAGGTAGAAACTCAGTTTGGCTGGCCCAAAAAGGGCTACATGTCCATGCTGTTGAGTATGCTCATAGCGCACTCGCCAAAGCTAGGAGGCTTGCCAATGAGTCTGGAGTTATTGTCGAGTATCAACATGCAAACATACTAGACGATCAGTGGCCAGGCTCGAACCACTCCCAATACGATTGGGTTATTGCTGTATTCATTCAATTTGCTAAAGAAAAACAGCAAGAAAAACAGTTTTCAGACCTGAAGCGGCTCTGCAAGCCTGGCGGTAACATTTTATTAGTTGGCTACACACCCTTGCAGCTTCAATATGGAACCGGTGGTCCATCCGCCATTGAAAATCTCTACACTAGCACCTTACTCAAAACTGCATTCCATGACTTTGATATAACACTCCTGGAAGAGTATGAAAAAAATCTAACTGAAGGGAGTCGGCATCAAGGCATGTCTGCACTTATTGGAATGATTGCAACAAGGCGATTGTAGCCCTTAAAGATTATTCATATAAAAAGGAAAAGTCATGTTCTTCAAACGCAAGAGACACCCAGCAGAAGATGAGCTAGTACAGATTAAGAATGCAATGCATGCTTTAGAATCAAAAAACAACAGCCTAACTTCAGAGATTTTATGCATAACGCAGGAGCGAGATAAGCTAGCAGGCCAAATTAAAGAGAATCAGCACCTGCTAGAAAACCTGGTTACATTCTCAACCTCCATGCAAGAAGGGCAAGCATCACTTGCAACCCTTGCAGATGCCATGCGCTCTGAAATTGAGCAAGTCTCTGAAGAAAAAACCCATTCTGCGCAAGCAGAAGATGCCATCGCAAGGATGGCAAAAAGCCTTGAATTACTTGCCGAGAGCTCCATAAAAACAGCGGAAAACATTGGCGAACTTGACATTCAAGCGCAGAAAGTCAGTGGGTTTGTCAACTTAATTAAAGAAATAGCGGATCAAACCAATCTGCTAGCACTGAATGCCGCCATTGAAGCTGCTCGTGCAGGGGAGCAAGGGAGAGGATTTGCCGTAGTTGCAGATGAAGTCAGAAAACTGGCAGAGCGGACGCAAGGTGCGACAACTGAAATTTCAGAGCTTGTAAACGGAATTCGCTCTGGCAGTGGTAACAGTAGCGCTCAGGTTGCACAGCTAGCAGAAGAAATCAGTCTACTCTCCGCTGATGGGCAGCAATCGGCAATCATCATGGGGAAATTATTATCTAGCACTGCTGGTATAGAAACAGCACTTACAAAAAATGCATTGCGGGGATTTTGTGAGGTTGCGAAATTTGATCATATCATCTATAAATTTAGAATTTATTTGGTAGTACTTGGAGTTGTGTCAGATCCTGCCGACAATTTTGCAAGCCACACAAACTGCAGGCTTGGTAAATGGTACTACCAAGGAGAAGGTCGCCAATGCTTTTCTTCACTGCCTGGATTTAGGGAGTTAGAGAAGCACCATGAGCTTGTCCACAGCAATGCTCATGATGCCCTAGCAGCCCACGACCATGGTGATATACAAAATATGATCCGATACATATCCGAAATGGAACACTCAAGCATAAAAGTGATTACCGAGCTTGAGCGTATTGCAAGCCACGCAGAGAGTGCCAGTTTTCATGGATGCGACTCACTATCGTAACCACTTTGGATTTGACAGGGCTGGTCTCAGACCAGCCTGCAACATCCCATACACAGACCCAAATCTGCCCCAAATTTGGACGTAAGAAGCGGAAGCCCGCATTCTTGTTAAGCACCACGCCAAGTTCGAATCTCACCGCTTCCGCCAGAATGAAATGCAAAGCCGTCAATCTCTGTAAACAAACAGGCCTGAAAGCCTTACAGAAATTGGCGGCTTTGTTTTTTCCAGTGCAACTTCATAGTTCTCAATGTGCATTACTTGGTGGTATGGTTGTTGGTATCAACTCAACCGTGTGGGTACGGAATGCCAAAGATCGTTGTACCACTCACCGACACCAAGATAAAAGCAGCCAAGCCGGCCGCTACTCTGGACTGACCCGGCTCCGGTAGGCATTCCTGCCTTATGATTTGAGCATAGGAGG
>NZ_CAMFLA010000028.1 GCF_945957525.1 uncultured Aquitalea sp. | reverse complement strand
TGACGAAGCCCAGCTCAGACGAGCTGGGCTTTGTGCATTGTGTTTGCCGGGTGGCTACGCGCCTGCCTTCGGCAAACCCCCCGCCCTGTCGTCGCTACCCGCAGCCAGACCCTGGCCAACGCGCGGCTTATGCGCCGCCTCCCCATCGGGTCTTTGGCCTCCTTGCCAGACTCTTCGGCAAACGTGTGTCATTGACCCCCTCCCGGCTAACCGAGCAGTCTAGTCTGGCGATTTCCAAATTCAGGCAAACAGCGCGCAGGTTGCTAAAAAGTCGGCGATCTCGCAGGCTCCATGGCTGTGGGAGGAGGCAGTGTCGCTGTTTTGGGTGGCAGTCCCCAGGATGGGTGAGGCTGTGGGAAAAGCTAAACGGGGAGCGAAAGGGGAGGGATGATCAAGCCGCTGGCGGAGTGAAAAAGCAGAAAGCCGGCAGGTGCGCCTGCCGGCGGAATGGCTTATTGACGCGGTTTGCAGGTTTTGAGGCCGAAAGGCAGGTAGGCTGGGCACCAGCGAATCAGCCCGGTAGCGAGCGGCACGACACCGATCCAGCCCCAGGCGGGCAACAGGCCGGCGAGCGTGGCGCCGATGAGGGCGAGGCCGATGGCGATGCGCAGGATGCGGTCGATACCGCCGACATTCGGGGACATGGCAGGACTCCTTTTTGGGTTGACATGTTCATGCTAGAGCGGACCTTACCTGCCGTCTGTGACTACATCACACAGCGTGCTTGTCGGCCAACTGGCGCAAGGCAGGCTCATCTTGCAGGCGGATCTGGCCACGGGCCAGGCTGATCCAGCCCCGACGCTCAAACTCTTTCAGTTGCCGGCTGATCACTTCGCGGGCGCTGCCCAACTCCACGGCCAGTTCCTGATGGGTGATGGCGAGCACGCCGTCCTGTTTGGGTAGCGTCAGCAAGCTGCCAGCCAGGCGCTGATCGATACGGCCAAAGCTGACTTCTTCGATCAGCAACAGCAGGTCGGCAATGCGTTCGCCATAGGTGCTGAAGACGAAATCGCGGAAGCCGGCGGACTCAGCCAATAGCTGGCGGAAGGCCGGCACTGGCAGGCCCATGGCGTGAACCGGCGTTTCTGTCACGCCCTCGGCGTTATAGGCGCGGCCGCTCATCAGGCAGGCGGTGGTAACGATGCAGGTGTCGCCGCTTTCCACTCGGTAAAGGGTAATTTCCCTACCGTTCTCCGCCAGCTTTTGCACCCTTAGCCGTCCTTCCAGCAGGAAGAGGTAGAGCTGACAGGGACTGCCTTCGTGAAAAACAGTGATGCCGGCGGGCAGGTCGACGGGCTGACTTGCCGCCTGTAGTGCTTGTCGACTGGTCGCATCCAGGGCGGCAAGCGCGGGGAAGGCGAGAGTCCAGTCGCTCATGTCGCAGCCTTGTTGGCGGGCAGCGCGCCACGAGCGGCCAGTTCCCGATAAATGCGCAGCGCCACCCAGGCATCGTTGCCGGCATAGGCCTGTTGCGCCGGAGAGAGCGGTAGGCGCGACCAGTTGGTAGTGGAGAGCTTCTTGGATTTATGGAACTGTTGGCCGAAGAGCCTTGCCACCGCTTGTACCGCGCCAACGGTGATGCGCGGCGCGTCCGAGCGGATCAGATGACCCAGATCGATGATGCCCTGGCACTCGATGCCGAGCCGGCTTTTCAGGCGGGCGCGATCCGATACCAGATCAAAGCCCACCAGCTGACAAGCCGGGTCGGCGAGCAGTTGTCGCACGGCCTCTGGCAGCTGACCGTCGCGGATGGGAAACAGCCAGGCATGCGCATCGGTGGCCAGCTGCAACAGGTGAGGGCCGTCAGACTCTTCACCCTTGTGGAAAGTGGGGCGGGACTCGGTGTCGAAGCCGAGAATGCCGGCGCCTTGCAAGATCGGTAGCGCCGCCGCGAGGCTGTCTTCACTGTCCACCAGCGTAACGTCATCCGGTGTCAGCGCGGCAAACAGGGGCATGGACTTGATTTCTTCTTTGGGTATCTGGCGGGTAAGGCTCATGGGGCGGGGCGCTGACGATGAAACGGCCATGATACGACAGGCGGGCGGCCTTGCCATCCTTGGAGCCGCGAGTAAAAGCCGGCCCTTCGTCGGCTTCCTTGTCTTGCAACGTGCATTGTCTGCGCCGGCGTGCCCGGGTTCGGGGCCTTTGCGAGGTGTTGTTAGCCGCTTTCAGTGCTGCCGGCGCTCTTCCGGCAGCCCCGGCAACTGTTCCGCCAGATGGTCCACCAGCATGCGCACTTTGGGCGAGAGCTGGCGATTGTGCGGAAACACCGCCCAGATGCCTTCGTCCGGCTCGCGGTAAGCCGCCAGCAGCTCCACAAGATTGCCGTCGCGCAGGTGGCGCGCCACGTAGTAGTCCGGCAGCTGGACGATGCCCTGGCCTTGTAGCGCAGCCTCGGTCAGTGCATGGCCGCTGTTGCAACGCAGATTGCCGCGCACACGCAACAGGCGTCGCCGGCCTTGCTCCTGCAGATGCCAGACATCGTTGGTGCCCAGCAGGCAGTTGTGTTGCTCCAGTTCCGACAGGCTATTGGGTTGGCCGTGGCGCGAAAGATAGGCCGGCGCGGCGCAGACATGCTGGCGGCGGCTGGCCAGCTTGCGCGCCATCAGGCTGGAGTCACTCAGATGGCCGAGACGAATGGCCAGATCGTAGCCTTCGTGCACCAGATCCAGTACCTGATTGGTGAGATTGAGCTGGATGTCCAGTGAGGGATGGCGTTGCAGGAAAGACAGCACCAGCGGGGCAATGTGGCTTTCGCCATAGGCCACCGGCGCGGTGAGTTTGAGCTTGCCCTGCGGCACCGCCAGATGGCGCGACATGGCCCGTTCCGCTTCGGCCAACCCTTCCAGCAACTGGCGGCAGTGTTGCAGATAGAGCTTGCCGCTGTCGGTCAGGGTGACGTGGCGGGTGGTGCGGTAAAGCAGTTGCACGTGCAGGCGCGATTCCAGCCTGCTGACTTGCCGGCTGACGTGGGCGACGGACTGATCCAGCGCTTGGGCGGCACGGGTAAAGCTGCCGTGCTCTGCAACGCTGACGAACTCGTTGATGCCTTGCCAATCCGTCATTATTTCCTCACAGAAAAAATCATTTACCAAATGACAGGATTATCAACAATTTTGTCGGCAATACAATGAGCCTCTTCCCCATACCTGCAGCAGGAGACTCAGATGAGTGACGTCATTACTTGCCGGGCCGCCGTGGCCTGGGCCGCCGGCCAGCCCTTGAGCATTGAAGAAATCCAGGTGGCGCCGCCCAAGGCGGGCGAGGTGCGCGTGCGCATGGTGGCCACCGGGGTGTGTCACACGGACGCTTTCACCCTGTCGGGCGATGATCCGGAAGGCGTGTTCCCCTGCATTCTCGGTCATGAAGGCGGCGGCATCGTCGAATCGGTGGGCGAAGGCGTTACCAGCGTGGCGGTGGGCGATCATGTGATTCCGCTCTACACGCCGGAGTGCGGCGAGTGCAAGTTCTGTCAATCCGGCAAGACCAACCTATGCCAGAAAATCCGCGCCACCCAGGGCAAGGGCCTGATGCCGGACGGCACCACGCGCTTCTCCAAGGATGGCCAGCCCATCTACCACTACATGGGTACCTCTACCTTCTCCGAGTACACCGTGCTGCCGGAAATCTCGCTGGCCAAGGTGAACAAGGCCGCGCCGCTGGAGGAGGTGTGTCTACTGGGTTGCGGCGTCACCACCGGCATGGGCGCGGTGATGAACACCGCCAAGGTGAAGGCCGGCGACAGCGTGGCCATTTTCGGCTTGGGCGGCATCGGTTTGTCCGCCATCATCGGCGCGCGCATGGCCGGCGCATCGCGCATCATCGGCATCGACATCAATGAAGGCAAGTTTGAGCTGGCGCGCAAATTGGGTGCGACGGATTGCATCAATCCGCAGCATTTCGACAAGCCGATCCAGGAAGTGATTGTGGACATGACCGATGGCGGGGTGGACTTTTCCTTTGAGTGCATCGGCAACGTCAAAGTCATGCGCGCGGCGCTGGAGTGCTGCCACAAGGGCTGGGGAGAATCGGTGATCATCGGCGTGGCCGGCGCGGGACAGGAAATTGCCACCCGGCCTTTCCAGCTGGTTACCGGGCGCGTGTGGCGAGGCTCCGCCTTTGGCGGCGTGCGCGGCCGCAGCGAGCTGCCGGACTATGTGGAGCGCTACTTGAAAGGCGAATTCCGTCTGGACGATTTCATCACCCACACCATGCCGCTGGAAGAGGTGAACCAGGCGTTCGACCTGATGCATGAGGGCAAGAGCATCCGCTCGGTGGTGCATTATCCGCGCTGATGCCGGCCTTGGCCCCGCCTGCGCGGGGCCGTTTCCATCCGCTTGAGGGCGCGCCCTTCGGCCAACATGATCGGACCCATGCCGATGAATCTGGACAATATCAGCAGCAACAAATCCTTTGGCGGCTGGCACAAACAATATCAGCACGATTCCGCCGTGCTGGGCTGCCGCATGCGCTTTGCCATCTACCTGCCGCCACAGGCTGCGGCCGGCCCGGTACCGGTGCTGTACTGGCTGTCCGGCCTGACCTGCAGCGATGAAAACTTCATGCAGAAGGCGGGCGCGCAGCGCATGGCGGCAGAGCTGGGGCTGGCGCTGGTGGCGCCGGACACCAGCCCGCGCGGCGAAGGCGTGGCCGACGACGCGGCTTACGACCTGGGCCAAGGCGCGGGCTTCTATCTCAACGCCGCCCAGCCGCCGTGGAATCGGCATTACCGCATGTTCGACTACGTGACGGACGAGTTGCCGGCGCTGATCGACAGTCATTTTCCGGTGAGTCAGCGACGCAGCGTGGCCGGACACAGCATGGGCGGACACGGCGCTTTGCTGTGCGCGCTGAAACGGCCGGACCGTTACCGCTCGGTGTCGGCCTTTGCGCCTATCGCCAATCCGGTGGCTGCGCCCTGGGGGCAGAAAGCCTTCTCCGCCTATCTGGGCGAAGAGCGCGGCGTCTGGGCAGAATGGGACGCCAGCCTGTTGATGAGTGAAGCGCGGCAAACGTTGCCGGCGCTGGTGGATGTGGGGCTGGCGGATGGTTTCCTCGCCGAGCAACTCAAGCCGGAAGCACTGGAGCGCGCGGCCGCGCAGAGCGGTTATCCGCTCACCTTGCGCCGCCATGAGGGTTACGACCACAGCTATTACTTCATCGCCAGCTTGATCGACGAACATTTGCGCTTTCATGCGCGCTACCTGCTGGATTGAGTCGGGTCCGGACGAGCCCGGCGATGCCGGTTTTGGCATGGGAAAACGCCGTTCACCCGCAGGAGTGAACGGCGTTGTCGCATGGGCACCGCGCATTGCAAGTGCCTCCGTGCTGTCGGGAAGGGCTGGCAGACTCAGGCCTGCTGCGCGATGGTTTGCGGCGCCGGGTAGAGCCGGTTGCCCAGCAGGAAACCCGCCAGGCTGGCGGCCAGGCCGAAGTAAATGGGCTGATTGGCGTCCAGTCCGTACACCACCATGCTGGCGATGGCCGCGCCGCAGCCCAGCAGCATGCTGGCGATCGCGCCGGCGGTACTGGCGCGCGGCAGGAACATCGCCCCCAGCAGCGGCACCAGCATGCCCGCCACCAGCAGGTTGTAAGCCAGCGTCAGTGCGCTGATGACATCGCTCACCAGCATGGCGATGCCCAGCACGGCAAGGCCGGTGGCAAAGGCGGTGAGCCGGTCCAGCCACAGGCTGTCGCGTTTGCCGAACAAGTCTTCCGTCAGCGTGGTGGAGGCCGCCAGCAGCGCGGCGCTGGCGGTGGACATCATAGCGGCCAACGCGGCGGCGATGACCAGCCCGCGCACGCCGGCCGGCAGTTCTTCCTTGACGATGGCGGCGAAGGCGTTGCCCGGGTTGTCCAGATCCGGCAGCAATACGCGCGCCGCCATGCCGATACAGGCGCACACCAAGCCATAGGCAATGCAATACAGGCCGGCTAGGCTGCCGGCGCGGCGCGCTACCTTCTCATCGCGGGCGGTGAATACCCGCTGCCAGATGTCCTGACCGATGAGGATGCCGAAGAAGTAGATCACGAAGTAAGTGATGATGGTGTCCACGCCGATATGGGTGACGTCAAAGAAAGCCGGCGGCAATTTGGCGGTGAGCGCATCCCAGCCGCCGGCCTTGTAGAGGCACAAGGGCAGCAGCACCAGCATCAGGCCGAAGGTCTTGATCAGGAATTGCACGATGTCGGTCAGTGTCAGCGACCACATGCCGCCGATGGCGGAGTACACCACCACCACACCGCCGCCCACCACCACCGCCAGCCAGAATGGCAGCTCGAACAGCACCTGCATCACCGTGGCGATGGCCAGTACCGAGGTGACGCACAACATCACCGCATACATCAACATCACCAGCGCGCTGGTGCGGCGCGCCAGCCGGTTGTAACGGCGCTCCAGCACTTGCGTCACGGTGAATACCTTGAGTTTGAGCAGCGGCTTGGCCAGCACCAGGTTGAGCACCAGAATGCCGCAGCCCAGCGCGGCGCACAGCCAGAAACCGGAGATGCCGTACTGGTAGCCCAGTTTGACCGTGCCCACGGTGGAAGCGCCGCCCAGCACGGTGGCGGCCATGGTGCCCATGTAAAAACCAGGGCCGAGATTGCGGCCGGCCACCAGAAAGGCTTCGCGGCTGTCGGCGCGGCGCATGCCCAGCCAGCCCAGCCACAGCATGCCCGCGATGTAGATAAATACCACCAGTACGTCCAGCGTCATGGTTTTCTCCTGATAAGTAGACCTTTGCAGCACAAAGGGTGGTTATGACAAGGGCCGCTCTGCGGCGGCCTGAAGCCGGCCAAGGTTTGGCGCTGCGGCCAAACCTTGGTAGCGCTCCTGAGCCTGGGCGCGCCGACGCAGGCAGCGCATGAAGCACGGCAAGCCGGCGCAACGCAGGATCAGGAGAAACGGGTTTTAACGGGTGATAACGCCTGGCAGCGCGCACAGCATTTCAAATAGCAGATTGGCGCCCAGCAGCGCCGTGTTGCCGCTGGTGTCGTAGGGCGGGGACACCTCGACCAGATCCGCGCCCACCAGATTCAGCCCGCGACAGCCGCGCACGACTTCCAGCGCCTGCGGCGCGGTGAGGCCGGCCACTTCCGGCGTGCCGGTGCCGGGGGCAAAAGCCGGGTCGATGCCGTCGATGTCGAAGCTCAGGTACACCGGGCCATCGCCCATCTGTTCGCGCACTTCCGCCATCAGGGCTTGCAGCGAGCGGTGCCAGCAGGCTTCCGCCGGCACCACGCGAAAGCCCTGTTGGCGCGACCAGTCGAAGTCTTCCGCCGCATAACCGCTGCCGCGCAGGCCGATCTGCACCACGCGGCCCGTGGCCAGCAGGCCTTCTTCCTGGGCGCGGCGGAAAGTGGTGCCGTGGGCGATCTTCTCGCCGAACATCTCGTCGTTAATGTCGGCATGGGCGTCGACATGAATCAACCCCACCGGGCCGTGTTTGGCGGCGATGGCGCGCAGGATGGGCAGGGTGACGGTGTGGTCGCCGCCAATGCCCAGCGGAATCACATCGTGGCGCAGGATGTCGCGATAGGCCGTTTCGATGCGGGCCACGCTGTCGGCAAGGTTGTAGGGGTTGGTGGCAATGTCGCCCAGGTCCGCCACTTGCAGGGTGTCGAACGGCGCCGCGCCGGTGCCCATGTTGTAGGGGCGCAGCAGCACGGATTCGTTGCGGATTTCACGCGGGCCGAAACGGGTGCCGCTGCGATTGGAGGTGCCGATGTCCAGCGGCAGGCCGACAAAGGCCGCGTCCAGACCGGCGGCGCTGTCGGCAGCCGGCAGGCGCATCATGGTGGCGATGCCGCCGAAGCGCGGCATGGCGTTGCCGCCCAGCGGCTGATTCAAGGTGTGGTGGGACATGGTGGTTCCTGGCTGAGAATGGGTAGTCGGCATGAGCCAACCAAGCTGAGACCCGCTAAGCAACCCTCCCTGCTTCCGCGTGGCGCTTCCTTGCCGAACTCTCCTGTACTGCCTGCGTCGGCGCGCCTGGGCCCGGGGTGGCTGCGCGGTTTTATCAGCGGCTCTTAGTCTAGGCAGCGCGCACATTGAGAAAAATCACCGTGTTCCACTGTTTACATTCATCCATCTGAATGTAATAAATACCCTTTCTTAATTGCGCCGGGCGACCATCGTCATGCTCAACACCTTGTCTGATCTGGATCTGCGCCTCATCCGCGTCTTCATGGCGGTGGTCGAAGCCGGTGGCGTGTCGGCTGCGCAAGCGTCGCTCAATGTCAGTCAGTCCACCATCAGCAACCAGCTGGCCGCGCTGGAAACCCGACTGGGTTACCGGCTATGCGAGCGGGGGCGCGCCGGTTTTGCGCTGACGGCGCGCGGCGAGCGTTTTCTGGCGGCGTGTCGCGAGCTGCTGGATGCTGTGGAGGGTTTCTGCGCCGGCTCGCGCCGTCTGGAAAACAAACTGGTGGGGCAGTTGCGCGTGGGCGTGGTGGGGCATACCACCTTGCGCGGCAGCGAGCGGCTGTCCGACGCCATACGCCGTTTTCGCCAGCGGAATGAAGAGGTGGAGCTGATCATCACCATGCTGCCGCCCGGCATGCTGGAAGAGGCGTTGATCAATGGCCAACTGCACTTGGGCATCGGCTACTTCTGGCACCGTTCGGCCAACCTGGATTACCGGCTGCTATTGCGGGAACGGCAGCTGGCCTATTGCGCGGCAGGCCATCCACTGTTTGCCGAAGCCGGCGCGGTGGGCTTGGCGGCGGCGGAACGCTACGACTGGGCCTGGCGCACCTATCCGCTGCCGGCCATCGGGCTGCCTTATGAACGCTGGCGGGTGACGGCGCGCGCCGACAATATGGAAGCCATGGCGGCGCTGGTGCTGTCAGGCTGCCATCTGGGCTTTTTGCCGGAGCACTTTGCCCGGCCTTTGGCAGCGGAGGGTCTGTTGCGCCCGCTCAACGAGGCCTTGTTGTGCTATCAGCCGGAAATCCACCTGGTAACGCGCAAGGGCGCGGCGGGCAGGGATAGCATCGCTGCCTTCATTGATGATCTGACCGCTGCCCATGCGGGGGCGGCGGCGCAGGACTGAAGGCGGAAGCGATCAGGGCGCGAGGCGGCTGCGCAGCCACTGGCCGTTGTCGGCCAGCGTGTAGAGCACGCGGTCGTGCAAGCGGCTGGGGCGGCCTTGCCAGAACTCCACGCGATCGGGAATCACCGCGTATCCGCCCCAGTGCGGCGGACGCGGCACGCTGACCGGGTGCTTGACGCCGAACATGGCGGCGCGGGTCACCAGTACGGCTTTGGAGGAGATTTCCGTGCTTTGTTCACTGGCCCAGGCCCCCAGGCGGCTGGTGTAGGGGCGACTGGCGAAGTAGGCGTCCGAGGCCTCCGCCGCCACCTGCGCCACCCGGCCTTCCACCCGCACCTGGCGCTCCAGCTCCGGCCAGAAGAAAGTCACGGCGGCGTAGGGGTGCTCGCCCAGTTGCCGGCCCTTGCGGCTGAGATAGTTGGTGTAGAACAGCAACTGCCCTTCCTCCACCCCTTTGAGCAGGACGATGCGCGAACTGGGGCGGCCATCCGGGCCCACCGTGGCCACGTTCATGGCGGTGGGTTCGTTGACTTTGGCGGCGATGGCCTCGTTGAGCCATACCTCGAACTGTGCCACGGCGTCGGGCAGGCAGTCGTCGGGCGAGAGTTCTTTCTGGGAATATTCCTGACGGATATCAGCGAGATTAAGCGACATGATCGGCCTCCTGTAGACCGTCATGGTACTGGCAATCGCCCCTCGCGACGAGCGCGTCGCCGGGGGTGGACTGTGGCAAGCGGCGCAGTTGCGCCATCTCGGAGAAGGACGATAGGCGCAACTTAGGCTAAAATACCCCGTTCGCCCTGCGGCCTTAACCCTTCTTTCTCTGCCATGCATCTGGTTGCCTTTGGTCTCAATCATCAAACCGCGCCCTTGTCGGTGCGGGAGAAACTCGCCTTTCCGGCAGAGATCTTGCCCAAGGCGCTGGAAAGCCTGGTGTCTTCGCATGCCGCGCAGGAAGCCGCCATCGTTTCCACCTGCAACCGCACAGAAATCTACTGCAACAGCAATAATCCGGAGCAGGCGCTCAAGTGGTTGTCGCAGTTTCATGGTCTGCCGGTGGACGAGCTGCGCCCTTATCTTTACCAGCTGGACGCCACCAGCGCGGCGCGCCACGCCTTCCGCGTTGCTTCCGGCCTGGACTCCATGGTGCTGGGCGAGACGCAGATTCTCGGCCAGCTGAAGGACGCGGTGCGCGCCGCCGAGCAGGTGGGCACGCTGGGCTCCTTGCTCAACGGCTTGTTCCAGCGCACGTTCGCGGTGGCCAAGGAAGTGCGCAGCAGCACGGCGGTGGGTGCCAGTTCGGTGTCGATGTCCGCTGCGGCGGTGAAGCTGGCCGAACAGATTTTCCCCACCATTGGCGAGCTGAACGTGCTCTTCATCGGCGCGGGGGAGATGATCGAACTGGTGGCCACCCATTTCGCCGCCCGGCAACCTTCCTGTATCACCATCGCCAACCGCACGCTGGAGCGGGGGCAAAAGCTGGCGGAACAGTTTGGCGGCAACGCCATCACCCTGTCCGAGCTGCCCGACGCGCTGCCGCGTTACGATGTGGTGGTGACCTCCACTGCCAGTCAGTTGCCCATCGTCGGCAAAGGGCTGGTGGAACGCGCCATCAAGGCGCGTCGTCATCGCCCCATCTTCATGCTGGACCTGGCGGTGCCGCGCGATATCGAAGTGGAAGTCAGCGCGCTGGACGATGTGTTCCTCTATACCGTGGACGACATCGCCAGCATTGTGGAAGTGGGTCGCGAGGCGCGGCAGGAAGCGGCTGAAGAAGCGGAGTCCATCATCCAGAGCCGCGTGACCGAATTCACCGACTGGCTGAAAAAGCGCGAAACCGTGCCGCTGATCCGGGCGCTGCGCGACGAGGGCGACCGCGTGCGTCGCCATGCGCTGGAAGCCGCCATGAAGCAGCTGGCCAA
This sequence comes from uncultured Aquitalea sp., assembly GCF_945957525.1. Taxonomy (GTDB): domain Bacteria; phylum Pseudomonadota; class Gammaproteobacteria; order Burkholderiales; family Chromobacteriaceae; genus Aquitalea. The sequence continues at coordinate 33,623 of NZ_CAMFLA010000028.1, read as the reverse complement.
GGGCGAAGCGCCGGAAAAGGTGCTGGAATCCCTGTCGCAACAGCTCACCAACAAACTCATGCACCCGCCCACCCAGGCCCTGTCCTCGGCGCGCGGGCCTGAACACGACGCGGTGGTGGATCTCATCTCCCGTCTGTACCGCTTACATCCGGAGTCGTAATGAAACCGTCGATTGCGACGAAACTGTCGCAGTTGGCCGATCGTCTGGAGGAGGTGACACACCTGCTTGCCAGCGAGGCGGCCACTGCCGACATGGACCAGTTCCGCAAGCTTACCCGCGAACACGCCGAGCTGACCCCGGTGGTGGAAACCTTCACCGCCTATCGCCAGTGCGAGGCCGACATCGCCACCGCCGAAGAAATGCTGTCCGATCCGGACATGAAGGAGTTCGCCCAGCTGGAAATCAACGCCGGCCGCGAGCGCCTTGACGCGCTGGACACCGAGCTGCAAAAGCTGTTGCTGCCCAAGGACCCCAACGACGAGAAGAACATCTTCCTCGAAGTGCGCGCCGGCACCGGCGGCGACGAAGCGGCGTTGTTCGCCGCCGACTTGCTGCGCATGTACACCCGCTACGCGGAACGCAATCGCTGGCAGGTGGAAATCGTCTCCGCCAGCGAGTCCGATCTGGGCGGCTACAAGGAGGTGATTGTCCGGCTGGTGGGACAGGGCGCTTACTCCCGCCTCAAGTTTGAATCCGGCGGTCACCGCGTGCAGCGCGTGCCGGCCACTGAAACCCAGGGCCGCATCCATACCTCCGCCTGCACGGTGGCGGTGATGGCCGAAGCGGACGAAGTGGCTGAAGTGGTGCTCAACCCGGCCGATCTGCGCATCGATACGTTCCGAGCCAGCGGCGCGGGCGGTCAGCACATCAACAAGACCGACTCTGCGGTGCGCATCACCCACTTGCCCACCGGCATCGTGGCCGAGTGCCAGGACGGCCGCTCGCAGCACGCCAACAAGGCCAGCGCCATGCAGGTGCTGGCGGCGCGCATCTACGATATCCAGCTGCGCGAGAAGAACCAGAAGGAAGCGGCTGAGCGCAAGAGCCTGATCGGTTCGGGCGACCGCTCCGAGCGCATCCGTACCTACAACTACCCGCAAGGCCGCATCACCGACCATCGCATCAACCTGACGCTGTACAAGCTGGATCAAGTGATGGACGGCGATCTGCAGGAACTGACCGACGCGCTGGTGGCGGAGCAGCAAGCGGAACTGCTGGCGGCGATGGGCGACTGAATACTGAATGAGGTTTGCCGAAGGCGGCGGCTCGGGGTACACTGCCGCTGCAGAAAAAGCCGGGCGCTTGCCCGGCGTTTTTCTCCGAATCTTGAGGCCACGAAAGTGGCCTTTTTTCTTGCCTGTCGATTTGCGGCGGCGCGAGTGGGCACACGCAAGCGGCACGAATAAAAAATCGGCCGGGCCCCAGAGGTAAGGACCGGCCGTTCCCAATTGTGGAGATGGAAGGACAATCGTTGCGGCGCTGTCGCGCCTGCTCGCCGTCCGCTTCCTGCAACAGGCGCGGCGTCGGAGCGTGAGAGGGTATCATCCATGCGCGCAGGGCATTGCTGGGAAAATCAGGCGAAAAACGCCGTTTCAGCGGAAGAAAATGCCATTTGGCGTTAACAAGCCATGATGGCTTGATTTACAAGGATGTTTGCCCAAGGATAACCAGTCACTGAAAAGCTGACAAAGCAGTTATAATCATGTCAGCCATGAATAAAGAGCATACGCCATGAAACTGCCTCCCTTGAACGCCCTGCGCGTGTTCGTCGCCGCCGCCGAACACCTGTCGTTTACCCGTGCCGCCACGGCCCTGCACCTTACCCAGGGCGCGGTCAGCCGCCATGTGCAGACGCTGGAGGAGTTTTACGGCACGCCGCTGTTTATCCGTCAGGCGCGCGGCCTGGCCCTGACCGCCGAGGGCGAAGCGCTGGAAAAGCCGGCCCGCGAAGCCTTTCAGTTGCTACACGAGGCCAGCGAAGTGCTGCGCCTGCGCCAGAGCGGCTTGCGCGTGCGCATTCCGCCCACCCCCGCCATGCGCTGGATTCTGCCCAATCTGCCGGATTTCCAGAGCCGGCACCCGGAATACACCCTGCATCTGATCACGCAGCTGATACACGACAAGCCGTTCAATCGCGCCGAGTACGATCTGGCCATCATCGGCATGGCGCGCCCGGATGTGTCGCCCGACCTGCGCGTGGAATGTATCAGCCGGGAAAAACTGGTGCCGGTATGTTCGCCGGCGCTGATGGCGGGCGAGCACCCCTTGCGTACGCCGCAGGACTTGCAGCACCACACCCTGTTGCACCCCTGGCGCGATCAGGATGTATGGGAACGCTGGCTCAAGCTGGCGGGCGTCAGTGGCATCAATCCGGAAAGCGGCGTTACCTTCGACGCGCTGGAATACGCGCTGCATGCCGCCGCCGCCGGCATGGGCGTCACCCTGGCCCAGGTGTCCATGGTGACGGACGACCTGCAGCGCGGCCGGCTGGTGATTCCTTTCGATACCGTGCTGGAAACCGAGTGGGCCTACTACCTGATGTACTCCCACGAAATGGCCGAGCTGCCCAAGATTCGCGCTTTCCGCGACTGGCTGGTGCAAACCGTGGCGCGCAGCGAAGCGGTCAGCCACAACTTCTGAGCGCCCCGGCCCGTTCTGTTCTCTCCCGCCTGTGCTACCATGCGGCCAACCTTGGCAAGGTTGGCCGAAGACCGCGTCGCGCTTCGCTGACCTGACGACCGCAGGCGGCGCCCGATGGCTTTTGCGCCGCGGCCATCGCCGCCTGTTTCTTGATTCCGCGCCTCAGGAAGTGATCCATGTTGTCATTTGCCCACTTCAATGTCCCGACCCTGCTCAATACCCTGCTCTGCCTGACCGTGGCCTTCATCTGCGGCTCGCTGATCGGTTTCGAACGCCAGTTCCGCCAACGTACCGCCGGCTTGCGCACCAATGCGCTGGTGGCGGTGGCTGCCGCCATTTTCGTGGACATGGCCGGTCAGTTGTCCGGCCCGGACGGCGCGGTGCGGGTGGTGGCCTATGTGGTGTCCGGCGTGGGTTTTCTGGGGGCGGGCACCATCATGAAAGACGGGATGAACGTGCGCGGGCTGAATACCGCGGCCACCCTGTGGGGCTCGGCGGCGGTGGGGGCCTGCGCTGGCGCGGGGCTCTTGTCGCAAGCCGTGCTGGCCACGGTTTTCGTGCTGGCGGCCAACACCCTGCTGCGCCCTATCGTCAATGCGGTCAACCGCGCCCCGCTGGACGAAGCGGCCAGCGAACTGTCCTTCACCTTGTGCGTAGTGGCCGGCCGCGACAAGCAGAAAGCCGCCATGGAGCTGATCGACCAACTGCTGGAGCAAGGCCAGCATCCCATCAGCGAACTGGACGTGGAGCCTTTTGGCGAGGACGAGGTGGAGATCAAGGCGACGCTGACGGCCACATCGGTGGAGTCGGAAGAGCTGGACGCGGTGATCACCGCGCTGGTGGCCAAGCAGTGGATCAGCCAGGCCTACTGGAATACCGGCGTCAACGAGTAGGACCTGGGCACACAAGCCCCCCGCGCCTGCCTAGCGCTTCCTTGTCGCACTCCGGGCACCGCCTGCGGCGGCACGCCTTGGTTCAGGGCCTCTGCCAGGTTTTGTTGGCGGCCCTCACTGGGAGGGCCGCGGCATCTGCAGGGGAGTCGCAGGGCGGGTCCCGCGCAAGCTCATCCGATCAGTTTGTCAGCAGGCCGAGGGCGCAGACAGGGTCTGCGCCCTTTTGCTTGTGTTCTTCGTTCAGGCTTGGGCGGTTTCCTGCGCCTGTACCCAGTGTTTGAAATCGGCCAGACAGGCTTCCAGTAACGGCATCAGCTCAGCGGCTTTGCCTGCTTCGCCGGCCTTGCCGGCTTTTTCGATGGCTTCCGCCGCATTGCCGGTGGGGTTGGCGCCCACCATGCGGCTGGCTCCCTTCACACGGTGCGCCGCGCGGGCAATGGCTTCCGCGTCGCCGGCGGCGATGGCCTGACGCAGCGTGACCATGTCTTCGTCGTTGGCGGTGTCGAAGTCATGCAGGATCTCCAGCTCCACCGCGATATCGCCGTCGCTGTATACCTCCAGCACCGAACGATCCACCGGCAAGGCGTCGCCGGTTTGGGCTGCTGGGCTGATGTCGGTCATGCTTGTCTCCGGTTGTTCTCTGTCGGCCATGGTTTGCCGCCACTTTTCCAGCGTGGCGGACAAGGCGTTGATGGAGAGGGGTTTGGTAAGGAAATCGTCCATGCCGGCTTCGCGGGTCTTGTCCATTTCTTCCTGACCCGCGTTGGCGGTGCAGGCGATGATGGGCATGCGGCCGCGTTCGGGATGTTGCGCCTCATAGGAGCGGATGAGCCTGGCCAGCTGGTAACCATCGGTGCCGGGCATGTGGCAATCGGTCAGCAACAGGCTGTAGCTACCCTTTTGCCACAAGGCGAAAGCCTGTGCGCCGTCCTCGGCCCAGTCCACCGGGTAGCCCAGTTTTTCCAGCTGTTTGAGCGTGAGCTTGCGGTTGGTGGGGTTGTCTTCGGCAAACAGCAGCGACATGCCGTCAACCCTTTCCGGCTTGGGCGAGGTGGGGGTTTTGGCGAGGTTGCGACTGGTCTGCTCATGCTCGTGATCATCTTCCAGCTGTTCGTCGGGCACGATGGCCGCAGTCAGCTTCAGCGTGGCGACCGTGCCTTGGCCCGCTTGGCTTTCCAGTTTCACTTCGCCGCCCATCAGTTCCGCCAGTCGGCGGCAGATGGCAAGGCCCAGGCCGGTGCCGCCAAAGCGGCGGGTGGTGTTGGAGTCCGCCTGCGTGAAAGGCTGGAACAAGTGCGTCAGGTTCTCCGCGCTGATGCCGATGCCGGAGTCGCGCACGGCGAATTCCACCACTTGCTTGCCGCCGAACTCGTCCAGTACGCGTGCCGCCAGCGAGACATTGCCGCTGGCGGTGAATTTGACGGCGTTGCTGACGAAGTTGAGCAGGATCTGCCTCAAACGCAGCGGGTCCACCATCAGGCCGCGCGCGAGGGCGGCGTCGATATCCAGATTGAACAGCAGGCCTTTGCGCTGCACCGCTTCCATATACAGGCTGCGTACTTGTTCCAGCAGCGGCCAGACGGCGGTGGGCGCGGCCACCACTTCCAGCTTGCCGGCCTCGATCTTGGAGAAGTCCAGGATGTCATCGATCAGGCGCAACAGGGTGTTGGCCGAAGTCTGGATGGTGTGGACATGGTCTTTTTGTTCGTCGTCCAGCGGGGTCATGGACAACAGTTCCAGCATGCCGATGACGCCATTCATGGGCGTGCGGATTTCATGGCTCATGGTGGCGAGGAAGGCGCTCTTGGCCCGGTTGGCGTCATTGGCCTGGTCGCGCGCGGTGCGCAGCTCGAATTCGGCCAGCTTGCGCTCGGTGATGTCCAGGCAGGCCAGGATGTAGCCTTCGTCGGGTTGTTCGGGGAACAGCAGCATGCCTTCAAACAGCACCCAGATCGGCACGCCGGCGGCGTTGAGGCACTCCAGTTCGCACCGTACTTTTTGCGGGCTGTGCGGGAGTTGTTGCAGCTGGCTGGTCAGCTCATACCAGCTGGCGTCGGAAGCGATCAGCTCCATCAAATGCATGCCGGCCAGACTCTGGCTGTCGCTGCCGAACACCAGGCTGGCGGTGTGGTTGGCGCGCACGATTTGCAATTGATGGTTGAGGCGCAGCAAGCCGATTGGGGAGGCAGAGTAAATGGCCTCTTCTTCTTGCAGCACCGAGCGCAGCTGCGATTCGGAATCCAGCCGGCGGTCCTCTTCCTCGTAAAAGCCGAGGATGTTGGCGTACAAGCCGATCAAGGGCTGCATGCCCTTGTCCAGCAGGTGGAAATCCGGGTCCAGCAGGCAAACCAGCGCCAGGACGTCTTCATCCAGCGTGACAGGCATGGAAATCCAGGGTGGCATTTCCGCCAGCCGGTTCAGCAGCCATACCAGGGGACGGTGTTCGTGCACCACTTCGGACAGCGGCGGAAGGTTGGCGGGCCATTGACCGGCTTGCAGATTGATCTGATAACGATCGTCCGGAAACTGGTCGATTTTCAGCATGAAGCCGGCGCGCGCGCCTGAGTAACGCAGGAATTGGCGCAAGGTGCTTTCCAGCACTTCTTCGCGAGGACGATGGCTCAGCATCATGCTTTCCACCTGGGAGGTGGCGGAGAGCATGGACAGATTGTGCGCCAGCGATTGCTCCGCCATGCGGCGCTGGTGTTCATCGCGGATGATGAGCATGTACAGCGGATGTTCGGCGTGGGCCTGAAACTGGCTGAGCGTCATGTCCACGTAAAACGTTTCGCCATCGGCATGCAGCGCCATGCCGGGAATGTTCTGGCTGTCCAGTTGCTCGGTCAGCTGTATCGCGTCTTCCAGCGGCAGATCGAAGTGCAGTAGCTTGCGCGCCGGCAGCCCTAGGATGTCTTGCTGGTCAAGGCGGAACAGTCGTTGCGCCCCAAGGTTGGCCGAAACGATGTTGCCTGCTTCATCGATGGTGAGAATGGCCACGCCGGCACCGTCAAGCATGGCTTGCAGACGGTGCAGCGGCTTGAACACCAGGCCCACCATCAGGTAGAGCAGCGCCAGGCACAGGCCGATCAGCGACAGCCCGATCAGCGCATCCTGAAACAGTTTTCTCTCCGCCTTGCGCCGGGCATCGGTTGCCAGGGTCTCTACTCTTTCTTGTGTGAGTTTGAACGCTTCCAGCGTGGTGGCCTGCACCGAGGACAGCATGTCGTAGAGATCGGCCTGATCGAGGTCGGGCGGGGTTTGCGCGTCGATGCCCTGCAGCTGGTGTGCATTCAGCGCGACAAGCCGCCGGGTAAGGTCGTTCAGCTGGGACGCCAGATCGCTCAACTGCGCGTCGTCAATGCGCTTGGTGTCGACGAGCAATTTGGACAGCAGCAGATTGCCGCGCTCGGCGGCGGATTGCAGTTCGACCTCTTCCGAATCGCTCAGGCGAGCGTTGGTGTCGCTGCGCAGCACCAGCGCCAGCGCGGTGCCGCGCATGCTGTTGCTGATGCCCCAGATTTCCTGCAGGGCATCGCTGGCCGAATGCAGCGCGGAATCGCCGGGGTTGGTGAAGCTCAGTAGCCGCGCCTGCATGTCGCTGATGGCGTTTTGCAGGTGACGGGACGCCAGTTCCACTTGCTGGCCCAGATCCTCATCCGGCCCACGCATGTCGGCCAGGGCGTTGTCTGCGTCTTGCCGCAGGTTTTGATAGTTGGTGAACTGCAACTCAAGGTTGGCCAGCTCGCCCTTGGGGGCATCCGAGAAGTCGGCGTTGATGCTTTCCCTGGCCTGCCGCAACGCGTCATCGCCCCGCAGGCGCAGGCTGCGCAGGTTCTGGGTTTCATCCTGGGAAGGGCTGTGGCCGTTGTAAAGGATGGTGCGGGTCTGGATGGCTTCGTCGCGCAGCAGGCGGGCAGAATTGTAGAGCTGGTTACCGGCGCTGTTGACGCGCGACATCTGTTCCGCCTGGTGATAGCTTTCCAGCCCGGCCGCCATCATTTCCATAATCCAGCCCAATTGCAGCAAGCCCAGCAACAGCACGATAGCCATGACTGCCCGGCTGATGGAGCGGGTATGGCTGGGCATGCGGATGTTGAGCCAGCCGGCGGGCAGCGACGGTTTCACGGTCAGCTTTCAGCGGATTGGGGGCTGTCCGCGTCCGGCACGGGCTCGATGATCAGTTCGGTAACGCCATAACGGTCGCTGAAGTCTTTCAGCACGGCCAACTGGTTGGCGGAAATCACGGCGCCGCGCGGCAACAGCAGGTGGCCGGACTTGCTGCGCAAATCAGCCGCCAGCACCGAGTCGGCCCTGGCGCTCAGCAAGGTGACGGTTTCCTGTTGAGCGGCTTCTTCGCCTTGCTCGCGCATTTCAAACAGGCGGCGGAACACTTTGTGGTCGTAATCCGTGCCGGTGTCGACCTCGTAGTAGCGGAAAGGGTCGATGTCCGGTCGCGTTCTTTTCATGGCCAGGCCAATAGCCTTTTCCACGTCGACCGGTTTGGGCGGCTTGACGACAAAGCCGTCCACATTCAGCTTGAGAGCGACTTCGATATTGTTGCGGTCGGCATGGCCGGACAAAAAGATGAAGGGCAGATTGGACGGATTGGCTGTGTGCGCGCAGCGGATTTCTTTCAGCAGGTCCATGCCGTTCATCGGCTGCATTTCCACATCGCACAGCACCAGATCCACCTGGCGCATACCCAGGACGCGCATGGCGGTGCTGCCATCCGGGGCTTGTGAAATAAGATCAGCTTTCACTCCCATGGAGACCAAGGCCTGGCTGACCAGCGTGCGCACCAGGGATTGATCGTCCACGACCAGCACCTTCAGTTTTCCCAGTTCGATGGACATGTTTTCCCCTTGTTAACGATCAGGCCGAAGCTCCTTTGGCTTCGGTAGCGCTTGTTATATCGGCCATGATTGCCTGTTTTGAGAGCAGGGGCGCAATTTGCTCGCCCTGCAAGCTGATGTCGCCTACGCCTTCCAGCCAGGCCATGTCGGCTTCGTGATCAATGCCGGTGACAGTGAGGCGGGAGACGGGAATGCCGAGATTCAGCAGGAAGCCGAGCGGCGACGGGCCGCCAAGACCGGTGTCGGCCAGCAACCGCAGCGCCCTGCAGGAGAGGTGGACGCCGTCGAAGGGCAGGCGCAGCAGGTTGGCCAGTGTAAAGGCGCCTTCCTCCAGCTTGTGGGCCAGCAGGGGGAAACCGATGTATTTGAGCTTGGCGATGTTTTCAAAACCCACCGGCGAACGGCCTTCCTGCAAGCCATGACCGACCAGAAAGCCGAATTGCTGGTTGGGCAAACGCAGCTGCCGCAACTGCATGGCGAAGCGGTCGAAGAGATTTTCGCAGGCCAGTGCCTCGCTGCCGATTTCAAAGTAGAACCGTTTTCCCGCTCGGCTTTCCTCTGGGAGGGACGCTACCCAGTTGGCCACCCGTTCCAGCAAGGTTTCGGTGATCAGCGCAGGCAACTGCGGGTTATCGCTGAGCGATCGCAGTAGTTCGGGCGTCAGCGCCACGTGCTGCCCGCCATCCGGCAGTTGCAGGAAACGCAATTGATAACCCCGCGTTTGACGATTGGCGCGGTCGCGTACGGGCTGGAAGTGCAGGAGCGTGTTGGCGCTGTTCAAAGCATCCCAGAATTTGCCTTGATCCAGCCCCTGGAGGGCGGCGCGCTGCTCCATCTCGCTGAACACCTGATTGAGCTTGTCCAGAAAGGCATCCATGGAGTAAGGCTTGGTCAGGAAATGCACTGCCGGCAAGCCCTGGGCCCGCCCCATCGAGGCGATGACTTCCAAGATTTTGACATCGTAGCCGGAGACGATCAGCAATGAGGCGTTACAGCCCATTGCGGAGAGATTCTTGATGAAATCGATGCCGCTCATGCCCGGCATGCCGATGTCGGTAATGATGAGGTCGTAGCGGTGTTCGGCCACGCTGCGCAAGGCCTCGGCGGCGTCGCTGAATTCGTCGATATCGGTTGGGTAGCGACTGAAAAAACCGGTTTGCCGGGAGATCAGCTTGCGCAGGACAACCTGATCTTCCAGGATCAGCAGCTTCATTGGGGGGGTGGCCATGTTGTCTCCCGTCTTTGAATAAGGCCCCGTAATGATTTCGGTATAGCAGCGGGCTTTGGCGCGGGGCAAGGCTTGCCTAATAAAAGCGGGCCGGATTCCGGTTATATTTTAAAGAAACAATATCCGGCATGATCCATGACAAGGGAATCGGTTTTGCTTGCGGCCAACGAGTCGATATTCAGTCCTTGGCCGGTGGCGGCGGGTCCTGATCGGCTTGCGCCGGCGCGTCGTACCAGTGTTCGCGCGGCACCAGCACATTGTTTTCCGGCTGGGCGATGAAGTGCGGCGACATGATCTGAACGCCAAATTCGTTGAAGATGTCCTGTATGTGGCCGTGCAGCTCGCTGCGCACATCATGGGACAGCTGGCCCGGCAGGCCGCGCGCTTGCAATTCGTACTCCACGTAGAAGTCCTGCAAGGCCAGCATGCGCACCCGCATCGGCAAACGTTGGTCTATGAGCCGGGTGCGGCGGGCGGCCAGCTCCAGCATGGCCTTTACCTGCCGCCACGGCGTGTCGTAGCCGATGGTGACGGTAGTGGTGATCATCATGCCCACCCCGTCCTGGGTGCGGCTGAAATTTTCCACCTTGCCGCCCACCACCACGGCGTTGGGCACGGTGATTTCATGGTCGTTGCGGGTTTTGATCTTGGTGGACAGGGCGGACAGCTCGGTGACCACGCCTTCCACATCGCCCACGCGCACAAAATCGCCCGGTCGCATGGCGCGGGAATAAACCAGCACCAGGCCGCTCATGGCGTGGTTCATGATGCCGGCTGAACCCAGGGTGACGAGCAGGCCGAAGAAAACACTCATGCCCTTGAAGGCGTCGGTGTTGGCACCGGGCAGATAGGGATAGGCCACGGTGAGGGCGAACAGCCACAGCACGGTGCTGACTAGCCGCCGGGTGGCGCCGATGGTTTCCGCATGCATGCCCGGCAGGCTCAGCTGCCCTCTTTCCACCATGTCGAACAGCAGCTGCACGCAACGCCCCAGCAGGCGGGTAAGCAGAAAGATAATGGCGACCGTCAGCAGGCCGGGAACCGCGCCCAGCGCGCTGGCGCCCAGATCGCCGAACAGGCCGAACAGGAAACGGCCCAGCCGACGGCTGAAGGGCAAGGTATAGGGAAAGCGGGCCAGCAGCCAGGTCAGCCAGATATAGGTGGCAAATAGCCCTACCAGCAGGGCGGTGATATTGATGACGCCCCGCTCCAACATGCTGAGCAATTGTTGCAGCTCGGGCCGCCGCCGCAGCCATGCGGGTCCGAGCGCGGTGCGTTGCGTCAGTTTCTGCAGCGACAGCCCGCGGGCTTTCAGCACCAGCCACAGTATGGCGGCGAAGACCAGCGTACCCAGCAAGCCCAGCCCCGCGCCCAGCGACAGTGAGCTGGCGGAGTGTTGTTCGAGATACGCCAGGCGAAGATCGTCCAGCCGTTTTTGCACATTGGCGGCGGATTGTTGCAGGCTGAGTCCGTCGGCCGGGTCCAGATCGCCCGCCAGAATGTTGAACAGCGGCTTGCCGTTGACCGCCAGCCGGTAACCGGCACTGGCCCCGCCTCCGAAGGGGGTGGCGGTAACCGGTTTGGCGGCATCGCTTTCGTCTAGCACGGCCAGCCGCGCCCGGACGCGTTCTACGCGTTGTTGCGGGGTGAGTTCGCCTTCGCGGGCCAGAAACAGATATACCGGCGTGTTGCCGAGGGTGAGCGTGCGTTCCTGCTCCCAGGCATCGGGCGCAAGGCGCGGTTCGGCTGCGCGAGCGGGCGCGCACAGGACGAAGAACAAGCACAGCAGGCTGAGGCAGGCGCGCAGCAAACGAGCGGACGGCATGAGACGGCTCCGGGGAAATGTCACCATCATCATAGCGGAAGCGCCCGCCGTCGGCAGGGGGTCAGGTCAAGGCGGGCTGACGGCGGCGAATGCCGCTCAGACGACGCAACTGGCGCGCCAGCATCAGCGCCATGACCGCGCCCAGCAACAGATTTACCAGCGGCAGCGCCAGCCAGACGCCGTTGAGCCCCAGCGCTTGTGGCAGCAGCCACAACACAGGCAGCAGCAACAGGGTTTTGCCCACGGTGCCGAACAGCGCGCCGCGCGTATCGGCCATGGCTTGCAGCAGCACCACGCCCATGATGATCAGCCCGTCCAGCGGCATGGCCAGCAGGTGCAGCCGCAGCGCGGCGACGCCGGCCGCCAGCAGGACCGGGTTGTCGCTGGTGTAGACGGTGGCGATCAGCTCCGGCAGAGCCTGCACCAGCAGCCAGCTTAGCCCCCCCGTCAGCAAGGTGGCGCGAATGGCGTAGCGCAGGGTTTCCGCCACCCGGCGCGGTTCACCGGCGCCGGTGGCGTGGCTGATCAGCGGTTGTACGCCGATGGCCAGTCCATGCACCACCAGAATGAACAGCGATTCGGTATAACCGGCGATGGCATAGGCGGCTACCTGGGTTTCGTCGCCGTAACGCAGCAGTTGCAGGTTGTGGACGATGAGCAGCAAGGCCAGGTTGAGCTCCATCATGAAGCCGGACAAGCCCAGCTTGAGCACATCGGCCATACCGCGCGGCCAGCGCAAGAGATCGCTGGCGCTGAGGCGCAGGCGGGCATGACGCGAAGTGAGATATATCAGGCCTGCGGCGCTGACCAGACCTTCGGCCAACAGGGTGGCCACTGCGGCGCCGGCCAGCCCGAAGGGCCACACCACCACCAGGAGGTAGTCGAGCAGGATGTTCAGCACCGCGCCGGCGCTCAGCAAGGCAGTGGCCAGCCGCGGGCGGCCATCGTTGCGCAGCAGCGCCGCCGTCATAAATTGGCCCAGCACCAGCACCGCGCCGCCCAGCATCAGTGAGAGGTAGAGCCCGGCCTGCTGGCGCAAGGCCGGGCTGGCATCCAGCCGCAGCAGGCTCAGCAGCGGCTCGCGCCATAGCCAGCCCGCCAGCGGTATCAGCAGCCCGGCCAGCAGCGTCAGCCACAGGCCGGCGGCCAGTGCGTTTCTGGCTTCATCAGGCTTGCCCGCGCCTTGCGACAGGCTGACGCGGGTAGCCGCGCCCATGCTGAGCATGGCCCCTACCCCCAGGATGAACATCACAAGCGGGTAGGCCAGATTGATGGCGGCAAGACCGGTTTCGCCCACGTAACGGCCGACGAACATGCCGTCCACCAGGTAATAGACGCCCGTCACCAGCATGCCGGCGATGGACGGCGCCGCGTAACGCCAGAACAGGCGGCGTACGGGCAGGGTGTCCAGATCGCGCAGATCGGCAGTCATGACAGACGCTCCTTGATGAATGGAAGGTTGCGCCGGAGGGCAGGACGTCTTGCCGGCTGCCCGTGGTTAGGGCCTGCCTGCGGCAGATGGCGGCGCTCTGGCGTTGGTGTTGAAACAGGTAGTCTAACATTTAATCAGTCATGAGCGATTAATTATTTAATTGTGGCATAATGGCGCGTCTCTCAAGGCGGGGTGCAAGGGCATGGCGCGCAAAACCAAGGAAGATTCGCAGAAAACGCGGGACGCCATTCTCGACGGCGCGGAGCGCGTGTTTCTGGCCAAGGGCATTGCCAGCACCACCATGGCTGATATCGCCGACGCCGCCGGCGTATCGCGCGGCGCGGTGTACGGGCACTACGCCAACAAGATCGAGGTGTGCCTGGCCATGACCGAGCGCGCCATGCAGCACGACCACTTCGACAGCCTGCCGCGGCTGGACAGCCCGATGGCGGCGCTGGCCCAGGCCGCCGGCTATTACCTCTTGCTGTGGAGCCGCCCTGGTCAGCTGCAGCGGGTGGGGGAAATCCTCTACTTCAAGTGCGAACGCAACGAAGAAAATCGTCCCATCCTGCGTCGGCGCAATCTGATGGACAGCCTATCCATGCGTTACAGCCGGCGTTTGCTGAAGCAGGCCATCGCCTGCGGCGAGCTGCCGGCAGACCTGGATGTGCCCCTCTGCAACCGCTACCTCTACGCCGTGTTCGACGGCATCTATTCCATGCTCAAGTTCAGCTATGACGAGGGTCAGGCCGAACAGGCGCTGGCCGACAGCGAGCGCATGATCGCCGCCACCCTGGCCGGCCTGCCGGCAGCGCCGCAATTGCGTCGCCGCTGAGCGGCGTCGCCCGGATGACGCACTTTTGCCGGCGGAATAGCGGAATTGCGCCTTTTTCTTGCCATTTTGATCAAATGCGTGGCTAGATGATGGCCGGGTTCAGGGGGTGTCTCAAGACGGTTAGCGGGCAATGAAGACCTTTTATGCTGTCTTGAGCGAGTATTTCCATGATTTTCACGCATTGACGCACATGCGCATCATGTGTGTTGCAATGCAGGTTCATGGCGGTATTCATGACTGGCGATATTTTCAGATCAAATAATGCATCGCCATGCGCATTCCCGGAACGGGGAGGCCGTCTCGTCGACGGCATAGAGGATGGACCGGCCCTCGGGCTATGCGGAATGCAAACGATGAAGATCAAGTACCGTCTTACCATGCTGGCGGCCATTTCCACGCTGGGCCTTTGCCTTAGCGGCGCCGTTATCGCCTATACCGTTTTCAGTCTCGGCCGCTTCGTGGAAGAAGTGGTGAGCGAGCAGATGCCCAGTCTCAAATCATTGCAGCGCTTCGAAGCCGACGTGTTGCGGCTGCATGCCGATTCCCTGCTGCTGCAAACCACCGACAACGCCAATGAGCTGATGGCCTTGCCCAAGGCCATTGCCGACGCAGAGGCCGACGCGCGCGCCGCACTCAAGGCTTATCAGCCGCTGGATGAGGCCGACAAGGCCTTGTTGGCGGCGGACCTGAAAACCCTCAACGACTACGTGGCGCAGCTCAAGCCCTATCTGGAAGCCACCGAGAGTGGGGATATCGTGGCCTCCAAATCCGCCCTGCGCATGGTGGAGCCGGCTTCGCGCGCCGTGTTGGCGGCGGCGGGCAAGCATCTGCAATACAACTACAGCGTGACTGCCGGGGCGGCCGGCGATGCCCGCGCCCTGCTGTCGCGGGTGCAGGCCATCAGCTGGGGCACGGTGCTGTTGTGCCTGATCGTGGTGAGCGCTATCGGCTGGTCGCTGGCGCGCTCCATCAGTCGCGCCATCAGCGGCTTGCAAGGCGCCATCAGCGATATCGCCGGCTCGCTGGACTTTACCCGCCGCGCGCCGGCCGATAGCCAGGACGAGCTGGGCAGCATCGCCCAGGCCTTCAACGGCTTGGTGGACCGTTTGCAGTCGAGCCTGTCCGACTTGGCCGGCAACATCCATCGCGTGGCCGGCGCGGCCACCACGCTGGCGGAAACCTCCACCGACGTGGCGCGTACCGCCGAGGCGCAAAGCGAAGTGTCGGCCAGTGTGGCCGCCACCGTGCAGCAGCTGACCGTCAGCATCAACCACGTGGGTTCGCAGGCGGCCTCCACCAATGATCACGCGGTAGCCGCCGGCGATCTGGCCAGCTCCGGTCATCAGGTGGTCAGCGCCACGGTGGACGATATCCGCGACATCGCCGCCACCGTACGCGATGCCTCCGACAGCGTGCGGCGGCTGGGCGAACAGGCGCAGACCATCGTGGCCTCTGTTTCCGTGATCAAGGACATTGCCGACCAGACCAATCTGCTGGCGCTCAACGCCGCCATCGAGGCGGCGCGGGCCGGCGAGCAGGGGCGCGGCTTTGCGGTGGTGGCGGACGAGGTGCGCAAGTTGGCCGAACGCACCGCCGCCATGACCGGCGAGATCACCACTGTCATCCGCGCCATTTCCGACAGCAACGAGCAGACCGGTCGCGCCATGAGCGCGACGGTGTCTCGCGTGGACAACGGTTTGCAACGGGCCGATCAGGCGCAGGACGCCATCAGCCGCATCGGCAGCACCACGCAGGATCTGGTGGGGTTGGTGGGCAGCATTACCGGCTCCATTCGCGAGCAGGCCTCGGCCAGTACCGATATCGCCGTACAGGTGGACCGCATCGCCGACATGGCGCGCGAGGCCAACGAGGGCGCGGGCGCCACTTCCAGCGCGGCGCGCCAACTGGACGCCGCAGCCAGGCAGATGCAGGGCATCGTCGCCGCTTACCGTCTGTAACTTGAGTAGGCGAAACAGCAAAGGCGCGGCCCTTAGACCGCGCCTTTGGCTTTGCCGGCGTCGGAGGCTGGCCAGGCATTGGGCAGGATGGCGTAGGGCCCGGCCAAGTCGGGCCTTTCGACTTGGCGCCGCCAACAAAACACCGGAAGCTGCGTTGCGTCTCCTTGCGTACTCAAGGACTGCCCGCGTCGGCGCCTCGCCTTAGCCGTGATATGGATGTTTGTTAGCCGCGCTTAACTTGGCAATGCCGCAGCCTTGCCGTTTATTCCCCCTCCAACGTCCTTGCACGGCCAATTGAAGAAGGGGTTCGCTGGCTGACCGGGAAGCGAGAGGGGGGGATTCATGATCCGCAGCCGGTTTTATCGGCGCGTTTTCGTGGCTCAGGCGGCAAAGCGGCGGCGGTATTCCGCCGGCGTGCATTGTAGTTCGCGCTGGAACAGGCGGCGAAAGCTGGCCGCATCGGCATAGCCCACCCGGCCGACGATATCCTCCAGCGGCAAGGTGCTGGTTTCCAGCAGGCGGCGCGCCGCCTGCAAGCGCAATTGCTGCAGATAACGCAAGGGCGGCTGGCCCAGCACCAGCTGAAAACGCCGCATCACCGTGCGTTCGCTCGCGCCCACGCTGTCGGCCAGTTCGCCCAGCCGGTAAGGGTGGGCCAAGTGCTGTTGCAACCAGGCCTGACAGCGCAGCACCAGCTCGTCGCCGTGGCCGGCAAAGCTCTGCATCGACATGTATGGTGCCTGGCTCGCGCGATTGAGGTCCGCCAGCATCAGGCGCGAGCAGGACATGGCCAGCTCCACGCCGGCCACCTGCCTGATCAGCCGCAGCGCCAGATCGATATAAGACGTGGTGGCCCCACCGCACCAAACGCCGTCCGATTCGCTGCAAGTGGCGTAGTCCTGCAAGCGCACTTGCGGGTAACGCTGGCGAAACCAGTGATGCAGCCACCAGCTCACTGTGGCCTCCCGGCCATCCAGCAAACCATGCTCCGCCAGCAGCGGCACGCCGGTGCAAAAGGACAGTACGCGCCGGCCCTCGCTGTGCAGGCGGGCGGCCAGTGCGCCAGCCGCCTTTTCCGTCGCCAGCCGGGCTTCGAAATCCGCCAGTCGCTGGTAGCCCAGCGGCGGCAGCACCAGCGTGTCAGCGTCCCTGGCCAGCGCGGCATCGCCCTCCGGTGTGAGCGAGAGGCCGGAGGCGGTGGTCACCGGCCGACCGTCCAGGCTGAATACCCGCCAGTGGAAGGCCTTCGGCCAAGCTTTGCGCTGGGCAATCTGGTTGGCGAAGTGCAGCAGATCGATGAAACCGGTCACGCTGCCGGCATAGCAGTTGTCCAGCAGGAGCAAGCGAACCTGATGCATGATGATGGCGATATCGGCATGAAGATTGTCAATATTGCCACTGATGGTCCGGGCAGGCCACTGCTAGACTGCCTGCACGCTGCTTGCCCCGCCGGATGGCGCAGGCAGGACCTCCAGGAGAAAAACCATGCATATCGATGAAGTGTGTCGCAGCGTAGCCGCCGTGGCGGGCGAGCCTGGCCTGTTCACTGCCGAGGTGGACGAGAGCTGGGCGCAGGGCCGCACCCTGTTTGGCGGGGTGCAGGCACTGCTGGCGGTGCGCGCCATGCGCACGGCAATGCCGGAGCTGCCGCCCTTGTGGTCGCTGCATACCACGTTTGTCGCGCCGGTAGCGCCGGGGCAAGCAAGCCTGCGGGTTGAGCTGCTGCGGCAGGGGCGTTCCGCCGTGCAAATGGCGGCGCGCTTGCTGACCGGCGATCAGGTGGCGGCGATGTTCGTGGCGGCGTTTGGCGCTTCGCGCGAGTCGGCGCTGTCTGTCGCCGCGCCGGTCAAACCCTTGGCCGAGCAGGCGTCGCCCAGCCCGGAGCTGCCCTTCATCGCCGGTATGTCGCCGGAATTCACCCGCCATTACGCCTACCGCTGGGTAGAGGGCGGGCTGCCATTCAGCGGTCATGACCAGCCATTCAACCGTATCCTGTTGCGCCAGCGCGACGAGGGCCTGATGGGCGAGGAGCAGATTGTGGCCATGGCCGACGCCATCCCGCCGGTGGCGCTGTCCATGGTGAAAGGGCATGCGCCGGCCAGTACGCTCAGTTGGGAACTGGAGTTTATCCACCACGGCCAGCCGGTATCCAGCGAGGGCTGGTGGCGCATGGACGCCAGCCTGGCGGCCGCGCGCGATGGCTATGCCAATCAGGACGCCCACCTGCACGGGCCGGACGGCGAACTGGTGGCGTTGTCGCGTCAGGTGGTGGCGGTCTTCGCCTGAGCCTTGCGGCTTGCTATGCTGTCAGCCGGGCCCGCCATCCTGAGCGGGCGGCAGCGGCACAAGGAGCGGCACATGCAGGCAGCAGACGGCGCAGGATTTGACCCCGCCACCCACGCGGTGGTGCTGCGCTATCACCACGCCTGGAAAAACCGCGATCTGGACGCCATCCTCGCCTTGTACCACCCGGACATCGAATATCACGACCTGCTGCAAAACCGCGTCTTTCGTCAGGACGAGCTGCGCGATTACGTGCGCGCCTCCTTGCCGCAGGCCGAGAGCGGCCGGCTGGAACATCTGGACCGCATCCGCGTGGATGGCGACACCGCCTTCATTCAGTATCGGCTGTCGCTGAAAGAGGGCGGGGCTTATTTCCGCAGCAGCGAAGCCATCCGCGTGCGCGACAATCTGGTGTGGCGCATCAATGAATACGCCACCTTGCAACGCCCCTCCGGCGCGAAAGGCGCGGCGGACCCGCGCGGCCCGCTGCAAAAGCTGGGCTTGTCCGCGCGCCAGCTCAGCCGCATGGCGGAAGACCTGCACGCCTTCTTCGGCCAACGTCGGCCGTTTCTCGACCCGGATTGCAGCTTGCCGACGGTGGCCGCCGCCACCGGCTACAGCCGCAACCAGCTGTCTTATCTTTTCAATCAGGTGCTGGGCCGCAGCTTCTACCAATACCTCAACGAAGCGCGCGTGCGACATTTGCTCAGCCGTCTTGAGCCTGCTCCGGCCGCGGCGCGGGTGGACGAGCTGGCGTTCTCCGTCGGTTTCAACTCGCTGTCCTCTTTTTACCGCGCTTTTCGCGAAGTCACCGGCATGACACCCGCCGCCTGGCTGCGCGACTTTTCTCGCGTGTCCGCAGCGACGACGCCTCCGTCCGACGCCGTTTAAGGTGTGACCCATCAACCGATGGGAGAGCGCCATGGAGCAGGCAACGCAGGCAAGCGACATCAGCTTGTGGATGGATCAGCTGGACGCGGCGGAAAAGCGTCCGCGCGCGGCGCTGGACGGCGACGCCAGTGCCGACGTGGTGATCATCGGCGCCGGCTACACCGGCTTGTGGACCGCCTATTACCTCAAGCAGTACGCCCCGGATCTGGACATCGCCATCCTGGAAGCCAATATTGCCGGTTATGGCGCATCCGGTCGCAACGGCGGCTGGGTGATTGGCGAGCTGGCCGGTGAAGACCGCCTGCTGGCGCATCTGGACGCCGCCGGCCGCGCGGAGTGCCTGGACATCCTGCGGGATATCCCCGACGAAGTGGGGCGGGTGGTGGCGCGGGAAAGCCTGAACGCCGACTTCCGCAAGGGCGGCGTACTCTATTGCGCCGCCCGCTACCCTGAGCAGGAAACCCGCCTGCGCCAGCAATTGGCGCACTGGCGCGCGCACGGCCACGGCGAGCAGGACTTCCGCTGGCTGGACGGCGCGGAGCTGGATCGGCAGCTCAAACTGGCCACCCGTTTCGGCGGCATTTTCTCGCCGCACGTGGCCACCGTGCAGCCGGCGCGGCTGGCGCGCTCGCTGGCCCGCTGCGTGGAGGCCAAGGGCGTGCGCATTTACGAGCAAACGCCGGTCGTCGCCATCGAACGTCAAGCCGTGCGCACCGCCAGCGGCCGGGTAGCGGCCAAGTGGGTGGTGCCGGCGGTGGAAGCGTATTCGCGCAGCTTGCAGGGCGTGCGCGGCCACCAGATTGCCGTGCAGAGCCTGATCATTGCCACCGAACCCCTGTCGCAAGACCTGTGGGACGAGATAGGTCTGGCCGAAGGGCAGGCCTTCAGCGAATGGAGCCGGCTGGTCAGCTACGGCCAGCGCAGCCGCGACAACCGGCTGGTGTTCGGCGCGCGCGGCGGCTACCGCTTTGGCGGCCGCTTGCGTAGCCACTTTGCCCTGTCCGCCGAAGAAGTGGCCATGCGCCGCAACATGATGCTGGAGCTGTTTCCCATGCTGGGCAACGCCGCCATTACCCACGGCTGGGGCGGCAACCTGGGCGTGGCGCGGCGCTTTCATCCGCAAATCGTCGCCGATGATGATCGCGGTGTGTACTTTGCCGGCGGCTATGGCGGCGAGGGCGTGGGCGCCACCAATCTGGCCGGCCGCACCATCGCCTCGCTCATTACCCACCGCAACGGCAAGTTGCGGCAGATTCCCTGGCTGCGCAATACCGCCGAAGTGGCACGCTGGGAGCCGGAGCCGCTGCGCTGGCTGGGTTACAACGGCATCATCCGCAGCTTCGACTGGGAAGACCGCGTGCTGAACAACCCCGCCTCGCCGGCCTGGCAACGGCGCTTGGCGCAAGGGTTGGCCAATCGCATGGAAAGCCTGATGCAGTAAGCGCGGCTGGCAAAAATCAGTATCACGACTGAGGCAAGGCGCGCCGGCGCCGGCCGTGCCCGCAGTACGACAAGGAAGCGCAACGCAGGATCAGGGGTTTTGTGAGCGGGTCCGAGCGTTGCTGGCCAGGTTTTGCCCGGCCGGCCCTTCATTCCGCATCGCTCATGATTAAAAGGACATCGCATGCCCATCGTTCAACTCAGTCAGGCCCAGCAGCAAACGCTTTCCGCTCCGCAGGACGTGGGGTTGCCGCTATCCAGCCCGCCCTCGCGCATTGCCACCCATGACGCAGAACCGGACGCCGGGGTGGAAACCGGCGTGTGGGAGTGCACGCCGGGCCGCTGGCGGCGGCAGATCAAGAACGCCGAGTTCTGCCACTTCATTCAGGGCCGGTGCCGTTTCATTGCCGACAGCGGCGAGGTGTTTCACATCCAGGCGGGCGATGCGCTGTACTTTCCCGCCCACAGCGAAGGTATATGGGAAGTGGACGAAACCGTACGCAAAACCTATTGCCTGTTGCCCTGAGCGGTGGTCAACCATCTGTACGGCAGGATTGCCGCCATGCCGGCAATCAAGGTTGGCCGAAGGCTGGCGGCGGCGTCAGGCAGAATGCGGTTTTGCCCCGGCAAGCGGGGCGGGTTTATTGATCAGGCACATTCCATGAACACACCCTATCAGTTTCACTTTGGCGATAATCCCGCCGCCCGCGCGGTGATCGAGGACGGCCTCAAAGCCTTCAACACCGAGGTGATCGGCCAGCATCTGTACGGCAATCACTCCGCCTACCGCAATCTGGAGCTGTACGCCCGCGACGAAAGGGGCGAGGTGGTGGGCGGGCTGTTCGGCAACGACGGCATGGGCTGGATGTATGTGGACTACCTGTGGCTGCATCCCGATCATCGCGGCTCTGGCCTGGGCCGCCGGCTGATGGCGCTGGTGGACGATGAAGCGCGCCGGCGCGGCTGCGTGGGCGTGTTTCTCTACACCTACAGTTTTCAGGCGCCGGGTTTTTACCAGCGCTGCGGGTTTGAACTGATGGGAGAGCTGGAAGACTGCCCACCCGGCCACCGCCGGCTGTACCTGAAAAAGCGGCTGCCGCCGCTGTAAGGCCGCTCAGCAAACCGCCGCCCCTTGTCCTGTGCCTTGCCAGCGGCAAGCGGCGTCGGGCCCTCGCTTTGCCTTGCGCCATTCACTGCCCCGCGGCGTTTAAGGTTGCCTTAAGTCGCGCACTCTATCATCGGCGCCATACCCTACCCAAGGAGCTTCGCCGATGTCCGTCTTGACCCAGAAAACCCGCATCCTGCTGGCCGCCGGCCTGCTCGCTTTCGCCGCTGTTTCCACCGTACAGGCCGGCGAGGTGAAAAACCTGATGAAAGACATGAAACAGGCCATGCAGGCCGCCATGGCCAGCAACAATATGCAGGACTTCTCCAAGCAGTTTGCCCGCCTGCAAGACGACAGCCGCCGCGCCAGCCAGCAAAACTGGAAGGCAGACCCGGCGCTCTACAAGGAAGGCATGCAGAAACTGCAAATCCAACTGGACGCCGTAGCCGTGCAAGTGCAGGCCAATAACCTGCCCGCCGCCAAAGCGGCGCTGGCCCAGACCAATCCCATCAAGAAGCGTTACCACAACTACCTCAATTGATGCTGGCGCAGTCCGCTTGCCCCAGACGGGAGAACATTATGAACAAGCAAGATCGTTATCCGCTGTCGGTAGTGCTGCTGCACTGGCTGGTGGCGCTGGCCATTTTCGCCAATCTGGCGGTGGGCTGGCTGCTGGACGACGCCACCGAACTGATGGACCTGCACCGCGCCCTTGGCGTGCTGGTGCTGGCCCTGGCCGCCGCGCGCTTGCTCAACCGCCTGTTGGCGAGCCGCCGGCTGCCGGCGTCGGTGAATCCTGCCGGTACCCCGCAGTATCTGGCTGAGAAAGCCGTGCACGGCCTGTTGTATCTGGGCATGCTGCTGGTGCCCTTGTTGGGCTGGCTGAAAACCAATGCCGCCGGCCACGAGCTGACCCTGTTCGACAGCCTGACGCTGCCCACCCTGCTGGAGAAAAACCGCGAGCTTTCCCACTTGCTGGGGCTGGCCCACTCCGCCACTGCCTATGCGCTGGCAATGCTGATCGGCCTGCATGTGGCCGGGGCCATCGCTCACCGCCTGCAAGGGCAGGGCGATGTGCTGCGCCGCATGTTGCCGGCCCTGCGCAAGCCCTGAGCGTTTAGAGCGGCTGACAAAATTCCTGATGCTGCGTCGCGCCTCCTTGCCTCAGCTCTTAGCGCCTCAGGCCGGGTCGGCAAACGGGCCGCCGGGGCGCAGCAGCAAGTCCGCCAACGCTTCCGCGGCCATGGGTTTGGCGAAGAGATAACCTTGCAGCAGCTCGCAGCCGTGTTGGCGAAAGAAGGCGGCCTGCTGGAGGGTTTCCACCCCTTCGGCCACCACGCGCATGCTCAGGCTGCGGGCAATGGCGAGAATGGCCAGCGCGATGGCTTGGTCGCCCTCCTCGTCAAACAGATGCTCGACAAAGCTGCGGTCGATCTTGATTTCATCCAGCGCAAAGTGCTTCAGGTAAGACAGCGAAGAAAAGCCGGTACCGAAGTCGTCGATGCTGATGTGAAAGCCCGCCGTCTTCAGCGCCAGCAGCTTGCCGGAGGTTTGCTCGGGCTCTGCCAGCAGCCCTTCAGTGATTTCCAGACAAAGCCGGTAGGGGGAAATGCCATGCTCGCGCACGATGGCCAGCAGATCATCCACCATGTCCGGGCGCTGGAAATGGCGGGCGGAAATATTGACGCTGACCACTGGCGGGGCCAGGCCTTGTTTGTCCCAGAGCTGGAGATCCAGACAAACGCGGCGCAGTACCCAGCGCGTCAGCGGGATGATCAGGTCGGAGCGTTCCGCCACCGGGATGAATTCTCCGGGCGGCACGATGTTTTGCCCGCGCCGCCAGCGCACCAGCGCTTCGCAGCCGGCCAGCCGGTGGCTGTGCGCCGCAATCTGCGGCTGATAGTGCAGAAACAGCTCATCTTTCTCCAGCGCCGCGCGCAAGCCGTTTTCCAGTTGGAAGCGCCGTGTGATTTCCTTGCGCATGTCCGCGCTGTAGAGCAGGCAGCCGCTGCCGCC
The DNA here is from genome assembly GCF_945957525.1 of uncultured Aquitalea sp. GTDB lineage: Bacteria > Pseudomonadota > Gammaproteobacteria > Burkholderiales > Chromobacteriaceae > Aquitalea. The sequence continues at coordinate 10,223 of NZ_CAMFLA010000028.1, read as the reverse complement.
CGCCTCCTTGAGCCGCATTAACGCCGCCTGCGCGTTCAGCAGCAGGGCATCGGCGCGGTCGCTGTGTTCCGGGTAGGCGCTAAGGCCCAGCAACCAGGTCATGTGCGGGTCGGCGGCTGCGCCTGACGGGGTGTTGAGCGCTTGCAGCAGCCAGTGCGCGGTGTCGCTCAACTGATCGATGGACACCGCCTCCAGCACCAGGGCGAACCGGTCGTCCGACAAGCGCGCGCTGGCGATGGCGTCTTGGCCCACCTCGCGCAGTCGGGCGGCGGCGCGTCGTATCAGCTCATCGCCGTCCTGTTGCCCCAGCGTGCCCAATACACTGTGCAAATTGTCCAGCTGCAGCACCGCCACGCCAATGACTTTGCCGATGCTGGCGCTCAGCAAATGGGCAAGGCGGTCTTCCAGCCACTGGCGATTGTGCAGCCGGGTCAGCGAATCATGCGTGGCCAGATAGGCGATGCGGCCTTGCGCGGCGTTTACCGCTTCGGGTTCACGGTACAGGCCGACAAAGTGCGTGATGTTGCCGGCCTCGTCGCGCAGAGCGTTGATGGTGAGCCATTTAAAAAACAGCTCGCCGGATTTGGTCCGGCTCCAGATACCGCCTTGCCACCAGCCCCGGGCGTGAATCTGCTGGCGCAACAGCAGGTAGAAACTGTCGTTGTGCTTGTCGGAGTGGAGCAAGCGGGGCGTCTGGCCGCGCAATTCGTCATGGCTGTAGCCGGTCATGGCCACGAAAGCGCTGTTGCAGGCAAGGATGATGTGACTGGCATCGGTCAGCACTTCGCCCTCGGCATGCCGTTCAAACACCGTGGCGGCAAGCCGCAGCCGCGCTTCGCTGGCCTTGCGCTGGGTGATGTCGTGCATCACTTCGTACCAGCCGGTGACGCGGCCGGCGCTGTCGCGGCGCACATGGCAGGAGAACTCCACAAACACCACCGCGCCATCCGCTCTGGGCAGCTGGCGTTCGGCCATGGGCGCAAAGCCGTGGGCCAGGCAGACGGTGATCATGTTTTGCCAGGTCTCCACTTGCCAGCCCAGATCAAAGGCGTGGGCTACCGGCTGTTGCGGCCAGTCCAGTAATTTGAGCAGCGCCGCATTGCCCTCCGTCAGTTGGCCGTCCTGGTCATAAAACGCGACGGCGTCCTGCATGGTTTGATAGAAATGGCGGAATTTGTGCTCGTTGGCCGAAAGCTTGTCCTGCAAGGCGGTTTCGTGGCTGATGTCGTCCAGCAGCCAGGCCCAGGCGCTTGTCTGGCTGTCGCCAACCGGGGCAATGGTGAGCCTCAGTGCCTGGCCGGCCGGCAAGCGCATGGTGATGCTGCGCAGTTCGTCATCCGGCGGCAAGCCGCCCAATAGCGGCAAGACAAAGCCGGACACCTCCTCGGCATTGATGGCCCGCTCGATAAGGCGGCGCAGCGCCTGAGACAGGGGGGCGGGCAAGGTTTCGCCTTTGGCGATGCCCAGCAAACCAGCGGCGGTGTGGTTGACGAAGCCCATGCGGCCATCAAGCGGCACGATGACGATGCCCTGCGGCAGTGCGTCCGCCAGCGCATGCAGGTGCGGATCTTCCTCCAGCAGGCTGACGCCGGCGCCGCTTTGCCAGATGTTCTGTCCCAGCGCGGTCAGCAGCACCTCGACCGTTTTCTCCAGGCCGCTGGCAGGCGGCGCCCTCTGTCGCCACAAGGCCAGCAAGCCCACATTGACGGTTGCCGACAATTGTCGCCGGGCCAGCAGCACGGCACTGTCATGGCCCAGCGCTTCGCGCGCGCGCAGGGACAGCGGCAGCATGTCAGCCGCAGCCTCGCCTACGGTTAAAAGCCAGGGCTGATCCGCCATCGGCAGCACGCAAGGGCGGGACATCCAGTCGGCCGGCGCGCTGGCCACCGGTACTGCGACGGACTCCGCCTCGACAAACCAGAGGCAGACCGCATCCGCGGCAAGCAGATCGCGGACCGCCGCCACCGCCAGCGACAGGTCAGCCATCGGCGTTTCCGGTCAGGCAAGTCAGCAGCGCGGCATTGACGCTGTCAGGCGCTGTCATGTGAGGCAAGTGGCCGTGCGTGGGCAGCCGGATCAGCGCCCGGGCCCTGCCGTGTTCGGCCAGCCATTGCGCCGCGCTCCAGGGCACGGCTACATCCTCGCTGGTCTGCAAGACATAAAGCGGGCGGCTCAGCCGCTCTACCTCGGCGCGATGGTCCGACAGAAAGGCCGCCTTCAGCATGGTGTGCACGATGTCCGGCCTGAGCGTCTGCAGATGGCGGGAAAACTCGGCGGAGGAAAGGTGCGGGTTCACCTCACCCACCATGGCGGGGGCAAAGCCGTTGGCCCACTTGGCGTAGTCGGTGCGCGCCGCATCCAGTAATTGCTGGACCGCTTCCTGGGTGAAGCCGCCCTGATACGCGCTGGCCGGGTCGTCCACGTAACGGGCGGACGCACCCAGCAGCACCAGCCGCTCAAAGCGCGATGGCTCGGCCACGCAGGCCAGCAGGCCGATCATCCCGCCAATCGAATGACCCACATAGGCGGCGGGCTCAATCTCCAGATGATGCAGCAGTACCAGCAGGTCTTCGGCAAACCCGTACAGCGTGTCGTGGTGATGGGGCGAGAAGCTGGCCTCCGTTTCCGGCGTGGCGCCGGCAAAGTCGAAAGTCAGCACGCGATAGCCTGCCTCAACCAGTGCCAGCCTTTGTAGCCGCCAGGCGTTCTGGTCGGTGCCTATGCCGTGGCCCAGCACCACCAGACGCGGGCCGTGGCCCCAAAAGCGCGGGCTGAATCGTTCAAGCAAGGTGTGTGGTGTGGCCGACATGATGGCTTGTCCTGCCGCCCTGATTGCCAGGCGAAGAAGTATTCAAAGCAAATGAAAATTTGAAAAGCCTGTATGCATTGCAGACTTCTTTAGAAATAGCAGATGACATTGTGTTTTGCCGCCCGCCATCTTCTCTTGCTCCCACCCCCGCGCAACTCTATGTTGAGGCGTGGGCGCGCTGATGCGGGCGCGCTCCGTCACCCCCACCCGGACGCGATGCGTCCAGCCTCTGCGCGAGGAGCCCGCCATGCAAGTACAGCCCTACCTGTTTTTCAATGGATGTTGCGATGAGGTCATCGCCTTCTACCAGCAAGCGCTGAATGCGGAAGTGATTCTGCTGATGCGTTTCAAGGACGCCCCGCCCGGCGCGGGCGGCACCCCCGACCCGGCCATGGCCGACAAAGTGATGCACGCCACCGTACGCGTGGGCGATAGCCATGTGCTGATGTCGGATGGCGGCGCCTGCTCGGAACACAGGGCCCATGCCGGTTTCAGCCTGTCGCTGGCAACCGACGACGTGGCCGCCGGCCAGCGCAGCTTCAACGCGCTGGCCGAGGGCGGCAATGTCACCATGCCGTTCCAGGCCACCTTCTGGAGCCCGGGCTTCGGCATGCTGGTGGACCGCTTCGGCGTAGCATGGATGGTGAACGTACAGCAAAACCCTGCGTGAGCCACGGCCTGGCCGCTGCTGCCCTTCGGCCAAGCTGCTATCCACAAAAAGCCCCCGCGCCGTGAAGCCGGGGGTTTTGTTTTGGTGCGCGGGGCCGCTACCTGTTGCCTGTCTCGCCCAATAGCGCGTGAATGTGCTGCGCCGCCAGCGCGGCCGGGCGGCTCAGTGGCCACTCGCGCCGGCGCGCCAGCCACAGCGTATCGCTCAGTGGTTCCGGCTGCGGCCACAAGCGCAGGGCTTCGGCGTGGCCGAAGGCTTGTACCGCATGGCGCGGCAACACGGTAAAGCCCAGCCCCAGTGCGACGGGCTGCAAAATCATGCTGATCTGATTGATGAAACCGCGTTGCGGCATGTCCGCCAGCCGCTTGCCGGGGAAGGCCCGCGCCAGATAGCGTCCGGCCATGGCCTCTCCGTCCGGGTGGCCTATCCAGCCCAGCGCCGCCAGCTCGTCCCAGCTGTTGGCCGTACTGGTGGCGGGCAGCGCCAGACAAAGCTCCTCCTGCCCCAGCCAGTCCGCTGTCAGCCGGTTGTCGCTGGGCGGCAGCGTCACAATGCCCAGCTCCGCCTCCTGCGCCAGCAGTGCGCGCAGGATGCCGGGCTCCGGCGCAAAGCGCAGGTCCACCCACACGCCCGGATGGCGGCTTTGCCATGCCAGCAAGCGCGGGTACAGCATCAGGCCCACGCTGCCGGGCACGGCCAGTCGCACCGGGCCGGCCGGCGGGCCGTCGTCGCTCAGCGTTTGCCGCAACCGGCTTTCGGCTAACGCCACTTCTGCGGCGTAGGCTAGCAAGGCATGCCCGCGCGGGGTCAGCTCCAGCGCGCGGCCCTGTCGCGTTAGCAGGCGGCCGGTTTCCGCTTCCAGCCGCGCCATGTGCTGGCTTACCGCTGCCTGGGTCAGGTTCAACCGTTCCGCCGCGCGTGTATAGCCGCCGGCGGCTACCACCGCTTGAAAGGAGCGCAACCAGAGTGGGTTAATCATAAGCAGGATTTATCAAATAGATAAGGTTTGTGCGGTTCTTGTTATGGCGCTGCCAGCTTAGACTGCCGCCATGCATTTGAACAGGAGCCAGACCATGCAACACCCCGCTTACCCGCGCAATTTCTCCCACATCGGCCTGTCGGTTACCGACCTCGATGCCGCCGTCCGCTTTTACACCGAGGTGCTGGGCTGGTATCTGATCATGCCGCCCACCACCATCTCGGAAGACGATTCCGCCATCGGTGTGATGTGCAGCGACGTATTCGGCCCCGGCTGGGGATCGTTCCGCATTGCCCATCTGTCCACCGGCGACCGCGTGGGCGTGGAGATCTTCCAGTTTGCCAACGCGGAAAAACGCGACAACAACTTTGAATACTGGAAAGGCGGCGTCTTCCACTTCTGCGTGCAAGACCCGGATGTGGAAGGCCTGGCCGCCCGCATCGTGGCCGCCGGCGGCAAGCAGCGCATGCCGGTGCGCGAATACTTCCCCGGCGAAAAGCCCTACCGCATGGTGTATATGGAAGACCCGTTCGGCAACATCCTGGAAATCTACAGCCACAGCTACGAGCTGACCTACTCCGCCGGGGCTTATCAGAACCCGCAACAATAAACTGTGCACAGCTAGCCGCAGCACTTCGGCCAACCCGGCCCCCACACAGCCCCCGCGCCCACTGGCCGGGGGCTTTATTGCGTATTGACTGATGTAGGTCAGCCGCGTGGGCTCGCCTTGCGCGCGGGGTCGCGGCACAATGCCGGATATTAATTTTGCATAACGGGCGGCTGGTGTGATCAGCCGGGCCGGCAGTCATGGAGCATCATGGCCAAGCCGGAAAATTTTTGGAGACGACAATGAAGAAAAACACCTTGTTGCTGTTGCTGGCGTTGGCTTTCCCGGTAACGGCGTTGGCCGAAGGCGAAGCCGACAGCGCTTTTGACAAACTCAACTGGCACACCGGACCGCGCCAGGAAACCATCGTCAACCGCGGCGCCCTGTCTCTGAACGCAGAGCAGAGCGGGCTGGACGAAAAAGACTCTTCCGAGTTTCTGCGGCTGACCAAAAACCTGCCGGAGCCGGGCAACATCATCATCGTCAGCAAGCAGGGCTGGTGGTCGGATTTCAGCTTCGACCCCATGGGTTACGTGAAGGACGACGAAAAGATCGACGCCGACGCCATCCTCAAATCCATCAAGGATTCGGACGAACCGTCCAATGAAGAGCGGGCCAAGCAAGGCATGCCGGCGCTGCACACGCTGGGCTGGCACACCCCGCCGCATTACGACCCCGTCACCCACCAGCTGGAATGGGCGATTCGCGTCAGCTCCGGTAATGTGGAGTCGGTGAACTACACGGTGCGCATTCTCGGCCGAGAGGGCGTGATGAACGCCGTGCTGGTCACCGACACCCAGACGCTGGACCGCGACCTGCCGCAATTCAAGAAAATGCTTGCCACCTACAATTTCAATGCCGGCCAGAAATACTCCGAATTCAAACCCGGCGACCACGTGGCGGAGCTGGGCCTGGGCGCGCTGATCATTGGCGGCGCGGCGGCTGTGGCCACCAAGAAAGGCTTCTGGGCAGTGCTGGGCGCGGCGCTGGCCAGCGGCTGGAAACTGATTGCCGCCGCATGCCTGGGCGCCGGGGCCTGGCTCAAATCCTTGTTCAGCCGCAAAAAACAGTCCTGATGGCTTTTCTGCCCTACCTGCCGCATCCCGAATGGCTGGCCATCGCGCTGGCCGTGGGGCTGTACCTGTACGAAGCCGCCAGCCTGCTCTATAGCAATGAATTCCTGCTGGTGCGCCAGCGCGGCGGCTGGCGGGCAGAGCATGCCGGCCGCGCCGTGCATATCGGCGGCAAGGGTGTGCATCTGCCTGCGCCGTGTCGCATGTTCTCCCCCGCCTACCGGCTAGCCTGGAATATGGATGGGGCGACAGGGCCGCAACCGGCCGTACTGCCGGCAGCGCTGGAGGGCATGCTGCCGCCGGTGCGCTGGTACGCCGTCGCCGCCAGCGGCCTGCTGCTGCTGACAGGCTGGGCCGCGCTGGCCGGGCAGTGGAATCAGGCCGGGCTAGCGCTATTGGCCTTTTACGCGGCCACCGTGCTGTGTTTTGCCTGGCTTGCGGCGCAGCGACGCCACTACGGTTTCAGCGCCGGGCAACTGGCGGGGCTGGCTTTTGAAATCCTCTGTTGTCCGCCGTTTGCCCCCAACCTGCCGCGCCGGCTCACCCTGGCCCTGCCCATCAGCGCGGATGGGTTGGCCGAAGCCGGTAGGCTGCTGGACGAAGCTAGCTGGGCAGGCCTGCTGGCCCACAGCGCCGGCACGCTGCAAGAGCAGCTGGATTTTGCCGCCGCGGGCCAGACGCCCGCCGCCAGGCTTGGCTTTAACGCATTTTTGCAAAGGGAAACCTCCGCATGGCCGTCAAAGACATCCTGATCATCATCGGCTGCGCTCTGTTGGGTTACTGGCTGGTGTCCCGCTTCATCGGCGACTCGGCCAAGCCTGATCAGGCCAAACCGGAGACTGACGACGCCTGGGGTGCCTGGCGGCGCGCCGGGCCGGACCCCTGGCAAGCGCCCGTCCCCGCCAGCGCCCGCAGGCCATGGTTTGAAGTATTGGGCGTGGCCGAAACCGTCAGCGAGGAAGAGCTGAAAAAAGCCTATCGCGCGCTGATCAGCCAGTACCACCCTGACAAGGTAGCCGGCATGGGCGAGGAAGTGCGGCAGGTGTGTCAGGAAAAATCCGCCGAAATCACCGTGGCCTACGATGAGGGCATGAAAGCGCGCGGCTTCAGGGCGTAAGCCCCGCACAAAGCCCGGCCTCGCAGCCCCTCGCCCTCATCGCTACGCCCTTCGGCCAACCACCCGCCAACCAACAGCCCCCGGGTCGGATGACCGGGGGCTGTTTTCTTGGGGATGGTGTGGTGGTTTACGCCAGCTTCAGCTCGTTGCGGGCTTGATCCAGTACACCCTGCAGGTACTTGAGCGGGATGTAGAGGTCGTAGTCTTCCAGCCCTTCCACCTCCGTACGGTCCAGCATGGCCAGCAGCTTGTTCATCAGTTGCGCGCTGTCGTCCAGCAGGTAACGCACTTCTTCCAGCCCCGCATCAAGGATATGGCAAGCGTGGTTGATCAGCCTGAGCGTCTGCCGGGTTTCCGGCAGTGGGTGCTCGCCCAGGCTCTGGTGCAGGGCGGCCAGGTGGGCGCGCAGGCGTCCCAGCGGCAAGCCCAGTTGCTGCAGGAACAGGGCAAAGCGCGGGACGGTCAGGCTGGGGGAATCGACGGGCAGGGACGGGATGGGAGGCCGCAGGGGGCGCGGCGTATTGCGGGTCGTATGGCTCATGGCGCAACCCTTTTTGGAAGAGCGACAAACCCTCCCAACCTGACGCCAATCGGGGTGGCAGGCGCATGGCGGGATTGGCGTTACCGGCTTCCGTCCGGCGTCTCCGGAGAGACTCCCACCACGGCCCGCCATGGAAAACGGCAAAGCAATGGAGGGAGGACTGGTGCGCGTTAGCACAGCAGTCCAGGAAGCCCGGCCGGACAATCCCGGTGCCGCTATTGAACGGCAGGGGAGGGATTACCGGCGGGCTTGGGCAACGAGGCAAGAAATGCGCGGCAGAGCGCGCCACCGGCACAAGGAGGGAGCATGAAAAACCGCCGGCAGCGCCTATGGCTGTGGCGGGCAGGGGCTAGCAGTTGGCGGAGAGCGTGGCCGCCGCGTGCACGCGCTGTAGCAAGCGGCGGCGAATCAGGCCGCTGGCCGGCCGGATCAACCACCAGTAAGGACGAAAACGACGCAAGGCCGCCGCATCGCCGCAATACACGCGGGTGCTGGTGGTCAGGCGCGTGCCAGTGCCCTCCGCCTGCGCGGAGAAATTCATCACCAGCTTGGCCATGCCGGCGGCGCTGAGCGCGGCAAACGCCTCCGCATCCGCCACACTGTGCAAGCCGTAATCCGCCTGCCAGACGCGGCCGGCCAGGCCGAAAGCCACTTCATGATCGCCATCTCGGCCCAGAAAGGTGAAGTTGGCCAGGCCAAACGCCGGCTGCTGGCGCAAGGCGGAAGCAAAACCCAAGCGTCCCGCCAGCCGGTTGGGCAACTCGCGCAGCGCAATCAATAACCGCGCCACCGGGTCGTCCACCACCTCCGGCCGGCTTACCGCATCCAGTACGGCGGCCGGCGCCGCCGGGATATAGCGGGTGTGCGTTTCGGCAAACTGGTAAACCGGCAGAAAGCGTGTGATCAGCGACATGAGACTGCCCCAACCTGTTTTGATGACGAAATCATCGCAGAAAACGGCGGGCGGGGTGGGGAGGGGCGGTTGCGCCATGGCAAAAAAACGATTGATCTGGCAGGCGCCAATGAGGGGGCGGGTAAAGATCAGTAGTTACAACAATGGCTTGGCAAAGATGAGGATTGGCGCGGTATAGCCAGCTTGGCCTTGCGACTCAAAGCGCTTATATGCATGAAGCGTGATTTCAGGACTTGAGAACAATGTAATTGCGTGCTCTCCTAGAGAAATCTTTTTGCATAAATGGCGGTTTTGGGAACAGGTATGGCACGTAGAAGAGGAAAAACCAGCCAAGCGGAGGCTTTAATCGCCCTGCCTTGGTATGTCAGCGCAGGCTTGGGCTTTGCCAGCCTGATAGTTCTCAAACTGGTGTTGCCAGCTATCTGGGCCGGAAACATATTCTTGCAAGCCATTGCGCAAGGCTTTGCCTCTGGGGCCTGGCTCGTCGCCGGTTTCTTCTTCCTCATGGCGGCGCTCTCTGCCCTGCGCGCCTTCGGCCAACGTCTCCCTGAGTCACCAAAACCCGAGCTCCGCGCCCCCCCGCCCACTGTACGCCGCACGGTGGACAAGCCCAGCGACCCGGTGGCGGATGCCTACCGCGCTACACCGGCCACGCCTGTTGCGCCAGCCAAGCCCGAGGCGTGGTCGCTTGGTTTGATACGCAGTCTGGAATGGAAACGCTTTGAGGACGTTTGCCAGCAGTTTTACCAACTCAAAGGCATCAAGAGTGAGACCACCCCGCTGGGGCCGGATGGCGGCATAGATATCCGCCTGTTTCAGGACGATTCGGGCAACGCCACCTCGGTAGTGCAATGCAAAGCCTGGGGCGAACGCTATGTGGGCGTAAAACCGGTGCGCGAGCTGTTGGGCGTAATGACCCACGAAAAAATCGCCAAAGCCTTCTTCATGACCAGCGGCAAGTTTTCCGACGAAGCGAAAAATGTTGCCCGCAGCAACAACATCACGCTGATTGATGGAGAAATGTTGCTGATGATGATTGAACGCCTGCCTGCCGACATCAAACAACAGCTGCTGACTTTTGCCACGCGCGGCGACTACACCACGCCTACTTGCCCCAATTGCGGCACCCCCATGCGCCATGTCGCCGGTAAAGGCGGCCGCCCGGACTTCTGGGGTTGTCATAACTATCCGCGTTGTAAACAGACGTTGGGGATGAAGGGGTCTTTAGGAATTCGATAGATATAACATGAACTTTAAGCTCATAAATTCAACACTAATTTGAAATTAAAGTGGAAAAATTCGGAGATTTTTATGGATGGCGATAAAAAAATAGTAATTGATGAGGTCGTTGCAGAAATCGCTTCTTTGGCGTATCAGCGTACAAATGAGGCAACCACAAGGCTAAGGAATACAGGACATCTTTATCGCCTGCGTCGATGGCCTGAAGGGTTTCCCGGAAGCTATCGAGGCGGTCTTCCCGAAAGCAGCCGTGCAGTTGTGCATCGTGCACATGG
>NZ_CAMFLA010000027.1 GCF_945957525.1 uncultured Aquitalea sp. | reverse complement strand
GCTCATGCGGTCACTCTACCGGACAGGCGCAAGCCCTGATTTGTGCAACAAAGCCTGTCGGTGACGTTCTGTGTGCTTTCCCGGGCTTCGGTGATGGCAATGTCTTTGGCGAGGATGTTGACGTCGCCGCCGCCATTCACCCCGGTTGCCATGACGCTGCTGCCTGTCTGGGTGTATTTCTGGCCGGCCAGCAAAGTTACGTCGCCGGAGATGGCGCCAACCGTACTGCCGGTGGCCTGAGTAATCCTGGTGCTGCCATCCAGGCCTTGTTCGCGGCTGCCGATGGTAATGCCAAATCCGCCGCTACCCATGATGCCGGACTCTTTTTCGACACGGTGGTTGAGGTACTCGTCAGTGGAGCGCGCCTCCTTGAGCGTGAGGTTGCCGCCCGCTTGCAGCAGCGTGCCTTGATCGCTCACCACCTGGCTGCCGGTCAACGTCATGTCGCCGCCGGCAGCGGCTCTTACCGTCACGCCGGAAACACTGCTGCCTTTGGCAATGGTTTGTTGGTCATGATAGCGCTCATCGATGGTTTTGCTGGAGAAGGTGCCTTCTTCGGTATGGTGGCCCTGCCAGTCAACCGTGCGTGTTTGCTGGCCGCTGTCCAGTGAGATATCCCGCGCAGCCTGCAACTGGACCTGCCCCTTGTTGCTGGAGATATCAGCCGCTACTGCCTGAATGTCGCGACCGGCAACTAGGAATCAAACCACAACAACAATAGCTAAACTTGCCTCTTTGCCTTCTCGCTTTTTGCTGTCACAAATATACTTTGGCAAATCTTCAAGGGTATCACATGCTATCTTGAAATTATGAATATCATGAGCCCTCATTTCACTTGCAGTGCGCCATATTATTAGCAATTTCTCCTCCGGCAATAATTCCAACCCAGACCAAAGCGAATCATTAATGGCATCCCAGCTGTGATTGCTTGCCAGAGGAGGGTCAAGCGGCAATGTTGCTCTAACGCCATTGCAAAAAGTGTCCTTTGAGAAAATCCCGTCAGGGAGTTCAAAAATTAAATAGGAGGAATTTTTGTATGAATTAATAACATCGGCCGCAGTATTTCCTGATATTAAAAAGAAGCCTGGCTAACTCATTTTTTCATGTCACTCTACACCGGATGGTCGCAAGTACTAATTTATGCAACAAAGCCCTTGCAACAGGCACTACCATCAAAACCAAGGCCATTGACCTGGGTCTGATCAGCCACGTGTTACTTTCCATGTGGGCTGCGAAACCATATTTCCCGCGCCTGGTTAAGGCTAGGCTCATTTGCTCCTCCCTCCATATTTGGTTTTTTAAACTGAACCGGATCATCTTCCCAAAGGCAAATTGGACATATCTCATAATCTCCCAAAACGGAAATTGTGCGATCACCACAGCAAGGGCACTCACCCATTTCTACCGAGCTGCTATTCATTAAGCCGGCCCATCCGCTTGTGGTTGACCACCATGCCGCTTTGTCACAGCGTCGTTTCCTCAGCAATTCACAATGCACCCTGAGTGCAACTTGGTACTGCACTTACAATTCCGAATCCTGCTCTCCATAGCCTTCCTCATATGCACTGTAAAAAATAGCAAGATCAGTAGCTTCTCGCTCCTGAAGGCCTACAAAGTGACTAAATGAATTTACAAGAGCCGGGTAGCCAATAATAAACTTTGCCCCATACTCTTGAGCCAACCAGTTATACTGACCGTCATTTATTTTTTCAGCACAAAAATGCTGCGGAAATTTATTACTCTCAATGCGAAATAGAGAGGATGGAGCCCAGATAGGTTGAATATTCTTTTTGCTGACAAGATAATCAATCCTTTTTTCATAAAAAATTATACCCATAACGCGGTACACCTCACCCACCTCCAAGGGTGAATACTTAGTATCATCGGACTCTGCTAGAAAGCGCTCTTCACTTCCAACATGCTCTCCAGAATTAAATAAACATAAAACTTTCATTGACTATCCGTTTCATTTGAATTTGAAATCATCGACAGTGCCACTAATCCTATTGTATACATAGTGAATCTCCACCCCATTTACATTTTGACTCATCTTAACCCATCCATCACTTGCAGGCCATCTAGGGTCAGTCATTGGCACAGGAAGTTGCCGCCCAGCAGTGTGATTTGACATTACCTGCTGCATTGCAAGTTGTTCAGTAAGATTAGCCGGAGTCGTTCTGCCAGTAGAGCCCAAGCCAAGAGGCTTGGCTACAGAAGTACCTGATTTTTTTAATACACCAAGACCAATACTTAATATTGCCAACTGCTGATTACTAACTCCCAATCCTTTTGCATAATCAGCAGCCGCATCAGCAAGAACCCCTTGTATCGGATTGCCTGATGCCCCAGTTAACAGTGCATAACGCTCTTGTTCACTCAAAGGATGTCCGAAGAGCAGCTGTTCAAATCCAGCCCTCTTTGCATGGTCCATGGCATAGAATTGCTTTTCATATGGGGTTTGTAAGCTTGGATTCTGACGAATTACATCCAAATAATAGCGAGTATCCGTTTCTCTTGGAGTCTTGCTGTTACCAAAAGCCAAGTTTGCTACATCAACACCACCCTGGGCCAAGTTCTGGATTTGATTATATACAAGTGCCGCATCATTAATCTCGCGCATATGACTATCCAAACAAGATCTTGTCTGGCAGGCGCGCATAGCTTCTGAGTTGGCATCTGATAGTTTTGTAGCCTCGTCAACTACGGTCTTTACACAACCACTATCATGCGCAGCCCGACAAGCGGCCACTTTTTTTGCCAAGTCAGCGATCTGCTGATGCTTGAGATAATTATTTGTAACCTCATTGAATGCTGTACTGGCCCCCGCAGTGCCACCAACCGCTGCACCAGCTGCCGTTCCAGCCAATGTGACTAGGGCATTGTAAAGTGCGGGGTCGTTTTCTTGTGTAATACCGGAGGACTGAAGCAAGTCAGCGGCTTGTGCTGCCGTCAAACTCCCCGTCAAGCTGCCTGCAGCCCCTGATGCGCCACCTGTCAGTCCACCTATAACGGTGTGAAGCCCAATACGGTAAGTACCGTTATCGCCCCACTGATCGCTGATCTGTTTGGCCTGAGCATCAAGACTGTCCGCTTCAGCATCATTCCCCTCAACCCGAGCCTTAATTGCCTTGTTCTGGATAACATTGGCCTCCTTCATCTTTTCGGCTGCATAGTCCCCCACCAGTTTGCTCGCCTGTTGACCGAAGGTCTGGGTGATTTGCGCTTGCGCGTCCACCTCCTTCTGCACCTTGTCCGCATCAAAGATCGGCTTGAGGCCAGTCTGCGCATCTCCCGTGCGGGCGGCGGTGTTGCCCGCCACGCCGCTGATGCCGCTGCGGGTGTCGCTGTCGGCGCTGCCGCTGTCATTGCCAAAGCCAATCCCTGAACCGGACGGACTCCAGGCTCCCTGCATGTTCATCGAGGTGCCGATATTGACACTCTCGCTGCTGGCTTGGTATTCCGCATGGTTGTGCAGGTCTGTCATGGCGAGCTTGCCGCCCGTTTCGAACTGGTTCTTTTGCTCCTGCACGGCCTGTTCGGTGCTGGTGATCACGCCGCCAGTGAGCGTGGTATCGCCTTTTACCTTGACGTTGAAGCCGCCATCGCCAGCCAGTAAACCGCTCTGCTCACCCACACTGAGGAAGTCGCTGTTGACCTTGCTCTTGCTGTAGCTGAGGCTGCCGCCGATGCCGTTCGTGCCAAAGGAGAGGCTGCCACCCAGGCTTTGTTGTTTGCTGTCGTAGTGGTTTTTGTCTTGCAGGCTTTCAATGCTGAGATTGCCGCCCACATCGGCGGTAATCTGCTTGCCGGCCACCACGGCGCCTTTAAGCGCCAGGTCGCCGCCGCTGCTCAGGCTGACGTTCTCGCCGGCATTGAGATGGGTGTTGTTGTAGCTGACGCTGTCGCCATCGGCATGGCCCCGGCTCTTGGAGGCGTTGGCACTCACCGCGAAGCCGCTGCTGCCAATGCTAACGCCAATACTGGCGCTGCTGCCGGAGTTCTTGCCATGCTGTTGTTCCGTATCCTGGCTGGCCTGCAGCTGGATGCGGTTATCGGCGGCCAAGGCAATATCTTTGGCGGCTTTCAGGTCGCTGCCCTGAATCAGGATGTTGCTGTCCTGACCTGCGCCGGTGGCGACCAGGTTGATGGAGCCGGCGGCATTGATGCGACTGCCTGTGCTGGTATTGGAAGAGGATTCGCTATGTGATTCGCTGTGGCTGCTGCCGAGCGAGATGCTCAGATCAATCCCCCCGGCCTTGTCGGCGCTGTTGGCATCGCGGGTTTCCGGCTTGCCGTCGGCGCCGGTCTTGCCGGTTTTGATCTGGTTGTCCTTGCCGTCGATCGTTGTCCCCTGTCCCTCCTGCACCGCTTTGTAAGCGGAGTAGGCTGACATGCCGGTACTGGCGGCGGCCAGCGCCTTCATGCGGGAATCGCTGGTATTGCTGGCGGCTTTGGCCATTTGATCGGCGGTCTGGATGGCATTGACCACCGGATTCGAGATGGCAACAGTCAGCCCGCTTTGCTTGAACCAGGTGTCGGTGACGTTCTGCGTGGTTTCCCGGGCTTCGGTGATGGCAATGTCTTTGGCGAGGATGTTGACGTCGCCGCCGCCATTCACCCCGGTTGCCATGACGCTGCTGCCTGTCTGGGTGTATTTCTGGCCGGCCAGCAAAGTTACGTCGCCGGAGATGGCGCCAACCGTACTGCCGGTGGCCTGAGTAATCCTGGTGCTGCCATCCAGGCCTTGTTCGCGGCTGCCGATGGTAATGCCAAATCCGCCGCTACCCATGATGCCGGACTCTTTTTCGACACGGTGGTTGAGGTACTCGTCAGTGGAGCGCGCCTCCTTGAGCGTGAGGTTGCCGCCCGCTTGCAGCAGCGTGCCTTGATCGCTCACCACCTGGCTGCCGGTCAGCGTCATGTCACCTCCGGCAGCGGCGCTTACCGTACTGTGTGTGGCGCTATTGTCGACAGCGCCGGCCGTTACTGCCAGATGCTGCCCGCTTTGCAGCAAGCCTTGCTGGTTGTTCAGCGCGCCCTGGTTCAGTTGTACCGTCAAATCGCCAGCTGATTGCAATTTGCCTTGATGATTGTCGAGCGAGCCGGTGCTGATGCTTGCCGTCCCCTCGCTCACCATCTGGCCCTGGTTGCTGACATGGCTTTGCGCTGTCACTTGCAGACCGGTTTTGCTGCCGATGTAGCCCGCCGCGTTGTCCAGACTACCGGCCTTGAGCGTCAGTTGTCCGCCGCTGACCATACCCTGCGCGCCGCTATCCAGATTGCGAAGCTGTTCGCCCTGAGTGTCCGCGGACAGGGATTGGGCGGCTTGAATGGCCCCTCGTTGATTCAGCAAGCCAAGAGAACGCCGAAGCCTGATCCCCAACCAGCTTGAGCTGTTGAATGCGAAAGCAAGGAGCTTCGTTGACAGGCAGGGGGGCCATAGCACTAGCGGGCACACCCTGCTGGAGGTGGACATCGGGTGCGACCTCTTGCTCTTGGCGCAGGCTGCGAGTCCGTTCCTGCTGACGCAGGAATTCCTGATCTGAGAGCGAGGTGGCGATAGCGTTAGGGGAACAAAGGCTTAGCGTTAGCAGCAAACTGCAGGCGTACGGGGAACGAGCGACCATCTTGTCAATGCAAACTCATACTTTTTAATGAGATTGCATGGTAAAGACGGGATATGACTCATCCAAGTAGCCGTGGCAGTCTTTGGGACTCGGAAAAGGCTGAAAAGCCTGATATCTGGCGGATGGCGTTGCCAAAACCTGCGGAAAACAAGGGAAGATGATGATGACTTCGTACAAACACTTACATCTAAAAATAATGTCGCTACAAAACGACAGTTATTGAAAATTCATGGCCGAGCCACCTTCACACACATGACACCATGCCAGTGCGCACAGCACTCTGAAACGGCAAGCAGCAGCCCCTGTTGAATTCATCTGAAAAAAGTGCCATTGCCGAGGTTCCGCCGCAAGAGCCCGAAAAACAGATCAGGCCACACCGCTTTTGCCGAGGGGGACGTGCCCCGCACAAGAGGTGAAGTCATCAGCGGCCCTGCCCTCGCTTTTCCCTCATGCCCTAGCTCGGGAGCAATCCTTATCAAGACCTGCATGCTTGAACTACTCTCAAACTCATCCATCATTCGTAGAATGATGCCGGCAAGGGCAAACCGGGAAGTGACGCGATGAACAATAGCGGCGGTAAAACCCATTCGATAGAGCCCGCCCGAGGGGCGGGCTGCTCATTGTGCCGACATGGCGGCAGCCTGGATTTCGACTTCAGCTACGCTTTTCAGCCGATTATCGATGTGCGCAAGGCGCGGGTCTTTGCTCATGAGGCCCTGATTCGCGGGCTGGGCGGCGAGCCTGCGCAGACTGTGCTGGAAAGGGTAAACCCGGCTAATCGCTATCAGTTTGACCAAGCGTGTCGGGTACGCGCCATTGAGACTGCCGCGCGCCTAGGGCTGAGCGGCAAGCTGTCCATCAACTTCCTGCCCAATGCCATTTACCGTCCCGAAGTCTGCATCAGCACCACCCTGAGGGCGGCCGAGACCTGTGGTTTCCCCATCGACCGGATCATTTTCGAAACTGTCGAAGGCGAGCGTATCGAGGACGGCAAATGGCTGGCGGAGGTGTTCCGCGAATACCAGCGCATTGGCTTTCTGACTGCCATCGACGACTTCGGCGCTGGTTACGCCGGGCTGAATCTGCTGGCAGATTTTCAGCCGGACATCATCAAGCTGGATATGAGCTTGGTCCGAAGTATCGACAAACGCAAAACCAGCCATGCCATCGTCCGCGCCGTTGCCGGCATCTGTCACGAGTTGGACATACAGCTGATTGCGGAAGGCGTCGAAACACGGGACGAACTGTTTTGCTTGCAAGATGCCGGCGTTGAGCTGATCCAGGGCTACCTGCTATCGATGCCCCTGTTTGAAAGCTGCCTGCACGACGCGGACCTGACGCTGCCCGTCTGAAAAGTGATCATCCGGCAATGCCGGCAAAAAGAATGGCGCGCATGTGCGACACGATGTCATCGTCGCTGTAACGGCCATAGTCCTTCATGTAGTCCACCGCAGGGTCGCAAGTCCGCGAATAGTAGGTGTAGAGCAATACATCCGTCGGCAGGTCGCTGCGAATATCGCCCGCCCTCTTGGCCTGTTCCACCATCCCCTGCAACTGTTTGTGCAGCTTGTACACTCTTTGCACGTAGCGCAGGCTGCGGGTCAGCATTTCCCGCACCTGCGGACTAGTAGAAGGCAGGAACGGCAGGCCGCCTTCCAGCCGCACTCGCAGCGCCCATTCCAGCAGGCTTTCCAGCTTCTCTCTACCGCCAAGTGTCTCCTCCAGCCCGTCCAGATACGTCAGCGCACCGTCGAGCAAACGGATCATCACTTCGGTGGCGAGGTCTTCTTTTGATTTGAAATGCTTGTACAGACTTGGCTTGGAGATGCCGGCGCCATCAGCCACATCGTCCATGGTCATCAGGTCGAAACCCTTGCTCGCCAACAAGCGGGTGGTGGCGTCCAGCACGGTCTGTTCACGCAGCTTGAACGCCTGATCCTTGAAGCTGAGCTTGCTTAAAATACTCATGAGTACGACCTTTTACTAATCAGTAGCTTTTTTTCCAAAGCAGTTATATGCTGAATATAAGCACTGCGCAGCCCCCTGCCAAGCAATTTGAGCATCTCACCACTGATAGCCGGATTGGATCATGGCACCACAAGGGTGCGGGCAGCCAAGGCGATATGCCGCAGCGATCAAATCCATAATGTCGGGAGCCCAGGTGAAAGCTAATCCAGTACAACGTCAGCGCGTTGCCGTTATAGGCGCGGGCATCGCCGGTCTTGGCAGCGCCTGGCTGCTGTCCGGCAGCCATGACGTCACCTTGTTCGAGGCGGCAGATTACGCCGGCGGCCATACCAACACGGTGGATCTGAAACTGGAGGGCCGCAACCTGTCGGTTGATACCGGTTTTCTGGTATTCAATGAACGCACCTACCCCAACCTGATCGCCCTGTTCGCCGCACTGGGCGTGCCGTCCTGCAGCACCGAGATGTCCTTCAGCGTATCGCTGGATCAAGGGCGGGATGAATGGGCCGGCAGTAATCTCGACACCGTGTTCGCGCAACGGGCCAAACTGCTGTCCCCGCGCTTCCACGGCATGCTGTACGACATCCTGCGGTTCAACAAAGCAGCGCCACGCTTGCTGGAAAGCGCTTCCGCTCTGGGCTTGACGCTGGGAGAGTTGCTGCGGTTGGAGGGCTTCGGCCAACGTTTCCGCGATCACTATCTGGTGCCGATGGCCGCTGCCATCTGGTCCAGCCCCAGTAGTGAGATTTTGGATTTCCCGGCAGCCACTTTCCTGCGTTTCTGCATGAATCACGGCTTGTTGCAGGTAAGTCAGCGTCCCCGCTGGTTTACGGTCCCGGGTGGCGCGCGCCAGTACGTAACAAAACTGCTGGAGCGCATACGCGATCTGCGCCTGTCCTCGCCAGTGCTCTCGGTGCGACGAGATGACCAGGGCGTCATCGTAAACAGTCGCCACGGCGAGGAGCGCTTTGACAGCGTGATCTTTGCCACCCACGCGCCGCAAACCCTCGCCATGCTGGAGGACGCCAGCGCCGAAGAGCGCGCGGTGCTGGCGCCGGTGCGCTATCAGCCCAATACCGCCATCCTGCATGGCGACCCGGCCTTGCTGCCTAGGCGACGCAAAGTGTGGTCGGCGTGGAACTTCCTGGCTGACAGTGGACAGTCGTCGCAACGCGCCGTCTGCGTCAGCTACCTACTCAATACCTTGCAGCCGCTGCCCGTTTCATCCCCGGTGATAGTAACCCTGAACCCGGTACGCGAGCCGGAGCGCTCGCTGGAGTTCGCGCGCTTCATTTATGAACATCCCTTGTTTGACCAAGCCGCCATCCAGGCGCAGGCCCGGCTGCCCAGCTTGCAAGGCAAGCGCCGCGCCTGGTTCGCCGGCGCCTGGACAGGCTACGGCTTTCATGAGGATGGCCTGAAGTCGGCATTGCGGGTGGCGCAAGACTTTGTCGCGCTGCCGGCCTGGGCGAGACTGGACTGATGGCCGACGCCTACCTCGTTAAGGGCCTGGTGATGCATCAGCGCCTGCGTCCCGCCCGCCACCGTTTCCTTTACCCGGTGTTTGCCGTGCGCTTGCGCCTGTCGGCGCTGGACGACATCGGCAATGCCTGGTTTGGCGTCAACCGTCGACGGCCTGTTTCTGTGCAAACGCGCGACTATGGCCCGCGCGACGGCAGCCCGCTGCTGCCCTGGATTCGCCGGCAGTTGGCAGAAGCCGGCCTGCCGTACGATGGCGAGGTGTGGCTGCACACCTTTCCCCGGCTGTTCGGCTACGCTTTCAACCCGGTCAGCTTCTGGTATTGCCATGATGCCACCGGTCAGCTGGTGGCCATACTCGCCGATGTCAACAACACCTTTGGCGAGCACCACGCCTACTTGCTGGCCAATCGACAAGGCGGCCCCATACGAAACGGGCAAGCGCTTACCTGCCGCAAGCGCTTGCATGTCTCCCCCTTTTGCCGGGTGGAAGGGCATTACGCCTTCCGGCTGGCGGAAAAACCGGACCGTATGCTGATGCGCATCGATTACCACGATGAGAACGGGCTGCTGCTCAATACCAGCGTATCCGGCGCCCTGAGCCCGCTGACACCGGCCGCCGCGCGCGCCGCCCTCCTCGCCCAGCCCTTGCTGACCGTCTCCATCATTGTCCGGATTCACTGGCAAGCGCTGCGCCTGTGGCTGAAGAAAGTGCCTTTCTTCGGCAAACCTCACCCCCCTTCCAACAGTCTGACTCACGGGCAGGAGTACCAACCATGAGCCTATCCCGCACGCTGGACGCGCCGCGCTGCGCGCCGCCGTTTGCCGCGCGCCTGCTATTGTCGCGCCTGAAGCACATCACCCACGGCAGCTTGCGCCTGATCGCGCCGGACGGCTCGGCTCACTGGTTCGGTGCTGATGGGGAAATGCCGGAAGCCGAGTTGCGGCTGCATGACTGGGCGGCTTGCCGCAAACTGCTGTTGGCTGGCGATATCGGTTTTGCCGAGGCCTATCGCGACGGCCTGCTGGATTCGCCCGACCTGACGGCCCTGTTGCGACTGGCGTTGCGCAACGAAGCCGCGCTCGGCTCCGCCGCTGCAGGCAGTTTGCCGGCCCGGACCTGGTACTGGCTGAAGCACAAGCTGCGCCGCAACAGCAAAAGCGGCAGCAAGCGCAACATCCATGCGCACTACGATCTGGGCAACGACTTCTACCAATTGTGGCTGGACCCGAGCTGGACCTACTCCAGCGCCTGGTTTGACGGGCATTACGATTTGCCGCTGGCACTGGCGCAAGCGGCAAAGTACCAGCGCATCTGCGATGTCCTGGGACTGAAACCCGGCATGCGGGTGCTGGAAATAGGCTGTGGCTGGGGCGGTTTTGCCGAGCATGCCACGCGGCAAGGCATCGCTGTGCATGGCGTCACCATTTCCGACGCTCAGCTTGAGTTCGCCCAGCAGCGCCTGGCCGACAACGCCCTGGCGCTACTGGAGTGGCGCGACTATCGCGACTTGACTGGGCAGTACGACGCCATCGTCTCCATCGAGATGTTTGAGGCAGTAGGCGAAGCCTACTGGCAAGGCTATTTCCGCAAGCTGCGCAGCCTGCTCAAACCAGGCGGCAAAGCATTGGTCCAGAGCATCACCATTGATGAGCGCCGCTTTGACAGCTACCGCGCCGGCAGCGACTTTATCCAGGCGTTCATTTTCCCAGGTGGCATGCTGCCCAGCCGGAATGAGTTCCAGCGACAGGCTCGCAAAGCAGGACTGGATACGCACGACCGGCTGGATTTTGGCCGCGACTACGCTGAAACCTTGCGCCGCTGGCGAATGGGCTTCGAACACGCGCTGGACGCAGTGCGCAAGCTCGGTTTTGACGATGCTTTCATCCGCGTCTGGCGTTTGTATCTGTGTTACTGCGAAGCCGGCTTCGACGAAGACAGCATCGGCGTATCGCAGTTTGTCTTGCAGGAGGCGCGGACATGAAACGCCTGCGCAAGCTCTTGCTGGCCGGGCTGGCGCTGCTGGCTGGTTGCGGCACCTCCAACGTAGAAAGCTACCGCGACAACACACCAAAACTGGACTTGTACCGCTTTTTCACCGGCCATACCCAGGCCTGGGGCATGTTTCGCGACCGCAACGGACAGCTGGTCAAGCGTTTCACAGTGGATATCAACGGCCGCCGCGACGGCGACGCCCTGATTCTGGATGAACGCTTCGTCTACGCCGACGGCGCGCGCCAGCAGCGCAGCTGGCGGCTCGAACCCAAAGGTAATGGCCAGTGGCGCGGCACGGCACCGGATGTAATCGGCGAAGCGCAAGGCGAAGTGGCAGGGAACGCGCTGCGCTGGCGTTACAGTTTGCGTCTGCCGGTGAATGGGCGCGAATGGGAAGTGGACTTCGATGACTGGATGTTCCTGCTGGATGATCGCGCCATGCTCAATAGCGCGCGCATGAGCAAATTCGGCCTGGGGCTGGGTGAAGTCAGCCTGTTTTTCCGCAAGGAGTAAGGCCATGCCCTTCCCGCCTCTCAACCCGCCCCTGCGCGACTGGCCCGGCCAGCGGGTATGGCTTGTCGGCGCCTCCAGCGGCATTGGCGCCGCGCTGGCCAGACACCTGCTCGACAAGGGCGCCGAGGTAGTGCTGTCCGCCCGCCGGCAAACCTCGCTCATGCAGGTGGCCGACGCTCATCCCCGCGCGCTCATCCTGCCGCACGATGTCACCAGCCCCGACTCCTGGCGCCAATGCTGGACGCAACTGAGCGAGCTGCATCGTCTACCGGATCTCATTGTCTTCTGCGCCGCCGACTACCGGCCCGAGCAAAGCTGGCAACTGCGGCATGAGCAGGTTCGGCAAACCCTGGACACCAATCTGGCCGGCGTGTACTTCGGCCTGGAAACCATGCTGCCGGATTTGATGGCGCGCCGCGCCGGCGGTATTGCCCTGGTGGCCAGCGTGGCCGGCTACATCGGTCTGCCCGGCGCCAGCGTTTACGGGCCAAGCAAGGCGGCGCTGATCAACCTGGCCGAACTGCTGCATGCGGAACTGAAACGCCACGGTCTGAGCGTGTACCTGATCAACCCCGGTTTTGTCGCCACCCGCCTCACCGCGCTCAATGACTTCGCCATGCCAGGCATCATCAGCCCCGACCAAGCCGCCGCCAGCATCGTGCGCGGAATGGAGCGCGGCTGTTTTGAAATCCACTTTCCTCGCAGGTTTACGCTATGGATCAAGCTGATCGCGATGCTGCCCTACCGTCTGAGACTGCCGCTGCTGCGCCATCTGGCGCGGACCTGAGGCAGCGTCTGGCGGAGCTGGCCGACTGGTACGCCCATCTGAGCTCGGACACGCTGGTGGACATTGGCTATTTCTACGCGGCAACAGCCAGTTTCAAGGACCCCTTCAATACCGTGCACAGCAGGGAAGGCATTGCCGACGTATTCCGCCACATGTTCCAGACGCTCGAGCAGCCGGTATTCGTCATCCGCGAGCAATTGCTGGATGGCGATCAGGCCTTCATCACCTGGGACTTCCGCTTTTGCAAGACGGGCAAGGCGTATGCCTTGCATGGTGGCAGCCACTTGCGCTTCAATGCGCGCGGCAAGGTCACCCGGCACCGCGACTACTGGGACTCAGCCGAAGAGCTGCTGCACAAGCTGCCGCTGATCGGCCCGCCACTGCGTCTGCTGCGTCGCATGCTGTCGGTGCGCGACGAGGGCCCGTCCACATGAAAACCGGCTTCAAGGGCAATAAATCCGCCCTGCCCGCCAAACCTTGCGCAGCCTGCGGCAAACCCATGAGCTGGCGACGCAAGTGGGCGCAGTGCTGGGATGACGTGAAATACTGTTCGGAACGCTGCCGCCGGCAGCGCTGACCTCATGCGCACCCTGCTCTACTGTTTCCGCGACGATCTGCGCCTGCATGACAACCCGGCCTTGCAGGCGGCCTGCGCGTCGGCCGACCGCCTGCTGCCTGTGTGGCTGACGCCAACGCCGGCCGACACCGCCTGGGGCTTTGCCCGCATCGGCACGCGCCGGAGCGCATTTCGCGCCAGCGCCGCCATTGCATTGGACGCCGCCCTGCGTCGACAGGGCAGCCGGCTGATCGTGCGCCAAGGCTCGATGGCGCAGGCCCTGCCGGCGTTGGCGGCCGCCGCCAATGCCGATGCCATCTACTGCGAAGACATCGCCACGCCGGAAGAAGCCGCCGACCTGCAGGCCTTGCGCGCCCAGGGCTGGGCTGTCCGCAGCCATTGGCAAGCAACACTGTTTGCGCCGGATGCCTTGCCGTGGGCGCCACAGGATCTGCCCGATGTGTTCACCACCTTTCGGCAAACCCTCGCGCGCGCAGGAGCAACCCCTGCGCCGCCCCTGCCGACACCCAACCTGCCGCCCCTACCAGAGCAGGCCGAGGCCATGGCAAGCGCCAGACTCGACAGCCCTACCGAGCAGGCTGACCCACGCTC
Source organism: uncultured Aquitalea sp. (assembly GCF_945957525.1). Lineage (GTDB taxonomy): Bacteria > Pseudomonadota > Gammaproteobacteria > Burkholderiales > Chromobacteriaceae > Aquitalea. The sequence goes on along the minus strand of NZ_CAMFLA010000027.1, from coordinate 37,614 downwards.
CAGTTTCCCCTTTCCCCGTACCGGCTTCCTTGGCGGCGAGGACGCTGCCATGGCGCACCTGGCGCAATATCTGGCGCGCGGGCTACCCCACAGCTACAAGACCACCCGCAACGGACTGAGCGGCATCGACTATTCCAGCAAGCTGTCGCCCTGGTTTGCCTGCGGCGCGCTATCGCCACGCCTGGTATTGCAACAGCTCAGAGCATTCGAAGCCGTACACGGTGCCAGCGCCAGCAGTGACTGGCTCTGGTTTGAGTTGCTGTGGCGAGACTATTTCAAGCTGTTGCAACTCAAATACGGCAAACAGCTGTACCGCGCCGGCGGGCTGCCGGGCAAAGCACCGCCACCGCACGACGAGGAGGCCTTCCGGCGCTGGCGGCGCGGCGATACCGGGCAGGCGCTGGTGGATGCCGGCATGCGCGAGCTGGCCGCCACCGCTTATCTGGGCAATCGCATGCGCCAGATCGTGGCCAGTTATCTGATCCATGATCTGCAATGTGATTGGCGAGCCGGTGCGGCCTGGTTCGAATCCGCGTTGATCGACTACGATTGCAGCCTCAATCACGGCAACTGGCTCTACATCGCTGGCCTGGGTACCGACCCGCGCGGCGGCCGACGCTTCAACCCGGACAAGCAGGCTGCCGAATACGATGCCGACGGCGCTTACCGCGCCTTGTGGAGCGCTGCATGACCGAGCTGCGGCTGATACTGGGCGACCAGCTCAACCCGCGGCACAGCTGGTTTGCCGAACAGCGCGACGACGTGGTTTACCTGATGCTGGAACTGCGTCAGGAAACCGGCTACGTGCTGCATCACGCACAAAAGCTGTTGGCGGTGCTGGCGGCCATGCGCGACTTTGCCGGCAAGCTGAAAGCCGCAGGCCACCGGCTGCGTTATGTGGCGATTGATCACCCATCTAATCGCGGCTCGCTGGAAGACAATCTGGATGCGCTGCTGCGTCACTATCAAGCCCGCGCGTTTTGCTGGCAGCTGCCGGACGAGTGGCGGCTGGATCAGCAGCTGCGCGCCTGGGCGGCGCGACAGACCATTCCCTGCAAGGCGGTGGACAGTGAGCATTTCTATACCCGCCGCCACGAGGCCGGCCAGTTGTTTGCCGGCAAACAGCAGTGGCGCATGGAAACCTTCTACCGGCAGATGCGCAAGCTGCACGGCGTGTTGCTGGAGAACGGCGGCAGGCCGGCGGGCGGCAAATGGAATTTCGACCAGGACAACCGCAAGCCGTGGCGAGGCGACCCGCCGCCACCGGCCGATATGCGCCCCAGTCACGATCACCGCGCGCTGTGGCAAACCCTGCAGGCCGCCGGCGTCGACGCCTTCGGCCAACCTTGCGCCGATGCGCTGCGCTGGCCCTTGAACCGAGAGGAAGCGCTAAGCCAGCTCGCGGATTTCATCCAGCAGGCGCTGCCCCGGTTTGGCGACTATCAGGACGCCATGCACACCACGCAGCCGCGACTGTTCCACTCGCTGCTCTCTTTCGCGCTCAACACCAAGATGCTGTCGCCGCACGAGGTGGTGACCGCCGCCGAGCAAGCCTGGCGGGCCGGCAGCGCACCGCTGGCGGCCGTGGAAGGCTTTGTGCGCCAGATTCTCGGCTGGCGCGAATACGTGCGCGGGGTGTACTGGGCGCGCATGCCGGACTACGCGCAAAGCAATGTGCTCCGGCATCACCGCCCCCTGCCCGGCTGGTTCTGGCATGGCCGCACCGGCATGCGCTGCCTGGCTCACGCCATAGGCCAATCACTGAGCGATGCCTACGCCCACCATATCCAGCGGCTGATGGTGATCGGCAATTTCTCCCTGCTGGCCGGTTTGTCGCCGCAGGCGCTGCATGAATGGTATCTGGGCGTGTACATCGATGCCTTCGAATGGGTGGAACTGCCCAATACCCTGGGCATGAGTCAGTTTGCCGATGGCGGCCTGCTGGCCAGCAAGCCTTATGTTTCCGGCCATGCCTACCTGCACCGCATGAGCGATTACTGCGGCGACTGCCGCTACCGACGCGAGGCGCGTCATGGCGCGGACGCTTGTCCGTTCAATGCCCTGTATTGGGACTTCTTCCGTCGTCAGCGCGACCTGCTGGAGGGCAACCCTCGACTGGGGCTGGTCTACAAACAGCTGGCGCAGATGAGCGAAGCAGAACAAAGCGCCCTGGCCGACAGCGCCGCAAACATCCTGCAACGGCTGGAAACCCTGTAAACCTCTTGACCAAGGAAACCACCATGCGTCTGCCCAGATTGTCCCGTCTCCTGCTCATAGGCTGCGGCTTGCTGCTGTCCGCCTGCTCCACCCTGCCGCCGCCGGGCATCACACCGGTTAGCGGTTTTGATTTGCAGCGCTACAGCGGCAAGTGGTATGAAATCGCCCGCCTGGACCACAGTTTCGAGCGTGGCCTGAGCGATGTCAGCGCCAGTTATACGCCGCAAGCGGACGGCAGCGTCCGCGTCATCAATCGCGGTCATGACGGCGAAACCGGTCGCTGGAAACAGGCGGAAGGCAAGGCACTGTTCAACGGCGACCCGCACAGCGCCTCGCTGAAAGTATCCTTCTTCGGCCCCTTCTACGGCGGCTACCACGTCGTGGCGCTCGATCCGGATTACCGCTGGTCCATGGTGGCGGGCAACGACCATTCCTATCTCTGGATTCTGGCGCGGGAAAAACGCTTGCCGGATGAGGTGGTGGCCCGGCTGTTGATGCAGGCGCGGCAACTGGGCTTTGACACCGACCAGCTGATTCGCGTCGGCCAGACCCGCAGCGACGGCTGAGCCATGGGCGTCAAACTCAATCCACGCAAGCTGCTGTTGAGCAAATGGACCGCGCTGCAGCCGCAAAACAAGGAAAAACACTTTCTGGTGGTGCGGTTGTTGCAGCCTGAAGACCCGCAAGCACCCATTACCGAAGTGGAGTTGGAAGCGGTCTATAGCCGACGCAGCCGCATCATCCCCTGGAAAACGCTGACCGACGCCGAACGCTGGCGGCAAGGCTGGCATTGATACTCGCACTTTAAAACCGGAACCCCATGAGCAAATCCATCGCCATTATCGGCGCCGGCATCGCCGGCCTTTCCTGTGCCGCCGCCCTGCGCGACGCCGGCCATCATGTCGTCGTGTTCGATAAAAGCCGCGGGCTGGGCGGACGCCTGTGCACGCGTCGCGGCCCGGACTGGCAGGCCGATCACGGCGCGCAGTACTTTACCGCCCGCCACCCGGACTTCCAGCGGCAAGTGCTGCACTGGCTGGACGCCGGTGCCATCGCCGTCTGGCAGACCCTCCCTGCTGTGCTGGGCGACAGCCGCGTCCCCGCACATGACGCCCCGCTGCGCTATGTCGGCGTGCCGGGCATGTCCGCACCGGCCAAAGCCCTGGCGACCGGACTGGAGGTTCACACCGCCCACACCATCAAGGCCTTGACCCGTGAAACCGGTGGCTGGCGACTGGCCAGCGCGGAGCACGGCTTGCTGCCGGGCCTCTATGCGCAAGTGTTGGTGGCGACGCCTTCGCCGCAAGCAGCCGCCCTGCTGAAGGAAGCCTGTCCAGCGCTGTCCGCGCTGGCCGCAGCCCACAGCATGTTGCCATGCTGGACGGTCATGGCGCAGCCGGCAGCACCGGCCTCACTCGGCTTCGATGCTGCCTTCGTCAATGCGGGCCCACTGCGCTGGCTGGCCCGCAACAACAGCAAACCGGGTCGCAGCGGGCTCGAATGCTGGGTATTGCAAGCCAATGCAGCATGGAGCGCCGAACATCTTGAAGATGATGCGGACACCGTGGCGCACGCTCTGCTGGCGGCCTTCGGCCAACTCGGCGGCCCTCCCGCCGCCGTCTTCAGTGCGCATCGCTGGCGCTATGCGGATTGCAATGCCACCGACACCGGTAGCGCCTGGAGCTCGGAGCTGGGTATTGGCCTGTGCGGAGACTGGCTGCATGGCGGCAAAGTGGAAGGCGCCTGGCTCAGCGGCCGGCACTTGGCCAATCAAGCGATGGAGCGGGCAGCAAAGTGAGCTACGGCGTGGTCTGGTTCAAACGCGACCTGCGTCTGCACGACCATGCCGCATTGACGGCAGCCAGCATCGATGGGCGTCTGCTGTGTCTCTACATCATCGAGCCAGACCTGTGGCGGCAAGCCGACGCCTCCAGCCAGCACTACCATTTCATGCTGGAATGCTTGCAAGATCTGTCCGACTCGCTGGCGCATCGCGGCGGCAAGCTGCTGGTCCGCATCGGCGAACCCGTTGCCGTGCTGGAACAACTCCACCGCGCAGCGCCGTTCACCGCGCTCTACTCGCATGAAGAAACCGGCAACGGTTTTACCTTTGAACGGGACAAAGCCGTGGCGCGCTGGTGCCTGCGGCGCGGTGTAGTCTGGCGCGAATATCCACAAACCGGCGTCATCCGTAGGCTGACCAATCGCGATGGCTGGGCAGCGCGCTGGGAAAGCTTTGTCGCGCAGCCCTGCCTGCCGGCACCGTCACTGAGCGGCATTCCTTTGCCGCAGCCCTCGCAAACCTGGCCCACGGCCGAAGAGCTAGGTGTGTTTCCCTTCAACCCGCCAGCGCGGCAACTCGGCGGACGACGACGCGCCATCGCGGTGCTGCGGGATTTTCTCGAACAGCGCAGCGCACAGTACCGTGGCGGCATTTCCTCTCCACTCTCCGCACCCACAGCCTGCTCGCGCCTGTCGCCCTACCTGGCCGCCGGCTGCCTCAGCCTGCGGGAAATCGTGCAGGCCACCCGTCGCCAGATGGCGCGTTTGCCGAAGGAAAACACCCGCCAGCGCAAAGGCCTGCAAGCCTTTATCAGCCGCCTGCACTGGCATTGCCATTTCATGCAGAAGCTGGAATCCGAGCCGGAGATCGAATGGCGCAATATGCATCGCGGCTACGACGGCTTGCGCGAGAACGAACACAACGAAGCGCAGCTCGCCGCCCTGATGGCGGGACGCACCGGCTGGCCGCTGGTGGATGCCTGCGTGGCCATGCTCAACCACACCGGCTGGCTCAACTTCCGCATGCGGGCCATGCTGGTTTCCGTGGCGGCCTATCCCCTGTGGCTGCACTGGCGGCCGGTTGGTCTGTGGCTGGCGCGCGCCTTTCTGGACTACGAGCCCGGTATTCACTGGAGTCAGTTGCAAATGCAGTCCGGCACCACCGGCATCAACGCCACCCGTGTCTACAACCCGGTCAAGCAGGCGATGGACCATGACCCGCAGGGTCGCTTTGTTAGGCGCTGGCTGCCGGCGCTGCGACAAGTGCCGGATGTCTGGCTGTTCGAGCCCTGGAAAATGCCGGATGAGCTTCGCCAACGCTACGGGCTGGACCAGGCAGGCTGGCCGGCCAAGCCGCCGGTGGAGCTGGAAAGCGCCACGCGCGCGGCCAAGCAAAGACTGCATGGCTTGCGCAAGCAGCCTGCTGTTCGGGCCGGCAAAGCCGCTGTTGTGAATCGCCATGGATCGCGGCAAGCCGTCCCGGCAGCACGGCGAGGCAACGCCGCGACGGCATTCCAACAGCAATTGGGCCTGCCGCTAGCCGATGACTAGCCCCTTGCCTGCGCCGGCAGGCCGATATCCACGACTGACTGCGACTGGCTTTCATGGCCTGCCCTAACGGCTGCTGCGGCGATGAGTTCCTGCTGGTTGTTCAATCCAGGCCGGCATTTCATTAAACCTGGCAGGCAATTTTCCTGAATTGGCCTTTCCCCATTGTGTAGACGCTATCGCTGAAAACCTCTGGCCGAAGCGAGAAACTGGCGCTCACGCAGATGTTCATAACTTTATGCTATTGCATTGATTGCAATAATCAATTGAAACTGAGGCAAGCTTTGGGTTTTTATTTGACCTGTCACAAATAGGCCCATTTAAAAAACCATCATTGTGAGGGCAATGAAACCCATGCCCGATCAGTCAATATTAATGCGCGCCCGTTGAATCAACCCCTATTCGGGCGCAAATCCATTCATAAAAACACCGTGAGGCATGGGTGCCGTCATTTTTCCACCGTGGGACATTATGATGAAACTCGTGAAAGCACTTGGCCTTGTTCTTCCGCTTTTATTGGCGTCCGGCGTCAGCCTGGCCGCGCCATCCATTCAAAGCGAGCCCATTCAACCCATTCCCAAAGCGGTTGTCAAAAACCCCGCACTGGTGGAATTGGGCAAAAAACTGTTTTTTGAACCGCGCCTATCCAAATCCGGCTTTATTTCCTGCAATTCCTGTCACAATTTATCCACCGGCGGCAGCGACAATCTGCCCTCCTCAATTGGCGACCATTGGCAGCAAGGCCCCATACGCTCGCCATCGGTATTGAATTCCAGCATGAACGTGGCCCAATTCTGGGATGGCCGCGCCAAATCTCTGGAAGAGCAGGCCAGCGGCCCGATCGCTAACCCCAAGGAAATGGCTTCCAATCACGTACTGGCGCTGGATGTATTGCGTTCCATCCCGCAGTACGTGAATGAGTTCGATAAAGTGTTTGGCAGTAAAAGTATCAGCATGGAAGACGTTACCCGCGCCATCGCCGCTTTTGAAGAAACCCTGGTCACGCCGGACGCGCGTTTCGATCAATGGTTGAAGGGCGACAAGAAAGCACTGTCGGCGCAGGAAGTACGCGGCTATCAAACCTTCAAGACCGCCGGTTGCGTCGCTTGTCACAATGGACCGGCAGTGGGCGGCAACTCCTTCCAGAAGATGGGCCTGGTTGCGCCGTATCAAACCAGCAATCCGGCGCAAGGGCGCATTGGCGTGACAGGCAAGGACGCTGACCGCATGACGTTCAAAGTGCCCTCGCTGCGCAACGTGGCTTTGCGCGCGCCTTACTTCCATGATGCCGGCGCGCCCACGCTGGAAGCCGCTGTCGCCACCATGGGCAAACTGCAACTGGGCAGAGAGTTCAGTCAGCAAGAAGTGGGCGATATTGTCGCCTTCCTGAACACACTCACCGGCAAGCAGCCGCAAATCGTGCTGCCCATCCTGCCACCCTCCAGCAACAAAACGCCCAAACCCACTCCGTTCAACTGATTGTCCGCCCAGACAAATGAGCAAACGCAACAGGCCTGCCGCATGGCAGGCCTGTTTTCTGCGGAATGCTGCTCAGGACAAGCGCCCCTTGCCCACAGCGCGGGCTAGTGCTTGTTGTTGTCCTCATTGCGGAAGAACACTCGACTGGTTTCAATCAGGCCGCGCGCGTTGGCGTCCAGCCTGTGCCCCTCCTCCTTGCCGCCGCTGATGCCGTCCGCACGCTCCAACAGGGTGGCAAAGTCGTCGGCGTAATCGCCTTCGGCCAACCTTTCAAGAATGCCGGCTTTTTCCAGCTTGCTTTGCACTCGTTCGTTCGCCTCGCACAACATCACGCGCACGCCGCGTTTCTGCAGTTTGACGATGGCTTCTTCCAGCGTCTGTATGCCGGTGATATCGGTGAAAGGCACGCGCCGCAAGCGCAGGATGAGAATGTCCGGGTCGGTATGCGTCTGCAGCAAGGCCCGTTCAAAGTTTTCCACTGCGCCAAAGAAAAACGGGCCGTCGATTTCATAAACCAGCACACCGGGCGGCAGGCTGAACAGGCCCTGGCTGAACAGCTCCAGTTTCAAGGCCTGATCGCTCAGTTGCTGCACTTCCACCGATTCGGTCATGCGCCGCATGAACTGCAGGATGGCCAGGGTGACGCCGATGTTCACAGCCAGCACCAGATCGGTGAACACCGTCAGGAAAAAGGTAATCAGCAAAATGGCCACATCGGCTCTGGGCGCGCGCCGCAGCATATGCGCAAAGTGACCCAGCTCGCTCATGTTGTAGGCCACGACAAAAAGAATAGCCGACAACACCGCCAGCGGAATATTGGCGGCCAGTGGCGCAAGAAACAAAATGATGCACAATAGCGCCGCCGCATGCACGATGCCGGCCAGCGGGCTGGTGCCGCCATTGCGGATATTGGTGGCGGTACGGGCGATGGCGCCGGTGGCGGCGAAGCCGCCCAGCAACGGCGCGGCGATATTGGCCAGCCCCTGCCCGATCAGTTCCTGATTGGAGTCATGCTTGGTGCCCGCCATACCGTCCGCCACCACGGCGGACAGCAGGGATTCAATCGCCCCCAGCATGGCGATGGCGAAGGCCGGGCCGATCAGCTCCACGACCTGCGTCATGCTCACGCTAGGCAAGGCGGGCTTCGGCAAACCACCAGGAATGCCGCCAAAGGTGCTGCCGATGGTGGCGACGCCGTCAAAATGAAAAAGAGATTGCACCAATGTGGCTGCCAGCATGGCCACCAGCGGGCCGGGCGCCTTGCACAGATAAGGAATGCGCGGCGTCAGCAGCACCAGCGCCAGGCTGAAAACAGCCAGTGCGGTGGTGGCCAGGTGCAGATGTGGCAGCGCCTCCAGCAAATGCCAGAATTTTTCGTGGAAGTGCAGGCCGCCAACCGCTGGCAAACCGAAGAAGTCCTTCCACTGCCCCACAAAGATGATGACACCGATGCCGGCGGTGAAGCCGACAATGACCGGGTCCGGAATGAATTTGATCACGCCCCCCATCCGGGCCGCGCCCATGCACAGCAGGATGATGCCCGCCATCAGGGTGGCCAGCTGCAAACCACTGATGCCGTATTTGAGCGTGATGCCGGAAAGAATGGCGATAAAGGCGCCGGTAGGCCCGGCAATTTGCAGCCGGCTGCCGCCAAAAAGGGACACAAACAGTCCGCCGATAATGGCCGTGTACAGGCCCTGTTCCGGCCGCGCGCCGGAGGCAATGGCGAAAGCCATCGACAAGGGCAGCGCCACCACGCCCACCACGATGCCCGCCGTGATGTTGCCCGCCCAGTTGTCCCGGCGGAACAAACCCGCGCGCTGCGCTTCCAGAAAAGCAATCACTCCCGCCCCCTTCTGATGATCACAAACCCAAGCAGATGCTTGTTTCTTTATCAATCATAGTGCCATGACGGCTGTCAGGGTCAACCACCCGTCCCGTCTTGTTTGATCCAGCCGCGTCAGTCGGCGCAGCCCTTCGCGGCCAAATCAGGAATACCGCGCCGGGAAAACGGTTTGACAGGGCGATTGCCGGCGGGCCTGACGGCAGCCTTGCACAATAAAAAAAGGGTGGCTTGCGCCACCGACAAGGCAGCCCCCTACCCTGTCGGTTTCTGTTTTCCTCCTTTGCTCTAGGCCGGATAATATGCCGGCCGTTTTTTGCCAGCTCCGCCGGCAAATGAAAAGCCACCGACAAGCGATGGCTTTTTCGCAATGCCTGCCTGTTTCACATGAGGCAGTGCTGCTTAGACCCAGGCTCTGCTCAATGCGGCTGGATCTGGTCGAACACGCCGCCATCGTCAAAGTGGGTCTTCTGCGCGCGCGCCCAGCCGCCAAACAGCTGCTCCACAGTAAACAGCTTCACCTTGCTGAAACGGTCGGCGTAACGGGCCGCTACTTTAGGATCGCGCGGGCGGTAGTAATGGCGGGCGGCCAGCTCCTGCGCCTCGGGCGTGTACAGGTTTTTCAGATAGGCCTCGGCCACCTTGCGCGTGCCCTTGCGGTCCACCACCTTGTCCACCACGCTCACCGGCGGCTCAGCCAGAATGGAAACGGACGGCGTCACGATGTCGTATTTGTCCGGCCCCAGCTCTTTGGTGGCCAGAAAAGCTTCGTTTTCCCATGAGATCAGCACATCGCCGATATTGCGCTGGGTGAAGGTAATCAGCGAACCGCGCGCGCCGGAATCCAGCACCTTGACGTTGCCGTACAGCCGCTTGACGAAATCTTGCGCCTTGGCTTCATTGCCGCCGGGCTGCTTCAGCGCGTAACCCCAGGCCGCCAGATAGTTCCAGCGCGCCCCGCCGCCGGTTTTCGGATTGGGGGTAACGATTTCCACACCAGGTTTGGCCAGGTCGCCCCAGTCGCGTATGCCTTTCGGATTGCCCTTGCGCACCAGAAACACAATGGTGGAAGAGTACGGCGAGGCGTGGTTCGGCAAACGTTGCTGCCATTTGGGATCGATCAGCCCCGCTTTGTTGCTGATTTCATCAATGTCCAGCCCCAGCGCCAGCGTCACCACATCGGCGTCCAGACCATCTATCACCGAGCGGGCCTGCTTGCCGCTGCCACCGTGCGATTGCTTGATGGTGACGGTCTCGCCGGTCTTGCTTTTCCAGTATTTGGCAAATTGGGCGTTGTAATCCTGATAAAACTCGCGGGTGGGGTCGTAGGACACGTTCAGCAGTGTGACATCAGCCAGAGCCAGTCCGGCGTTTCCCAGCAAAACGCCGGCGATAAGCGCCAATCGCGCGATCGGTTTCATGAAACATCCTCAGACAAACGGTAGAAAAGCCGAATCTAATCGTCGCCCCGTCGCGACCCAACCAAGAAAATGCGCAAAGCTTATTCGGTTTGCCCTGCAGCAGAGCCCGAATAGCCAAACGCCGCACGCTGCGGTGAGCGCGCGGCGTGTTTGTTTGCCGCTCAACATTCAACGCCGGAGTTCAGTCCGCTTGCGCCGGCGCGATGATGTCGCCAGCAGCCTCCGGTCCATGCTCCAGATAAGCGGAAACGCGCTCGCCCCAGCGCTCAAACGGGTAGTAATCCCAAATGGCGTGGTGCTGGGTGGCCCAGTTGTCCCACAGCAACAGTTGGTTTGTCTGCCAACGGATGCGCGCCTGGAAGGATTGGTGTTTTTCAATGTGCTGGTACAAGGCCGCCAGTACCTTGTCGCTCTCGGCGCGAGTCAGCTGGACGATGTGCGAGGTAAACGCCTCGTTGACGAAGAGGAATTTACGCCCGGTCACCGGGTGGCGCGCCACCACCGGATGCACGGCGGCGTTGAATATCTGGCCATCCTTGGGCTGCGCCCCATAACCATTGCTCCAACCCTCGCGTCCGTCGTGCACCGCGCTCAGCCCTTCCAGGAAGCGCTGAAACGGCGTGGACAATGATTCAAAGGCCAGATAGAGATTCGCGAAAGCGGTATCCCCGCCGCCGACTTCCGGCAAGCGCGTTACCCGCAGCAAGGAAGCCCAGATGGGATGCGGATCGCAAGAGACATCGTTGTGCCATGCGTCGCCGGCGGTGTAACGCGTGGTGCGACCGGTTTGCCAACCCAGGATTTCCGGGTCGCCGCTGCGCGCAGTCAGCGCGGTGCTGTCACCCAGCACATGCTGATGCAGTTTGCCGAAGCGGCGGCCAAACGCCTTATGCGCTTCGCGATCCAGTTTTTGATCGGGAAAAGTCAGCACCAGGTAATCCGACAATGCCTGGCGCACTTCGGCAAACTGCTCGTCCGACAAGGGCGCGGACAGATCCAGCCCGCGAATCTCCGCGCCCAGCGCGGGAGAAATCGGCCTGGCGTCAAAATGCTTGAAACTGGCGCGCTCGCGACGATTCCAGTTTTCGATGGCCAGTTTGTCGTTGTAGTCCTGATAGAAGCTCATGTCGGTTCCTGTAGGCAGAGTAAGGCGGATTTCGCAGCACGGCGAATAACCACTAAATTATTGTGGATACTAGCCCTGCGCCTTTCCCTAGCGAACCATCAATTCCTGCAAAGCTTATGCGGTTTTCCAGGCTGGTAGGCCCACAGTCTTGTTATTCCAAAAGCAGATTAAGAAAGCCGTTTTTCTTGTTTATCGGGAATAACAACAGCTTGGTATAGTCGCCCCAAGTCGCCGCAACAGCGACCAGAAACGCCTGTAAAACCCGCTTTTCGCATGGCAAAAAGGCCTTTGCGAACACGGTTGGCAACTCTGAAAAATCACGACAAAACCAGCCTGGAGTACACAATGAAACGCGCCACCATTGCTTTGCTGATCGCCCTGATACCCGCCCTGGCAGCTGCCGAGGATCTCGCCAAAATCAAATCCGCCGGCGTTATCCGCGTAGGCACCGAAGGCACATACGCGCCGTTTACCTACCATGACGCCAGCGGCAAGCTGGTGGGCTTCGATGTGGAAATCGCCCAGGCCGTCGCCGCCAAGCTGGGGGTCAAAGCGGAATTCATCGAAGGCAAATGGGATGGCCTGATTGCCGGCCTGGACGCCAACCGTTATGACGCGGTGGCCAACGAAGTGTCCATTACCGAGGCGCGCAAGGCCAAGTACGATTTCTCCAGCCCCTATATCGCCTCCAAGGCGGCGCTGATCGTGCGCGGCGACAATACCGCCATCAAGACCTTCGCCGATCTCAAAGGCAAGAAATCCGCCAACACACTGACCAGCAACTTCGGCAAACTAGCGCAATCTTTCGGCGCGGAAATCGTGCCTGTACAAGGTTTTAATGATTCGCTGGAACTGCTGGCCTCCGGCCGCGTGGACGCCACCATCAACGACAGCCTGTCCTTCCTCGACTACAAGAAGCATCAGCCCAATTCCAAATTGAAGATCGCCGCCACGGAAAAGGACGCCGACTTCTCCGGCATCATTTTCCGCAAGGGCAACCCGCAGTTGCAGGCCGCCATCAACAAGGCGCTGGCCGATATCAAGGCGGACGGCAGCTATCAGAAGATTTCTTTCAAGTACTTCGGCGAAGACGTTTCCCGCTAAGCGTCGCCGGCAAAACCTGCGTTGCACCGACAATCCCTGTCGGCGCGAGCTCGCCCATACTGCCCCGCGCCGCGGGGCAGTTGCTTTCCACTTGCTCCAGCCTGATAAATGAGAAATCGCCATGCCTGACTGGCTGAAACTGATGTGGGAGTCGCTGCCTCCCCTGTTATACGCGGGACTGGTATTCACCGTGCCGCTCACTTTGCTGTCTTTCGCCTTTGGCTTGACGCTGGGCTTTGTTACTGCGCTGGCCCGTCTTTACGGCCCCAGGGCGCTGGCCGACGGCTTCCGCTTCTACGTGTGGCTGATCCGCGGCACGCCCTTGCTGGTACAACTGTTCCTGATTTTTTATGGTTTGCCGAAGGCCGGCATCGTGTTCGATCCACTGCCCGCCGCCGTCCTTGGTTTTTCCCTGAACGTGGGCGCCTACACCTCGGAAGTGATCCGCGCCGCCTTGCTGGCGGTGCCGCGCGGCCAATGGGAAGCGGCCTACTCCATCGGCCTGACATGGGCTCAGGCCATGCGTCGCACCATTCTGCCGCAAGCCAGCCGCGTGGCGGTGCCGCCGCTGGCCAACTCCTTCATTTCGCTGATCAAGGACACCTCGCTGGCGGCGGTGCTGACCGTGCCGGAAATATTCCAGGCCGCGCAGCGCATTGCCTCGGTCACCTATGAGCCATTGATCCTCTATACGGAAACGGCATTGATTTATCTGGTATTCAGCTCGGTATTGTCCGCCGGCCAGCAGAAGCTGGAACAACGCTTCGGCCAACATCTGTCCGAGCCGAAGGAGCAGCCATGATTCAACTGAACCATATCGACAAGCGCTTCGGTCAGCATCAAGTGCTGAGCGATGTTTCGCTGACGGTGCCCCAAGGACGGGTCACTGCGCTGATCGGCCCCTCCGGCAGCGGCAAGAGCACCCTGCTTCGTTGCGTCAATCTGCTGGAAACCCCCACCGCCGGCACGGTGGCGGTGGGCGACGCCAAGCTCACGTTCAGCCCTGACAGCCCTCCGCCCAGCCGGCAAGATATACATGCACTGCGCCTGCAAACCGGCATGGTGTTTCAGAATTTCCAGTTGTTCCCGCATCGCACCGCGCTGGAAAACGTCATGGAGGGCTTGCTGGTAGTCCGCAAGTGGTCACGGGATCAGGCCGCCGCCCGGGCACTGGAACTGCTGCAGCAGGTGGGGCTGGCGCACAAGGCCGATGCCTGGCCGGGAACGCTGTCGGGCGGACAGCAACAACGCGTGGCGATCGCCCGCGCGCTGGCCCAATCGCCCAGCCTGCTGCTGTGCGATGAGCCCACCTCGGCGCTGGACCCGGAGCTGGCCAGCGAGGTGGTGGCCGTACTGCGCGATCTGGCCGCAAACAGGATGACCATGCTGATCGCCACTCACGACTTGCGACTAGCGGCCACCTTGGCCGATACGGTGGTATTTCTGGAAGATGGCCGCATCGTAGAGCACGGCGACAGCCGCGAGCTATTCCTGCAGCCGCGCAACCCGCGCACCGCCAGCTATGTGGCCACCCTGCAGGAAGGCTTGCCGGAGGGGTGGCGACAATAACGCCCCTGTCCTCTGCGCGGCGAGGGTCGGCCTGGTTCGCTGGCCCTTGTCATTTTCACTAAATCGATAATGTTATGAAATCATATTGATTCCGGCCAAACCAGGCCGCTTCTACACTGGTTTCTCCAAACGGCAGGCCGGGCTCTCCCGCCCGCCTCGCCCGACAACAACAGGAGAATCGCGTGGAAGCTCGCTTGAAAACCCTCACTCTGGCGGCATTGCTGGCCGTCCCCTTGCTGGCGCACGCCACCGACGGCTATTTCCAGCATGGTTACGGCGTCAAATCGCAAGGCGCTGGCGGCGTGGGCATCGCCTACTCGCAGGACGGCCTGGCCGGCGCCACAAACCCGGCCGGCGCCGCCTTTCTGGAAGACCGCATCGATGCCGGCATCACCTGGTTTTCGCCCCAGCGCGAAACCACCATCACTGCTCCCAACCCTACAGCCGGTCAGTACAACGGCAATGGCAAGAGCAACTTTTACCTGCCGGAACTGGGCCTGATCAAACGCCTGTCGCCCGACCTCGCGCTCGGCCTCGCCATCTACGGCAATGGCGGCATGAACACCCAGTACGACAAAGGCTTGCCCCTGTTCGGCCGCGGTCAGGCCGGCGTCAATCTGGAACAGCTGTTCATCACCCCCTCCATTTCCTACAAGCTCAATGAACAGCACTCGCTGGGTCTGGCGCTCAACTATGCCTATCAGCGCTTCTCCGCCGACGGCCTGCAAAATTTCGATAACGCCAACTTCTCCACCAGTCCCGGCAATGTCACCAACAAGGGTAGCGACAGCTCCAGCGGCTGGGGCGTGCGGCTGGGCTGGCAGGGTGATGTGCTGCCCAATCTGCGACTGGGCCTCACCTGGGCATCCAAAATCCACGCCGGCAAGTTTGAAAAGTACAAGGGGCTGTTTGCCGACAGCGGCAGCTTTGACATCCCGGCCAGCTACGGCGCCGGCCTCGCGTTCAAGGCCAGCGACAGCCTGACGCTGGCGGCGGATGTCGAGCGCATCCTCTACGGCGACGTTGCCAGCATCAACAACCCGTTGTCCAACATCGGCAATGGGCTTGGCGCGGCCGGCGGCGCGGGGTTCGGCTGGCAAAACGTGACGGTGTACAAGCTGGGCGTGATTTATCAAGCTACGCCGGAGCTGACCTTGCGCGCGGGCTACAACCACTCCAGCCAGCCCATTCCCGCCAGCCAGACCTTGTTCAACATTCTGGCGCCGGGCGTGATCCAGAACCACCTGTCTCTGGGCGCCACTTACCAGACCAGCGGCAACGGCGAACTGAGCGTGGCATACACCCACGGCTTCCGGCAAAAGGTATCCGGATCCTCATCCATCCCGGCTTCCTTTGGCGGCGGCGAAGCCAACATCCAGCTGCAGGAAAACATCCTCGGCATCGCTTACGGCTGGAAGTTCTAAGCAGGCCCGCCGGCGCGGATTGCTGTTTTCGACTTGGGCACCCCGCCACGGGTGCTTTTTGCCGGGCCCGGAGCCGTGTGGAAGCAAGCGCCCCGGGCCCAGCCATCACACCACCTGCCGCCGGTTTCCCGCTACGTGCCGCCCAGGCCAGCCTCAGGCGGCGGCAGACATCCAGGCAGGCTGTGCCTCTGCGTTCGCACAGAGCCGCGAATCCGGTATAGTTATGGCCATCGTCTTCATTTGCCTGCACTTCTGGCCCAGTGAAAGTAAAACGGGGTACAAAAGGGGGTATCAAAACACTAGAAAGCCGACAGCCTCTAGTTAAATCAAGGGTTTAACACGATTATGCTTTTGATGATCGACAACTACGACTCTTTCACCTATAACCTGGTGCAGTATTTCGGCGAACTGGGACAGGAAGTGAAGGTGTTCCGCAATGATGAGATTACGCTGCAAGACATCGAACGCCTTGCGCCGCAATACTTGGTGGTCTCTCCCGGCCCTTGTTCGCCGAACGAAGCCGGCATTTCCGTGCCCGCCATCAAGCACTTTGCCGGCAAGCTCCCCATCATGGGCGTATGCCTCGGCCACCAGAGCATCGGCCAGGCTTTCGGCGGCAATATCATTCACGCCAAGCAATTGATGCACGGCAAGGTGTCGCCGGTATCGCACCACAATGTCGGAATGTTCCGCGACATTCCCAATCCGGTAACCTGCACCCGCTACCATTCGCTGGTGATCGAGCGCGAAACCCTGCCAGACTGTCTTGACATCACCGCCTGGACCGACGATGGCGAGATCATGGGTGTTCGACACAAGACACTGCCAATCGAGGGCGTGCAATTCCACCCCGAATCGATCCTGACCCAGCATGGCCACAAGATGCTGGACAACTTCCTTAAAGAATTCGCCTGAGCGCCTTCGGCCAACCTTGCGCCGGAACGCCCGCCCTACCTCAGGAAAGCTGAATGCTGACTCCCCAGGCCGCTCTCAACCGTCTGATTGACGGCAATGAACTGTTCTTCGACGAAATGCTGGAGCTGATGCGCCAGATCATGCGCGGCGAGCTGACGCCGGCGCAGACAGCCGCCATTCTTATCGGCCTGCGCACCAAGGTGGAAAGCGTGTCGGAGATTGCCGCCGCCGCCACTGTGATGCGCGAATTCGCCACCCATGTGCCGGTACAAAAGCGCGAGCATCTGATCGACACCTGCGGCACCGGCGGCGACAAGTCGCACACCTTCAACATCTCCACCACCTCGGCCTTCGTCGCCGCGGCGGCCGGCGCGCGCGTGGCCAAGCATGGCGGGCGATCGGTGTCGTCCAGCTCCGGCAGTGCCGACGTGCTGGAACTGCTGGGCGTCAACCTGAACCTGACGCCCGAGCAGGTAGGCCGCTGCATCGATGAAATCGGCGTCGGCTTCATGTTCGCGCCCAATCATCACAGCGCCATGAAGCATGTGGCCCCCATCCGCAAGGAACTGGGCGCGCGCACCATCTTCAATATTCTCGGCCCGCTGACCAACCCGGCAGACGCCGATCACCAAGTGATGGGCGTGTTTCACCCCGATCTGGTGGGCATTCAGTCCCGCGTGCTCAAGCAACTGGGCAGCAAGCACGTAATGATTGTGCACGGCAAGGACGGGCTGGACGAGATCACCCTTGGCGCCATTACCATGGTGGCCGAGCTGAAAAACGGCTACATCGAAGAGTTCGAACTGGACCCACGCGACTACGGTTTCCAGATTGCTGAGCTGAAAACTATCCAGGCCGACTCCGCCGCCGCCTCTCGCGATGTGCTGCTGTCCGTGCTGGACAACCAGCCCGGCCCGGCACAGGATATTGTTTTGCTCAACGCTGGCGCGGCCATCTACACCGCCGACATCGCCGGCACACTGCGCGACGGCATCGCCATGGCGCGCGAAGCGCTGGCCTCGGGCCAGGCACGCGCCAAGCTGGATCAGCTGATCCGGCTAAGCCAGTCGATGGCAAGCCATTGAACACAGGGGCCGGTCAAGACCGGCCTTGTCATTTCTCCTAGCAAGATACCCAAAGCCATGAGCACTCTTTCCAAAGACATCTTCAAGGCCTACGACATCCGCGGCGTGGTGGGCAATACCCTTACCGAAGACGCCGCCCGCCTGATTGGCCAGGCCATCGGCTCCGAAGCCCTTGCCCGCAAGGTGAAGCGCGTTGTGATCGGTCGCGACGGCCGCCTGTCCGGCCCCGCCCTCTGCGAAGCTCTGGGCGAGGGCCTGCGCGCCGCCGGCGTCGACGTCATCGATGTCGGCCGCGTCGCCACACCCATGCTGTACTTTGCCGCCCACGAGCTGGGCACCCTGTCCGGGGTAATGGTGACCGGCAGCCACAATCCGCCGGATTACAACGGCTTCAAGATGATGCTGGCCGGCGACACGCTGGCCGGCGAAGACATCCAGGCCCTGTATCAGCGCATCGTCAATGGCGATCTGGCTCAGGGAGAAGGCGGCTACGACACCCACGACATCGCCGAGTCCTACATCAACCGCATCACCTCCGACATCAAACTGGATCGCCCGATGAACATCGTGGTGGACTGCGGCAACGGCGTGCCGGGCGCTTTCGCTCCCGTGCTGTTCCGCCGGCTGGGTTGCCGCGTGCGCGAGCTGTTCTGCGAGGTGGACGGCACCTTCCCCAACCACCATCCCGACCCGGCCAAACCGGAAAACCTGCAAGACGTGATCGAGGCGCTGGCGAAGACCGACTCGGAAATAGGCCTGGCCTTCGACGGCGACGGCGACCGCCTGGGCGTGGTAACCAAGGACGGCAACATCATCTGGCCGGACCGCCAGTTGATGCTGTTTGCCGCGGATGTGCTGGAGCGCAATCGCGGCGCCAAGGTGATCTACGACGTCAAATCCACCCGCCTGCTCAAGCCCTGGATCAAGGAAAACGGCGGCAAGCCGGTGATGTGCCGCACCGGCCACAGTTTCATCAAGGCCAAGATCAAGGAAACCGGCGCGCTGGTGGCTGGCGAGATGAGCGGTCACGTGTTCTTCAAGGAACGCTGGTACGGCTTTGACGACGGCATGTACGCTGGCGCGCGCCTGCTAGAAGTGCTGTCGCGCGTGGAAGACCCCAGCGAGCTACTTAATGCGCTGCCCAACGCCGTCTCCACGCCGGAACTCAACCTCAAGATGGAAAAGGAAGGCGACAACCACGCGCTGATCGCCCGCCTGCAGGAAACCGCCAGCTTTGACGGCGCGGAAGAAGTCAACACGATGGACGGCTTGCGCGTGGAGTACGCCGACGGCTTCGGCCTGGCGCGCGCCTCCAACACCACGCCAGTGATCGTGCTGCGCTTTGAGGCCGACAACGAAGCCGCGCTGGAGCGCATCAAGAGCGACTTCCGCCGCGTGCTGGCTGCCGCCACCAGCGCGGCGCTGCCGTTCTGACCCGCCTCTTCGCAAGGCGTCGCAACACCCGAACCTGATTTGGAGCCGCTGACAAAATCTCATAGCCACCCCTAGCCAATGCGCGCCGGCGCGGGCCGTGCGCAAAGCACGACAAGAAGGCGCATGGCGGGAGCAGAGTTTTGCAAGCGGATCTTGAACCGGACCCATCGGGCACAAGGTGATACCCTGTGCCCGTTTGCTTTGATAAGGATGCGCCATGTACGCACAAGCCGCCGACACTTTCACCACCGTACGCGATCTGCTGCGCTTCGCCGTTTCGCGTTTCAACGATGCCGGCCTGACCTTTGGCCACGGCACCGACAATGCCCATGACGAAGCCGCCTACCTCATCCTCAGCACGCTGAAACTGCCCATCGACCGGCTGGAACCCTATCTGGACGCCCGTCTGCTGCCCACCGAGGTCAAAGACGTGGTGGATCTCATCGAGCGTCGCGCCGAAGAGCGCGTGCCGGTGGCCTACCTCACTCACGAAGCCTGGCAGGGCGACTTCAGCTTCTACGTGGATGAGCGCGTGCTGGTGCCGCGCTCCTTCATCCACGAACTCTTGGGCGAGCCGCTGTCGCCGTGGATCGAACACCCCGAGCTGGTGCACCGCGCGCTGGATTTGTGCACCGGCTCCGGCTGCCTGGCCATCCAGCTGGCGCATCACTATCCGGATGCCGAGGTGGACGCCGTGGACATCTCGCTGGACGCGCTGGAAGTGGCGGCCATCAATGTGCAGAACTACGGCCTGGAAGAACAGGTGCAGCTGATCCATACCGACTTGTTCGAAGGCCTGGAAGACAAGTACGACTTGATCATCTCCAATCCGCCCTATGTCGATGCGGAATCGGTAGACGCGTTGCCGCAGGAATACCTGCACGAACCGGAACTGGCGCTGGGTTCCGGCGAAGACGGCCTGGATGCCACCCGCGAAATCCTGCGCCAGGCCGCAGACCGCCTGAACGACGGCGGCGTGCTGCTGGTGGAGATTGGCCACAACCGCGACATGCTGGAAGAGTGCTTCCCCAGCCTGCCCTTCACCTGGCTGGAAACCGCCAGCGGCGACGGCTTCGTTTTCCTGCTGACACGCGAAGAGCTGGTAGCCGGACTGGCTGCCGACAACTAAGAGCGACTCACACAAGCCTGTGTCGCGCACCGACACAGGCGGTGCATGCAGTACGCCAAGATAGCGCAACGCAGGATCTGCAGTTTTGTCAGCGGGTCCACGCGGCGCGCCAGTCCGAAAAAGCCTTCGGCCAACCTGTTGTAAAGGTTGGCCGAAGGCTTTTATGCGCGGGCGATTCAGAGCGGCTGACAACAATCAGCATCCCGACTGAGCCAAGGCGCGCCGACACAGGCAACACATGCAGGCGCACGCAGCATCAGGAGCGCTATTGGCCGCGCTCAGTGATTGAGGCCGTAATTCCAGACCAGCATGCTGCTGGTAAACACCATCACCAGACCGATGATGATATCCAGCGCCCGCCAGCTGCCCGGCTTCTTGAACCAAGGCGCCAGCTTGCCGGCAAAGAAGCCAATGCCGGCGAACCAGCAGATGGACGCCGTGATGCTGCCAAGAATGAAGGACGGCGCGGCATGACTGCCGTATACCGACGCCACGCTGCCGATCAGGATCACCGTATCCAGCCAAACGTAAGGGTTGAGCAGCGTCACCACCAGAATGGTGCGAATGGCGCGCTGCCGATCGCGCTCCACGCTGCCTTCCAGTTGCATGCCGCCGGCGCTCCACGCCGCCCGGAACGACTTGATGCCCAGCCACAGCAAAAAGGCCGCACCCAGCCAGGTCACTACGCGAATGAAGCCCGGAATGCCGGCAATCACCTGCCCCATGCCCAGCACGCCGGCACTGATCAGCAACACATCGGCCACGATGCAGATCAGCACGATGGGCAGGATATGGCTGCGGCCGATGCCTTGCCGCAATACATAGGCGTTTTGCGGGCCGATGCCCACGATCTGGCTGGTGGACAGCCCCAGCGCAGCCAAATACACATTGAAATTGAACATGGCGAACTCCTTGTTGCCTGTCAGGCTAAGGCCATTCGCATAACAAGTAAAACTGATAATTTTTATGTATCATCATTTTTACTAATAAAGCCAATGGAAGTGCCATGCTGGACCCACGCCACCTGCAAGCCCTGTCCGCCGTACTGGAAACCGGCGGTTTCGACAAGGCCGCGCGCAAGCTGTTTCTCACCCAGTCCGCCATCTCGCAACGCATTCGTCAGTTGGAGGAGCAACTGGGGCAACCCGTCCTCACCCGCACCTCTCCGGTGGACGCCACCGCCGCCGGACGCAAACTGCTGCAACATTATCGTCAGCTATCGCTGATGGAGGGAGAGCTGATGTCGGCGCTGGGGCCGGAGTCGGCGGAGCAGGCCTTCACCACGCTGGCGGTGGGCGTCAACAACGACAGCATGGCCACCTGGTTTCTGGAAGCCGCCGCGCCGGTAATCCGTTCGCGCCGCTTGCTGCTGGACATCGCCATGGACGATCAGGACTACACCCATGAGCTGATGCGCAGCGGCCACGTGGCCGGCTGCGTCGGCACCAAGCCTACGCCGATACAGGGCGGTGAATGCCACTTTCTTGGCAGCATGCGCTACCTGTGCCTGGCCACGCCGGGGTTTGCCGAAGACTACTTCCCGCAAGGCGTCAACGCCGACGCCCTATCGCGCGCACCGGCGATTGTGTTCAGCCGCAAGGACGACCTGCACCACCAGTTCCTGCAACAGGAAACCGGTTATGACGGCCCCTATCCCCATTTTCTGCTGCCCACGCCGCAGGGCTTTGTCGAAGCCACCCGGCTTGGCCTAGCCTACAGCCTGCTGCCGGAATTGATGATAGGCGACGACCTGCAGCAAGGCCGGCTGGTAGATCTGCTGCCCGGCCGTTACGTGGACTTGCCCTTGTGGTGGCACCACTGGCGCGTGGAGTCCTCGCTGGCGCGCGAGTTGGCAGAAGCGCTGGTGCGCTATGGGAAAACCCATCTGCAACAAGGTCTTGCCGCACCCTCGCGCGGCGGCGATTGACAGCCGGAGACAGCCGGCGCAAGATCACGCCCCGCCCACAAGGAGCCTTGCATGACAACGCCCCTCACTCCCACGCCCGAACAATGGGCGCAACTCGAGCGCGCCGCCCGTCTGGCGGCCAAGCGCGCCTACGTACCCTACAGCCGCTTTGCCGTGGGCGCCGCCATTCTGGATAGCCAGGGCGGCATCCACCCGGGCTGCAATGTGGAAAACGCGTCTTACGGCCTAGGCAACTGCGCCGAACGCACCGCCATTTACTCGGCCCGCGTGCTGCACGACCTGCAGGAAATCATCTCCGTGGTGGTGTACACCCCCACCGCCCGCGCTACCACGCCTTGTGGCGCATGCCGTCAGGTGCTCAATGAATTCGGCCCGGCCATGGCCGTGCGCTGCGTCTGCGATGGCGACGAGGTGATAGAGACCACGCTGGACCAGCTATTGCCGCACGCCTTTGGCCCGAAAAACCTGACCGACGCCGCCGGCTGACACGCCCAGCAGCTCAGCCATAAAAAAACGGAAGCCCGCAGGCTTCCGTTTTGCTTTGCCGCCAAGGCGGGCGATCAACCCACCCAGCGACGGGCGGAGGCGAACATGCGGAACCAGCCGCCGTTCTCGCCCCACTCTGCCGGATGCCAGCTGTTCTGCACGGTGCGGAACACGCGCTCAGGGTGCGGCATCATGATGGTGAAGCGACCATCAGCCGTAGTAACGCCCGTCACGCCTGCCGGCGAACCGTTGGGGTTCAGCGGGTAGGTTTCGGTGGCGCGACCGTCAAAGTCCACGTAGCGCAGCGCCATGCTCACCTTGTCCTGACTACCCGGCGCAAACACCGCGCGGCCTTCGCCATGGCTTACCACCACCGGCAGCATGCTGCCTACCATGTCCGAGAGGAAGATGGATGGCGAACGGGTGACTTCCACCATAGCGAAGCGGGCTTCAAACTGCTCGGAAGCGTTGCGCTGGAACTTCGGCCAGAACTCGGCGCCCGGGATGATGGACGACAGGTTGGACATCATCTGGCAGCCATTGCACACGCCCAGCGCGAAGGTATCGGCACGGCCGAAGAAAGCCTCGAACTGGTCGCGGGCGCGCGGATTGAACAGCACGCTCTTCGCCCAACCTTCGCCTGCGCCCAGCACGTCGCCGTAGCTGAAGCCGCCGCAAGCGGCCAGGCCCTTGAAATCAGCCAGCGACACGCGGCCGCTGATGATGTCGCTCATGTGCACATCCACGCTATCGAAACCGGCGCGATCAAACGCGGCGGCCATTTCGATCTGGCCGTTGACGCCCTGCTCGCGCAGGATGGCCATGCGCGGACGGGCGCCGGTGGCGATGAACGGCGCCGCCGGGTTTTCGTTGACGTCAAAGCTCAGGTTGGCGAACAGACCGCGCGACTTGGCGTTGGACAGCAGCAGATGCTCGCTGTCGGCGCCGGCCGGATTGTCGCGCAGGCGTTGCAACTGATAGCTGGTCTCGGACCAGGCCTTGTGCAACTCCACGCGGCTTTCGCTGAACAGCTCTTCGCCGCGATGGTTGATCACCAAGCGATCCTTGCTGTTGAGCTTGCCCAGTACAAACAGCTCGCGACCGATGCCTGCGCCCATGAAGCGCGAGATCACCTCGGAGGTATGCGCCTTTTTCACCTGCAGCACGGCGCCCAGCTCTTCATTGAACAAAACGCGCATGATGCGGCCGTGCGTGGCGGCAGCCGGGGTGGGCTGCACGAAGTCGTCGATGATGCGCTGGGTGTTCTTGCGCTCGATCACCAGCTCTTGCAGGTCCACGGTCAGGCCCACATGGCCGGCGAACATCATCTCGCTCAGGGTGGCGAACAGGCCGCCGTCCGAGCGGTCGTGGTAGGCCAGCAGCATGTCGTCGCGCAGCAGGCTCTGCACCACATGGAAGAACGACGCCAATTGCGACGGGCTTTCCACATCCGGCGCACGGCCTTCCATGGCTTTCCATACCTGACCATAGATAGAACCGCCCAGACGGCACCGGCCATAGCCCAGGTCCACCAGAATGATATCGGTGTCTTTCTCGTCCTTCAGTGCCGGGGTGACGGTCTTGCGCACATCCTCAACCGGGGCGAAGGCGGTAACGATCAGCGATACCGGCGCGGTAACAGCCTTCTTCTCGCCTTGATCTTCCCAGACGGTTTTCATGGACAGAGAGTCCTTGCCCACCGGAATGCTGACGCCCAGCTGCTGGCTCAGCTCGGACACGGCGGCCACGGTCTGGTACAGCTTGGCTTCCTCGCCGGGGTGACCGGCAGCGGCCATCCAGTTGGCGGACAGCTTCACATTGCCCAGATTGCCGACGAAGCTGGCGGCAATATTGGTCAGCGATTCGCCAATCGCCATGCGGCCGGATGCGGCGGCGTTGAACAGCGCCGCCGGCGTGCGCTCGCCCATGGCCATGGCTTCGCCGCGATAGCTGTTGAAGCCCATGGTGGTCACGGCCACGTCGGCTACTGGTACCTGCCAGCGGCCCACCATCTGGTCGCGCGCGGTCATGCCGCCCACGGTACGGTCGCCGATGGTGATCAGGAAGCTCTTGTCCGCCACGGTGGGGTGGCGCAGAACGCGGAAGGCGGTTTCTTTCAGATCGAAGCGGGATGCGTCGAACACCTTGAATTCGCTGTCGCGGGTTTTCACGTCGCGCGTCATGCGCGGCGGCTTGCCCAGCAGAACATTCAGCGGCATGTCCACCGGGCTGTTGCCGAACACATCGTCGCGCACCTGCAGATGGCCGTCGTCGGTGGCCACGCCCAGCACGGCGAAGGGGCAACGCTCACGCTCGGCCAAAGCGGTGAAGCGATCCAGATCCTGCGGCAGGATGGCCAGCACATAGCGCTCTTGCGACTCGTTGGACCAGATCTGCATCGGCGTCATGCCCTTTTCTTCCAGATGCACTTTGCGCAGCTCGAAGATGGCGCCGCGGCCGGCGTCGTTCACCAGCTCGGGGAAGGCGTTGGACAGACCTCCGGCGCCCACGTCATGAATGGACACGATGGGGTTGGCATCGCCGTACTGCCAGCAACGGTCGATCACTTCCTGACAGCGGCGCTGGATTTCCGGATTGCCGCGCTGCACGGAATCGAAGTCCAGATTTTCGCTATTGGCGCCGGTGTCCATCGAGGATGCCGCGCCGCCGCCCAGACCGATCAGCAGGCTCGGGCCTCCCAGCTGGATCAGCAACGCGCCTTCCGGGATTTCATTCTTGTGGATCTGCTGTTGCTGGATATTGCCCAGACCGCCGGCAATCATGATCGGCTTGTGGTAGCCGCGCATTTCGCCTTCAAACAGCTCTTCAAAGGTGCGGAAGTAACCGGTCAGGTTCGGGCGACCGAATTCATTGTTGAAGGCCGCGCCGCCAATCGGGCCGTCCAGCATGATTTGCAGGGCCGACGCGATGCGGCCCGGACGGCCGTATTCCGCTTGCGCGTCGCTGAATTTTTCCCAAGGCTGGGTAAAGCCCGGGATGTTCAGGTTGGACACGGTAAAGCCGGTGAGGCCGGCTTTCGGGCGGGAACCACGACCGGTAGCGCCTTCGTCGCGGATTTCGCCGCCGGAGCCGGTGGCCGCGCCCGGGAACGGCGAAATGGCCGTCGGGTGATTATGCGTTTCCACCTTCATCAGGATGTCGGTGGGTTCGGTGCTGTAGGCGTAAGCGTGGGTTTCCGGCGCCGGATAGAAGCGGTCGATGAAGGCGCCTTCAATCACGGAAGCGTTGTCCTTGTAGGCCACCAGCGTGCCTTCGGGATGCGCGTCGTGCGTGTCGCGAATCATGCGGAACAGGGATTTGCCCTGCTCTACGCCGTCAATGATGAATTGCGCGTTGAAAATCTTGTGGCGGCAGTGCTCGGAATTGGCCTGCGCGAACATCATCAGTTCCACGTCGCTGGGATTGCGGCCCAGCTTGATGAAGTTTTCCACCAGATAATCGATTTCATCTTCGGACAAGGCCAGACCCAGCGTCTGGTTGGCCGAAGCCAGAGCCGCGCGGCCGCCGGCGAGGATGTCCACGCTGGTCATCGGCTGCGGATCGATGTGCACGAAGAGGCGGTCGGCGTCGTCCAGCGAGGACAATACCGTTTCCGTCATCCTGTCGTGCAAGAGGCCCGTCAGAATCTGACGAGCCTCTTCACTTAAAGATATTCCGCTGGTTTTTACCCAGAAGGCGGTGCCGCGTTCGATGCGTTGCACCTGCTCCAGGCCGCAGTGCCTGGCGATGTCGGTGGCCTTGGAAGCCCAGGGCGACAACGTACCCAGGCGCGGCGTCACCATAAAGAGTTCGCCTTCCGGCGTTTCGGCGTACGGCGCTTCGCCGTAGCTCAGCAGCTTGCCCAGCGTGCCCTGCTGCTCGGTGGAAAGCGGGGTTTCACTCTCGGCAAAATGCCAGAATTCCGCCTTCAGGCTCAGGTCCGGCAGGCCGGCTTCGGCCGCCGCGGCAAGAAGTTTTTCAAGACGAAACTGGGACAGGGCAGCACCGCCCCGCAGCTTGAGAATGTGCGACATGCAACACCCGCGACAAGTATCAGGAAAGCGCGTCATAATACAGCAAAACGGCCTGCAATTTAAGGCCATTCACGGTAGATTTCGGGACAAATACCTATACTGCCGCGCCATTCGGAATATTCATCTTGCGTCAAGGAGCAGAACAGCATGAAAAAAGTGGAAGCCGTGATCAAGCCTTTCAAGCTGGACGAGGTGCGCGAAGCCCTGTCTGACATCGGCATCAACGGCCTCACCGTGACCGAGGTGAAAGGCTTTGGCCGCCAAAAAGGCCACACCGAGCTCTATCGGGGCGCTGAGTACGTGGTGGATTTCCTGCCCAAGGTCAAAGTGGAAGTGGTGATTCCGGACGATCTGGTCGAGCGCGCCATTGAAGCCGTGGTAGCTTCCGCCCGCACCGGCAAGATTGGCGACGGCAAGATTTTCGTCACGCCCGTGGAACAGGTTGTGCGCATCCGCACTGGCGAAATCAACGAAGAAGCCATCTGAGCCGGCACCTGACCACCCAAGAAAAAAGGCCGCTTCCGCGGCCTTTTTTCTTGCCTGCCCGGCCGGAATGGCCGAGCAAGGGAGCTTACTTCCAGAGTTTCCACCAGGGCATTTCTTTCACTTGCCACGGTGTTTGCAGATACTGGCTGTTAGGATAATTCAGTACCAGCACGCGCTTGGCGTCGTCGCTCAGCTTGGGCATGTCCAGTTTCTGGTAAGCCACCACCATCACCGCCAGCGCTTCTTCCGGGTACTTGGTGTTGGAATAGTCCTTCACCACGCCCTGCGCGCGGTTGGCCGCGGCCAACCAGGCGCCGCGCTTCATGTAGTAGCGGGCGATGTGCATTTCGCTGCCGCCCAGCGCATCCACCAGACGGTTCATCTTGGCCAGCGCATCCGGGCTATATTTACTGGCGGGGAAACGGGTGGTCAGCTCGCGAAAAGCGAGGAAGGATTCGCGCGCGGCCTTCGGGTCGCGCTCGCTCATGTCCTGGCCGGCCCACTTGGACAGCAGGCCCTGGTCGTCGTTGTAATAGACCAAGCCCTTCAGGTAGTACATGTAGTCGACGTTGGGATGCGCCGGGTGCAGCTTGATGAAGCGATCGGCCGCCGCAATAGCTAGCTCGGGCTCGTTATCCTTGTAGTGGGTGTAAGCCAGATCCATTTCGGCCTGCTGCGCAAAGCGACCGTAGGGGTAACGGGCTTGCAGCGTTTCGTACAGCTTGACAGCGCGGGTATAATTACCGCTATTCAACTCATCCCGGGCTTCCGAGTAGAGCTTTTCCACGGTCCATCCGCGCGTTTCGTCGTAGGTTTCCGTGGTTGCGCAACCCGCAAGCCCCATCACCAACATTGCTGCCACAACGTATCTTTTCATGACCGATCCTTACTTTGACTCGGAGGATTATAGCGATATCTCCGAAAACGAGGTACCCGCTCGACAACAGATCGACGTCCCCCTCTCGCTTTGCGGCGAGCGACTGGACGCCGCGTTGGCGAAACTCCTCCCCGATTACTCCCGCAGCCGCCTGACCCAATGGATCAAGGACGGCGCGGTACTGGTAGACGGCAAGACTGTCGCACCCAAAACCAAGCTGCTGGGCGGCGAAAAGCTGGAAGTTACCATTGTTCAGTCCAATGAAGAAATGGCTTTTCATCCGGAGCCGATGGACATCCCCATCGTTTTCGAGGACGAACACATCCTGGTGATCAACAAACCGGCGGGCTTGGTCGTGCACCCGGCGTCCGGCAACTGGTCCGGCACCCTGCTCAACGGCCTGCTGCATCTTTGCCCGCAACTGGCCCAGGTGCCCCGCGCCGGCATCGTGCACCGGCTGGACAAGGACACAAGCGGACTGATGGTGGTGGCCAAAACCGTGCCAGCGCAAACCGAGCTGGTGCGCCAGCTGCAGGCCCGCACTGTCAAGCGCATCTACCGCGCCATTGCCGACGGCGTCGTACCCTTCGACGGCGTCATCAATACACTGATTGGCCGCGACCCGCACAACCGCCTCAAAATGGCGGTGCTGAAATTTGGCGGCAAGACGGCCATCACCCACGTGCGCGTGCTGGAACGCTTCGACAGCCACTCCCTCATCGAATGCAAGCTGGAAACCGGTCGCACCCATCAGATTCGCGTACACATGAAAGAAGCCCGCCATCCGCTGGCCGGCGACGCACTGTACGGCAATCCGCGCCACAAGATGGACGAACCGGTCGCCGACGCGGTGAAAGCGCTGGGCCGCCAGGCCTTGCACGCCTACAAGCTGGCGCTGGTTCACCCCGCCACCGGTGAGGAACGCAGCTGGCAAGCGCCACTGCCGGACGATTTCCGCCGCCTGCTGGAAACCCTGCGCGGCGAAGAAGGCGAATTCATGGAAGCCGCCCCGACGCACAATGAAGAAGACGATGACGAAGACTGGGACGACGAAGACGATGGCGACATCGAGGTGATCTATGTCCGAGAGTAATGCCCAGCCGGCATGGCTGAGCGCCGACTGGCCCGCACCGGCTCGCGTACGCACCCTGATCACCACCCGTCAGGGCGGTGCCAGCCAGGGCCCGTATGCCGGCTTCAATCTTGGCACCCACGTGGGGGACGACCCAGCCCACGTAGCGGCCAATCGCGAGCAGCTGCGCCAGTTGCTGCCCGCCGAGCCGGCCTGGCTCAATCAGGTGCACGGCACGCATGTGGTTGATGCCGCCGACATCGGCGAAATCCTGGTCGACGCCGACGCCAGCGTAGCGCGCGCGCCGGGAGCGGTGTGCGTGGTAATGACAGCCGACTGCCTGCCGGTGTTGCTGACCAACCGCGAAGGCACAACGGTTGGCGCGGCCCATGCAGGTTGGCGCGGCCTGTGCGATGGCGTTATCGAAGCCACCGTGGAAAGCATGGGCGCCGAGCCGGCCACCCTGATGGCCTGGCTGGGCCCCGCCATCGGCCCGGACGCTTTCGAAGTGGGCGGCGAAGTACGCGACGCCTTCATGGCGGCAGACCCGGCGGCAGACGCCGCCTTCAGCCCCATCGCTGACGGCAAATACCTGGCCGACATCTACCTGCTGGCGCGCCAGCGCCTGCAGGCCCTGGGCGTGACCGAAGTGTACGGCGGAGATTTCTGCACCGTTATCGACCGTCCCCGCTTCTACTCCTACCGCCGCGACCGCGTCACCGGCCGCATGGCAAGCCTGATCTGGTTGCAAGACTGAGCCAGCACCGGGCCGTCTTACCCACCCTGCTCGCCAGGGCGACAAGTCGGCCCGATCAATGCGCCTTACCCCCTAGTCCGCCCGCCCCAGCCCAGCCAACGCCGCCCCGCGCCTGTCATGAATCCTGCGTGCAAGCCGCAAACCGACCCACAACATGTTTCATGACGCGTCACAAACAATTCATGCCGACGGCGTGGCATGTGTGCAACTACGTATTTCCACCACATCTTGTGCTGCGCAACACACCCGCCCCCACAAGCTTGATAATCAAGCTATTAGCATTTTCGCCACGCTCCCCCAACAAAATGCCAAAAAAATCTTACACCCCGCCAAGCCTTGCCTGACGCGGATTTCGAGGTTTTAAAACACTGTCAAGACTTGTCGGAGCGTGCTCGCACCCCTAGAATTTGGGTCCATTGAGCAGTACAAACAGTACATATTGTGTTTACCCACAGCAAACACACAGCTTTTCAACAGAATTGTCCACAGCCCCTGCCGCCTCGCTGGAAAACGACGGCCCAGCGGCGGGACCAACCACCCAAAGAGGGCACGAATGCAATTGACCACCTTTGAAGGGCAAACCGCCGCAGAACTGGGCCGGGCCGCCGCTCCGCAGGCTGATTTCAGCCTGTACAAGACCATCCGCCGCAACGGTGCCGTGGTAGCTTTCGAGCCGGTGAAGATCTCCATCGCCATGACCAAGGCTTTTCTGGCCGTGATGGGGCATCAAGGCGCCACGTCCGCCAGCATCCGCGACAAGGTGGCCCAGCTGACCGAACAGGTGGTCAACGCCCTGATGCGTCGCAAGCCGGAAGGCGGCGCCATTCACATTGAAGACATCCAGGACCAAGTGGAACTGTCGCTGATGCGCTTCGGCGAACACGACGTGGCCCGCGCCTACGTGCTGTACCGCGAACAGCGCTCGCAAGAGCGCGCCGCCCGCGGCGAAGCCCTCACCCAGATCCAGATCAACATCATCCGCAAGGATGGCCGCAAGCAGCCGCTGGACATCGCCCGTCTGCGCGCCCGCATCGAATCCGCCAGCCAGGGCCTGGCCAATATCGACATCGACGCCATCCTCTCCGAAACGCTGAAGAACATTTACGACGGCGTGCCGGAAGACGAAGTGAACAAGTCCGCCATTCTGGCCGCTCGCTCTATGATCGAGCAGGACCCCACCTACGACTATGTCACTGCCCGCCTGCTGATGGACAGCATCCGCCTGGAAATCATCGGCGAATCCCTCAGCCAGGAAGAAATGGCCGAGCGCTACGCCGACTACTTCCCGGAATTCATCAAAAAAGGCATCAAGGCCGAACTGCTGGATGAAACCCTCGCCCAGTTCGACCTGAAAAAGCTGGGCGCGGCGCTGGACCCGAAGCGCGACCTGAAATTCGGCTACCTCGGCCTGCAAACCCTGTTCGACCGCTACTTCCTGCACATCGACGGCACCCGCATCGAAATGCCGCAGGCTTTCTACATGCGCGTCGCCATGGGCCTGGCCCTGAACGAAGTGGACCGCGAAGCCCGCGCCATCGAGTTCTACAACATCCTGTCCAGCTTCGACTTCATGTCGTCCACCCCCACGCTGTTCAACTCCGGTACCCGTCGCAGCCAGCTGTCCAGCTGCTACCTGACCACCATCGCCGATGACCTGGACGGCATCTACGAAGGCCTGAAGGAAAACGCCCTGCTGTCCAAGTTTGCCGGCGGCCTGGGCAACGACTGGACTCCGGTGCGCGCCATGGGCTCCCACATCAAGGGCACCAACGGCAAGAGCCAGGGCATTGTCCCCTTCCTCAAGGTAGTGAACGACACCGCCGTGGCGGTCAACCAGGGCGGCAAGCGCAAGGGCGCGGTCTGCGCCTACCTGGAAACCTGGCACGCCGACGTGGAAGAATTCCTCGAGCTGCGCAAGAACACCGGCGACGACCGCCGCCGCACCCACGACATGAACACCGCCAACTGGATTCCGGACCTATTCATGAAGCGCGTGATGGAAGGCGCGGACTGGAGCCTGTTCTCCCCGTCCGAAGCACCGGACCTGCACGACCTGTTCGGCAGCGCCTTCGAGAAGCGCTACAAGGAATACGAAGCCATGGGCGAGCGCGGCGAGCTGCGCGTGTACAAGCGCATCCCGGCCCTGTCGCTGTGGCGCAAGATGCTGACCATGCTGTTTGAAACCGGCCATCCCTGGATCACCTTCAAGGACCCGTGCAACATCCGCAGCCCGCAGCAACACATGGGCGTGGTGCACAGCTCCAACCTCTGCACCGAGATCACCCTCAACACCAACGAGAACGAGATCGCCGTGTGCAACCTCGGCTCCGTCAACCTGGCCGCCCACCTCAAGGAAGACGGCAGCCTGAACGCCGAGAAGCTGCAGCGCACCATCCGCATCGCCCTGCGCATGCTGGACAACGTGATCGACATCAACTTCTACCCGGTGAAGAAGGCGCGCAACTCCAACCTCAAGCACCGTCCGGTGGGCATGGGCATCATGGGCTTCCAGGATTGCCTGCACATCAAGCGCATCCCGTACGCCTCCGACGCCGCCGTGGAATTTGCCGACGAATCCATGGAAATGGTGGCCTTCTACGCCTACTCCGCCTCTTGCGATCTGGCCGAAGAACGCGGCCGCTACCCGTCCTACAAGGGCAGCCTGTGGGATCGCGGCATCCTGCCGCACGACAGCAACAACCTGCTGGCGGCCGAGCGCGGCGGCTATCTGGAAGTGGACCGCACCGAACGCATGAACTGGAACGCCCTGCGCGAGCGCATCAAGCTGCACGGCATGCGCAACTCCAACACGCTGGCGATTGCGCCCACCGCCACCATCGCCAACATCATTGGCGTGTCGGCGTCCATCGAACCCACCTTCCAGAACCTATTCGTCAAATCCAACCTGTCCGGCGAATTCACCGTCACCAACGAATACCTGGTGCGCGACCTGAAAAAAGCCGGCCTGTGGGACGAAGTGATGGTGGCCGATCTCAAGTACTTCGACGGCAGCCTGGGCCGCATCGACCGCATCCCGGCCGATCTGAAAGCCATCTACGCCACCGCCTTCGAAATCGACCCGAAATGGCTGGTTGAAGCCGCCGCCCGTCGCCAGAAATGGATCGACCAGGCGCAGTCGCTCAACCTGTACATGGCCGGCGCTTCCGGCAAGAAGCTGGACGACCTGTACAAGCTGGCGTGGATTCGCGGCATCAAGACCACCTACTACCTGCGCACCCTCGCCGCCTCCAGCGCCGAGAAGTCCACCGGCAAGGGTGGCGAACTGAACGCCGTGTCCAGCAACATCCCGTCCGCCGGCTACAACGCCGCCGCCGAACAGGCCGCGGCACCGGAAGTGGACGACACCCCGGCCACCGACGTGAAGTTCTGCAGCATTGACAACCCGGACTGCGAAGCTTGCCAGTAAGGCAAGCGAGCAGGAAGGGTTGATGCGAAGCAACAACCCGGACCACCCCGGGGCATGGCGACCGGGGTGCAGCCCGCCGGGCTTGCGAAGCTTGCAAGCAAGGCCAATAAGCAGGAAGGGTTGATGCGAAGCAACAACCCGGACCACCCCGGAGCATGGCGACGGGGTGCAGCCCACCAGGGCGAGCAAGCAGGACCAGTTGATGCACGGCAAGGTTGGCCGAAGCCTTCGGCCAACCCCCAGTCTCAAACCGGTTGACCCCAGCCGGTTTCTGAATGGGTGAAGTGTGACCAAGCGCAGCGGCCAGCCGGCTCAAGATACGGCAACCGCTTACTGAACAAGCCCCCGGGCTTCTACAGGCGAGCACACGCATGACACTGCAAGAATTTTTTCACCGCTATATCCAGGCCTACTCGGCGCTGGACGCGGATAGCATCAGCCAGCTGTTCACCATGCCGCTGATCGCCATTCACCACGGCGAAACCACCGTGTACGGCGAACAGGATGGCGAAGCGCTGCGGCAGGCCACGCACGGCATCATGGCCTACTACCGCGCGCAAGGCGCCACAGGCGCCGACGGATTGATTACCGAAGCCCAGCGCTTTGGCGATGACGTGGCCAACGTGAAACTGCACTGGACCGTACACCGGCTTGATGCCGAGCCCTGGCGGTTTCACACCGGCTACCACCTCAAGCGCAGCCAGGGCGAATGGCGGGTGTATGGCGTCGTGCAGTACGACGACCACCCCAACTGACACAAACAGGGCGCGCCTTCGGCCAACACCGCAGGCCGCGCCGCCAACCGCAACACACGGCCCACGGGCCAGCAGCATCCACGCAAGGAGAAGGCAGGCATGAGCACCACCCTCTTTTGTACCGCTGCCCGCGCCGGGGCCAACCCGGAAGCCGACCGCTTCCGCAAGCTGGGCCGCATCAACGTGGCGCTGAGCGATGCCGCGCGCAACCCGCCGCCGCCGCGCACCGCCATCCGCATCATCCGCCAGTGTGATTTCAACCTGGCCATGCAACAGGAAAACATCCACGCCGACACCGCCGGCTGTGGCAACAAGACACCCATCACCATCCAGCGCAGCGTCCCCGCGGGCGTTGCCGGCAAATAACAGAATCAACGGAGATACCCCATGCTGAGCTTTGACGACGCACCGGCCACCGCCGCTACCAATTCCATGGATGCCCACGGCACCGGCCGCGTCAATGTTGTGGACAAGAAAGTCATCAACGGCACCACCGACGTCAACCAGCTGGTGCCCTTCAAGCACAAGTGGGCCTGGGAAAAATACCTCGCCCAGTGCGCCAACCACTGGATGCCGCAAGAAGTGAACATGCAGCGCGACATCGAACAGTGGAAAACCGGCCAGCTGACCGAAGACGAAATGCGCATCGTCAAGCGCAACCTCGGCTTCTTCGTCACCGCCGACAGCCTGGCCGCCAACAACATCGTGCTGGGCACCTACCGTCAGATCACCAGCCCGGAATGCCGCCAGTACCTGCTGCGTCAGGCTTTCGACGAGGCCATCCACACCCACGCTTACCAGTACATCGTGGAAAGCCTGGGCCTGGACGAAGGCGAAGTGTTCAACGCCTATCACGAGGTGACTTCCATCCGTGACAAGGACGAGTTCCTCATCCCCTTCATCGATGTGCTGTGCGACCCGGCCTTCAAGACCGGCACGCCGGAAAACGATCAAAAGCTGCTGAAGTCGCTGATCGTGTTTGCCTGCATCATGGAAGGCCTGTTCTTCTATGTGGGCTTTGTGCAGATTCTGGCCCTGG
The DNA here is from genome assembly GCF_945957525.1 of uncultured Aquitalea sp. Classification (GTDB taxonomy): domain Bacteria; phylum Pseudomonadota; class Gammaproteobacteria; order Burkholderiales; family Chromobacteriaceae; genus Aquitalea. The sequence continues at coordinate 2,678 of NZ_CAMFLA010000027.1, read as the reverse complement.
GCCGTCAGAACAAGATGACCGGAGCCGCCGAGCAGTACCAGTACATCCTGCGCGACGAGTCCAGCCACTGCAATTTCGGCATCGACCTGATCAACACCATCAAGCTGGAAAACCCGCATCTGTGGACGGACAGCTTCAAGGCGGAAATCACCGAGCTGTTCAAGCAGGCGGTGGATCTGGAATACGCTTACGCGGAAGACACCATGCCGCGCGGCGTACTGGGCCTGAACGCGGCCATGTTCAAGGAATATCTGCGCTTTATCGCCAACCGCCGCATGCAGCAGATTGGTCTGGACCAGTTGTTCCCGGGCGTGAACAACCCCTTCCCGTGGATGAGCGAGATGATCGACTTGAAGAAGGAGAAGAACTTCTTTGAGACGCGGGTTACCGAGTATCAGACTGGCGGAGCGCTGAGCTGGGATTGATTTGACATAGCGCATTGACTCTCACTAATGACAAAGGCACACTTCGGTGTGCCTTTTTTTTTGGATTTATCAGCAATGCCGCATTCATCATCATCTGCCATGTCGATCATTCAAGATTTTGGTAACAACATTGCATGGCTTTCCAACATTGTCACACTCTCTGGAGTAGGATTAATAGCTGTAATCCTTTTGCTTTGGGAGAAAATAACAAATACTGGAAAAACCTTAGTAAAAAGCCAAAAAAACATCGAAAGTCTCATCAACAAAGAAAAGGGAAAGTGGAAACTAGCAATACTGGATGATGAGCAAGAATACTACCCTCACGCATACCTATCAAACAAAAATAGCATATCGCAAATTACATCGCTGCCGATAAATCAATATAAAGATCTTTTGAGCTATGAAATAGCCCTAATCGACTTTACTGGAGTTTCACCCGATGACAAAAGAACTGGTGGAGGACGCATCATTGAAAAATTAGGGGCGCATTCTGACAGGCCGGTACTTGTTGCAATATCGAACAATAAATTTGACCTAAGCAATAACAAATACATGCGAAGTGCAGATGCCGAATGGGATAAAAATTTTGAAAACAATGCCGAATGGGATGATAAGTTCGCCTCTCTAATTAGTGAGCACCTGAACATAAATAGTTTAGTTAACGAATTTAAAATTTTTACCAACAAACAGTCCGTAATTCATCGCATAAAAATACGCAATGCCACTTATGACTACATTCAAGGCAAACTTGACTTGGCTGCAGTGGAAGAAATTATAAAAAACAAAAGCACATCCCAAGAAGCTCAAAGAATAGCTAACACAATTCACAGAATAAAATTTTTCAAAAAATGAAATATATAATATCAAATATAACCAATTCAAAATGGCCAATCTGCATAGATGATAAGCTAGGCGAGATGACTATCCCCATGCAGAAGCCATGCACCGAAGAATGCTTAAAGACAAGCATTGAAAGTCAGGATGAAGGCGTTATATTTTGCAAGCACAAACTCTCCTATCACAAAAGAATAATTTCAGGAAGAAGCATTATTATTTGCTCAGTCGATGTCGACTTAACTTCTGGAAAAAATAGCTTCTTTGGGACAAAAAAATTATACAAGAAGCTCAGAGGAACAACAGATGATATCGATAGAATATTTGAGCGAATTGAAAATATAATTCAAGAAATCTACAAAGAATCCGATTTAATTCAAAAAAACACATACGACTCCCTGCACGACATTGACAAATGGTCAGGGCAACTAGCCAGACTCGCGAACACTCTTATTGACAACAACAAAGGGCACTCTTTTGAAGATAAATATAACACATCTTCAGCGTTGGAAAAATCAATATATGAAACAGCCACTTTACTAAAAGACACACTAGACTTAGTCTCGATTTTACACAACAGTTCTGCCACCAAGAAAAAAAAGGGGTCAATAACAATACACAGCTTACTTGTAAAAATTGCAACAATTTTAAACAATTCCCAGGCAAAAGAGCAAAAAAAGAAAATTGCCATCAAGGGCAACTGCTTTGCAAAGATAACCCTATTTAGCTCATTCAAAATAATTTTGCTATCACTGCTTGACAATGCTATTAAATACTCAATTAGCAATCAAGAGATATCAGCAGTAATTTCAGAAGATGCTGAAAATGTGTATATACGCATTGAAACAATAAGCCCTCACATAGAAGAATATGAAAGGGAGCGAATTTTTGAAAAAGGATATCGCGGAAATAACATTGGCGTCGATGCCGAAGGCAGTGGATTCGGTCTGTATATTGCCAAGCTTTGCGCTGAGGCAAATCAAACAGAAATAACAGTTAACAGCGCTCCGAAAAATGCTCTACTAAACCAAAAAAAATTTGCACACGTAGAATTTATTGTGAAAATACCAAAGAAGGGTATTTGACTTCTTCCGGTTAGACTTGATAACGCGTCAAATAAATACAGGGGCGGCGACCCGCACCCGCCCGCCTGCCAGGCAGAAACGGCGAAGCTGTCGCACAGGCCCGCCCGCGCAGCAGGCCACCAGAGTCAAAACGGCTTGTCCCCCCTTCGGCCAACCTTGTACTAATACCTTGGCTGACGGCTACGCCTTTACCCCGTCATGTTTGCGGGTCTCGCCCCGCTGGCGAGGTACTTTCTTTTGCTTCGCCAAAAAGAAAGTACCCAAAGAAAAGGCGACCCTGCGTCGCGCGAAACCCCGGGCAAAATCCGTCGCCACAGGCGCGGCTGAACTCGCG
>NZ_CAMFLA010000026.1 GCF_945957525.1 uncultured Aquitalea sp. | reverse complement strand
TCCGTCTGGGGATTGGGGTAGTTCGACCTGTGGCTGATTTGTGCAACAAAGCCCAACAAGCCCCAAGCCCCCCGCGGGAAAGACCCGGGCAAGCGGCACTCGCCTCAAACCTCCCAATATTCCTTTACCCGGCCTTGCGAGCCCGGATTGAGCTGCTCGCGCAGGCTGCGCAGTTTTTCCGGCTCGCCGCGCACGCGGAACCAGCTGCCCTCTTCCTCGGCGCGCTCTTCCAGCACCTGGCAGTGACCGTAGATTTCACCACGCAGCTGCTGCGCCGACCATGGCAGCAGCAGCTCGTCTTCCACCAAATCCTGCTGGAAGAAAGACACGATGGCCGCGCGCAGGCTGGTCACATCCTCCGGGCGACGCGCGCTCATCACCACGCAACCCGGGTAGCGCTCCCGCAACTCTGCGGCCCATGCTGCTTGCTCGGCCTCGTTGCCAACATGATCAATTTTGTTGAACACGCGAATGCGCGGCACTTCGTCGGCGCCGATTTCCCGCAGCACCTCGTCCGTCACTTCCAGCTGACGCTGGAAACCAGGGTCGCTGGCATCGATCACATGCAGCAGGAGCGTTGCGTCCAGCGCTTCTTCCAGCGTGGACTTGAAAGAGGCCACCAGACCGTGCAGCAGGTTCTTGATGAAGCCAACCGTGTCGCTCACCAGCACGCGCGGCACGCTTTCCGGGTACAGCGCGCGCACAGTAGTGTCCAGTGTGGCAAACAGCTTGTTGGCCACCAGCACCTCGCTGCCGGTTAACGCCCGCATCAGCGTGGACTTGCCGGCATTGGTATAACCCACCAGCGACACACCGCCCAGCCCTTGTCCCTGACGTTCAACGCGGCGCGCGCGCTGGGTTTTGCGCTCCAGCTCCATGGCGATGATTTCGCGTTGCAGTTCGGCAATGCGATCACGCACTTTGCGACGGTCCAGCTCGGTATGCGACTCGCCCGCGCCGCGCCCCCCCATGCCGCTGCGTTGCCTGCCCTGCGGGCCGGCCAGCTTGGCCGCTTCGCGCAAGCGCGGGGCCATATAGCTGAGGCGGGCGATTTCCACCTGCGCGCGCGCTGCGCGAGAGCGGGCGTTGCGATGGAAAATCTCCAGAATGACCATCGTGCGATCCATCACCTGACAACCCACTGCCAGCTCCAGATTGCGCGCCTGCGATGGCGATATTTCATGGTCCACCAGCAATACGTCAAACTCGACAGTACCGGAGTCCGGTTCTTGCTGCTCTTCATCCAGTTCGTCATTGCGGATGCCGCGATTGACGAACATGCTGATTTCTTCCAGCTTGCCCACGCCCAGATAGGCCGTGCGATCAAAGCTGTTGCGCTTTTGAACAAAGGTCTGCAGCACTTGAAAACCCAGCGTCTTGGCCAATTCGCTCAGTTCGGCGAGCGAGGCCTCGAACTCAACGTCGCTGACCTCCGGCAACTGGACCGAGGCCACAAGGGCGTAGCGGGGCTTCTCTTTGACTTCTGATGGCATGTGCGGCTTGCTTTATTTGGTAGTGAGCCCCGATTTTACTCACAAATGGCACGGTCCGCCGACCGGATGCGCGACCAGCCGCCATGGCCCGGCCCGCCGCCGCGCGAATCACAGGCCCAGCCCTTGACCGCATGGCGGTCGCAGCCGATACTCCTGCGGCCCAAGGCCGCCAGGCTTTCACTCTCACACCCGTCGCCATTCATGCCATTCACATCTTTGGGCTTGCAAGCCGCACTGACCCAGGCCGCCCACAATCAGGACTACACGGCCCCCACCGCCATTCAGAGCGCTGCCATTCCCGCCATTTTGCAGGGACGCGATGTACTGGCCACAGCCCAAACCGGCTCCGGCAAGACAGCGGCCTTCTGCCTACCGCTGCTGCAGCAATGGCTGAACAGTCGCCAGGGCTCGCCACGCCAGGTTCAGTCGCTGATTCTGTTGCCCACGCGGGAGCTAGCGGTTCAGGTCGGCCACCTCCTGCGCGACCTCTCCCTGTCCCTGCCGCGTCGCCTGAAGGTGGCCGTAGTCTTTGGCGGCGTATCCATCAACCCGCAAATGATGGCTCTGCGCGGCGGTGCCGATATCGTCGTTGCCACGCCCGGCCGCCTGCTGGACCTGATCGCCCACAATGCCCTGACGCTGTCTTCCGTCAGCACTCTGGTACTGGACGAAGCCGACCGCCTGTTGGATCTGGGCTTTGCGGATGAACTGGGCAGCCTGCTGGCCATGCTGCCGCCCTATCGGCAAAATCTGCTGTTTTCCGCCACCTTCCCGTCCGCTGTTCGCCAGTTGGCGGAGCAACTGCTGAGCCAGCCGCTGCGCATCGACATTGCGCAAACCGCCGACACCGCGCCGGACATTAACCAACGCGCCATTGAAGTAGATGCCGCCCGGCGCACCATGCTGCTGCGCCACCTGCTCCAGAGCCATGGCTGGGACCGGGTGCTGGTGTTCGTGGCCAGCCGGCACACTGCAGACCGCGTCACCGGCAAGCTGCAAAGCGCCGGCATCAGCGCCGCCGCCCTGCATGGCGACTGCAGCCAGGGACAACGAGGCCAGGTTGTCGCGGATATCAAATCCGGACGCTTGCAGGTGCTGGTGGCTACCGACGTGGCGGCCCGGGGCATCGACATTCCCCGCCTGCCGGTGGTAGTCAACTACGACCTGCCGCGCTCGCCGGTGGACTACATTCATCGCATCGGCCGCACTGGCCGCGCCGGCGCCAGCGGCGAAGCCATCAGCTTCATCAGCGCCGACTGCGCCGCCCATTTCAAGCTGATCGAAAAGCGCCAGCAGCTGCAACTGCCGCGCGAACAGATTGCCGGTTTCGAGCCGACCGACACCGCAAACCCGGCCCAGGCAGGGCTGGCTGTGGACCACACCGGCAACGGCGGCATCAAGGGCAAACGCAAGAGCAAGAAAGACAAGTTGCGTGAAGCCGCCGCGCAACAGCAGACTGAGGACCAGCCGGACGCGCCATGACTGTCGGATTCGCACCGATAGCGCCACCCCGCGTTGCGATCGTCCTGGCTACCGGGATGACAGGTTCAGGCAAGAGGCGACATACCGCCACCCTTGCATGATTAAGGCAGAAGGCCTGTTGAATTGAGCAGGCCGTCTGCGTTTTCTGCACGCGGCGACAGGGAGGCACGCAAGCGGTCCAGCTGCGCAGTGGCAGAGAAACTCCGGGGCAGATCGCCTTGCGACAGTTGTCCGCCTTGTCGGCGGCAGGGCACAGCTCGCTACCGATGACCTTCGTGATACAGCCGCCAATGGACTAGCTCAGCAAAGCTGGGCCGACAAGCATCAAGGCAAGAAGAAGGTTGGCCGAAGCCGTGCAAGAATGGCATTCCACCCCTCGCTCGGCCGTCAGCAACAAGGAGGCCGGCGCTCACGCACTCGGCGATGCCATCTCGTCAAACAGCCGCCCCCGCTCCAGCAACCAGCGCCACACCGCCTCGGCAACAGGAGTGCGCGCCGCGCCTTTGGGTTTCATCAGCCAGAGGGTATCGCCAACCTCCGTCGGCACCTGGCTCAAATGCGCCAGGCTACCGGCCTCGATCGCGCCGGCAACCAGTGAAGCCGACAGCCTGGCAATGCCCAGCCCTCGTTCCGCCGCCGCCATCAACAGCGCAGCGTCTTCGAAGGTGGCTCCCCTGCGCAGCGGCAAACCCTGTTGCCTGAGCGCTGGCAACCATGGCGCCCAATCCGGCCTCCGCTCGTCATGTAGCAAGGCGGCGGCGGACAGACATTGCGGAAACGCCATCCGGGACAGTCGCGCATGCAACGTCGGGCTGCACACCGCCAGCTCACGGTCCTGCAAAAGTGGCGAGACCGAGACATCGTCATGCCGGATGGGCCGGGACGATACGATGAGGTCCACATCGATGCGATCGAATTCCCTCAGTTCACTGCCTGTTACCACCCACACCTCAATATCCGGAAACGCCGCGTGCAGGCCCGGCAACCACTGCATGAGCGCGCCCGCCGCAAAATCCCGCCCGCACCAGATCAGGACGGAATTCATATTGCGATACGGCTCAATACGGTCTCGCCCCTCGCTGATCAGCCGCAGGGTATCTCTTGCCGTTTGCAGAAACACCTCTCCCGCTCCGGTAAGCGCCACGCCGCGACCAATGCGCCGAAACAGCGGCTGTCGCACCCAATCTTCCAGCAACTGGATCTGATGACTGACAGCCGATTGCGTCAAGGCCAGCTCTTCAGCGGCGCGAGAAAAATTGCCGTGTCGCGCTGCGGCCTCAAAGGCCAGCAAGCTCTGCATGGGGGGAAGTCGCTTGTGCATGGTATTAAATTTTTCGATTGCTTGAGTCAATTTTATCGCTTTTCAGCGTTGTGAGGATTACCAAATACTAGGCGCGTCTTATTCAACGACGCTGCAATGTAAGGGAGACTGCAATTGGAAAATCAGCAAATTAAAGGCGATGGCGCGCTGAAGCGCACATCGCTTCTGGGCCACACCCCGGAGAACACCTTTGCCGGCGCGCTATCGTTCGCTCGCCGCAATTACTCTACAGATATTCAAAACGCTGATGTTATCGTCAGCGGCATCCCTCTGGACCTAGCCACCACTTATCGCCCCGGCGCCCGCCTCGGCCCCGCCGCCATCCGAGCGGCCTCGGTGCAAGTGGCGGAAGAAGCCGGCTACCCTTGGGGCTTCAATCCCTTTGACGACCTAGCGGTCATCGACGCGGGCGACTGCTGGCTGGACGTGCACCAGCCCGCCACACTGCACGCCGGCATCGTGGCCCATGCGCGGCGCTTGTTGGCGGCGGGCGGACGTATGCTGACGCTGGGCGGCGACCATTATGTGACCTATCCCTTGCTGCAAGCGCATGTGGAAAAAACCGGACAAGCCCTGGCGCTGATTCACTTTGACGCGCACTGCGACACTTGGCCGGATGATGAGGCAGGCTCGCTCAATCACGGCACCATGTTCTACAAGGCCATCAAGTACGGTCTGATCGACCCGGCGCATTCCGTCCAGGTGGGCATCCGCACCTGGAACGAAGACTTCATGGGGGTGAACGTGCTCGATGCGCGCTGGGTGCATCAACATGGTCCGGCGGCTGTCATCGCCGCCATTCAGCGGATTGTGGGCGACCGCCCTGCCTATCTGACCTTTGACATCGACTGTCTTGATCCCGCTTTTGCGCCCGGCACCGGCACCCCGGTCTGCGGCGGACTCAGCACGGCGCAGGCGCTGGAGATACTGCGCGGCCTGGGCGGGCTGGATATTGTGGGCATGGATGTGGTGGAAGTATCGGCCCCATACGACCAGGCCGGCATCACTGCGCTGGCGGCGGCGCACATCGCCTTCGACATGCTCTGTCTGTGGCGGCAGCGCAAACTGGCCGTCACCGGCTGTCCCGCGCCCATCGGCTTGCACGATACACACGCGGAGGCTGCGCAATGACCAAGCCCCTTTCCCTGCTGACGCTGGGCCTTGTCGCCATGGCGGTTGCCAACACCAGCCGCGCCGAACCGGCTGGGCTCAATCTGTACAACTGGTCCGATTTCATTGCCAAAGCCACCGTGCCCCGCTTTGAAAAAGAGAGCGGCATCAAGGTGAAATACGATGTTTTTGACGGCGATGAAACCCTGCAGGCCAAGCTGCTGACCGGCAAGGCCGGCTACGATGTGGTGGTGCCCAGCGCCAGCTTCGCCGGCAAGCAGATTGAAGCCGGCGTGTATCAGCCGCTGGACAAAAGCAAGCTGCCCAATCTGGGCAATCTTGATCCGCGCCTGATGAAATTTCTGGCGGAAGCGGACAAAAACAATCGCTACACCGTGCCCTGGGCCTGGGGCACCACCGGCCTTGCCTACAATCTGACCATGGTGCAAAAACGGCTGGGCAAAGACGCGCCGCTGGACCACTGGGACACACTATTCCGACCCGACCTGCTGGCCCGCCTGAAAGATTGCGGCGTCTCCATGCTGGATTCGCCGCAGGATGGCTTTGCCGCTGCGTTGATTCATCTGGGCAAGGACCCCAACAGCCGGAATCCCACCGACTACCAGCAAGCTTTCGAGCTGCTGCGCAAAATCCGGCCATACATTACCCAGTTCAACAGCAACGGTTATATCAATGACCTGGCCAATGGCGACATCTGTTTTGCGCTGGCGTGGTCCGGCGACGTGAGCATGGCCGCGCGCAGGGCGCGCGAAGCGCATCGCGGCTATGAGTTGAAATACTACATTCCGAAAGAAGGCAGCCTGCTGTCCTTCCAAGTAATGGCCATCCCCAAGGATGCGCCGCATCCGGAAGCCGCCCTGCGCTGGATCAATTACATCCTCAAGCCCGAGGTGCAGGCCGAAATCACCAACGAAGTGTTCTACCCCAACGCCAACCTGCCCGGCCGGGCCTTGGTCAGCGCCGACATCCGCAACGACCAGGCGGTTTTCCCGCCCGACAGCGTCATGGCCACGCTGAAAATGGAAAAGGTGATTCCCGCCGACATCCAGCGCCTGCAAACCCGGCTCTGGACGCAGTTCAAGACTGGTCGGTAACTTGCCCGCCCCGGGCGCCGTCATTGACTGCGCCCGGGGCAAGCCGCTACGCCGCCAGGGTTATCACTCCTGTGCGGCGGGCAGGCTGCCGGTGACGATTTGCCAAGCCATCACCCAATCGCCCATGAAACTGTACAAGGGGTAACGAAAAGTGGCCGGGCGATTATGCTCGAACACGAAATGCCCCACCCAGGCAAAGGCATAGCCCTGCGCCAGCGCCGCCGCGATCAGCCACCAAGCGCCCTGCCACAGCGCAAACAGCGCCAGGGCGAGACTGAGCAAGGTCCCGGCAAGGTGCAGGCTTCGGCAAACCGGGTGCCGGTGTTGCGACAGATAAAAGGGATAAAACTCGGCAAAACTTGCATAAGGCTGCATCCGACACCCCTCCACGGGGGCGCGCCCCGTTCTGATCTCATAGTCCTGATCTCTTACCGTTTCATACACTGCACGCTGCAGTGCCCGCGCCAGAGTGCGCGGCCTCAGCCATCCACCGGTTGCAAGGGCGTATCCAGCAGCAATTGATAAAAGGCCAGATCCAGCCAGCGACCAAACTTGAAGCCGACTTCCGGCAAGGTACCCACGTGGCGAAATCCCAGGCGTTCATGCAGCGCGATGCTGCCGGCGTTGCTGGCGTCTATACCGCCCATCATCGCGTGCACGTTCTGCGCGCGAGCGGCGGAAATCAGTTCTCGCATCAGCGTGAGGCCCAGCCCCTGCCCGCGACAGTCATTGCGCACATACACCGAGTGCTCCACCGTGTACTTGTAAGCCGGCCAGGCGCGGAAAGCGCCGTAGCTCCCAAAACCCAGCAACTGGCCGCTGGAGTCCTCCACACCCATCACTGGAAAACCGCCCTTCCGTTTGGCCTCAAACCAGCCCGTCATGCTGTCGAGCGGACGCGGCTGGTAATCGTAAAGCGCGGTGGACGTCAGAATGGCGTCATTGAAAATGGCCAGAATGGCCTCGGCATGCCGCTCATGGGTGCAGGCCACAATGCGCTGTCCATTCATCAATTTCTCCTTGTTGCAGGCACGGTAGTCAGCGCCAGCAGATATCGCGCCGCCACTGCGCCCGGATTGTGAAAAACGATGCGCTGCCCCAGCACCATGGCCAGGCAATCGCCGGCGTGCAGTCGCCAGCATTCGCCATCCAGGTCGATTACCATCTCGCCTTCCATCAGCCACAGTTGCTGGTGCGTGGTCATGCTGCGCAGCGGGTTGTCGAACGTCACGCTCTGGCCGGCTGGAAAGCTTACTTCCGCCAATTCCAGCGGAGAGGGAAATGCGCCGGGGGAAAGATGCCGGCGCGAGTAACCGGACGCCGGGTCGCGCCATACTGCCTGCAGGCTGGCAGGGTTGAGCGGCGAGGCCGGCGCGTCGTCCGGCTCTTCGGCAAACAGTGAGGCCAGCGGCACGCCCAGCGCGTCGGCCAGCTTATTGAGCACAGCCGCAGTGGGGCTGGTTTCCTCCCGCTCTATCAGGGAGATCATGGAGCGGCTGACGCCGCTCAGCTGGGCAAGGCCGTCCAGCGACAAGCCCTGCCGCTTGCGCAGCTCGCGCACCCGGCGCGCCAGAAGAGTATCGATTTGCATTTTTCCACCATACTGGATTTTTAATTCCAAAAAACAGGAAATCAATACCAATCAGGCTCTTCATATACCCGGCCCCACGACCAAGCCCATGCAGTAAGCCCTTGCAGGCAGCCGGGTCAGGCCTCCGCCAGCGCGGCTTGCCGGCGCGGCCGCACCGTCCACAGGCTGGCCGCCACCATCAGCAGTCCACCCACCCAGCTGGCAACCGACAGCGATTCGCCCAGCCACAGCACGGCAAACAAAGCGCCGAATACCGGCTCGCTGCCGGTCAGCAAGGCCACGCGGGTGGCGCTGCTGTGCCGCAGGGCGTAGTTCATGGCAAAAAAGGCGAAGATAGTGCAAAACACCACCAGATACAGGGTATTGCCCCAAAACGCCGGATTGGCCGGCAGCGGCGGCAAACCGCCCTGCAGCTGTGCCAGCAACAGACAGCCCACGCAGATCACCAAGCCTTGCAAGCCGGTCATCGCCAGCGTGGCCACCGGCTTGCCGGCAGTGAGTTTGCGCGTCATGCATACCATCAGGGCCCGCAGCACGGCTGCCAGCAGCATCAGGCCATCGCCCAGATTCAGCTGCAATGATGCGCCGCCACTAAGCAACCAAGCGCCAGACAGAGACACCCCGGCCATCAGTACCGCTTCGCCGCTGGGCCTGAGCCGCAACAACCACCATTCGGCAAACGGCGTCAGCACCAGGCACAGGCTGATGAGGAAAGCAGCATTGGCGGCGCTGGTATGCGCCACGCCGTAGGTTTCGCAGAGAAAAATCGCCAGCAGACCCAAGCCCAGCGGCAAGCAAGCGCCAAGCGTGGCGCGGCGCACCGCCGCTTCGCGCAGCGCGCGCAAGGCGGGCAGCAACAGGATGAAACTGAGACCGAAGCGCAAGGCCAGCATGCCCAGCACCGGGTAAAACGCCAACGCGAGCTTGGCCATGCCGTAGCTGCTGCCCCACACCATGGCAACCAGCAGCAACAACAGATCAGGCAAGTATGGGAAACGCTGATGCAGGCGAGAGTAAGTCATGCGGGGCTTTCAGAAAATCGACAATAAGCTCATTATCATTACCTTTTCCAGGCATGATAATCCCGCCAAACGGAACAGGAATTTTGCTGCATGGGAACAAATAAGCTGATTGCCCTGTTGCCCGACATGGCCGTATTCGCGCTGGTGGCCGAACGGGGCAGCTTCTCCGCCGCCGCCAGACAACTGGGCATGACGCCCTCGGCACTCAGCCGGCAAGTGGCGCGGCTGGAAGCCGCGCTGGGCGCCAAACTACTGGAGCGCAGCACGCGCCGGCTGCGGCTTAGCGAAGCCGGCCGCGCCATGCTGGAACACTGCCGCAGCATGCTCAGCGCCGCCGACGAAGCCGTGCAACAGGCGCAACAACGCCATGACGAGCCGCGCGGCAAGCTGCGCATCAGTATGCCCAAAGCGTTTGGCCGCTTTGTCATCGCGCCGCTGATGCCGGATTTTCTGGCCAGCCATCCGCAGGTGGAACTGGAGCTGTTCATCAGCGATCGCGACGTGGACCCGCTGGCCGACGGGCTGGACCTGACCATTCGCATCACCGATACGCCGCCGCCCGGTCTGGCCGGCCGTCCCCTGACGCCGGTGCGCCAATTGCTGTGCGCCACGCCGCGCTATCTGGCGGAGCACGGCGAGCCCGCTCACCCGCGCGAATTGACACAACATCAATGCCTCTACCTGGCCGAGCATGAAGGCGACAAGCGCTGGCAACTGCAACGCGGCGGCGAAAGCGTCACCGTCAACGTCAATGGCCGCTATGCCGTCAACCACAGCGAGTTGCGGTTGGAAGGCGTGCTGGCGCACTTCGGCATTGCGCCGCTGCCGCAATGCACCGCCCAGGCCGCACTGGACGCAGGCAAGATTCGCACCGTGCTGGATGACTGGCGCTTTACCACCGCCTATCAGGGCATGGCCTGGCTGCTCTATCCTCCCAACCGCTACCTCTCGCTCAAAGTGCGCGCGCTGATCGATTATCTGGCCGCGCGACTGCAAGCGCCCGCCGCCTGACCGCCGACAATCCGACATCGAGGAACATCATGACCACAGCGCATTCCGACACGCCTCGCTGGCAATTCTGGATCGACCGCGGCGGCACCTTTACCGACATCGTGGCCAAGCGCCCGGACGGCGCGCTGATAACTCACAAGCTGCTGTCGGAAAATCCCGAGCAATACCCTGACGCCGCCGTCGCCGGCATTCGGCAACTGCTGGGACTGCGGCCCGGCCAGCCCATCACCGCGCAAGACGTGGAGTGCGTGAAGATGGGTACCACCGTGGCCACCAACTCCTTGCTGGAACGCAAGGGCGAACCCACCGCGCTGTTCATCACCGCAGGTTTTGGCGATGCGCTGCGCATCGGCTATCAGCACAGGCTGCGACTGTTTGATCTGCATGTGACGCTGCCGACGGCGCTATACGGCAAGGTGGTGGAAGTGCGCGAGCGACTGTCGGCAACGGGCGAGCTGGTAACCCCGCTGGACGAGACGGCAACACGCGCCGCCCTGCAAGCCGCGTTTGCCGAAGGCTGGCGCGCCATCGCCATCGTACTGATGCATGGCTACCGTTATCCGCAGCACGAACAGGCTGTCGCCCACTGGGCGCGCGAGGCCGGATTCCGCCAGATCAGCGTGTCGCACGAAGTCAGCCCGCTGCTGAAACTGGTGTCGCGCGGCGACACCACCGTTGTGGACGCCTATTTGTCACCCATCCTGCGGCGCTACGTGGAGCAAGTGTCGGCCCAGATGCCGGGTGTCAATCTGCAATTCATGCAGTCCAACGGGGGCCTGACCGACGCCTGGCGTTTTCAGGGCAAGGACGCCATCCTCTCCGGCCCGGCCGGCGGTATTGTCGGCATGGCGCGCACCGGCCAGCAGGCCGGGCTGGATCGCCTGATCGGCTTCGACATGGGCGGCACCTCCACCGACGTGTCGCATTTTGCCGGCGAATACGAGCGCGAGTTTGATACCCAGGTGGCTGGCGTGCGCGTGCGCGCCCCCATGATGAGCATCCACACGGTAGCCGCCGGGGGTGGCTCCATCCTGCACTTCGACGGCAGCCGTTACCGGGTGGGGCCGGATTCCGCCGGCGCCAATCCGGGGCCCGCCTGCTACCGGCGCGGCGGGCCGCTCACCGTCACCGATTGCAATGTGATGCTGGGCAAGTTGCAGCCCGCTCACTTTCCCGCCGTCTTCGGGCCCACCGCCGATCAGCCGCTGGATGCCGACATCGTCCGCCAGCGCTTCAGCGAACTGGCACGCGCCATCAACGCCGCTACCGGCGATTGCCGCACGCCGGAACAAGTGGCGGCCGGCTTTATCGACATCGCCGTCGGCAATATGGCCAATGCCATCAAACGCATTTCGGTACAGCGCGGGCATGACGTTACCGCTTACGCGCTCAGCACTTTCGGCGGCGCGGGCGGCCAACACGCCTGCCTGGTGGCCGACGCCCTGGGTATGAAAACCGTCTTCGCCCACCCGCTGGCCGGGGTGCTGTCGGCCTTCGGCATGGGCCTTGCCCATCAGAGCGCCATGCGTGAAGAAAGCGTGGAAGCCACACTGGACGACAGTCTGATGCCGGATCTGCGACAGCGGCTGGATCATCTGGCGGAGCAGGCGCTGGCGGACTTGCGCCGTCAGGGGGTGGCGGAGGCAAGACTGCAAACGCACTGCCGCGCGCATTTGCGCTATCAGGGTAGCGACAGCGCGTTGCAAGTGCCCTTCGGCCAAGCTTGCGCCATGCGCGAGGCGTTTGAAACGGCCTATCGCCAGCGCTTTTCCTTCCTGATGCCGGCTCGCGCGCTGGTGGTCGAGGCGGTATCGGTGGAAGCGCTGGGACTGGCCGACAGCCCGCAGGATGGCCAGGTGCCGCCCGCGCCGAGACTGGGCGGCCTTGCTCCTGCCGCAAACGTACAACTGTTCAGCGGCGGCAGCTGGCGCGAAGCCAGGCTCTATAAGCGGGACGCGCTGCGTCCGGGCGACATCCTGGCCGGCCCGGCGATCATCGCTGAACCGGTGGCCACCACCGTGGTGGAAGACGGCTGGCAGGCGGAGGTTACCGCCGAGGATCATTTGCTGCTCACCCGCCTTGCCCCCCTGCCCGCCCGCCGCGCCATCGGCACGCAAGCCGACCCGGTGTTGCTGGAGGTATTCAACAATCTGTTCATGAGCATCGCCGAGCAAATGGGTCTGCGCCTGCAAAACACCGCCCATTCGGTCAACATCAAGGAAAGACTGGATTTTTCCTGCGCGCTGTTCGACGACGCCGGCAACCTCATCGCCAATGCGCCGCATATGCCGGTGCACCTGGGCTCGATGGGTGAATCCATTCGCGCGGTGATCGCAGCCAACGCCGGGCAAATGCGCGCCGGCGATGTTTATGCACTAAACGACCCCTACCACGGCGGTACGCACCTGCCGGACATCACGCTGGTGACGCCGGTATTCGACGAGGCCGGCGAGCGCATCCTGTTTTACGTGGGCTCGCGCGGCCATCATGCCGATGTGGGCGGCGTCAGTCCGGGCTCGGTGCCGCCGCACTCGCGTCACATCGAGGAAGAAGGCATCCGCATCGCCAATTGGCGGCTGGTGGCCGGCGGCGTGTTCCGCGAACAGGAAACGCTGGCGCTGCTGAACAGCGGACGCTGGCCCGCCCGCAACCCGCAGCAGAACATCGCCGACCTGCGCGCGCAGGTGGCGGCCAATGAGAAAGGCGCGCAGGAACTGAAACTGATGGTGCGCCATTTTGGACTGGACGTGGTCCGCGCCTATATGGGCCATGTGCAGGACAACGCCGAAGAAGCGGTGCGTCGCGTCATCGGCGCTTTGCAGGATGGCGAGTTCTGTTTGCCAATGGACAACGGCGCCGTCATCCGGGTAGCTATCCGGGTGGATCACACCGCTCGCTCTGCCGTCATTGACTTTGCCGGCACCTCCGCGCAACTGCCCAGCAATTACAACGCGCCCAGAGCCATCGCCATGGCCGCCGTGCTGTATGTGTTCCGCACGCTGGTGGACGACGACATCCCGCTCAACGCCGGCTGCCTCAAGCCGCTGGAGGTGCGCATTCCGCCGGGCAGCATGCTCAATCCGGATTATCCGGCCGCAGTGGTGGCCGGCAATGTGGAAACCTCCATGTGCGTGACCAACGCCCTGTACGGCGCGCTGGGCCGACTGGCCGCCAGCCAGTGCACCATGAACAATCTCACCTTCGGCAACGCGCAATACCAGTACTACGAAACCATTGCCGGCGGGCACGGCGCCGGCAAGGGCTTTGACGGCGCCAGCGCGACGCAGGCGCACATGACCAACTCGCGCATGACCGATCCGGAAGTGCTGGAGTGGCGCTACCCGGTGCGACTGGAGCAATTCGCCATCCGGCTTGGCTCCGGCGGCGCGGGCCGCTGGCGCGGCGGCGACGGCGTCGTGCGACGGCTGCGTTTTCTGGCACCCATGACCGTGGCCATGCTGGCCAACAACCGCGATACCGCGCCTTTTGGCATGGCGGGCGGCGAGCCCGGCGGCAAGGGGGCCAACTGGGTGGAGCGCGCCAACGGCGCAACCCAACCGCTGGGCTACGCTGACAGCGCCGAGATGCAAGCCGGCGACGCATTGGTGATTCACACCCCCGGCGGCGGCGGCTTCGGCAAACCCTGAATACAACCCAGGCAGCCCTGATAAAAAGCGGCCAAGGGGTGCCTCCGCCCCTTGGCGCTTGACGGCACCTAGCCCTTGGCTGGCGAAGCCAGCAAGACGGACAGGATACGGTAGCCGGCCGCGACGCGCTCTGAGTTCGGATAGTTGCGATTGGCCAGCATGGCGATGCCGATTTTCTGCTCAGGCACCATCAACACATAAGCACCAAAGCCTCGGGTGGAACCCGTTTTGTTGTAAAGACCGGCTGGCAGCCGCTCCGGCTTGCTCAGCCATTCGATTTTGTGTGGATTGAAAGCCATGTTGTTGCTGTTGCCGCCCAACAAGGCAGGCAAGACCACAGGGTAACGATAGATTTCCCAACCCAGCCCCTGACGCAAATCGCCTGCCTGGTAGCGCACGCGCTGGGTATCCTGCAATGCCGCTTGCAATGCTGGGTCTTTCACGCCGTCAATGTTGGCCGAAAGCAGCTTGAGCATATCCGCGCCGCTGGATTTGATGCCGTAGGCTTCAGAATCAAGCGGCCCCGGCATCACCCGCACCCGCTGTCCGCCCTCCGCATGCCCCCAAGCATAGCGGGCCTTGTCCCCGGCTTGCAGCACAATCCGCGTGTTGCGCATGTCCAGCTTGGACAACAGAACCTGCTCTACGGCCTTGTCGAAGGGCATGCCCAGACTTTTTGCGGTGAGAAAGCCGAACAGGCCAATACTGGGATTGGAATACAGTCGCTGCTCACCGGCCGGGTAGGAAGGTTTCCACTGACGGTAATAGTCGGCGATATCGGCTTCCTTGTTCTTTACCCGATCAGGAAACTGCAAGGGCAAGCCACCTGCGCTGTATGTCGCCAGTTGTTTCATCATGATCTTGTCCATGGCGCTGCCCTGTAAGGCTGGCCAGTAACGGCTGGCGGGCGCATCCCAGTCCAGCTTGCCGGTTTCATGTGCGTAGGCGCCCAACAAGCCGGTAAACAATTTGCTGATCGAACCCAACTCGAACAGCGTGTCGCGATTAACCGGCTTGCCTTCGCCGGCAGCGGCAAGGCCGTATGTCAGCACAAAGCGTTTATCGCCTTGTACTACCGCCACCGCCATGCCGGGTATGTCATGCTGCCGCATCAGCGGTGTGATGATGTCGGCAATGCGCTGCTGGTCTGACTCTGCCGCAACCGTCGGCTTGGAAAAAAATCCGAAGGCGACCATGACCACCATGACCTTGAATGGCTGTTTCATGATTTTCCTTTCATGCGCGCCGCGCTCTGACCGTACGACCTGCTGCGGGCATTGGGGATTCCTCGCGGGATAATAAAATTGCATGCATCGGTAGTTGGGCAAGCTGCAAAGGCGGCGAAAGTCACATATCGGGAGCTTCATGATCAAGCTCTGGCGGTATCGCGGCGATCACGTCCTTCCGACTGCAAGCAACAAAAAACCCGCACGGCGTGCGGGTTTGCTGATTGAAACCGTCGCATCATCAACGCCCGGCCAGAATCTCCTGCGCCACGGCTTCCGCCACGCGGATACCGTCCACGCCGGCGGAAAGAATGCCGCCCGCATAACCCGCCCCCTCGCCCGCCGGGTACAGGCCCTTCACATTCAGGCTTTGCAAATCCTCGCCGCGCGTGATACGCAACGGCGAACTGGTGCGGGTTTCCACGCCGGTGAGCACGGCGTCGTGCATATCGTAACCGCGAATCTTGCGTGCGAATTCCGGCAGCGCTTCGCGCATGGCGGCAATACAGAAATCCGGCAAGGCGGTGGAGAGATCGGTCCACTTCACGCCGGGCTGATAGGAAGGGACCACCGAGCCCACCGCCGTGGACGGCCGGCCGACGAGGAAATCCCCCACCAGCTGCGCCGGCGCCTCGTACGTGCCGCCGCCCAGCACATAGGCGCGGCTTTCCAGCTCGCGCTGGAACTCGATGCCGGCCATTGCGCCGCCCGGATAATCCTCGGGATTGATGCTGACCACCATGCCGGCATTAGCGTTGCGTTCGGCACGGGAATACTGGCTCATGCCATTGGTGACCACGCGCCCCTCTTCCGAGGTGGCGGCTACCACCTGTCCGCCCGGGCACATACAGAAGCTGTATACCGCGCGACCGTTGCTAGCGTGATGCACCAGCTTGTAGTCCGCCGCGCCCAACAGCGGATGGCCCGCATGCTTGCCCCAGCGCGCCTTGTCGATCAGCGTTTGCGGGTGTTCGATGCGGAAACCCACGGAGAAGGGCTTGGCCTCCATGAACACGCCGCGCTCATGCAGCATGGCAAAGGTGTCGCGCGCGCTGTGGCCCAGCGCCAGAATCACATGATCGGCGCGAATCTGCGCGCCGTCCGCCAGCGTCACACCGCGCACATGGCCGTCTTCGATGTGCAGGTCGGTCACGCGCTGCTGGAAGCGGATTTCACCGCCCAAAGATTCGATCTCGGCGCGGATTTTCTCCACCATACTCACCAGGCGGAAGGTGCCGATGTGCGGCTTGGCGATGTAGAGGATTTCCTCTGGCGCGCCCGCCTTGACGAACTCGGTCAGTACCTTGCGGCCCAGATGGCGCGGGTCCTTGATCTGGCTGTAGAGCTTGCCGTCGGAAAAGGTGCCGGCGCCGCCTTCGCCAAACTGGACGTTGGATTCCGGATTCAGCGTGTTCTTGCGCCACAGACCCCAAGTGTCCTTGGTGCGCTCGCGCACTTTCTTGCCCCGCTCCAGCACGATGGGGCGAAAACCCATCTGCGCCAACACCAGCGCGGCCAAAATGCCACAGGGGCCGAAACCCACCACCAGCGGTCGCTGCTCGAGGTTTTCCGGCGCGCGACCAACAAAATGGTAGCTGGTGTCCGGCGTCGGCATCACGTGGATGTCGCTCTTGAAGCGCGCCAGGATCTTGTCCTCGCCCTTCACGGCCATGTCGAGGATGTAGACCAGGCTCATCACGCCGCGACGGGCGTCGTAACTGCGCTTGAAAACGGTATGGGAGATAAGGTCCTGCGGCTTGATGCCGAGGCGATCGAGAATGGCGGCTTCCAGTTGCTCCGGCGTGTGATCGAGCGGGAGTTTGAGTTCGGCAATGCGGATCATGGTATTCCAGTAACGGCGGGCCGCCCGGAATCAAGTACGGGGCGGCCGGGTTGGTGTCTAGTCAACGAGGCGCGTATTGTAATGGCAATCACGGGCGAGGACGAGTGCCGCGCCCAAGGGTGTCGCAAAAGAGAAACCGGCCTCTGCGGCCGGTTTGTCATTGCTGCGACAAGGTTGGCCGAAGGCCGGTATCAGTCGCGGAAATTATTGAACTGCAGCGGAAAGCCGTTTTCCTTGTCGTCGGCGATTTCCTTGCGCATCAGCGCGATGCATTCCTGCAGCAAATCGCGCTTGGCGCCGGACACGCGCACGGCGTCGCCCTGGATGCTGGCCTGCACCTTGAGCTTGGAGTCCTTGATCAACTTGACGATCTTCTTGGCCAGATCGCTTTCCAGGCCTTCCTTGACGGTAAGCACCTTCTTCACCTTGTTGCCGCTCACCTTTTCCAGCTTGCCGTAGTCCATGCACCGCACGTCCACACCGCGTTTGGAGAGCTTGTTCACAAGGATTTCGTTGACCTGATCGAGCTGGAATTCGGCGTCGGCGTACAGGGTGATGTCCTTTTCGCCTTGTTCGATGCGGGCGTCGCTGCCCTTGAAGTCGTAACGGGTAGACACTTCCTTGTTGGACTGGTCCACGGCGTTGCGCACTTCTACCTTGTTCACTTCGGAAACGATATCAAAAGACGGCATGGGGAATCCTGTAAATCGGTCAATATTGGCTGGCCGCCATTTTAGTGTCAGCGACAGGCCTTGTCACCCGCCGCCCTCTTTCGGCAAACCTTCTCCCAACCGGGCCCGCATCGCTTCCACTTCTTGCAGCCGGTCGCTGATCTCGCCCCAGCGACGCGTATTGACGCCGGCAATCACCGCATCTACCAGCATCATTAGCGGGGTATTGCTGTCCCAGCCGGACGGGCCGGCGGTATGCGCCGCCAGCGTGTGCCGCGCCACCCGCGACACGGGCGACAGCCACTGATCGGTAAACAACAGCACATTCACCTTGCGCTGCGCGGCCATCTCCGCCACTTGCAGCGCGCCTTCCCAATAGCGGCGGATATCGAATACCACCAGCACATCGTGCTTGCCCATGTCCACCAGCGAATCCGCCCAACTGGCCGGCACGCCGCGCAGATGGTTCACCTCCGGCCGCACCACCTTGAGGTGGTGGCCCAAGTAGGCCGCCAGCGGCTCGGTCAGCCGCCCGCCCAGCAACCAGACGCGCTGCTTGCGATCCCCCAGCAACTCCACCACGCCATCGAATTCCGCACGCGGCAGATGCGCGATGGTTTCCTGCATCAGCTGGCTGATGCGCGACGCGTAACTGACCAGAAAGTCGTTTTCGCCCTTGAGCTGACCCGGATCGTGCCGCACCAGCGGCGACTGCAAGCGCACCTCCAGCTCATCGCGCAGCGCGGTCTGAAAGCCGGTGTAACTGTCGAAACCCAGCTTGCTGACCAGTCTCAGCACCGTGGGGCCGCTGACGTCCGCCCGCAAGGCCAGTTGCGCCACCGTCTCCAGACCGGCTACCGGGTAGTTGGCCAGCAAGACGCGTCCCACTTTGCGTTCGGTGGGGGTGAGGGTTTCGAAAAGGACGCGGATTTCTTCCGCAATCGACCGATTGTTGCTCACAGGCGTCTCCAGTAACGGCCGGGCATGGCGCCGGTCCGGGCCCGCCGCGCAAGGCGGGCCGGCCAGCGGCAATGATAGCAGCCGACAGGGTGTAGGGGCATTGTCGCATTACATCCACATTGCGCTGCGCAATCTAATTTTTATTACAAAATTGACTTGCAGTCATTTTTTCTAACGAACAATACTATGCCGGACAGCTAGCCGTTTGCACTACCCATCCAGCGTTACCCATCAAAATGACACGGAAGGAAGCAGCAACATGGAACCCCGGCAAGTAAAGACGATGACGGACTTGAAGGCCCTGGTCGAAGAACGCGGCCTCAAGCAGATCAAGGTGGGATTGATAGACATCGACGGTGTGATGTGCGGCAAGTACATGTCCCGCGACAAGTTCCTGTCGGCGCTGGAAGGCGGTTTCGGCTTCTGCGACGTGGTATTCGGCTGGGATGTGGGCGACCGCCTGTACGACAACACCAAACTCACCGGCTGGGGGCGCGGCTACGGCGACGCTGAAATCCGGCTGATTCCCGAATCCTGCCGCGAGCTGCCGCTGGAAGGCGACATGATCTTTGTGCAGGGCGAGGTGGTGGGCCGGCTGGAAGGCCTCTGTCCGCGTGGCGTGCTGCGCCGGGTAGTGGAGCGCGCCCGCAAGATGGGTTTCGAGCCGATGGCCGGCTTTGAATACGAATTTCTCGTCACCGACGAAAGCAACGAAGCGTTGCAGGACAAGCTTTATCAGCAGCCCAAACCGCTGGGCACCGGCGCTTTCGGTTACTCGGTGATCCGCAACTCGGTGAACACCGAGTTCTATCGCGGCTTGCTGGATCTGTGCGACCAGATGGCCATGCCGATTGAAGGCTTTCATGAAGAAACCGGCCCCGGCGCGCTGGAAGCCGCCATGACCGTGGACAAGGCCATGATTGCCGCCGACAACGCCGCCTGTTTCAAGACTTTCTCCAAGGTCATGGCGGAAAAACAGGGCCGCATGATCTGCTATATGGCCAAATGGCACCAGGAATTCTCCGGCCAGGGCGGCCACATCCATATCTCGCTGAAAAACCGCGACGGCAACAACGCCTTCTTTGAGCAAGGCTCGCACGGCAACATGAGCCGCACCATGCGCCACTTCATTGGCGGCATCCAGCGCCTGATGCCGCAATTCATGTGCATGGCCGCGCCCACCATCAACAGCTTCCGTCGGCTAGTGCCCGGCTACTGGGCGCCCACCAGCGCGCTATGGGGCGTGGACAACCGCACCGTGGCCATTCGGGCAATTCCCGGCAGCAACAAATCGCAACGCGTGGAATACCGCCTGCCCGGCGCCGACTCCAACCCCTACCTCGCGCTGGCCAGCGGCCTGGCCGCCGGCCTGTACGGCATTGAAAACGCCATCGAGCCGGAAGAGGCCGTCACCGCCAACGGCTATTTGATGGAGGCGCCCGAGCACTTGCGCCTGCACCGCACCTTGTGGGACGCCGCACAGGCCCTCAAGGGCTCCGCCCCGGCGCGCGACTGGTTCGGCGACGACTTCGTCGACCACTTTGCCGCCACCCGCGAATGGGAAGAGCGCGAGTTTCAGCGCCACGTCACCGATTGGGAATTGAAACGCTACTTCGAGATCATCTAAATGAGCACATCCTATTCCGTAGTCTCCCCCGTTGACGGCGCCATCCTGCTGGAGCGCCCCTACTCCACGGCCTCCGCCGTCTCCGCCGCGCTGGACAGCGCCGTGGTGGCGCAACGCGGCTGGCGCAATGCGACGTTGGCCGAACGCAAGGCGCTGGTAGGCAAGGCCGTAGACTGGCTGGTGGCCAACAAGGACCGCTGCGCCGAAGCCATTACCCGCCAGATCGGCCGTCCCATCAGCCAGTCGCCGGGCGAGGTGCGCGGCCTGGAAGAGCGCGCGCGCTACATGATTTCGATTGCGGAAGAAGGGCTCGCCGACGTACGACCCGCCCCTAAGGAAGGCTTCGAGCGCTTTCTGCGCCGCGAGCCGCTGGGCACCGTACTGGTGCTGGCCCCGTGGAATTACCCTTTCCTCACCGCCATCAACACCATCGTGCCGGCGCTGGTGGCCGGCAATACGGTAATTCTCAAACACAGCTCGCAAACCCCGCTGGTGGCCGAGCTGTTCCAGCAGGCCTTCGATGCCGCCGGGCTGCCTGCCGGCGTATTCCAGACCCTTCATCTTGGCCATGCGGACACCCTGAAACTGGTGGCTGCGCCGCAGATTGATTTTGTCGCCTTCACCGGCTCCGTCGCCGGTGGCCGCGCCGTGCAGCAAGCCGCCGCCAGCGAGCGCTTCATCGGCGTGGGTCTGGAGCTGGGCGGCAAGGACCCGGCCTATGTCCGCGCCGACGCCGACCTGGCCAGCGCGGTGGAAAACCTGGTGGACGGCGCTTTCTTCAACTCCGGGCAGTCTTGCTGCGGCATCGAGCGCATCTATGTGCACAGCAGCCTGTACAACGCGTTTGTCGACGGCTTTGTCGATCTTACCCGCGGCTATCGCTTCGGCAACCCGCTGGACGCCAACACCAACCTCGGCCCCATGGTGCGCGCCTCGGCCGCGGCTTTTGTGCGCAAACAGATTGCCGACGCGGTGTCCGCCGGCGCCAAAGCGCTGATTCCGCCCGGCCACTTCGCCGCCGATCAAGAAGGCACCGCCTATCTTGCGCCCCAGGTGCTGGTGAACGTGAATCACGGCATGAGCGTAATGCGCGATGAAAGCTTTGGCCCGGTGATCGGCATCATGCCGGTGGAGTCGGACGAACAAGCGCTGGCGCTGATGAACGACAGCCCCTACGGCCTGACCGCCTCGCTGTGGACGGCAGACCGCGCGGCCGCACTCCGGCTGGGCAACGATATCGCCACCGGCACCGTCTTCATGAACCGCTGCGACTACCTCGACCCGGCGCTGGCCTGGACAGGCGTCAAGGACACCGGCCGCGGCGTATCGCTGTCCGTGCTGGGCTACCACCAACTCACCCGCGTCAAATCCTTCCATCTCAAGGGGTAAAGCATGCAACTGCAAGGCAACTGGAATTATCCGACCAGCATCCGCTTCGGCGCCGGCCGCGCCAGTGAACTGCCCGCCCTGTGCCAGCAACTGGGCATGCGCCGGCCACTGATCGTCACCGATCCTGGCCTCGCCAAGCTTCCGCTGGTGGCGCGCCTGCTTGATTACCTGGCTTCGGCCAACCTTGAAGCCCATGTCTTCAGCGACATGCGCCCCAACCCGGTGGGCCGCGATGTCTACGCCGGCATGGCCGCTTATAAGGAAGGCAAGCACGACGGCGTGATCGCCGTGGGCGGCGGCAGCGCGCTGGACGTTGGCAAAGCCATCGCCCTGATGGTGGGGCAGGATCGCCCGCTGTGGGACTTTGAAGATGTGGGCGACAACTGGCTGCGCGTTAACGTGGCCGGCGTGGCGCCCACCATCGCCGTACCCACTACCTCCGGCACCGGCTCCGAAGTGGGCCGCGCCTCGCTGATCATCGATGAAGAAGACCACCGCAAAGTGATCATCTTCCACCCCTCCATGCTGCCGCGCCTGGTGCTGGCCGACCCGGAACTGACCGCCGGCCTGCCCCCGCACCTGACTGCCGCCACCGGCATCGACGCCTTTGTGCACAATCTAGAAGCCTACTGCTCACCCTACTATCACCCCATGGCCCAGGGCGTGGCGCTGGAAGGCATGAAGCTGGTGCACGACTGGCTGCCCGCCGCTTACGCCGAAGGCGGCAATATCGAAGCGCGCTCGCACATGCTGGCTGCCTCCATGATGGGCGCCACCGCTTTCCAGAAAGGCTTGGGCGGCGTGCATGCGCTGGCGCATCCCATCGGCGCGGTATTCGATACCCATCACGGTCTGGCCAACGCCATCCTGCTGCCCTATGTGCTGGTGCGCAATCGCGAGGCGGTCAGCGAGCGCATCGCCGCAGCGGCCCGCTACATCGGCCTGGCCCAAGCGGACTTCGACGGTTTCCTCAGCTGGATTCTCCAGCTGCGGCAGGATCTGGCCATTCCGCACACGCTGGCTGACATCGGCATCACCGCCGCCCGCGCCGACGAAATCGGCGTAATGGCCAAGGCCGATCCGAGCGACGGCGGCAACCCGGTCAGCCTCAGCGCGGCGGATTACAGCGCCATCTTCCGCGCCGCCGTAGAAGGCAGGCTGCCATGAAGCCCCCCGTCATCGGCCTGACCACCTACCCTTCCGGGCAGGGCTACGGCTACCACACGCCGGTTGAATACGTGCACGCGGTGGCCCGCGCCGGCGGCGTGCCAGTGCTGCTGCCGCCGCTGGGCGGCGAGATGGTGGAAGCCTGGCTGGAACGGGTGGACGGCGTGGTGCTGATCGGCGGTGGCGATATCAACCCTTCGCTGTTCGACGGCGGCGAGCACCCCACCATCTACAACCTCAGCCCAGAGCGGGATGGTACTGAAACCGCGCTGGCCCGCGCCCTGCTGGCGCACAAGAAACCCACTCTGGCCATCTGCCGCGGTCTGCAAGTGCTCAACACTGTGCTGGGCGGCACCCTACACCTGCACTTGCCGGACGTGGTGGGCGAAGACGTCAACCATCGCGTCCCTCCGCGCGACCCGACGCTGCACGCGGTGCGGGTGGCGGAAGGCTCTTGTCTGGCCGGTCTCTTGGGCAGCACGGAAACCACCAGCAAATCCTGGCATCACCAGGCCATCGCCGAACCGGGCGAAGGAGTAGTGCCGGTGGCCTGGGCGC
Organism: uncultured Aquitalea sp.; assembly: GCF_945957525.1. Classification (GTDB taxonomy): domain Bacteria; phylum Pseudomonadota; class Gammaproteobacteria; order Burkholderiales; family Chromobacteriaceae; genus Aquitalea. The sequence goes on along the minus strand of NZ_CAMFLA010000026.1, from coordinate 30,101 downwards.
CGGACGGCGTCATCGAGGCGGTAGAAATTGACGGTCAGCCGCAACTCATCGCCGTGCAATGGCATCCGGAGCTTTCCGCCGCAGAAGACCCGTCGCAACAAAAGCTGTTTGAAGCGCTGATCCGCATGAGCGCCGAGGCGGCGGCAAACACATAAGCAAGCAGCATCAAGAGCAGGCGGCCTTCGGCCAACCTGCCTGCGGCAAACCGGCGGCAGACAACGGGATGGACCGGGCGGGCAACCGCCAGGTCCGACGCCGGACTCGAGCAATGCGGCCATGCAGTAGGGCTGATGCCCTGCGCACTGGCCAAGCCAAGCAGTAAAAGGGAGAAGTAGTGTCTAGAAGTGCAGTCCAGTCAGTGTAAGTCAACACTCAAGAGGATGATCATGAACCCTGTTCAGCACGATGCCCCGCCCGCGGGCGAGGACGAGAAACTGTTACACAGCATGGGCTATGCGCAGGAGTTGTCCCGGCGCATGAGCGGCTTTTCCAATTTCGCCATTTCCTTTTCCATCATCTGCATTCTGGCCGGCGGCATCACTGCTTTCCCGGCCGGTCTCAGCGCCGCTGGCGGCGCGTCCATCGGCATAGGCTGGCCGCTGGGCGCACTGTTTGCCTGCATTGTCGCCGCCTCCATGGCGCAGATTGCCTCCGCCTACCCCACGGCGGGCGGCCTGTACCACTGGGCATCCATCCTGGGTGGCAAAGGCTTGGGCTGGGTTACCGCCTGGATCAATCTGTTGGGGCTGATCTTCGTGGTGGCCTCGGTCAACTTCGGCGTGTACGACCCCTTCTTCAAAACATTGGTGGCCCCGCTACTGGGCATCAACCCGGACAAACTCACCTGGACGCACCAGACGCTGTTCATCGCCGGCATTACCCTGTCGCAAGCCTGGCTCAACCATCAGGGCATCAAGCTCACCAGCAAGCTGACCGACATCTCCGGCTATCTGATCTTCGCCGTATCCACCGTACTGACCGTATCGCTGCTGGTGTACGCCAAGGGACCGCTGGATTTCTCCCGTCTGTTCCAGTTCACCAACTACACCGGCGCGGACGGCGGCGCCTGGCCCAAGATGGACAACGGCGTCATGGTGTTTCTGGCCGGTCTGCTGCTGACCGTCTACACCCTCACCGGCTATGACGCTTCCGCCCATACCTCGGAAGAAACCCAGCAGGCTTCGCACAACGTGCCCAAGGGCATCATCCGTTCGGTGTTGTGGTCCGCGCTGTTTGGCTATGTGATGATCTGCACCTTTGTACTGGTGATGCCGGACATGGCCGCCGGCGTTAAGTCAGGCATGGGCTTTCTCGACCTGCTGCTGAGCACCCTGCCCGCCCCGCTCAAGGCCACGCTGGGCATCGGCATCTTTCTCTGCAACTACCTGTGCGGCCTGGCCTGCCTGACCTCCACCTCGCGCATGATGTACGCCTTTGCCCGCGACGGCGGCCTGCCCTTCTCGCATCAGCTCAAGCAAGTGCACGCCGTGCACCGCACACCGGGCCTGGCCATCTGGGTATCCGCCATCCTCGCCATCGTGGCCACCCTGTACGGCGATGCCTTCCTGGTGCTGTCCACCGCCTGTGCCGTATTCCTGTACATCTCTTATGTACTGCCTACCGCAGCCGGCTTCTTCGCCGAAGGCCGCAGCTGGACCCACAAGGGCCCGTTCAGCCTGGGCGCGGCCTCCAAGCCCATGGCTCTGCTGGCCACGCTGGGCGGCGGTGTACTGGCGGTGGTCGGCATGCAGCCGCCCAATGAAAAAGTGCTGTACATCACCATTGCGCTGCTGGCGGTGCTGATGTTCTTCTGGTTTGTCCTGGGCGTGCGCAAAACCTTCAAGGGCCCGCCGATAGGCGATCGCATCCAGCGCCATCAGGCTCATATCAAGGAGATCGAAAACGCGCTGGGCGAGCCGTGATCGCCTGAAGTAAAAAGCAACAAGGCCCTGCCATCCGGCAGGGCCTTGTGCATGGCGGGAGCCTCCCCGACCTTGCATCGCACTGTCTTGCCGTACTGCCTGCCTGTGCGGCGTTGTGTTGGCGGCAATGCCCGGGCTAAACCATGTTGGCCGAAGGCTCAGCGCTTGAAGGCCAGCACCAGCACCCCGGCTGCCACCAGGCCAATGCCCAGCCATTCACGCGGGCTGGGCCGCTCACCCAGAAAAGCGGAGGCGAACACCGCTACCAGCACCAGACTGAATTTGTCCACCGGGGCCACTTTCGACGCTTCGCCCATCTGCAGGGCGCGGAAGTAACACACCCAGGAGGCACCGGTAGCCAAGCCGGACAAACTCAGAAACAGCCAGGTTTTGCCCGGCAGCAGCAAGGGGTTCTGCCACTTGCCGGCCCAGGCTACAAAACCCGACAGCACCACGCCGATGATGCCGGTACGAATCAGCGTGGCCAGATCGGAATCCACGCCCTTGATGCCGATCTTGGCAAAAATGGCGGTCAAGGCGGCAAACACCGCCGATAACGACGCCCAGAAAAACCACCCGTTCAACGCCATGACACCTCCCGTTAGAAAATCGCAGCGTTGCAGCAGCCGCTATGGATATCCCCCCATGCACAGCATACGCGTCTTGTTGCGCGTGGTAAGGGCCAGCCTGGATAGCCCCAGGTGGTCGCTCGGCAGGGTTGCGCTCACCACGGAGCGCCAGTCTGCCGCGCCGTTTAGATCCCGCTGCCGCCGGCCTGCTTGCTGCTGAAAATTTGATCAATCAACATCAGAAAAAGCCAAGCTGGTGAGGTGATACATGGCAAACACCCCGCAAAACACAGACAGAACAAGGAATGATCAACATCACCCCCGATCTTCGCACGACCATCTTTTGATCATAAATGTGAAAATGTGTTGCCTGAAACAGACAGTTTCATCGTTTTCGCTCGCAATCAGTGATCACAAAGGGCGTGCAACTGGCGGGGGCAATCGGAGTGGGCTAGCATCCAGTCAGCATCGTGCAAAATATTAAACATGAAGCCCAACGCCATGTCCAAGATCAACTACCCAGAATCCTATTACGCAGCTTCCGCCAACACCGCCCCGGCCCGTCCGGCGCTGCAGGGCGATGTTGAAGCCGATGTCTGCGTCATCGGCGCCGGCTACACCGGCCTATCCACCGCCATCTCCCTGCTGGAAAACGGCTTCAAGGTGGTGATTGTCGAAGCTGCCCGCGTCGGCTTCGGCGCCTCTGGCCGCAACGGCGGCCAGATCGTCAACAGCTACAGCCGCGACATCGATGTGATCGAGCGCACCGTAGACGCGCGCCAGGCCAAGCTGCTGGGCGACATGGCCTTTGAAGGCGGGCGCATCATCCGTGAACGCATCGCCAAGTACAACATCCCCTGCGCACTGAAAGACGGCGGCGTATTCGCCGCTCTCAACGAAAAGCAGATGGGCCACCTGCGCTCGCAAAAAGCACTGTGGGAACGCTACGGCCACAAGCAGCTGGAAATCCTCGGCAAGGACGACATCCGCCGCGTGGTGGCCACCGACCGCTATCTCGGCGGCATGCTGGACATGAGCGGCGGCCACATCCATCCGCTGAATCTGGCACTGGGCGAAGCCGCCGCAGTGGAATCGCTGGGCGGCGTCATCTATGAACAATCCCCCGCCGTGCGCATCGATCGCGGCGCCAACCCGGTGGTGCACACCCCGCAAGGCAGCGTGAAGGCCAAATTCCTGGTAGTGGCCGGCAATGCCTACCTCAACGGGCTGATGCCGGAGTTGGCCGCCAAATCCATGCCCTGCGGCACGCAAGTCATCACCACCGAACCGCTGAGCGACGAACTGGCCAAGAGCCTGCTGCCGCAAGACTACTGCGTGGAAGACTGCAACTACCTGCTGGACTACTTCCGTCTGAGCGAAGACAAGCGGTTGATTTTCGGCGGCGGCGTCGTGTACGGCGCCCGCGATCCGGCCGATATCGAAGCCATCATCCGGCCGAAGATGCTGAAGGTGTTCCCGCAACTGGCGGATGTAAAAATCGAATTCACCTGGACCGGCAACTTCCTGCTGACCCTGTCCCGCCTGCCGCAAGTGGGCCGCATCAACAACAATATCTTCTACTCGCAAGGTTGCAGCGGCCATGGCGTGACTTACACCCATCTGGCCGGTCGCATCCTCGCTGAAGCGCTGCGCGGCCAGACCGAGCGTTACGACGCTTTCGCCTCGCTGCCGCACTACCCCTTCCCGGGCGGCCACATGTTGAGCGTGCCGTTCACCGCGCTGGGCGCCTGGTATTACGACATGCGCGACAAGCTCGGCATCTGATTTTCTCTGTCCGACACCACACCTTCCGGCAGTCCGCCTTGCGGCTGCCGGTTTTTTCGTTCTCGCCGGCGGAAAAGTTTCCACGATGAGCTTGATTCGGCTTTTTTGAATTTGTACAATTTCATAAAGCCCTATCTGACGCAGCGGAACCCACCATGTCTCTCTCCACACCCACAGCAAGCCTGCCCCTGCTGGCCCACTCGGTGCGCGCCGGCTTTCCGTCGCCAGCCGATGACTATCTGGAAGAGCCGCTCAACCTCAACGACTACCTCAGCGACAATCCGCTCACCACCTTCCTGATGCGGGTGAAAGGCGATTCCATGAGCGGCGCCGGCATCCTGGAAGGCGATATCCTAGTGGTCAACCGCTCGCTCGCCCCGCAACACGGCGACATCGTCGTCGCCGTCATCGACAACGACTTCACCGTCAAACGGCTATGGCGCAAACAGGGCCGGGCCGCCTTGCTGGCGGAAAACCCAGCCTATCCGGTCATCCAACAGCAGGGCGAACAGGAATGGCGCATCTGGGGTGTGGTCAGCGGCAGCGTGAGGAAATACCGGTGAGTCGTTTCGCCCTGGTGGACGGCAATAACTTTTACGCCAGTTGCGAGCGGCTGTTCCGCCCGGATCTGGAAGGCCGCCCCATCATCGTACTGTCCAACAACGATGGCTGCGTGGTGGCCCGTTCGGCTGAAGCCAAGGCGTTGGACATTCCCGGCTTTGTGCCCTATTTCCAGATACGCCCTCTGTGCCGGCGTCACCATGTCGCGGTGTTTTCCAGCAATTACGCGCTGTACGGCGACATCAGCCGGCGCATGATGGGCTTGCTGGCGCGCTTTGGCCTGCAGCAAGAGGTATACAGCATCGATGAATGTTTTCTTGCGCTGGACGAAGGCTGGCCAGGCCGCCAGCACGGCCAGATCATTCGGCAAACCTTGCTGCAGGGCGTCGGCATTCCGTCTTGCGTCGGCATCGCGCCCAGTAAAACCCTGGCCAAACTGGCCAATCACCTCGCCAAACGCATGCCGCGCTGGGAAGGCGTGCTGGACTGGCAGGACTTGACAGAACGGGAGCAAGAGCGGCTGCTGGAGCGCTGCGGCGCAGGACAGGTCTGGGGTGTCGGCCGCCGGCTGGCGGAACGACTGGACAAGCAGGGCATTCGCAATGCCCTGCAATTGCGCGATGCCAGTCCCGACACCCTGCGCCGTCATTTCAGCGTGGTGCTCAGCCGCACAGTGGCCGAACTGAACGGCGTTTCCTGTCTGGAGCTGGAAGATGTTGCGGCCGGCAAGCAACAAATTTTGTCCAGCCGCTCCTTCGGCCAACTGGTGAGCGACCTGCCCACCTTGTCGGCCAGCGTGGCGCATCACGCGGCCAGAGTGGCGGAAAAGCTGCGGGCGCAAGGCAGCGTCGCGGCCTTGATAGGCGTTACCATCCGCACCAGCCCGTTTCGGGAAGCCGGCCAGTACCGCGGTCACGGCTGCCTGCCGCTGCCGCAAGCCAGCGACGACACGCTCACCCTCAACCACTTCGCGCAAACCTTGCTGCGCGGCATTTACCGGCCCGGTTTTCCCTACCAGAAAGCCGGCGTTTACCTGGCGGACCTGCGCGAGAAGGCGGTCATCCAGCAAGACCTGTTCTGTCAGGCCAAGCCGGAACGACAGCAATTGATGGCAACGCTGGACAAGCTCAACCGGGAGCACGGCCACGGCACGCTGAAGCTGGGTGCTGAACTACTGACCGACGACTGGCGCATGCGGCGCGAACACTGCTCGCCAGGCTATACCACCGCTTTCGGCCAACTGCGCGAGACTCGGGACTGAAAGCCGCAGCCCGCCTGGATGCGCAAGCCGCTCCACCCAGCGGAGCAGGCTTAACAAACAGCAACATTTTCACTATGTAAAGATGCGTAAAGACGCTCAAGCCGTACCCCTGCTCCGTCGATAATATTTCAAACAGAAACTATTTCGCCGGACTGCAGCCTCGCTGCGCCAAGGCACGGAGATCCGCATGAGCTCTTCCTCCATCACCACATCGGTAGGCCCGCTGGATGTGCAAACCATTGTCAGCCAACTGGTGCAGGCGGACTCCCAACCCCTGACCGACAGCCAGACCAAGATCAGCAACTACAACAGCGAGTTGAGCAGCGTTGGCCAGATCAGCTCTGCGCTGTCCAGCCTGCAATCCGCCGTTACCACCCTGTCGTCGGGCTCATTCCTACAACAATTCAAGGCCAGCTCCTCAGACTCCACCGTTGCCGGCGTCAGCACCAGCAGCGGCGGCATCGCCGGCACTTACCAGCTCAATGTCAGCAAGCTGGCACAATCGCGGCAATTGGTGTTCGACCAAACCAGCGGCGGGCAAGCCATTACCAGCGCCACGGCGGCACTGAGCGGCGCGCCTTCTTCGCTCACCTTCGCGGTCAACGGCACCAGCACCACTGTGCAGCTCAATAACGGCAGCAACGGCACCGAAAGCCTGCAGAACATTTCCGATGCCATCAACTCCTCCGGCGCCGGCGTCAACGCCTCCGTGGTGCAATACAACGGCAATTACTCGCTGGTGATCGCCTCCAACAACTCCGGTTCGGCCAACGCTTTCAGCATCACGGCCGGCGGAACCGACTCCGGCTCCACCAGCGGCAACACCCTGGCCGGCCTAGGCCAGAGCAGCACGGCCGCCAGCGAATCCTATGCGGCGGGCGACGCCCAGCTGACCGTCAACGGGGTGAATGTGTCATCCAGCAGCAACAGCGTCAGCGGCGTCATCAGCGGGGCCACCGTCACACTGCAGAAGGTGGGCAGCGCCAGCATCACCATGGCGCAGGACTCCTCCAGCGTAGCCAGTTCGTTGCAAAGCTTCGTCGATGCCTACAACCAGGTGCGCAGCAGCACCAACAGCGCTTACAGCGGCTCGATAAAGGGCGATTCTTCCATTCTGTCGATCCAGAACCAGCTGATTTCGGTTCTGGAAACGCCCGTCGCGGGGGCGGACCCGGTGAATTCGTATGCTTATCTTGCGCAAGTGGGCATCAGCATTCAGAAAGACGGCACACTGAAACTGGATCAGACCGCCTTCAACAAGGCGCTGAGCAATAATCCGACCGCCGTGGCGAACTTGTTCGGCAACAGCGCCAGCACGGGCTTTGCCGACCGTTTCAACACCGCTGTGAATGATCTGCTTGGCGCGAACGGCATCATTACGACCAAGCAAACCAGCATCAACCAGAACATCACGGATGAAACCAACCACCAGCAGGCCCTGCAGACCCGATTGAACACCGAGCGCACCTCCCTGCTGCAGCAATACACCTCGCTCAACTCCGCCCTGTCGGCCATGCAACAGTCCACCAACAATCTCGCCAGCCTGATTGCCTCCGCATGACGAGTGCGGCGCGCCATCACCGCAGCGCGCCCGACAACCGACAGGCAAGAAAAACGGCTGAGAAAGCGCACATTGCCTTCTCAGCCGTTGTTATTTGATTGCCGCAGCGCGGCGGATGCCGGAGCCCCTTGCTCAGCGACGCGACAGCCCGTGCTCCACGGCATACACCGCGGCCTGCACCCGGCTGGACAAGCCCAGCTTTTTCAGGATGTTCTGCACATGAATCTTGACCGTGCTCTCGGCAAGATCCAACGCCCGCGCGATTTCCTTGTTGCTCTGGCCCTGCGCGAGATAACCCAGTATCTCCTGTTCACGCGGCGTGAGCCGCTCCGCACCGGTATCGGCGGGCTCGGCGGCGGGAGCGCCGTGGCGGAACTGGGCCATCAGCTTGGCAGTCATGGAATCGCTCATCACCGACTCGCCCGCCGCCGCGCGCACTACGGCCTGTTTGAGGAAGTCGGCGTCGATGTTTTTCAGCAGATAACCGCGCGCACCGGCCTTCAGCGCGGCAGTCAGATCTTCAGCATCTTCCGACACCGTCAGCATCACCACCGCAAGCCCCGGCTGATCCTGCAACATCAGCGTAATGGCCTCCACGCCGGAAATACCCGGCATGTTCAAGTCCAGCAACACCACATCGGGTTGGTGCTGGCGCGCCAGCTTGACGCCCTCCGCGCCGTCCGCCGCTTCAGCCACGATCTCGAAACCAGGCTGGCGCGCCAGCAAGGCGCGAATACCGCTGCGGAACAAGGTATGGTCGTCCACCAGAAGGATGCGGATGGGCTGCTCGGTCATGAAAAATCCTCGGTTTGATATCAAATGGCTGTGCTGGCGTTGGCGCCAATTTTCACGCGCAAGGGCAAAACGGCCAAAGGCGTGATCCGCGGGCGGCTCTCAACGGCCCCTCAGGCGGCTTGCCTGCTGGCACGCGGCAACAGCAGCGAGACAATCGTGCCCTCGCCCGGCGTCGGTTCAATGCTCAATTGCAGCCCGGCCCGGCTGGCGCGCTCCTGCATGATGGACAGGCCGAAATGGCCGTCGCCGCGCTGGCGCACCTCATCCGCGTCAAAACCCTGGCCGTCGTCCATGATCACCATGGAGAACACCTCGCCATCGTCCGACAGGCGCACCATCACGTAATCCGCGCCCGCATGCTTGCGCACATTGGACAATGCTTCTTGCAAGATGAACAGTATCTGCAGCTGCTGTTCAGGCATCATCGGCAGGCTGAGCCCCTCGGAGCGCAGCTCCACCTTGATGCCGCTCTGGCGGCGGAATTTGTCCACCACCGTCGCCACTGCTTGCGGCAGGCTTTCCGACAAGCGGGAGCGGAAGTTGTTGAGCAGCTCGCGCACATCGTCGTAACTCTCTTTCACCCCGGCCTCGAACAGGCCCAGCGTGTCATCCACCAGCGACTTGTCGCCGCAATCCACCGCCTGACGCATGATCTGGGTTTGCAGATTGAGGAAGGACAGGCCCTGGGCGATGCTGTCGTGCAGACCCTGCGCCACCAGATTGCGTTCTTCCAGAATGGCCAGCTCGCGCTCCTTGGCGGCCAAACGCTGGTTTTCTATGGCTACCGCCAGGTGTTGGCCCAGCATCTCCAGCATGCGCGTCTGCTGCGGCGTCATGACCCGCGCCTGACGGAAATGCAGGTTGAACAGGCCCAGCGTGCGGTTTTGCGTGCTGATGGGAAAGGCGCTGATGATGCGGAAGCCCTCGCGGCCGCATTCGCGCGCCGGGTAGCGGGTGGTGTCCTCGATGCGGGTAGTGGCGCTGACGGCGGTTTCGCCGCACAGGCAATCGCCCAGCTTCATGCAGCCCTCGCTGTGCAGCAGGCTGTCGGGCATGCCGTCGCCGGCCACCACGTAGATAAGCGACTGCCCCTGATCCACCAGCCGCACCGCGCCGCCGTCGCCATCGAAAGCCTGCATCACCCGATTGATAAAGCCCTTGCACAGCGCTTCCATGGTTTGCGCCTGGTTGAGAAAGGTGGCGATTTCGTACAGCAGCGCCAGCTCCTGGTTCTTTTGCTGCAAGGAAGCGGTTTTCTGTCGCACCCGTTCTTCCAGCGTGCCGTGCACCTCGGACAGGCGCTTGGCCATCAGGTTGAAGCCTTCGGACACTTGGCCGAACTCGTCGTCGGTCTCTACCGGTACCTGCGCGCTGTAATCGCCTTCGGCCAACCTGGCGATGCCCTGATGCAGCTTGTCCAAAGGGCGCAACACCAGCAGCAGCATCAGATACACCAGCCCCACCGTCGCCACCACGGCCATGGCGGCCAGCAGCAACTGGCACATGCGCAGGTATTCGGTATTGCGCGCGTTGTAGTCCTCCATGTGCTGGACAAAGCGGTTGATGACCATCACATGGCTGGTAGCGCTGCGGGTGAAGCGCTCGACTTCGGTGCGCAGGCCGGCGTCTGAGCCGCCCTGCGCCAGCACCCGGTCAACGCTGGGCTTGAGACGACGCGCCCAGTCCTGCTCCACTTCGGCCAGGTCGGCAAGAATGGTCTGCTCGCGTGGCACCAGCAAGGGCCGGGCCGGGTCACCGCGGCGCAACAGTTTGAGGGTGGTCTCGTAGGATTCCGCATCGCCGCGGATTTCGTCGGGCGAGACGCCGGTTTGCGAGAGCCGGCGCAAATCCAGCGACAAGCGCGTGATGCGCATGCGCAGGCTGCCGGCGTCGTTGATGGCGGCGGCACCGCCCTCCAACTGCCAGGACAGCCACAAGGTGGAACCGATAGCGGTCAGCGCCAGTAACAGGAAAGCCATCAGCACGCCAACGATCTTGGCGCTGAGGCGCAGGCCCAGCGGGCCGTGCAGGACACTGTTGTTCGGCAAACGCATCAGCGGCTTTTCTCCAGAGGACACACCAGCGGCGTGAAGCCGCGCGCGTGCGGGTCAAAACCCCACAGCGCGCCCTGCTCCATGTCAAAATACCATCCGTCCAGCAACACACGGCCATCATCCACACGCTCGCGCAGCCAGGGATAGGACAGCAGATTGTTGATGGATACCAGAATGGCCGCTTTTTCACACGCACGCTGCCGCTCTTGCGGCGAAGCGGCGACATCGCGGCGCACATGCTCGCGCGCGGGCGCGGCAATGCGCAGCCAGCGCGCCAGCGCGGAATCGGCGGGGGCGCTGTCGTCCATCAAAGCGCGAATGCCGCCGCAACAGGCGTGGCCAAAGACAATGATACGCTGCACGCCCAGGCTTAGCACGGCGAACTCCAGCGCCGCCGCCACGCTAGCGTGTGTCGGGCTGCTTTCATGGGGAGGCACCAGATTGGCGACATTGCGCACGATGAACAGCTCGCCAGGCTGCGAACCGGTGAGCGTGGCCGGATGCACGCGCGAATCGCAACAGCCGATAACCAGCGTGCCGGGTTTCTGCCCCTGCTTGAGGGTATCGAACAGACCGGCGCTATCGCCGAAGTACTCCGCCTGAAAGCGGCGAAAACCCTCCAGCAGCGGTTCGACGGATGGCATGTCAGCCTCCCGTCATCGACATGAAGCGCACTACCTTGCCTGGTTTTTCGATGAATTCATGCCGCTCCGGCTTGAGTTCCACCGCCTCGCGGATCAGCGCCTCCAGCCCGGCGTCGTCGATGCCGGCGCGCAGGGGCTCGCGCAAGGGCAATTGCTGCTCTTGCCCAAGACAGAGATAGAGCGTGCCGTCCACCGACAAGCGGACGCGATTGCAGGTGGCGCAGAAGTGCTGCGAGATGGGCGTGATCAGACCCAGCGAAAAGCGGCCGTTGGCGTCGGTCCAGTAGCGGGCCGGCCCGCCGCCCAGCGTGGCGGCTTGCGGCCGTAGGGAAAATTCGCTGCGCAAGCGCTCCAGCACAGGCTGCAGATCCATATAGTGCGCGTTGCGGCCGGTATCGCCCATCGGCATGGCTTCGATCAGACGCAACACAAAGCCGTGCTTGATGCAGAAAGCCACCATCGGGCTGATCTCGGCCTCGTTGACGCCCTTCATCACCACCATATTGATCTTGATCGGCGTAAAACCCGCCTGTTTGGCAGCCATCAGCCCATCCATGATAGCGGGTAAGCTGTCGCTGCCAGTAATGGTATGCAGGCAGTCGCGCTGCAGGGAATCCAGACTCAGATTGAGACGGCTGACGCCGGCGGCGCGCAGATCATGCGCCATGCGGGTCAGCTGGGTACCATTGGTTGTCAGCGACAAATCCTCCACCCCCGGCAAAGCCGACAGGCGACCGGCCAGGCCCACCAGGCCGCGCCGCAGCAGCGGTTCTCCGCCGGTGAGACGGAAGCGCCGGGTGCCCAGACGCGCAAAAGCCGCCACCACGCGCACCAGCTCATCGTGCGTCAACCAGTTGGCGGGCTCTTCAAAGCCTTTGAAACCTTTGGGAATGCAATAGGTGCAGCGCAGGTCGCAACGATCCGTGACCGATACCCGCAGGTAATCGATGGTGCGGCCAAATCGGTCTGTCAGCATGGTTCCCTCCGTCGCGGAGACTGTCTTCATGCCGAAATTGTACGGAAAGCGGGCCTGTCTTACCCTCCGGCAGAAGCACGCCGGCAGCTAGTCCATTAGAACTAGCTGCCGCGCAAAGTCGCACTCAGCAAGGAGACGCCCCTGAGCCAAAACGCGCCACGGCAGGATCAGGGGGCTTGTTACGGAGCGTGGCGCGGCTGACAGAAACCGTATCGCGGCTGAGCCGCGACACAGCATCAGGAGTTTTCTTGCCCGCGCTTAGAGGAACATGCCGCCCGAGGCTTCCACTCTTTGTCCATTGACCCAGCCGCAGTCTTCGCTCAACAGACTGGCGACCACAGCGCCGATATCGTCCGGCAGACCAGCTCGACCCAGCGCCGTCTGGCTGGCGACAAAGGCATTCAACTGGGCGTTGTCGCGCACCGCGCCGCCGCCGAAATCAGTCTCGATGGCGCCCGGCGCCAGGGTATTGACGCGAATGCCGCGCGCGCCCAGCTCGCGGGCCAGATAACGGCTAAGCACCTCCACCGCGCCCTTCATGGCGGCATAGGCGGCATAACCCGGCAGGGAAAAGCGCGTCAGCCCGCTGGACAGATTGAGGATGCCACCACCGTCCGCCAACAAGGGCAGCAGGCGTTGCGTGAGGAAGAACACCCCCTTCAGATGGATGTTCACCAACTGGTCGAACTGCGCCTCGGTGGTATCGGCAAAAGCCGCATGAATGCCGATACCAGCATTGTTCAGCAGGTAATCAAAGCTGTCGCGCTGCCACTCGGAGCGCAACGCCGCGGCCAGTGCTTCGGCAAACCCGGCAAACGAAGCGGCGTCGGCCACATCCAGCGGCAAAACCACGGCGCGACGGCCCAGCGCGCGTATCTCGGCGGCAACGCGCTCCGCCTCTTCGCGCTGACTGCGATAGGTCAGCACCACATCCACCCCCTTGCGAGCCAGATGCAGTGCGGCGTTGCGGCCCAGCCCGCGGCTGCCGCCGGTGACCAGTGCGATACGGGAAGCGGGAGAGGTTTGCGAATTCATGACAGAGCTCCTGAGCGTAAATGGGGTCGCTGCGACAGTCACAGCGGATGTGTGAAGCTTATTCATACAACAGGAACCAATAAACAAGGCATTCATGATTTAATTGTTCGCAAATTACGAACAGAGCACATCATGAGAACGCTGGAAGCCATGCAAATCTTCGTGGAAGTCGCCGAGCAGGCCAGCTTCACCCAGGCCGCCGCCAATCTGGCGCTGCCCAAAGCCAGCGTTTCGGTGGCCGTGCAACAACTGGAAGCGGAGCTGGAAACACGGCTCTTGCATCGCACCACCCGCCGGGTAGCACTGACGCAAGACGGCCAGGCTTATTACGAGCGCTGCAAGGACTTGCTGGCGGATTTCGAAGATGCGCAAAACCTGTTTCGCGACGACGGCGCGGCCCTGCGTGGCCGTTTGCGGGTGGACATGCCCAGCGCCATCGCCCGCGATGTGGTGCTGCCCCGTTTAGCGGAATTTCTTGCCGAGCATCCGGCGCTGGAAGTTGAGCTCTCCAGCACCGACCGGCGCGTCGATCTGGTGCGCGAAGGCTTCGATTGCGTGGTGCGGGTGGGCCAACTGGGCGACGCAGGCTACATCGCCCGGCCGCTGGGGCATTACCAGATGGTCAACTGCGCCAGTCCCGCCTATCTCGCCCGCTTCGGCCAACCCCGTTCGCTAGAGGACCTGCACGCGCACCGGCTAGTGCATTACGTCTCCAGCTTCGGCAACCGCGACCCCGGCTTTGAATATCTCGACCCCGACACCCCAAGCGAGAAACGCTTTCTGCCGATGAGCGGCGCGCTCACCGTCAATAGCGCGGACGCCTACTACGCCGCCTGCCTGGCCGGGCTCGGCATCATTCAAGTGCCCTTCCCCGGCGTGGCCGCCTCGCTGCAAGCCGGCGCGCTGGAGACCATCTTGCCCCGTTGGCGCGCGGCGCCGATGCCGGTATCGCTGATCTACGCCCAGCGCAGACACCAACCGCGCCGGGTTCAGCTTTTCATGCGCTGGCTGGAATCGTTGCTGCGCCCGAGGTTGGCCGAAGACGCAGACATAACGCCGTGACGCGGCGGCATGCGACAAGTCCCCGGTCCGCATCCGCGAACCGGGGGCTTCAGGCTTTGGTTTTATCAAAGCTCAGGAATTACATCGCAACCCAGGCATCAGTCCAGTGGGAGCCCTTGCCCGGCTCATAGTGCGCCGGAGAGGGCTTGTACTCGAAGGACTTGCCCGCGTTGTTGACGCGCTCGCCGCCACCGACGTCCAGCGCCGCGCCGTCCACGCCGCGCACCTTGCCATTTACGGCTTGCTGCTGGCCGTCTGCATGGGCGGCTGGGTCATTGTCAACGCCAAGGGGCTGACCATACCCATGCCCGGCCTGGGTTTTGACTTCCCGCGCCAGGTGGAGGCCAGCCCGGTGCTGGTGCGCGACAGCGTGCGCGCGCTCATCCTGCTCGCCTGGTTGATCTACAGCCTGCTGAGGCTGCACATCTGCGCAGCGCTCTGGCACCATTCGCCCTCAAGGACTGCACGCTGACCCGCATGCGCTGGACCCGCCGCGTCGTGCACCCTGTCAGCGCTGCCTCAGCCCCTGCGCCGCGCAAAAACTGGCCCTAATCGCAGAGTAGCCCGCCTCGTCTCGGCCTAAGGTTGGCCGAAGCGCGGGCTGCGCGCCCATGACGCGCGCGGCCCGCTCGATTACAATCCGGGCTTCACCCAAACGGCATTGTTTTCATGATCATCGCTTGCGGCCTGCTGCTGGCCGGCTACTCTCTGTTCAGCTGCCTGTTGCTGGCGCTGACGCATTTCCGCGCCGGCAGCTACCCAGACCATCCCCACTCTCGCTACATGGGCCTGCTGCTGTTGCTGGCCTTATCGGCGCTGCAAGCCGCCAATGCCGGCCTGCTGCTGGGCCAGCCGGGCTGGCTGGCCTCGCCGCTCTACCGCGCCGCCCTTTTTGCGGCAGCGCCGTGCTTTTATCTCTACAGTCACCCCCTGCTGCACCCTTCGCTGGACAGCGGCACACCGCTGAGCAGGCTGCCGCACGCCTTGCCCGTGCTTGTGGGCGCGCTGCTGCCGTTCCCGTTGGCATTCCCCCTCGCCTTTGTCGCCGGCATGGGTTACCTGCTGTGGTTTGCCCGCTCGGTGTATCGCTTGCGCGCCGAGCGCGAGCGTTTCCAGCGCGAGCTTGCGCTGACCGGCGGCGTGATGTTGATTGCCGCCGCCGTGGCGCTCTGCGCCCTGCTGCCTGCCGCCCTGCCGCGCGACACTTTCTTCGCCCTGTACGCCAGCGCCATCGGCGCGGCGCTGTGGCTGGCGCAGCTGATGCTGGGGCTGCGTCCCGATGTGCAAGAGGCGGTCGCAGATGCCGCCAGCGAGGCTTATCAAACCAGCACGCTGGGCAATGTGGATTGCGCCGGCGCGCTGGCGAAGCTGGAACAACTGATGCGGGACCAGCACCTTTATCAGGATGCCGAACTCAGCCTGACCACACTGGCCGGGCGGCTGGACCTCAGCGCGCATCAGCTGTCGGAATTGCTCAACTCAAGGATGGCCAAGGGCTTCTCCCGTTACTTGCGGGAACAGCGCGTGGCAGCCGCCTGCGCCATGTTGCTGGCGGAGCCATCCGCCTCCGTGCTGTCCGTGGGCTTGAGCGTGGGCTTTGCCTCGCAATCCAATTTCTACGAGGCATTCCGCGAGGTGCAGGGCATGACGCCGGGTGCATACCGCAAGCTGCACGGTGCGCCGAAATCAGCATGATCCGCTCCGTATTTATCATTCCGGAGCAAAAAAAAGCTTCGGTTTGAACCAAGCGGAGGTTTCATCCTTCCGCCGAAACCATCATGAGGGCTCCGAAACACACCAAGGAGCCCATCATGAACGACATCCTTCCCTTCGCCCTCAAGTGCGCGCTGAGCCTTGGCATCAGCGCCGTCGTCATCCGGATTCTGCTGCGCCACCTGCGCGGTTTGCTGCTGCGCTTGTGCCCGGATGAAGCCGCCGCGGCCTTCTGGCTGGACTACACCCGGCTCAGCCTTGCGCTGGCGCCGCTGGTGCTGCTGATCATCGCCGACTGGTTGTTCCACGACGCCGACGCCATGAACAATCTGCGCATCAGCCTGCTGTCCATTCTGGGTGGCCTGCTGCTGGGCCTGTTCAACATCAAGCGCCATATCGACCGTTTTATCGCCGCCCCCGGCAAGTTGCCGGAAACAGCAGCTTCGCAGGAGCGCGCGGCATGAACATTCTCCTCACCGGCGCTGACGGCTTCATCGGCTGCCGCCTCTTGACCCTGCTGACAGCCGCCGGCCACCGGGTCCGGCCCGCCTCCCGCCGTCATGGCTGCGATTTTGCCGCCATGACTCGCCCGCAGCAGTGGCGTCCCTGGCTAAAGGAAATGGACGCCGCCATCAATTGCGTCGGCATTTTCTCCGCCTGCCGCACGGCCCGGTTCGAAGAGATCCACACCGCCGCTCCCGTTGCACTGTTTCAAGCATGCGCTGAACACGGCGTCGCGCGGGTCACGCAGATATCGGCGCTGGGAGCGCGCGGTGATGCCGACACGCCCTTTCTGCGCAGCAAGGGACAGGCCGACGCCGCGCTGCAACACCTGCCGCTGGCGTGGATGGTATTGCGGCCATCGCTGGTAGAGGGCGCAGGCGGCGCCAGTGCCGGTCTGCTCCGGCGCCTGGCGCGGCTACCGCTGATTCCGCTGCCGGGAGACGGCCAGCAAGCCGTGCAGCCGGTGCATGTGGACGATGTCGCCATGGCGACCCTCTTGACGCTGGAGACGCAAGCCCCCCGCCGGGTCATCGAGGTGGCCGGGCCTGCCCGCTTTACGCTGGCAGGCTGGCTGCAAGCCTTGCGCCGCGCCGAGGGGCTGGGCGACGCCCGCTTCTGCCCGTTGCCGCTCTCGCTATGCCGCGCCGCCTGTCTGCTGGGCAAAGGCTTGTCTCCCCTGTTGCAGCCCGATGCGCTCGACATGCTGCAGGCCGGCAGCTGTGCCGACATCGGGCCGCTCAGACAACTGCTGGGCAGAGCGCCGCAGCCGCCGCTGCCAGCCTGCGCCATGAACGAAGGAGTACCCGCATGAACTATCTGGATATCAAGACGCTGCACATTCTCAGCATGGTGCTGCTGTTCGGCACCGGTTTGGGCAGCGCTTTCTACAAATGGATGGCGGACCGCTCCGGCCAGCTGGAAACCATTGCCGTCACCAACCGCCATGTGGTGTTGGCCGACTGGCTGTTCACCACGCCTACCGTGCTGTTTCAGCCCCTTAGCGGCTGGTGGATGGTGTCGCAACTGGGATTGCCGCTGGCCACGCCCTGGGTTGCCGCCTCGCTGGCGCTGTATGCGCTGGCCGGCGTTTGCTGGCTGCCGGTGGTGTGGCTGCAGATCCGTATGCGCGACCTGTCGGCCAAAGCCCTGTGCGATGGGCAGCCCCTGCCCGCGCACTACCACTGCTATGCCCGCCTCTGGTTCTGCTTGGGCGTGCCGGCCTTCATCGCCATGCTGGCGGTGGTGTTCATGATGGTAAACAAACACATTCCGGGAGCACTCTGATGAAAAGTCCCATGCAAATCGCACTGGCGGAGGACTGGGCAAAACTGCCGCCCGCCCTGCAAGCCCACTACGCCGGCGAAGCCTGCATCGACCATGGTCATCTGGATATCGACTACCCAGTGTGGATGCAAACACCGCTGAGCCTGCTCTACGCACTGGGCGCGCTCGTCAATCAACGAGGGCGCGGGCTCGCCACCGAGGTGCGCAAGGAAATGCGCGATGGCCGGCAATACTGGCAACGCCGCATCGCCCTGCCCAACGGCGTGGTCAAAACCTTCAACAGCCAGTGGCTGCCGCTGGCAAGCGGCGAGGTGGAAGAGTACGTCAACCGCTTTCTCGCGCTGCGCATGCGGCCAACAGTGCGAGAAGGACGCCTGCACTACGCCGGCTGTTGCTATGTGCTGCGACTTGGGCGGCTCCGCCTCACGCTGCCGGAATGCCTGGTGCTGGGCCACACCACCATCGAGGAAACCGCGCGGGGCACGGACAGCTTCGCTATGGATTTCCGCCTCACCCATCCGCTGTTCGGACAAATCTACCGTTACTCGGGCGTCTTCCATACCCGCCTTGCCGCCGGCACAAGCGGCAAGGACAATACCGTCATGCCTGACGCCGCCGGAAGCCATTAACGCTAACTCGCACCAGCCCCGCGGCCAAACGAGGCGCTGGCGCTGCGGATACCAAGGATCTGCCCTCATGACCGCTGCCGCAAACCGACCCCAAGCATGGGAAGCCCTGTCCGGGCTTTTCGTCGACAATGACATCGACTACGACGACATCGCCGCTGCCTTGGATGGCCTGCCGGAAGCGCTGATTGAAGAAATACTGTTTCAGGAGGTAGCGCCCTACTGCGGCAGCAATCTGCTGACGCCGGTGCCTCCGGTATGGAGCGGCTTCGACGCAGAATCCCTGAGCACGGGCATCACCGCCATGCAAACGCGCAGCCGCCGCTCCCACCTTGCCCGCCTGCGTCAGCAGGTGCTGACTCTCTGTTGCCGTTGCTATTTCCGCGAGGAATGGCAATGCCTGTGCGCTGCGCTGCTCAAGCGGCGCGGCGGGTAGCCGCCACGAAAGCGCAAAAAACACCCCCCGCATTACGGGGGGTGTTCTGCTTGAGCAAGCCAATCAGCCTCAGGCGCGCGGGCGTACCAACTGCCAGGCGCGGCCAAGGTAGGCTGCGGCGCCGAAGCCGCTCCACACATGCACCAGCCGCGTGAAGGGGAAAATCACGAACAGGCTCATGCCCATAAAGAGGTGCAGCTTGAATACCCAGGACGCCTCGACGATGAATTGCGCCGCATCGCCGCGGAAGGTGACCACATGCTGCGCCCAGCTCATCAGCAGCACCATTTCATGGCCGTCCAGATGCTGGGCGGACACGAAGATGGTGGACAGGCCCAGCAACAGCGTAGCCAGAATCCACAGCAACACCAGTTTGTCGCGCCAGGTGGTGTTAGCCGCCAGCCTGTCGTTGCTCAGACGACGATGCAACAGGATGAGCAGGCCGATCAGCGCCAAGCTGCCCATCACACCGCCCGCGCTCATGGCGAACACCTGCTTGAAGCTGTGACTCACACCCAGCGCGTCCCACACCGCCACCGGCGTGAGCAGGCCCACCAGATGGCCAAAGAACAGGCCCAGCACGCCAATATGAAACAGGATGTTGCCCAGCCGCAGATTGCCGCGGTACACCAGCTGCGAAGATTCGCTCTTCCAGCTGTACTGCTCGCGCTCGAAGCGGATCAGGCTGCCCAGCAAGAAAATGCTGAGGGCGATATAGGGATAAATCCCGAAAACGAATTGATGCAGGTAACTCATGGTTTCTCTCCTTCCCCGCTCCGGCCGCCGCAAGGTTGGCCGAAGGTCGGGTGTCGGTCAGGCACGCGGCCGGGACGGGTAGAAGTTGACGGGAGCGATGGCCGGCATGGCGGGCTTGAGCAGCGGCTCGACGCCGTCGGCGCCGGGGCCAAAGGTTTCCAGCATCTCGTCCATATCGCGCACCGGCGGCACGGACAAGGGCTCCGGTGCCACCGGCGACAACCACACCAGCACATCCATCACCCCGGCATAGGGCGACAGGCTCTCGCGCAGTTTCTGGCCCACATGGGCCAGCACGTGAATGGCGTCGCCCAGCAAGCGGCCCGCTTCACCGGGTTCGCAAATGGACAGGAACTCCAGAAACAGCGGCACATAGTCCGGCAGTTCGTGCGTCACCGGTTCGAAATCGTGACGGCGATACTCCTCGATCAGGTCCACCATGGCCTGACCGCGCGAGCGGTCTTCGCCGTGGATGTGCTCGAACAGGTGCAGCGACTGGGAAGGGTTGCGGTCGAAGGTCTGCACATAACGTTCTTGCAGGCTGATGAGGTCGCCGCCTTCCAGCGTCAGCAGCAAAGGCTCCAGCATGGCGGCCGCCGTGGGGCTGTCCGCCAGCAGGTCCCGCACATCGTCGATGGCGTCGATCAGCTCCGGCTCCGGGTAGCACAGCAGCACGGACAGGGCTTTGTAGAGTGACATGATTGCTCCTTCTCGGGCTTACTGGCCGGCGTTGGCCTTGCGGTCGCGCCGCAGGTCGTGGAACACGATGGGGGTGGCCTTCTTCTTGCCGAACAGGCTGGGCTCGGACACGCCGTCCGAGCAGCCGTTGCCGAAGCTGAAGCCGCAGGACGCTTTGTCGTCGAAGGTGTTTTCCACCATTTCCTTGTGGCTGGACGGAATCACGAAACGGTCTTCGTAATTGGCGATGGCCATGATCTGGTACATCTCTTCCACTTGCTCGGCCTTGAGGTGCGTTCCCTTGAGCGTGGTCTCGTCCACCACCTTTTCCACGCTCTTCTTGCGCATGTAGCGCCGCATGGCCACCATGGTTTCCAGCGCCTTGAGCACCGGCTCTTCCTTGCCAGCGGTCAGCAGGTTGGCCAGATAGCGGATAGGGATGCGCAGGTCTTTCACGTCCGGAATGATGCCGTTTTCACCAATCAGGCCGTTTTCCATGGCCGACTGGATGGGCGACAGCGGCGGGATGTACCACACCATCGGCAGGGTGCGGTATTCCGGATGCAGCGGGAACGCCACTTTCCATTCCATGGCCATCTTGTACACCGGCGAATTCTGCGCGGCGGTCAGCCAGGCTTCCGGAATGCCCTGCTTGCGGGCTTCGGCCAACACCTCCGGCGCATGCGGATCCAGGAACACGCCCAGTTGCGCCTCGTACAGGCTCTTGGGGTCTTCCACGCTGGCGGCGGCTTCGATGCGGTCCGCGTCGTACAGCAGCACGCCCAGATAACGGATGCGGCCGACGCAGGTTTCCGAGCAGACGGTAGGCTGGCCGGCTTCAATGCGCGGGTAGCAGAAGATGCACTTCTCCGCCTTGCCGGTGGTCCAGTTGTAATAAATCTTCTTGTACGGGCAGCCGGACACGCACATGCGCCAGCCGCGGCACTTGTCCTGATCGATCAGCACGATGCCGTCGTCTTCCCGCTTATAAATGGAGCCGGAAGGACAGGACGCCACGCAAGCCGGGTTGAGGCAGTGCTCGCACAAACGCGGCAGGTACATCAGGAAAGTGTTTTCAAAAGCCGAGTACATATCCTTCTGGATGCCTTCGAACAAGGCGTCCTTGGCGCGCTTGGAAAACTCGCCGCCAAGGTCGTCCTCCCAGTTCGGTCCCCATTCGATCTTGTCCATCTTCTTGCCGGTCAGCACCGATACCGGGCGCGCGGTGGGCGGCGTCTGCATTTCCGGCGCGTTTTGCAGGTGTTCATAATCGAAAGTGAACGGCTCGTAGTAGTCGTCGATGGCCGGCAGGTTCGGGTTGGCGAAGATGTTGGCGAGAATGCGCATCTTGCCGCCCTGGCGCGGTTCCAGCTTGCCGTTGGGCTTGCGGACCCAGCCGCCCTGCCATTTTTCCTGATTTTCCCAGTCCTTCGGGTAACCGATGCCGGGTTTGCTTTCCACATTGTTGAACCAGGCGTATTCGATACCGTCGCGACTGGTCCAGACGTTCTTGCAGGTGACAGAGCAGGTATGGCAACCAATGCACTTGTCCAGATTGAGCACCATGCCGATTTGGGCGCGGATTTTCATGTTTCTCTCCTTGGGTGAAGGGAGAGGGTGAAGCGGGCGGCCCACGAGCCTCCCGCCCTCTTCCCTCACTCAGTCAGAGGCTTGTCCAGCCAGTCAACGTTCTTCATCTTGCGCACGATCACGAACTCGTCGCGGTTGGCGCCCACCGTGCCGTAGTAATTGAAGCCCCACGATTGCTGGGCGTAGCCGCCAATCATGTGCGTGGGCTTGGTCACGGCGCGGGTTACCGAGTTGTGGATGCCGCCGCGCTTGCCGCTGGTTTCGGCGCCGGGCACGTTCACAATCTTCTCCTGCGCGTGGTACATCAGGGTCATGCCTTCAGGCACCCGCTGCGATACCACGGCGCGGGCGGTCAGCGTGCCGTTGACGTTGAACACTTCAATCCAGTCGTTGTCCTCGATGCCGGCCTTCTTGGCGTCGGTTTCGGACAGCCACACGTGCGGGCCGCCGCGACTGAGGGTGAGCATGCGCAGGTTGTCCGAATACGTGCTGTGAATGCCCCATTTCTGGTGCGGCGTGATGAAGTTGAGCACCAGTTCGTGGTGGCCGTTGGACTTCCGGCCGAGGATGGCTTCGGTGGTTTTCAGATCCACATGCGGCTTGTACACGCACAGACCTTCGCCGAAGGCGCGCATCCACTGGTGATCCTGATAAAACTGCTGACGGCCGGTGATGGTGCGCCAGGGAATCAGCTCGTGCACATTGGTGTAGCCAGCGTTGTAGCTCACTTCTTCGCTCTCGAGGCCAGACCAGGTAGGCGAGGAAATGATCTTGCGCGGCTGCGCCTGCACGTCGCGGAAGCGGATGGAATCATGCTCGCGCGGGCGGGCCAGATGGGTATGGTCGCGGCCCGTCACTCTGGACAGCGCCTCCCAGGCCTTCACGGCCACATGACCGTTGGTTTCCGGCGCCAGGGTCAGAATCATCTCAGCGGCGTCGATGGCGGTGTTCAGCTTGGGCTGACCCTTGCCGATACCGGCCTTGACCGTCTGGTTGATGCCGCGCAGCAGGTCCACTTCATGGCCGGTTTTCCAGGCGATGCCCTTGCCGCCATTGCCCACTTTCTCCAGCAAGGGGCCGATGGAGGTGAACTTGTCGTAGACGGCGGCGTAATCGCGCTCCACCACCGTCATGGCCGGCATGGTCTTGCCCGGCACCGGCTCGCACTCGCCCTTTTTCCAGTCGCGCGGATCGAAAGGCTGACCCAGCTCTTGCGGGGTGTCGTGCATCAGCGGGGTCAGCACCAGGTCCTTGCGCACGCCCAGATAGTCCTTGCCCAGCTCGGAAATCTTCTGGGCGAAGCCCTTATAGATTTCCCAGTCGCTGCGGGCCTGCCACAGCGGCTGCACCGCCTCGGAGAGGGGGTGGATGAAGGGATGCATGTCCGAAGTGTTGAGGTCGTCCTTTTCGTACCAGGTGGCGGTAGGCAGCACGATGTCGCCATAGAGGCAGGTTGTGGACATGCGGAAGTCCAGCACCACCAACAGGTCGAGCTTGCCTTCGGCAGCCGGACGCACGGTCACTTCCGTCGGCTTGATGCAGTCGTCTTCCAAGCCCATCACCGCGTTTTGCGTGCCCAGCAGGTACTTGAGGAAATACTCGTGCCCCTTGCCCGAGCTGCCCAGGATGTTGGAGCGCCACACAAACATGTTGCGCGGGAAGTTCTTCGGGTTGTCCGGGTCGTTGCAGCTCATGTCCAGCTTGCCGGACTTGAGGCTCTCCACCGCCCAGGCCACCGGGTCCTTGCCCTCGGCTTCGGCCAACCTTGTCACTTCCAGCGGGTTGGTGGTCAGTTGCGGCGCGGAGGGCAGCCAGCCCATGCGCTCGGCCTTGGCGTTGTAGTCGATCAGTGACATGCCAGCCATGCGACCATCCGCCGTCGGGCAGAGAATCTCGTTCACACCCAGCTTTTCATGGCGCCACTGGCTGGTATGGGCGTAGAAGAAGCTGGTGCCGTTCATCTGGCGCGCCGGGCGCACCCAGTCGCCGGCGAAGGCCAGCGGCGCCCAACCGGTTTGCGGACGCAGTTTCTCCTGACCCACGTAGTGGCACCAGCCACCGCCGCTCTGACCGATACAGCCGCACATCATCAGCATATTGATGATGCCGCGGTAGCTCATGTCCATGTGATACCAGTGATTCAGCGCCGCGCCGACGATCACCATCGACTTGCCCTGCGTCTTGTCGGCGTTGTCGGCGAACTCGCGCGCCACCTGAATCACCATCTCCGGCTTCACGCCGGTGTGCTTTTGCTGCCAGGCTGGCGTATACGGCACGTCGTCCATATAGCTGGAAGCCACATTGCCGCCGCCCAGGCCGCGGTCGATGCCGTAGTTAGCCGCCATCAGGTCAAACACCGTGGCCACCAGCGCGCTGCTGCCGTCAGCCAGTTCGATGCGACGCGCCGGCACATTGCGGGTCAATAGTTCGTCGTGCTCCGCTCCAAAGTAAGGGAAGCCCACGCCGACAATCTCGTCCGCCTCCTCCTTCAAGCTCAGACGCGCCTGGATGTCGCGACCATCGCCGCCGTTTTTGTGCTCCAGGTTCCACTTGCCGCTCTGGCCCCAACGGAAACCGATGGACCCATTGGGTGCCACCAAGTCGCCGCTGCTCTCGTCCATCACCAGCGTCTTCCAGTCAGGGTTATTGTCCTCGCCCAGATTGCCAGTCAGATGACTGGCGCGCAGGAAGTAATCCGGCACCCAGCGCTCGCCGTCCTGGCGCAGCGTTACCAGCATCGGCATGTCGGTGTAGCGCCGAATGTAGTCGGTGAAGTAGGCCGACGGGTTGTCGAGGTGGAATTCCTTGAAGATCACATGACCCATGGCCATGGCCAGCGCGGCGTCGGTGCCTTGCTTGGGCGCCAGCCAAATATCGCCGAACTTGGCCATTTCGCCAAAGTCGCTCGATACCGCCACCGTCTTGGTGCCCTTGTAACGCACTTCGGTATAGAAGTGGGCGTCCGGGGTACGGGTCATCGGAATATTGGAACCCCACACCATCAGGTAAGTGGAGTTGTACCAGTCGGCCGATTCGGCCACGTCGGTCTGCTCGCCCCAAATCTGCGGGCTGGCCGGCGGCAAATCGCAATACCAGTCGTAGAAGGACAGCGGCACGCCGCCAATCAGGCTCAGATAACGGCTGCCGGCGGCGTAAGACACCATGGACATGGCAGGAATCGGCGAGAAACCCACCACGCGGTCGGGGCCGAACTCCTTGATGGTGTAGGCATTGGCCGCGGCGATAATCTCATTGGCCTCGTCCCAGTTGGCGCGCACAAAGCCGCCCTGCCCGCGCTTGCTCTTGTACTGGCGCGCGGTTTCCGGATTCTGGCTGATGTGCTCCCAAGCCTCGACCGGGCCCATGCTCTTGCGGGCCTCGCGCCACAGCTTGGCCAGCCGGCCGCGAATCATCGGATATTTCACGCGTTGGGCGGAATACACATACCAGCTATAAGACGCACCGCGCGGACAGCCGCGCGGTTCGTGGTTGGGCAGATCGGGGCGGGTGCGCGGGTAATCGGTCTGCTGGGTTTCCCAGGTGATCAGGCCGTTTTTCACGTACACCTTCCAGCTACAGGAGCCGGTGCAATTCACGCCGTGGGTCGAGCGCACGATCTTGTCGTGCTGCCAGCGCTGGCGATAGGCGTTTTCCCACTGGCGGTCTTCATTGACCACAGCGCCGTGGCCATCGGAAAAGGTGCTCCGGACCTTGCCGAGGAAATTCAATCTGTCGAGGAAGTGGCTCATTTTGCCTCCGGTATCGGGGTCTGCAGACGAAGGCCGCAAGCCGCGCCGGAGAATAAGGCAACGCTTGCGGCAGACCGTTTGTCATGCTGGAAAGCTTATGCCCGAGCCGTCCAGCCCGATATTCGCCGAAGGTTGGCCGAAGCCGGCGCGTTGGCAGTAGCCGCGCTCGGCCGATTGGAAGCCGCCCCTACTCCCAAAGAACTAGGCGCAAACAAAAAGCCCGCTCAAGGCGGGCTTTGACAGGGATGCGACAGAATGACAACCAAGGAGGCTCAAAGCCGCCGACAAATCCACCAGAGGCCCTGAGCCTAGGCGCGCCGACACAGGCAGGGCCCGCAGTACAGCAAGGAGGCGCAACGCAGGAACTGGGGTTTTGACAGCGGGCATTAACCCAGCATTGACGAACCGTTCAGCGCATTCATCAGCGCCAAAGCACCCAGCACCACAAAAATCAAAGAGGCAACCACATGCACAGCCTTGGTCGGCAGGCGGTCGGCAAACTTGCTGCCCAGATAGATCACCGGCACGTTGGCCAGCATCATGCCCAGCGTCGTGCCCGCCACCACCATGAAAAACTCGTGATAACGCGCCGCCAGGGCAATGGTTACAACTTGCGTCTTGTCGCCCATCTCGGCCAGGAAGAAAGCAAACACCGTGGTGGCGAACACACCCATCTGCCGCTTGGGCATGGCAATCTCGCCTTCGTCCAGTTTGTCTGGAATCAAAATCCAGCCCGCCATCAGCACAAACGACGCCACAACAACCCAGTTGAGCACATTCGTCGACAATGCAGAAGACAACCAGGCTCCCACGCCGCCAGCGCCGGCATGGTTCACCATGGTCGCGACGAAAATGCCAAGAATGATGGGCAACGGCTTGCGATAGCGTGCAGCTAGAATAAGAGAGAGAAGCTGGGTTTTGTCGCCGATTTCGGCCAAAGCCACGACGCCGGTGGATACCAGAAAAGACTGCATCGAAAGTTCTCCATGGCCGGATTCGGTGACAACTGATGACCGCGCGGCATCCCCGGCCATAAACGGAGGCAGCGCAGTCAGCAGTCTCGCCAAGTTTTCCAACCACGCGCGCCATGCCCGAACGGGCAAGTCTGTTGACGCGCGTCCCTCTCGCTTTCGGAGGGCGGCTACTCCCTGATGACAGCGCGCATTCTACCCAGAAACCGCCCCCCAGGCCAGCACGACCACTCCCCCCAGCGACACATCGCGTCCCACCCGCTTTCACAAGCGAGCAGCAATCCAATATTTTCAAATAGTTACAAAGAATCAGCTCAACGCTTTTGCGGCAAATGCCACAGCCAAAACCAGAAAATTCAATAAACTCTTGCTCGCGCATTTGAATTTGTACAGAATCACCGCAACGAAACAGCGAATGGGATGCAAGCATGGGACAAGGAGGCAAACGGGCTGGCGCGGGGCGCAAGTCTACATTTGGCGGCGACAAAACCGTCGCCATGCGCGTACCGGAACCGCTCAAGCCCGTGATTGAAAATTGGCTGGGGGAATACCGGCAACTACGCTCGGTAAAAGAGTCGGAAGCCAGCGACATCCGCATGTTGGCCGAAACGCTCAGCCACGTCTCCCTGCCGCTGTTCGCCAGCCGCGTACCAGCCGGCTCGCCAGTCGCCGCGGACGATCTGAAAGAAGCGGACATTGATCTGAACGACAGCCTCATCCTGAAACCGGAAACCACCTTCATGGTGACGGTAAAAGGTGACTCGATGATCAATGCCGGCATTCACGATGGCGACATGCTTATCGTCGACCGCTCGCTACCTGCCCGCAACGGCAAGGTGGTGGTGGCCGTGCTTAACGGAGAATTGACGGTAAAGCGACTGGAACGCACCAGCGAAGGCCTGTGGCTGATGCCGGAAAACCCGGCCTACAAACCGATTGAAGTACCCGAGGAAGCCGCCCTGTTTATCTGGGGTGTCGTGACCAAGGTAATCCATTCCGTAGAGTGAAGGAGAATCACATGATGCTCGAAGATGCACTCATCAAAATGAAATTCATGGACTGGCGTCGCCTGCCGCGCGCTTTTCGCACCGTCGTGGAAGGCAAACCGCAGGTACTGGTCTCCCGCACCAATCGCAGCTATTTCGTGCCGGTGGAATTCGTCTGAGCCTGTCGTCAGGTTCAATCCTGTCGCCCCTGAGCATGAAAAAGCCGGCCAAAGCCGGCTTTTTCATTGTCTGCGCCATGGACACCCTTCTTTTGCTAAGCTTAGAAACAAAGCTCACCACCCGGGAGAGAGACATGTCCAGCGTAACAGGCACCACCCTAAACCCCGATCTGTTGCAACTGCTGCTGAACACAGACAACAGTAGTGACAACGGCTCATTCGACTCTCTGCTCGCCGTACTGTCGCAAAACCCGGCCGATACCCAGGCGCAAGTCGCCAACATCCTGTCCGGCAATGCAAGCAACACCGGTACCAGCGGCAACAGCCTGGATAATTGGATTGCAGGCAGCTCCTCGACGCTGGCCTTTCTGAATTCCGCCTACACCGGTTTTACCAATCAGCTCAACGCGCTGAATCAGTTAAGCACATCGATACAAAACGACATTCTTCCCGCAACCCAAAGCATGGCCACATTGGACAACAACGCCTCAACCGCCGAGATACAAAGCGCCGTCAAGTCCTTCATCAATAGCTTCAACCAGTTCCAGCAAAGCATACAGACCAGCCTTGGCAGCAATGGCGCTCTGGCCAACAGCGACCGGGCGACGCAAGCCAGTTTCGCCATCAGCCGGGACGTAACCTCGCCCACCTACGGTTCAACGCTGGGCAGCTTCGCCTCGCTCGCCTCTTTGGGCATTTCTCAGGACAACAATGGTCTGCTGCAGGTAAATGCCGCCATCCTTGCGCAAAGCCTGGACAGCAACAAGGCCAATGTTGTGGATGTGCTGAATAAAATGGGCGCCGCGGCCAATCAGTCCGCCACGTTTTATACTACCAACGCCAACGAAATACCTTGGCAGATGAATAATCTGAGCTCGGCAATGAGCTGGATTACCAACAATGCGCCCGAGGCATTGAACAGTGACAACTCGACCTCGTCAGGCAGCGCCCTGACCTCCGCCCAGCAAAAAGGGCTGCAACTCTACCAAGCTCTTATCAATAACGGTTAACGCGCCAGGGCAGGAACGGCGAGGCCGCCGGAAAAAGGAAATGAAGGGTGCTTGGACAAAAGAATGAAGAGCACGCCGCTATGCTGACCGCAAGATCATCACTCTGAAGATCAAAGCCGTTTTTCTGGTCATCAGAAAAGAGGCAAAAAAAAGCCCTCCCGCAATGGGGAGGGACCAACAGGGTATCGGGGAAGTGTAACGACCGGCGCTGAGGGCAGCCGGCCTTACAGTACCTGCCTCCATACCAAGAGTCAGGCACAGCGATATGCTATCTCGTTACCCCTTGATTTTCTATGGGTAAATTTACTTACCGATAGCCAATCGCAGATGACCAAGGATGGATTCCGCATCCGTCAGTCGGCGTATCTGGTCAAAGAAAATTCCGGCCTCCGGATAAGTTCTCTTCAATTGCCCAAGCCATTGCTTCAGTCTGGCCACCGGGTAGCGCGAATCACCGCCAGCATGAGCGATGCACTGCTCAAGGAAATCCTGCAACCATGGCAGCAGCTCGGACCAAGGCATCGGCTCCTCGCCTCGCCCGGAGCCAATACGACTTGCCAGATCCGGGGATGCAATCAGACCCCGGCCAATCATCACATGATCGCAGCCGCTTTTTGCCCGAATCTGGGCATAATCATCCAGTGACCACACTTCTCCATTCGCAATCACAGGCACTTGAACATGCTCACGGATGCGGTCAATCCACTCCCAATGCGCAGGCGGCCTATACCCTTCCACCTTGGTTCTTGCATGCACCACCAACTCCGCAGCGCCTGCAGAAGCCAGTGCAGCCGCACACTCAAGAGCTTTGGACTTGTCCGCATAACCCAGGCGCATTTTGGCAGTCACAGGCACGCGCTCCGGCACAGCCGCTCTGACAGCAGCAACAATGGCGTGCAGCAACTCCGGCTCATCCAGCAATACGGCGCCGCCACGATGACGATTTACTGTTGGCGCGGGGCAACCAAAGTTTAGATCCACGGCAGGAGCTCCCAATTCTGCCGCTCTGGCGGCATTCTGCGCCAGGCACGCTGGATCTGATCCGAGCAACTGCACTCTTACCGGAACCCCCGCTCGGGTTTTCCCATCGTGACGCAATTCTGGCGACAAGCGATGAAAGGTTTTAACGGGCAATAAAACATTAGTTACGCGAACGAATTCGGTAACGCACAGGTCAATGCCGCCAATGCGGGTCAGCACATCCCGCATGATCGGGTCCACCAAGCCTTCCATCGGGGCCAGCATCAAGGTCATATATTCACCAGGGGGCGCTTCACACCACATCTCATCAAATGAGAACGGTTTTACAAGACGGTTCTCATTTGTGCAAATGCACACAAGGGCGGGAGGTTTGCCGAAGGCAGGCGCGTGGCCACCCGGCAAACACAATGCAC
>NZ_CAMFLA010000025.1 GCF_945957525.1 uncultured Aquitalea sp. | reverse complement strand
ACGTGACCGACAAGGCCGGCAACCCGGCGTCGGCCATCGCCAACGACAGCAAGGACGCGACCGCTCCGACCATCGCCATCGGCAACGACGGCTCGCACGGCGACAGCGTGTACAACCTGGCTGAAGTCACCGCCGGCGTGGTGGTGAGCGGCAGCACCACCGGTGTCGAGCAGAACCAGCAAGTGACGGTGACCTTCACCGACAGCACCGGCGCGAAGGTAAGCACCACCGCCAATGTTGACGCCAACGGCAACTGGACGGCCTCTTCGGCCAACCTGGGCGGCCTGAAGGACGGCAACATCACGGTGACCGCCAACGTGACCGACAAGGCCGGCAACCCGGCGTCGGCCATCGCCAACGACAGCAAGGATGCGACGGCGCCGGACGCGCCGGTGGTGAACTTCCTGAGTACGGGTCTCTCCGGCGCCTACTATGCGCTGAATGACACGGCTATTCAGGGCGGTACGCCGTTGGCCGAAGTGCTGAAGGATATTCAGAACGGTACGCCGACGGCCACGTTTGTGGCGCAAACGCTGAACTTCAATACGGTATCCAACAACCTGGGTTCCATCGGCAACCTGTCCACCTTCCTGGGCGGCAACGCCAGCAATCTGCAGTTTGCCGGCGGTTCGCAGAGCACTTCGTACAATCAGGCCATCCTGAAGATGAACGGTGCTTTCAGCGCTGCGGCAGGGACGTATACCCTGACGGTGACGGCGGATGACGGCTACCAGATTCTGGTGGACGGCCAGCCCGTGACCGACAACAGCAACCACCCGGCCGCGACGGCAACCTACACGCTGAACCTGTCGGCAACGGCCGGCAACCTGCACACCATCCAGGTGGTGTACTGGGATCAGGGCGGCGTAGCCACCTTCAAGGCCAGCCTGACGCCGTCCGGCAGCTCCACAGCCACGCCGATCAACACGGTGACCGCCAATACGGTAACCGCCACGGTGACGCTGGATGCGCAGGATCAGACCGACCTGAACAACGGCGGCAAGGTGCATATCACTTCCAGCAGCGGCACGGATGTCACCCTGCATCTGAGCGGCAGCAATCTGGTGGATGCCGCCGGCACCACCGTGTACGCCTATCAGAACGGCGTGATCTATCTGCCGGTAAGCACACCGGCGGTAGGCACCAACCTGACTGTGACCGCCACCGTGCTGGATGCGGCCGGCAATGTGTCGCTGCCGGGCAGCAACAGCTACCACCTGCCGTCCGCGCCGCCGGTGCTGATCACCACGGACGGCGATCAGAACGGCTACCTCAACAGCGCCGAACTGACCGCCGCCGGCAACAAGGTGTCGTCCACCGTGCAGCTTGACCCGTCCGTGATCAGCGCTGGCGGCAGCGCCAATATCGTGGTGGTGGATGCGGGCGTGACCACGACGCTGCAGGTGAACAAGGATGGCTCCATCACCGGTCAGGCCAATGGCGTTACTGCAAGCTACAGCAGCACTACCGGCCAGGTAGTGCTGACGATGGGCGCGCCGGGCGATGCCAAGTCTGTGAGCGTGACTGCCACCCAGACCGACAATTTCGGCAATGTGTCCGGCAGCAAGTCGGCCTCTGCGCTGGAAGACATCACTGCGCCGACCGTGGCCTTCACTGGCAAGCTGGCAGGCGACGACATCATCAACGCGGCCGAACACAATCAGGCGCTCACCATCAATGGCACGACCACCGGTGTGGAAGACGGTCAGAAGGTGGATGTCGTGCTGGGCGGGGTGCATTACAGCGCCACGGTCACCGGCAATGCATGGAGCCTGTCCGTGCCCGCCACGGCGGTAGGCGCACTGGCGGACGGCAATTACACCGTTACTGCCAATGTCAGCGACAAGGCCGGCAACCCGGCAGCCCAGGCCACGCATCCGCTGGCTGTGGACACGGTAGCCCCGACCATCGCGATTGCCGCGCATCTGTCCACCGATGATGTGATCAACGCGGTTGAACACAATCAGCAGCTGACCATCAACGGTACGACTTCCGGCGTGGAAAACAACCAAGTGGTGGATGTGGTGCTGGGCGGCGTGCATTACAGCGCCACGGTCACCAACAACGCCTGGACGCTGAACGTGCCGGCGGCCAACGTGGCCGCGCTGGCTGACGGCAACTACACCGTTACCGCCAATGTGTCCGATTTGGCCGGCAATGCCGCCACGCAGGCAACCCATGCCCTTGGCGTGGATACCACCTTGCCGACGGTGAACCTGGTTTCCAATATCGTCGCCACCCAGCTGTTCAATACCACTTGGGAAAGCGTGAGCCAGAACACCAATGTCAATACGCCTTCGGACGGCTGGAAGCTGGTGACTACCAATGATGTTGCGCCTGGCGGTATCAACGGTTTTGAAATCTGGACCAGCTCGGACACCATGACGCGCGCGGACGGCTCTTCGTTTACGCCGAGTGCCTCCAGCACTGGCGGTTCGAACTGGCTGGAGCTGAACAACTCCACCAGCAACATCATCCAGACGCTGGGCATCACGCGCGACGTCACTACCGTGGCCGGCGCGCAGTACACGCTGAGTCTGGATTACGCTGGTCGTCCGGGGTATTCCTCTGACGTGAACAAGATCGGC
Organism: uncultured Aquitalea sp.; assembly: GCF_945957525.1. Taxonomy (GTDB): domain Bacteria; phylum Pseudomonadota; class Gammaproteobacteria; order Burkholderiales; family Chromobacteriaceae; genus Aquitalea. The sequence continues at coordinate 53,215 of NZ_CAMFLA010000025.1, read as the reverse complement.
GTGTTGGTGGATGGCAAACTGGTGGCCGAGTATTCCGCCACCTCCGGCAGCACGCTGGATTGGCACAATATCTCGTTCAACTTCACGGGCAGCGGCGGTACGCAGACCATCACCATCCTGACGGATACCCCGGCTGCAGCGGTTGATCCAAGCGGTCGCGGCGCGATGGTGGACAATATCGTGCTGACGCAGGGCGGTTTCCAGGCGGCGGACAGCAGCGGGTTGACCACGATTGGTTTGTCCAACTTGTTGACCGCTTCTCACCCGGTGGCTGTCAGCGCCGAGACCCTGACGCTGAACATCAGCGGCCTGACTACCGCTGAGGGCGCACCAAGTCTGGTGCTGCACGGTACCACCTACACACCGGATGCTTCCGGCAACCTGTCGGTAAGCGGCCTGAGCCTGAGCGACCTGCAAAGCGGTTCCTTGCAACTGTCGGGCAACTACCATGGCCAGGTCACCTTCAACGCCACGGTCACTGCGACGGAAACCAACGGCAATACCGCGACTTCGTCGACGGTGCCGGTGACCTTCACCGTAGCCAACGGCAATGAAGTGCACGGCGCCTCGGGCACCGACTACCTGTATGGCGGTGCAGGCGCTACCCTGCTGCAAGGCGGCGCGGGCAACGACACCATGACGGGCGGCACCGGTGTGGATACCTTCAAGTGGGTGTTGGGCGATCAGGGCACGACGAGCAAGCCGGCAGTGGACACCATCATCAACTTCAACACGGCGTCCAAGGCTAGCGGCGGCGATGTGCTGGATCTGCGCGACCTACTGCAAGGCGAGCACGCTACCGGCAGTTCGGCCAACCTGACCAACTACCTGCATTTCACCACCACCACTTCCGGCGGGGTGACCAGCACGGTGGTGCATGTCAGCGAAACCGGTACGGTAGGCAGCAGTGAAACCCAGCAGATTGTCCTGCAAGGCGTTGATCTGACCCACAGCGGTGGCGCTACGCTGACGGATACGCAGATCATTCAGAACCTGCTGACCAACAACAAGTTGATCACGGACTGATAGCGCTTCGGCAAACGCTTACAACCGGCCTCGCAAGAGGCCGGTTTTTTATTGTCCGGCAAGAAGATGGGGCAGGCTGCCGCAATGGCAGCACTCATTGATGCGGGGGGAACACAGTCACGCGAGCGCGCGGAGAGGACAAAAGAAAACCCCGGCAGTATGGCAAGCCGGGGTTTTGGGGCAAGGGGGAAGGCTTAGCCGATGGCCGGGCCGGTGAGGCAATGCACGCCAAGCTCGATCAGCGTGTCGGCGTCTTCCCGGTTGTTGATGCCCTTGGCTTCCAGTTGCACGCCCATCAGGGAGGCCATCTGCAGCAGGCCGCGCAACAGCGCGGTGCGACCGCTGTCGGTGTGGACGCCCTGCGTGAGGGTGTTGTCCAGCACCAGATAGGCGATGCTGGCTTCGTGGGTGCGCGCCACCAGCGTCATGTTGTGGCCCTGGATTTCCACCGCCACGCGATGGCCGGACGGGCGGACGGCGCGGCTGAAAGCGATGAAGGCTTCCCAGTGTTCGTCCAGCCCGGTTTCGTGGAATTCGAAATGGACAGTGCGCTCCGGGTTGGCTTTCAGCAGCTGCAGGATGGCGGGCAGGAAATCCGGGTGCTGCAGCGAAGCCGGCGACATATTCACCGCCAGCACGCCGCCCGGGCCGTGCTGCAAGGCCAGCGACAGGGTGTTGATGTCCAGCTTGTGAACCAGTCCCAGCCGCAGCGCGTGGGAAATCAGCCGCAATGCGCTCATTTGCGGGATATCGCCGCTGGCCGGGCGGAACAACATGCCTTCATTCCACAGCGGTTCGCCATTGGCGCGGCACACCGGATACCAGCGCAGCTGCAGTGAGTCGTCCGCGCAGGAAGACTCGATCAGCCGGCGCCAGTCCAGATCGGAAGACTGGGCAATGGCGGCCGTGGTGCCGTCGTCCATCTTCCAGCTGTTGATGGGCTGGGCTTCGGCCAGGGTCAGCACATTGTTGGCGCGGCCCAGCACCTTGCCGATGGTGTCGCCGGTCTGGAAAGAGGTAATGCCGATGTGGCCCACGCCGGGTTGGTCGGTCAGCTCCATCGCCCAATAGATGGGCCACAGGCCGCACAGCTCATCGGCCAGGGTGGCGGCGTCGGCCGGCACCAGTTCAGGGCAGAGCAGGGCGAAGTCCGCGCCGCGCAGGCGGGTGGCCATCCAGCCCTGATGGTTCTGGCAATACACCGAGAGATCATCCGCCAGGCGCTTGAGCAGCGCGTCGGTCTTGCGGCCGCCCAGGCGCTGGTTCAGCTCCGCCAGCCCGGCCACGCGGATCAGCAGCAACTGGCCGGCGATGGGGTCTTCCTGCGGTTCAAGCAGGCTGGAAAAACGTTGGTCGAAGGCATCGCGGTTGGGCAGGCCGGTGCTGCTGTCGGTCAACACGTCGCGGCGCAATTTGTCCACTTCTTCGCGCAGTCCCGCCAGATAGTTCTGTAGCCTTTCCACCATGTGGTTCATGGCGCGCGCCACTTCGGCCAACTCGGGAATGCCCGGCACCGGGATGCGCATGAAGCGCTGTTCGCTGATGGCGTGCGCCTGGCCGACAACCGCGCCCAGCTGGCGACGAAGCTGCCGGATGTCGAAAAAGCCCAGCAAGCCGGCAAACAGGCCGATGCCCGCCAGCCACAGCACGGTTTGCAGCGCACCCAGCCACAGCGAGTTGTAGGCATAGCCTAGATGGGCCACCACCACGATGCGGCCGGCTTGCAGCCAGCCATTGCTGACCTGAGCCATGCCGGCTTGCGGGGCCAGCGGCAGCAGCCGATGGAACCAGGCGGGGGTGTCTTCCAGCTGGCTTTGATTGCGCAGGCGGATGGACTCATTGCCCGGTGCGCCTTCCCAGCGAATTTCCGCGAAGTGGCCCTGATCGAAGGCGGCGTTCAGCAAGGTTTGCGCCATGACTGGGTCGGCCTTGTACTGGGTGAGCATCAAGGCCAGCGAGTTGGCGGTATCCGCGCTTTGCGCCGTCAGCTGTTGCTCCAGATAACCGCGCGCGTTGAGCAGATTGGCGATCAGCGCGCCGCCGATGGACAAGCTGACCAGCAGCAGCAGCAGCAGCCACAGCCGTTGTACGAGAGATAGTTTGTTTGTGGTCACGATCGCGCTCTCAGAAAGAGAATCCTTCCGCCTTGAGTTTGTCCAGCAGCTGTTTCCAGCGGGTCAGCCGGCTGACGTTGCTGTTCTGGGTGCCGCCCACCCAGATGCTTTCCATATTGAAGCTGAATACGGGAATCAGATCGCTGCGTTGCGAGGCCGGCTGGATGCTGGTGATCAGATTGTCCAGAATCAGCGGCTCCGTGGTGGGCGTGGGATAGTATGCCAGCACCATGTGCGCTTGCGTCACATTGCTGGAGGGCCCGCCGATGCGGGCCTTGACGTAGGTCAGCCGGATTTTGTCCGGTGCAACGCCGGACAAGCGCAGGGACACGTACTTGGCGATGACAAAGCCCTTGCAGTCGGCCATGCCCTTGCCGAAGGTTTCCAGCGGGGTGGCCCAGTAGTCTTCCTGCCGCCACACCGCGCTGTTTTCCGCGTAGGTGATGCGGCGATTGAAAAACTCGTTGACCTCTTTCAGACGCTGGGTTTCCGGGTTGCTTGCCTGGTTGTTCAGCATGGCCTGCCAGTCTCGAAACAACCGTTGTGCATTGGGGCCGTACCGCGCCACCGTCTGTTCGCTAGGCAGACTGCTGCCGGTCACCACCAGGCAGGACAGCCAGAGACCCAGCAAAAGCAGAGCGCGAATTGCCAATGGCATTAATCCGTGCCGTTTTGCATCGCGATCCGTGTTTTGGGGCGTGTCATGCTCGCATGTAGGGAAGACACAACAATTTGTCATCTGCTTTGCTTTGAATCAAAGAAAAATATATCGAAAGACCAGTATTCGCTGTGTATAATCGCCTCAAATTTAGAACATTGGTTGTTTTTGTTTTAAGTTTTATATTAAAAATAACCACTTAATTATTCATGGGGCAGTATTAATGAGAACTTCGCGCAAATCCATTATTTTGTCTGTCAATCTGGCATTGGCCAGTTTGACAGCCTCCGTGGCCCTGCCTGTTCATGCCGCTGACGTTGTCAGTGTAGTACAGGCCGCCATTCAGAATAATCCTGAAGTCCTTTACAAGCTGCACCAGTTCCGCGCTGCCGGCGCCACGGTGGGTGAAGGCCGGGCGGACTTCATGCCGACCGTGGACGTTTCCTACCAGGCCAACCGCCAGCGCTACGATTATCCCGACAACGCCGGCGCGCCTGCCGACCAGCGTTACACCACCCGCGGCTGGACCGTCGGCCTCAACCAGAACCTGTTCCGCGGTCTGCAGACCTACAACACCGTGAAGCAGCTGGGTTATGACGAGCAAGCTCGCTACTTCGACATGCTGGACGCCAGCGAAAGCATCGGTCTGCAAACCGTTCAGGCTTATCAGGATGTACTGCGCTATCGCCAGCTGGTGGACAGCGCCCAGGAAAACTACGCCGTGCACAAGGGCATCTACGATCAGATCTCCCAGAAAGTGCAAGCCGGCGTTGGCCGCCGCGTCGACCTGGAGCAGGCTTCCGGTCGTCTGGCGCTGGCCGAGACCAATCTGATCACCCAGACTTCCAATCTGCACGATGTCAGCGCGCGTTTCGTCCGCCTGACTGGCGCGCAGCCGCCGGCGCAGCTGAGCGATGTGCCCGATTTCAAGTCCGCCTTGCCGCAAGGCAACGGCCTGATTCGCGATGCGCTGCCGCGCAATCCGGCTTTCCTGTCCAGCGTGGCTCAGGTGCGCTCGTCCAATTCGCTGGTGAACGTACGCCGCGGCGCGTTTTCGCCGACGCTGGACCTGCAGGCCAGCAAGACCTATGACCGCAATTACGATGGTTACGCCGGCCGCACCAATCTTTCCAGCGTAGCGGTGGTGTTCAACATGAACCTGTTCCGCGGCGGCGCCGACCGTGCCCGCCTGGGCGCGGCCGCCGAGCAGCTGAACGCCAGCAAGGATTTGCGCGACAAGGCTTGCCGCGACATGCGTCAGAACCTCAGCATCGCCAACAACAATGTGGTGAAGCTGGGCGGCCAGCTGGAATCGCTGCGTCAGCATCAGCTGTCCACCGAGAAGGCTCGCGATGCGTATCGCAAACAGTTCGACATCGGCCAGCGCACGCTGCTGGACGTGCTGGACAGTGAGAACGAACTGTTTGACGCGCAAAACGCCTACATCAATGCCCAGGCCGATGTGAAGATTGCCCAGGCTACGGTGCTGGCCAATTCCGGCCGCCTGCTGGAAACCCTGAAGCTGAAGCCGGTTGACGACTTCAAGGCCGACGATGTACTGACCGAAGAAGACAAGGCCGCGTGCGATACCGTTTACGCAGCCCCGACCCTGATGGATGTGAAGACCATCCAGTCGCGTCAGTATGTGGCCGCTTCCGCGGAAGCTAGCCCGGCAGCCGCCGCGGCACCGGTAGCCGCCAAGCCGGCGAAGCCCGCCAAGCCGGCCAAGGCAAAAGCGAAGAAGGATGCTTCCGCCGCCAACTAAGCGTGGCCGGGAAAAAGAAAGCCGCTCGATCGAGCGGCTTTTTTCATGGGGGCGGCACAGCGCGGACGCTGTGTTGAAAGCGCTTACACCACGAAGCGGTTGAGGCTGTTGTCCAGTTCGGCGGACAGGCTTTGCAGCTGTCGCGCCAGCTCGCTGGACTGTTGCACCGACAGATTGGTGCTTTCGTTCATCTGGGCGATCTGTTCCACATTGCGCGCCACATCCTGGCTGGCGTGGCTTTGCTCCTTGATGGCGTCCGCAACGTCGGCAATCTTGTCCATCGAGCTTTGCGACAGTTCGCGGATACGCTGCAAGGACGCTGCCACCTGCTCGGCGCTGCTGACGCCGTTTTCGATGCGGGAGTTGGCTTCCTGCATGCTCTGATAGGCCTGGCGGGTATCGGTTTGCACGCCGGAAATGCGCGAGGAGATTTCCGCAGTGGCCTGGCTGGTGCGTTCGGCCAACTTGCGCACTTCGTCGGCTACTACGGCAAACCCGCGCCCCATCTCACCGGCGCGGGCGGCTTCGATGGCGGCGTTCAGCGCCAGCAGATTGGTCTGGTCGGCAATGTCGCGAATTACTTTGACTATGTCGCCGATCTCGCCGGAGCGCTGGTTGAGCTGATCAATGACGCGCGAGGTCTCCGCAATGCTGCCGGCGATCTGGCGGATTTCGCCAGCGGCCTCGATGGCCAACTGGCTGCTGTTGTTGGCTTCCGCCGTGGTGTGGCGGGCTTGTTCTTCCACGCTCTGGGTGTTGTCGGCCACCACGTTGATGCTTACCGTCATCTCTTCGATGGCGGCGGCCCCGCTGGAGGCGGCTTCGGACTGCATGGAGGAAGCGCGCGCCACTTGCTCGCTGACTTCGCTCAGTTCTTCCGCTGCGCTGACCAGCTGCGCCGAACATTGGTGCGATTCCTGGATCAGCTGGCGTACCGTGCCCACCAGATTGTCCAGCGACCGGCCCACGCTGCCCAGCTCGTTATTGCCGAAGTCCGGCAATTGGCGGGTGAGGTTGCGGGTTTCAGCCAACTCATGGCTATTGTCGCGCATGGCGTTGAGCGGCCCGCGGATGGAGCCGACAATCCACCAGGACAGGACGATGCCGATCAGCAGCGCGGCGCCCAGGATGGATAGGTCTGCAGTGCGCACGCCATTGGATGTGTCGTTGATCTGGTCGCTCAAGGTGTTTACGGCGTCATTGGAGGTTTTGGCGATCTTGGCCAGCATGTCCTCCATCTGATGCACATTGTCCTTGTACTTGGAGAAAGCATTGTTGGCATCGGCCGAGCTGGTGAGCGCGCCGCCTTCAATCTGGCCGGACACCGCATTGAAGCCCTCGGCGTAGGCGGCCAGCAGGCCGGACTGTTTCGACACCGGTTCTTTGAGCGAAACCAGCGTATCCGTATCGCCCGCCAGCTCATCCTGCAGGTTCTTTACCGTGGCTTGCGCCTTATCATAGGTGTCCTTCCACTTGCCCATGTATTCATGGCGTTTGTCCGCATTGGCGATGTTGAGAAAGTAGTCTTTCTCGAAGCGCCGCAGATTGCCCATGTGTACTTCAAGCTCGGTGGTGGATTTGTAGAACATCAATTCGTGCGCCGAGACATCGGCCACGCGGCTATTGATCTTGCCAAGACCAATCAGTGTGATGACGCCCACCACCAGCAAGGCGGCAAGCAGCAGGACAAAGCCCGTGATGATACGGGCTGCGATGGACAGATTTTTCACGTTACCCCCGACAGGTTCCCCTGAGCCCGGCATGCCGTCTTGATGGCGGTCTTGTCCGGTTCAGCATGTGTAAAGCTTTTGGTATGGATGGGCGTGGCCGTCCGGACGGGCAGCTGTCCGGCCTAGGGCGCGAGGCCCAGTGCCGTCAACGAGTTGCGCCAGAGTGTCCGCGTCATTTCATCTAAGTCGATGTTTCGCAGTTCGGCCAGTATTTTTGCCAGTCTAGGCAGATTGGCGGGCACATTATGAAGCGATTGGGCCCATTCCGGAGGGATATCAGGGGCGTCCGTTTCCAGCACGATGTGCTGAATGGGCAGGGTGGCGGCCAGTTCGCGGATGCGGCGCGAGCCGCTATAGCTCATCGTCCCGCCAAAACCCAGTTTGAAACCCAGTTTGATGAACATGTCGGCCTGCTGGCGACTGCCGTTGAAGGCGTGGGCGATGCCGCCGCGCACCGGGATTTGCCGCAGGTATTTAAGGATACGGTCTTGCGAGCGCCGCACATGCAGGATGACCGGCAGATCGTAGCGGCGCGCCAGTTTCAGCTGTTCGGCAAACAGCCATTCCTGCCGCTGCGCGTCGAGGCCGGGCACATAGAAATCCAGACCGATTTCGCCCACCGCCTGTGGCGTTTCCTGCCGGATCAGCGTTTCCAGCTCCGCCAGATGCGCGTCCAGATGCTGGTTTATATAGATGGGGTGCAAGCCTAGCGCAATCCAGCAGCCAAAGCGCTCGCGCATGGCCAGCGTACTGGCGAAGCTGTCGCGGCTGACCGAGGGCACCAGCAGCTGACCCAGCCCGGCCGCCGCCGCATCGGCGGCTACGGCGTCCACCCGTTCGGCAAACTCCGGCGCATCCAGATGACAGTGGGTATCGATCAGGCTGGGAGCGGGCAGGGGAGAAAAACGCATGGCGGACACCGGAGAGAGCATGCCGCCACTATAACGCAGCGACACGCTCCCGGCAGGGCCCGGATGCGGCTTAAGCCTGCCGGCAGGCGCAGGGTACGCGTGCATTCAGCCCTGCGCGCCTTCGCCCGTCGTCGGGTTTGTCTCCGCTATTGCTGCTTCAGGGACGCTCGCCCGCGTTCAGCCGGCGCTGGATATCGGCCAGCACCGGCTGGATGTCGGCCAGGGTGTCGATGACATAGTGCGCGCCGGCGGCGCGCAATTTGGCTTCGGCGGGCAGACGGCGTTCGGCGACGGCTTCGGCCGACATGGCCTGGAATGCCGCCAGCGTGGCGCCGAATTCATTGCCGGACACCGACAAGCCCACCGTCCACATGCCGGCGTTTCGCCCCTCGGCGATACCGGGCGCGGCATCGTCCACCTTCACGCAATGCGCCACTGCGCCGATGCCCAGCGCAATCACGTTTTGCAGGGCCATCCAAGGGCCGGGCCGGCCGCCGGCGGGCAGGTCGTCGGTGGCCACCCAGCAGTCCGGCTGGTAACCGTACTGGGCGGCGGCCGGAACCAGCGCTTCCATCACGGCGCGGGGATAGCCCGAGCAGGAACCGATGCGCAGGCCTTGCGCTTGCAACTGCCGCAACACGGGCAGCACGCCGGGAATGGGTTCGGCGAAGCGGGTGACGGCGGCAATCTGCAGCGGCATGAAGGTGTGATAGAGATGGTCGACTTGCTCGCGGCTCATATCGTGGCCAAAGCGGGCCCGCCAGCGCGGCGCCACGCCGGGCAGCTGGCCGATGGCGGCGATATGGTCCCACTTGCCCAGTCCCATGGGCGCGCGCGCTTCCTCCATGCTGAGCGGAAAATCGTAAGCGAGGGCGAATGCTTCCACAAAGATGGCGGTGGGGGCGAAAGAGCCGAAATCCACTACGGTGCCGGCCCAGTCCAGAATCAGGGCTTCAATGCGGGCTTGTGTCATGTCGGGTTGTCCTCAAGGGGCAGCGCTGCGGAAACGCGGCCGAGCGCCGCGTCCAGAATGTCCAGCGCCTGTTGCAATTGTTCGCGGCTGATGACCAGCGGTGGGGAAAGTTGAATCACATTGCCTTGCGCCAGCTTGAAGCTGAGTCCGTGGCGCAGGCAGTCGTACAGCACGCGTTCGGCCGCGCGTGGCGCGCGTTGCCGGCTTTGGCGATTGGCCACCAGTTCCACCGCCCACAGCAGGCCCACTCCGCGCACCTGGCCTATCAGCGGGTGGCGCGCCATCAGCGCCCGCAGGCGGGCTTCAAAGAATTCGCCCTTGGCGCGGGTTTCGGCCAACAGGTTGTCATCGCGGATCACATCCAGCACCGCCAGCGCCGCCGCGCAGCCCAGCGGGCTTTTCTCATGGGTGTAGTGGCCCAGTGAAACGGCCGCCGCCTGGTTGTAGCGTTCGCGGGCGATCATGGCGGCGAAAGGCAGTACGCCGCCGCCCAGGCCTTTGCCTAGGCAGAGGATGTCGGGCTCGATGCCGAAATGCTCGAAGCTGAACATGCGCCCAGTGCGGCCAAGGCCGTTGGGAATGTCGTCCAGAATCAGCAGCACGCCGTGGCGGTCGCAAATTTGCCGGATGCGCTGCCAGTAAGCCGCCGAGGGCATTTGCACATCGGTATTGCGGATGGGCTCGGCGATGAAGGCACCGATGCCGCCTTCCTTCTCGATGACGTATTCCAGATAGTCCGCGTAGTGCAGATCGTCGCCATCGCCGCGATACCACACGCCGCGATAGCGCGTGGGCGGGGGGATGCGTTCCACGCCCGGCATCAGCGCGCCCATGCCGCTGCGAAAGCAGGCTTCGCCGCCTACGCCGATGGCGTCCAGCGAGGCGCCGTGGAAGCTGTCCCACAGGCTTACCACCTTGTGATTGCCGGTGACAAAGCGCGCCAGTTTCAAGGCCATGCCCACCGCGGCCGTGCCGCCGGGGGCGAACAGCACCCGGGACAGCTCGTCCGGCAGCAGCGCGGTCAGCCGCCGGGCGCAGTCCACCGCCAGGGCATGGGTGTAGCGGCGCGGCGCGAAAGGCAGTTGTTCCAGCTGTTGCTTCACCCGCGCCACCACCTGCGGGTGGCCATGGCCCAGTTGATGTACGTTGTTGCCGTGAAAGTCCAGATAGCGGCGGCCCGATTCGCTGATCAGCCAACAGCCCTCCGCGCCTGCCAGCGTGTCCAGGCAGGGTGTGGACAGCGCCTGATGCAGAAACACGCCGGCGTCGTCCGCCAGCCTCAGGCGGATGTCGTCGTTTTGCCCGGCGTGCCAGGCCTGCCGTTCGGCACTCTGGTTGATGTCGCCTTCGCTGTCGGCGCGGCCCGCGCCGTGAATGTCCTGCCGCATGGCTCAGTCCCGCAGCCAGTAGCGGGAGGCGGCGATGGCCGTGAGCAGACGATCCACATCCGCCGGCGATACGTCGCCGATATTGCCGATGCGGAAGCAATCCGCCCGCGAGACCTTGCCTGGGTAGATGACAAAGCGCTTGTCCTTCAGCAACTGATAGAAGCGCTTGAATTGGTAATCCGGATGGCTGGGGGAGTGAAACGCGGTGATCACCGGCGAGTGCTGCGCATCCGGCAGCAAGGTGTCGAAGCCCAGCTCGCGCATGCCGTTCACCAGCTTGCGCTGATTCTGGCGATAACGCTGATAGCGCGCGGCCACGCCGCCCTCGGCATCCAGTTCGCGCAGCGCTTGCGCAAAGGCCAGCACGGTATGGGTAGGGGAGGTGAAGCGCCATTTGCCGTGTTGGGTTTCCATGGCGTGCCATTGCGCGTACAGATCCAGCGCCAGCGAGCGGGCGCGGCCCTGGCAACGCGCCATGGCGTCGCGGCGGGCAATGACGAAGCCGAAGCCGGGCACGCCCTGGATGCACTTGTTGGCCGAACTGATGACAAAGCTCGCGCCCAGCGCCGGCACATCCATCGGCACGCCGCCGAAGCTGCTCATGGCGTCCACGATCAGTTCCCGGCCGTGGCGACGGCACAGCGCGGCCACCTCCTCCAGCGGGTTGAGCATGCCGGTGGTGGTTTCACAGTGCACCATCGCCACATGACTGATGCCGGCGTCGCTTTCCAGCAGGCGCGCCATGGCGGCCAGATTGGGCGCCGAGGTCTCGCCGCAATCCATCTCCACATAATGCAAGCCCAGTACGCGGGCAATCTCCACCATGCGCGAGCCGTAAGCGCCGTTGTTGACGATCAGCAGCTTGTCGCGCCCGGCCAGCGCCGAGCCCAGCACGCTTTCCACCACATAGCTGCCGCTGCCTTGCAGCAGGGCCACGGTGTAGTTGTCGCCGCCGCCGTTGGGCGCGGCCAGCCGCACCAGCTCGGCGCGCACCGGCTCCACCACGCCGAGGTTGTAATCGTCGTCCCAGGTACAGCTGTCGTACAGCATGGCGGCCCGCACGCTGCGGGTGGTGCTGAGCGGGCCGGGGGTCAGCAGGAGATAGTCTTGCGTTTTGGCGTCGGGGATCAGGCTCATGGCGGTTTCCTTGGTATATACCAGATTTGCCGCCATTCTCCGTTGCACATACCACTCAGTCAAAGCCTTAGCGGCAGGTGCAACAAAAAATTCATCAAACCGACAAGCCCACCATTCGCCAATACCAGAAAATCCCGCGTGCCGACTGCCTTTGCGGCATAATCTTGGTGTATACCAAAAGACACACTGCCATGACCGACAGCCTGCATCTTCTCGCCGACAGCGCCGGCAAGCCGCAATACCTGCGCATCAAGGACGAACTGGCGCGCCAGATTCGCGAAGGCGGCCTCGCCGCCGGCGACCGCCTGGCCTCCGAGCGCCTGCTGTGCGAACGCTTCGACACCACCCGCGTCACCATCCGCGAGGCGCTGGTGCAACTGGAGTCCAGTGGGCTGATTTACCGCGAAGAACGGCGCGGCTGGTTCGTCACGCCGCCAAGGCTGCGGCTCAATCCCACCGTCACCACCAATTTCCACCGTATCGTCAGCGAACAGGGCGGCGTGCCGCGCACCCAATTGCTGGAGAAGGGCCGCCAGACTGTGCCGGCCGGCGTCATGGACGTGTTGGGCTTGAAGGCTTTTGATCAGGTGTACCTGCTCAAGCGGCTGCGTTTCGCCAATGAGCGCGCGCTGTGTTACTGCGAAAACATCGTGCTGCCCGAACGCGCGCCGGATTTGCTGGATCAGGATCTCAACGGCAGCCTCACCGATCTCTACGCCACCCGCTACGATCTGCGCTACGCCCGCATGCGGCTGCGCTTCCATCCCACCAGCCTGCCGGACCACGTGGCCAATCTCTTGGGCGCCACCGCCGGCCTGCCGGCCCTGCTGCTGCAACGCCTCAACTACGACCAGCATGGCCGGGTGGTGGATTACGACATCGAATACTGGCGGCACGACAGTCTGGAAATTGAGGTGGATACCGGCGACGAGGAAGCTTGGACGAAGGGCTGAGCCCGCGCGCCGGCCAGCGTTGCCCCGGCTGGCCTTCGGCTTGACAGTCCGGCCGCCCGAGCACAGTGTCATGGTTGTTGATCGCCACCTCTTCTCCTCCCATGCCAAGCCCGTCTTCCGCTTCATATGGCGACCGCAGCGCCGTTGCGGCCGGTAGTGTCGCCCATGCCGTGCACGACGGCCTGACCGATCTTGTCTATGTGCTGTTGCCGGTATGGCAGCAGCAATTTCTCCTGCCTTACGCGGTGGTGGGTTTGCTGCGCGGCGCGTACTCCGGCGCGATGGCCAGTTGCCAGCTGACCATGAGCCGGCTGGCGCTGCGCTTTGGCCGTCGCCGCTTGCTGCTGGCCGGCACCGTGCTTACCGGCTGCGCCTATTTGCTGGCCTCCCAGGCGCTGGGGCTCTACACCCTGTTGCTGGCCCTGGTGCTGGGTGGCCTGGGTGCAAGCACCCAGCACCCGCTGGCGTCAGCGCTGGTAGCGGACAGCCAGCGGGACGAAACCCGCATGCGGCAGGCGCTGGCGCATTACAACTTTGCCGGCGACGTGGGCAAGATGGCGTTACCGGCGCTGACCGGCATCGGGCTGGCCTATGTGGGCTGGCGCTACAGCCTGCTGGGCGCAGGCGCGCTGGGCTTGGCCGCCGCCGGCTTGCTGGCTTGGCTTCTGCCAAAGGACGCCGCGCCGACAGCACAAGGCGCCAAGCGCAGCGCAAAGGAAGCGGGGGGCGCCCACGGCGGCCTGACGCCGCTGTTGCTGACCGGCTTTCTGGATACCGCCGCGCGCAGCGGCTTCATGACCTTCCTGCCTTTTTTGTTGCAGGCGCACGGCGCGGGCAAAGCCGCCATCGGCCTGGCTTTGTCCCTGCTGTTTGTCGGCGGGGCCTTCGGCAAACTGGCTTGCGGCTATCTGGGCGCGCGCATCGGCATGATGCGCACGGTGTGGCTGAGCGAAACCGCCACCTCCTTGATGATCGCACTGGCGCTGATTGTGCCGCTCTGGGCGCTATGGCTGTTGTTGCCGCCGCTGGGGCTGGTGCTCAACGGCACCTCCACCGCGCTGGCCGGCACCGTGCCGGCAGTCTCCGGCAAAGAAAGCCGCGAGCGCGGCTTTGCCCGTTTCTATACCGTCACCATCGGCGCGGGGGCCATTGCTCCCGTGTTGTTTGGCGCATTGAGCGACCGCGTCGGTCTGACCGACGCGCTGTTGACGCTGGCGGCGGTGCTGCTGCTGACGCTGCCCTTGTCCTGGAAGGTGGAGCAGGCGCTGACGAATCCGGGCGCATGACGACCAGAGGCCCGGTTTTTCACGTTGAGCCGGGCCAGTGCAAATAGTGGTTGCGCTCGTCTGAGCGGTATTCCACAAACCCCTCGCGCTGATAAAGGCGCAGCGCAGGATTGCCGCGCAATACGCTCAAATGCAAGCCCACCCCGGCCGCGCCGGCTGCGCGCATTGCCTGGCGCAGCAGCGCTTCGCCCAGTCCCTGCCCGTGCAGCGCCGGCAGAAGCTGGATCTGGTTCAGATACCAGCCGCGCGGGCCGGCCTCGCGCACCAGTTTTAGCAAACCCACCGGCTGGCCACGCAGCTCTACCACGCAGGCGTGCGCGTAATTGAGGCGCAGGCGCGCAAGGTGGCTGTCGTCGTCGGTGGCTTCGCCCGCGCGCAGCAAGTGCTCGTTCATGGTGTCGCGGCGCAAGGCCAACAAAAAGGCTTCGTCTTCCGGCCCGGCCGGTCGCAGGCGCAGCGGGCTATCCATGTCAGCGATACCACTCGGCCACGCCGCCGTGACGCGAGCAGGTACCGCGGTGATGAGTGCTGAAGCTGTAGCTGCCGTCGCGACAGCGGGCGCTGGCGCCGTCGGGTTTCTTGCCGCTGCGGGTATGGGCCGGGCTGTGCACGGTCTGGCCGTCTTTGTTGATGTAGCTGCCTTGTTCAATCAACTGCGCATCTTCGACGCGCGGCGGCGGGGTTTTGGCCTCCACCACGCCATAAGAAAACACTAGGCCAATAGCAAGACAAAGTCTGGGCAAGGTTGGCCGAAGGGATTGCAACAAACCGGACATGGCTGATTTCCAAAATGCATGGCCAACCATTTTACGGTGCAAACCGCCCGTGCTGGCGAGCTGAGAAAGCAGGACGCGAGCAAGGCGTCTTGTTGCCGGATTGACACGGTTTATCGCACATGCTCATGGAATTACAATATTTAACGAAGCGCCGAAAAAGCCATTAAAAATCTTTAATAAACATGGCGGAGACTGGCCACTGTTATCCATGCCCGAGGTTTTCCATGAGCTCCACCGCCACTCTGCCCCGGCTGGGCAAGCCGCACCCGGCCTTTCGCAGTCTGTTCCTGCTGCTGGTGTTTGCCGGCCTGCTGTTTTGCGTGCTCAATCTGCGTCAGGATCTGGCCGCCAGCCAGCTGACCTCCTACCTGCCTTATCTGCTGCTGGGACTGGCCTTGCTGATTGCGCTGGGTTTCGAGTTCGTCAACGGCTTCCACGACACCGCCAACGCGGTGGCTACCGTGATCTACACCCACTCCTTGCCGCCGCATGTGGCTGTGGTGTGGTCCGGCGTGTTCAATTTTCTGGGGGTGCTGTTTTCCAGCGGCGCGGTGGCGTTCGGCATCATCTCGCTGCTGCCGGTGGAGCTGATCCTGCAAGTGGGCTCAGGCGCGGGCTTCGCCATGGTGTTTGCCCTGCTGCTGGCCGCCATTGTCTGGAATCTGGGCACCTGGTGGCTGGGCCTGCCGGCCTCGTCTTCGCATACGCTGATCGGCTCCATCATCGGCGTGGGCATCGCCAATGCGCTGATGCACGGCCGCGACGGCACCAGCGGCGTGGACTGGTCGCAAGCCGCCAAGGTGGGCTACTCGCTGCTGCTGTCGCCGCTGATCGGCTTTGCTTGCGCCGCCTTGTTGTTGATCGTGCTGCGGCAGGTAGTGAAAAACCGCGAACTCTATGAAGCCCCCAAGGGCCAGCAGCCGCCGCCGTGGTGGGTGCGCAGCCTGCTGGTGCTCACCTGTACCGGCGTGTCCTTCGCGCACGGCTCCAACGATGGCCAGAAAGGCATGGGCCTGATCATGCTGATCCTGGTGGGCACCGTGCCCATGTCCTACGCGTTGAACCACGCCATGCCGGCCAGCCAGGCCAACCAGTTTGTCGCCGTGGCCACGGTGACCCAGCAGTCGCTGCCGCAAGGCCCGGCTTCGGCCAACCCCCGCGCCACGCTCACCGACTACATCCGCAGTCATCAGGCCACCCCGGCCCTGCTGCCGGCGCTGGGCGAAGTGGTGGGCGGCATCCGCGAGCAAGTGGCGCAGCATGGTTCGCTGAACAAGCTGCCCAAATCCAGCGTGGCCAATGTGCGCAACGATATGTATCTGGCGTCCGAAGCCATCAATGCAATCGGCAAGGACAAGACCATCGCGCTGCCGCCGGCAACTCAGGCCAATCTCAAAACCTTCAAGAGCGAGATCGACGCCGCCACCAAGTTCATTCCGTTGTGGGTGAAAGTGGCTGTGGCCATTGCGTTGGGTCTGGGCACCATGGTGGGCTGGAAGCGCATTGTGGTGACGGTGGGCGAGAAAATTGGCAAGAGTCATCTGACCTATGCCCAGGGCGCTTCCGCCGAGCTGGTGGCCATGGCCACTATCGGCGCGGCGGATGCCTTCGGCCTGCCGGTGTCCACCACCCATGTGTTGTCCTCCGGCGTGGCCGGCACCATGGCCGCCAATCGTTCCGGCCTGCAAATGGCCACGGTGCGCAATCTGGCCATGGCCTGGGTACTGACCCTGCCGATGGCCATGCTGTTGTCCGGCAGCCTGTATTTTGTGCTGAGCAAGCTGTTCTGATGCGGCAGCCCTTTGGCCAATGGCCAAGCCCCCGGTAAAGCGCCCCCGCGCCGCAAGGCCGGGGGCTTTGTCATGGGGAAGCGCGGATGGCGGGAACCCATGGCGCGGCCGGCTTGTCCACCCAGCTTATCGGGCGTCCCGCCCCACCAAGGAGAGTCAGCATGCTGGACATGAAGCGCAATGCTGAAGTGGACCGGAAGTCATCCCTTATCGTCAGCACAGTGGTGCTGACGCTGGAGTTGGGCCTGCTGGCGCTGTTTATCCTTTTCTTGTGGCGCTGAAGGCTGCGGCCAACCCGGTAGCAGCCAAGCCCCCGCGCCGCAAGGCCGGGGGCTTTGTCTTGCCGGCGGCCGTTCAGAGGCGGTGCAGCTCTTCTTGTGCACAGCGCAGCGGCTCGCGCAGGTGGGTCAGCATGATTTGGGGGTCAAACCGGATCAGGTCTTCAACGCCGGCACTTTCCAGCATGGCCATGACCTGCCCCAGCGTCTTGCCGCTATCGTTCAGCAGCAGCCGCACCGCCGTCAGCCGGGATTCCAGCCTGTCGCCGGCGCGCTGCAAGGCCTGCGCCGCTTCGGGCAAGGGGGCGTCGCCCAGTGCCTGTTGCAGGGCAATGAGGCGGGCGCGTCAGCCATCCGCCGGCAGACAGGCTTGCTGCATGAAGCGGGCAAAACGCGGATCGGCCCGGGCGGGTTTGCGCGGCGCCTTGCTCATGGGCTTGGTCTTTTTGCGGTGCGCCATGCCCCGCAGGCAAAAGGCGCACGCAATATTTCAGTCGACAACATGAGCGCCCTGGCTGACGCTGTAGGCCTGCCGCTGCGCGATTTGCTGGACCCGGAACTCTATCGCGACCTGCCGGGCTGAAGCGGCGTGCGCACCACAAAAAAAGCGGCTGTTTTGGCCGCTTTTTGCATGCTTGCCGCGCTGGCGCGGATCAGGCGACGCGCGTCAGCTCGCTCAGCGTAAACAGCGCCACCGCGCCGTCGGTGGCTGCCATGTAATCCTGCAGATGCGGCGACTGCATATGGGCCTGCCACAGCTCGCGCGATGCCCAGCGTTCTACAAAGGTGAAGTGCGCGGCGTCGTCATTGTCCTGATGCAGGTCGTACTGCAGGCAACCCGCCTCGGCGCGGGTAACGTCGATCAGCTTTAGCAGTTCGGCTTTCACCAGCGCAATCTGCTCGGCTTTGGCGGTGATATTGGCGATCAGAGTGAGTTCGGACATGAGGTTTCCTTTAATCCCGTCAATGCTGAAAATCAGAGTGTCCATGATCGCCCATTATTCTGTTTTGAAAAACAAGACAGAAAAGCAATTTATTTCAAAAATAAATTGATAATGGCGGTACGAGGCGGGCCTGCTTGTCGCCAGGTCGATATAATCAGCGCCTACCCCTTTTGCGCCGCCTGCCATGCCCATTGCCGCCTTGCAGCAACAGTTGAGTTTTCTCCGCGAAATCGACCGTCTGAAATCCGTCGTTCGGCAATCGCCCTTGCTGGACCAAAGCCGCAAGGAAAACTCGGCAGAACACTCTTGGCACCTGGCCATGTACGCCTTGCTGCTGAGCGATTACGCCGCTGCCTCGGTGGACGCCAACCGCGTGCTGCGCATGCTGTTGATACACGACATCGTGGAAATCGACGTGGGCGATTTCCCCATCCACGCCGGCCACAGCGTTGAGGCGCAGGCCAGGGAGGAAGCCCTTGCCGCACAGCGTCTGTTCGGCCTGCTGCCGGCCGCGCAAGGCGAAGGCTTGTTGGCCTTGTGGCGGGAGTTCGAAGCCGGAGAAACGGAAGACGCCCGCTTCGCCAAGGCGCTGGACCGTTTCCAGCCCCTGCTCATCAATGTGTTTACCGGCGGCGGTACCTGGACGGAAAACAAGGTCACGCTGCAACAGGTGGCATCCCGCTATGGCCCGGCCATCCAGCGCGGCGCGCCCAAGTTGTGGGCCGTGTGCGAGGCATGGATTGAACAGCATTTTGCCGGCCAGCCTGTGAACGACGCCGGTTGTTGAACGAGGGCGGGCGGCCTTGCGCCGCACTGGCTGCTCCGCAGCCGAAAATGCTAGTAGCATGGATGGCTGGTTTGTTTGCTTCCGGCGCTGCCTGCTATGCCCCACTCTTGCGAAAACGCCCAATACACGCACCCGCGCCTGATCCCGTTGTACGACCTGCAAAACAGCGGCGTGGCGGATTATCAGTTTTATGAGCACCGCCTTGGCCCGGCCCCCCTCAGCGTGGTGGACATCGGCTGCGGAACCGGCGTCTTTGCCGTGCGGCTGGCCGCGCTGGGGCACCACGTTGTCGCCATCGATCCCGCGCCGGCCATGCTGGCGGCGGCCCGCGCGCGGCCGGGCGCGGAGGCGGTGCGCTGGCTGGAAGGCGGCGCGGCGCAATTGCCGGACGATGAGCACTACAACGTGGCGGTGATGACCGGCCACGCCTTTCAGTGCCTGCTGAGCGATGCGGAAGTGCAAAGCACGCTGCGGGCGGTGCGCCAGCGCCTGCAGCCCGGCGGCCGGCTGATGTTTGAAAGCCGCAATCCGCAGGCCCGGCCCTGGCTAAAGTGGACAGCCGAGCAGTCCCGCCATGTGCTCGCCACGCCGGATGGCGAACAGGTGGAGATCCATCACCAAACGCAAGAACTGGCCGGCGAGCTGCTGCGCTTTGCCACCCACTACCACTTTCTGCCCGGCGGCGAGCGCCTGCGCAGCGACAGCGTATTGCGCTTCATGCCACAGGCCCGTATTGCCGGACATCTGGCCCGGGCCGGTTTTAGCCGGGTGGACTGGCATGGCGACTGGCAAGGCGAGCCGTGGCGGGCCGATAGCGCGGAAATCATTGTGATTGCGCAGGCAGACCTCGAGTAAGCGGCAAGCCATGACCCATTACACCCACATCGGCGATACCCGCATCCAGCCCGTCCACCGCGCCAGCTGCCACTGCGGCGGCGTGGTGCTGGAACTGCAACTGCCGCATGGCGTGGAAAACCCGCGCCACTGCAATTGCTCCATCTGCCGCCGGCGCGGCGCGGTGTGCGCTTCCGTGCCCGTATCCGCGCTGCGCATTGTGCAGGGCGAAGCCTTGCTCACCCTGTACCAATTCAACACCCGCGTGGCCAAACACTATTTCTGCAAAGTGTGTGGGGTATACACCCATCACCAGCGCCGTTCCGACCCCGGCGTTTATGCCTTCAATGTTGGCTGTCTGGAGGGTGTGGACCCGTTCCGGCTGGGGCTGTTGCCCACCGCGGACGGCATCAATCATGTGTCTGATCGCCCGGCAGGGGAGTGACGGCGCAGGCCAGGTTGGCCGAAGCGGCCAACCATCGCACGCAGCACAGCCTGAAAGCCGCTGGCTACACCTGGCAGAAACCCTGCGCCAAGGTGCACAAGGCAGGGGCAGGGGAGGCGAGCCTGAAAGCCGCATTTTGGAGAATCGCAATGACAAACAGCGTAGTGCAAGCGGCCAGCGCCGCAGAAGCCTGGCTGGGCCTGATGGATGCCGGCAGTTACGCCCCGGCCTGGCAGGCGGCGGCAACTTATTTTCAGCAACAGATCGCCCTGCCAGCCTGGGAAGAAGCCGCCGGCGCGGGGCGCGGCCCGCTCAAGGCCCTGCATGGCCGGGTACTGCACCGCGCCAGCGAAGAACATCATTTGCCCGGCGCGCCGGAGGGCGACTATGTACTGATCCAGTATCTCAGCCGTTTTGACGGCGCCGAGCAGGCGGTGGAAACCGTCGCCATGCAGCGCGAAGACAAGGCCGGCTGGAAAGCCGTTGGCTATTACATCAGCTAGTGTGTTGCCGCCGCATACGCAAACTAAAAACACGACAGGAGACAAACCATATGAAACGACTGGCGACAGCCTGCGGCGCGGCGCTTTCCGCGATGTTGCTGGCGGGGTGTTCTACCCCCCGCGGCCCGGAGGGCGCTGCCAGCGGGGTGAGTGAAATCCGCTTTGGCACGGATGCCTCCTACCCGCCGTTTGAGTACCAGCAGGCCAAGGGCAGGCTGGGCGGTTTCGATATCGAGTTGGGGCAAGCGATTTGCGCTCATTTGCGGGCCAAGTGCGTCTGGGTGGAGGAGGACTTCGACGCCATGATCCCTTCGCTGCAGGCGGGCAAGTTCGACGCCATCCTTTCCTCGATGTATGTCAGCAAGCCGCGTCTGGCGCAAATCGACTTCTCCGAGAAGATATACAGCCCGCCCAGCCGTCTGGTGGCCAGAGCCAGCGCCGGTTTCAAGTTGGCGGATGCCGATTTGGCCGGCAAGAAGATAGGCGTAGAACAAGGCACGCTGCAGGAGCGCTACGCCAAGGCCCACTGGCAGAAGAACGGCGTGCAGGTGGAGTCCTACCAGGAGGGGGCGCTCTATGCCGCGCTGGCGAAGGGGGAGTTGGATGCCGTTTTTCAGG
Source organism: uncultured Aquitalea sp. (assembly GCF_945957525.1). Lineage (GTDB taxonomy): Bacteria > Pseudomonadota > Gammaproteobacteria > Burkholderiales > Chromobacteriaceae > Aquitalea. The sequence goes on along the minus strand of NZ_CAMFLA010000025.1, from coordinate 32,299 downwards.
ATGTCGTGTCTGCGGATTACAAACTGCTGCGCACGTCCCAAGGGAAGGGCTTTGCTTTTGTCGAGGGCCAGGTCGGCACGGCCGGCGCAGACGCCGGATGGGCGGCAATCGGCCTCAGAAAAGGCGATGCCGCATTGAAAGCCGCTATCAACAAAGCGCTGGCGCAAATCATTGAAGATGGCACTTATCAGCAGCTGGAAGACAAATACTTCTACTACTCCATCTACTGATTGCCTGCGCCTGGGACGATGCGGCAGAGCCCGCGCCGCCAGGTTGGCCGAAGGCCGGCCCCACTTGCCTGTTTGGGGCGGCTGACAAAAATCCGTATCACGGCTGAGGCAAGGCGCGCCGACCCCGGCAGCACTTGAGTACGGCAAGAAGGCGCAAGGCAGCATCAGGGGTTTTGTTAGCGGGTTTTAAGGCGGTGCTCACGATTGACTGGCTATTCGCCAGCACATCAGGCGTTCGCCTTCCGCATCCACCAGCCAGCCCGTAAAGCGGAAGCCCAGCGCCTGCGCCACCTTGAGCGATGCCGCGTTGTCCGGGCTGATGGCGGCGCAAACGTCCGGGGCCTCGGCGCTGCCACGCGCTTCCGCCAGCAAAGCCCGCACCGCCGCTTTGGCCAGCCCCTGCCCTTGATGGGCCGGCTCCACCGCGTAACCGATTTCCACCACCCCCGCCCGCGGCGGGCCCTTGAAACCGCAAGCGCCCACCACAAGGCCATCCAGCGTGCGCACCATCAGACAAGGCGCGCACCACAGCGGCTGGCCGCCGGCTTGCAGCAAATCCACCGCGCGTTGCAGCACATGCGGGGGCAGCGTGGCGGCCGGCGCCGTCAAGGCGGCATCGGCCAGCTGCGCTTGCAGTTGGGGCAGGGACAAACGGAGCAGTTGAATGGGCATGGCGGGGCAAAAAAAGGCGGAGGCCCGATTGTAACGCAGCGGGTCGGGGTTGGCCGAAGGCCGCCGCCCCTGCGGCGCGGCAGGGGCGGGGAAGGGCTAAGCGCCGCTCATGACACCGGGTTGGGCCCCCGAGCCAAGCGGTACTGCCGCCGGCCGCAGCCGGGGCGCGCAAACAGGCTCAGGGTGCCGCGCGGGTTTAAAAGCGGCCGTACAGCACATCGGTGCGCTGATCCTTGCGCATCACATACACCGGCTGTGTGCCCGGCTTCACCTCGCCCATGCCGGGGCTGTTTTGCGGCATGCCCGGCGCGGACAAGCCCACCACATCCGCCTTGCTGGCCAGCAGCTGCTTGATGGCCGCCGCCGGCACATGGCCTTCAATGGTGTAACGGCCAATCCGGGCGGTGTGGCAACTGCCCATGCCCGGCGTTACTCCCAACTGCTGCTTGATTTGCTGCATGTCGTCGCGGTTGACGGCGGCCACCTCAAAACCGTTTTGTTTGAGGTAACTGATATACGCCTCGCAGCAAGTGCAAGCGGGGCTCTTGTACACCGTGGCCGGCACGGCGGCAAAGGCGGCGGCGCTGAACACGGTCAGCAGGGCGGCAACAACATGAGTGCGGATAAAGGCCATTTTGGCTCTCCTTCAGGGCAAGACATCGGATAAACACCGCTGCCAATCCGGTTTTTTCCGGCGAAAAGAAAGCCAGACAAGCGGATATCAGCAGCGTGCAAAGCGTCGGCGCGGGGCCGGCGCCAATCAGTGGGATGTCACGCCCATGAAGGCGGTCGGTGAGGCGGGGTAAGCGTGATGCCGGCCAGCCGGGCCGGTTGATTGGGTACAAACACGCCGCCGGCAAGCGCGGGCGCTGCCGCCCAGGCCTGGGGCTGATACAGCGGCGGGGCGCAAAGCTGCCAGCAGCTGCCGGCGCATTGCGCGCCTTGATGACAGCCCGCAGCAGCGGCCTTGCCGGCAGCCTGATGGCAGGCCGGCTCCGCCGTTTTGGCCATGCAATGCAGGCTGGCCCTTGCCCTGTCAGCCGCAGGCATGCCCATGTCCGCCGCCAGCACATTCAGTGCGGGCAGCGCCAACATCAGCAGCATCAACAAGCGGTACAGGGCTTTCATGCCGGCCAAGATAACACCTGATGCCTTGTCGGGGTAAACACAGTGCGCCATTGCTTGAGGGACATCAAACCCGCCGTCGCGCCGCCCTTCGGCCAAGCTTTTCTGTGCGCCGCCCACCGCGCCGCAAACCCCACCCGGCAGTGGCCGCCAGCCACCGGGCGCGCCATGAAAAAAACCGCCACAGGGCGGGTTGATTGCTGCATCAGCGAGGGATCAGGCGCTGGTGTTGATACGCGTGCCCACCGTGGCGGACACCGGGCCGCGCTGGTTTTCTACCTCGCCCGCGCGGCTGTTGTCCGTATCCCCGTCACTGTCCACTTGCGGCCGCGACGCTTGCGCGCCAGCGGAAAGCGCCTGGTAGTGCTGGTAAGGCTGTGAACTGCCAATGCTGGATACCATGGCTTTATCCTCTTCTGGGGGGGAATTCCCCACGCTAGCCTGCGCCTGCTGCCTTAAGCCAGCCTTAAGAGCGGGCAACAGCAATCCGTATCACGGCGGAGGCAAGGCGCGCCAACGCGGGCAGTAATGAGTATGGCAAGGAGGCGCAACGCAGCAGCTGGCGTTTTGTCAGCGGCTTTAAGCGCTGCGCGACTAAAACAACAGGCGAAGCTGGCTGTTCGCCCGCAGCACCTGTTGCTGCAAGGGCGTCAGCAACACCGTCAGCTGCTGTGCCGGCAAGGGCTGCCCCTCCGCATGACCCAGCAGCGTAATCAGCCCGCTCAAGCCCTAGCTGGCATCCGCCAGCGTGCGCAAACCCTCATACAGGCAGTCTTCCAGTTGCTGGCACAGGCCCTGAATACGGTTGGCCGAAGCCTGCAAGGCCGGCTCTACCTGCGCACCCAACAGCGCCTGCAACTGCAACAACACGCCCTGCAACGCGGCCAGCGTCAGCGGAGACGCCGCCAGCGCGGCGGCACCTGCGGCAAATGGCTCATCGGCATGCACCCCGCTTGGGCAGCGCAAGCAAACAGCCGAACAGCCGGCCTTCGGCCAACCTTGATAGCGGAAACAGAGCAAGAGAGGGGAAAGAGCGCGACAAGGCGCGAAGAGTGCAAGACATGCAAGCCTCCTTTGTGAACTTAAAGCCCACGTCCCGCCGCCAAGCGGGGGTGGTGGGCGCAAGGCAAGGTTGGCGGACCGGCACAAAGGAACCGGCGCGTGCAAGCACGCCCCTGCCAAGGCCCACCATGGAAACAGGCATGCCAAGGCAACGGACAAAAAATGCCGCATACGCGGCTGTCCGCCTTTGTGTTCGGGCCGCCAAGCCCGTTCGCGCTATTGAACGCGACGCGGCATTGTTAAGCCGCATCGTGGGCTTGATAACTTGAGGGATGGGAGCGGAAAAAAGAAAACCCCGCTTGGCGGGGTCTCTATCGAATGATAGCTTGAAAGCATTGTGTGGTAATGATTCTGCGCGGTGTGATAATTGTTTGTACCAACAAATATACCAACACTGTTGTGAGCTTGACCCACATTTGTACAGTCTAGAACTGACTTAAGGAAAATGGCGGCTTACGACCCAGAGCTGCCGTAGCCGGTTTTTGAAAGCTGACGCTCAGGAACGTTTGAGTTCACAGGACTGCGCAGCACTTCACCCAGCTCCGGTGGAATGATGGTTAGGTTGCATTTGGCAATGGTCCTCGCCATTGAAGGTATGCCTTTCCCTTATGAGTGACCTCAATTAGATCGGTGCTCAATGTAATGAGTGAGTGCGCTTGTAACGCATTGATGATGGTGCGTCTTTCCTCTGTGCTCGTGATAACTGGCAACCAATATGCATCAAACATCGAAGTCGTTGTTCTCGCTGGAAGAGCATTTAACCAGTCGAGGACCAATTGCGTCGAGTGCGCTAGAAAATAATTTAGGTAGCGGTATTCCCAGAGCTCGGCTCGCGCACGTTCTGCTGCAAAGGCCTCGCTTACAACCTTTTGCTGTTCTGGGGTGAGCGTGAGGTTGTCGGGTAGTGGTAGAGGGTCCGGAGGTGTCGTCGGTAGTTGCTCTCCTTGAGGCTGAAGTGCTTCGCTGTCTCTTTCGATTTGGGTCGTAGAAAACTCCCCGCCACCTGGAAGTCGTACTTTTGCGACGCGTTTGAGAAGGCTTTTAATGTCGTCTTTGAACAGAACGAAGAACGTGATTGCAGTCGCACCTGCTGCAACTTGGGTTGTCAGGATGACTTTGAGATATTCAAGGACCAGCGTTGCAATTTCCATAGTGGGTGCCTAGCGATAGGGGTGTACAACCCAACTTTGTTTTAGGGAGACCGATTTGACGCATAACTTCAGTGCCTGTCTCCCTAATTTTGGACTGTCATATGCCAGGAAACCCGCACCGTTACGGAATTTTAAAGTGTTTAACATGGGTGCATGACAACCAAAAAGGTCGAAAAAGGCAGCGTGCCAATACGTTAGCATAAAGCCGGCGCTGAGCTTCCTCTATGGGCAAGCATGACCGACGGCAGGTATTAGCCGAAAGCGGCCATCTCACTCTTGGCCAGCATCTCCACCAGCCAGGCACACACATCAAAAAAAGCCACCAAACCGTGGATGTACCCCGCAAAGCCTTGCCAGGCAAGGGTTTCAGTCCCACGGTTTTGCCCACGGGTATTTCCTACATTCCGTGGATGCTTCTGAATTCTCAATAAAATCAATGCATTGAAGGGATGGTGCCATCCACGGTTTCCACGCTTTCGGGGTGTGAAACCGTGGATGCATTTGGCATTGTGAAACCAATTCCGTGGATTGTCCATTCTGCCCTTTTCACTGCTTTTCTATCTCTATCTCTTTGATTTTTATAAAAGAAGAAGAATAAAGAGGGGCGAAGCAGCTAAAAACGGGTTGTGGAAGTTTTGGGGCAAACCGTGGAGATTCAGACCGAAACCGTGGATTTTTGAAGGCAAACCGTGGGCAGGGTTTCCTAGTGGAATAAGGCTTTCAGCGGGATTGGACCGTCAATCCACGGGTTTTTTTCACTTACTCCCGAGGTCAACGGCCAGAAACCGGGCTTGCCAGGCGGGTTCGCGGCCAATGCGCGTTGTCAATGTCATAAATGGCGTTCAAAGGGATTTGCAGTTTGGTGACTTGCCGGCATGTTTATGCAGCGCATCGGCGGATGTGCCGATAGGCAGCAGGCAGTGGCTGTGCTAAGTGGCCAGACAGCAAACAGCCCGCGCGGGGCGGGCTGTTGTGCTTGGGCGGCGGTTGCTCAGTGGTTGCGCTGGGTGTCCGGGCTGGCATACAGGCCCAGCTTCTCCAGCTTGGCCAGGCTGATGGCGGTCAGGTGGCCATGCCGGCGGCCGTGAATGGTCTTTTCGATATCGTCGGCCAGCACCACGCCGCTTTGCAGCAGCTGGCTTTTGAAGATGCGCCCGGTTTTGACCGGCAGCGCGTCGTACTTGCCGCGCAGGTGGTTGGCGGTGGACAGGTGGTCCATCACATGGTTGGGACGGATGAACAGCGCCATGTCGCTATGGCCATCGGCGGTTTTGAAGGTATCCCAGCAGTACGGGTGTTCATAGCGATGGGCGTCCAGCTCGGACAGCAGAATCTCCATGATCCACACCCACGGCAGGCGGGTGCCGTCGGTATCCACAATGTGGCTGTTCATCTCGGCCAGCAGGTCGTCAATGAAGCCACCTTGCTGCAAGTCGATTTCGGCAAACTCGCACAGCAGCGCCCAACTGGTGAGGATGGCCGCATAGTTCTCCATCATCCGCTTGGCGGTGGCGTCCCCCTCCGGGGCGCGGCAGTGCTGGCGGCAGTAACCGACATAGTGCTGATGCAGGTCACGTAGCCGGGCCGGTGGGGTTTCGCCTAGAAACTGCAGCCATGGCCATAGCGGGAATTGCGTCAGGTCGTGCGGGATGATGTTGCCCTGCCGGGCTACTGACAGGCTGCTGCGGCACAGTTTGGATTGCAGGCTTTGCACATCCACTTCTTCACCGGCCAGCAGGACCGGGGCGCACATCAGGTATGGCGTCAGTGCTGCCCCCACGCGGGTGAATTCAAAGCGATAGGTGGACTGCAGCAGCGCGTCGATATCGGCCAGGATGTTTTTCGGTAGCTTGCTGAATTCGTCCCAGCCCACCGGCTGCGAGGTAAACGACACGGACGCCCGGCGGCGGTGGTCGGTCTTCAGCATCTGGCCCGACAGCACCTGAAACGCCAGCGTGTTTTGCAGGCTCTCCAGCAGCCGCGATTTGCCCGAGCCCTTCTCGGCCTGCATCTGCAGGTGGGGATAGAAACCCAGCACGGTTTTAAGGTGGCTGCCCAAGCCCCACACCAGGGCGATGGTGGCGGCATTGTGCTTGAAGGTGTCCTGGTAGGCGAGAATCACCGAGCGGGCCTGATGCCGGTTGCCGCGCGGGAAAGTCAGGTTGTAGTAGAGGCATTGCTTTTGCGGTTCGACAAAGTAGCAGTCCTGCCCCTCTTGGGCGGCCAACTCTCCAGCCTTCCACGCCAGCCCGACAAAGTTGACCACATCGCGCGCGCCCAGATCGGCAGCCCGTTCCATCAGGTTGACCAGGCGCTGGAATTGCGCCGGTTTCCAGATGGCGCCAAAGCGGCTTTTCCACCACTCCAGGTTGTACAGCTTGTCATCGGTGGCCACCTCTCGGTGGAGAATCACGCCATGCCGCGCCAGTTGGGCGCTGACGCCAAACACGGTTTCCGGCTGGTGGTCGGGGGTGCCGCTGATGGTGGCCAGATGGCTTTGTATTCTGAGACGCGACAGGCCGGCGACGCGGAAGGAACACAGGTCGCCCAGCGTTTCCGAGCGGTTGCCGTCGTCGTCGGTTTTGAATTCGTCCACGTACTGGGTGAAATCCTCTTTGACGCGGAAGCGCCAGTACACGGCAAAGTCATGGCCGGGCAGCTGGATGCGGCGGGTGCCCTCCAGCCGTTCGCCACCGCCGGGCATGCCCGGCACCAGCCACGGCTCCAGCTTGCGCAGGCGGGCGGTCAGCTCCTGGCCGCCATGGCGTTGCAGCACGTCGTTGATGTCTTCGCCTTCCTCCCAGTCCTGCATGTCCACCAGCAGGTGGCCAATGTCGGCGGCAATGAGGGTTTCAGACAAGCGCCAGGCGGCCGCCAAGCCCGGCCGTTGCCCGGTGTGCGGGTTGACCGGGTCAGTGTGATCGAGCGCCACCAGCACCCGCTTGCCGCGCAGGAACGTCCAGTCGATGCTGTCCACGTTGCCGGTACCGCGCAGCGCCAGGCTGGCCACGCTGTGGTGGGTGACGCTATCCACCGACAGCGCGTTGACCGGGCTTTCCACGATGACGACCGTTTGCGCCCGTTTCAGCCGCATGGGATCAGCCGTCCAGCCATGGCCCTCGCGTTCTCCCTGGCATTGGGTCTTCACCCCGCCATTCAGCGCCGGATCGGCATAGCGCAGATCCACCGCCACCACGCCGGCCGACAGTGTGCCGCGCACGATGAAGGCGGCGGCCGGCCCGCCGTGGCCGACTTCGTCGGGTGGCAGCTTGGCGCTGAACCAGTCATTCCAGCCCAGCGTCTTGCACTGGATGGCGCGCCGGACAGTGGCCTCGTCAATGCCGCGGCCGGTCAGGTAGGCGACTACCGGTTCCGGCTTGGCCAGGCTGCGTTCGGCAATGTAGTCCAGCGTCGATTTGCGAGTAGGGGCAGTGTGGCTGCCGGCACTGTCTTTCTTCATCGCGGGTTGCGGGACGCTATACCACTCGCCCAGCAGCCTGGCGGCCGCCAAAGGCGTTGTCAGTTCCGGCCGGCAGTATTGCACCAGGTCGATGCAGCTGCCGCCGGCGTCGCCGCTCCAGTCTTTCCAGCCGCGCCCGCCGTCAAAGATGGACAGCGAGGGGCTGCTGTCCGGGTGGTGCGGGCTGTGATAGTTGCCGCGACTGCCTTGCCGTTGCAGGCCCAGCTTGTCGGCCAGGTCGTGCAGGTCGATATCGCGTTTCAGTTGGGCGAACCAGTCGCCCATCGCTCCCTTGGCGGTGGTCATGGCGTACCTCTGCTTATGGGGTTGTTGTGCATCAGGCGGTCGGCCTGTATCAGCAAGCGCTCTTGCAGGTTGGCCAGCAGCGATTCCCGCTCCTCAGGGGTGAGCATCGGCAAGGCGGCGTCCAGCGCCGGCCGCAGCGTATCGAAGAAACCAGCCAGGACGGCTTCATCGGCATTGACCTGCAGCTGGGGCGCAGCCTCTTGCCGGTCGCGGAAGGTCAGCAGCGTGTCCAGCAGCTCCAGTGCGCGCAGGTGGCCAGACTGATAGGCCCAATGGCGCAGGGTGGTGGCGGCAGGCAAGCCAGGGGCGGCTCGCCCGTTTCTCGGGAGAGTGGTGTGGGTCATCTGGAGCCCCTTAGAGGAGTTGGCCGATATCGGCGCTGGCGTGGACGACTTGCTGTTGCAGCGGGGTCAGCAGCCCGGCCAGGCGATGGGCCGGCATGGGCTTGTCCTCGGCATGCTGCAGCAGATCAAGCAGGCCCTGCAGGCCGTCGCCGGCGCGGGCCAGCGAGTGAACGCCATTGGCGAGGGTGTGCTCCACGCGCTGGCACAGGCTGGCCAGCTGGGTGAGCGAGTCGCGCAAGGTGGCTTGCTCCGGTTGGCTGGCCAGCATCTGCAGGCGGGCCAGTTCGCCTTGCAGGGCGGACAGGGCAAGGTGGGCGGCCGGCGCGGCCTGGCTGAGGGCGTGCAGGGTGCTCATGCGATCACCTCCACAGCGAAACCGGCGGCGGTGCGGTGAAACACGGCGCGGTGGCCCTGAGCGACCAGCAGCGCAGACAAGGCGCGGGCTTCGGCCAACGTGGGCAAGACGGAAACAGGGATAACGGGGGCGGGGAATAGTTGCGACAGGGCGCGGGAAAGCTTAGGCATAGTGGCCTCCAATGTGTGGTTGGGCCTGCCGTCCGCTGCTAAACGGGGGTGGCAGGCACGTGACAGGGTTAGCAGACCGGCACATTGGAACCGGCATACCCGAAGGTATCCCCACCACGACCCGCCATAGAAAAATGGGCGCACCGATAGCGGTGTACGGACGTAAAAAAGCCGCCATGGTGGCGGGTGTCCGCCAATGTGTGTCGGGCTGCTAAACCCGGTGCCGCTATTGAACAGCACGCAGCTATTGTTAAGCCGTCGCCCTGGCTTGTCAATACAGTGAAAGTGGGTAGGCATGGCATGTGACTCGGATTCGCAAGGCCAACGTATGGCCAGAACTGGCCCGGATGACTCCGGGCCGGTGGCTTACAGCACGGTGTGACGCAAGCGGCCAGGCTCGCGGGTGATGGCCGTTGCCGGCGCTTTGGACGGGCTAGCGGTTGGCGGCAGCTGGCGCAGCCGCTCGGGCGGAATCACCTGGGCCGGGTTGACCGGCTTGGCCAGCGTTCTGGGGTCACCCTCCAGCGTCTTGTACTGGTGGCAGCAGGCATCGTTGCTGCAGTTGTAGTAGGTCTCCTTGGTGGTGGCGGACAGCATGCGGCTGGTTCTGACGCGGGACGCCGCCCCGCATAGCGGACAAGGGAAGGCCATGCGGTGCTCCTTTAGCAGTCGGTCAGTTGCGGGATATCGGCCATCGTGTGGCGGCGATGGCTGAAGCCGGCGCTATGCCGCTCGGCATTGCCGCAACCGCTGCACACCTTGCCGCTGTTGCGCTCCACCCGCACGGCCTTGTCGTCCCACAGTTCCACCATGTCGGCGTCTTTGACGTTGGTAATGGCCAGCTCTCCCAATCCCTGACGGTTGAGCCAGTCTTTCACCTTGCCGGCTTGCACCGGGTCGGCGGCACGGGCGGTAAAAATCCGCACTTCGTAATCGCCCTCACTCAGCCAGGCTTTGACGCGACTCAGCATCGGCTGAACCGGTTTGCCGATAGCGCCCTTGTTGCTGGAACCGACTTCGGCCAGGGTGCCGTCCAGGTCTACTGCGATCCATTTGCTCATACGTTCAACTCCTGTTTGCGGGTTTCCAGCTCGCGCTGACGGGTCATCGATACGGAGAGCGTGAATTGCCCGGCTTCGGTGAGGCCGTCTTGCCATGGCAGCGCCTGAATGATCGGCTCCTGGCTGTCGTCGCGCTTGAAGTTGGCCACGCGCTGTTTCAGTGCGCCGGCAAGATCGTGCAGCGCCATGTCGATGGCGGACTGGTAGCCGGTCTGTCGCCAGGTGGCCCACATCCCCTCGCGATTCAGCGCGTCCTCCCGCAGCGAGAGGGCCGTCAGCAGTGGGTCAATCTGTTGCAAGGCGGCAGCCATATAGGCGTCAGCCAGCATCTCCAGCGCCCGGTTGCGTCGGGAGAGATAGCCCTGGCCAGCCTCCAGCATGGCCAGCTCGGCTTCATCGCGCGCCAGCTCCAGTTCATCCAGAAGGCTGCGGAAGTCTTCGGCCTGGCTGTAGGCGGCGCGCTCCTCGGCGCGCAATGCCTGCAATTCCTTGGTGTTCTTGCCCAGCACCTGGCGCAGCAGGGCGCGGGCTTGCTCCTTGAAGCCCTGAGCGCTGGCTTCGGCGGCTTCGGCCGCCTGCTGTTGCTGGGTGAACAGCACCGCCTTGGCTTGCCAGTCCTGGCGGGCCTGCTGATAGGTGGCCAGCGCGGTTTCAGCTTCGGCCTGTTTCTGGACGAGCGCGGGGCTCGGAGTGATAGGGGAATGGGACATAGGGAGTTCCTCGAGTTGTTATTGTTGGCGGGCTGCGACGCGGCCGGCCATCCAGGCATCCACCTCAGTGGACAACCAGGCCACGCTCTTGCCGCCCAGCGGCACGGAGGCCGGGAAGCTGCCGCGCTTGATGCTGTCGTACAGCGTCGAGCGTGACAGACCAGTTAGACCCATCACCTCGGGCAGACGGAGGAAACGGGCGGGAGTGGATGGGGTCGGGCGGCTGGAAGTGGGCATGTTGTGTCCTGTCGTTATGGGGTGGATGTGCTCGGTTTTGCCCGGATGTGCCGGGCGACGGAATGCAGTATCCCCAAAACAAAATGACCTGAAACGCGAAGCCCGTTGTATGAAGGCCCCATACAACAAGAGGAGAAAAAACGCCCAAAAACGATAGGCTGCGGGACGGTGACGGAAGCGGCTGGCAGCGCTCGGATCAAAAACGGCGATAGTCCACAGACGTCCGGACGCACAGGCAGGAAATCAGCGCGCGGGCCTGCATGAAAGCGCATAACGCTGCATGAAAACGCATGAAAAAGGGCGGGGTGCCAGGCGCAAACAAAGCCCGGCGGGGCGGGCTTTGCGGGGAGTCATGCAGGTGCAAGGAAAGCGGCACATGAAGACCGGAGGCGGGGCGGGGCTACGATTGCGCGCGCCGGGGTCTGGCGGTAGTTGGTGGGCTGCCGGCGCTGTAGCGGCCTTGGTGCGACGAACACGGATGCCGACGAGTGTCGGAACCTGATTGAGTGAGCGTTTATGAAAAATATAAGGAGAGGCAAAGTGCCCCCTCCTATGTGTAAATGTTAAATACGAATGCTTAATTTAAAAACCATATTTCTTCCAGTCATAAAATGCCATTAATCTTCTGAAGTGATATTTGTATTTGCTGTTAATTATTCGCTCGTAATTTTGAGTGATATATTCAAGCAAAGCATCTAGGTCAATGAAAGTGAATAATGGAGTCAGGCATAGAATCTCTGGCTCAGTCGCGGATTTTATGAAGTCGGAGAATGAGCCGCTTGCATATTTTGCAAAAGCAGAGGCGTTGCCTGTGACAAAGTCTTGATTTTTTTTGTTTATGTGGCGATCAATTCTGAATCCGCTTGCTCTGTATTCATCCATTGATTTGATGTCTAATTTGCTTAAATATTTAAATATGGGTGCAAATTTTATTCCTCCTTGGAAAGATGGTATAGTTATTGATAGTATACTGCTTGGGTCAAAATCTTTATTATCATAAATAAGGTCTTCAAACAGGTCGTTGGCAGTTATTGCTTTATAACCAGTTGCCCCAAGCTTTCCAATCACTCCTAGGCCAAATACGATTTCGACGTCTGCTGCGTACTCTATGTTTTCAAAGTCGACCACGGCAATTTTCTTGTCAGGATTTTGACCTTGAACAACTTCGTATAGGCGTTCTTTGCAAAATCTCAATACTCGAGCAGGTAGTTTGCGTTCGAATTGAGCGATTGCATTGTATACTGGGGTAAAATCTTTTGATTTGACAATTTTAATTGGAATTTGAATTGAGTCGAATTGTAAGTAGGATGTCTCAATTGTTGGGCCGGTGCTTGGCTCTTTCCTGTCAATAAATATTAAATTATCTCTTAATTTTTCTATATTTTCACTGCCAATGCATAATGAAATTGATTTCAATAATTCCCGGATGTTGTTGTCTGTTATTGAGTAGCCGATAAACACAACGGGATGTTCGACAAATATTGTTATTAATTTTGATGCCAGGTATGCATTTCGGCTATTATAATCTTGATAGTCACTGTCGGTTAATACTAGGCTTTCTGGGTTGCAGCAGGTTCCATGTATTTTATATATTTCGCCTATGTTAAGTGTGTTTGAGAAGAGTAATTCATTTTGACCAGAGTAGACTATATAGTCGGGGAATATATTCTCTATGAGCATATCCCAGTTGGTTGTTATTATTCCATCGACATCGCATGTTCTCAATGCTTCAATTTCATTTTTTAGCTCTTCAGACGCTATGTTGGGTTCTGATTTTTCAACTAAATATTTACAAATTTCATATTTAATTGGGGATGATTTATTTTTAATTTCATGTGCGTAGGCATTTCGGCTGGATTCAAATCTGGCATCGCTCCACCAGATATCATGAAAGTCATTTGCAAGTAATGTGGCAGCCAGCGGAATGTTTTGGTTAGAGCTGCTTCTGTAGTAAGCATATGGTTTGGTTGATATGCAGAATTTTTCCAGAAGGCCTTCCCAGTCTTCAAGGCCAATATATCGCCTAGAAAAGCCAGAGCCGAGAAATAGAAATGGGCCTGAACTTCTCTGAGAAAAAATTGCACTGAGTTCTTCTTCGATATCCATAATCGTCACCATTAAAATTTAAGCTGCGCTGGCTAAGCAACTACTAATAAGATTTTTTATACTATTCTAATGCTTTTGTGAGTCAAGAAAATCCGCCCACCACTGCATCATCTTGCGCCGTTCTTCCAGATACTCCGCCCGGTGGTAAGCCGCCCGTATCTTGTTGCGCTCCGCATGAGCCAACTGGCGCTCGATCACGTCAGCGTTGAAGCCTTCCTCATTCAGCACCGTTGATGCCAGGGCGCGGAAGCCGTGGGGTGTGGCTTGGCCTTTGTAGCCCATGCGGCCCATGGCATAGCTCAGGGTGTTTTCACTCATTGGCCGGTCATGATCTGTCATTGCCGGAAAGAGCAGAGCACCACGGCCAGCAAGCGGGCGCAGTTGCTTCAGCAACTCTAGCGCTTGTGATGACAATGGCACAATATGTGCCTCCCGCATTTTCATGCGTTCTGCCGGAATCCGCCATTCGGCGCGCTCTTCATCAAACTCTTCCCAACGGGCATGCCGCAGTTCGCCAGGGCGAACAAAAGTCAGCATGAGCAGGTGCATGGCAATGCGGGTTGGCTGGTAGATTGGTTCTGCTGCCAGGCGGCGGTAGAACTCTTTCAGTTCGCTACGCGCAAGCGCGGGCCTGTGCTCGACTTTCGGGGCGCGCAGTACACCAACTAGGTCGGCGGTTACATTGTGAGTAGCACGGCCTGTCTGGATGGCATAGCGCATGACTGCGCCAATTCTTTGGAGTACTCGCTGGCCAGTCTCGATGGCTCCGCGTTTTTCGATCTTGCGTATGCAATCCAAGATGATGGGGGCGGTGAGACTGTCGATAGGGTATTTGCCCAGATCGGGGAATGCATCTGCTTCCAGTGACTCGATGACGCGCTTGGCATGGCCCTCGCTCCAGCGGGGTAGTTCCTTGGTGTACCACTCTCGGCTGATGGTCTCGAACGAATTTTCTGCCGCCAGCTTCTTTTCGCGTTTCTGCTGTTTTTTCTCTTCGCCTGGGTCTGTGCCGGCTTGCAGCAATTTGCGGGCAGCTTCGCGTTTCTCTCTGGCCTCTTTCAGGCTGGTATCAGGGTAGACGCCACATGCCAAGGTCTTTTGTTTGCCGTTGAAGCGATAAGACATGCGCCAGTACTTGGCACCGTTGGGCATTACCCACAAAAACAAGCTGCCGCCGTCTGCCAGCTTGTCGGGCTTGCCATCCTCACGGGGCTTGGCGTTTCTGATGGCGGTATCGGTCAGCGGCATGTTGGTATTCCTCGCGTTGGTATTTCTACGAGGAGGGTAACTTCGTACCAACAGAAATACCAACGTTTGGCGCTGGCTTTGGTTGGAAGGTGTCGGACTGTTTTGGACAACAAAAAACCCGCGTAGCCTTGTGCTGTGCGGGTTTTCTGGACTTCTGAGGACTTCTCTGTACGTTGCGATGGTGCCCGGGGTCGGACTCGAACCGACACACCTTGCGGCGGGGGATTTTGAATCCCCTGCGTCTACCGATTTCGCCACCCGGGCATCGCAAGAGGAAAGCAGTCTATCGCATGCGCGCCCGCTTGTAAATCACTCCTCGCGCATCTTCTTGTGCGCCAAGGCCAGATCGTACAGCTGTTTCTTGTTGGCGCCGGTGATCTGGGCGGTAAGGGCGGCGGCCTGTTTGGTGGGCAGTTCGGCGGCCAGTATGTCCAGTACTTTCAGCGCTTCGGCCGGCGGGCCGTCTTCTTGATCCGGTGCGGGGGCAGCGTCTATCAGCAGGGCAATTTCGCCGCGTTGCTGGTTGCTGTCGCTCTTTACCCATTCCAGCAGTTGGCCTGCGGGCAGGCCGCGGAAGGTTTCGAAGGTTTTGGTCAGTTCGCGGGTAAGCATGACGCGGCGGTCTGCGCCCAGTACGGCCACGATGTCTTCCAGCGTGTCGACAATGCGGTGCGGCGCTTCATAGCACACGGTGATGTGCGCGCTGCTAAGCCATTGGTTGAGGGTTTTGCGCCGCTCGCCGCTTTTGGGCGGCAAGAAGCCGTGAAACAGGAAATGTGGGGTGGTGAAGCCGCTGGCGGAGAGGGCGGCCACCACGGCGGACGCGCCCGGCAGCGGGGAGACGGGGTGGCCGGCGGCGCGCACGGCTTCCACCAGCCGGGCGCCGGGGTCGGACACGGCGGGTGTGCCGGCGTCGGACACTTGCACCACAATCAGTCCTTCGGCCAACCAGCGGATAACCTGTTCGGCCATGCCGCGTTCGTTGTGTTCGCGCAGGCTGACCAGTTTGCGGGCGTGAATGCCGTAAGCGCCCAGCAGGGAGCCGGTAACGCGGGTGTCTTCCGCACAGACGACATCGGCTACCGAAAAGGCGGCCAAAGCGCGCGCGGTGATGTCCGTCAGGTTTCCAATGGGCGTGGCCACCACATATAATGTGCCGCGACAGAAACTTTCCCGTGCTGATTCAAGCAAGTGAGCGAACGAAGTATGCAAAGACTGGCTCCGCTGTTGGTGGGCGTAATGATGATGGTGTGGCTTCCGGCTGCCCGGGCGCAGACGCCGGACTATATCATCCAACTCAATGATGCGCCGCTCAATAGTGTGAGCGGCAAGCCTGCAAAACCGGCATCCAGCCCGGCGGCGCAGGCGGTGAAACCGGCGGCTGCGGCCGCCAAGCCGGGCGCAAGGCTGAAAATCGGCCTGCTGTTGCCTACCGAGTCCAGGCTGTTGGGCGAGGCGGCGGCGGTGGTGCGCAACGGTTTTGAGGCTGCGCAGGCTGCCGAGCCGGTGGCGGATATCGAGGTGATAGACGCCAACGAGAAAAACGCCGCCGAAAAATACCGCGAGGCGGTGGCCTCTGGCGTCAATGTAATGGTGGGGCCCCTGTCCCGCAGCGGCATCGCCGCCGTGGCGCCCATCGTCAATGTGCCCACGCTGGCGCTGAATTCCTTCGGCAAGGAAGTGGCGCCCAATGCCAAGCTGTATTCCCTGTCGCTGAATGTGGAGGCGGAAGCCCGGCAGATTGCCCAGCTGATGCGGGAAGACGGCCGCGCCAACCCGCTGATAGTGTCTGACGGCGAGGTGCTGTCCAGTCGCCTGCAACAGGCGTTTGCCGAAGCCTGGCGCGCCCAGACCGGCAAAACCGCCGCGCAGGTGGATTACGCCGAGGCCAATCTGTCCGATGTGGCCCGCGCCGCCGGCATGGCCGATGGCGTGTTTCTGGCGCTGGAGCCGGCCGCCGCCGCCAAGGTGAAGCAGGCGCTGATGCCGGAGCTGGCGGTGTACGCCACTTCGCAAATCAGCACCCGCAGCCCGGACCCGCAGCTGGCCGGCACCCGCTACATCGACATGCCCTGGTTCCTGATGCCCGAGCATCCGGCGGTGAAGCGTTATCCGCGCCCGGCGGAAACGCTGACGCTGCAAACGGAGCGTCTGTACGCGCTGGGCATCGACGCCTATCGCCTGGCGGTGGAGCTGGGCAAGGCGCGCAACCCGTCCGCCATCCGTCTGGACGGCGTTACCGGCGATCTGAAGCCGGGCAAGGATCGGGTGTTTGAACGCCAGTTGCCGGTATCGCTGATCGGCGAGAGCATGCACTGACATGAATCCGCAGGGCAGGTTGGCCGAAGACCGCGCCCTGGCCTTTCTGCAGGCGCGAGGGCTCAAGCTGGTGGAGCGCAACTGGCATTGCCGGGGCGGCGAGCTTGATCTGGTGATGCGCGACGGCCCGGTATGGGTGTTTGTCGAGGTGCGTCACCGCGCTAGCGCCCGCTTTGGCGACGCCGCCGCCAGCATTACGCCTGCCAAACAACGGAAACTCCTGCACGCTGCGCAAGTCTACCTGTCCGAAAGGCGGGTTGACGCGCCTTGCCGCTTTGACGCGGTGTTGACAGTGGGGGAGTCGGAGCCGGAATGGCTCAAGAACATCTTGACCGGGTAGCCAGGCTGCCCGGCCGCACGAGGAAACCATGGATCTGATTGAACGCGTCAACGGACATTTTCTGGAAAGCATCGCCGCCAAACAGGAGGCGATGGAACTGCTGTCGCCGCCGCTGGCCGCCGCCGCCGAGCGCATGGTGGCTTGCCTGATGAACGAGGGCAAGATTCTGGCCTGCGGCAATGGCGGTTCCGCCGCCGATGCGCAGCATTTTGCCGCCGAGATGCTGGGCCGCTTCGAGAAGGAACGCCCGGGCCTGGCCGCCATTTCACTGGCGACGGATACCTCGGCGCTGACGGCCATCGGCAACGATTACGATTTCGACATGATCTTTTCCAAGCAGGTGCGCGCCTTGGGCCACACCAACGACCTGCTGCTGGCTATTTCCACTTCCGGCAATTCCGCCAACGTGATTGAAGCCATCTACGCCGCGCACGAGCGCGGCATGGGTGTGATTGCGCTTACCGGCAAGGATGGCGGCAAGATCAGCGAGATCCTGTCTCCGGAAGACATCCAGCTGAATGTGCCGGTGCTGCGCACCGCCCGCATTCAGGAGGTGCATATCCTGCTCATCCACGCGCTGTGCGATGCCATTGATTACATGCTGCTAGGAGGCGAGTAAATGAAACACACCATGAAAACCCTGTTGCTGGCGGCCGGTTTGAGCTCCGCCTTGAGCGCCTGCTTCCCCATCGTGGCCGGCGGTGCTGTCGGCGGCGCCATGGTGGCCAGCGAGCGGCGCACCAGCGGTGCGTATGTGGACGATCAGTCCATCGAGCTGAAAGTGGCGGACCAGATCGGCAAGAAGCTGCCGTCCGCGCATGTGAATGTCACCAGTTATAACCGTACGGTGTTGCTGACTGGCGAAGTGCCCAGCGAAGAAGCCAAGCAGCAAGCCGAACTCACTGCGCGCGGCATGCCCAATGTGCGCCGCGTGTACAACTACACCTCGGTGGGCCCGGCATCGGGCTTGTCCCAGCGCAGCAACGATACCTGGATCACCAGCAAGGTGCGCACCCGCATGCTGGACGGCAAGGGCTTTTCGCCCAACGACGTGAAAGTGGTGACCGAGGCCGGCACGGTGTACGTGATGGGCCTGCTGACCCGCCAAGAAGCGGAGTCGGTAACGCGCATCGTCAGCGAGACCGCTGGCGTGCAGCGCGTGGTGTCGGTGGTGGAGTTTGTGGCGGAAGTGACGCCGGCTCAGTAAGGGCCTGCCCCGCTACGCAGGCGCTTCGGCAAACCTTGGTGCCCCAAGAAAAAGGACCGCATTGCGGTCCTTTTTTCTTTGCTCAGCCCGGCAATCAGCCGTTGAGCGGATGGCGCGGCGCCAGCACGTCGGCGCACAGCACGTGCATGGCTTCGTCTATCTCGATGGCCATGGACAGCGTCACGCAGGAGCGGGTGTCGGTCATGGAGAGATAGGGTTCGCTCATGTACAGCACGCCGGGCTGGTCGATGGCGTGCTGGAAGTAGGCCCGGCGCGACCACACGGCACCGGTGGTGTCGGCCAGCGGGGCGAATTTCTGGTTGGCGTTGACCTCGTTGTGACGATTGTTGAGGTTGCGGCCAATCTGGCGGCCTTCGCTGTCCAGCAGAAAACAGCGAATCACGTCCGGCATGGCCAGCATCGGCGTGGCGGCCTGATCGAATGGGGTGCCCTGCATCAGCGAAATGGCGGCCTGCACGAATGCCTGGCGCGCCAGTTCTATCTGGCGACGGGTGATCTTGCGCTTGAGCAGGTCGCGCACCATCAGTTCGTCCCAGCGGGCGTCCAGCCGGCTGGAGATGATGTCGTCGGCGTCCGGGTGTTCTGCCGGGCGCGCTACATAATAGCCTTGCACCAGATCGCAGCCGGACTCCAGCGCCACCAGCACATCGGTTTCCGTTTCGATGCCTTCCTCCACAACCAATGCACCAATTTCGTGCATCAAACGCACCAAACGGGACAGCAGGTTGCGCGACCGGGGCTGGCTGATGGCGCTGCGCAGCAGGTCTTTGTCGAACTTCACCAAGTCCGGCTCCAGCAGACAGACCCGGTCCAGATTGGAATGGCCAACGCCAAAGTCGTCGATGGCAATCAGAAAGCCGGCTTTTTTCAGCAGGTTGACGCCTTCTATCAGCACATCGTCCATTTCCAGCACGTGTTCCAGCACCTCCAGCACCACATTGCCGGGGTTGAGGCCGGCTTCGCGGATGGTATTGGTCAGCGCCATGGCGCGTTCGGGGCGGGACAAGGACGAGGCGTCGATATTGAGAAACAGCCAGTGCGGCGTCTGGAAGCCCAGATCGCCAAAATGCGCGATATGGGCCTTGCTGACGGCCAGATCGAGTTCGTGCCGTCTCTCCGGCGACACCATCGAATAAAAAGCCTCGGCAGGGCTGAGCGGGGCATGGTTCTGTTCGGCGCGCAGCAGGGCCTCTACACCAACGGTGCGGCGATGGGCCAGGCTGTAGATGGGCTGAAAATGGCTGCCCAGCAGCAAACCGCCATGCTCTAAACGTGTCATTGCAGTACTTCCTTCCTTTGGGGATGGGGCTCTTTTCGGCCCGTACCTCAAGCATCTAGCAATCGGCATTCCAGTGTAGTGCATGCGGGGGCAAGAAAAAACGGGCCCGCTGGGGGCCCGTTTGCAGAAGTTGACCGAAGTCAGCCGGCTCAGTCTTGCTGAATGCCTGCCACCAGCCATTTGCCGCTGGCGCCGCCATCCTTGATGTAGTGCCAGTATTCGCTGAACGGCACTGCCGGCGCGTTCACCGATTCGCTCACCGTGCCGGAGAAGTGCACCGTGGCGATGAAACGCCCGGCTTCTTCCACGGCTTCGGCCAACTGGCAGTCCAGTTGCGGGAAGTCCGCCACGTCGCCGTTGCCGGCGATGTCGTCGCGCAGGGCGTTGAACAGGTCGGTCGTCATGTACTTGCGCACTTCTTCCAGGCTTTCCGGCGTGTTCAGGCTTTGCAGGTGCAGGAAGGTAGCCTTGGCCTGGCGCAGAAAGTTGGGGGTTTCCGTGCCGTCGGGCAGGCGGGCCAGCGTGCTGGCAGCCATGGTCGGAGCACCGCCGTAGGACGGTGCCTGACCCAGACCGGAACCAATCTTGGGGATGGGTTCAAAGCGCGGCGGCTGGTTGGCGTTGTTGTCGAAACTCGGCGCCATGCCGGCCGGCTGCGGCGCTTGCGTCTGGGCCGCGCCCGGACTGCCGGCCTTGCGGCGGAACCACATCAGCCCGCCGATGCCCAGCAGACCCAGCAGGGCGATGGTGCCCCAGGGGAAGCCGGAACCAGCGGCTTCGCTGGCGTTGCCGGAGGCGTGATTGTTGTTCATGGCCGAGCCCAGCATGTAGCCGGCGGCCGCGCCAGCCGCGCCAGCGGCGATGGCGGTGCCGACGCCCGGGCCCTTCTTGGGCTGAGCCGGTTGCGGTGCGGCTTGTGGAGCCGGAGCCGGGGAGGGCGTCGGCTGCTGATAACTGCGGGTGGGGGCTGCGCGTTGCATGCCCGAGCTCTTGCCCTTGCCCATTCGCGCGGCTTCGGCGAACGGCGTCGCCAGAACGGAAACCAGGGTGAAGGCGAGAATCATCGTCTTCGCACGAGGTGTCATGATGGTTTTCTCCAGTGTGAGTTGCCACGGTCTGACCGGGGCATGACAAGTTAGTTCTGGGCGGCGGAAAGGATTTCAAGCACGGTGGCGGTGTTTTCCACAACGCTGAAGCGGACATTGCAGTGATACAGCAACACACCGTAGATGCGCGCCGGATCATCCTGATACGCCGGGCGCGGGTCCTGCGCCAGTACTTGTTCCACCAGTTCGGCGAAATCCGCTGGCAGGCGCGGGTCTTCGGCCAACTGTTGCCGGGCCGCTTCGCGCCAGACTACCGTCAGCAGGGGAGGCGGGCCGTCGACAAAGCCACCCACCGCTTCGGGGCGGGATTCCACAAACGGGATGTAAGGTTTGATGTCCAGCACGGGCGTGCCGTCCAGCAGGTCTGCCCCGGAGATGCGCAACACCACGCCGTGGCGGGTGTCCACCTCGTCCAGCCTGACCAGCGACAGGCCGATGGGGTTGGGCCGGTGGGTGGCGCGACTGGCGAAGACGCCCACCTTGGCGTTGCCCCCCAGCCGCGGCGGGCGCACCAACGGCTGCCAGCCGCGATCGGCGGTTTCATGAAACACGAAGCTGACCCAGATATGGGAGAACGCCTCCAGTCCGCGCACGCTGTCCGGATGGTTGTAGGGCGGTGTTAATTCAATGGACAGGCGGGCGGCGGGCGCCAGCGCCGGCTGGCGCGGGATGCCGAATTTTTCCTTGTAGGGCGAACGGACAACGCCCACGGCGTGAAAGGTGAATTCCATGCGGCATTGTAGCCCAATGCGGAACAGCCCGGCCGGACAGGGGCTCCGGGCGGGCTGATGGCAGCCGTCAGGCTGGTGCGGGCTGGTGTGACCGGTCAGCCCACGAAGTGACGGTTATAGCGGCCGGTGAGCCGGCTCATCGGCAACAGCATGAAGAAATCGGCGCAGTTGAAATCCGGGTCCCAGGCCGGCTCGCCGCAGATATAGGCGCCGGCGCGCAGGTAGCCCTTGATCAGCGGCGGCATCGGCGCGGGGGCCGCATCGTCGTGTACGCGGTTGAGTGGCAGCGGCAGGTGAGGGAATACCCGCCAGTCGGTCGGAGAGAGATGGCTGCTTTCCAGCTGGCGATACAGGCTGACCGCTTGATGGCCGCCGTCCACCAGACTGACGCTGGCGCAGCCGGCCAGATATTCGCCGCCTTTTTTCTGCACGTAGTCGGCCAGTCCGGACCACAGCAGGGCTATGACCGCGCCGCTGCGGAAATCCTTGTGCACGCAGGAGCGACCCACTTCGATGAGGTTGTCGCGGATGTGGCGCAGGCGGGTGAGGTCGAATTCATGTTCGGAATACAGGCTGGGCGCGCGGCGGGCGGCGTCCGGGGGCAGCATGCGGTAGGTGCCCACCACCAGGCCGCTGGCGGGGTCCTCCACGATCAGGTGGTCGCACAGCGCATCGTATTCGTCGCAGTCTATGCCCTGGGCCCGCGAGGACAATTCAGCGCCCATTTCTCCGGCGAACACATCAAAGCGCAGCTTCTGCGCGCGGCGGATGTCTTCGGCCGACTCGGCCACGCGGACAGCCAGTTTCAGTTTGCGGCGTTCGGCAACTTGTTCATTTAGCTGCATGTTTCACTCCCCTCGGAACATGAGAGCCATGCTAAACAGCCAGTTTGACGAAGCCATGTCGATAGCATGACTGGTGAGTGACGATCGTTTTAAGCTCACGTTACCGGTGCGGGTTTGAAAATCAATGACTTATCAAGCAAATTGTTTTGCCGTAAAATAGCGCGTTTTTGCTGCGCGAATCGGGGAGTCCGCCGGAGCGCGCGCCTTCCGCCTGGCAGAGTGAAGCAAGTCATGATTTATCCCACAGAATTCGACGTCATCGTGGTCGGCGGCGGTCACGCCGGCACTGAGGCCGCGCTGGCGGCCGCCCGCATGGGCCGCAACACGCTTCTTCTCACCCACAATATCGAGACGCTGGGTCAGATGTCCTGCAACCCGTCCATTGGCGGTATCGGCAAGGGCCATCTGGTGAAAGAGGTGGATGCGCTGGGCGGCGCAATGGCATTGGCCACAGATATCGGCGGCATTCAGTTCCGCACGCTCAACGCCTCCAAAGGCCCGGCAGTGCGCGCCACCCGCGCCCAGGCCGATCGCATCCTTTATAAAGCCGCCATCCGCGAGATGCTGGAAAACCAGCCTAATCTGACGCTGTTCCAGCAGCCGGTGGATGACTTGCTGGTAGAGGGCGATCGCGTGGCCGGCGCTGTTACCGCCATCGGCATCGTGTTCCGCGCGCGCGCGGTAGTGTTGACCGCCGGCACCTTCCTGTCCGGCAAGATTCATGTGGGTCTGGAAAACTACACTGGCGGCCGCGCCGGCGATCAGGCCGCCTCCACGCTGGGCGCGCGTCTGCGCGAGCTGGCGCTGCCGGTGGGTCGCCTGAAAACCGGCACACCGCCGCGCATCGATGGCCGCAGCATCGATTTCTCGGTGATGGAAGAGCAGCCGGGCGATACGCCCGAGCCGGTGTTTTCCTATCGCGGCACACAAGCCATGCATCCGCGCCAGCTGCCGTGCTGGATCACCCACACCAATCTGCAGACGCACGACATCATCCGCTCCGGCTTTGATCGCAGCCCGATGTTCACCGGCGTCATCGAAGGGGTGGGGCCACGTTACTGCCCGTCCATCGAAGACAAGATCAACCGCTTTGCGGACAAGGACAGTCATCAGGTTTTCCTCGAGCCCGAAGGCCTGACCACCCACGAGTACTACCCCAACGGCATCTCCACCAGTCTGCCGTTCGACATCCAGCTGGCGGCCGTGCGCTCCATACGCGGGCTGGAGAACGCCCACATCCTGCGCCCCGGCTACGCCATCGAATACGATTACTTCGATCCGCGCGGGCTCAAGTCCACGCTGGAGAGCAAACACATCAGCGGCCTGTTCTTTGCCGGCCAGATCAACGGCACCACCGGCTATGAAGAAGCCGCCGCGCAAGGCTTGCTGGCCGGCCTCAACGCCGCCCGTTTCGTGCGCGACGAAGAGGGTTGGTGTCCGCGCCGCGACGAGGGCTACCTGGGCGTGCTGGTGGACGACCTCATCACCAAGGGCGTGTCCGAGCCCTATCGCATGTTTACCAGCCGCGCGGAATTCCGCCTGCAGCTGCGCGAGGACAACGCCGACCTGCGCTTGACCGAAATGGGTCGCAAGCTGGGCGTGGTGGGCGATGCCCAGTGGGATGCCTTCTGCCGCAAGCGCGACGCCATCGAAGCGGAAACCGCCCGCCTGAAAACCACCTGGCTGCACCCGGCCCGCGTGCAAGATCCGGCCTTGCTGGCGCGTATCCTCGGCAAGGGCATCGATCGCGAATACAATCTCTACGATCTGCTCAAGCGGCCGCATGTCGCCTATCAGGAACTCATGACCCTGCCCGAAGCCGGCGGCGGCGTGGATGAAGGCACGGTTGCCGAGCAGGTGGAAATTCAGGTCAAATACCAGGGCTACATCAATCGTCAGAATGAAGAACTGGCACGCCGCGACAATCTGGAAGACATCCGGCTGCCGGACGACATCGATTACGCGCTGGTAAAAGGCCTGTCGCGCGAAGTGCAGCAAAAACTCAACCAGCAGCGACCGGAAACCCTGGGACAGGCCTCGCGCATCCAGGGCGTCACCCCGGCGGCGGTGGCGCTGCTGATGGTGCATCTGAAACGCGGCTTTGCCGACGCCCGCACCGAATAAACCCTGTTAAGCAGAACGCATGACACATATCGCAGAACTGAAAGCCGGCCTGCCGGCGCTGCAGCTGGAACTCTCCGACGCGCAACTGTCCTTGCTCGACGGCTACCTGACCCTGCTCGCCAAATGGAATCACACCTATAACCTGACCGCCGTGCGCGAAGAACAGCGCATGGTGAGCTACCACCTGCTGGACAGCCTGACGCTGGTGCCGCATCTGGCCGGAGGCAACCGTCTGCTGGACGTGGGCTCCGGCGGCGGCATGCCCGGCATCCCCGCGGCCATCGCCCGTCCGGACCTACAAGTGGTGGTGCTGGATGCCAACCACAAGAAAACCACCTTCCTGCGCCAGGCGGTCATCGAACTGGGCCTGAGCAATGTGGAAGTGATCACCGATCGCGTGGAAGCCTATCAGCCGGCGGAAAAGTTCGACCGCATCACCAGCCGCGCCTTCTCCGAGCTGACCGAATTCGTCAAGCTCACCGGCCACCTGTTGGCCGAAGGCGGCCAGTATCTGGCCATGAAGGGTGTGTATCCCTATGAGGAAATCTCCCTGCTGCCGGCGGATATCGCCGTCAGCGAGGTCATCCCGGTGCAGGTGCCCGGCCTTGAAGCCGAGCGCCATCTGGTGAGAATGGTGCGCCGATGACTGCCCGGGTGATCGCGATCGCGAACCAGAAAGGCGGCGTGGGCAAAACCACGACCGTCGTCAATCTGGCTGCCGGCCTCGCTGAGCTGGGCCGTCGCGTGCTGATCGTCGATCTGGACCCGCAAGGCAACGCCACCATGGGCAGCGGCATCGGCAAACAGTCGCTCGAGCGCTCCGTCTATCAGGTGTTGCTGGGCGACGCCACAGTGGAAGAAGCGCGGCAACCGGCCAAAGAAGGCGGCTACGACGTGCTGCCGGCCAACCGCGACCTGGGCGGCGCCGAACTGGAGCTGGTCAACGAACTGGCCCGCGAAGCCCGTCTGAAAAACGCGCTGGTGGCGGTGGAAAACGACTACGACTACGTTCTCATCGACTGCCCGCCCTCGCTCAATCTGCTGACCCTCAATGGTCTGGTGGCCGCCAGCAGCGTGCTCATTCCCATGGTGTGCGAATACTACGCGCTGGAAGGCTTGTCCGATCTGGTTACCACCTTGCGCAAAGTGCGTGCCGTAGTGAACCCGCGCATCGAAATCATGGGCCTGTTGCGCACCATGTTCGATGCGCGCAGCAACCTGTCCCAGCAAGTGGCCGAACAACTGGCTCGCCACTTCGGCAACAAGGTGCTGGATACCGTGGTGCCGCGCAATGTGAGGTTGGCCGAAGCGCCCAGTCACGGCCTGCCCGGACTGATCTACGACCGCACCTCGCGCGGTGCGCAGGCTTATCTTGCGCTGGCGCAGGAGCTGGTGTCGCGCATGGAACCCGCAACCGAAACCCCCTCTGTCTGACATCATGGCCAAACTCAAAGGACTCGGGCGCGGACTCGACGCGCTCCTCGCCGCTGCCGAACCGGCGGACGACCGACTCACCACGCTGTCCATCGACCTGATTCGCCCCGGCAAATACCAGCCGCGCAGCCGTATGAACGAAGCCGCTCTGGAAGAGCTTGCCGCCTCCATCCGCGCGCAGGGTGTCATCCAGCCTGTGGTGGTGCGCGAAATCGGCCTAGGGGAGTACGAACTGATTGCCGGCGAGCGTCGCTGGCGCGCCGCGCGCAAGGCGGGCTTGGCCGAAGTGCCGGCGGTGATCAAAACCGTGCCCGACGAAGCCGCGCTGGCCATGGCGCTGATTGAAAACATCCAGCGCCAAGAACTGGACCCGATTGAAGAAGCGCACGGTCTCAAACGCCTTATCGATGAATTCGGCCTCACGCATGAATCGGCCGCCGAAGCCGTGGGCCGCTCACGCAGCGCCGTTTCCAACCTTTTGCGGTTGCTGGCGCTGCCGGAACCCGTTCAAAAGCAGATTCATGAAGGCGGCATGGAGATGGGGCACGCTCGCGCGCTGCTCAGTCTACCCGTCGTGGAGCAGCTTTCACTGGCGCAGGAGGTGGCGGAAAAGGGCTTGTCCGTCCGTGAAGTGGAGCGCCGCGTTCAGCAGCAAGCTGTCAAAAAAACCACACCGTCATCGCGGCACGGCGGGATGGATAACGACATCCACCGTCTGGAACAGGAAGTGTCTGAAAAGATTGGCGCAAAGGTCAGTATTCG
Source organism: uncultured Aquitalea sp. (assembly GCF_945957525.1). Taxonomy (GTDB): domain Bacteria; phylum Pseudomonadota; class Gammaproteobacteria; order Burkholderiales; family Chromobacteriaceae; genus Aquitalea. The sequence continues at coordinate 5,894 of NZ_CAMFLA010000025.1, read as the reverse complement.
TCACAACCCCAGCGGGCACGGCAAGTTGCAGGTCGATTACGCCAATCTTGAAGAATTGGACGATCTGCTGAAGAAACTTCAAGCAAAATCAATTGGCTGATTTTTTATTGCAGTGCAATAAGTTAGCCGAGTTTCAGTTTGACGCAAGTCAAGCCCTCAGCCTATAATCGAGCGATTTTTCAAGTGTCGGACATGGTAGTTAATCCGGAAGTCAAACGGGTGCTGAAAGTGCAAGCCGCACTGGTTGTAGCGGCGACGCTACTGGGCTCCCTGCTTGCTGGCGGGGCGTTGAACGTCCCGATGTCGGTCCTGCTGGGGGGGCTGACGGCGTTGTTACCCGCCGTCGTCTATGCACGGATCGCCTACGCCCGGCGCCATGTCCCGCCTGCGGTGCTTATCAAGGCGCACTTCATGGCGGAAGGGGTCAAGTTCGGCCTCACCGTCTTAATGTTTGGTGCGGTTTGGGGATTTTTCAAGGATTTATCAGTAGTCGGCTATTTCGGGGGGTTCGTTGCCGCCATCGCCGGGTACTGGGTAGGGCTTCTGATCAAATAAATTGAGAAAAGAGCGATGGCAAGCAACGCAATTGAGTACATCAATCACCACCTGACGTTCTGGAACTCCAACCCGGCACCTAGCCGCGGCTTCTGGAGCCTGCACGTCGACACCTTCTCCGTATCCCTGGTTCTGGCTTTCATCTTTGCCGGTGTTTTCGCCATGGTGGCACGTCGCGCCAGTCTGGAAAATCCGGGGAAACTCCAACTGTTCGTCGAGTCCATCATCGAACTGGTGGACACACAGGTGAAAGAAATTTTCCATGCCAAGAGCAAGGTTGTCGCCCCGCTGGCGCTGACCATCTTCTGCTGGATTTTCCTCATGAACGCGATGGACATGCTGCCGGTTGACCTGCTGCCCAACATCGCTCAATGGGTAGGCCACACCTTCTTTGGTCTGGAACCGCACCACGTTTATTTCCGTTCCGTGCCTTCGGCCGACGTGAACGCCACCTTCGCCATGTCTTTGTCCGTTTTCTTCTGCATCATCGGCTTCTCCATCAAGGCCAAGGGCCTGGGCGGCTGGGGCAAAGAACTGCTGACGGCTCCGTTCCACACGCACAACCCAATCGGCGCAATCATCCTCGCTCCGCTGAACTTCGTGTTCCAGCTGGTGGAGCTGGCCGCCAAGCCGATCTCCCTCTCCCTTCGTCTTTTCGGCAACCTGTACGCCGGCGAGCTGATCTTCATCCTGATCGCGCTCCTGCCGTGGGGTGCTCAATGGGTGTTGGGCGCGCCGTGGGCCATCTTCCACATCCTGATCATTACCTTGCAGGCTTTCGTGTTCATGATGCTGACCATCGTGTACCTCAGCCTTGCCGTGGAAGCGCACTGATTTTCTGTTAGTTCGTGTTTTAACTTTTTTACCAACCATCCTTGCATTAAGTCTTAGGAGATACATAAATGGAAGCACTCGTTTCTCAGATTCAGTCGATGACCGCTATTGCAGCCGCTCTGATCATTGGCCTGGGCGCTCTGGGTACTGCTATCGGCTTCGCCATTCTGGGTGGCAAGTTCCTCGAGGCCTCCGCCCGTCAACCGGAAATGATCCCGGTTCTGCAAACCAAGCTGTTCATTATCGCCGGTCTGTTGGACGCGATCTCCATGATCGGTGTTGGTGTTGCCATGCTGTTCACCTTCAGCAACCCGTTCCTGTCCGCTGCCAAAGCAGCTCTGGGCGGCTAATTAGCAGCCATTGAACGGTTGGTGTAGCAAGTCTTAAATCTGGAGGAAAACAAGCGTGGAATTCAACGTAACACTACTGGGCCAGGCGATCACTTTCGCCATCCTGGTATGGTTCACCATGAAGTTTGTTTGGCCTCCGCTTACCAATATGATGGAAGAGCGTGCCAAGCGTATTGCAGACGGCCTGGCCGCTGCAGAACGTGGCAAGCAAGATCTGGAAGCCGCTGAAAAGCGCGTTGCGGACGAAATCCGCAAGGCCAAGCAGCAAGCGATGGAAATCGTGACCGCTGCCGAGAAGCGCGCCAGCCAGATCGTGGAAGAAGCCAAAGACGCGGCTAGCACCGAAGGTGCCCGTATCGTGGCCGAAGCCAAGGGTCAGATCGATCAAGAAGTGCTGCGCGCCAAGGAGACCCTGCGTGAGCACGTGGCCTCTCTGGCCGTGACCGGCGCGGAGAAAATCCTGCGCAAGGAAATCGATCAGACCAAGCACGCCGATCTGCTTTCCTCCATCAAAGCGGAGTTTTAATTAACTCATGGCAGAACTCATTACCGTCGCAAGGCCCTACGCCGAAGCGGTATACAGCCTCGCCACCGAGCAGCGCACGCTGGACAAGTGGTCCGATGCGCTCGCGTGGCTGGCTGCCATGGTGAACAACCCGGACGTGGTGGCAGTTGTTACCAGTCCGAAACATACCGCAAAAGAGGTTGAGGCGCTGATGCTGGATGTTCTCGGCGAGCGCGGCGACGAAAGCGTAAAACGTTTCGTGTCCGCCCTGATCGAGAACCACCGTCTGATGCTGCTGCCGGAAATCGCGAATCAGTTCGAGCTGTTCAAGGCCGAAGCGGAAAACATCGTTGACGCGCAAGTGGAAACGGCGTTCCCGCTGACCGAAGAGCAGAAAGCCGAGCTCACCGCCACGCTTTCCAAGAAGTACGGCAAAACCGTGCGTCTTGATGTGCGTGACAACGCTGATCTGATCGGCGGGGTGCGGGTACTGGTGGGTGACGACGTCATCGACAGTTCCGTGCGCGGCAAGCTGCAAGCGATGGCGGCAAGCCTCAAGAATTAGGAGAGATCATGCAGTTGAACCCCTCTGAAATCAGCGATCTGATCAAGGCCAAGATTCAGAACCTGGCTGAAGGCGCTGAAGTCCGTACCAAGGGTACGGTCATTTCCGTGACCGACGGTATCGTTCGTGTCCACGGTCTGGCAGACGTGATGCAGGGCGAAATGCTCGAATTCCCGGGCAATACCTTTGGCCTCGCCATGAACCTGGAGCGCGACTTCGTCGGCGCCGTGGTTCTGGGTGAGTACGAGCACATCTCCGAAGGCGACGAAGTCAAGTGTACCGGTCGCATTTTGGAAGTGCCGGTAGGTCCGGAACTGGTTGGCCGCGTGGTCAACGCCCTGGGTCAGCCTATCGACGGCAAGGGTCCGATCAACGCCAAGGCTTCCAGCCCGATCGAAAAGATCGCTCCCGGCGTGATTGCCCGTCAGTCCGTATCCCAGCCGATGCAAACCGGTCTGAAGTCCGTGGACTCCATGGTGCCGATCGGCCGTGGTCAGCGTGAGCTGATCATTGGCGACCGCCAGACCGGCAAGACCGCTGTTGCGCTGGACGCCATCATCAACCAGAAGGGCACCGGCGTAGTGTGTATCTACGTCGCCATCGGTCAGAAGGCTTCCTCCATCGCCAACGTGGTTCGCAAGCTGGAAGAGCACGGCGCTCTGGGTCACACCATCATCGTTGCCGCCTCCGCTTCCGAAGCCGCTGCGCTGCAGTTCATCGCACCGTACTCCGGTTGCGCCATGGGCGAATACTTCCGCGACCGCGGCGAAGACGCGCTGATCGTATACGACGACTTGTCCAAACAAGCCGTTGCTTACCGTCAGATCTCGTTGCTGCTGCGCCGTCCGCCGGGCCGCGAAGCCTACCCGGGCGACGTATTCTATTTGCACTCCCGTCTGCTGGAACGCGCTGCGCGCATCAATCCGGACGAAGTGGAAAAACTGACCGCTGGCGAAGTGAAAGGCAAGACCGGTTCCCTGACCGCCCTGCCTATCATTGAAACCCAAGCTGGCGACGTGTCCGCCTTCGTGCCGACCAACGTGATTTCCATTACCGACGGCCAGATCTTCCTGGAATCCGACCTCTTCAACGCAGGTATCCGTCCGGCCATCAACGCCGGTATCTCGGTATCCCGCGTAGGTGGCGCGGCTCAGACCAAGGTGATCAAGAAGCTCGGCGGCGGTATCCGTCTGGCGCTCGCCCAGTACCGTGAACTGGCTGCGTTCTCGCAGTTCGCTTCCGATCTGGACGAAGCTACCCGCAAGCAGCTGCAGCACGGTGAAGTGGTTACCGAACTGATGAAGCAAAAGCAGTTCCTGCCGCTGTCCACCGCTGACATGGCGCTGACCCTGTGGGCCGTGAACAAGGGCGCTTACGAAGACGTTCCGGTGAAGAAAGCCCTGGCTTTCGAAGCCGAGTTCCTCGCCTACGTGCGTGCGAACCACAGCGAAGTACTGTCTGCTGTGAACGCCTCCGGCGACCTGTCTGCCGATAACGAGAAGGTACTGGCCAAGGCGATGGAATCGTTCAAGGCTGGCTACAGCTTCAACTGAGCCTTTCGACTCACGTCGTAATTAAAGAAAGGTTCGGGATATGGCAGTCGGAAAAGACATTCTCACCAAGATCCGAAGCGTGCAAAACACGCAGAAGATCACTCGCGCTATGCAAATGGTGTCGACCTCCAAGATGCGCAAAACGCAAGAGCGTATGCGCGCTGCCCGTCCTTACGCCGAGAAGGTGCGCACAGTCATGGCGCACCTGGCTCAGGCTAATGCGGACTTGGGTCACCCCCTGCTTGCACGCCGTGACGTTGTCAAACGCGCTGGCATCATCCTGGTTTCCTCCGACAAGGGTCTGTGCGGCGGCTTGAACGTGAATTCGTTCAAGCGCTTCTACGCCAAGGTCAAGGAACTGCAGGAACAAAACATCGAAGTCGATGTTTGCTGCCTGGGTCAAAAAGCCCTGGCCGCCTGCCAGCGCGCCCGACTGAATGTCGTGGCAAGCGCGGTACATCTGGGCGATGTGCCCAAGATGGAAAAACTGATTGGCCCGCTTACAGTGCTGTTCAAGCAATATGCTGACGGCGAACTGGACGCGGTTTACATCGTGTACTCCGGTTTCATCAATACGATGAAGCAGGAGCCGACCCTGGAGCAACTGCTGCCCTTGACTCCGCATCACATGGTGGTGGAGCACTCGCACTCGTGGGATTACCTCTACGAGCCGGATGCCCCGAGCCTGATGGAGTTCCTGGTCAAACGTTATCTGGAATCGGTGGTGTATCAGGCTCTGGCCGAGAACATGGCTTCCGAGCAGGCTGCGCGCATGGTGGCCATGAAGGCCGCCACCGATAATGCCGGCAACACGATCAAGCAGCTGCGCCTTGTATACAACAAGGCACGCCAGGCGGCGATCACGACCGAGCTGTCTGAAATTGTGGCCGGCGCCGCAGCGGTGTAAGCCGTCACAGACTGTAAAAGTTTATTGTTTAGGAACCGATAATGAGCCAAGGCAAAATCGTACAAATCATTGGTGCGGTGATCGACGTGGAATTCCCGCGCGACGCCATGCCGAAGGTTTATGATGCCCTGAAGCTGGTTGACGCAGATCTGACGCTTGAAGTCCAGCAGCTGCTGGGCGACGGCGTTGTGCGTACCATCGCCATGGGTAGCTCTGACGGCCTGAAGCGTGGCATGGCTGTAGCCAACACCGGCGCACCGATTTCGGTGCCGGTTGGCGCTGCCACCCTCGGCCGCATCATGGACGTACTGGGTAACCCGGTGGACGAAGCTGGTCCGGTGGCTACCGAGGCGCGTCGCGCCATTCACCAGGCTGCTCCGAAGTTTGACGAGCTGTCCTCTGCTACCGACCTGCTGGAAACCGGCATCAAGGTGATTGACCTGCTGTGTCCGTTCGCCAAGGGCGGTAAAGTGGGTCTGTTCGGCGGCGCCGGTGTAGGCAAGACCGTGAACATGATGGAACTGATCAACAACATCGCGAAGGCCCACTCCGGTCTGTCCGTATTCGCTGGTGTAGGTGAGCGTACTCGTGAGGGTAACGACTTCTACCACGAAATGAAGGACTC
>NZ_CAMFLA010000024.1 GCF_945957525.1 uncultured Aquitalea sp. | reverse complement strand
GCCAGACTCCCCTTGACGAAGCCCAGCTCAGACGAGCTGGGCTTTGTGCATTGTGCTTGCCGGGTAGCCACGCGCCTGCCTTCGGCAAACCTTCCCGACCTGTCGTCGCTACCCGTACAGACCCTGGCCAACGCACGGCTTCTGCGCCGCCTCCCTATCGGGTCTTTGGCCTCCTTGCCAGCCTCTTCGGCAAACAGCATGTATATTTCATAAAAATTAGCGAGCTCTCAGGCTGTCTGGAGGAGGGGATGCCCCGTTCCAATGGCAAGTAAAAAGACATACGCAGACATACGATATCGATGATGGTCGGAGCGTTATACAATGTCTTCCTTGCTTATGCGCCGGCTTAGGCTCGCTGACAAAACCCCAGATCCTGCGTTGCGTTTCCTTGTCGTACTTCGTGTACTGATTGTGGTTGCGTGCCTTGGCTCAGGACCTCGACAAGGTTGTGTTAGCTGCTCTTGCTATGCTTTGCCACACTTACCAAACCGGGGAGAAGGATTCTGCGCCGCCGTTACCACTTTTTCATCCTGCTCTGGATGGGGGCTTCGCTGCTGATAGGCATCCAGTGGATGGTGTCTGAGTACCAGCGCGTGCAGGAGGAGTTCGACAGGGGAGCGCGCTTGGCGCAGAGCGCCGTTGCCCGCAAGCTTGATCAGAACGAATCAGTGTTGGCAGCGCTGGACGCATTGCTGATGTCACGGCAAAAGTTTGATATGCCGGTGCTGAAAACCTTTTCCCATCACATTCTTAGTCACTATCCGCAGTTGTATACCGTGGAGTTCTTGCAGAATGTGAATCGGGATGAGCGTACGCAATTTGTCGAGCAGATGGAGGAGCGCTTCGGCGATACCTTCTTCATCCGGGATTTCGATATCCGCGGCAAGCGCGCTTGGTCTCCTTCGCCAGTCAGAGACCAGCATCTGGTGGTCACCATGATCGAACCAGATATTCCTGCGGCAAGTTCGGTATACGGTTATGACGTATTGCATGATCCCTACTTTGCACCCGAGGTGCGCAGAGCGATCGTGACAGGGCAGAAGGTGGCCTCCAAGCCCTTTGATCTGTATGAGGGCGGCAAGGTGTATTTGCTGATGAAGCCGGTTTATCTCGGACCTGGGCATGAGTTGAGCGCGGATGCGCGCAATGGCCGCTTGATGGGCATGGTGGCCTTGCTGGTCTATTGCGATAAGCTGCTGTCCGGCTCGCTGACGGACAGTGTGCCGCAGGATCTGGATCTGGCGATTCAGTCTCGCGATGCGCGCGGGGAGCGCTTGTTTGGTTCTGAGAGTAAGCGCGGGGCCAGGGAGTGGTTGCCGGCGCTGCGTCATTTTGAGGTAACGCTGCCGTTGAGCAGCGATACGCAGCCGTTTTCGCTCAAGGTATCGCGTGATCTGTATTTCAGCGATATCAGGCTCGGCGGCTTACTGGTGCGCGAGGCGCTGATACTGCTGCTGGTGCTGTCGTTCTGGCTGGTCTACTCGCAGCGAATCGCCATGCTCAAGGTGCAGACGCAGGCCGACGAAGCTTTGTATCTGCAGAGCGAACGGGCCGCTGTGACGCTCAATGCCGTACATGACGGCGTGATCACGCTCAATCAGGAGCAGGTGATAGAGATGGCCAATCCCATGGCGCTGACCTTGTTGGGGATGGAGCCTGCTGAGGTGGTGGGGCAGCCCTTTCACAAGGTGTTTCGCTTGATTGGCGAGTTGTCTGCAGAGTTGGCCGAAGACCCAGTGTCGCAGTGTTACCGCGAAGCCAAACCGGTGGAGTTGCCTGATCGCATGCAGCTGACAACGGCGAAGGGCCATGTCCGTCTGGTGGAAGGCGCGGTAGCGCCGCTATTCTCTCGCAGTGGCGCGCTGAATGGCGTGGTCTGCGCCTTGCGCGATATGGGACCGGTGCGCATGCGCGCGGCAGAAGCGCTGGAAGCCAGCGAGTTGCGGGTGAAAGAGCACCTGGAGAAGTTGTCGCATGTGGCGCGCTTGCACACCATGGGCGAGATGGCTTCGGGTATTGCGCATGAGGTGAATCAGCCGCTGACCGCCATTTCCAATTATTGCCAGGCGTCCTTGCAGTTGCTGGATAGCGTTGAGGAGACGCGGCCGCAGATCGAATCCGCTTTGCGTCTTGCCGTGGCACAGGCCGATCGGGCGGGCGAAATCATCAAGCGCTTGCGCGCGCTGGTGAGCAAGCGGGCGGTGGAGACCCGGCTGATCGATCTGAACCAGGTGGTGGGCAACTGCATGTTCCTGGCGGAGTACGATCTCAAGGAGCGCGGTATCGAAATGGTGCAGTTGCTGTCGGTGTATCCGATGGTAGTGATGGCGGACAGCATTCAGATGGAGCAGGTGGTGCTTAATCTGCTGTCCAATGCCATGGATGCGTTGAAGGATGAACCAATGATGAAGCGCCATATCATCATTCACACCCGGCGCGAAGGCAGCAAGGCGATTCTGGAAGTGCGCGACACCGGGCGCGGCATCTCGCCGGAGTCGCTGGAAGTGTTGTTCCACCCGTTCTTCTCGACCAAGCCCAACGGCATGGGGCTGGGCTTGTCGATCTGCCAGACCATCGTCGAGCAGTATGGCGGGCTGATCAGTGCGGTGAATATTCCCGCCAGCGGGGCGTGCTTCTGCATTGAGCTGCCCTTGTCGCCCACGATATTGCAGCAAAGCCAGCAACCTGCAGCCAGGTTGGACAAGGCCTGATATTGGCAGTCCTGCCAAGCCTGAAATAAACAACGCCGGTGGCACATTGTGCCGCCGGCGTTTGCTTTTGGAGCTGAACAGCGTGCATCAGCCAGCCTGTTGCGTGCGCTGGGCACGCTCTTCGCGCGGCGTGATGCCGAAGTGATTGCGGTAGGTGCTGGAGAAGTGCGGACCGCTGGAAAAGCCGCAGGCCAGACCGATTTGCACGATGGACTTGCTGGTTTGCTGCAGCAATTGCCGCGCCCTGCGCAGGCGCAGCTCCAGATAGTATTTGGAGGGTACGGTGTTGAGATACTGCTTGAACAGGCGCTCCAGCTGACGGCGCGATACGCCCACGTAATAGGCGATGTCGTCAGTGGTGAGCGGCTCTTCGATATTGGCTTCCATCAGGCTGACCGCTTCCGTCAGCTTGGGTTGGCTGCCGCCGATGCGGGTGGCAAGCGGGATGCGCTGCCTGTCGCTGCCGGGGCGAATGCGTTCGGTGCTGAACAGCTCGGACAAGCGGGAGGCGAATTCGTGGCCGTGTTGCGAGCCCACGGTGGACAGCAGGAAATCCAGCGTTGCCGCACCACCGGCGCAACTGGATCGGTTGCGGTCGGCTTCGTAGAGATTGGACGTGACGATCACATCCTGGAATTCTTCGGTGAAGCGATTGATTTCCTGCCAGTGGATGGTGGCGCGGTAGCCGTTGAGCAAGCCGGCGCGGGCCAGCCAGTAACTGCCGCAACCGATGGCGGAGATGGGCAGCTTGTCCGGGTGCAGGCTGCTCAGGCCCTTGCTCAGTTCATCCTGATTGATGTCCGCGCCGAGGTCGTCGGCCAGTACAAACAATGCATCCAGCTTTGGGGCGTAGTTGAGCGGAAGATCCACTGCCAGTTTCATGCCGTTGGACATGACCACTGGCTGGCCGTCCAGCGACAGGGGCAGGAATTCGTACAGGCGCTTTTCGGCCAACTGGTTGGCACGGGTCAGCACCTCGCTGGCAATGGCGAAGTCCGCCATGGAGGCGTGCGGGAGCAGGAGAAAACCGTAACGTAGCGGTTTGGCAGCGTGCGGCTGATGACCCATGATGTCCGAAAAAAGTGAGCACTATACCAAAAAAGCACCCCATGCCGGAGGGCATGGCGGTGCTGCGGTGGCGCTATTGTACGATTTATTTAAGACTGCCGGAGATGAATTGTGCAAGCCGCTCGCTCTTGGGATTGACCAGCACTTCCTTCGGATTGCCTTGCTCTTCGATCTTGCCCTTGTGCAGGAAAATCACGTGGTTGGACACCTCGCGGGCAAAACCCATTTCATGTGTCACTACCACCATGGTGCGGCCCTCGCGCGCCAGGTCCTGCATCACGCGCAGCACTTCGCCCACCAGTTCCGGGTCCAGCGCCGAAGTGGGCTCGTCAAACAGCATCACTTCAGGCTCCATCGCCAACGCGCGGGCAATGGCCACGCGTTGCTGCTGCCCACCGGACATGTGAGCCGGGTATTTGTGCTCGGCATCCTTCAGGCCCACCTTGTCCAGATACTTGCGCGCGCGGACGATGGCATCGTCGCGCGACAGGCCCAGCACGTGAATGGGGGCTTCGATGATGTTTTCCAGCACCGTCATGTGCCCCCACAGATTGAAGTGCTGGAACACCATCGCCAGTTTGGTGCGCACTTGCTCCAGTTGTTTGTGGCTGGCGGCTTTCAGATAGCCGGTTTTCTTGTCGGCGGCCAGTTTCAGCTCTTCGCCGGTTACCTGGATGGTGCCGCTGTTGGGATGTTCCAGCAGGTTGATGCAGCGCAGGAAGGTGCTCTTGCCGGAGCCGGAAGAGCCGATGATGCTGATGACGTCGCCGGCGTGGGCGGTAAGCGACACGCCCTTGAGTACCTCGTGGTCGCCGTAGCTTTTGTGCAGATCGGTCACCTGCAGCTTGATGTTGGCCGAAGCATTTGCAGTCATGAAGTTTTCCTCGGGTGGGGTATCAGCTCTTGCGCGGCGCCAGGTAGGACAGCCAGCGTTTCTCGGCCGATCTGAACAGGGCGACGAACAGGAAGGTAAGCGCCAGATACAGGGCGCCGGCAATCAGGAAAGGCTCGAAAGCCATATAGGTGTCGCTGTAGATGCGGCGCGCCACGCCGGTGATGTCCGCCAGTGTGACCAGACCGGCCACGGCCGTGCTCTGCATCATCATGATCACCTCGTTGCTGTAGGCAGGCAGCGCGCGGCGCAGGGCTGAAGGGATGACGATGCGGCGCATCATCAGCCACTTGTTCATGCCCATGGCGCGCGCGGCCTCGATTTCGCCCCAGTGTGTGGCGCGAATCTGCCCAGCGATGATTTCGGTGGTGTAAGCCGCGGTATTGAGCGTGAAGGCCAGCACGGCGCAGAAGTAAGCCTGCTGCAAATACTGCCAGGCCCAACTGGCGCGGACGGCGTCAAACTGGGACAGGCCGTAGTAAATGATGAACAGCTGCACCAGCAGCGGCGTGCCGCGGAACACATAGGTAAACAACCAGACCGGCCCGGCCACAAGCCGGTTTTTTGATACCCGGCCCAGCGCCAGTGGGATGGACAGCGCCAAGCCGAACAGCAGCGCCAGCGCCAGCAGCTGCAGCGTCATCAGCAGGCCGTCGCTGGTGCTCATCACCGGCTGGCCGTCGCTGGCGCCGAAGAAGGCGGGCAGCTTGTCGGCGATCAAATGCAGATCGATCACAGTTCACTCTCCTTCAGTCCGGTCGCGTAGTGCTTTTCCAGCGCGCGCAGCAGCAGGTTGGATACGGTGGTGATGGCCAGGAACAGCCCGGCAACCACCATGTAGACATTGAAGGGTTCCTGCGTGGTGGATTTGGCCGCATCGGCGCGATACATCACATCATTGAGGCCAATCACCGACACCAGTGCGGTGGACTTCACCAGTACCAGCCAGTTGTTGGAAAAGCTGGGCAGGGCGAAACGCACCATCTGGGGGAAGGTAATGCGGAAAAACACCCGCAACGGTCCCATGCCGTAAGCGTAGCCGGCCTCCATCTGGCCTTTGGGCACCGCCATGATGGCGCCACGGAAGGTTTCGGTCATATAGGCGCCGAAGATGAAGCCCAGCGTCAGCACGCCGGCAACAAAGGGGTCGATGTCGGGCGCGGGCCAAGCCATCGCGGCGCACAGGTCGTTGAGCAACATCTGCACGCCGAAGAACAGCAAAAACATCCACACTAGGTCCGGTACGCCGCGCACTACGGTGGAATAGAGTTCGGCCAGCAGGCGAAGTGGTCTGGACGGGGCCATTTTGAACATGGCGCCAATCAGGCCCAGCGCCACCGACACCGCCAGCGCGGCGCCAGCCAGCTTCAAGGTCAGCACCGCTCCTTCGAGGATGCTGGGTAGGTAACCTTGCAAGAACATTGGGAAGCTCCCCGGGAATACGTTGGAAGAGGAGGACATCGCATTGCTGTGCGCCTGCCGTTGCATTGCGCCCGCGCTGCAGCCGGGTTGGCCGAAGAGGGGACGGCAACGCCCCTGCCGGGTGAGCGGCATGAGCGTGGTCTGCAACGGGAGGACGCCGGCAACGGCAGTTGCCGGCGAGACAGCGGGACGTTGGGCTTGGAACCGCTAACAAAACCTCGTAGAGGCTCTGAGCCAAGGCGCGCGACGCAGGCAGTACCCGAAGTACGACAAGGAGGCGAGCGCAGGATCAGGGCTTGGGTCAGCGGGTCTTAGTTGCCGTAGACGTCGAAGCGGAAGTACTTGTCCTGGATCTTCTTGTAAGCGCCGTCCTTGCGGATGTCGACGATGGCCTTGTTCAGACGGTCCACCAGTGCCTTGTTGCCCTTCTTCACGGCAATGCCGGCGCCCAGGCCGAAGTACTTCACATCGGCGTAGTTGGGGCCGACAAAGGCATAGCCCTTGCCGCCGTCGGTCTTGAGGAATTCCTGGTCGCCCACTGCGCCGTCAACGAAAACGGCGTCAACGCGGCCGGCTTTCAGATCCAGGAAAGACTCGGGCGATTTGGTGTAGGCCACAACGGTAGCGCCGTTTTTGCCCCAGAAGTCCTTGGCGAATTTTTCCTGGGTGGAGGCACGCAGCACGCCGATTTTTTTGCCCTTGAAGGAGGTCTGGCTGACCTGGGTGCCTTCCTTGGCGATGATGCGGCTGGCGATGTTGTAGTACTTGTTGGTGAAGTCGACGGCTTTCTTGCGCTCTTCGGTGATTTGCATCGAAGACAGGATGGCGTCGAACTTGTTGGCGTTGAGGGCCGGAATCAGGCCGTCCCAGTCTTGCGGGACGATCTGGCAGGTGACTTTCATCGAGGCGCACAGGGCGTTCGCCATGTCGATGTCAAAACCTTGCGGTTTGCCGTCCGCGCCTTGTTTGGAGAAGGGCGGGTAGTTGAGGTCGACGCCGAAACGCACGGTTTCAGCCTGGGCGGCAAATGCGGAAACGCTGGCGGTCAGCGCGGCGGCAAGGAAAACCTTCTTCATATGATGTGTCTCTTTTTCTCGCAGGGACGACCGTTGGCGGCCTGCCCCGGGCAATGTAAACCCGATCCGATGGGGATTCCCGCCACTCTGTGCGGCAAGACGGACCGGAGCCTGTTATTGTTATGTCTGCTTTGCACCGGGTAAGCGGTGCGCGCTGGACAAAATGTTGGCATGGAAAACCCTTGTCCAACAATCCGCCAGAAACAGGCTACAACTGGACGGAAGGTACCGCGCGCATTCTACCCTTATTTGTATACAATGTGAAACATACAAAAAATCAAAGAGTTATGTGCGGACAGCAGGATTGTATACAATGCAAGGCGCCAAAGCCTTTTTGTAATTGATCGTCGCATTGCTATAAGGCTTGGTGTGGGAGAAAAATCCGGTTACTCATCCCGGCCGGTTTTTCATGCTGCAATGCATCCCATGTTTCTGTACGTCGGCGTCGCAATATGGAAATCCCGCAGGTAGCGGGGTTACTACAATGCCCCCGACACACTCCGTGCATACAACAAGAGAAGCCCCATGTCGCTTACCAACAAGACCGAACTGGCCAGCCTGATCGCTGATATCCAGGCTGTTGCCGAGAGCAAGCTTTCTTCCAAGGAGACACAAAAACTGGCGTCGTTCTTCCCGATCTACTTCGAGGAAACCGAACACGCCGACCTGCGGCAGTTCTCGTCGCTGGACCTGTTCGGCGCGGCGCTCGCGCATTACGAATTTGCCCAGAAGCGCGCCCCGGGCGTACAGAAGGTGCGCATTTACACCCCCGATTTCGAACGTGACGGCTGGCAAAGCACACACTCCGTGATCGAGATCGTGAACGACGACATGCCGTTCCTGATCGACTCGGTCACCATGCTGCTGGCGCGTTACAACATCAATCTGCACTTGCTGGTGCACCCGGTGCTGTCGGTCGGTCGCGACAAGAACGGCAACATTGTCGAGATCCGCCGCACAGAAGACCGCAGCCTGCCGCTGGAATCCTTCATTCATGTGCAGATCGACCGCGTCAGCGACGCGGCCACCCTCGCTAAGCTGGAAGCGGAGTTGACCCGCATCATCACCGACATCCGTCTGGTGGTGAGCGACGAGCCCAAGATGCGCGACATGGTGGGCAACATCGCCAAAGACCTGGGCAAGCTCAAAGGCCCGCGCGCCGATGAGGCCAAGGAAGCCGTTGACTACCTGCAGTGGATGGCCGGCAATCACTTCCTGTTCATGGGCTACTGCGACTACGATCTGGTCAAGCGCGACGGCAAGGACAGCCTGAAGATCGTCAAGGAAAGCGGCCTCGGCATCCTGCGCGATCAGGGTGACAAGGAATACTCCGCCAGCTTTGAGCTCTTGCCGCAGCAACTGCGCGAACTGGCGCACCTGCCGCAGCTGATCATCCTCAACAAGTCCCAGACCCGCTCCCTGATCCACCGTCCTGCATACGTCGATTTTGTCGGCATCAAGCGTTTCAACGACAAGGGCGAAGTGATCGGCGAGCGCCGCTTCCTGGGCCTGTACACCGCCAGTGCTTACCAGGCGTCGCCGAAAGACATCCCCATCATCCGCAAGAAAGTGGCGGGCGTGGTGGCCGGTTGCGACTACGTTGACGACAGCTACAAGGCCAAGACCCTCAGTTTCGTGCTGGAGTCCTATCCGCGCGACGAACTGTTTGAAATCCCGGCGGAAGTGCTGGGCCCGATCGCCGAAGGCATCGTCAGCCTGCAAGAACGTCCGCGCGTGCGCCTGTTTGTGCGCACCGACCGTTATCACCGTTATGTCAGCTGCCTGGTGTACGCGCCGCGCGACAGCTTCAACACCGAAGTGCGCCTGAAGATCGAAAAGGTGCTGATGGCGGCTTTCAACGGCAATGCCGCTGAATTCAGCGTGCAGATCAGCGACAGCTCGCTGGCTCGCGTGCATTACATCATCCGCACCAACGCCTCCAAGCTGCCGGCCTTCCGCGAAGCCGACATCGAAGCCGAAATCGCACGCCTGGTGCGCGGCTGGGTGGAGGAAATGCATCAGCAACTGGTGGAAATCCACGGCGAAGAAACCGGCAATTTGCTGTTCAAACGCTATCGCAGCGCCTTCCCAGTGGCCTATCGCGAAGAGTTTGCGGTACGCAACGCCGTACTGGACATCCAGCTGCTGGAGTCCGTCAGCGAAGCCAGCCCGCTGGGTATGAAACTGTACCGCCCGTTCCATCGCGACAATCAGGCTTTCAATCTCAAGCTGTTCCGCTTCAACGAGGCCATGAGCCTGTCTTCCAGCCTGCCGATTCTGGAAAACATGGGCGTGAAGGTGCGCGATGAGCATCCGTACTGCGTCACCCGTGAAGACGGCAGCAGCGTCTGGATCAGCGATTTCGGTCTGGACGTAGGCGCTTTCTTCGACCAGATGTCGGACGAAAGCGTACAGAAGGACTTCCAGGAGCTGCTGGCGCAAGTGTTCGCCAAGCGTTGCGAAAATGACGGCTTCAACCGTCTGGCGCTGATTGCCGGGCTCGACTGGCGCGAAATCTCGCTGGTGCGCGCGTTGGCCAAGTACCTGCGCCAGGGCGGCCTGACTTTCAGCCAGAGCTATCTCGAGCAGTGTGTCGCCAATTACCCAGACATCACCCGACGCTTGGTGGGCCTGTTCGAAGCCCGTCTGGACCCGGTCAAGGCCGACGACGCCCGCGCCGAGGCCCTGTTGGCCGAAGTGAAGACGCTGCTGGACAACGTGGCCAACCTGGACGAAGACCGCATCCTCAACGGCTTCCTGTCCGTGATTCTGGCGACCCGCCGCACCAACTTCTGGCAGAAGGACAAGGACGGCCAGTTCAAGTCCTATATGTCCTTCAAGCTGGAATCCGGCGCAGTGCCTTTCCTGCCGCAGCCGCGCCCGATGTTCGAAATCTGGGTGTACAGCCCGCGTGTTGAAGGCGTGCATCTGCGCGGCTCCAAGGTGGCGCGCGGCGGTCTGCGCTGGTCGGACCGCATGGAGGACTTCCGCACCGAGGTGCTGGGCCTGGTGAAGGCGCAGATGGTGAAGAACTCCGTGATCGTGCCGATGGGTTCAAAGGGTGGTTTTGTCGGCAAGCAATTGCCGGCGCCGAGCGATCGCGAAGCCTTCCTCGCCGAAGGCATCGCTTGCTACAAGATCTTCATTTCCGCGTTGCTGGACGTGACCGACAATCTGGTGAGCGGTCAGATCGTGCCGCCGGTCGACGTGCGTCGCCTGGACCCGGATGATCCGTATCTGGTGGTAGCGGCCGACAAGGGCACCGCCACCTTCTCCGACATCGCCAACGGCATTTCCGAAGCCTACGGCTTCTGGCTGGGCGACGCCTTCGCTTCCGGCGGTTCCGCCGGTTACGACCACAAGGGCATGGGCATTACCGCGCGCGGCGCCTGGGAGTCGGTAAAACGCCACTTCCGTCACTTGGGCGTCAACACCCAGGAGCAGGATTTCTCCGTTATCGGCATCGGCGACATGGCCGGCGACGTGTTCGGCAACGGCATGTTGCTGTCGGAGCACATCTGCCTGAAGGCGGCGTTCAACCACCTGCACATCTTCCTGGACCCGACGCCCAACGCCAAGGCGAGCTTCGCCGAGCGCGCGCGTCTGTTCAATCTGCCGCGTTCCAGCTGGACCGATTACAACCGCGAACTGATCTCGAAGGGCGGCGGCATTTTCGAGCGCTCCGCCAAGTCCATCCCGCTGTCGCCGGAAGTGAAGGCATGGCTGGAAACTGACAAGGATCACATGGCGCCGAACGAGCTGATCCACGAGATCCTCAAGGCCAAGATCGACTTGTTGTACAACGGCGGCATCGGCACCTACATCAAGGCCTCCAGCCAGAGCCACGCCGACGCCCGCGACCGCGCCAATGATCCGGTGCGCGTCAACGGCAACGAGCTGCAAGCCCGTGTTGTAGCGGAAGGCGGCAACCTCACCTGCACCCAGTTGGGTCGCGTCGAGTTTGCGCTGGCTGGCGGCCGCATCGCCACTGACGCCATCGACAACTCCGCCGGCGTGGATTGCTCCGACCACGAGGTGAACATCAAGATCCTGCTGGGCGCGGTCATGCAGGCCGGCGACATGACGCTGAAACAGCGGAATGAGTTGCTGGCTGAAATGACCGACGAAGTGGGGCATTTGGTGCTGCGCAACAACGTGCTGCAAACCCAGGTGCTGGCCATCAAGCGGCTGGAGGCGGCGTCCATGCTGTCCACCCACGCCCGCATGATCACGCACATGGAAAAGACCGGTGAACTCAATCGCGAGATCGAGTACCTGCCGTCCGACACCCAGATCAACGAGCGTCGCCTGGCCCGCCAGGGTCTGACCGTGCCGGAGATCGCCGTGTTGCTGGCCTACAGCAAGATTTCGCTGGATCAGGCCATTCTGGCGACGGATGTGCCGGATGACGCCGACTTCCTGCCGGTGCTGGTGAACTACTTCCCGAAACCGCTGCAAGAGCGCTTCGGCAAACAGATGGAACAGCATCAGCTGAAGCGCGAGATCATCGCCAACCAGCTGGCCAACCAGATCATCAACCGCATGGGCACCACCTTTGTGTTCCGCCTGCAGGAGGAATCGCCGTTCTCCGCGGCCGACATCGCCCGCGCATGGTGGATCGCCAGCCGCGTGTTCAACGCGGAAAGCCTGTGGGGCCGCATCGAGGCGCTGGACAACCTGATCCCGGCCGACCAACAGATGCAGATGATGGTGCTGGTGCGCACGCTGATCGAGCGTGTTACCCGCTGGGTGCTGCGCAACAAGCGTCCGTTCACCTCGGTGAACGCCGTCATTGCCCAGTACGCCGACAAGGTGCAAGCGCTGCTGGCCAAGCTGCCGGCGCTGGTGTCCGCTGCCCAGTACCCGGCCGTGGCCGAGCTGGAAGCCCGTCTGGACATGGCGAACATGCCGAAGGATCTGGCCAGCGTGCTGGCTCGTCTGGAGTTCGCCGTACCACTGATGGACATCATCGAAATCGCCGAAGGCGGCGAGCTGACGCTGGATGAAGTGGCGCAAAACTACTACCAGCTTGGCCGCACGCTGCAACTGGACTGGCTGCGCGACGCCATTACCGGCCTGCCGCGCGACAACCGCTGGCAGTCGCTGGCCCGCTCCGCGCTGCGCGATGATCTGTATCGCCTGCATCGCAAGCTGAGCAAGCTGGCGCTGAGCGAGGCGTCGGCCGACAAGGCCTTCGCAGATGTCTGGCTGACCAAGCGACGCGGCGAGCTGGACGTGTGCTACCAGATGTTTGCCGAGCTGCAGTCTTTCAGCTCGCTGGATCTGGCCATGCTGTCAGCCGGCATGCGCGAGCTCAACAACCACTTGCTGGCCTGAGTTAGCCGGCGCAAGCCTCTGCAGTAAAACGAAACCGGCCCCTGGGGGCCGGTTTTTTCATGTCTGCGCGCTGGCAAGCTGACGTGCTGGTCGCGGCTTGCAAGGGATGGGTTGGCAGGGGCGGGCCTGACGGAACAAGGCAAGCGTTGCAACGAAGGGGCTGGGGGGGAGCATGTCTTAGCGGCTGATGCTCTGCAGGCGCTCACTGATGCGGCTGGATTGCAGCAAGGCCTCGAAGTCTTCCACCGACATGGGTTTGGCAAAGTGGTAGCCCTGGCCGAACTCGCAACCTTCCTCCACCAGAAAACGCAGTTGCTCCTCGGTCTCAATACCCTCCGCCACCAGTTGCATGTGCATGGTGCGGGCCAGCGAGATGATGGCGCGGCAGATGCCGACATCGTTTTCGTTGTGCGGCAGGCCGCGGACGAAGGATTTGTCGATTTTCAGGGTCTGGATGGGCAGTTGCTTGAGATAGGCGAGCGAGGAGTAGCCGGTGCCGAAGTCGTCAATGGAGAGGTTAACGCCCAGCTCGCGCAAATTGCGCAGCACTTTCAGGCTCTCATCCGGGCGGTGCATGACGAAGGATTCGGTGACTTCCAGATCCAGCTGTTCCGGCGACAGGCGGAATTCGTTCAGCGCGTGCTGCAGGGTTTCCTGCAAGGGCGCGCGGCGGATCTGCGGTCCGGCGATGTTGATGCTGATCATGCCCGGTGTCAGGCCCATGTCCAGCCATTTGCGTATCAGCAGGCAGGTTTGCCGAAGGGTCCATGCGCCAATGGGAATGATGAGCCCCGTCTCTTCCGCCAGCGGGATGAACACATCCGGCGGCACGCGTCCCAAATCCGGGTGGTGCCAGCGCAGCAGCACCTCGGCGCCGCTGAGTTTGCCGTCGGTCAGCCGGTATTTGGGTTGCAAGGCTAGGTGCAGTTGTTTGCGCCGCAGGGCAGTACGCAGCTCCTGCTCCATCTTTACCCGCAACATGGCGTGACGGGTGAGCTCTTCGGTATAAAAGTGGAAGCAGGATTTGCCCTCGGCCTTGGACTGGTACATGGCGATATCGGCATTGCGCATCAGGGTTTCCGCATCCAGGCCATCGCGCGGGAACAGGCTGATGCCGATGCTGGCGGTCACCATCATTTCGTGGCCGTCCAGCAAGAAGGGCTTGCCGCAAGCGGCCACCAGCTTGGCGGCGATGTCTATCGCCGGGTTGTCCGAAGACTGGTTTTCCAGCAGCACAAGAAACTCGTCGCCGCCGATGCGCGCCACGGTGTCGGACTTGCGCACGCAGGTCTTCAGGCGGGTGGCCACTTCCAGCAGTAGCCGGTCGCCGGTGCTGTGGCCCAGGGTGTCGTTGACCTGTTTGAAGTTGTCCAGATCGATAAACAGGATGGCGACGCCTGCGCCGCTGCGCTTGGCGTTTTCGATCGCGTGATCGAGACGGGACAGGAACAACAGGCGATTGGGCAGGCCGGTGAGCGAGTCAAAGTGCGCCAGCTTTTCCAGATCGGACTCGGATTTCTTGATCTGGCTGATGTCGGAAAACACGCCAACATAATTGGTGACGACGCGCTGATCGTCGTATACCGCGCTGATGGTCAGCCATTCCGGGTAGATGTCGCCGTTTTTGCGCCGGTTCCAGATTTCGCCCTGCCAGTGGCCGGTGACGCGGATGGATTCGTGAATTTGCTGGTAGAAATGGTGGTCGTGCTTGCCGGACTGCAGCACTCGCGGATTTTTGCCAATGATTTCCTGCCGGCTGTAACCGGTAATCTGGCTGAAAGCCGGGTTGACGTCGAGAATGCTGAGATCGCGGTCGGTGATCATCACGCCTTCCAGCGTATTTTCGTAGACCGTGGCTGATTGGCGCAGCAGCAGTTCCTTCTGCTTGGCTTCGGTGATGTCCTGCAAGGTGCCGGTCATGCGCAAGGCGCGCCCGTTGTCCGACACGCGCACGATGGCCTGCTGGCACACCACCCGTTCGCTGCCGTCCGGACGGATGATGCGATGCTCCAGTTCTAGCGGCGTCAGTCTCTCCAGCGAGCGGTTGATGGCCTGGCGCACCAGTTTGCTGTCCTGCGGGTGGATCAGTCCGAGGAAATTGTCGTAGCTGCTGTCGATTTGCTCCGCATGCAGCCCGGCAATGCTGTACACCTCTTCAGACCAGTGCATGCTGTCGTGCAGGATGTCCCATTCCCAGCTGCCCACGCGCGCAATGCGCTGGGCTTCCAGCAAACGGCGACGGCTTTCGGTCAGCTCCAGCGTGCGGTAGTACTGTTCGATCGAGCCAGCCAGCATTTCCGCCACCGACTGCAGCATGCGGCTTTCAATCCATAGCCAGTGTCGGTCGCTCTGGCAATCCATGATGATCAGTTGGCTGATCTCCTGCTGCTGACGCAGGGGTGCGATCAGCAGCGAGCGGCTGCCGTTGACGCGCATCAGCGCTTTGAGGGTGCCGCCTTCCGCCGGCAGGCTGGTGTCGGCGTCTACTGTCAGGAAGCCCTGGCGCTCCAGTTCGCCGCACAGCCAATCCATGCCGCTGGTGGGAATATTCAGGGCATTGGGCAAGGGCAGGCCGTCTTCGCCCGTTTTCTGCCACAAGTGCGTCAACAGGCTGCTGCGCTTGAGCCGGTCAAGCCGTATCAGGCAGCCCCGGTCGGCATGCAGCATGCTGCCCACTCGGCCCAGCATGTCCGGCAGACGGTCCCACAGGGTTTCGATCGGGTCGTTGGCCAGTTGGGTGGACAGCGTGCCCAACAGGGATTGGATGTCCAGGTGGCGCTTCAGCAGCAGTTCGGCTTCGCGCCGTTCGCTGACGTCACGGAAAACCGCCATCAGGCAGGGTGTCTGGCCAAAACGGATGGGAGAGCTTTTGACGTCGGCGTAGAACAGGCTGCCGTCGCGGCGCTTTACCGGAATCTCCGAGGCGATGGCCAGCCGGCCCTCATTCATCTGGCGCATGGTTTTACGGATGTCTGGCAACTCGCTGTCGGGGTGGATGTGCGGCATGCTGAGGCCAGTCAGCTGGCCGCTGGTGTAGCCCAGCATCTGGCACATGGCCTGATTGGCGAAAATAAAGCGGCCGCTGGATTTCTCTGACACCAGAATGCCGTCGCCAGTGGCTTCGACAATGGTGCGAAAGCGGTCTTCTGATTCGCGCAGCGCGTTCTCCGCCAGGGTGCTGGCAGTGATGTCGCGGCCGCTGATAAGGTAGCGCTGCTCGGGCAGGGGGACGCCGTTCAGTTCCATGATCAGGCTGCGTCCATCTTGCCGGCGCAACCTGAACTCTCCGCGTAAAAAGCCGTTGTGCTGCAGCGCCTGAAACTCGCGCAAATGGCGCGGCATTTCTTCCGGCGGGCTCAGGTCGGTGAGGTTGAGGCGCAGCATGTGCTCGCGCGTATAGCCCAGCAGATTGCAGGCAGCGTTGTTGGCGTAGCTCAGACGGCCGCGAGTGTCGGTGACGATGGTGGCGTCGGCGGCGTTTTCCATGGCGATGCGGAATTCCGCGTTTTGCCGGTCTGCCTGTTGCCTGCGTTCGCGCTGTTCCAGCGCCTGCTCCAGGCACTGCGCCAAGCGGTACAGGCGTTCGCTTTCGGTAGCCAGAAAGGTGGAATCCGTCTCATCGCCGGCCAGGCTCAGCTCGAGGTCGCCGGCCACTTGTCCGTCCACCAGCAGGGCTATGTGCAGGCGGGTGCGGTCTGCATCGTAGGCTTCGCTGCAGACATGCCATTGGCGAAACAGCAGGTGGATGCCGCAGGCGGGTGGCCAGCCGAGGCCGGCGGGCAGCAGCTCTGCTATTTGCTGCAGGGCGGTTGAGAGTTCGCCGGGGGCGGCGAGCAGGCGGTTGATGGCGTGCGCGCAGCGCCATTCGCGCTGATGTGCTTCGCGTTGGCGCTGCTGTTCGTGTTCCAGCGAAGATGCGGCATAGCGCAACAAGAGATCATGGCTGTCGCGGTGGCGTCGCCGCCAGTGCCGAAGCGCGCCGCGCAGCGCGTCATGGGCGGCGTCTCCGGGCTCGCTCAGCGCCGTGTCGATCTTTTCCAGCAGTTGTTGGTGTTCGGCAAGGTGGCCGTCTGCCGCTGCGCTTTCCAGCCCGCAACGATGAATCAGCGCGTCCTCTTGGTGGAACAGTTGGCCGAAGGCCTCGCGCAGGCGCGCGCACAGTGCCGCATCGCGATCGCCGCCGTCATCCCACTGGCGCAGCAGCCCGGCGATGGGTAGGTGCAGTTTGTCCAGCCGCGCCAGTTCCGACTCTCGTGGCAGATTCCATTCATGCATCGGCATGTGGCGCAATCCTGATCATTGAACGATTGTGCGTCACGGGCTACGCCTCCTCGCCGGGCGCCGCCTGGCGTCGTGCGCGGCAGGGGCGGTCGATGTCGGCTTTTGTCCTTATGGTGCGCGCAAGGGCTCATTCTAACGGAGCCGGGCTTGGCGACGGGCGATGCATCTGGCATGTCCGTGCTTTTATTGATAGGCCTTCACCGATGAAAATGGAAGAAAAACCGCAGCCGGTTCTAAGACGTTTCTGGGTATTCGCGTCGCGGCGGCAACGTTTCCATCGCGGGTGAGTTGGCCATGCTTGCCGGGGATGCGGGGAAGAGGGCAAGCAAAGCCGCCATTGCTAGGCAGTGCTTTGCCGCGCAGTTGGCATCGTCTGCGGTGGTCGGGTTGCCAGATGGTTCGCCAGCTGCCCGGCCAAAAATACCAGTGCGAATTCAGGCGGAAGCCAGTTGCTGGTGAGCGAGCATGCCGATGCGGGTCAGTGCCGCCACATAACGTTCATCCATCGGGTAGCAGCATGACAGGCGCATGGCGTTGCGATAGCGGCCCCCGGGCGAGTACAGCGGGCCGGGCATGATGCTGATGTTTTCTGCGATGGCCGCGTGAAACAGTGCCACGCTGTCTACCTGCTCGGGCAGTTCCAGCCAGATGAGAAAACCGCCGGCCGGATCGGTGGCGCGGGTGCCGGCCGGAAAGTGGCGGGCGATCAGGCCGCGCACCTTTTCCACATGAGCGGCGTAGCGGCGCTTGAGGGCGCGCAGATGGTGATCGTAGCCGCCGGACTCCAGAAACGCCCCCAGCGTTTCCGACAATACTTGCGGCTGGGCTACGGAGGAGGCGAATTTCAGCTTGCGCAGGGCGTCGCCAAAGCGCCCGCCTTCCATCCAGCCGACGCGGAAGTCGGGCGCTAGCGTCTTGTTGTAGCTGGAGCAGACGATGACCCAGCCGTCGTCGTCAAAGGCCTTCACCGCAGGCGACAGCGTGTCGCTGAACTGCAGTTCGGCGTACAGCGCGTCCTCGATCAAGGGCACCTTGTACTGGTTCACCAGTCGGGCCAGCCGTTTCTTGGCTTCCAGCGGCATGCTGCACCCAAGCGGGTTGTGCACATTGGGCATAGCCACCAGCGCCGTGATGCGCTGCTCGGACAGCAGCAGCTCCACCGCATCCATGGCCAGTCCGGTTTGCGGGTCGGTGGGAATTTCCACCGCCTTCAGGCCCAGGCTGGCGAACAAGGGCAGCAGATTGAAATAGGTGGGCGACTCCAGCCCCACCGCGTCTCCAGGCCGCGTCACGGCGCGCAGCGCCAGTTGCAAGGCCTCCATGCAGCCATTGGTGAGGATGATGTTGTCCGGCTCCAGCGCCATGCCCAGCTCCAGCCCGCGCCGGGCAATCTGCACCCGCAGGCGTTCGGAACCGGGCGGCAGGGCGTAAGTGCTGATCATGCCGGGCTGCCGGCGCAGGATCTGCCCCATCAGGCGGGCCAGTTTATTGCCGGGGTAGAAGTCGCCGCCGCGCGGGCAGGCCAGCGCCAGATCGATAAAGCCCGGAGTTTGCTGAGCTGCCAATACGGTGCCGATCAGGTCCAGCACCTTGTTTTCGGTGGGCTTGGCCGGGCCGCTGCGGGTGGTAGGTGCACGGGCTGGCGAGGGCAGTCTGGCGCGCACGTAGTAGCCGGATTGCGGTCTGGCTTCCACCAGCCCCCGGTCCTCCAGCACTCTGTATGCCGCCACAACGGTATTGAGGCTGAGGTTGCGGCTTTGCGAGGTGCGTCTGACCGAGGGAAGGCGCGCACCGGGCGGCAGCGTGCCGCGCGAAATGGCGAGGGACAGATCATCCGCCAATTGCTGGTAAAGGGTGGCGTTGGCCGAATCGGTCATGGTGGGGTCCGGGTAAGCGCTGCATGCAAGTAATGGTTACAGTGCCTGAGAATGCGGCAGTGCGGCAGTGACAGTAATCATCATAGAGAATGGTGACAGTGCCGGCAAATACACGACTGTCACCATGACAATGGCGGGTCTTTGCGGCTGTCACCAAACGGGCGCGGCTTTCAGAATGTAAGGGCAGTCAGGCAAACCCCGTTGCTTGTTCAAGACCTCCGCCGTCACGGCGAGGGTGTCCGACAACAGGAAAGTCTGACGGCCAGGCTGCCGGCCAACGCTTTCGCGCCAGAGGTTTTTCAGCGCAGGGGACATTGGGGGCAAGCCATTTCCTGATCATTTCGCCAAGGTGCCCGTCATGCTTGAAGTCGCTCTGATGTCCTATGTGGGCGTGATGTCCATCACGCCCGGCCCCAATAATCTGATGCTGGCGGCGTCTGGCGTCAATTTCGGTTTCCGTCGCACGCTGCCGCACATGCTGGGGATCAGCCTGGGCTGCGCGGCGCAGGTATTCATTACCGCCAGCCTGCTGTCCTGGGTGCTGGGCTGGCTTCAATCCGCTCGCTTGCCGCTGGCGCTGGCCGGCTGCGTTTATTTGCTGTGGCTGTCCTGGCGCATTGCCGGTTCCGGCAAGCCGGAGGCGAGGGAGGAGGCGCAGCCGATGAGCTTTCTTGGCGCGGCGCTGTTCCAGTGGGTCAACCCAAAGGCCTGGGTGATGGTGATCAATGCCGCAATCCTGTTCATGCCTGCGGACCCGGCCTTGCGCATCGGCGGTGCGCTGACGTTGGCCGTGGTGTTCGCCATCGTCAACCTGCCGTGCATCAGCCTGTGGGCTTGGGTGGGCGAAAAACTGCGCCACTGTTTGTCCGGTGCGCGCGGCCTGATGGTGTTCAATCTCAGCATGGCCGTATTGATGGGCGGTACCGCCATGTGGCTGCTGCTGGATGAGTTGCGGCATGCCGGGCTGGTGTAAGCCGCTTAAAGCGGTTAACAAAAATCGGTATCACGACTGAGGCGCAACGCAGCGTCAGGAGTTTGGTAAACCGCTTTTCAAGAGATGTCCGTTTTTGGCAGGGTATTGTCCGCGCATGGCCTGAAACAGCCTTGCCGGGTGATCTAGACTGTGTCCGTCCACTCAAGGCAAACGGTCGACGATGTCGATCGCAAGGAGACTGAAAATGAGCAAGGCGGCATTGTTGGTGATCGATGTGCAAGACTCTTTCCTGCACAGGGATTATTGGGAAGAAAGCGGGCTGCCCGCGTTCCGGCAGGCGGTGTCGGCGCTGATAGCTGGCGCACGCGAGCGCGGCGTGCCGGTGGTGCAAGTCTTGCACGAGGACGGCGAGTATCCGTTTGACCAAGCCTCCGGGCTGGTGCGGGCGCAAGCCTGGCTGCCGGACGCGCCGGATGCCATTTTCATCAAACATGTGCACAATGCCATGATCGGCAGTGGTCTGCATGAGTGGCTGACCGAGCGCGGCATCGGCAAACTGCTGGTGTGTGGCATTCGTACCGAGCAATGCTGTGAAACCACCACTCGCGTGGCCTCCGATCTGGGCTATCAGGTGGATTTTGTCAGCGAGGCCACGCTCACCTTTGCTATGACCCACCCGTTCAGCGGCAAGCGCTACTCGCCGGCGGAGATTCGCGAGAAAACCGAACTGGTGCTGGCCGGCCGCTTTGCCCGCATCGCTTCGGTGGCGGAAGCTCTGGATGGTTTGCCGAAGGAGCGCTGACATGCTGACATTGCGACCCAACTGCGAGTGCTGCGACGTCGATCTCCCACCTGATAGCCTCGAGGCCATGATCTGCACGTTTGAGTGCACGTTTTGCCGTCCATGCGCCGAACAGCGCCTTGGCGGCGTTTGTCCCAATTGCGGAGGGGAGCTGGTGAGAAGGCCGAGGCGGCCGCCTGCGGCGCTGGCGCGCCACCCGGCCAGCGCCAACAGGGTGTTGCGCGAGCAACCCTGCCCGCGCCCGGCGGCAGATCCCTCAGGCGACGCGGCCTGAACGTCGACAGGGCGACAGGGGCGGCGGGCCCCTGCTTGCTGGCGCGCCGCGCTGCCGCTTGTTTCGCCTTGTCCCGGTCTTGCGCGCGAGATATTGAACAGCCTTTCAGCACAGAAGGAATGAATGGCATGCCCCTTCAGGATGTTTTGCAAGCTCTCGCCATTGTCGTGGTGTGGGGTATCAACTTTGTCGTCATCAAGTGGGGCGTGGCGGATGTGCCGCCCCTGTTGCTGGGCGCCTTGCGCTTCGCGCTGGCGTCGTTTCCGGCCTTGTTGTTTATTCGCCGACCAGCCATCCCCTGGCCTTGGGTAGCGGCTTATGGTCTGACCGTGGGGCTGGGCCAGTTTTCCTTCTTGTTCAGCGCCATCAAGTTGGGCATGCCGGCGGGGCTGGCGTCGGTGGTGTTGCAATCGCAAGCCTTCTTCACGCTGATTCTGGCCGGGCTGGTGCTGAAGGAGCGCTGGCAGGCGGCGCAGGTGGGCGGTTTGCTGTGCGCGGCGGCCGGGCTGGCGCTGATCGGCATGGCCAAGGGCGGCAATATGACTGCCATCGGCTTTGGCCTGACGCTGGCGGCGGCGGTCTGCTGGGCCGGTTCCAACATCATTATCCGGTTGATCGGCAAGGCCGGTTATCGCATTCAGCCGCTCAATCTGGTGGTGTGGTCCAGCCTCGTGCTGCCGCTGCCGTTCTTTGCGCTGTCGTTGCTGATCGAGGGCGGCGAGCGCGTCACAGCTGCGCTGAGCGGCTTTTCCTTGTCGTCCTTTCTGGCGGTGGCCTACCTCGCCTTCATGGCCACCTTGCTGGGTTACGGCATGTGGAGCCGGCTGCTGAGCCGGCATCCCGCCAACAAGGTGGCGCCGTTTTCCTTGCTGGTGCCGGTGGTGGGGGTGCTGACATCCTCCCTATTGCTGGGCGAGCGGCTCAGCGTGCTGCAAGCCGCCGGCAGCGTATTGCTGCTGGGCGGGCTGATCGTCAACCTGTTTGGCGGGCAATGGCTGCAGCGCTTGCGTACACGACCGGTGCGGCATGGCGCGTGAACTGTATTTTGTGTTGACGCCCGGCTTCATGTTGCTGGACTTCGCCGGGCCGGCGGAGGCCTTTCGCATCGCCAATCAGTTTGGCGCGGCGCTGCATTTGCATTACTGCGCGCCGCACGAAGCCACGCCCAGCTCGCTTGGGCTCCCGCTGGGCGGGCTGGCACCCTTGCCCGATACGCTGCCCGACGGCGCCGTGATACTGATCCCCGGCGCGGCCGGATCGGCCGATGCCTATGCCCAGCCGGAGGCGCGGACAGTGATTGCCTGGCTGCGCCGCGTGTTCGATCCCGCCCGCCACATTCTCGCCACGGTATGTTCGGCCGCTTTGCTGGCAGCCGAGGCCGGCTGGCTGGCGCACAGGCAATGCACCACCCATCACACCCTGCTGGCAAGGTTGGCCGAAAGCGCGCCTTCGGCCCGGGTGCAGGACAATCGCGTGTATGTGCAGGACGGCCCGGTGTGGAGCAGCGCCGGCATCACCGCAGGCATAGACATGGCGTTGCAGATGGTCAGCCAGCTGGCGGGGCCTGCCATTGCCCGCGACGCCGCGCGGCACATGGTGGTGTACTTTCGTCGCTCGCCGGGCGATCCGCAGCTGTCGCCGTGGCTGGCGCACCGTAATCACCTGCATCCCGCAGTGCACCGGGCGCAGGATCTGATTGCCGCCGCGCCGGACGAGTCATGGCCGGTGCAAAGGTTGGCCGAAGCGGTGCATGTCAGCGCCCGGCACTTGTCGCGGCTATTTCGCGAGCAGGCCGGGGTGTCGGTGCATGACTACCAGACCGCGCTGAGGCTGGCGTTGGCCATGCAATGGCGCCATGCAGGCTTCTCCAAGGAGAAGGCCGCGCTGGCGGCGGGATTTTCCTCCGCGCGCCAGTTCAATCGCGCCGCCGCCGCGCCGGCGCTGTGCGATAGCGTGAAATAAGCCTCAAGTTTCCACGGGTATGGCCGATAACGGAGTGTCGTGGTGGAGGGATCCGTCGCGACGCGCCTCCAAAACAAGTAGAAACGGTCATCGCCATGAACACCTGCACTCGCCATGTTCTCGCTCTTTCCATCCTGCTGGGCCTGACGGCCTGCGCCTCCGCCAGTCAGCCTGAACCGGTTGCCGGCGTTCGCCCCGTCGTTGCCAGGGAGCCGGCCCCCGGCGGCGCGATGACCGGTGTGGGTTACGCCGGTCCGGGCATCGAGCCCGAAGCGCCCAGGGTGGTGGTGAAGGAGGTCAATCCTTACGCGCCCGTCACGATTCGCGTTACCGGCAGCGGCGCGGCCCCTTACAGCTCGGCCCTGACGCCGTCCCAGCGCAAGTTGCTGGCCATGCGCGCGGCGCGGCTGGACGCTTTCCGCTCCATCGCCGAGCAAGTGCAAGGCATGAAGCTGGTGGGCAACAGCTCGGTGGCCAATATGGTGTCCACCAGTGATAGCTTCCGCACCTATGTGGATGCCTACCTGCGCGGCGTAAGTGTGATCTCCACTTCCATGCGGCCGGACGGCACCAGCGAGGCGGTGGCGGAGATCGTGCTGGATCAGGACTTCTACAAGCAGTTCAAGAATGCGCTGGAAAAAAATGGTAGTGTTATGAAAGCCGCGCAGGAAAACGCTGCGGTGGGAGTGGAGTGCGCCGAAGGCAATTGCGGCGCCTCGCGTTACGAAAGCAACTTCTACGTAGCCCACTGATGACCATACGGACTTTCCGTTACACAGTTGCCGCCCTTGTGGCGGCATTTGTTTTTTCACCGTTCGCGTTAGCCGCGCCGGTAACCGCCGAGGGCATTGCGCCGCTGGACGGCGGGCAGGCCGCCGCGCGCGAGCTGGCTATCCGCGATGCCCTGCAGCAAGCCGCCATCAGCCAGGGCGGCGAATTCAAATCCCTGCAAATGATGGAATCCGGCAATGTGGCGGAAACCAGCACGCTGTCCGCCCCTTCCTTGCAGGGCAAGGTAAAGGTGTTGAAAGAGTACAGCGCGGATGGGCTTTACCATGTCCAGCTGCGAATAGACCCGTCCGCCGGCGCGGCAACGCCGCAGGCTAAGCCGCAAAGCGCCGCCTGTGGCATGCCCGCAGGCCGCGTATTGCGCCGCAAATTGCTGACTACCTATTTCCACGTGGTGCGCCCGGCGGAAGCCAACGATTTGCAGGAGCTGGCCACCTCGGTGCCTACCGATCTGGCGCGTCGCCTGTCGGCCAAGGGTGGTTTCGATGTGCGCGATGCCGGCCGGCTGACCGTGCTGTCCAACTCCTACAGCAGCGAGCCCGCCGCCGGTTGGGAAACCGTGCATGAAATCGGTCGCAAGGAAGACATCCAGTTTGTGGTGGCCGGTCGCATTCTCTCCACCGCCGTCACGGACAAGGCGCTGCGCGCCAGTCTGTATGAGTCCAACAACGTCAGCGAGCAAGGCATGTACTACAACGGCCCGTTTGCTAATCTGCTGGGCGGGGCGGTGAAATTCCGTCCCACTGCGCGCCAGTTCGATATGGAGGTCTGGGTATACGACACGCTGACCGGCGCCGTGCTGGCAAGCCGCCGCGTCAGCAATGTCGCGCAGGGCAAAGTGCTGTCTCCCATCAAGGTGCCATTCGGCTCCGCGGCTTTCTGGGATACCGATTATGGCCGTATGGTGAATGGCGTGCTGGACAAGGCGGCGAATGAAGTGGCGGACGTGGTGGCCTGCATTCCCTTGGCCGCCAAAGTGGTGAAAGTGGATGGCGGCAAGCGCGTATACCTGAATGTGGGTGGTCTGGACGGCATTGCCACGGGCGATCAGTTGCTGCTCTACAAACCGCGATCGGCGGAGGTGGTGCGCAGCGGTGG
Organism: uncultured Aquitalea sp.; assembly: GCF_945957525.1. Classification (GTDB taxonomy): domain Bacteria; phylum Pseudomonadota; class Gammaproteobacteria; order Burkholderiales; family Chromobacteriaceae; genus Aquitalea. Next base: position 31,371 of record NZ_CAMFLA010000024.1, on the reverse strand, counting down.
GGGCGTGCGCGAGCTGGGTGTGCCGGAGGACTTGTCCGGTAGCGTGTCGGTGATTCAGGTGCAGCCCAATTTTTCCATCGCGGTGGTGCAAAGTGCCCGTTTGCCGGTGGAAGAGGGTGATTACGTCCGCTTCATGACCCGCAAGTAGATACTGTCAATCGCAGACTCTGGATGCCTCGGGGCAAGGTTTGCGCAATGCTTGAATAAGAAAAGCCCGGTCCGCGCAGATCCGGGCTTTTTCTTGGGCGTGATCGCGGTTCAGGCCCCTTCGGCAAACCTTTGCAGCGCATCGCCGGCCAGACGGTAGCGCACCCATTCCGACTGTGGTTCTGCACCGAAGGACTGGTAAAAGTCGATGGCGGGCTGATTCCAGTCCAGCACGCTCCATTCGAAACGGCCGCAACCTTGTTGCACCGCCAGCCTCGCCAAATGGCGCAGCAGGCACTTGCCTGCGCCGCTGCCGCGCGCCGCGGGGGTGATGTAGAGGTCTTCCAGATAGAGGCCCGACTTGCCAAGCCAGGTGGAGTAACTGAAAAAGTAGACCGCATAACCGACGGGATGCCCGTCTTGCAGGCAAATCAGTCCGCGGGCCGGAGAGTTGGCGTCGAACAGCGAGCTTTCGATATCGGTCACGCTGGCCACCACTTCGTGTTCGGCCTTCTCATAGATGGCCAGTTCGCGGATGTAATGCAGGATGAGGGCGGCGTCGCCGCGCTCGGCGGGACGGATTTCAATGGTCAAGGCTGCGCTCCGGTTGCATGGGCAAAGCCCTAACGCTAGCAGCAAGCGCTGGGAAAGGAAACCCGTGATGCCATGCAGGTAAGCGGCGCGTGATCGGACGCAAAAAAAGCCGGACAGTGTCCGGCTTTTTCGTCTGCGGTTTTTAACCCGCCAGCCAGCTGGCCGGGTGGGCTTCCAGCCAGGTCTTGATGTTGCGGGCGTCGTTGAAGCGCGCCGCGCTGCCGCCTGCGGCCAGCAGCACGATGATCAGCGGCTGCGAACCCACCGTGGCTTGCATCACCATGCAGCGGCCGGCCTCTTGGATGTAGCCGGTTTTCTGGATGCTGATGTCCCAAGTGCCTTCGCGCACCAGCGCATTGCTGTTGCGGTATTGCAGCAGGCGGTTGCGCACGGAAACGATCTGGTGCTCAGGCGTAGTGGTGAAAGCGCGGATCAGCGGATAGGTGTGGGCGGCTTTCACCATGCGGGCGAGGTCGGCCGCTGTGGACGTGTTGCGCAGATCAAGCCCGGTGGGGTCGTAGAAAACCGTCTCGGTCATGCCCAGGCTGCGCGCCTTGTGGTTCATGCGCTCCACGAAGGCCTGCGTGCCGCCGGGCAGCGCGGTGCGCGCCAGAGTGGCGGCGGCGCGGTTTTCCGACGACATCAGCGCCAGTAGCAGCATTTCCTTGCGCGTCAGCGTGGTGCCCACGGCCAGGCGCGAGGTGGTGTTCTTGACGCGATCGATTTCCGCGTCGGACACGGAAACTTCCTGATCCAGCGATACGCCGGAATCCAGCAGCACCATGGCGGTCATCAGTTTGGAGATGGACGCGATGGGCATGCGCTGGTGGATGTTCTTTTCGTAAAGCGGTTCGCCGGTGACGCCATTCAGCACCAGCACCGAATGGGAATTCAGACGGGGTACCGCGTGGTCGGCCATCTGGCTGGCCACCATGACGCCTTGCGGTGGCGCGGCGACAGCCGGCATTGCCAGCGCGGCCGACACCAGAATGGCGGCGAATTTCCTCAGCATGATTTTTACACTCCCGTGTCTTGTCATTTGGAGATACGGCATCACGGAATGCCGCCGGCTTATTCTTGCCGGTCAGTCATCCCGACTCTCGGAATAGTTATCGGGTTGCCTGCATTTTAAACAATCTTTCGCCTCTGCGGCGGGCAAATTCGCGATTAGTGATACGAAACGACAACAGGTGAGTTCGTCCTTTTATCGGCGTAGAATTCCCATTCTTCAGACCCGCTCAGAAATATCCATGCTGACATCTTTTCCTGGCAGTCCATTCCGTCTCAATCAGGTGTTCGAGCCTGCCGGCGACCAGCCCACCGCCATCGCCCAGTTGGTGGAAGGGCTGGAGGATGGCTTGTCGTATCAGACGCTGCTGGGGGTGACCGGGTCCGGCAAGACTTTCACCATGGCCAACGTCATCGCCCGCACCGGGCGGCCCGCCATCATCATGGCGCACAACAAGACGCTTGCCGCGCAGTTGTACAGCGAGATGCGCGAGTTTTTCCCGGAAAACGCCGTGGAATACTTCGTCTCCTACTACGACTATTACCAGCCGGAAGCCTATGTGCCCAGCCGTGATCTTTTCATTGAAAAAGATTCCAGCATCAACGAGCACATCGAGCAGATGCGCCTGTCGGCCACCAAATCCATTCTCGAGCGGCAGGACTGCGTGATCGTGGCCACGGTGTCCGCCATCTACGGTATTGGCGATCCGTCCGACTACCATCAGATGATCCTGCATCTGAAAGAGGGCGAAAGCATCCCGCAGCGGCAGATTATCAGCCGTCTGACCGGCATGCAGTACGACCGCAACGATACGGATTTCGCCCGCGGCACCTTCCGCGTGCGCGGCGACGTGATCGATATCTTTCCGGCGGAAAGCAGCGATACCGCTTTGCGGGTGAGCCTGTTCGACGATGAAGTGGAAACGCTGACCTTGTTCGACCCGCTGACCGGCAGCACCAAGCAGCGTGTCGGTCGCTATACCGTGTTTCCGTCCAGCCACTACGTCACGCCGCGCGACACCGTGTTGCGCGCTTGCGAGAAGATCAAGACCGAGCTGACCGACCGCGTGGCCTGGTACCAAAAGGAGGGCAAGCTGGTGGAGGCGCAGCGCATTGAGCAGCGCACCCGGTTTGACCTGGAAATGCTGTACGAAATGGGCTTCTGCAAGGGCATCGAAAACTATTCGCGGCATTTTTCCGGCCGCGGGCCGGGCGACCCGCCGCCCACGCTGATCGATTACTTGCCGAAAAACGCCTTGATGTTCATCGACGAGTCGCATGTCACGGTGCCGCAGGTGGGGGCCATGTACAAGGGCGACGCCGCGCGTAAACAGAATCTGGTGGATTACGGTTTCCGTCTGCCGTCTGCGGCGGACAACCGCCCGCTCAAATTCCACGAGTTTGAAAAGCTGATGCCGCAAACGGTGTTTGTTTCCGCCACGCCCGCCGCCTATGAGAAGGAACATGCGGGGCAGGTGGTGGAGCAGGTGGTGCGGCCTACCGGCCTGGTGGACCCGGTGATCGTGATCCGTCCCGTAGCGACGCAGGTGGACGATCTGCTGTCGGAAATCCGTCTGCGCATGGAGCGTTCCGAGCGGGTGCTGGTCACCACGCTGACCAAACGCATGGCCGAGCAACTGGCCGATTACTACACCGAGCACGGCATCAAGGTGCGCTATCTGCACAGCGATATCGATACCGTGGAACGAGTGGAGATCATTCGCGACCTGCGACTGGGCATGTTCGACGTGCTGATCGGCATCAACTTGCTGCGCGAGGGGCTGGATATCCCGGAGGTGAGCCTGGTGGCGATTCTGGATGCGGACAAAGAGGGCTTCCTGCGCTCGGACCGCTCGCTGATTCAGACCATCGGCCGCGCCGCGCGCAACCTCAACGGCATGGCCTTGCTCTACGCCGACCGCATCACCGATTCCATGAAGCGCGCCATCGACGAAACCGAACGCCGCCGCAACAAGCAGCTGGCCTTCAACGCCGAGCATGGCATTGTGCCCAAGGGCATCGACAAGAAGGTGAAGGACATCATCGACGGCGTGTACAGCCCGGACAACGAGCGCAAGCGGTTGGTGGACGATGCCCGCGTGGCGATGATGGACGAGAAAACGCTGGCCAAGGAAATCAAACGGCTGGAGAAGGAAATGCTGGAAGCGGCGCGCAATCTGGAGTTCGAAAAAGCCGCCGGCCTGCGAGACCAGCTGAAAACCCTGAAAGAAAAAGCCTGGATCAGCGATTTGTAAGTTGCGGCGCGCCGGTAACCTTCCGCAGTGCGGGGGCGGCTGGCTTCGGCCAACCTTGCCCCTGCCGGCCTGATCAGGCCTCGGCGCCGGCGTTGGCCGCTTCGCGTTCCGCGTAGCGCTGGTGATACCGCTGGGCGAGGAAGGCGCATACCATCAGCTGGATCTGATGAAACAGCATCAGCGGCAGGATCAGCGCACCAAAGCTTTGCCCGGCAAACAATACCTTGGCCATCGGCACACCGCTGGCCAGGCTTTTTTTAGAACCGCAGAACATGATGGTGATGCGGTCCTCTTCATTGAATCCCAGTTTTTTGCTCAGCAGCGTGGTGGCCAGCAGCAGCACGGCCAGCAATACCACGCAGCATAGCGCCAGCCCGGCCAGCGCGCTGGCGGGCAGCTGCTGCCACAGCCCGTTGTACACTGCCGCGCTGAAAGCCGTGTACACCACCAGCAGAATCGATCCCTGATCCACGTATTTGAGCATGGCCTTGTGCTTGTCCACCCAGCGGCCGATATGACGGCGGGCGATCTGGCCGGCGATGAAGGGCAGCAGCAGCTGCTCGACGATATTCAGCACCGAATGCCAGCCCTGGCTACCGGCATCGCGATGCACTACCAGCATGCCCACCAGCAGGGGGGTGAGCAGGATGCCGAACAGATTGGACGCTGTGGCGCTGCAAATGGCTGCAGGCACATTGCCTTTGGCTAGCGAGGTGAAGGCAATGGAAGACTGCACGGTGGAAGGCAGCATGCACAGATAAAGAATGCCCAGGTACAAGTCGGGCGTGACCAGTGGACTCAGCACCGGCTTGAGCAGCAGCCCCAGCAAGGGGAAGAGGGCAAAGGTGCAGGCCATCACCAGAAGATGCAGACGCCAGTGGGTGGCACCGGCGATCACCGCTTCGCGCGACAGTTTGGCGCCGTGCAGGAAGAACAGCAGTGCGACGGCAAAGGTGGTGACGCCGTCCATCAGCGCGGCGAATTGCCCGTGCACGGGCAGCAGGCTGGCCAGCGTCACAGTGCCGATCAGCGCCAGGGTGAAGGAATCCAGAATCTTGAACATGACATGACCTGTCATCGAGAAAACACGAGCCGCTATTGAACAATGGATCAATTGATCATACAAATGGATTTATCGGATCAATTGATGAGAAATCAGCATGAATGTTCGTTTGCGGCAACTGGAAGTCTTTCTGGCGGTGGCGCGGCAGCAGGGTTTCGGTCGCGCCGGCGACGCCATCGGCCTGTCCCAATCGGCCGTCAGCCGCAGCATTCGCGAGTTGGAGGCCGAGCTGGCGGTGCGGCTGTTTGACCGCACCACGCGCGAAGTGGCGCTGACCGATATCGGCCGACGTTTTTATCTGGCGCTGAGCCGGCAGCTGGAGCAACTGGATCAGGTGCTGGAGGAAACCCGCAGGTTGGCCGAAGGCGAGCAGGGCACGGTGCACGTGGCCACCAGCCCCACGCTGTCCGGTGGGCTGATGCCGGCCATTCTGGCCGCCTGCGGGGCGCAACTGCCCTCGGTGCACCTGCAAGTACATGATCAGGTGCAGAAACTCAATATCGATAGCGTGCGCGCCGGTGAGGTAGATTTTGGCATCGTGGTGGAGGCGGATGATCTGGACGACCTCGACTGCCGGCCGCTGCTGACGGACGGCTTCTGGCTACTGTGTCGCAATGACCACCGTTTCGCCGCCATGGCGTCGGTGGCGTGGCGGCAACTGCACGGTGAAAAGCTGGTGTTGCTGGATTACCAGTCCGGCAGTCGCAGTCTGATAGATCGCTTGCTGGGCGAATACGGTGCGCACTGCCCGGTGGCGCAGCAGCTGGGGCACTCCACCTCGGTATTCCGGCTGGTGGCGGCCGGCGTGGGCGTGACGGTGACGCCGGGGCTGGCGCTGCCCGTGCCGGAAGGCTCGCCGGTGCGCCTGCTGCCGCTGCTGCCCTATCGCCAGCGCACCATCATGCTGATTCGTCGTAAACGCCACGGTTTGTCGCCAGTGGCGGAAAGGGTCTGGCAGCTGATTCTGGCCCAATCCGCCGAGCTGCAGAAGCTGGCGCCGGCAGCCCCCGAGGCGTTGACCGGCGAGGCCGGGTAGTACGCCCGGACCGATCTGTTGCGCGCCAGCGCAACAGACAGCGCGGCGGCTTTTCAAACGGAGCGCGCTGTTTTCTGCGATACTGCGCACCCGCCTGTTTACGTTTTCATTGCCGCCATGAGTTCATCTTCCGTCAGCCTGCATCCGCGCAACCGCCATCAGGGCCGTTACGATCTGGTCGCGCTGCAAGCCGAGTGTCCGCAGCTTGCCGCCTATCTCGTCACCACGCCCGCCGGCGAAACCAGCATCGATTTTGCCGACCCGGCGGCGGTGAAGTGCCTCAACCGCGCCTTGCTGGGCTTGTGGTACGGCCTGCGTGACTGGGACATCCCCGAAGGCTATCTCTGCCCGCCCATCCCGGGGCGCGCCGATTATGTGCATTGCGTGGCGGATTTGCTGCGTCAGAGCGGCGGCGGCCAGGCCCCGGCGCGCACCCGCATGCTGGACGTGGGCACCGGCGCCAGCGCCATTTATGTACTGATTGGTCGCGCCGAGTACGGCTGGGATTGTGTGGGCAGCGACATCGACAAGCCGGCGCTGGATAACGCCGCCGCCATTCTGCGCGCCAATCCGAGCTTGGCCGAAGGCATTGCCTTGCGCGTGCAACGCAAGAGCCAGCAGGTGTTCGACGGCATATGGCGTCAGGGCGAGCGCTTTGAAGTGGTCATGTGCAATCCGCCTTTCCATCTTTCCGCCGACGAAGCCGCCAAGGCCACCGAGCGCAAGTGGCGTCACCTGGGCAAGGGCAAGGAAGAGCGTCGCGGGGTGCTGAACTTTGGCGGTCGCGCGGATGAGCTGTGGTGTCAAGGCGGCGAAGTGGCCTTCATTGGCCGCATGGCGGAAGAGAGTCGCCGCTATGCCCGCCAGTGCTTGTGGTTTACCAGTCTGGTGTCGCGCGAGGACAACCTGCCGGCCATTCGCCGCGCGGTGAAGGATGCTGGGGCGCGTCACAGCAAGGTGGTGACGATGGGGCAGGGGCAGAAGCGCAGCCGTTTTGTGGCCTGGACTTTCCTCGACAAGGCGGCGCACCTGGAGTGGGTGAAACAGAGCGTGGCGGCGGCCAAACAGGGCGTGTGACCGTTCTTGCCTGCGCATGAACGCAGGCAGGCGCGGGTTGCAATGAAAAAGCGGGCTGCCTCAGCCCGCTTTTTTCTTGCTTTGGCGCAGGTGATGACACTGTGCAGAGCGCCAGGGCCAAGGCGCAGGGCTTGCCGTCAGAAGGCGCCGCGATACACCAGATTGTCCGCCATGTCGCGGCCGGCGAGGAAACGTTCGCAAGCGTCCAGCACGGCGGTTTCCACATCCGGGCGTTGCGCGTTCACCGGCAGCACGTCCAGGCTGCGCATCCAGGTGAGCTGCCGCTTGGCCAGCTGGCGAGTGGCGGCGATGCCGCGTTCGATGAATTCCGCCTCGCTGCAGGCACCGTCCAGATAATCCCAGGCCTGACGGTAGCCCACGCAGCGCATGGAGGGCAGGTCCGGCGTCAACGCCGGCCAGGTTTGCCGAAGCGTGCGCACTTCTTGCAGAAAATTCTGCTCCATCATCAGCCGGAAGCGCAGCGCGATGCGTTCGTGCAGCCAGCCGCGCTGTTCGGGCGCCAGCGCCAGCGGCAGGAAGCGGAAACTGGCGGCGGCTTCTTTGCCGCGAGCAATCAGCGCGGACATGGGCTGGCCGCTGATCAGACAGACTTCCAGTGCGCGGTGGATGCGTTGCGAATCGTTGGGATTGAGGCGGGCGGCGGTGTCCGGGTCCAGCGCCGCCAGCTTGCGGTGCATGCCCGGCCAGCCCAGCTCCGCCGCTTCCGCGTCCAGCCGGGCGCGCAGCTCGGCATCCGCTTGCGGCAGGTCGGATAAGCCTTCCAGCAGCGCCTTGTAGTAGAGCATGGTGCCGCCGGCCAGCACCGGCAGTTTGCCGCGCGCGTGGATGTCGGCGATCAGACGATTGGCGTCGGCATGAAAGCGCGAGGCCGAGTAGGTTTGCAGCGGATCGATGATGTCGATCAGGTGATGCGGACAGACCGCCATTTCCTCCGCGCTGGGCTTGGCGGTGCCGATGTCCATGCCCTGGTACACCAGAGCCGAGTCCACGCTGACAATCTCCACGGGAAAGCGCTGGGCCAGCGCCAGCGCGAGGCCGGTCTTGCCGGAGGCAGTGGGGCCCATCAACAGCAGGGCGCGCGGGGTATCGGTCATGGCGGAAAACGGAAAATCGGACAGGGGGCGATTGTCGCACAAGCCGCCGCCGGATGGCAGCGGCTTGTCCTGATGGCGAGCGGGCCTTCGGCCAACTTGGTCCCTGGAAAGGCGAGGCCGTTTTTCAGACTGCTGGCGGCAGGATCAGAGCAGGATAGTCGGCCAGCGCTTGCAACACCTCGGCGCGGCGCGGGTCGTCGCCAGGCGCTTGCGCGGCCAGTTCTTCGCGGAAGGACGCCAGCGTGCGGCCCGGAATGCAGCCGTCCCGCAGCTTTTGCCCTCGCCAGTCCAGCCAGCGGGCTTGCTCGCTGGCGGAGAGGGTGTCCGGAAAATTGCGGGCGCGGTAGCGAAACAGCAGTTCGTTGAGTTGAGCGTCTTCAAAAAAGGGCATTTCGTTGGTCAGCAAACCCGCGCTTTGCTGGCGCAAGCGGGCCAGCACCTTGCGATCGTTGTTGGAAACAAAGCCGCCGTAGAGATTTTCGTCCACGTCGCGCGGGCCGTTGTCTTCGCGCTGGTAGACGCTGCGCCATACCGGGGTGAGGTCGGGCAGGGCGGCGGCGTGCTCGGCATGGCGCTGGATGTCCGCCATATTGATGCCCCAGTGCTCGCGCCGCTCGTCGCTCAGCACTTTGAGATTGGCCACGACGAAGGGGGACTTGTTGATGTGGATAGTCTTGATGGGCAGGCGGGTGAGGCCTTCTGGCAGGTCTTCGCTGCGGGTGTAAAGCCGCTGGCGGATAGCCTCCGGTCCCAGGCCGCGCAGCTGGTCCGGGTCTTGCGCCAGATCCCAGACAATCACTTCATTGCTGTTGCCGGGATGTTGGGCCAGCGGCCAGACGATGGCGATGTTGCCGCGCTCCGGGCCATACATGCCGGAAATGTGCAGCAGGGGCTTGGGCGCGTGCAGGTTGAGTTGCAGCTTGACCGCGTCCTTGCGGCGCAAGGCGAGGTAGTAGTCGAACAGCTTGGGCTGGCGCTGGCGGATCAGCCGCGCCAGTGCGATGGTGGCGCGCACATCGGACAGGGCGTCATGAGCTGCTTCGTGCAGCAGGCCGTTGGCGGCGCTGAGGTGTTCCAGCTTGAAACTGGGACGGCCGTCTTCATGAAGCGGCCACTCGATGCCCTCCGGACGCAGCGCGAAGGTGGCGCGCACCAGATCCAGCAGGTCCCAGCGCCCGCACTGGTTTTGCCACTCGCGGGCGTAGGGGTCGATCAGATTGCGCCAGAACAGGAAGCGCGTCACTTCATCGTCAAAGCGCAGCGAGTTGTAGCCCACGCCAATGGTGCCGGGGGTGGCCAGTTCGCGCTCGATCACGCCGGCGAATTCGTGCTCCGGCACGCCGTGTCGCAGGCAGTGCTGCGGCGTGATGCCGGTGAGCAGGCAGGCTTCCGGCGCCGGCAAGTAATCCGGGGCGGGTTTGCAGTAGAGCATCACCGGTTCGCCGATTTCATTCAGCTCGGCGTCGGTGCGCACACCGGCAAATTGCGAAGGGCGGTCCTGGCGCGGCACGGCGCCGAAGGTTTCGTAATCGTGCCAGAAGAAAGTGTGGGACATGGTGCTGTTCAGTGGGCTGAGGCCGGCAGTGTCGCATCCCCGGCCGCCGCGGCCAAGGCCGGGCTGTCCGGCTCGCCTACATGAAAGCAGCGGCCGCAGACGGCGCGGTAGCGGGTTTCTCCGCCGATTTCCACTTGCGGGCCGTCTTGCACCCTGCGGCCGTCGGCATCGATGCGGATGTGCATGGTGGCTTTCTTGCCGCATTCACAGATGGTTTTGATCTCTTCCACGTCTTCCGCTCGCGACAACAGCCAGGCGGAGCCGGGGAAGGGGTGGCCGCGAAAATCGATGCGCAGGCCGAAGCAGATCACTGGCACATTGCGGGTGTGCGCCAGCTGGTGCAATTGGCACACTTGGTCCGGGGTGAGAAATTGCGCCTCGTCCAGCAGCAGGCAGGCGATATCCGCATAGTCGCGCTGAAGAAAATCCAGCTCCGGGTCAAAAGTCAGCGCATCCCGCTGGATATTCAGCCGCGAGGTGATCTTGCCCACGCCGAAGCGGTCGTCGATGGCGGCGGTGTAAAGCAGTACGGCCTTGCCCATGCTTTCGTAGTTGTTGGCGATTTGCAGCAATTGCGTGCTCTTGCCACTGTTCATGGCGGCATAGCGGAAAAACAGTTTGGCCATTTCGGCGGGTCTTTCAGATTCGGGTGGCGCGGCTCAACGGCCGCGCATGAAGAGATTGTCCAGGTCTTTCATGGTGAGCCGCGCCCAGGTGGGGCGTCCGTGATTGCACTGGTTGGAGCGCTCGGTGGCCTCCATGTCGCGCAACAGTGCGTTCATCTCCGCCAGTGTCAATTGCCGGTTTGCGCGCACTGCGCCGTGGCAGGCCATGGTGGCCAGCAGCTCGTTGCGGCGCTCGGTGAGCACCCGGCTGAGGCCGAATTCGCGCACGTCTTTCAGCACGGCCCGCGCCAGATCCACCGGGTTGCCGTCCTTCAGCCAGACCGGCACGCCGCGCACCGCCAGCTGGGTGGGAGACAGCGTGGCCAACTCTACGCCCAAGGCCTTCATTGCTTCGCCATGCTCGTGCACGGTGGCCACTTCCATGCGGTCGGCGGCAAAGGATACCGGCAGCAGCAGCGGTTGCATGGGGATGGCGTCGGTTTCCATGGCGGCTTTCAGCCTTTCATACACAATGCGCTCGTGCGCCGCGTGCATGTCCACCACGATCAGCCCCTCTTCGCACTGACTGAGAATGTAGACGCCGTGGAGTTGCGCCAGCGCGAAGCCCAGCGGCGGCATGCCCTCGCTGGCGGGCGGCAGCGCGGCAATGTCGGCTGCCGGCAGCATGGAAGGCAGGGCCGGCGCAGGATCCGCATCAAGGTTGGCCGAAGGCGCGGCGCGCTCTTCTTCGCGCAAACCGGAGAACAGCTTGTCGTAAATGCCGATGGATTCGCGCACTACCTGCAGCGGGATGCTCTGTTGCTGGTAGGCGAATTGGCGGGCCGGCGCGCCGCCGCTGGCGGGCGCGCCCGGGCGTGTGGCGAACGGGCTGTCCGGCGCGGCTTGCGTCGGCGCTGACTCTGCGGGCGACGCGCCGGCGGCGGATGGCCCGGTCAGGCCGGCGCTGGTGCCGGCCAGGGCTTTGTTGAGGCTGTGAAACAAAAACTGGTGTATGGCCTGACTTTCCCGGAAGCGCACCTCGATCTTGGTGGGGTGCACATTCACGTCCACGCCTGCCGGATCCATGGTGAGGAACAGCGCATAAACCGGATGGCGCTCGTGATGCAGTACATCGCGGTAAGCCTGGCGCAGTGCGTGCTGGGCGGTCTTGTCGCGCACGAAGCGGCCATTGACGTAAAAAAACTGCGCGTCGCGGCTGGACTTGGAATAGGTGGGCGAGCCGATGAAGCCGCTCAGCGTCATCTTGCCGGCGGCGGTTTCGACGGCCAGAGAGGACGCGGTGAAATCTTTGCCCAGCAGAGCAGTGACACGGTCCACCAGGCTTTGCGCCGGCAGTCGCCAGACTACCTTGCCGTTGTGGCGCAGCAGAAACTCCACCTGCGGATGGGCCAGTGCGATGCGCTCGAAGGTGGCTTCGCAGTGGGCGTACTCGGTGTTTTCGCTCTTGAGGAATTTGCGGCGCGCCGGCGTATTGAAGTAGAGATCCACCACTTCCACGCTGGTGCCCGGCGCATGCGCGGCTGGCTCTACCGGGTGCAAGGCGCCGTCGATGGCGATGATCTGGTGCGCGTGCGGACTGTCGGCGGGGCGGCTGGTGAGGGTGAGCCGCGACACAGAACCGACGCTGGCCAGACCTTCGCCGCGAAAGCCCAGCGTGCCTACTTGTTCCAGATCGTCCAGCGACTGGATTTTGCTGGTGGCGTGGCGGTCCAGCGCCAGCGGCAAATCGTCTTTGTCGATGCCGATGCCGTTGTCGGTGACGCGGATCAGCTTGATGCCGCCTTGCGCCAGATCCACGGTGATCTTGTCCGCACCGGCGTCCAGGCTGTTTTCCAGCATTTCTTTCAGCGCGGAAGCTGGGCGTTCCACCACCTCGCCGGCGGCGATCTGGTTGACGAGATGATCGGGTAGCTTATGGATGCGTTTCATAAGAGCGACATGATAGTGCCAGCCGGCGCAGGAGGGTAGAAAAAGCAGAGGCCGCATGCGGCGGCCTCTTTGTTTGCGATGTTTGAGCTGGGTTTGGCCGCCGCTGCGACGTAGCGTTGCGGCGGCCAAACCGGTATCCAATCCGCCGGTTTCAGCGAGGGGGCGGGATTTATTTTGCCGCGCGCTTGTGCCGCCAGAACTCGATGATGGCGGGCAGGAAGGAAACGAAAATGATGCCGAAGATCAGTAGCTCGAGGTTTTTGCGCACGAAGGGCAGGTTGCCGAAGAAATAGCCCGCGTAGGTGAAGCCAGCCACCCACAGCACCGCGCCGGCCACGTTGTAAACGGTGAACTGGCGGTAGCCCATGCTGCCGATGCCGGCCACAAAGGGCGCGAAGGTGCGGATGATGGGCACGAAGCGGGTGAAGATGATGGTCTTGCCGCCGTGCTTGTCGTAAAAGGCGTGGGTCTTGGCCAGGTATTCCGGTTTGATCAGCTTCGGGTAGCGCTGCAACAGCGCATTGCCCAGATAGCGACCGATGGTGTAGTTGACGGTATTGCCCAGAATGCCGGCCAGGATCAGCGAGCCGGTCAGCAGATGCACATCCATCTTGCCCATGGCTGCCAGCGCGCCGGCAACAAACAGCAGCGAGTCGCCCGGCAGGAAAGGGGTTACCACCAGGCCGGTTTCGCAGAAGATGATGAGGAACAGGATGGCGTAGATCCACACGCCGTAATCGACCACCAGCTGGGCCAGATGTGTGTCGATGTGGAGAATGAAGTCGATAAGGAAAGTCAGCACTTCCATGGAGTGTCCCGATAGGTGAGGCAGGTTGGCCGAAAGGGTGCCGCATAAAAAACTGGCCGGTCAAGACCGGCCAGTTGTCCGTTGGGGCGGTGAATCAGACCACCGCTTCTTCTTTCGGTTTCGTCGGCTTGATCATGTGTTCGCGACTCACACCCAGCCACAGGGCGATCGGGCTGGCCACCAGCACCGAGGAGTAAATGCCGAACACGATGCCGATGGTCAGCGCCATGGCAAAGCCGTGCAGCGCCGGGCCGCCGAATACCAGCATGGACACCACCATCATTTCCGTGGAGAAGTGGGTAATGATGGTACGGCTCATGGTGGCGGTGATGGCATTGTCGATGATGGATGCCGTGTTGCGACCGCGCATGCCCGGCTTGCGGAAGTTTTCACGGATACGGTCGAACACCACCACCGATTCGTTCACCGAGTAGCCCAGTACCGCCAGTACGCCGGCCAGCACGGTCAGCGAGAACTCCCAGCGGAAGAAGGCGAAGCAGCCAAGGATGATCACCACGTCGTGCATGTTGGCGATGATGGCCGACACGGCAAAGCGCCACTCGAAGCGGATGGCCAAGTAGAGCATGATGCCGATGCAGACCAGCACCGCGGCGGTCAGGCCGTGACTCACCAGCTCCTCGCCCACGGACGGGCCGACAAAGTCCACTTTGCGCAATTGCACGCTAGCATCCTTGGTCTTGAGCAGGCTCATCACCTTTTCCGACAGCTGGGCGGACGTGATGCCCGGCTTGTTGGGCAGGCGGATCATGACGTCGCGGCTGCTGCCCAGCGTCTGCACCGTGGCTTCGCCCAGTTTCAGGCTGTCCACGCTGTCGCGGATCAGATTGAGGTCGGCCGACTGCTGATACTGCACTTCCAGCACGGTGCCGCCGGTGAACTCAACGCTGTAGTTGAGACCACGGGTAGCGAGGAAGAACACGGCCAGGATGAAGGTGACCAGCGAAATCGCCGTGGTCAACCGGCCGTAGCTCATGAACGGGATATCCCGTTTGATACGGAAAAGCTCCATGATGCCCGTCCTTATTTCTCAGGTTTCCACACCTGGCCAATGGCCAGGGAGGTCAGTTTGCGGCGGCGGCCGTACCACAGGTTCACCAGACCGCGCGAAACCAGCACGGCGGAGAACATCGAAGTCAGAATGCCGATGCAGTGCACCACGGCGAAACCACGCACCGGGCCGGAGCCGAAGATCAGCAGCGCAAGGCCGGCGATCAGGGTGGTGACGTTGGAGTCGAGGATGGTGGCCCAAGCGTGGCTGTAGCCGGCCTGGATGGCCGAATGCGGCGGCACGCCGTTGCGCAACTCCTCGCGGATGCGCTCGTTGATCAGCACGTTGGCGTCAATGGCCATACCCAGCGCCAGCGCGATGGCGGCGATGCCGGGCAGGGTGAGCGTGGCTTGCAGGATGGACAGGATGGCCAGCAGCAGGAACACGTTGACGGCCAGCGACAGCGCCGAGAACACGCCGAACACCCCGTAGTAAATCACCATGAACACGGCGATGGCGGCAAAGCCCCACAGTGTGGAATGGAAGCCCTTCTCGATGTTTTCCTTGCCGAGGCTCGGGCCTACCGTGCGTTCTTCCACGATGTTCATCGGCGCGGCCAGCGAGCCGGCGCGCAGCAGCAGGGCGGTGTCGTTGGCTTCGGCCGGATTCATGCTGCCGGAAATCTGCACGCGGCCACCGCCGATCTCGCTACGGATCACCGGCGCGGTCACCACCTCGGCGCGGCCTTTTTCCACCAGCACCATGGCCATGCGTTTGCCGATGTTTTCAGCGGTTACCTGACGGAAGATGCCGGCGCCGGTGGTGTCCAGATTGATATGGACGGCCGGGGCACCGTTTTCATCAAAGCCCGCCTGGGCGTCGTTGATGTTGTCGCCGGTCAGCTCCACGTCCTTGCGCACCAGAATCTTGCTGGAGCCGCGCGAGGAGGCTTCGTCAAGCAAGTCGTAGCCGGCCGGCACATTGCCCGCCATGGCTTCGTTCATCTTGCCCGGATCGTCTTCCACCATGCGCACTTCCAGCGTGGCGGTGCGGCCGATGATGTCCTTGGCGCGCGCGGTGTCCTGAATGCCGGGCAGCTGCACCACGATGCGGTTGGGGCCGGCCTGCTGGATGATGGGCTCGGAAGTGCCCAGTTCGTTCACCCGGTTGTGCAGGGTGGAGATGTTCTGTTTGACGGCGTCGCTCTGGATTTTGCTGATCTCTTCCGGCTTCAGCGTTGCAACCAGGCGGAAGTTGGCGTCGTCGGTGCTCAGGCCCAGTGTGGGAAGAGCGCGGGCCACTGCGTTCTGTGCGGCCTTGAGGGTGTCGGCGTCGCGCAATTGCACTTCCAGCGAAGTGCCGTTGCGCTTGATGGCGCCGTAACGCACTTGCTTGTTCTTCAGTTCGCGGCGGATGTCGCCGGCGTAGCTGTCCAGCTTCTTGTCGGTGGCGGCCTGCATGTCCACTTCCAGCAGGAAGTGCACGCCGCCGCGCAGGTCGAGGCCGAGGAACATCGGGTAGGCGTGCAGGCGGCTCAGCCAGTCGGGCGAAGCGGGCAGCAGGTTCAGCGCGATGATGAAATTATCGCCTAGCGCGTGCTGGATGGCGTCGCGGGCCTTGATCTGGGTGTCGGCGTCCTTGAAGCGGATCTTCAGGCTGCTGCCGTCAAGGAACAGGCCGTCGTAGGGGAGGTTCTGCGCTTTCAGGGCTTCTTCCACCTTGCCCATCAGGGCGGTGTCCACCGGAATGGACTGGCGGGTGCTGGAGACCTGGACCGCGGGCGTCTCGCCGTAGAAATTGGGCAGCGTGTAGATCGTGGCGATGATCAGGGCTACCGCAATGACGAGGTACTTCCAGAGAGGATAGCGGTTCATTGGGTTTCTATGGAATGAAAAACGAAACCGGCCGCCGGGCGGGGAGCGCGGCGGCCGACCTGGGCCTTACAGGGACTTCAGGGTGCCCTTTTCCAGCTTGCCGCCTACGGCGCCGCGCTGAACGTTGATTTCAACGCCGTTGGCCACTTCCAGGGTCAGGTATTGTTCGCCGGTCTTGACGACGCGACCCACCAGACCGCCTTGAGTAACCACTTCATCACCCTTCTGAATCTCGGACAGCATCTTCTGATGGTCTTTCATTTTCTTCTGCTGCGGACGAACCATCAGGAACCAGAACAGAACGAAAATGACCACCATGGGCAGGAAGGACATGATGTCGAAACCGCCGGTCGGTGCGCTGCCTGCGGCAAAAGCCTTGTCAATGAAGGGCATTGTTTGCTCCCTTGTTATCAGTAGTGTTGATACAAACGGGCCATTGTAGCCACGCTCTCTGTCTTTTCCAACCTTGCCGGGGTTGGCCGAAGCCTCGGACAGTCGCGACGCTGCCCGGGTTCCGCACGGGAGCGCCGGGCGATAACGCTCACGCCACGCCGCGCGCGCGGTTGGCGTGGAAGGCCAGGCGGAAGTCCTCGAAGCGGTCTTCCTCGATGGCGCGGCGCATCTGCCGCATCAGTTCCTGGTAGTAATAGAGGTTGTGAATGGTGTTCAGGCGGGCGCCCAGGATTTCGCCCACGCGATGCAGATGGTGCAAGTAGGCGCGGCTGAAGTTGCGGCAGGTGTAGCAGTCGCACTCCTCATCCAGCGGCTTCTTGTCGTCTTTGTAGCGCGAGTTCTTGATCTTCACATCGCCCCACTGGGTAAAGATCCAGCCGTTGCGGGCGTTGCGGGTGGGCATGACGCAGTCGAACATGTCGACGCCGTTGGCTACGCCGTGCACCAGGTCTTCCGGTGTGCCCACGCCCATCAAATAGTGCGGTTTCTCCGCCGGCAGCATGTCGCGCAGCTCGGTCAGCATGCGGTACATCTCGGGCTTCGGTTCGCCAACCGACAGGCCGCCGATGGCGATGCCGTCGAAACCCACCTGCATCAGGCCTTCCAGCGACTCCTGGCGCAGGTCGGTGTACAGATTGCCCTGAACGATACCGAACAGCGCGTTGGGGTTTTTCAGATCGTCAAAGGCGCGGCGGGAGCGCTCGGCCCAGCGCAGGCTCATTTGCAGCGACTTTTGCGCGGTGGCGTGATCCACCTGGCCCGGCGTGCACTCATCAAGCTGCATGACGATGTCTGAATTCAGCACCGTCTGGATCTTCATCGAGATTTCCGGCGACAGGAACAGCTTGTCGCCGTTGATCGGGCTTTGGAAGGTGCAGCCTTCTTCCGTCAGCTTGCGCATGTCGGACAGGCTGAATACTTGGAAACCGCCGGAGTCCGTCAGGATGGGTTTGTCCCAGCCGATGAACTCATGCAGGCCGCCAAACTGCTCCACGATTTCCAGCCCCGGGCGCAGCCACAGATGGAAGGTGTTGCCGAGAATGATCTGGGCGCCGATCTCGTTCAGCTCCAGTGGGCTCATGGCCTTCACCGAGCCGTAGGTGCCCACGGGCTGGAAAACCGGGGTTTCCACGGTGCCGTGGTTGAGTTCCAGCGTACCGCGTCGCGCGCCGCCGGAAGTCTTGTGTACGGTAAACTTCAGCATTGTTGGTATTTGTTTCGCAAAATCAGCGGGCTAGTATACCTCAAGCCGGGGAGGGCGGCATGCGGTCGATCAAAAGTGCTTGCATTCGTTAAGGCGCATGGGTAATATGTGCACCTCGACGACAGGCACGTAGCTCAGTTGGTTAGAGCATCACCTTGACATGGTGGGGGTCGTTGGTTCGAATCCAATCGTGCCTACCAGAACATATCCGCATGGAGATTTCGCAGTGAAACACTGGCGAACTACCACAACCCGTTATTCTCACGCTTGCTGAGCCTCGCGGGTTGTACCATGCAAAAAAAGAGCGGCTCAGCCGCTCTTTTTTTTTGACTTTTTCGCTTGCTACCTTGACCTCGCTGGAGTTGACATGCCTGACATTCGCCTGCCGGACGGTTCAATCCGTTCGTTTGACAAGCCGGTAACGGTTCATGAAGTGGCCGCGTCCATCGGCGCCGGTCTTGCTCGCGCCGCTTTGGCCGGTCGCGTGGACGGCGTGCTGGTGGATACGTCCTACGCCATCGATCGCAATGCCGATCTGGCGATTGTGACCGACAAGGATGCCGATGGCCTGTCCATCATCCGCCACTCCACGGCCCACTTGCTCGCGTATGCAGTGAAAGAGCTGTTCCCCGAAGCGCAGGTCACCATTGGACCGGAGATCGAGAACGGCTTCTACTACGACTTCTCCTACAGGCGCCCGTTTACGCCGGAAGATCTGGTCGCTATCGAGAAAAAGATGGCCGAGCTAGCCAAGCAGGATATTCCGGTGGAGCGTTACGAGCTGTCTCGCGATGAGGCGATCGCCTACTTCAAGAGCATTGGCGAGAAGTACAAGGCCGAAATCATCGAGTCCATTCCGCAAGATCAGGTGCTGTCCCTGTATCGAGAAGGCGCGTTCACCGACCTCTGTCGCGGCCCGCACGTGCCGTCCACGGGCAAGTTGAAAGTGTTCAAGCTGATGAAGGTGGCCGGCGCTTACTGGCGTGGCGACAGCAATAACGAGATGCTGCAGCGCGTATACGGTACTGCCTGGGCCAAAAAGGAAGATCTCGACGCCTACCTCTACATGCTGGAAGAGGCGGAGAAGCGCGATCACCGCAAACTGGGCGTGCAGCTGGATCTGTTCCATTTGCAGGATGAGGCGCCGGGTATGGTGTTCTGGCACCCCAAGGGTTGGCAGTTGTGGCAAAACGTTGAGCAATACATGCGCGGCAAGCTGAACCGCGAAGGCTATCAGGAAGTGCGCACGCCGATGATGATGGACGCTACCCTCTGGGAGCGCTCCGGTCACGCCGCCAACTACCGCGAAAACATGTTCATTACCGAGTCCGAAAAGCGCGACTATGCGGTGAAACCGATGAACTGCCCGGGTCATGTGCAGATTTTCAACAGTGGCCTGCGCTCCTATCGCGATCTGCCGCTGCGTTATGCCGAATTTGGCTCCTGCCACCGCAACGAGCCGTCCGGCGCCTTGCACGGCATCATGCGCGTGCGCGGTTTTGTACAGGATGATGGTCACATCTTCTGTACTGAGGACCAGATCAATCAAGAAGCCAAGGATTTCCATCGCCTGGTGATGGAAGTGTACGACCGCTTCGGTTTTGACAAGGTCTCCATCAAGCTGGCACTGCGCCCGGAAAAGCGCATCGGCGCGGAGGAGACCTGGGACAAGGCGGAGGAGGGTATGCGCGAAGCGCTGCGCGCCTGTGGCGTGCAGTGGGAAGAGTTGCCGGGCGAGGGCGCTTTTTATGGTCCGAAGATCGAATACCACATCAAGGACGCGCTGGGTCGCTCCTGGCAGTGCGGCACGCTGCAGCTGGACTTCATGTTGCCCGAGCGTTTGGATGCCGAATACGTGGCAGACGACAACAGCCGCAAACGCCCGGTAATGCTGCATCGCGCGGCGCTGGGTTCGCTGGAGCGTTTCCTCGGCATTCTGATTGAAAACCACGCCGGTGCCTTCCCTTTGTGGCTGGCTCCGGTGCAGATGGTGGTGATGAATATCACCGAAGCGCAGGCGGATTATGCGGCTGATATCGCCGAATCGCTGAAAAAACAAGGCTTCCGAGTCGAGCTTGACTTGAGAAACGAGAAGATCGGCTATAAAATCCGCGAGCACAGCCTGCAAAAGCTGCCGTACCAGATCATCGTGGGCGACAAGGAAAAGGCAGGCGGACTGGTTGCCGTGCGCGCCCGAGGCGAAGACCTGGGGCAGCTCACGCTGGATGCCTTCGTGGCCCGTCTCAAGGCTGAGATGCCTGAGGCCTGATCCGGCAGCGGCTGGCATTTGATTGATTGATAGGAGATTTGGCTATAGCTCAGGAACGCGAAGCACGGATCAACGGCGAGATTACCGCTCGCGAGATTCGTCTGGTAGGTACGGAAGGTGAGCAGATTGGCGTTGTCAGTCTGCGCGAGGCAATGGCGCTCGCCGAAGAGAATGATGTAGATCTGGTGGAAATTTCCCCCACTGCTCAGCCTCCGGTGTGCAAGCTGATGGACTACGGCAAGTTCAAGTACGAACAGTCCAAGAAGCGGCACGAAGCCAAGCAAAAGCAGAAGCAGATCCAGATCAAGGAAGTGAAGTTTCGTCCGGGTACGGACGATGGCGATTACAACGTCAAGCTTCGCAACCTGATTCGTTTTCTGAATGATGGCGACAAGGCCAAGATCACGCTGCGTTTCCGCGGTCGTGAAATGGCTCACCAGGACATTGGTCTCGCGCTGCTCAAGCGCGTGGAGGCTGATCTGGTCGAGGTGGGTACTGTAGAACAGTTCCCGCGCTTGGAAGGTCGTCAGATGGTAATGATGATTGCCCCGAAAAAGAAATAATCGGGTATAATCATCGTCTTGGCACGGCAGGGTCATTCCTGCCGTGTTGATTTTGTAGGCCTCAAAGCCTCTAAAAGCGTGACGTTGCGGTCCAAAGCGCCTTCGGGCCACCGTACGTCTAATCTAAACAAAATTCAGCAGGAGCATTTCCATGCCGAAAATGAAGACCAAGTCGAGCGCGAAAAAGCGTCTCAAAGTACTGGGTGGCGGTGGTTTCAAGCGTGCCCACGCCTTCAAGCGTCACATCCTGACCAAGAAGACCACCAAGAGCAAACGTCAGTTGCGCGGCACCTCCATGGTGGACGCTACCAACGTGGCTTCTGTTCGCGCCATGATGCCCTACGCTTAAGGAGACCTGAAATATGCCACGCGTAAAACGCGGTGTAACCGCACGTGCTCGTCACAAAAAAATCCTTGCCCTGGCGAAAGGCTATCGCGGCCGTCGCAAGAACGTCTATCGCATCGCCAAACAGGCGGTGATGAAGGCGGGTCAATATGCCTACCGCGACCGTCGTCAGAAAAAGCGTCAGTTCCGTCAGCTGTGGATTGCCCGTATCAACGCCGCTGCGCGTGAATGCGGTCTGCCGTACAGCAAGTTCATGAACGGTCTGAAGAAAGCCGCCATCGAAATCGACCGTAAGGTTCTGGCCGATCTGGCCGTGTTCGACAAGGCCGCTTTTGCCCAGATCGTTGAAAAGGCGAAAGCTTGCCTCGCTTGATAGCAAGACTGTGAAAAGGGAGGCTGATGCCTCCCTTTTTTTTCATTTGATCCAGTAGCGGCGTTGTCGCAAGAGCGTTGACCGGACTGCCAAGAGTGCGGTCAGCCTTTTTGTTCCGGCGTTGTGTTGCCTGGGCGGCTTCGGCCAACCTTGGGTGGCGCATATCCCGGATAAGACGCATACGGTGTGAGACCCAATGACTAACGTTGACGCGATTCTGCAACAAGGCCTGACTGCCGTCGCGGCAGTGCGGGACCTGATTGAACTGGAACAGGTCAAGGCGCGCTTTCTCGGTAAAAGCGGCGAGTTGACCGAGCTTCTCAAGCAGCTGGGCAAGCTGCCGCCGGAGGAGCGCAAAACCGCCGGCGCCACCATCAATGTGGCCAAGCAGGCCTTTGAAACCGCACATAACGACAAGCGCGACGCGCTCAATGCCGCCAAGCTGGAAGCCCAGTTGGCCGCCGAAGCGCTGGACGTCACCTTGCCGGGTCGCGGCCTGTCCACGGGTGGACTGCACCCCGTGGCGTTGACGCTGGACCGCATTGCTGCGCTGTTCCGCTCCATGGGCTTTCAAGTGGCTGACGGTCCGGAAATCGAAACCGATTTCCATAACTTCCAGGCGCTGAACATCCCTGAGAATCATCCCGCCCGGGCCATGGCCGATACTTTCTATGTGGAAGGCGGCGATGTGCTGCGCACGCATACCAGCCCGATTCAGGTGCGTTACATGCTGGACAACGAGCCGCCGATCAAGATCGTCGCACCCGGTCGCGTCTATCGGGTGGACTCCGACGCCACTCACTCGCCTATGTTCCATCAGATGGAAGGCCTCTGGGTGGAGGAGGGCGTCTCCTTCGCCGATCTGAAAGCCGTTGTCACCGACTTCCTGCGCCGCTTCTTTGAGCGCGACGATCTGCAAGTGCGCTTCCGTCCGTCCTTCTTCCCGTTTACCGAACCCTCGGCCGAAATCGACGTGCTGGGCGAGCGCGGCTGGCTGGAAGTGGGCGGCTGCGGCATGGTGCATCCCAATGTGCTGCGCAACGTCAATATCGATCCTGAGAAGTACACCGGTTTCGCTTTCGGCATCGGTCTGGACCGCTTCGCCATGCTGCGCTATGGCGTGAACGATCTGCGACTGTTCTTCGAGAACGATCTCAACTTCCTCAAACAGTTCAATTGACGGCGGGCAAGGGGTAAACAATGCAATTTTCCGAACAGTGGCTGAGAAGCTGGGTCAACCCGTCGTTGACCTCTGACGAGTTGTCCTACCTGCTGACGATGGCGGGTCTGGAAGTGGAAGAGGTGGTCGCGGCCGCTCCGGCATTTACCGGTGTGGTGGTGGCGGAAGTCAAAGAAGTAGTCAAGCACGAAAATGCCGACCGCCTGCGCGTCACCAAGGTGGATGTCGGCAACGGTGAACTGGTGCAGATTGTCTGCGGCGCGCCCAATGTGGCGGTAGGCCTGAAAGTGCCTTGCGCCTTGCCGGGGGCGGTGCTGCCGGGTGATTTTCGCATCAAGCCCACCAAGATGCGTGGTGTGGAATCCGGCGGCATGTTGTGTTCCGGCAAGGAGCTTGGCATACCCGACGATGCTGACGGTTTGCTGGTGCTGGCGGCTGATGCGCCGGTGGGGCAGAGCATTCGCGACCATCTTTGCCTGGATGATCAGCTGTTCACACTCAAAATCACGCCGAATCGGGCCGACTGCCTGTCGATCAAGGGTATCGCACGCGAAGTGTCCGCGCTGACCGGTGCGGTCAACAGCCCGGTGGCTATCGCCGCCGTGGCTCCTCAGCATGACCAGGCGCTGCCTGTCCGCATTGACGCGCCCAAGGCTTGCGGCCGTTATCTGGGGCGCGTGGTGCGCGGCGTAAATGCCGCAGCGCCGACGCCGGACTGGATGAAGCGCCGTCTCGAACGCGCCGGCATCCGCTCCATCTCCGCCATTGTCGACATCACCAACTATGTGCTGCTCGAACAAGGCCAGCCCATGCATGCCTTCGACCTGTCCCGCATTGATGGCGGTATTGTGGTGCGCATGGCGCGCGAAGGCGAAGAGTTGCTGTGCCTGAACGAGAAAACTGTCAAGTTGGCCGAAGACAATCTGGTGATTGCCGACAACAGCAAGGCATTGGCTATTGGCGGCATCATGGGCGGCGAAGAAAGCGGCGTCACCACGGCCAGTACGGAAATATTCCTGGAGAGCGCCTTCTTTGCGCCTGAAGCCATTGCCGGCAAGGCACGAGTATGGGGTTTCGGTTCCGACTCATCCTTCCGTTACGAGCGAGGGGTGGATTTCGAACTGCAGCGCGACGCCATGGAGCGCGCTACCGGCCTTGTGCTGGAAATTTGCGGCGGCGAAGCCGGTCCGGTGACGGAGGCGCTGGGTGAGCTGCCCAAGCGCAGCGCCGTCAAGGTACGTGTCGAGCGTGTTGCCAAGGTATTGGGCATCAACCTCTCTTGCGACGCGATCGCCGGCATTTTCAGTCGCCTTGGCCTGACTTTCCGTTCGATTGATGGTGGTTTTGAAGTAGATGCGCCGTCTTTCCGTTTCGATATCGAGATTGAAGAAGATCTGATCGAAGAAGTGGCGCGCGTTCATGGCTACGATGCCATTCCGGCGGAAGCCCCGGCGTCCCGTCTGCGCATGCTGGCGTTGCCGGAGGTGGTGCGCCCGCGCGAAGTCATCCGCCACTTCCTGGCTGGTCGCGACTATCAGGAGGTGGTCAGCTACGCCTTTGTCGAAGAACGCTGGGAGCGCGACTTCGCCGGCAATGCCGATCCGGTGCGCCTGATCAATCCGATTGCATCGCAGATGAGCGTGATGCGCTCCAGCCTGATTGGCGGTCTGGTGGATGTGCTGGTCGGCAACCTCAATCGCAAGCAGCCGCGCGTACGTGTGTTTGAAGTGGCGCGCGTGTTCCACAAGTCGGCCGAAGGCAAGGTCGATGCCGCCAGCCAACCGGAAATGGTGGCTGGCCTCGCTTGGGGCCCGCGCTTTGCCGAACAGTGGGGTCAGAAGTCCGAGCGCGTCGATTTCTTCGATGTGAAGGCTGATGTGGAGGCTTTGCTGCATCCGGCTCGCGCCGAGTACGTCAAGGCGACCCATCCCGCCTTCCATCCCGGCCGCTGCGCGCATATCCTGCTGGATGGCGAGGTGGTGGGCGTTATTGGCGAACTGCACCCGCGCTGGGCGCAGGAGTATGGCCTGCCCACGCCGCCGGTGTTGTTTGAGCTGAGCTTGAAAGCCGTGGACGCGCGCGTGCCGGTACAGGCCACGCCGGTGAGCAAATTGCAGCCTGTTCGTCGTGATCTGGCGCTGGTGGTTGACGAGCAGGTGGCGGTAGCTGCTATGCTGGCAACTTTTACCCGGCAAGCCGGTCCGCTGGTGCGCGAAGTGGCTTTGTTTGACATTTACCGTGGCAAGGGTGTGGACGAGGGCAAAAAGAGCTTGGCTTTCCGAGTCTTGTTGCAAGATGAGTCCCGCACGTTGACGGACGAAGATGTCGAGCCGGCTATCAAGGCATTGCTGGATGCCGTCGCCGCCGAGCATGGCGCGCAACTGCGTCTTTGATATTCCGTAGAAAGGCCGCCTGCTGGGCGGGCGGCCATGTTGCTTAAATGATGTAGTTTTGAGAGGTAGTCATGACTTTGACCAAAGCCGAGTTGGCCGATCTGTTGTTTGATCAGGTAGGCCTGAACAAGCGCGAAGCCAAGGACATGGTAGAAACGTTTTTCGAAGAAATCCGTACTGCGCTGGAAGCGGGGGACTCGGTAAAGCTGTCGGGCTTCGGCAACTTCCAGCTGCGCGACAAGCCGCAGCGTCCGGGACGCAACCCCAAGACCGGGGAAGAAATTCCCATCACCGCCCGCCGCGTGGTCACTTTCCACGCCAGCCAGAAACTCAAAGGAATGGTCGAGCAATTCCATGCCAACAAGCAAGGTTGATCTGCCTGCGATTCCGACCAAGCGCTACTTCACCATCAGTGAGGTCAGCGAGCTTGCCGGGGTCAAACCTCACGTCCTGCGCTATTGGGAGCAGGAGTTTTCCCAACTTCGTCAGGTGAAGCGTCGCGGTAACCGCCGCTATTACCAGCATCACGAAGTGTTGTTGGTGCGTCGCATTCGCGGCCTGCTTTACGATGATGGCTTTACTATTCAGGGTGCGCGCCAGCGTCTTGGCACGGGTGAGGATGGTCCGCAGCCGATTACTGCCCAAGAAGTGCGCCAGGAACTGGAATCCATTCTGAATTGGCTGGATTCTGGTATTGGCAAACAAGCATAAAACAGTTACAATGCGTTTCTCTTGAGTCGGGGTGTAGCGCAGCCTGGTAGCGCACCTGCATGGGGTGCAGGGGGTCGGAAGTTCGAATCTTCTCACCCCGACCACAAGAACCACTGAAGTATCAAACATTTAGGCCATCCACACGCGGATGGCCTTTTTGTTTTTCTATATGCAGATTCAGCCGCACTTCATACTTCATGGCCTCAACAACGCGCTCACGCTGCGCGCTTGGCCGAGGGGGTTCAACAGTCCATTTCCAACCGATGTGAGTCACATCACTTGATCACGCCACAGGCCAGTCTTGCGCCACCACCACCAAGAGGCGACGGATGGTCTGAGTGATTGTCGCCGCCTGCGTGAATCATCAAGGCGTGCCCCCGGATGTCTTCAAGGTGGCTTAGGCGTGGCGCCAGCACCGGGTAGGCTGCTGTACCGTCGCTGGCGACGTATAGGGCAGGCAAGTCTCCAAGGTGGCCATTGCCATAGGGGCCGTCATGTTTTCCAGTGGCGGCCGGGTCCCAGTGTCCGCCTGCCGCCAATGCCGCTACCGGCTTGCCCTCTTTCATCATGGGTTCGCACGACGCGTTTTGATGAATATGAAAGCCATGCACACCGGGCGGCATATCCTGGATGGCTGGCGTAAATATCAAGCCATAAGGCGATTCGCTGATGGTAATGGCGCCGGCGGGGGAGCGGGCTCCATGTTCATCGACAAGCTGCATCGGGACAGTAAGGCTGTCTGTTTCGGCAGCTAGAGCGCTGCCGGCGTGCATGAGGGCAAAGGCCAGTATCAGATTTCTCATGTCCACCTCCTTGTTGATGTGACACGAGTCTATGTTTGACTGGGGTTCCGTGAAAGCCATTTAAATTTATGGCTTCCATTCATTGACACTATACATGAGGCGGCGCAGACGCAGACGCAGACGCAGACGCAGACGCAGACGCAGGCACGTGGCCACAGTGGCAATGCAGCGGGTTTTGCTTGGGCATGGCCTTGCCGCATTGTCTGTCCGCAGTTGACTCGGGCCTCGAGGATTCGCTTAGTATTCGTACGCATATTTAGGTAATAAGCATGAAATATACTATCGGCATCAATTGCTAAAGAGGTGCCGTGTGCGTCTATTTCTTGCGCTTGCGATGACAATGATGTTCTTGGCGGCTTTTGCTCTGCAGGAGGCAGGGGTCGTGATGGGTGCTGCCCTCTGTGCTGCAGGTTGCATTGCCGGTGGGGTGCTGTTGAAGCTGGAGGGGCGCAATAGCCCGCTTGCGCATGGGGATGTGTATGATCGTCCGGTATCGATTGCGGATTATCAATCCGCCTTGTCCCGGGCGGTCAAGCATATGCATCTGGCGGCTGATTTGTCGGAGAAAGAGCGGATTTTGAATCAGTCGGCGCAGTTGCTTCGCTGGATGAAGGAAGATTATCCCATGGCCTATTACGAACATGGCGAGTTGGTGGCGGAGCGTTTGAGGCACCTCTATACCGGTTGATGCGCTGCTTGCTGCTGAGCCTGGGTCCGCCAGAAAGATAGCCCCGTTTGCGGGGCTTTTGTTTTAGTGCGCCGATGGTGGGGGGGCGTGATTACACACATTGGCCGAAGGACGGCAAGTCAGCTGGCGTCCAGATAGTCGTGGCCAGCCCAGTCAAGCTTGTAGGCTTTGAGGTTGTGACTAAGTGTCACCAGCTTGAGCAGGCCATTGCGCAGCATGTTGCTCAGGTGGAAAGCCAGCACGTCGGCAGGATATTCAACGCCGGTCTCGCGGCGCAGCGCTTTGCGGATGTGTGCTTCATCAAGATACTGTGCATGTCTGGTCTTGAGTACCCGTAAAATACGGAAGACCAGCAATTCATCTCGGGACATTTGTGTTGATCTGATTGCATGGATCTTTCATTTATCTGACACTTTTGCGACGCTAGTCAAGTTATATGACATTTATATTGCAAGTGGATGCCAGCCAGTTGGCGCGACCAGACTCGCCATGCATCGCGCGCTGTACGACGGCAGTTGGGGATAATGTTTGCCGCGGTTGTGGGCGCACCTTTGGTGAAATCAGCCAATGGTGTTTCATGGATGCATCCGAACGCGAGACGGTATGGCGTCGTTTGCCTGCCAGGCAGTGGTTGCTGCTGTTGGCCGAAGAGGCTTCCGTGCTATTGCAGGACATGGAGATGGATGATGAAGGCGAGTGGGGGGTATTGCCGCTGGATGGCGCGATATTGCGCCTGAGTCCAAGGTATGAGGGCGTGCGGGTGCGAGTAAAGCCAGGCCCGGCATCAAGCTTTCCTCATTGCGAAACGCCAGCGGCCATGCTGCAGCAACTGCGTCACTGGTTGGCGCAGTAAATCATCACATCATGGAGTACTGAAAATGGCTCAGGACAGTTCCTTGCCAGACTTCTGGAATACGCGTTACCAGAATGGCGTTACTCCTTGGGAGGGCGCAAGCTTGCCTTTGGTAGCGCGTTCATTTTTTGAAGCGTTGCCGCGTGGCGGCCGCGCTCTGGTGCCTGGGTGCGGCAGCGCCGGCGATGCGCTGGCCTTGTCTTCAATTGGCTTTCAGGTGGATGCCATCGACTTCAGCTCTGAGGCGGTGGCGCGCGCTCAGGTCGCGTTGAGCGGTTCGCCAGTCAGATTGTGGCAAGCGGATTTTTTTGCACTGCCAGAAGATGGGGCCTATTCGCTGATACTGGAGCGTGCTTTTCTTTGCGCATTGCCGCCGGCACTTTGGGCGGATTATGCAAAAAAGATGGCGTCTCTGCTGAAGCCTGATGGCCTGCTGGCAGGTGTGTTCTTTGGCATGCCTACGCCCAAGGGCCCACCCTTTGGCATTGCGCTGGAAGATTTGAAGGCTATGCTTGAACCGTTATTCAAGCTTGAAGCCGTAGAGCAAGTTGGCAATGGTTTACAGGTTTTTGCCGGGCAGGAGTTCTGGATGCGCTGGCGGCTAAAAAATTAGAATTTTCTGATATTTTAGCTTTTGGTCACACAGTTTTTGCCTTTCATGGCAAATGAAAAATAATGTGTCGCATTTATGATTTTTGACTGGCTGGTTTCGGAAAATACAGTAAGAATGGACAGCAGCTTTTAAACCAAAACAATCAAAAACAGCGCGGTAGGAGAGATAGCATGGATTGGTTCTGGCGGCTGTATACGCTGGTCGAGAAAACATTCTGGAACTCGCTGTCCAAAAAGCTTTGCAGCTTCTTTTTTCTGAGTCTTTTCCAGCTGCTTGCAGCGGCTTACATATATTTCACGCTTGAGGATATCCGCAAGCAGTTGCATGGGCAGAACCTGTCCGCATCCTCGCTTGCCGCCATGGATAGCCAGATATCCAGTGCTATTTTCTGGACAATGGGCATGTGGGTGTTCTGCCTGCTGCTGACGGGTTTCATGGTTTGGTACCTGCGTTATCTGATTGTGCGTCCCTTGCGCATGATCATCAGCATCTTTAATGAGATTGGCGCGGGGGAGGGTGATCTGTCCCGCGATATACCCACGGTTACCTACGATGAAATCCGTGAGGTCTCGCTCTCGTACAACCGGTTCCAGATGAAAATGCGCGAAATCATCAGCAACGTGCGCTTGATGACGGTGCGCATTGCCATGGACTCCGCCCGCACCCGCAAGAACATCGGCGAATCATTGGGCAGTGCGCGCAAGCAGGATGAGTCCGCCACCCGGGTGCGCGACGCCAGCGACCAGACCACGACGGGCATCAATCAGGTTACTACTCAAACTCAGGCAATTTCCGATACCACTTTGGCCAATCTGGATGTGGCCCGGGAGTCCAATGATGAATTGCGCACCGTGGCGGATCGCATCTATGACATCAACCAAAAGGTGGGTCACTTCAATCAGACGGTAGAGGATCTCAGCCAGCGTTCCGCCAGCATCAAGACCATCGTCGATCTTATCAAGGACATTTCTGATCAGACCAATCTGCTGGCACTCAACGCCGCTATCGAAGCGGCCAGGGCGGGAGAGTCGGGTCGCGGGTTTGCCGTGGTGGCGGACGAGGTGCGCAAGTTGGCCGAAAAAGTTAAAACCGCCACGGACGAGATATCCGGCAACATCGATAGCATGCTGGGTCTGGTGTCGCATACACAGGTAGAAACGGCAGAAATTACCGAGGGTACGATCAGGGCGAGGGATGTGGTCTCGCGTGCCTCTCAGCATTTTGGTCGCATGATGGGGGATTTCGAGTCTACAGCATCCAGTCTGACGCAGATTGCCGGCACGATGGCCGAGTTCGCGCAAACCAACCGCGAAGTGAATCAGCATGTTTCGGAAATTCATGATCTGGGCAAGGTGGTGACGGAGCGGTTGAATCACACTGCGGATGTGGCTGATGAGTTGTCGGGAGTGGCGGAGCAGGTGCAGGAGATGGTATCCCGCTTCATTATCGGAGAGGGCGAGTTTGACCGCCTGATCAATCAGTCGCGCCGTACCCGCGATGAGTTGCAGGGCGAGTTGCAACGCATGCTTAAGTCCGGGGTAAACCTCTTTGATCAGCGGTATCAGGCCATTGCCGGTACGCAACCGGTAAAGTACCGCACGGCTTACGATCAGGCATTGGAGAAACTGGTGCAACCTACATATGATCGGCTGGCAAAAGACATTGCTGGCGGTCGCTTCTGTCTGCTGGTTGATGTGAACGGCTACGCACCTACTCACAACAGTTGGTACAGCCAACCGCTAAGCGGCGATATGCAGAAAGACTTGGTGAATAGTCGCGACAAGCGCATTTTCAATGATCAGGCCGGTTTGAAATCGGCGCGCAACAAAGAGCCTTTCTTGCTGCATACCTATGTGCGAGATACTGGAGAGGTGTTGTCCGAAGTGGCGTTGCCAATCGAGTTGGACGGCCGCCATTGGGGGGCATTGCGGGTTGGTTTTGATCCTACGAGTTTGTTGGAAAGCATCAAGAAGCCCGGTTAGGCGTCATGGTGTGGATCACATAAGAAAAGGGACCGGTAGGTCCCTTTTTTCGTCGAGGCGGCTGCTCAGTCCAGTTGCGAGGTGCAGCAGGGGCAGCGCGTGGCTTTTTCCGGCACGCTGGAGAGGCAGTAACGGCACTCTTTAGTGGCCGGGGTGGGTGCGGCTGCTTCGGACGGGGCTTCGCGTTTCAGTTTGTTGATGGCTTTGACCAGCATGAAAATGGCGAACGCGACGATGGTGAAGCTGACCAGCGAATTGATGAACAGGCCAATATTAAGCGTAACGGCGCCAGCTTGTTTCGCTGCGGCTACAGAGGCGTAAGGGCCGGCTTGCTTTGCGCCTTCCTTGAGTACGACAAAAAGATTGGCGAAGTCCACATTGCCAATCAGCATGCCAACCGGCGGCATGATGATGTCGTCGACCAAGGATTTTACGATTGAGCCGAATGCGCCGCCGATCACCACGCCAACAGCCAGATCGATCACGTTGCCTTTTACCGCGAATTCTTTGAACTCTTTCAGAATGGACACATTAACTCCTGACATATTGTTTAATATGAATTAACGGTATGAATTGTAGCATGATGGCTTGCCTCATTCGGCAATGATTGTGGAATCGGCGTGTCGTCTTGTCAAAATTCATGCAAGACGCGCAAAAAAAGAAAAGCCCGCAGAAATTCTGCGGGCTTTGTCTGGCTCCCCGAGCAGGGCTCGAACCTGCGACCTGCGGATTAACAGTCCGTCGCTCTACCAACTGAGCTATCAGGGAATAAATCATGCATTGCTGGGGTGGCTCCCCGAGCAGGGCTCGAACCTGCGACCTGCGGATTAACAGTCCGTCGCTC
>NZ_CAMFLA010000023.1 GCF_945957525.1 uncultured Aquitalea sp. | reverse complement strand
CTCCCCATCGGGTCTTTGGCCTCCTTGCCAGACTCTTCGGCAAACGTGTGTGATTCAGTCATTTACGACGCGTGATCACAAGGTTTGACGCGCTGCATTGCTTTGTCATGCAGGTGCGAGTAGCGTAGCCGTTTTGCCATATTTGCTTGTCAGGAAGGAGAGTTGCATGCGTGCAATGAGTCGTATTGGTCTGGTTGCGATGTGGGTGTTGGCGGGGGGCTCCGCTTTGGCGGCGGCCTTGCCGGATTCGGTAACTGGCGCAGGCAAGCTGGCTATCGATGAGAAGAGCGCTGGACGCGATGTGCTGCGCGCGATTCCTGCCGAAGCGGCAATGGAGCGCTTTGTGATGAAGGACGAGAAGGGCCGGCAGGTGGCTTATGTGGGTCTGACGGAGGGCGAGGTGGGCGGTGTGGTGTTTGTTGACGGCCGCCTGGCGGGTACGCTGACCCGGCGGCAGGCGGAGGCTTTTTATTCTTGCCGTGGCTTTGCCACTGCCAATCAACGCTACTGGGGCAAGGATGCCGCGGAGTGGGCTGACAGTTTGCTGGCGCAGATGAAGCCCGCCGGGGCGGTGGAGTTGGTATTCAGCGGCAAGTCCACTACGCAGAGCATCAAGTCGATTGTGGACAATCCCATGGTTGGGCAGCTCAAGTCGCTGATCGATATGGGCACCAATCCTCTGAACGTGGTGAAGACGCTCAATCGCACCAGGGAGGACATGAAAGACAAGCAGCGCGAGGATGCTTTGATTGCTGCCTTGGGCACCGTGGAGCCTGGCGACGAGGAGGGCAAGCTGGCAGGGATCTTGCGGCCGCAGGATGTGAACTTCTTGGGTGATGATCTGGTGATGGCCTATCCCAAGTATTCCGTGGACTTTCTGGTGCAGCAGGGCCGCATCAGCATGTTGCAGCAGCCATCGTTTCTGCAGCTGTCGCGCGGGCAGTCGGCCTTGTTCTATCGACCCGGCGTACAGTGGACACGTTGCACGCCGACGGGCTGGTTCAGTTCGTCCCGCTGAGCCCGGCGGTATGGAGGATTGTGAAAAAGCCGCCTTGGGGCGGCTTTTTGCATGATGCGGCAGTGTCAGAGCATGAGATTGAGCATGCGATCGATGCGCACCCGACTGAGGCGAGTCAGGATCTTTCGCACTTTCTCCGGGTAGTGACGCACGCTGTCCAGTTCGTGATAGTCAGCCAGCTTGTGGGTGTGGTGCAGGATGGATGTTTGTTCCATATGGCTTTGCCCTGCCAGTTTGTGGTCCGGGTCGTGCACCAGTAGCGCGTTTTCCAGATCCAGCCGGAAGGCGCGCGGATTCATGTTGTTGCCAGTGATGAGCAGATGTTCGTCATCGCACCACAAGCCCTTGAGGTGGTAGGTATTGTCGTTGTCCTTCCACAAGTGCAGGTTGAGCTGGCCGCTGAGCAGCTGGCTCTGATGGCGTTTGGCGAAGCGACGCAGATTCATCTCGTACAGGTAGGGCAGTGCGCCGATCAGTTTGAACGGTTCGCTGTCTGGGATATAAAAATCGTTGGCGGTTTTGTCGCCGATGATGATGTCGATGCGCACGCCGCGGCGCAGCGCGCGGTTGAGCGCGCGCACCACGGGAGTGGGGAAGTTGAAGTAGGGCGTGCAGATCACCAGCTTGTGCTGGCTCAGATCCAGCAATTGCAGGATCAGCTTATTGAGCGGGTTGCCCTTGCCAAGGCCTGCCACCGGGGTGACGCCCAGACCGGAGCGGTTTTGCAGGCCGGAGGGAATGTATCTGGCTTTTTCCAGCCGGGCGCGGAAGGCGCGGATTTCCTTGCGGATGCTGCGTGAGGACGGCACCGGCTTGTCGAGGCGGAAGACTGCCGGGTCGTTGAAAAAATAGCGTTCCATGAAGGAAGTCATGGTGTCCGCCAGCGCCTTGCTGTGAATCAGGTGGTAGCGGTCGAAGCGGTATTTGTCCAGCTTGTGCAGGTAGACGTTGTTGAGGCTGGCGCCGCTGTAGATTACCGTCTCGTCGATGACGAAGCCCTTGAGGTGCAATACGCCGAACAGTTCGCGCGTTTGCACGGGGATGCCATAAACGGGAATATCCTGTTCAGCACAGGCTTGGCGGTACCAGGCGGCGTTGCAATCACCGGCGGCTTCGCCGATACGGCCGCGCTGGGCGCGATGCCAGTCCACCATGATGCGGATGTCCAGCTCGGGTCTGGCGCGGCGGGCCTCCTGCAGCGCCGCCATCACTTCCCGGCCGGCTTCGTCCTGTTCCAGATACAGCGCGGCGATATAGATGCGCCGCTGGGCCGTGGCGATGCGGTCCAGCAAGGTTTGCCGAAAGTCCGCCGTGGAGAGCAGAGTGGTGAAGTCTTCGGCGTTGATGCCGATGCGGGGAAGTTGCCGGACGGGATTCCGGCGGGGAAGTAGCGCCATGAGCAACCATCAGAATACGATTAAACGACGAATGCTAGCACTGTTTGTCGGCTTTGGGGGTGTGGCGAGGACAGGCCTTGGCCTGGGACAAAGCGTTGCAGCTTACAGCCCCAGCGCATCCCGCACGCGGTGATACATCACGCCCAGGCGGATCAGGCTTTCTTCCATCGAGGCGGGTACGGGTACCTGCCGGTGGCGCAGCCTGGCAAACACGTCAAAACGGCCGATGTCGCCGGCGATGGCATCGGCCATCAGTTGACCGGCCATGCCGGTGAGCGCTACGCCGTGGCCGGCAAAGCCTTGGGCATAATAAATACGCGAACTGTGACGGCCGAACTGCGGCAGCTTGTTGAGGCCCATATCCACATGACCGCCCCACGCGTAATCAATGCGACAGTTGGCAAGTTGCGGAAACACGCGCGCGAGTTTGGCGCGGCGCTCGTCGACGAGCTGATTCGGGTTGCTGTTGTCGTGTTTTACCCGGCCGCCAAACAGCAGGCGGCGGTCTGCGCTCAGACGGAAGTAATCCAGGACGCGATCGCTGTCGCATACCGCCGCACCGGTGGGAAGCAGCTTGCTGGCCAGCGCTTCCGGCAGCGGTTCGGTAGCGATGATGTGCGATGTTACCGGCAGGATGGTGCGGCGCAGGGCGGGCAGGATGCCGCCATTGTCCACATTGCAGGCCAGTACCAGCTTGTCGGCACGCACCCAGCCGTTGCTGGTGCCGATCTGCAGGCCCTGACGGTCCTCATCCACCGAGGCGACGGCGGTGCGCTCGAACATGCGTACGCCGGCCGCATGCGCGGCACGCGCGAGGCCTTGGACATACTTGAGTGGATGCAGGTGCCCGCAGCCCGTGTCGTACAGCGCTGCGTTATAACGGGGCGAGTCGATGTGCTCACGCAAGGCTGCCTGATCCAGCCATTGGCTGTCGTGATAACCATAGCGTTCCAGTTGGGCTTGCCTGGCGGTTAGCGCCTGGCGTTGCTGCTTGTTGCGGGCCGTGGAGAGAAAGCCCCAGTGCAGATCGCAATCGATGCCATGACGATGGGCGCGGTTGGCGATCAGCGCCACGCCTTCCAGCGATACGTCCCAGCACTGCCGGGCGGCGCGGCCGCCCAGTTGCTGTTCGAACAGGCGCATGGGCGAGGCGAAGCCGTGCAGCACCTGACCGCCGTTGCGACCAGAGGCTCCGAAGCCGATCAGGGCGCCTTCCAGCAGCGCCACGCTCAGTCCTTTTTCCGCCAGCGCCAGTGCGGCGGACAGCCCGGTAAAGCCGCCGCCGGCCACGCAGACGTCGCACTTCACCACGCCCTCCAGCGCAGGATACCGCTCCTGCTGCGGGGCGCTGGCGGCGTACCAGGAGTCGACGTGATGGCCGTCGAACTGGCTCAGGTGAGGGGCGACGTGTCTGTTCATCCTGCGTCCTAGACGTTATCGAGCAGATAGCGGTGTTCCCAGGCGGTGACTTGCCGGTTGAATTCGCGCCATTCGCTCTGTTTCAGCTGGCTGTAGGTGCCGACAAACTCCGTGCCCAGCAGGTTGATCAGCGGCTGGCAGGCTTGCAGTCGCTCAATCGCTTCCAGCTGAGTGCGCGGGAAAGCGTAGGGGCGACCGTAAGCGCTGCCGGACAGGGGCGCGGAGGGCTGTCTTTCTTCGGTAAGACCTAGCAAACCGCAGGCCAGGGTGGCGGCCATGGCAAGGTAAGGGTTGACGTCCACGCCCGGCAGCCGGTTTTCCACGCGGCGGGAATGGGCATTGCAGTGCGGGATGCGCAGGCCGCAGGTACGGTTGTCGTATCCCCATTCCACATTGATGGGGGCTGCGGTGAAGGGGGCCAGCCGGCGGTAGGAGTTGACGTAGGGCGCCAGCAGCAGCAAGGCCTCCGGCAGATAGCGCTGCAGGCCGGCGATGTAATGGCCGAAGCGGGGCGCCTCCGCGCCGTCCTCCTGCGAGAAGGCATTGCGGCCGCTGTCGGCCCAGACCAGGCTTTGGTGGATGTGCATGGCGCTGCCTGCGTCGTCCGCCAGAGGTTTGGCCATGAAGCAGGCTTGCAGCCCGTGCTCGTTGGCGGTTTGTCGCACCAGGCGCTTGAACAGGAAGGCCTGGTCGGCCAACTCCAGCGCATCGCCGTGCAAAAGGTTGATTTCCAGCTGGCCATTGCCCACTTCGTGCAGCAGGGTGTCGGCGCGCAGCCCCATGGTTTGGCAGCCGGCCAGTACGGCGTCCATGGCGGGCGACTGTTCTTGCAGCCTGTCCAGCGAATAAGGCTGGCGCACGCGCTCACTCATGCCTTGCGGGCTGCGAGGCGGCATTGGCGGCTGATCGGCGCGCTCACGCGGGGCAAACAGGTAGAACTCCATTTCGGGCGCAACCACCGGGCGCAGGCCCAGTTCGGTATAGCGAGCCAGTACCCGCTTGAGCACATTGCGCGGGGAGAAGGGGACCGGCGTGCCGTCTTCATAGAGGCAGTCGTGGATCAACAGCGCGGTGGGTTCGCGCGTCCAGGGCAGCATGCGCAGGCTGGCGGCATCCGCTACCAGGCGCATGTCGGGATCAAGCTCGGGCACCAGTTCTTGCAGGCAGTCGCCAGTTACGGATTGCACCAGCGCTACTTGCGAAAAGCGCAACTCGCCGGTGGCGATCAGGGTGTCGGTTGGCAACAGCTTGCCGCGCGCGCTGCCGGTGAGGTCGGAAAAAAGGCACTCCACATGGCGGACGCCATGCTGGTGCAGCCATTCACCAATCTGGTTCATGGTTGAAGTCCTGTCGGTCGTTTAAAAAGTGGACAAAGGTTGGCCGAAGACCCCGCGCAGGGCGGGGCCGGTCAGCGGTGACCGACAGCAGTGAAAGGCTGAATGAAGAAGCCCAGCGACAAGGCCTGTGGGAAAGCCCAGGCGCGCGCCTTGTCCTGCCCTGCGGGGCGGGATGCGTGATGGCGGCGAGCGGTGCTGGACATGGCGATATCGGGCTGGGCGGGTGATGACGTTGAAGATTTTTATACGCAGGAGTGGGCATGCGTCAATTTTTTTCAACGGGCGGGCATGCCGCTGTGGTGGAAACGTCATGCCCCGGATTCTGCGCCCGCATGGCACGAGTAAGCGAAATGTGCAAAAATTCGGTCAACTAGACATATTGCAGGTTTTTTTCATGCTGGACCGGGACGGATATCGCCCCAATGTCGGAATCATCCTCATCAATGGCAAAAATGAGGTGTTCTGGGGCAAGCGTGTGCGCGAGCATTCGTGGCAGTTTCCGCAAGGAGGCATCAAGCCGGGCGAAAGCCCGGAAGCGGCCATGTATCGCGAGTTGCTGGAAGAAGTGGGGCTGCTGCCGCAGCACGTGAAGATCCTCGGTCGCACGCGCGACTGGCTGCGTTACGACGTGCCCACCAACTGGGTGCGGCGCGAGTGGCGCGGCAGTTACAAGGGGCAGAAGCAGATCTGGTTCCTGTTGCGGCTGACCGGCCGCGATTGCGATGTCTGCCTGCGCGCCAGCAGCCATCCGGAATTCGACGGCTGGCGCTGGAACGATTACTGGGCGCCGGTGGACGCTGTCATCGAGTTCAAGCGCGACGTGTACATCCGCGCGCTGGCCGAACTGACGCGCTTCCTCAAGGGCATGGAAAGTTACGACAGCTATATCGCCCGCCAGAACAAGGCGCTGGCGGCGCCGGGCGGCGAACCGCCCGGCCACAATTGAGCCATTGACCGCGCCGGCCCCTGTTGGGGCCGGTTGACGTTTGATTTCCCCGCCGCGCGGCGAGCGCGCGGCCTTCCTCTTCGGGCAACGTGAAGACATGACACAACAGTACGACGAATCCTCGGTACGGGTACTCAAGGGGCTGGAGCCGGTCAAGGAAAGACCGGGCATGTACACCCGCACCACCGATCCGACCCACATCTGCCAGGAAGTCATCGACAACGCCGCCGACGAGGCGCTGGGCGGTTTTGCCCGCAAGATAGCCGTTACCGTGCATCAGGACGGCTCGCTGAGCGTGGAGGACGACGGCCGCGGCATTCCGGTAGGTCTGCATCCGCAAGAAGGCGTGCCGGTAGTGGAACTGGTGTTCACCCGTTTGCACGCCGGCGGCAAGTTCAACAAGAAGGACGGCGGCGCTTACGCCTTCTCCGGCGGCCTGCACGGCGTGGGTGTGTCGGTGACCAATGCGCTTTCCACCCGGCTGGAAGTGGAAGTGAAGCGCGAAGGCGGCGTGCATCGCCTGGTGTTCGCCGGCGGCGACGTGATCGAACCG
This sequence comes from uncultured Aquitalea sp., assembly GCF_945957525.1. GTDB lineage: Bacteria > Pseudomonadota > Gammaproteobacteria > Burkholderiales > Chromobacteriaceae > Aquitalea. The sequence goes on along the minus strand of NZ_CAMFLA010000023.1, from coordinate 56,242 downwards.
CTGGCCCGTGTGGGCGATTGCGGGCCGCGCACCAGCGGCACGCGCGTGCGGGTGTGGCCGGACGGCAAGTATTTCGAGAGCCCGCGCTACTCGCTGCCGGAGCTGGAGCGCCTGCTGCGCGCCAAGGCGGTGTTGCTGCCCGGTGTGGCGGTATCGCTGACCGTGGAGCGTCCCAGCGGCGACGAGGTGAAGGTCTGGCAGTATCCCGAGGGGCTGAAGAGCTATCTGGCCGAGCTGTGCAACGGCGACGAGCCGGTAGCGCCCTTGTTCGCCGCCGAGGCTTACATTGGCGACGACCATGAGCAGTTTGCGCGCGGCGAGGGCGCGCAGTGGGCCATGTCCTGGTTTGAGGACGGCGCCAGCGGCGAAAGCTATGTCAACCTGATTCCCACCCCGTCAGGCGGCACGCACGAGGCGGGCTTGCGCGCCGGCGTATTCGAGGCGGTGAAGAGTTTTATCGATCACCACAATCTGCTGCCGCGCGGCGTCAAGCTGATGGCGGAAGATGTCTGGGGCAAGGTGCGCTTCGTTTTGTCCGCCCGGGTGCTGGACCCGCAATTTCAGGGCCAGACCAAAGACAAGCTCACCAGCCGCGATGCGCTGAAACTGGTGTCGGGCCTGACGCGCGACCCGGTGGAGCTGTGGTTGAACCAGAACGTGGAAGCCGGCAAGAAGATTGCCGAGCTGGCTATTCGTCAGGCCCAGTCGCGGTTGAAGTCGGTGAAGAAGGTCGAAAAGAAAAAAGGCTCCGGCGTGGCCGTATTGCCCGGCAAGCTGACCGACTGCGAGAGCGAGGACATTGATCGCAACGAGCTGTTCCTGGTGGAGGGCGACTCCGCCGGCGGTTCGGCCAAACTGGCGCGCGACAAGGAATACCAGGCCATCCTGCCGCTGCGCGGCAAGGTGCTGAACAGCTGGGAAACCGACAAGGACCAGCTGTTTTCCAATGCTGAAATCCACGACATCTCGGTGGCCATCGGGGTGGACCCGCACGGCCCGGACGATCAGCCCGATCTGTCCGGTCAGCGCTACGGCAAGATTGCCATCCTGTCCGACGCCGACGTGGACGGCTCGCACATTCAGGTGTTGCTGCTGACCTTGTTCTTCCGCCATTTCCCGCGGCTGATCGAAAACGGCAACATCTACATCGCCCAGCCGCCGCTGTTCCGCGTGGATGTGCCGGGGCAGGGCAAGAACCGCCCGCCGCGCAAGCTGTACGCACTGGACGAGGCGGAGATGAACGCCATTCTCGACCGTCTGCGCAGCGAAGGCGTGCGCGAGAACGCCTGGAGCATTTCCCGCTTCAAGGGCTTGGGCGAGATGAACCCCGAGCAGTTGAAGGACACCACCATGAATCCGGATACCCGCCGGCTGTCGCGCGTGCGCGTGCGTCCGGGCGAGCTGACGCACACGCTGTCCACTTTCGTGATGCTGATGGGCAAGGGCGAAGCCTCCAGCCGCCGCAGCTGGATGGAAGCGCGCGGCAACGAGGTGGAAGCGGATATCTGACGCCTTCGGCAAACCTTGTCGGCATGAAAAACGGGACCTTCGGGTCCCGTTTTTGTTGGCGATGCCAGTGCTGGTCGAAGCCTGCAGCCAGAGCGTCCGGTTCAGCGACGCAGCGCCATGAGGATGCGCACCACATACCAGAACAGCAGGGCGATGGAGGCGAACAGATGCAGCGCCGCGCCAGCCGGACGATCGGTGGGGTAGTCGTTGATGATGCGCGAGGTATCGAACAGGATCATGCCGCCGGCCAGCAGCACCATGAGTCCGGAGAAGACGATGCCCAGCGTGAAGCCGAACAGCACGCTGCAGATGATCACACCCAGCGCCACCAGGCTGGCGATGGCGAGGATGGGGCCGAGGAAGGAAAAGTCGGCCTTGGTGCTGAAGGCGGTGTAAGTGAGGCCGCCCACCAGCAGCAGGGTCAGCAGACCGGCGGTGGGGACGATCACCGGATCAATTATCGTGGCGATGGTCAGCAGCGGCGCGAAGATCAGCGCCTCGGCCAGCACGTACAGCGCCAGCCCGGCTTGCTGGGTACGGTTGGATTCGCTGTTTTCCGACAGGTGGGTGGCCATGCGCGCCACCAGCATGAAGGCGCCTAGCACCACCAGCCAGCTGTAGGAGGTTTTGGCCAGTACCTGGATCATGGCCGCGCCGAGGCCGGACACGACAAAGCCGCCGCACAGCACGATGAAGGCGCCCAGCGCGGCGGCCAGATGCAGATAGGTGCGGCGGATGAAAGTGGCGCGGTCCGCCAGCTGGCTTGGTCCGACGCCGGCGTAAGAGGGTTCCAGAGACATGACGAGACTCCCGTAAACAATGAAAACAAGGCGCAGCGCGCCCGCAATGGGGCCACGCTAGCACTGCTTGATGACAATGGCAATAATGCCCGGTTGGCGGGAGGCCTCTGCGTATGACGGGTTCAGTCGGCCAGCGCCACCACCACGCGCTTGTTGCGCGCGCCCTTGCTTTCAATTTTCTTCACTACCATGCGACCGATTTCGCCGGTGCTGCGCACATGCGTGCCGCCACAGGGTTGCAGGTCCACCCCGGCGATCTCGATCAGGCGGATTTCCGGCAGATCCAGCGGCGGCGTTACCGACATGGTCTTGATCAGCTCGGGGCGGGCCCGCAGCGCTTCGCCGCTGGTCATTTGTATGCTTACCGGCAAATCTTGCGCCACCAGCGCGTTGAGGCCGCGCTCGATCTCGTCCTTGTCCAGCTCCATACCTTCCGGCAGGTCGAAATCCAGTCGACCGGATTCGGCGGTGAGGTTGCCGCCGGTGACACCGGCCTTGATGACGACGGACAAAAGATGCAGGCCGGTGTGCACGCGCATGTGGCGGTGGCGGCGCTGCCAGTCCAGCGTCAGCGTGACCGCCGTGCCGGGCGCAAGGCGGGGGGTGTCGGCGGCGACGAGGTGCAGGATCTCGCGGGTTTCCCGCTGGCGGCGGGTATCGGCAATGGCCAGCGCCGTGCCGTCGGCCAGCGTTAGCGTGGCGGTGTCGCCCGGCTGGCCGCCGCCCAGCGGATAGCACAGCGTGTCTTCCAGCACGAGTCCGGCCTCGTCATGCCGCAGGACGCGGGTATCCAGTGTGGTTTGGTAGGGGTCGAGATAAAAACGCTCCGGCATGACAGCTCCTTGCATCAGGGGTGAATCATGACAGGGTGATGGCGTCGGCGCGGCATTTCAAGTAGCAGCAACCCGGCAAATACGGGGTGACAGCTTGTGGCCGCGCGCGCGGGGGACGATAATCGCCCGTCTTTCTGTTTTCCTCGCCAATCGCAGGGTTGGCCGAAGCGTGTCGCCATGAGTCAAAGCCATAATCTGGAAATCTACAATCCGCCGCCGGATACCGGCCTATCGGTGATCTTTGCCGACGAATGCCTGCTGGTAGTGGACAAGCCCTCGGGCCTGCTGTCCGTGCCGGGTCGCGGCGAAGGCAAGGACGACTGCCTGGTAAGCCGGGTGCAGAAGGTGTATCCGGATGCGCTGACCGTGCACCGGCTGGACATGGCCACTTCCGGGCTGGTGGTGTTTGGTCGCGGCGCGGCCATGCAGCGCGCCTTGTCCATCGCCTTCATGGATCGCAAGGTGAAGAAGCGCTACGTGGCGGTGGTGGACGGTATTGTGGAGAACAATAGCGGCACGGTGGACCTGCCGCTGATCATCGACTGGCCGAACCGGCCGCGGCAGAAGGTGGACTATCAGGAGGGCAAGGAAGCCATCACCCACTACCGGGTACTGTTGCGCGACGGCGCGCGGCAGGTGACGCGGATGGAGCTGGACCCGCAGACCGGGCGCGCCCACCAGTTGCGCATGCATATGCTGCATCTGGATGGCGGCCACCCGATTCTGGGCGACGACATTTATGCGCCGCCGGAAGTGCTGGCCAAGGCCGATCGCTTGCTGCTGCACGCTTCGCGGCTGGTGTTGCGCCATCCGGTGACGTTTGAAGAGATGGAGTTCGAGGCCCCCGTGCCGTTTTGATGGCGGCGTCGTACAGAAAACAAAAGGTTGGCCGAAGCGACGCTGCTTCGGCCAACCTTTTTGTGCCTGCAGAAAGCGGCGTTTACTGCCGCGCGGTGCGGATATTGTCTTGCGGCGCGTCGTCGGCGTTGCTGCGCCAGGGGTTGATGTCCAGCCCGCCGCGGCGGGTGTAGCGCGCGTAGACGGTAAGGCGCAGCGGCGCGCAGCGGCGGCTCAGATCGCTGAAGATGCGCTCCACGCATTGCTCATGGAATTCATTGTGCTGGCGGAAACCGATGAGGTAGCGCAGCAGGCTTTCGCGGTCGATGCGCGGACCGGTGTAGCGGATTTGTACGCTGCCCCAATCCGGCTGGCCGGTGACCAGGCAGTTGGATTTCAGCAGATTGCTGCACAGCGTTTCGCTGACGATGTCGCCGGTGTCGGCGCGCAGGGCTTCCGGGCAGGGCGCGTACTGGCTGACATCGATATCCAGGTCGTCGATATAGTCGCCGTCCAGTTCGCGGATGGCTTCGGCGGCGAAGGCCTGCGGCAGCGCCACGCTCACGGCTACCGCGCCGCCGGCGGCCTGGGAAAGGTCGGCCGCCAGCATGGCTTCCAGCGCGGCAAGGCTGTCGACGCGAGTCTGGTTGAAGCTGTTGAGATAGAGCTTGAACGATTTGGATTCGATCAGGCAGGGGCTGTCCGCCGGAATGCGGAAGGTGGCGATGCCCACTTGCGGTTTGCCGCGCGGGTTGAGCCAGGACAGTTCGAAGCCGGTCCAGATATCCACGCCGTGAAACGGCAGGGCCCGACCGTCCACGCCGATTTCATCGCGTTTTTGCTGACGGGCGATGGGAAATAGCAGGCTGGGGTCGTAGTGGTCCTGATAGCTGACGGTTTTGCCCAGCGGCGACAGCTCGGGCGTTTGGTGAGGAATGGTCATGTGATGCGTTCCGTGAAAGAGGCGAGCCGGGGATGCCACCCGACTCAGAAAAGCAGGCCTTTGCGCCACAGGGCCATCAGGTCCATGGTCAGCGCCACACTGCAGTGTAGAGCGATGCCGAGCCAGATGGAGCGGTAGCGGTAGCTGAGCGCGCCCAGCGCCACGCCGGCGATGATGGCCGCCAGGCTTTCCAGCACCGGCTTTTCAAAGTGAATCATGCAATAGGGCAGCACCATCACAAAGATGGCGGACACCCCGAAGCGCGGCTTGAGACCGTGCACCATATAGCCGCGGAAGAAAAACTCCAGCGCGGCGAATTGCGCGAAATAGAGCAGCTCCCACAGGGCCCAGTGGGGCCACAGGGTTTCTTGCGGGCCAAGGCGGAAAAACGGATACACCTTGAGAAAGCCCGGTTGCGCCGATGCCCACCAGACCAGCGGCAGCATTACTGCGTAAAACAGCGGAAACAGCTTGAGATCGGTCAGCAGCGTGCGCCGGTCGGGCAGGCCCAGGCCAAAATCCGCCAGCGGCTGGCGCAGCGCCAACTTGATGTGCAGCAGCGGCAGCAGGCAGTAGCTGACGATGCTGGCCAGCGCCCAGAACAGGGAGCGGTAGAGCTGGGTGTCCGGGTTGCGCACCACCGCGCGCTCAAAAGCCGGCGCCAGCGCGGGCAGGGCCTCCTGCAGCCAACCCAGCATCCAATAACGGTTGGTCGGGTAATAGAGCAGAGTCAGGCACAGGCTGCACACCAACAGGATGGCGGCGGCTTGCCGGTCTGCCCTTGGCAGGAGGGCGGCGACGCGCAAGGGCTCAGACCTCCTTGCGCATGAAATCGCGCGGACGGAAGCCCATGCCCAGCAGCGCGGCGAAATACGCCACCGCGCCGGCCGTCACCAGCAGCACCAGCCACAGCACGCGTTGCCAGGCATGCCCATCCCAGCGGATGGGCAGCAGCCACTGCAGCAGCACCAGCACCGCCGACATGGCCGCGATGGCCAGCGCCATGCGGGCAAGGAAGGGCTTCCAGCCCGGCTGCGGCCGGTAAATGCCGCGCTTGAGCAAGGTGCGCAGCAGCAGTGAGGCATTGATGCAGGAGGCTAGGCCGATGGAAAGCGCGAGGCCGGCATGCTTGAGCGGGAACACAAAGGCCAGATTCATCAGCTGGGTGGCCAGCAGCGTCATCAGGGCGATGCGTACCGGCGTCTTGATGTCCTGGCGCGCATAAAAGCCCGGCGCCAGCACTTTCACCAGAATCAGGCCCAGCAAACCGAAGGAGTAGGCAATCACCGCCTGTTGTGACATCAGCGCATCGTGGGCGGTGAAACGGCCGTACATGAACAGCGTGGACAGTAGCGGGCCGGACAGGATGCCCAGGCCCACGGTGGCCGGTACCGCCAGCAACAGCGACAGGCGGATGCCCCAGTCCAGCAGCACGCTGAACTCGCCTTCGGACTTGCTGGCCGCGTGTTTGGAGAGCGAAGGCAGCAGGATGGTGCCCAGCGCCACGCCCAGCACACCGGAGGGGAATTCCATCAGCCGGTCGGCGTAATACATCCACGACACGCTGCCGGTGGGCAGGAAGGAGGCGAAGGTGGAGTTGATCAGCAGGGAAATCTGCGCCACCGACACGCCGAAAATGGCCGGACCCATCTGGCGGATCACGCGCCATACCGCCGGGTCCTTGAAGTCGAAGACGGGGCGCGCCAGCATGCCGATCTGCTTGAGGAAGGGCAACTGCCAAACCAGCTGGATCAGGCCGCCGACAAACACCGCCCAGGCCAGCGCCATGATGGGCGGATGGAAGTAATGCGTGGTGAACAGCGCAAAGACAATGAAGCTGAGATTGAGGAAGGTGGGCGTGAAAGCCGGCACCGAGAACCTGCCCCAGCTATTGAGCACGCTGCCGGTCATGGACGACAGCGAAATGAAGAAGATATAGGGAAAGGAAACGCGCAGGATGTCGGCGAACAGCTGGGCCTTGGCCGGCTCGCGATAAAAGCCGGGCGCGGAAATCCACATGATGAGCGGCGCGGCCAGCATGCCCAGCGCGGTGACCAGCAACAGCACCGAGCCCAGCACGCCGGTAACCTTGGCGACAAACAGGCGCGTTTCTTCATGGCTGCGCTGGTTCTTGTATTCGCCCAGAATCGGTACAAAAGCCTGCGAGAAAGCGCCTTCGGCAAACAGTCTGCGCAGCATGTTGGGAATCTTGAACGCCGCGTTGAATGCGTCGGCGGACATGCCCGCGCCGAATGTGCGGGCGATGATGGTGTCGCGGGCAAGACCCAGCACGCGCGAGACCATGGTCATGCTGCTGACTGCCGCCAGCGCCTTGAGCAGGTTCATGAATATTGTTGTGTCGAGGCAATGAGTGAAGGCCCGCTAGTTTACGCCGGAGGGTTTATTGTTGCAAAACCTGTGGATGCGGATTAGAATCGCGGGTTTCAGATTCCGCTCATCAGGAGAAAGATTCATGGCTAACAGCGCACAAGCTCGCAAGCGCGCACGTACCGCCCTGAAGCAGCGCGCGCATAACGCCAGCCTGCGTACTGCATTCCGCACTGCAGTTAAGAAAGTAATCAAGGCAATCGAAGCTGGTGACAAGGCCGCCGCCAAGTTGGTATTCCAGACTTCCACCAAAGTCATCGACCGTATCGCTGACAAGGGCGTGTTCCACAAGAACAAGGCTGCTCGTCACAAGAGCCGTCTGTCCGCTCAGATCAAGGCCATGGCCTGATTCAACGGACCAGCACTGTGCTGATACGAAAAGGCCCCGCTTGCGGGGCCTTTTGTTTTTTGCGGCGCGCCGGTCGGCCCGCATTGGTTGAAGGAGAGCACATGAGCATCATCATGCCTGTCCGGCGGCTGTGGCCGCTTGTCCTTGCGGGGTTGTCCGGCGCCGCCTTGGCCGAAACGGCCGCCGAGGCCATGGGGCGTTGCGCTAACGTGGCTCAGGCCACGGAACGACTGGCCTGTTTCGATCTTGCCGCTTCGGCCAGCCCGGCCGTGGCTGCCGTCGCGCCCCAACCTGCAGAGGGAGCGGAGCCGCCTGCGCCGACCGCCGTGCTGGCGGAAGGCTCGCCAGCCCTGCATACGCCCTTGGCGCGGCAGTGGGATCTGGACGAGGACGACAAGCGCGGCATCTTCGTCTTGCGCGCCCACAAACCCACTTACATGATGCCGGTCTGGTATCTGCAGCACCCCAACCGCACGCCGCAGACGCCCAGTCGCGGCTCCGCCGACCTGTTCGACCGGGTACTGGACCATACCGAAGCCAAGTTCCAGATTTCCTTCAAGACCAAGCTGTGGGAAAACCTGCTAGGCAGTCCGGCCGACCTGTGGTTCGGCTATACCCAGCAATCGCACTGGCAGCTGTACAACAAGGAACAATCGTCGCCGTTCCGCGAAACCGACTACGAGCCGGAGCTGGTCGCCACGCTGCCGGTGTCGTGGCATGCGCTGGGCTGGGATGTGCGCATGCTGGGCGCGGGGCTGGTGCATCAGTCCAATGGCCAGTCCGACCCGCTGTCGCGCAGCTGGAACCGCGTTTATCTGACGGCCTCCGCCGAGCGCGGTCCCTGGACGGTCAATGCGCGCGTGTGGCGGCGACTTTCGGAGAGCGCCGGCAATGACGACAATCCGGACATCAGCAAATACATGGGCTATGGCGATGTGCAGGCGGTGTACAGCACGGGTTCGCACACGTTTGCCGCACTGGGGCGGCTCAATGCCGGCAGTGGCAAGGGCGCGCTGCAGTTGGACTGGACCTTCCCGGTGTTTCACAGGCTGCGCGGCTATGTACAGTATTTCAACGGTTATGGCGAAAGCCTGATCGACTACAACTACCGCACGCAGGCGGTGGGGGTGGGCCTGATGCTCAACGACTGGCTGGCCAACTGAGGCGGGGCCGAGCTGCTTGGTCGGCAGGAAGGGGCGGCAGCGCTGTGGGCGCTGCCGGTGTTGTCCCGTTGCGGGGCTGGTGTTGTGGCGTATGGGTTCGGAGCGGCAGCCTCCCGGCGCGGCGTGTTTAGAGCGACTAACAAATCCCTGATGCTGCGTTGCTCCTCCTTGCCGTACTCAAGTACTGACTGCGTCGGCGCGCCTTGCCTCTGCCGTGATACTGATTTTTGTTAGCCGCTCTTAGCCTGCCAATGCCTGGCGAGCCATTTCGCCTTCTTCATCGGTGGCCAGCACATAGGCGTGGCGCTGGCTGGCGGCGGTGGTCAGTTGCCTGTAATGCGACAGATTGGCCACGTGATCCAGTTCGAATCCCAGCCAGCCCAGTTGGGACAACACTCTCCCGCGCACTTCCGCTGAATGCTCGCCAACGCCGGCGGTGAACACCACTGCATCCAGCCCTTTCATCGCCGCCGCCAGGCTGGCTATTTCCCGCGTGGTGCGATAGCAGAACAGTTCAACCGCTTCGCGCGCGGCCGGCAGCGGGCTGGCCAGCAGGTCCCGCATGTCCGAACTGATGCCGCCGGAAACGCCCAGCAGCCCGGAATTCTTGTACAGCTCGCGGCGCACGTCCGCCACGCCCATGCCTTCGTGTTCCATCCAGTACAGCACCACTTCAGGATCCAGGTAGCCGGGGCGGGTGCCCATCATCAGCCCGTCCACAGCGGAGAAACCCATGCTGGAGGCCACGCTGCGGCCTTGCTGGATGGCGCAGGCGCTAGCGCCGCTGCCCAGGTGGCAAACCACTACCCGCGCATCGGCAAGGCCCAGCGCCGGCAGCTTGCGGCTGATGGAGGCGTAGGACAGGCCGTGAAAGCCGTAGCGGCGCACGCCTTCCTGGTGCCAGTGGCGGGCGATGCCGAAGCGGGTGGCCACTTCGGGCTGGTCGGCGTGAAAGGCGGTATCGAAGCAGGCCAGTTGGGGCAGGCCTGGGTCCACCGCGCGGAAGGCTTCAATCACATGCAGGCTGACCGGCTGATGCAGCGGCGCCAGCGGGATGAACTCTGCCAGCTCGGCGCAGGCCGCCTCATTCAGTGGTGTGCAAGCCGTGAAGCGCCCGCCGCCGTGCACAACGCGGTGCACCACCTTGCCGGCGGCAAGGCCGTGATCCGCCAGGGTGTTGATCATGGCGGCAATGGCGGCCTCGCGTCCGTCTTCGGCCAACTTGCGGTCTTCCAGCGGCTTGCCCTGGGCGTCGGCCAGCTGCAGCAAAGCGCCGGCCTGACCGAAGCGGTCGATCATGCCGCGCATCAAGAGGGGCGTGCCGGCCTCGTCCAGTGCGTAAGCGCGAAACTTGAGCGTGGCCGAACCGGCATTGACGGCAAGCAGGGCGCGGATCATGCGGCCATCCCGGCCCGGCGCTTGTGCGCCAGCAGGTTGGCCACGGCGGCGCTGGCAAGGCGTCCGTGCGCGTCTTCGGCACGGCTGGTAAGCACGATGGGCGCGCGCGCGCCCATCACCACGCCGGCGGAGGAGGCCGCAGCCAGATAGGTGAGCTGCTTGGCCAGCATATTGCCCGATTCCAGATCCGGCACCAGCAGGATGTCGGGATCGCCTGCCACCTGCGACACGATGCCCTTGGTGTCCGCGGCCTCGTGCGAGATGGCGTTGTCGAAGGCCAGCGGCCCGTCGAGGATGGCGCCGGTGATCTGGCCGCGATCGGCCATCTTGCACAGCGCGGCAGCATCCAGCGTGGCGGTCATGGCCGGATTGATGGTTTCCACCGCCGCCAGAATGGCTACCTTGGGCCGGCTTATGCCCAGCGCGTGGGTGAGGTCGATGGCGTTCTGGCAGATGTCCTTCTTGGTCATCAGATCGGGCGCGATGCTGATGGCGGCATCAGTGATGAAGAGATAACGCGGGTAGCTTTCCACTTTCATGATGAAGACGTGGCTGATGCGACGGTCGGTGCGGATGCCCGTGCCGCGCGCCAGTACTTCGCTCATGAATTCGTCCGTGTGCAGGCTGCCCTTCATCAGGATGTCGGCGTAGCCGTCGCGCACCAGCGATACGGCCTGCTCGGCCGAGGCGTGGCTGTGCGGCGTGTCCACCACCTCGTAGCGGCCGAGATCGATGTCCAGCTCTTCGGCTAACTTGGCCAGCTTGGCGCGCGGCCCTACCAGGATGGGGGTGGCGATGCCGTGTTCGGCCGCCTCCGTGGCGCCCAGCAGCGCCTCGCGGCTGCAGGGGTGAGCCACCGCCATCGGCAGCGGGCCCAACGCCTGCGCTTGTTGCAGAATGTCGTCGAAGGCCTTGTCGTCCTTGGTCATGTCGGGTCCTCCGCTCAGGCCATGATGTGATGGCCGCCGTCAACGTACACGGTCTGGCCGGTCAGGCCGCGCGCGGCGTCGGAGATCAGAAAGGCGCAGGTCATGCCTACGTCTTCGATGTCCACCAAGCGGTTTTGCGGGGCGCGGGCAATCGCGTCGCTGATCAGCGCGTCGAAGTGGGCGATGCCGGAAGCGGCGCGGGTGCGCAGCGGGCCGGGCGACACGGCGTGCACGCGAATGCCCTTGGGGCCAAGTTCATTGGCCATGTAACGGGAAACGCTTTCCAGCGCCGCCTTTACCGGGCCCATGATGTTGTAGTTTTCCACCACTTTGTCCGCGCCGTAGTAGCTCATGGTGATGAGGGTGCCGCCGTCTTTCATCAGCGGTTCGGCCAGACGCGCCATTTCCACGAAAGAAAAGCAGGAAACGTGCATGGCTTGCTGAAAGCCTTCCAGCGAGCAATCCACCACCCGGCCGTGCAGGTCGTCCATCGGGCAGAAGGCGATGGAGTGGATGACGAAGTCCAGCTTGCCCCATTGCTGGGAGATGGCGTCGAACACGGCTTGCAGCTGGCCCGGCTTTTCCACGTCCAGAGGCATGACGATGGGAGCTTCCAGCTGGTCGGCCAGCGGGCGCACGTATTTTTCCGCCTTTTCGTTCAGGTAGGTGACGGCGAACTCTGCGCCCAGCTGCTTGAGCACGCTGGCGCAGCCGTAAGCGATGCTGTTTTCGTTGGCGATGCCGACGATCAGGCCCTTTTTGCCACCGATGATGTTGCGAATGCTATCCATATCAGCCTCTTGAAAAACCATGTTGATCTCCGGGTCTGCATCGTTGCATTGCGATGTTGCGGCTGCGTGAAGAAACGCGATTTTTCTATTGCCCCGTCAGTGGGATATAATCTGCCGTTTGCGGTCGGCAGACTTGATTTCGACGGGAAACGGCCGCACATCCTGTTGCATGCGGCTTGCCGCGCGCTTATTGTGCACTGTAGCAAAACGCATGCTGCACTGTAGCAAAATCAGTCTGTACATGCCATTGTCAATATGGTTGGAGTGATGTCATGCCGATTTACGAATATCGCTGTGCCGCCTGCGGCACCGCCAAAGAACACCTGCAAAAACTGAGCGACGCGCCGGTGGCGCAGTGCCCCGATTGCGGCAGCGCCGATTACCACAAGCAGCTGTCGGCCGCCGGCTTCCAGCTGAAGGGCTCCGGCTGGTACGCCACCGACTTCAAGAACGGCGGTTCCGGCAGCGGCGGCGGTCACAGCTGCGGCAATGGTTCCTGCGGCGGCGGGTGCGCCTGACCCCGACATGAAACAAATCAAGATGACCCTGCGTGGTTACCTGGTGGCCGGTCTGCTGATCTGGCTACCCCTGGCGGTAACCGCCTGGGTGCTGAACCTCATCGTCGGCACGCTGGACCAGACGCTGAATCTGCTGCCGGACCAATGGCAGCCTTCGCATCTGTTCGGCTTCAACATCCCGGGCCTCGGGGTGCTGTTCGCCTTCCTGATGCTGCTGGGCACCGGCATGCTGGCGGCCAATGTGCTGGGCCAGCGCTTGCTGGATTTCTGGCACGGTTTGCTGTCGCGCACCCCCTTCGTCAAGTCCATCTACAACAGCGTGAAGCAAGTGAGCGACACGTTGCTGTCCGACTCGGGCCAGGCCTTCAAAAAGGCCTTGCTGGTGCGCTGGCCGCATCAGGATGCCTGGACCGTGGCGTTCCAGACCGGCGCGCCGGCCTCGCAAGTGAAGGCTGTGATGGACGATGAAGAGTTTGTCAGCGTCTATGTGCCCACCACGCCGAACCCGACGTCCGGCTACTTCATCATCGTGCCGCGCCGCGACACGCGCGAGTTGTCCATGAGTGTGGACGATGCGCTGAAATACGTGATTTCCATGGGGGTGGTGGTGCCTAATCCGCCGCCCGCAGCCCAGCGCCAACGTCTGAACGACGAGCACAATAGCGAGGCCAGGCTCTGAGTGCAGCCTAGCCGGCAAAGCTTGGCGTACTCTCCAGATTCCTGATTTCCAGACATACAAGCATACAAAGACAAGGGTTACCCGATGCGTACCGATTATTGCGGACTTATTGACAAGAAATACCTCGGTCAGACCGTGACCGTAAAAGGCTGGGCGCACCGTCGCCGCGACCACGGCGGCGTGATCTTCATCGATCTGCGCGACCGCGAAGGCCTGGTGCAGGTGGTGATCGACCCGGATACCCCGGAAGCTTTCAAGCTGGCCGACAGCAGCCGCAATGAATTCGTGCTGGCCATCACCGGCATCGTGCGCGAACGCCCGGCCGGCACCGCCAATAGCAAGATGATTTCCGGCGAGATCGAAATCCTGGCCAAGGAAATCGAAATCCTCAACAGCGCCGCTACGCCGCCCTTCCAGATTGACGACGAAAACATCTCGGAAAACGTGCGTCTGCTGAATCGCGTGATCGACCTGCGTCGCGCGCCGATGCAAAAGAACCTGCGCCTGCGCTACCGCGTGGCCATGGGCGTGCGCAACCATCTGGACAAGCAGGGCTTCATCGACATCGAAACCCCGATGCTGACCCGCTCCACCCCGGAAGGCGCCCGAGACTACCTGGTGCCCTCCCGCGTGCATCCGGGTGAATTCTTCGCCCTGCCGCAATCGCCGCAGCTGTTCAAGCAGCTGTTGATGGTGGCCGGCTTTGATCGCTACTACCAGATTACCAAGTGCTTCCGCGACGAAGACCTGCGCGCCGACCGTCAGCCCGAATTCACCCAGATCGATATCGAGACTTCGTTCCTGAACGAAGACGAGATCATGGACATCACGGAAAACATGGCGCAGGAAATCTTCCGCGACGTGATGAATGTCGAGCTGGGCAAGTTCCCGCGCATGACTTACAACGACGCCATGTTCTACTACGGCTCGGACAAGCCGGACCTGCGCGTGTCGCTCAAGTTCACCGAACTGACCGACCTGATGAAGACCGAGGAATTCAAGGTATTCCGCGGTGCCGCCGACATGGCCAACGGCCGTGTCGTGGCCCTGCGCGTACCCGGCGGCGCGGCCATTTCCCGCAAGGAAATCGACGAGTACACCCAATTTGTCGGCATCTACGGCGCCAAGGGTCTGGCCTACATCAAGGTCAACGACAAGAGCAAGATCACCAATGACGAAACCAGCGGCCTGCAGTCGCCCATCGTCAAGTTCCTGTCCGTTGCCGCGCTGGAAGAAATCATGGCGCGTACCGGCGCCGACAACGGCGACATCATCTTCTTCGGCGCCGACAAGGCCAAGGTGGTTAACGAAGCCATCGGCGCGCTGCGTATCAAGATCGGTCACGAGCGTGGCGAGAAGGACGGCTACTTCGTGCGCGAATGGCGTCCGCTGTGGGTGGTGGACTTCCCGATGTTCGAACACGACGAAGAGGCCGATCGCTGGACTGCCTGCCACCATCCGTTCACCAGCCCGAAGCCCGGCCATGAAGACCTGATGGACACCGATCCGGGCGCTTGCCTGGCACGCGCCTACGACATGGTGCTGAACGGTTGGGAGATCGGCGGTGGTTCCGTGCGTATCCACCGTGCGGATGTGCAAGAGAAGGTATTCGCCGCGCTGAAGATCACCCCGGAAGAGCAGCAGAACAAGTTCGGCTTCCTGTTGGACAACTTGAAGTTTGGCGCGCCTCCGCATGGCGGCCTGGCTTTTGGTCTGGACCGTCTGGTTACCCTGATGGCCGGCGCCGAATCCATTCGCGACGTCATTGCCTTCCCGAAGACCCAGCGCGCCCAGTGCCTGCTGACCAATGCGCCGAACGCCGTGGACGACAAGCAACTGCGCGAGCTGAACCTGCGCCTGCGTCAGAAGGCCGAACCGGCCGCCTGAAGCTGAAGCGGCAGTACAGAAAACGGGCGCAAGCAGCGCCCGTTTTTTCATCTTGATATTTATCTATGTACATATGTAAAATAGTATCTCACTTTGAAATTGAATTGGGAGAGCGAGATGGCGCAAGAAAACGACAAGCAAGAGGTGTTGGTGGAGCGCGTGCAAACCGGCGTGAAAATTGAAAAGCGTCTGCTCAAGGTGCTCAAGGGCATGGCGGAATACCATGACATTTCGCTGGGCGATTTGCTGGAAGGCATTGTGTTGCACGCCTTTGACGGCAAGACGCCGTTTGGCGAAGAGTCGCTGGCGCGCATTCGCCAGCTAAAGGAAGTGTACGGTCTGGATCTGGACGCCAGTCACAGCCATCGCCTGCGCGACCGCTAAGCTGGCGCGGGCTTGAAAATCGCGGACTGGGGCGCCATCTGTTCTTGATGGCCGCTACGGCTGTCGGGCGACCATGATTGCAAAACTTTATCGTCATGATATGGATTTACAATTTGCGCCAGTCCGGCCGGCTGATTTATAAAGCCTCGCATTTCGCGACGTTTCCCTATGCCCGATAAAGGAAGCGTTGTCATGTCAAGACCTATAAGGAGATCCACATGGCTGTACTCGTTGGTAAACAAGCCCCGTTCTTTGCTGGTGAGAAGACCTTCTCCGCTGTTCTGGGCGATGGTCAGATCGTTGACAACTACTCCTTCAAGGAAGCCGCCGCCGGCAAATACGCCGTGGTGTTCTTCTACCCGCTGGACTTCACCTTCGTGTGCCCGTCCGAACTGATCGCTTTCGATCATCGTCTGGAAGAGTTCAAGAAGCGCAATGTGGAAGTGATCGGCGTGTCCATCGACAGCCAGTTCACCCACGCCGCCTGGCGCAACACGCCGGTGGACAAGGGCGGTATCGGCGAAGTGGGTTACACCCTGGTGGCCGACATCCAGCACGACCTGTGCAAGGCTTTCGACGTTGAAGCCGATGGCGGCGTGGCTTTCCGCGGTTCTTTCCTGATCGACAAGTCCGGCGTGGTGCAGCACCAAGTGGTGAACAACCTGCCGCTGGGCCGCAACGTGGACGAAATGCTGCGCATGGTTGACGCGCTGCAGTTCACCGAAGAGCACGGCGAAGTGTGCCCGGCTGGTTGGTCCAAGGGCAAGAAGGGCATGAAGCCGAGCGCTGAAGGCGTGGCTTCCTACCTGGCCGAAAACGCCAAAGAACTGTAATTCCGGTTCTTTTCGCCCACAAAGCCCCGCTCTGCGGGGCTTTGTTGTTTCATGACCGATGACAAGCCGGTCGCCCTGTTCCACAATCAGACGACATCGTCAGAATTTTCCGGGGACTGAACTGCCACAGCGAACCGAAGCCGCGATCCGACGGCATGTCATGCATACCATCATGGAGGTTCAGCCCTTCTCCATGGCGGGGGCTTTGCTGCTGGCCGTGCTGATGGCCTCGCACAGACCCTTGCCCATGGTTGCCGCTTGGTGGGGCAGCCTGACTTCGGCGCAATTGCTGTTTCGCGTCATTACGCGCTTCGTTGAGCGCGGCCAGCCGACCAATGTGCGTTTTAGTCTGTTTGCCTGCGCCGCCACATTGGTCAACATCATGTGGGGCAGCGCGGTGTGGTGGCTGGTGGGCGACAATGACCTGCTCTATCTGCTGGTGGTGTTGATGTGGTTGACGGCGGTGTCGTCCTCCTTTGCTGCCTATTTTGCAGGCGTGCGGCTGCTGATGTTCAGCTGCATTCTGGGCTTGTGGACGGTAGTCACCGTCCGGCTCCTGCTCATTCCTTCCTTGCTGATCCAGGGCGCGCTGCTCACCATCGGCATGTTCATTCTGGCGCTGGCCTACATGTCGCGCCCTTTGCACGCCTATATCCGCGCCGGGTTTTCCATTCGTGAAGAAAACGCCCGGCTGATTGGCGACCTGACCGAGCAAAAGCAGCGGCTGGATGTCTACAACCGGCAGCTGGAAGAGCAAAACCTGGAGCTGGACACCGCTTTGGCCAGTATTGAAGACATGGTGTCGCATGATCCGCTTACCGGCGTATTGAGCCGGCGCGCGCTGATGCAGCATGGCGAGGCGCTGGTCAGCCAGGCGTCGGGCCGGCCGCTGGCCCTGGCCATGCTGGATCTGGACCACTTCAAGCGCATCAATGACAACGGCGGCCATCTGGTGGGCGACGAGGTGCTGACGCAGTTCTGCCGGCTGGTTAGCGCGCAATTGCGACAAGGCGACCTGTTCGGCCGCTACGGCGGCGAGGAGTTTCTCTGGTTGGCCGAAGGCCTGGAGCTTGACGAGGCCGCGCGTCGCATGGAGGACTTGTGCCGGTGCGTTGCCGGCCACGACTGGAGCAACTGGGTGGAGGGCGGGCCGGTAACGGTATCCATCGGCGTGGTGGTTGCCTGTCCCGGTGGCGACTGGCCGGCGCTGGTGCGTCGCGCCGACGAGCTGTTGTATCAGGCCAAGCGCAATGGCCGCAATCAGGTAGCGTACGGCAGTCTGCGCGCCGGCGCGGGGGAGGCGGCATGAACCCGGAGCGGTTGCCGTGGCCCGCGCATAGCCGCTTCCCGCGCGAAGAGGCGGATCTGGCGCGCCATTTCATGACGGTGGCGCAGCAGTCTGTTCCCCCGGCAGTGCTGTTTCTGCCCTTGCTGGCGTTGATGATGACGGGACACGCCGAGGGCTGGCGAGTCTGGAGCTGGGTGGCGCTGTTTCTTGTCATCGAGTGCCTGCTGTATCGCCGCGTGCTGCGCAGTCAGCGCGAATGCGTCACGCCGCTGGACGTGTTCAAGCATTACCCGGACGTGCGCACCCTGATGCTGGCGTGCGGTCTCGCTTGGGGCGGCGCCATGTGGTTCCTGTACCCCAGTCAGGCCAGCGATCCGTACCGGATCTTGCTGGTGGCGTGGCTGGCGGGAGCATTCTCGCTCAGTTGCCTGATCCTGGCCCCCTGTCGCGAACTGCACCGACCGTTTTTCCTCGCCTACTGGAGCTACCCCTTGCTGGCGTTGATGACCTCGCCGGACCGGCTCGATCAGATGGTGCTGTTGGGGCTGGGGCTGTTCGTGCTGTCGCAGTGGCGCTTTGTCGAGCGTTACCGGGGCATCCTGTTCGATACCGTGCGGCTCAAGCAGCTCAATCAGGGCATGATGGACGAGCTGGTGGACATGCACGTGCAGGCCGCCATCAAACGCGAGGAGCTGGAAACCATGCGTGTGGCGCTGACTGCAGCGCTGGAGCGGCAGCAACGTTTGCTTGAGTGTGACGCGCTCACCGGTTGCTACAACCAGCGTGCTTTGCGCCGCCGGCTGGATGAGGCGGCCGCGCACAGTCTGAGCGCCGGCGCGCGCTGGTCGCTGGCGATGTTCGACCTGGACCACTTCAAACGAGTAAACGATGCCTTCGGCCATCAGGCGGGCGACGAGGTGCTGCGGGAGCTGGTCGAGTTCCTGTCTTCATTGCTGCCGCCAGGATGCAGCTTGTTCCGTTACGGCGGCGAGGAGTTTGTCGTGTTGGCCCCCGGCTTGAGCGAGCAACAACTGGCCGGGCAGATGTCGGAAATCCGCCAGGCGGCGGCGCAGCATGTCTGGCCGGGCGTACCGGCGGATTACCCGGTGACGCTGTCGGCCGGCGTTACCGCCTGTCGGCCCGGCGATCCGGTAAAGCAGTGCTTGAAGCAGGCTGACGACGCGCTTTACATGGCCAAGCGGTTGGGCCGCAACCGGGTGTGCCTGGCCAGTACGCTGGGCATGATGCCCAAGGAGTGAGAGACGGTTTGCGATCTGCGCGTGTGGCTTGAATGCGGTTTCGGCATGGGCATGCCTTTTCCAACCGCCTGCGCCTTGCCCGGTTCCGCGCGGAACAGCAAACGCCGGCTCTTTGGCTAACGCAGCGGCAGCTTGGCCAGTACCGTGCGCATCATGGTGGGTTGCACGGATGCCACCGGGTGCAGGCCGTCAGCCTGAAACTTGCTCAAATCGGTGGCGAAGCCCGCCACCAGCAAGGGAACATAGGGCAATTTGTTGCGCTGCGCGATCGTATCGTAGGCGGCCCGGAACTCCGAGGTATAGCGCGGGCCATAGTTGCTGGGCAGCGCCATGCCCACCAGAGTTACCTTGGCGCCGGCCTTGCGCGACAGATCCACCATCTTTTGCAGGTTGGCCTGCATGTTTGCCAGCGGCAGACCGCGCAGGCCGTCGTTGGCGCCCAGCTCCAGCACCACGATGTCCGGTTTGTGGCGAGACAGCGCGTCGGGCAGGCGCGACAGGCCGCCGTCGGTGGTTTCACCGGACACGCTGGCATTGACGACGCGGTGCTTCGCCCCAAGCTCATGGGAGAGCAGCGACACCCAGCCCTGACCGGGCGAGAGGCCGTATCCGGCCGACAGGCTGTCGCCCATCACCAGAATGGTGGCGGCCTGCACGGGCAGGGCGGATAGCGCCAGCAAGCACAGCAGCACTTTGAGACTGACAAAACGCATATGACTCCAATCGATAGCAAAACCGTGCTGCTTGCCAGCGAAGTGGCCAAGCAGGTGTCTTTTCATGGCCAGCCGCTCTCCATCCTGCATTCGGCCAGCCTGCGGCTGCAGGCGGGAGAGAGCGTGGCCATCGTCGGCGCTTCCGGCTCCGGCAAGTCTACCTTGCTGTCCTTGCTGGCGGGGCTGGATCGGCCGTCGTCGGGCGAGGTGGCGCTCTTCGGCCAACCTTTGTCCGGACTGGACGAGGACGGCCGCGCGCTCCTGCGCCGGGACAAGGTGGGGTTCGTCTTCCAGAATTTCCAGCTGATGCCACAACTGACCGCGCTGGAAAACGTGATGTTGCCGCTGGAACTGTCCGGCCGCAAGGATGCGCGCGACAGTGCGCTGGACATGCTGGAACATGTCGGCTTGGGGCACCGGGTAGGGCACTACCCTCGGCATTTGTCCGGAGGCGAGCAGCAACGCGTGGCGCTGGCACGGGCTTTCGTCATTCATCCGGGCATCCTGTTCGCCGATGAGCCCACCGGCAATCTCGATCCCGCCACCGGCCGCCAGATCATCGACCTGCTGTTCCGCCTGAATGCCGAACAACACACCTCGCTGGTACTGGTAACGCACGACAACGAACTGGCCAGCCGTTGCGACGCCATCTACCGGCTGATGGATGGGGAGTTGACCGGGGCGCGCGCATGAGCTTTTTTGGCAGACTGATGCTGGCGCTGCGGTTTGCGCGCCGCGAACTGGTGTCCGGCGAACTCACCATTCTGGGCCTCGCGCTGGCGGTGGCGGTAGTTGCCATGACCAGCGTGGGTTTCTTTTCCGATCGGGTAGAGCGGGCGCTGACCACGCAGGCCACCCAGCTGCTGGCCGCCGATCTGGTGCTCAACGCCAATGCGCCGGTACCGCCCGCCTTGCGGCAAGAAGCCGAACGCCGCGGGCTGGCCATCACCGACAATATCAGCTTCCCCTCCATGGTGTTTGCCAACGGGCAGGCCGCGTTGGCCACCTACAAGGCAGTGGGCGCTCGCTACCCGCTGCGCGGCGAGGTAACGGTACGACGCGCCGGCGGCGAGCAGAGCGGCGCCCTGCGCCCTGCGCCCGGCGAGGCCTGGGTGGACGCGCGGCTGGCGCGCAAGCTGGGGCTGAAAGCCGGCGATAGGCTCAATGTGGGCAATCTTTCGCTGAAACTGGGCGGCGAAATCGTGCGCGAGCCCGATGGCGCGATGGATCTCTACAACTTCATTCCCCGCTTGATGTTCAACGCCGCCGATCTGCCGGGCACCGGTCTGATGCAGGAAGGCAGCCGCGCGCGCTGGCGCTTGATGGTGGCGGGGGACGATCGCGCCGTCAGCGACTACCGCCAGTGGCTGTCGCAACGCCTGCCGGCGGGAGCGCGACTGGAAAACGTGGAAGAGGCGCGGCCGGAAATCCGCACCGCGCTGGAGCGTGCGCGGCGCTTTCTGGGGCTGACCGCCATGCTGACTGTAGCGCTGGCCGCCGCCGCCGTGGTGCTGGCGGTGCGTCGCTATCTGGCTCGCCACTGGCAGCCGGTGGCGGTGCTGCGTTGCCTGGGGCTGACCTCTAGCGAGGTGGGCTGGCTGTTTGTATCGCTGTTTGCGCTGTTGGGGCTGTTTTGCGGGCTGATCGGTACCGTGGCCGGCTATGGGGTGCAAACCGGCATGATGCGGCTGGCGTCCGGCTTTGTGGGCGAATTGTTGCCCGAGCCGGGCATCGCCACCTGGCTGGCCGGGCCCTTCGCCGCGCTGGTGTTGCTGGCGGGACTGGCGCTGCCTCCCTTGCTGGCCATCCGGCAGGTATCGCCGCTGGCCGTATTGCGCGACGACATGCCGGTGATGCGTCGCAGTCTGGCGGCGCCCGCGCTGGCCATCGGCGTGCTGCTGTCGCTGGCGGCCTGGCAAATGGGCGATCCCGCACTGGCGGCCTGGCTGCTGGCCGGTCTGGCCGGTTTCCTTTTGCTGGTGGGCGCGATGGCGGGCGCGGCGGTGTGGGCCTTACGCAAGCTGCCGTCCGCCGGCTTTGGCTGGCGCTTTGGCGTCGCCAACGCTGCCCGCCGGCCCTGGCTGGCGGTAATCCAGATTGCCTCGCTGTCCATCGGGCTCATGGCGTTGCTGACGCTGACCGTGGTGCGCGACGACCTGATTGCCGCCTGGCGCCAGAGTGTGCCGGCCGACGCGCCCAATCATTTCGTCATCAATATCCAGCCCGGTCAGCGCGACGATCTGCGCAACGCCTTCGCCATGGCGGGCGAGAAGCCGCCCGAACTGTCGCCGATGATCCGCGGGCGGCTGCTCAGCATCAACGACAAGCCTTTGCGTCCGTCTGCCCTGAGCGACGAGCGCGCACGCAGGTTGGCCGAAAGAGAGTTCAACCTTTCCTGGCGCGACAGCCTGCCCGAGGGCAATCAGGTAGTCAGCGGCAAGTGGTGGGAGAGCCGCGCCAAACCGCAGTTTTCGGTAGAGCGCGGGCTGGCTGAGACGCTGGGTATCCGGCTGGGCGATACACTGGCCTTTGATATTGCCGGCTCCACCTATCGCGCCAGGGTCACCAGCCTGCGCGCCGTGGCCTGGGACAGTTTTCGCGTGAATTTCTTCGTCATTGCGCCGGAGTCGCTGTTGGGCAAACAGCCGGGCAGCTATATCACCAGCTTCCGCCTGCCAGCGACGGACGAGGCCTTCATCAATACGCTGGTAGCGCGTTTTCCCAATATCACCGTGATTGATGTCGGGGCTATTCTGAACGAGGTGCGCTCCGTGGTGGACAAACTCACCCGCGCCATCGAGGCCATGTTCGTGCTGGCGCTGGCGGCCGGTGTGCTGGTGTTGTGGGCCACGCTGGCGGCCACGCGCGATGAGCGCCTGTTTGACGCCAGCCTGATGCGCGCCTTGGGCGCGTCGCACCGGCAAGTGCGCGCCGTGGTGCTGGCCGAGCTGGTGTGGCTGGGCGCGTTCACCGGTTTGCTGGCCGCAGTGGGCGCCATGGCGGTAGGCGCGCTGGCGGCCAACAGACTGTTCAATCTGCCGTTCGAGATCAATTACATGCTGCTGCCCATCGGCGTGCTGTCCGGTGTGCTGGTCGTGACCGTCGCCGGCTGGCCGCTGGTGGGCAAGGTCACCCGCACGCCGCCGATGGCGGTGCTGGGCAGCCGCTGAGACAGGATTGAGGAAATACACATGGATGCAGCGGTGATTGCCGCGCTGGCCAAATGGCCGAATGTGCCTGCCGTATTCGGCTGGCTGAGACTGGATGCGCGCGGTCAGTGGTGGATTCGCGAGCAGCGCTTGCAGCATGAGGGCATGGCAGCCTTTTTTGCCCGCAATTACAGCCGCGACGCTCATGGCCGCGCCTATGTGCAAAACGGTCCGCAAAAAGTGTACGTGACGCTGGATGCGGCCCCGCTGGCGGCCAGACGCACGGCCGCCGGCTGGGCTACCTTGCCGTGCGACGAGGGGCTGCCGGCGCGAGCCGCCTTTCTCACACCGGAAGGCCTGCTGCTGATCGAGATCGGCGGCGAACTGGCCGTGGTGGATGACCGGGATCTGGCAGCGGTGCTGGAAGAGGGGGCACCGGCATGGGACGGCGATCTCGCCCTGCCGCCGCCGGCGCTGGCCTTGTCTGATCACGCCTTGCCGCTCACCGTGATGCCTCTGGCCGACTTGCAACGCCGATATGGCGTGGTCGCCACGCCCAAGGCGGAAGGCGGCGAGGCGCCGTCTCGCGCGTCTTTGCCAATTTAAAACTGGACGCCGCTGTAAGCCGCCAACTATCCTCAAGTCATCAAATCAATGACAAAGTAATAGGGCGGGGCCTGTATGCGGACAACGGAGCAAACCCTCCAGGAGCAAATGCGCATTACCGAGCTGGATGTGGAGCAAAGGCAGCGCATGCTGTCTTTCGGCAGCGCCGATATCCAGGTCTTGTTGCAGTGCCGTCCGGCCATTGAAGCCGGCATTGACGATCTGGTGTCCCGTTTCTATCAGCAGCAAACCAGTATTGCCGAAATCGCGCTGCTGATCGGCGACGCCGATACCTTGCATCGCTTGCGCACCGCGCAGCGCCGCTATGTGCTGGATCTGTTTGGCGGCGTTTACGACATGGATTACGTCAACAACCGCCTGCGCATCGGCCTGGTGCACAAGCGCATCGGCGTTGAACCCAAGTTGTATCTGGCCGGCGTGCAAACCCTCAAGCAATTGCTGGTGGAAACACTGGAGCAGCAACTGGTGGACCCTGTGCAGTTGCGCCAGGCCCTGCAATCGCTGGACAAGCTGATGCTGTTCGACATCACGCTGGTGTTCGAAACCTATATCCGCAGCCTGGTGAGCGAGATCGGCATCGCCAAGGAAAAGTCCGACAGCTACGCCCGCTCGCTGGAAGAAAAAGTGCGTGAACGCACCCAGCAACTGGAATACCTCACCCGCATAGACTCCCTTACCGGTTTGCTGAACCGCCGTTTTCTCGACGAAGAACTCAGTCGCAGCCTGCGCCGCGCGGAACGGCGCGATGAAACCGTGTGTCTGGTGTACATGGACGTGAACGGTTTCAAGCAGTTGAACGATCAGCACGGCCATATCTACGGCGACAGTGTGCTGCGCGATATCGGCCTGATCTTGTGCTCGGTGTCGCGGGCGGAGGATTTGTGCTTTCGCTATGGCGGAGATGAATTCTGCGTCATCCTGCACAACTGTGAAGAAGCCCAGGCGGTGGAGCTCTATGTGCAGCGGCTGCTGGAGAGGTTGGCCGAAAGGCACGACGGGCTGACGCTGAGCATCGGCATCGCCCATACCGGCCCCAAGCAGTACCTCAGCCCGGAAGAGCTGATCCGGCAGGCGGACGCCGACATGTACCGGGCCAAACATGCCGCTACCGGGCCGGAGGCTTGAGCATCGTCTTGTCGCCCTGTCCGTTTTGCCGCTGTACGGATTTCGCAGGCGAAATGCCGCATAGCCGCGCCTCCCGGCGCGGCGTTTCATTTAATTCAGCGGTACGGCGCGCGCACTCACCAGCTGATTGCGCCCGCCCTGCCACCCCAGCGCCAGCGCGGACAAAGCCACCAGAGTGAACAGCACGCCCAGCGCCGACCAGCCGCCGGTGCGATCATGGATGATGCCGGCCGCCAGAGGCCCGCAAGAGGCCAGCGTGTAACCCACCCCCTGCGCCATGCCGGACAAGTGCGCGGCGACATGACTATCCGGCGAGCGCAGCACCAGCAGGCTCAAGGCCATGCTGAACGTGCCGCCTTGTCCCAAGCCCAGAACCACCGCCCACAGCCATAGCTGATCCAGCGGCGCGTACAGCATGCCCAGCAAGCCGGCCAGCGTCATCGACACCACCACCGCGATGGGGATGCGCTGGTCGGCAAAACGTTGCGCCAGTACCGGCACAGCCAGCGCGGCGGCCACTTGCACCATGGTGGACAGCGACAGCATCAGGCCGGCGGCCAGCGGCGTCAGGCCGCGATCGGCCAGGATGGACGGCAGCCAGCCGAATACGATGTAGGACAGCGACGATTGCAGGCCCATGAAGCCGGTTACCTGCCAGGCCAGCTTGTCGCGCCACAGCCCGCTTACTTGCCAGCGGACCTGGTGCGCCGAGCCGGACTGTTTCATTTGCGGCCACCATACCGCCAGCGCCAGCAGCGCTGGCAGCGCCCAGAACGCCAGAGCAGGCTGCCAGTGCCCGCCGAAGGCGGTGGCCAGCGGCACGGTAGCGCCGGCAGCCAGCGCAGCGCCCAGGCACAGCGCCATGGTGTACACCCCGGTCATCAGACTGGCCTGACGCGGGAAGTCGCGCTTGACGATGCCGGGCAGCAACACGCCGATGATGCCAATGCCGGCGCCGGCCATCAGGCTGCCGGCAAACAGGCCTAGCCAGCCCAGCTGGCTGCGCAGCGCTACGCCGGCCGCCAGCAGCACCAGCACGCCGGCAATGGCTTTCTCGCTGCCGAAGCGCAGAGCGAGACGGGGTGCAAGCGGGCCGAAGACGCCCAGGCACAGTACCGGCAGCGTGGTGAGCAGGCCGGCCAACGCGCCGCTCAAGCCGGTTTCAGTCTTGATCTGGCCCAGTACCGGCGACAGGCTGGACAGCGCGGGGCGCAGATTGATGCCGATCAGCACCAACCCCAGCAGCAATAGCCAGCGGAAACGTGCCGGCGGGGGCGTGGCCTGCACGCCGGCGTCGTCGATTTCAGCGTCGATCAGTAGCTCGTCGGCCAGCGTGGGGTCGGGTCGTGTGTGTTGTGTCATGCTTTTTCCATCTTGATGTTGTTTTCTGGCGCAGCCGTTCTCAGGCCGTGCCGTGTTGCGCTTCCAGCGCCTCCAGTACCGGCCCGGCAATGGCGGCGGCTGCGCGTCCCGCCGCCTCTTCGTCGCCGCGGGCGATGGCGTCGGCAATAGCGGCATGAGCCGCCAGATCAGGGTCGGGCAGGCTGTCGTCGCGGATGGAGTGATGGATGCTGCACTCCACCGAGCGGGAGAAATAACGGTACAGCTCGGCCAGGGCGGCATTGCCGCTGGCATCGGCCACTGCCAGATGGAAGGCCATGTCGCGCAGGACGAAAGCTTCCAGCGGCTCGTCCGGCCGCCAGTCGCCGCGCTCGCGCAAGGTGTGCCGGATGGCGTCCAGATCGGCGGGTGAGGCGTGACGCGCCGCCAGCCGGGCGCAGTTTTCTTCCAGCATGGCGCGCACCTCCAGCTGATCGCGCAAGCTGGCGCGGCTGATGGCACGCATGGCGTCGGCCGGGCTGACTCGGGCGCGCACATAAGTGCCATCACCCTGACGCACCTCCAGCAAGCCGGCAAACAGCAATACCCGTACCGCCTCGCGCACCGTGTTGCGGCTGATGCCCAGCAGTTCCGCCAGCTCGGGCTCGGTGGGAATACGGCTGCCCACCGGCCAGACGCCTTCGGCCAACCTGTCGCCGATGGCTTCAACGGCGATGTCCACCAACGAACGCTTGGCGGGTAACGGTGCGATCATGATGCCTCCTAAATTCATCCAATCATCCGATGATTGTAGCAGGCTTGGCCTCGCAAGGAAAAGCGCTGTTTTCATGGGCAGTCATGCAGGAAGGGGAAGGTGCTGAGCGAGGGGAGGGGCGGCAGCCGGATACGGGCGACGGCAAGCGGAAAAACAACAAGGGCGGGCCAGAGCCCGCCCTTGTGCGCAACGGTATTACTTGGCGGCGGAAGCGGCCGAGTCCTTCACGCACTTCTTGACGAAGCTGTTCTTGGCGGCGCCGGCCAGTTTCTTGTCGGCGGCCTTGCCTTCGCAAGTGGTCTGCGCCGTTTTGGCGGAGGCGTCTTTTTCACACTTCTTCAGGAAGCTGGACTTGGCGGCGCCGGCCAGTTTCTTCTCGGCGGCCTTGGCGTCGCAAGTGGCGTCGGCGAAAGCAACATTGGCGGCGGCCAGGCTCAGGAGGGCCATCATCACGTATTTGCGCATGGGGTTATCCTTTATCTCAATGACCGGGAGACATTCCCGGCTATCAGGCCGGTGCGAGTGTGAAAAACCGGCTTTGTGCAAACTACCATAAAACACATGACAAAAATTATCCATTACGGATTGTTACAGCGCTTGTCAAAGTTTGTTCTCTAAACGATCACTTGGCCGGCGACAGTGCCCGAGCCAGCTGACGGGCGTTTTTGGCGCTCCAGTCATTGATCATCTTTTTCAGCAACTCCGCGGTAATGGGTTCGTCCTTGGTTTTGCTGTTCGGGCTTTCAACCATATTGACGCCGCCGGCCAGCAAGGTGCCGTCCTGCGAATCGTCCAGCTGACCCATGGTGGACACCTTCAGCAGATAGGGGTCGGTGCCGGTGGCGAAGCGCGCCAGATTAAAGGCGGCCTTGATCGGCAAAATGTCGGTGACTGACAAGCCCGGCTTGTCTTGCTGGAATCCGGTAACCGCCACGCGCAGACGGGCCACGCCCGGGCCCGGCTCGGTGACCACCTTGATCTTTTCCTTGCGCAGCGCGGTTTCCATGCTCATGCGGTAGTAGCTGTCGATCTTGTTCTTCTCCCCGGAAACCAGCAGCTGCCAGTTGCCGTCGGTCTGGCGTTCCAGAAAGGACAGCGGTTCCAGAATCACGGCGTGGTACTGTTTGAGGTCCACGCCCGGCTTGAGGTAGATCATCTGCCCCGGCACTTTGGGATTGGGCTGGAAAGCTTCCGGCGGCAGGTTGAACAAGTGCTCCTGATTTTCTTCGGCCATCGCGGCGTGGCTGAGCGCGCTCATGGCGATGACGGCGCAAGCAAGGCGGAAAAACGGTTTCATTGCAGATGTCTCCGGTATGGGGTGCGCAGCGTGGGAGAAGACTCTTGGTCAAGAGTTCCCCCTTTCTATGGGCCGCATAAGACAGAGCTTACTATAGCCCTTATGACGTAGTGATGTTTTGTCGCGACGCAAGTCTGCCGGCGACGGCTTGGCGGGCCTCAATCCCGCCCTTGCGGCATGTCAGGCGCGGTGCTTGCTGGTATCATCTCACCCTTGGTCAATCACCCTGTCGCCGATACCCGCCGTGCCCGCCAAACCCAGACGAAAATCCCCCGCCCTCTGGCCGCGCATTCTGCTGCTGGCTGTGCTGGCCGCCGCCGCGTGGTTGTGCTGGGTGGTGCTGTTGCCCGTGACGCCGCCGCAAACGCCCTACAAGCTGACGGTGGGCCCCAACCGTACGCTGGGGCAGGTGGCGCGCAACCTGTCCGAGGAGGGCGTCATCCGCAACCGGCAGGTAATGATCCTGCTGGCGCGCGCGCAGGGCATAGACCGCCGCATCAAGGCCGGCCTCTACCAGTTCAATGAATCCGTCTCGATGTGGAATATTCTGCAAAGGTTGGCCGAAGGCCGGCCGGACGAGGCCAGCCTCACCGCTATCGAAGGTTGGACCTTCCGCCAGTTCCGCCAGGCGGTGGACAAGAGCCAGGACATTGAGCACGGCGCCCGTGAAATGAGCGATGCGCAGATCCTGCAGCAGCTGGGGCTGGAGGGTGCCTCGGCCGAGGGCCTGTTCTTCCCAAGCACCTATCTGTTTACGCCGGGCTCCAGCGACATGGAGCTGTATCGCCGCGCCTTCGACACCATGAAACAGCAGCTTGACGCGGCTTGGGCCGCCCGCAAGGCGGATCTGCCCTATCGCACGCCCTATGAGCTGTTGATCATGGCCAGCCTGATCGAGAAGGAAACCTCGCTGGACGCCGACCGGCCACTGGTGGCGGCAGTGTTCGTCAACCGCCTGAAAACCGGCATGCGCCTGCAGACAGACCCATCGGTCATCTACGGCATGGGCGCGGCCTACAAGGGTAATATCAGCAAGGCGGATTTGCGCCGCGATACGCCGTACAACACTTATACCCGAGGCGGCATGCCGCCAACGCCGATCGCTCTGCCGGGCAAGGCCTCGCTGCTGGCAGCGGCCAATCCGGCCGATTCGCGCGCCCTGTATTTTGTGGCGCGCGGCGACGGCACATCTTATTTCTCCGAAACGCTGGATGAACACAACCAGGCGGTTCGCAAATACATACTGAAGAAAGGCGGCTAATGACAGGCCGTTTCATCACGCTGGAAGGCATAGACGGCGCGGGCAAGAGCACCCATCTGGGTTTTATCCGTGACTGGCTGGCCAGCCGCGACATTGCTGCTGAATTCACTCGCGAACCTGGCGGCACTCCGCTGGGCGAGCGCATCCGCGAGCTGATGTTGTCGGTGGATACCAAAGCCTCGCTGGAGGCGGAAACGCTGTTGATGTTCGCTTCCCGTCAGGAGCTGGTAAGCAGCCTGATCCGCCCGGCGCTGGATGCCGGCCGCTGGGTGGTGTCCGACCGCTTTACCGATTCCACCTTCGCCTTTCAGGGCGGTGGGCGCGGCGTGCCGGAAGCGCGCATCGCCGAGCTGGAGCGCTGGGTGCAACAAGGCTTGCAGCCGGATCTCACCTTGCTGTTCGATGTGCCGCTGGACGTGGCCAAGCAGCGCATGGCGGGTAATCGCCAGCTGGACCGTTTCGAGCAGGAGAAGGCCGATTTTCATCAGCGCGTGCGCGACGCCTATCTGCGCCGCGCCGCCGCTGATCCGCGTTTTGTGGTGCTGGACGCCACCCGCAGCATCGCCCAATTGCAACTGGACATCGCCGCGCACCTGGCGCAGCTGGCGGAGCGAGGCTGATGCTGTTTCCCTGGCAACAGAACGACTGGCGCCGGCTGAACGGCGAGCGGGAACGTTTGCCGAACGCCTGGCTGTTCATCGGCCCTGCCGGCACCGGCAAGCTGGAGTTCGCCCTGCATCTGGCGCAGTCGCTGCTGTGCGAAGCCCCGGCTGCCGACCACGAGCCCTGCGGCCAGTGCGAGGCTTGTCGTTGGTTTCTGCACGGCACGCACCCGGACTTCCGCCGCCTCTCACCGCTGACCGATGACGACGAAGAAGGCAAGGAAGGCGCCAAGACTACCCGCAAGCTGCCGCTGATCAAGATCGAGGCTGTGCGCGAAGTGATCGATTTCGCCCACCTCACCGCCCACCGCGCCGGTCGTCGCGTCATCGTGGTGGAGCCGGCGGAGAACCTTAATCCGGCGGCCGCCAATGCCTTGCTCAAGATTCTGGAAGAGCCGCCGGCGGACGTGTTGTTCTTGCTGGTGGCGCAGGCCGCGCAACGCTTGCTGCCCACCATCCGCAGCCGCTGCCGGCAGTTTCCCCTGTCCGCACCCAGCCATGACGAGGCGCTGGCCTGGCTGGCCGGCCAAGGCGTGGCCGATGCAGCCACCGAGCTGGCCTGGCACGGCGGCGCGCCGCTGTTCGATCACGACCCGGCCTTGTCGGCCTTGCGCCGGCAGTTTGCCGAAGGGCTGGCGCGGCCCGGTTTCGCCAGCGTGTTGAGCCTAGCCGAGATGGTGGATAAACAGAAGCTGCCGCTGGCCGTACCCTTGTCCTGGCTGATGAAGTGGCTGCACGATCTTGCCGGTTTGAGCTTGACCGGGCTTGTCCGTTATCATCCCGACAAGCGTCAGGCTCTGCAGGAGTTGGCCGCCCGTGCCGATAACACAGCGTTGATGCAATGCATGGACAGCCTGTACCGTTTGTCGCCCTATGGGCAGCACACGCTCAACACCCGCTTGCAGCTGGAAGCGCTGCTGATGGACTATCTCAAGATTTTCGCCGCCTCGGCCCGGCAGGGCTGAACGCGGCGCTGCCGTTCTGCTATTACCTTAAGTATCGCAACAGGAATGTGCGTCAATGGATAATCCGCCCCGTCCCGATCTGGCCCGCCCAGGCGTTCTCTCCCTGCATATCAAGGAGCGCAGCGCCCTGTTCGCCGCCTTCATGCCTTTCGTCAAGAATGGCGGCATCTTCATTCCCACCAACAAGGACATGAAGCTGGGTGAGGAGGTGTTTTTGCTGCTTACCCTGATGGACGACCCGCAGAAAATTGCCGTGCAAGCCAAAGTGGTGTGGATCACTCCGGCCGGCGCCAACAACAGCCGGGTGCAGGGCATCGGCGTGGAGTTCGTCGCCGGCGAGGCGGGCTATCAGGCCAAGACCAAGATCGAGACCCTGTTGGGCGGCGTACTGAACTCCAGCCGGCCCACGCACACCATGTAATACCGGTTGTCAGCCCCGCCGCCGGGCTGCGCAGTTTTCAGCAACTTGACGGGCCGCCGCGCGCGGCCTGTGCTTTCAGCGATTGCCCCATGCTTGTCGATTCTCACTGCCACATCAATTTTCCCGACCTCGCCAGCCGTCTGCCGGAAGTGCTGGCCAATATGCAGGCCAACCAGGTGGAAACAGCCTTGGTGATCGGTGTCTCCCGACCGCGCTTTCCCGAGGTGCTGGACTTGGCTGAGGGGCATCCGCACCTTTACGCCACGGTGGGCGTGCATCCGGACGATCCGGAGGCGGAAGAGTACAGCGAGGACGAGCTGGTGGCGCAAGCCGCTCATCCGCGCGTGGTGGGCATCGGCGAAACCGGGCTGGACTATCACTGGTGCAAGGGCGATCTAGCCTGGCAGCATGAGCGTTTCCGCACTCACATCCGCGCCGCGCGCCGCACGGGGCTGCCGCTGGTGATCCATACCCGCGAGTCGGCCGAAGACACCTTGCGCATCATGCGCGAGGAAAACGCCGGCGAGTGCGGCGGCGTCATGCATTGCTTCACGGAAAACTGGGACGTTGCCCAGGCGGCGATGGAGATGGGCTTCTATATTTCCTTCTCCGGCATCGTCACCTTCAAGAGCGCGGCGCAGATCAAGGAAGTGGCGCAGAAAATGCCGCTGGAACGCATGCTGGTGGAAACCGACTCCCCCTATCTGGCCCCGGTGCCGTACCGCGGCAAGCTTAACGAGCCGGCCTACGTCAAGCATGTGGCCGAGCATATCGCCGAACTGCGCGGCATCAGTTTCGACGAAGTGGCGCGTGCCACTACGGACAATTTCTATCGGCTGTTCGGCAAGATTGTCCGGCCCTGACGGCGCGCAGCCGATCGGGCTAGCCCGGGCGGGGCGATGGCGCCGCCGGATGCGCGCAAGGCGCGCGAGCATGATCAAGCCGGTTTCAACGCTGCATCGTCACTGCGCAGCAGATCGTAAACAGGTCGCGCCGGCAAGCTAACAGGGCGCCGCATTGACGGCCCCGCGAGGAGAGAGCGTTGAGCCAGTACCAACTGACCGTGCTCGGCTGCGGTTCCAGCTCCGGAACGCCGGCCATCGGTTGCGATTGCCCCACTTGCACGTCCGACAACCCGCGCAATCGCCGCACCCGCTGCAGTGCGTGGTTGAAGACGCCGCAGGGCGGCTTGTTGATCGATACCTCGCCGGACCTGCGCCAGCAGGCGCTGCGCGAAGGCATCCGCCATGTGGATGCGGTGCTTTACACCCATCCGCATGCCGATCACCTCAACGGCATCGATGATCTGCGCGCTTTCTGCTATGTGAAAAAGGGGCCGATCACTCTGTACGGCAACGCTTTCACCCTGGACAACATCCGCAGTCGTTTCGGCTATGCGATGCAAGCGCCCTCGGCGGTATGGGACAAGCCGGTATTGCTGACGGAGGAGGTGGGCGGCGCTTTCGATTACGACGGTTTGCGCATCACCCCCATCCCCCTGCAACACGGCAGCTGGCCTTGCCTAGGCTGGCGCCTGGGCAAGGTGGCCTGGCTGACGGATCTGTCCCATATTCCGGACGAAAGCCTGGCCCTGCTGGCCGGGGTGGATACCTTGTTTCTGGATTGCCTGAACATGGACGGTTACCCCTCGCATCTGGGTTTTCACCAGTCGCTGGCATGGGCGGCCCGTATCGGCGCGCGCCGTACGGTTCTGATCCACATGATTCACCGGCTTGAGTATGGTGAACTGAGCCGCCTGTGCCCGGCTGGCGTGGAAGTGGCGCATGACGGTCTGCAAGTGACGTTCTGAGCGCCGCTTGGTCGCGCCGTATCAGTCAGGGCGCGGCAGATCATCCAGCGCGCTGCCTGGCAGCAGCTGCCGGTTGTAGCCTTGGGCGACCAGCCCTTGCCAGGCCTCCAGCACCGCTGGCGGTACTTTGGCCGGTGTTTGCAGGCCCAGTCGCGGATAGCGCAGCATGCGATGCAGATCGCCCACCATCTCTTCTATCCAGCCGAATATTCCCACCACCGGCGAAGCATCCTCCGGAAAACGCCAGTCCGGCGCATCCACATGACAAACAATCTCCGGCCAGCACAGGGGCTGGGTATGCAGCACGCGACGCAGCGATTGCGGCTTGGTGACCAGCAGCACGCTGCGGGCGTCAGGGCAGAGTTCGCGGGCGAAACGCAGGTTTTCGGCGAAATTGGCGGCTCTGGGTTCCAGCAGGATATTTTCTGCCGGCACGCCCAGCGCCAGAGCCCGCTCGGCGAAGATTTCCGCTTCCGGTCGCGTCCACAGCTCGCGCGTCCAGCGGCCACGATCGCCGCTGATCAGCAGCTTCGGCGCATAAGCTTCGGCCAACAGGCCGCAAGCGTAGTCCACCACGCGCAGGTCGTAGGAGCCGCACAGCACCATCACATCGCAGGGCGCGCGGCTGCGGCCGGAGGACAGATAGTCCCACAGCAGCGCGGCGCGCTGCAGCGTGGGCGTCAGGGGAGGGCAGGCGCCGGCGCTCATTTGAGCGGGATACGCTGGCCGCTGACCGGCACGGCGGTGACGGCATTGTCAGGACTGCCGTCCACCAGTTTGTCGGAATAGGTGAGGTAAACCAGTGTGTTGCGTTTGGGGTCCACCAACCGCACTACGCGAACGTGTTTGAAGATGAAAGAGGCGCTTTCCTTGAACACCTCCTCCTCTCTGGGCAGCGGTTTGCCGAACGCGAGATCGCCCACCTGCCGGCAGGCCACCGAGAAGCGGGACGGGTCTTTCACCAGGCCCAGCGCACCTCCGTAGCCGCCGGTCTGGGCGCGCGACACATAGCATGCCACGCCTTGCACCGAGGGGTCGTCAAAGGCTTCCACCAGCACTTTGTCGTTGGGACTGAGCAGATGGAAGGTGGTGGATACCTTGCCGATTTCCTCGGCATGGGCGGTGGCGGCAAACAGCAGCAGCGCGGCGGCAAACGATCGGATCATGATGCGGGTCTCGGCGACAGGAACAACCGCCAGTGTAGCGGCTGTTGTGGTTCAGGACGATTGCCGCTGGTGAAACACCGCCATCTCTTTGCGGATGAAATGGCCGATCATGGTGCGATACACCTCGGCGGTCAGCTGCGGGTCCGCGCCCAGCTCGCCGGCCAGCCGGGTGACGCGGCGGATGACCTGATCCACCCGCTTGCCGCCTTCTACTTCGGCGTCGTTGCGTTTGAAGCCGGCGGCTTGCTCCACATACAGCCCGCGCTCGGCGATTAGCGCCACCAGTTGCTGGTCGATGCGATCAATCTGCGCTCGCACTTCATCCAGACTTTGGCATTGGTAGATGAAATCCATGGTGTGGCTCCTGCTGTCGGTTGCGGGTTGGTTTCAGGCAAGGTTGGCCGAAGCGGCGCAGAGCAGCGCACGCGCCAGCGGGGGACAGATGCCGCGCAGGGCGGCGCGTTCCGGCTGGAAGAGGGTAGCGACGAAAAAGGGATGATGGTCCAGCTCGACGCCGCGTACTTCGCCTTCTTCATCAAAGGCGGTGGCGCGCAAGGGGCCACGGGTTAGCGCCTCGGCAAAAGCCGGGTTCAGTCCGTAGCGGCAGCGGTAGCCTTCCTGCGCGCCGGCTTGCGCATAGGCGGCGGCCAGCCTGCTGCCAGCGCTGAAACGTACTTCGCCTTCGGTTTCCACTAGGGCGCAGGCCAGCGGGGCAATCACTGCTCGCGCAGCATCCGGCGCGGTTTCCGCATGTTCGGCGTCCGTCCAGCCCAGCGCGTTGCGCGCGTACTCCAGCACCGCATGCTGGAAACCGCCGCAGGTGCCTAGAAAGGGCAGGCCGTGTTCGCGCGCGTGGCGGATGGCAAGCAGCGCGCCGTTCATGCTGCGATATGGACTGGCCGGCACGCACCAGATGGCGTCAAAGCCCTGCAGCGTGGCGGCATCCTTGATGGCGTCGGTAGCCAGCCATGCCATCTCCACCTGCATGCTTTCGGCCTTGGCGGCTAGTTGCAGGGCAAGCGGGATGGCCTGATGCGCGGGGACTGCGGGGTCGTAGTCGCCAACCAGTGCGATACGCGGCATGATTGTTCCTTTGTATTGAAAATTACAAAATATATAATTTCACAACATTTGTACCAAAAAAATCAATAGTAATTGAGGCCCATGGCGGATTTCACTTCAGCCAAAGTGCCGGCGGCCACTTCGCGCGCGCGCAGCGTACCCTGTTTGAGCGTCTCCAGCACCGCGCCCGGATCGCGGGCATAGGCTTCGCGGCGTTGGCGAATCGGGGTGAGCAGGCTTTGCAGGCAGTCTTCCAGATGCTGTTTGATGATGGTGTCGCCCAAGCCACCGCGACGGTAATGATCTTTCAGCTCGGCTACCAGCGCGGTATCCGGGTGGAACACGTCCAGATAGCTGAACACCACATTGCCTTCCACCTGGCCCGGGTCGCTCACGCGCAGATGATTGGGGTCGGTGTACATCATCTTTACCGCCTGGCGGATCTGGTCGGCGTCCGCGCCCAGCGTGATGGTGTTGCCCAGCGACTTGGACATCTTGGCCTTGCCGTCGATGCCAGGCAGGCGCGAACCCACTTCCGGCACCACGGCGCGGGCTTCCACCAGCACCGGCTCGCTGACGCTGGCATTGAAACGGCGCACGATTTCATTGGTCTGCTCGATCATGGGGATCTGGTCTTCGCCCACCGGCACGATGGTGGCTTTGAACGCGGTGATGTCGGCGGCTTGGGCGGCGGGGTAGGTGAGGAAACCGGCGGGAATGTCGCGCTCGTAACCGCGCTGTTTGATTTCGTCCTTGATGGTGGGATTGCGTTCCAATCGCGCTACGGTGACCAGGTTGAGATAGTAGGACGCCAGCTCGGTCAGTTCCGGCACCAGGCTCTGAATGAAGATAGTGCTTTTCGCCGGATCAATGCCCACCGCCAGATAGTCCAGCGCGACTTGCAGCACGTTGTCGCGCACCTTGAGGTAATTGCCCATGTTGTCGGTCAGGGCCTGGGCGTCGGCCAGCAGCAGAAACTGGCGGCAGTGCTCCTGCAGGATGACGCGGTTGCGCAGCGATCCCACATAGTGGCCCAAGTGCAAGGGGCCGGTGGTGCGGTCGCCGGTGAGGATGATGTCGGTGGATTGGATGCTGTTCAGGCTCATGTCGTTCTCCGTATCAAGTGCGGGAGAACGCTGCCGTCAGGTGGAGTGCTGGAAAAACGAAACCCGGATCCGCCTGTGGGCAGCGTCCGGGTTGTTTGCGCGTGCAATCGCCGGGGCTACCTCAGAAGAGGCGCCACCACCAAAAGAAGGATGCGGTTGCGTTTGCGGAATTCATCGTTTCATAAAACCACAGCGGCGGGCGGGCCGTCAAGCCGCCACGTCGATGAGTGGAGCGCGCGGGGCGGCGGCCACGGCAAGATAAGCGCGGGCGCGGCGATCCTGCGGAGCGGCTCCGCCGCTGCCCAGATCAAAAGCGCCTTCTCCCGCGCGGCGGGTTACCGCCTCGTGCCATTGTGTGGTTTCGTCCATTTCGCGGCGGAGTTCACCGTTCATGCCGCGGGCATCCGGTTTGCCGGAGATGCCCTCCACGCTAAGGCTTGTCCGTATTCCTGCTGACGCGTAGGAGTAAATGTAGGAGATGGGAAGAATATTCATACGCTGATAGAGAGCATCTTCTACCATTTTGTTTCTTCCTCAATTGTGAATTTGTGTTTCAAATCATGAGGATGATATGCGATCGGGCTGTGCAGATTTTGGCGCTTGCCGGAGGAACGCAATGTGTTGGTCGCAAAAAAAGCCTCCCGCAGGAGGCTTTTGATGACGGCGCGCGTCTGGGGGCGGATGCTCAGAAGCGGCGGGACAGCGCCGCCTTGTGCATGATGGTGGTGGCAATCTCTTCGATCGACTTGTGGGTGGTGCTGATGTAGGGCACGCCGTGGAAGCGGAACATGGACTCGGCTTCGCCCACTTCAAAGTGGCAGTTGTCCAGGCTGGCGTATTTGGAGTCCGGGCGGCGCTCGGAGCGGATATGGTGCAGGCGGGCCGGATCAATGGTGAGGCCGAACATCTTGTTGCGGTAGGGAATCAGCATCTTGGGCAAGGTGGGGCTGTCCAGGTCTTCCGGCGTCAGTGGGTAGTTGGCGGCCTTGATGCCGTATTGCAGCGCCAGATACAGACAGGTAGGCGTTTTGCCCGAACGCGACACGCCCACCAGGATGACGTCGGCGTCGGCCAGATCTTTCAGTTTCACACCGTCGTCGTGGTTGAGCGAGAAATTCACCGCCTCAATGCGGTGATCGTACTTCTCTTCGCTGACCACGCCATGCGCCTTGCCCAGGGTCAGCGAAGCTTTCTCGCCGATTTCTTCTTCCAACTGGCCGATGAAGGTTTCAAAGAAGTCCAGCACTACGGCTTCCTGGATGCGCACGGTGGCGCGCACTTCCGGGTTGACGATGCTGGTGAAAACCAGCGGCTTGAGATGATCTTTCTCTGCGATGGCGCGGATGTGCTCCACCACCACTTGCGCTTTTTCCACCGTATCGATGAAGGGAATGGTTTCGCGCTTGAATTCCTGCGTGTCGAACTGGGTCAGCAGGGTGTGGCCCAGCGATTCGGCGGTGATGCCGGTGCGGTCGGAGATGAAAAAGGCGGAGCGATGATGTGGCATGTCGTCACCTGTTGCGTATTTGGATGGCTGCGGAATGCCTGACAGTATAACCCCAGCCGGGGCGCGGCGGGCTGCCGGCAGGACGCTGTCCTGAAACGGGGCGGAAGCTGTCGCGCAGCGGCTTTTGTTGTAGTGGAGACACTACATGACGGTCATGTTCCGGCAACAAAATCGCCTCATACTGAGCAGGAACAGGGCTGGAGCGCCTTGATATGGGGCAAACCCTCGCGTTGTGCGGCGCAGAATACGCTACGCAAAACCGCTTGGAATGGGCTAGAATGCGGCTTTTCTATCGTCCAATCCAACACAGGAAGTGAAGTGATGGCAGAGAACTACGTCATCTGGTTCGAAAAGCTGCGCATGACTGACGTTGAAGAAGTAGGCGGCAAGAATGCCTCTCTCGGCGAAATGATCAGCCAACTTGCAGGCTCCGGCGTCCGGGTTCCCGGCGGTTTCGCAACCACGGCGCAAGCTTACCGAGATTTCCTCCAGCACAACGGCCTTGCCGACAAGATCAGCGCGGCGCTAGCCAAGCTGGATGTCGATGATGTGACCGAACTGGCTCGCATCGGCAAGGAAATCCGGCAATGGATCATCGACACCCCCTTCCCGGCCAAGCTTGACGCCGACATCAAGGAAGCTTGGGACAAGATGGTGGCCGACGCGGGGGGGGCAGACATTTCCGTTGCCGTTCGTTCCTCCGCTACCGCCGAAGACCTCCCCGACGCCTCGTTCGCAGGCCAGCAAGAAACCTTCCTGAATATTCGTGGCCTTGACAACGTCAAAGACGCCATGAAACACGTTTTCGCCTCCCTCTATAACGACCGCGCCATCTCCTACCGCGTGCACAAAGGCTTTGCCCACGATGTGGTGGCCTTGTCCGCCGGTGTGCAGCGCATGGTGCGTTCGGACTGTGGCGCCGCCGGTGTGATGTTCACCATCGACACCGAATCCGGCTTTGAAGACGTGGTGTTCATCACTGCTTCCTATGGTCTGG
The DNA here is from genome assembly GCF_945957525.1 of uncultured Aquitalea sp. GTDB lineage: Bacteria > Pseudomonadota > Gammaproteobacteria > Burkholderiales > Chromobacteriaceae > Aquitalea. The sequence continues at coordinate 17,491 of NZ_CAMFLA010000023.1, read as the reverse complement.
GCGAAACCGTGGTGCAAGGTGCCGTGAACCCTGACGAGTTCTACGTGCACAAGCCGACCCTGAAGGCGGGCCGCCCGGCCGTGCTGCGCAAGAACATGGGTTCCAAGCTGATCAAGATGGAGTTCACCGACGCGTCCCAGGCTGGCCGCTCCGTGCGCACCATCGATGTGGAACCGGCGCTGCGCAAGCAATTCTCCATTAGCGACGCCGAAGTCGCCGAGTTGGCCGAATACGCGCTGATCATCGAGAAGCACTACGGTCGCCCGATGGACATCGAGTGGGGCCGCGACGGTCTCGACGGCAAGCTGTACATCCTGCAAGCCCGTCCGGAAACCGTTAAGTCGCAAGAAGACCGCAAGGACACCCTGCGTCGCTATCGCCTGAACAACAAGTCCGCTGTGCTGTGCGAAGGCCGCGCCATTGGTCAGAAGATTGGCCAGGGCACCGTGCGCACCATCAAGGACGCTTCCGAGATGGATCGCGTCAAGGCTGGCGATGTGCTGGTAACCGACATGACCGACCCGGATTGGGAACCGGTGATGAAGCGCGCCGCCGCCATCGTGACCAACCGTGGCGGCCGTACCTGCCACGCGGCCATTATCGCGCGTGAGCTGGGCATCCCGGCGGTGGTGGGTTGCGGCGACGCTACCGACGTGCTGTCCGAGGGCATGCAGGTAACTGTGTCCTGCGCCGAAGGCGATACCGGTAATATCTATGACGGCCTGCTGGACGTTGAAGTGATCGACCTCGAGCTGGACAAGATGCCGGCCGCGCCTGTGAAGATCATGATGAACGTGGGCAATCCGGAACTGGCTTTCGACTTCGCGCAGCTGCCGAACGAGGGCGTTGGTCTGGCCCGCATGGAATTCGTGATCAACCGTCAGATCGGCATTCACCCGAAGGCTTTGCTGGAATTCGACAGCCTGCCAGCCGACCTGAAAGCCACCATCAGCGACCGTATCTCCGGTTACGCCAGCCCGGTGGATTTCTACGTCGACAAGATCGCTGAAGGCGTGGCCACGCTGGCCGCCGCTTTCTACCCGAAGAAGGTGATCGTGCGCATGTCCGACTTCAAGTCGAACGAGTACGCCAACCTGATCGGCGGTCAGTTGTACGAACCGCATGAAGAAAACCCGATGATCGGCTTCCGCGGCGCCGCCCGCTACGTGGCTGAGTCCTTCCGCGATTGTTTTGATCTGGAATGCCGCGCCATCAAGAAGGTGCGCGACGTGATGGGTCTGACCAATGTGGAAGTGATGATTCCGTTCGTGCGTACCCTGGCTGAAGCGGAAAAGGTCGTCGAGATCCTCGGCGCCAACGGTCTGAAGCGCGGTGAAAACGGCCTGCGCCTGATCATGATGTGCGAACTGCCGACCAACGCCGTACTGGCCGACAAGTTCCTGCAGCATTTTGACGGCTTCTCCATCGGTTCCAACGACATGACCCAGCTGACGCTGGGCGTGGACCGCGATTCCGGCGGCCCGATCGCCTCTACTTTCGACGAGCGCAACGAAGCCGTGAAAGCCATGCTGCACATGGCCATCCAGGCTTGCCGCAAGGCGGACAAGTATGTGGGCATCTGTGGTCAGGGTCCGTCCGACCATCCGGACTTTGCCAAGTGGCTGGTGGAAGAGGGCATCGAAACCGTGTCCCTCAACCCGGACACCGTGGTGGAAACCTGGCTCTACCTGGCGCGCGAACTGAACGCCTGATAAGGCCAAAGTTCCATGCCATGAAAAACCGCCCCTCGGGGCGGTTTTTTTACGCCTGCACTCAGGCGCAGACCTTCGGCCAACCTTGCGACCGGGCGTCAGCCGCGAAAGGGCAGACCCAGCGCGTAGCGAATCACACCTCGCTTGAACGGGCCGGCCTTGTCGGCCAGTTTCATGCCCAGCTTGCGGGCAGCCCGCAACGGCGGCAGGGTATTGGCGAAGCCGTAGCAAAAAGCATCCATGCCGGTTTGCATGGCCAGGTTGGCGGGCTTGCGCAGACGCTCGTAGCGGCGCAGCACGCTGATGTCGGCAAAATCCTTGCCCTCGGCATGCGCTTGCAGCACGGTGTCTGCCAGCGCGGCCACGTCTTGGTAACCTAGATTGACGCCTTGCCCGGCCAGCGGATGGATGGTGTGCGCGGCATCGCCGGCCAGTACCACGCCGTCTTTGGCGTAGCTGGCGGCATGGCGGCGGGTGAGGCCGAAGCTGCCGCGGCTGATCAGGCGGCGGATGCCGCCCAGTTTTTGCGGGAAGGCGGCGCTGAAGGCCGCGGTCAGCTCTTCGTCGCTCAGCGCAAGCAGACGTTTGACCTCGGTGGGCGTGTTGTACCAGACCAGAGAGGCGTGCGCGCCCGTCAGCGGCAGAAAGGCTTGTGGGCCGGTGGCGGTGAAGCGCTGCCAGGTGATGTCCTGTTGGTCATAAGCCGTTTCGCAGCTGGCGACCAAGGCGTGCATGGGGTAGTCCCAACTGGTGATGCCGATGCCGGCGGCGTCGCGCACGGCCGATCTGGCGCCGTCGGCGGCCACCAGCAGGCGGGCAACGAACACCGTGCCGTCTTCCAGCGTCACGCGGGAGGCCTTGGGCTGGTAGTCGATGCGGGCGATGCGCGCCGGGCAAAGATAACGAATGTCTTCGCGTTCGCGCACACACTCGGTGGTGGCCAGCTGGATGATGCGGTTCTCTACGATATGGCCCAGTACATCGTTGCCGGCTTCTTCGGCTGTGAACAGGGTGCCGTGAGCTTCGTCGTCTTCCCATACCTGCATGCGCAGATAGGGGGCGGCGCGCATGGAGCGAATGCGCTCCCAGGCGCCGATGCCGTCCAGTAAACGGGCGGAGGCGGGGCTGATGGCGGACACGCGCAGATCGGGTTCTTGCTCCGGGGCGAAGGCGGGCGGCGCGGTCTGTTCCAGCACCGCGATGCTCAAGCCCTTACCGCTCAGCGAGCAAGCCAGCGCTGTGCCCACCATGCCGCCGCCCACAATCAGTACGTCCACGTGTTCCATGCCCAGATCACTCCGCGTTGGACGCAAAGCAGCCTATTTGAGGCTGATTCGCGTTTATAAGATGACGCGCGATTGTGGCAGCGCTCAGGCGTGCGAACCTTGGCCTGGATCAAGAGTGGTGCTGGCGGCCGGCGCCAGGGCCGCCTGCGGGGTATTCTCCGCCGCCCGGGCATCTTGGCGGGCCGGCGGTACGGCGTGGTAAAGCTCGCTGTGCATGGACAGATAGGAGGACGCCGGGGTGACGGCGGCCAGCGAGGGCAGGGCGGTGCTCAGCAGCGCGGCTAAGAGGAGGCGTTTCATGCGGGGTCTCCAGGGTAAAGCGGGGTTTCTTCCAGCACCTCGCGCAAGCGCGGGGTGAGGAACTGGATAAGGGCTTCGTATTTGCGCGGCAGGGGCTGGCGGTAGGGAAATACCAGATACACCGGCCAGCAGCCGCCGTGCCAGCCGGGCAGCACACGGCGAAGATGGCCGCTTTCAACGAACAGGCGCGCGACATAGTGCGGCAACAGCGCCACGCCATGGCCGGCGATAAGACCGGAAATGAGCGACGCGTACTGGTCGCAAACCAGCATGGGGCGGGTAGTGATGCTGCGCAGCTCGCCGTCTTTTTCCAGCCGCCATTCGCGGCCGTAGACATGGTGGCTGTTGAGCAGAATGCGGTGATGAGCCAGATCTTCGGGGGTTTCCAGTCGCGGTGCGCGTTCCAGATAGGCCGGCGCGGCGTAGGGCGCTTCCCAGACAAAGCCCAGTGGCTTGGCCACCAGCCGGTCGTCGTGCACATTGCGCGAACGCAGGCAGAAATCCAGTCCGTCGTTGATGGGGTCCTGCAGGCGGTTTTCCGCCAACAGTTCCAGCTCCAGCTCGGGATGCTGCTCAGCCAGTTCGGCCAACATCGGCGCCAGCAGGTATTGCGCCAGCGAGGCGGTGGCGCTGATGCGCAGCGGTCCTTCGATACGGCCCTGGGCTTCTTCGATGTCCGGGCGCACTTTTTCCAGCACCTCGCGCATGCGGCGGGCGTGTTCGGCCAGCCGTCGCCCGCTTTCGGTCAGCGCCACGCGACGGGTATTGCGCAGCACCAGCACGGTGCCCAGCTCGCGTTCCAGTTCTTTGACCAACTGGCTGATGCGGCTTTTGGCGCAGCCGATCGCATCGGCTGCGGCTGTGAAGCTGCCCATGCGCGCCAGCGCGTCAAAGGCGAGCAGGGCGTCGGGCGAGGGGGGCGAAGCGGGTTTCATGGCGTTTTGTGCGTAAGGGCAAGGACTGACAACAGGCGATAGTCTGGCCGGCGGCTGCCTGGCCCCGTGATTGGGAGGCCGGTTTGACCGGCTTGTTTTTGCGGGGCGGCGGCACTGCCGACGCGCTCGGGCTTGGTGCTGAACCGTGTTTGATCTTAGCACGGCGTTGTCATCGTATTCGGAACAATCCTGTATTGATTTGGTACGATTCCCTGAACAAGCAGAAGGGGGAGTTGTGGTTTCAATAGCGCTGTTGTTCTTATTTTTGAACAATGTTTTGGTTATTAGCGATTTATCGCATGATGACTCTGCGTCTATGATGGTTTTGTGCAATTTATTGAACTATCGGAGACTAAATCATGAAAGTACTGGTTATCGGCGGCGCAGGTCATATCGGGAAAGCTGTTGTGGAGCGCCTGTCGCAAAAACATGAAGTGCTGGTGGGGGGGCGTCAGCGCGGCGACGTGAAGATCGACATCGAATCGCCAGCCAGCATCGAAGCCGCCTATCGCGCGCACCCGGATCTGGATGCGGTGATCGTCACCGCGGGCCACGTGCCGTTCAAGCCGCTGGATCAATTGACCGAGAGTGACTGGGCCGGTGGTCTCAACAACAAGTTGATGGGGCAGGTGCGGCTGGTACAGCTGGGCGCTCGCCTGCTCAAGTCGGGCGCGGTGTTTGTGTTGACTTCTGGCATTCTGGAAAAGGAATTCATCGGCGGCGCGATTTGCGCCGGCATGGTCAACGGTGCGCTGGCTGCCTTTGTGCGCGCTGCCGGTACGGAGTTGTGGGGCAAGGCGCGCGTCAATCTGGTGAGCCCGGGCCCGGTGGCTGAGGATGAACGTTACGCGGATTACTTCCCCGGCTTCCGTCGCGTCTCCCGCGAGGACGTGGCCGCTACCTACCAGCGCGCGCTGGAGCAGCCGGTGTCCGGCAAAGTGATGGAAGTGTTCCCCGAAGTCTCGCTCTGATCCTTGAGTCCTCCCGCGCTGCCGGGCGCGGGTAGGCAGGACGGCGGCGCTCTGGGAGAATGACGCATCAAGAATATTCCGATCGCGCCGCATGCTGCCTTATGTCGCGCTCACGGCGGCCATGCTGCTGTGGGCCAGTTCCTTCATCGCCCTCAAGCTGGTTTTTGCCATTTACGACCCTATTGCGGTGCTATTTGCCCGCATGGTGATCGCCACCTGCTGCCTCTTGCCCTTGCTGCGCGCGCGCGGCCACTGGAAATACCGGCGCGGCGACTGGCGCTGGCTGTTGGCGATGGGTCTGGCCGAACCCTGTCTGTATTTCCTCTTTGAGGCGCAAGCGCTGCTCAAGACCAGCGCGTCGCAAGCCTCCGTCATCACCGCCACTTTGCCGCTGCTGTGTTCGCTGGGCGCCATGTTGTTTCTGAAAGAAACCATGAGCTTGCGCGCCTGGGGCGGCTTGTTGTTGTCTTTTGCCGGCGTGGTGTGGCTGACGGCCACCGGCACGGCCGACGCATCCGCGCCGGACCCGCTGCTGGGCAATCTGCTGGAATTCATCGCCATGCTGTGCGCCAGCGGCTATGTACTGATCGCCAAGCGTCTCTCCTCACGCTATTCCGCGCTGGCGCTCACCGGTGTGCAAACCGTACTGGGCAGTGTGTGGTTTGGCGCGGCGCTGGCCACGCCCTGGGCAGCCTGGCCGGTGCATTACCCGCTGGGGCCAAGCCTGTGGGTGCTGTATCTGGGCGCCTGCATCACGCTGGGTGCTTATGGTCTGTACACCTGGGGGGTAAGCAAGGTTCCCGTGGCGCGCGCTTCGGCCTATATCAATCTCATTCCCGTGTTTACCGTGGCGCTGGCCAGTTTGTTTCTGGGAGAACGGCTAAACGGGGGCCAATGGCTGGCTTGCGCACTGGTGTTCGGCGGCGTGCTGGCCGGGCAGTGGCGCAGTGGAAAAACCTGAGCCGGCCTACAGCTTTGGCCGTTTTGGCCGATATGGATCAGTGGCGGGCCGATGAGGGCCGCCGACAAAACCGTGAAGATGCGTCGCGGACAACAGGACACCACGTCGCTGCAAGCTGCAAAAGACGTAGGGATGGCCGGGATGGCGGCGCGAGAACAGTAAAGAGGCAAGGAGGGGGCATGAGGCAAGCGTTCGGCAAACTAGGGTGGCTGGCAGGCATGAGCGTGCTCGCGGGCGCGGCGCTGGCTGAGGAGCACCCCGCGGAGGCCACGCTCAATAAACCGGCAGCGGCCAAGCCGGCTACCGAAGCGCCCGCCGCCAAGCCGGCGGCGGCATCGGGCGAGAAGGCTGGGCCCGCCATCAAATTGCCCGGCAAGCTGGCAGCCAGCATGGCCGCCCAGCAAAAGCCTAAGCCGCCAGAGGCGATGGCGCCGGAGGTGAAGCAAGGCAAGCCGCCGGAAATCAAGATGCCGGTGGGGCTGAGTCCCGAGGTGCGCGCGCCCGATGGTTTGCGTCCGCCCAAGGCCCGCGTCGAACCGACGCACGAGGTTGTCGCGCACAATGCCCCCGCCAAGCCGCGCGCGGTGCATGCCAAACCGCATGCGCCGGCCGGCGCGCATAAGAAGCCAGCCGAATCCGCCTCGGCCCAGACGGTTCAGCTGCAATCCCAGGTGGCGGTGATTCTCAAGGCCAGCCAGCGTTATCTCGCCACGCATGGCGCTGGTTATTTCGGCGATCTCAAGGAAGCTGGCGCCGCGCGCGCTACGGTGGTGAGTTGCGCAGACAGCCCGCATGCCGAAGGCGGCTTCAAGGATTTCAAGAACGGACTCTACAGGGTGCGCACCGCCGGCAATCAGATCGAGCCGGCCGAGGGCACCATCGAGTATGGTGTGCGCAAGCTGCGTACGCCGGTGCTGATGATTGTCGGCGCGCCGGGTTGCCGTACCGTGCTGGACGCCATGGTGGATGAAAGCGGCAGTGCCGCTTCGGCCAACATGGGTTTGCCGAAGGGTATCGGCGAGGCCAATGGCGCCTTGTTGAACGTCAACAATCAGGTAGAGGGCGCCATTCTCACTTTCGCCGGCGAAGTGGAAGCCGGGCGTCTGGCGGTGATCGGCGCTTACTACGATGTAAACAACGATCTCAAGCGGGGCAAGGGCAAGCTGGTGGTGACCAACATCAATGGCGAGACGCAACCTGCGGCGATAAAACGCATCATGCAGAAGGGCGATTACTTCCATTACGCTTTCATGCGCTGACAATCGTTCTGTGCGATAGACCTGGCCGCCGCGGGCAACCCCGGCGGCCTTTTTCATGCCTGCGTGTAAGCAGGCCATTACAGGGGGCGAGGAGGGTCTGGCAGCGCTGCTGCCTTTTTTATTTGAATCAATGCCACTCTCTTGGCATGGCGCAAAACAACGGATCGAATATTGGAGTAATCTGGGCTGGAAATGAAAAAAAGACGGAAAACAAAGGCTTTTCGTCGTGCATTGCCTAAATGTTGCAGCCGGTTTTGTAGCGGGTTAATTACAAAAACGGCTTTTCATCGCCGGTTTGGCTTAGTTGAATAAGCGATTTATTCAAATGGCCTGAATATTGATTTGCCGGCGCTGGAATCAAAAGATTTCATCCCATTTGGAGAATCATCATGTCGGTTACCAATATCCTTGAATTGAACGAGCTGGTGGCGCGCGTCAAAAAAGCGCAAGCGGCATTCGCCACTTTCACCCAGGAGCAGGTGGACGTCATCTTCCGCCATGCCGCGCTGGCCGCCGCCGACGCCCGCATTCCGCTGGCCCGCATGGCGGTGGAGGAAACCGGCATGGGCGTGATGGAAGACAAGGTGATCAAGAATCACTTTGCCTCTGAATACATCTACAACAAGTACAAAGATGAAAAGACCTGCGGCGTGCTGTCCGAAGATGACAGCTTTGGCACCATCACCATTGCCGAACCGGTAGGTATCCTGTGCGGCATCGTGCCCACCACCAATCCTACTTCCACCGCCATCTTCAAGGCGCTTATCGCGCTGAAAACCCGCAACGCCGTCATTTTTTCGCCGCACCCGCGCGCGCGCCGCTCCACCTGCGAAGCAGCCCGGCTGGTGCTGGACGCCGCTGTGGCGGCCGGTGCGCCCAAAGACATCATCGGCTGGATCGACGAGCCCAGCGTTGAGCTGTCCAATGCCTTGATGCACCATCCGGACGTCAACCTGATCCTGGCCACCGGCGGCCCGGGCATGGTGCGCGCTGCCTATTCTTCCGGCAAACCCGCCATTGGCGTGGGCGCCGGCAACACGCCCGCCGTGGTGGATGAAACCGCCGACATCAAGCGCGCGGTGGCTTCCATCCTGATGTCTAAGACCTTCGACAACGGCGTGGTGTGCGCTTCCGAGCAGTCCGTCATCGTGGTGGACAGCGTGTACGACGCCATGCGCGAGCGTTTCTCCCGTCATGGCGGCTATATGCTCAATGCCAAGGAGGCCGAAGCCGTGCGCCAGGTGATCCTCAACAACGGCAACCTCAATGCCGCCATCGTGGGGCAGAGCGCGGTGAAGATCGCCGCCATGGCCGGCCTGACCGTACCGCCGGACACCAAGGTGCTGATCGCCGAAGTGAGCGATCTGAGCAACGATGAAGCCTTCGCCCACGAAAAGCTGTCGCCGACGCTGGCCATGTACCGCGCCGCTGATTTTGTCGACGCCTGCGACAAGGCGGCAGCGCTGGTGGCGCTGGGCGGCATCGGCCACACCTCGGCGCTGTATACCGATCAGGATCTGCAGGCCGATCGCATCCGTTACTTCGGCGACCGCATGAAAACCGCCCGTATCCTGATCAACACCCCGTCTTCGCATGGCGGCATCGGCGACTTGTACAACTTCAGCCTGGCCCCGTCGCTGACGCTGGGTTGTGGCTCCTGGGGCGGCAATTCCATCTCGGAAAACGTTGGCCCCAAACACTTGATCAACAAGAAGACCGTGGCCAAGAGGGCAGAGAACATGCTGTGGCACAAACTGCCGAAATCCATTTACTTCCGTCGCGGCTGCCTGCCGGTAGCGCTGGAAGACCTGGCCGATAAGAAGCGTTGCCTGATTGTGACCGGCCAGTATCTGTTCGAGCACGGTTTTGTCGACGAACCGATCCGCCTGCTGAAGAAAATGGGGCTGGAAGTGGAAGTGTTCTTCGAAGTGCCGGCCGACCCCACGCTGGCCGTGGTACGCAAGGGCGCGGCACTGGCCCATGCCTTCCAGCCGGATGTGATCATGGCGCTGGGCGGCGGCTCGCCGATGGACGCGGCCAAGATCATGTGGGTGATGTACGAGCATCCGGAAGTGCATTTCGCCGATCTGGCGCTGCGCTTCATGGACATCCGCAAGCGTATCTACCAATTCCCCAAGCTGGGTCGCAAAGCCATGATGGTGGCCGTGCCCACCACCTCGGGCACCGGTTCGGAAGTGACGCCGTTTGCCGTGGTGACCGATGAAGTAAGCGGCGTGAAATACCCGATTGCCGATTACGAACTTACCCCGCACATGGCCATCGTCGACGCCAATCTGATCATGGACATGCCCAAGTCCTTGACCGCTTTCGGCGGCATCGACGCGGTGACTCATGCGCTGGAAGCCTATGTATCGGTGATGGCCAACGAGTATTCCGATCCGCAGGCCTTGCAAGCGCTCAAGCTGCTGAAGGACTACCTGCCCTCGGCCTATGCCAACGGCGCGCGCGATCCGAAAGCCCGCGAGCAAGTGCACAATGCTGCCACCATCGCCGGCATCGCCTTCGCCAATGCCTTCCTCGGCGTGTGCCACTCCATGGCGCACAAGCTGGGTGCGGAATTCGGCCTGGCCCACGGTTTGGCCAATGCGCTCCTGATCAGCAACGTGATCCGCTACAACGCCGCCGACATCCCGACCAAGCAGACCGCTTTTAGCCAGTACGATCGGCCCAAGGGCGTGGCCCGCTATGCCGAAATCGCGCGCCATCTGGGGCTGGAGGCCGCGCGCGACCACGATCGCGTGCAAAAGCTGATCGACTGGGTGGATGCGCTGAAAAAGACGCTGGACATCCCGATGTCCATCCAGGCCGCCGGCGTGAGCGAGGCGGACTTCCTCGCCAAGGTAGACCAGTTGGCCGAAGACGCTTTCGACGACCAGTGCACCGGCGCCAATCCGCGCTACCCGCTGATCAGCGAACTCAAGCAACTGCTGCTGGATAGCTACTATGGCCGCGCCTACAAGGAAGCCTGGGAGCGCGACAGCGAAGCCAGTATCGAACAGGCCGCGCCTGCAAAGAGCAAAGGCAAGCTCAAGGCAGTGTGAGCAGCCTGACGCCAGCGTGACGCAACAGACAGCCCGGCTTCGGCCGGGCTCGGATTATTGACAAGCCCCTTCTCGCTTTCTGCTCAGAAAGCGAGGCTCCCTTGCAGGGCAAGGGCGGGGGGATTGGGAATGAACATGAAGGCTGCGGCACTGCCAAGCCAGTCGACAGGCCCGGCTTTGCCGGGTCCTGCATCATCTCATCCGAATCACTTGTGAGCAGCCTGAGCCCGGCTTCGGCCGGGCTGTTTTTTACCTGTTGGCCGAAGCCGCGCTGTCTTGCCGGCAAGTCGGTAATCCGGCATCAATCAGGATTTACCCACTTGGCGAAGGAGAAGCCGCATGAAGATCAGCAACCTGCCTTTCGGGCTGACGAACTGGGCTGACATCGAACCCACCAGCCATCCTGGCGTCAGCGGCGCGGCGCTATGGCGCACATGCCAGTTCGGCGATATCCGCGTGCGCATGGTGGAGTACAGTCCGGGCTATCTCGCCGATCACTGGTGCGAAAAAGGCCACATCCTGCTGTGTCTGGAGGGTGAGCTGGAAACCGAGCTGGCGGATGGCCGTCGCTTTGTGCTGACGCCGGGTGTCAGCTATCAGGTGGCAGACGGCGCCGAGCCGCATCGCTCTGCCACCCGCACCGGCGCTCGGCTGTTCATTGTGGACTGAGTTGAGCCGGGCGCACGCTCAGACGCGCAGCGCCTCGCGCCAGAAGCCGAAGTAGTCCGCTCCCATGCTTTCCAGCGCCCGCTCAAAGCCGACAGCGCCCAGATTCAGCGCTTGGGCTTGATTGGCGATGCCTTGTGCTTGCAGGTGGTCGGCCAGCACTGCGACGGCGCGGGCCTCGCTTGGGTTGCCGGCGTCCGCCACCAGCCGGATGTGCGATTCGGCGCGCCACAGCGCATCCGCCTGATGGTCGATTTGTTGCCACAGCGCCGCCGACTCGCCGGCTGACGGCAGCCTGGGCGCAATGGCGGAGAGCGCGCCGAACAATTCCGGCTGGCGCACGGCCAGCGTCAGCGCGGGCAGGCCGCCCTCGGCCACGCCCTCCACGGCGCGATGTCCGGCGGTGGTCAGCGTGCGGAAGTGCCGGTCCACCCAGGGCAGCAAATCCTGCGCGATGGTTTGCGCGGTCTGCTCGGCGCTGGCGGCGGGTTCCAGGCGTGGCATGGCCAGAATGACGGGCGGCATATCGCCCGCGCGCATGGCCGCGGTCATGCGACGCATGGCGGCCGGGGCGTCCTGGCCCAGCCAGTACAGCACCGGAAAGCGGCGGGAGGACACGTCCTGATAGCCGGGCGGCAGGGCGATAAGCACGGCCGCTTCGGCATGTTGTCCTTGCGAGGCGGCGGGGTAGCGGAACCAGCTGCTACTGGCGCTCTGGTCCTCCTCTTGCGACAGGCTGTCGCTTGGGCGGGCTTCGGTATCTTCATGGGCGCGCAAGGGGTCGGCCTCGGCGACGGGCAGCAGGATGAAGCAGGAAAACAGCAGCAGGGCGATCAGGCGCAACATGGGACGGTCATCCATGCGTAAGGTTGTCGGGGAACGCACCGATTCCGCTGTGGGATCCAGGCGGCCGCGGATATCCAGCATGCCGCCCGGCTGTTGCCGGCGTGTTGCCCGATGGCGCGCAAGTGTTGCCGAGTATTGAGCGCGGGCACTGACACGCGCAGAAACATGCCTCAGATGACTGGCTAACGCCCCCTCGCGTTCGGCGACAGCGCCAGGCGCCCTGGCCGGGCAAGCGCAGGAGGATGGGATGGGGGCCAACGGGATGGCTGCGACATCAACAGGGTAGTCTGAGGGCCCGGCCTTGCCGGGCCCCGCACCCTTTCAGGCCATTGCGTTGTCAGCAGCCAGAGGGGGAGTGCCTGGGCAAGCCCCTTTGTGCATGCAGTTTTGCGGGCAATGCACTGGGCAGGTTTGCGAATGCCTGCGTTGTTGTCAGGCTTCGCCCGCTGGTTTGGTCTTGCTGACGCGCGGTTTGGCTTCTTTGGCCGGCTTGTCGGTTTTCTTTTTTTCCGCCACCGCGGGCTGGCCTTTCTGGATATGGCTCAGGCGACGGCGGATGTCGTCGGTGTCCAGCCAGATGTCCTCGCCCTTGCTGATGCGTTCCAGTTCATGATCGCTGAGGAAGGGGCGGCAGACGTTGCGCATCACCTTGTCGAACCACTTGCGGCTGGCCATCACTTGCGCCGCCTGCTCATTGCCCTTGCCAATCAGCGCCGATGAGTAGTTGTGGAACATCAGCTGGCAGGTGTCGTGCACAATCAGCTCGTCGCCGGCGAGGAAGATCAGCGCGCCCATGGAGTAGGCGCGGGCCTCCAGAATGGTGATGACGTGAGCCGGGCTGGCGGCGATGTTGTTGATGATCTGCAGGCCGGTGTCGAAATTGCCACCCGGAGTATTCAGGTGCAGGAACACCAGATCGGTTTCACTGGCGGTGCGCAGGGTGTACAGCAGATCGGTGTACTTGATGGGGTCGCCGATCTCGCCGGACAGGTAGAAGGAAATCTGGCGGATGACGCCCTGGGACTCGTAGCGGCGGAAGGCGGGCTGGCGCGCGGTGTCGTCGTCGTCTTCCGGGTCGGTGATGGCAAGGCGGGGTTGGCGCGGCTGGGTCATAGCGTTGCTCCTTGTTGTGGTTTTCGCTTCTCTCGCTGGCCGCCGGCGCCGTGTGGGTTACGGCGCGACAGCGATTCACTCTGATGCTAGTCCTGAAAAGGGGCGCAGCGCCATGCCGGCGATCAGGGCCGGCAAGGTTGGCCGAAGAGCGGGTTCAGGCCAGTTCTTTCAGCAGCTCCTTCACCCGCACCACGCGCAGGCCCACCTCTTCGATATGAGTTTCTACCCGCAGTTTGTCCTGTCCGGCCAGTTTGTACTGCCGCTTGCTCTGGATCAACTGGATGATTTTCATCGGGTCGATGGGCGGGTTGGGCACAAACTGCAGCTGGATGGCCACTTCGCTGGCGTCCAGCTTCTGCACGCCCAGAGGCTTGGCCATCAGACGCAGACGATGGCTTTCGATCAGCGTTTTCACGCTTTGCGGCGGTAGGCCGAAGCGGTCGATCAGCTCCTCGTGAATGGCGTCGATGTCCTGTTCGCTTTCGCAGGTGGCCAGCCGCTTGTACAGCACCAGCCGTTCATGCACGTCCGGACAGTAGCCGTCCGGCAGCAGGGCGGGGCTGTGCAGATTGATTTCGGTGGTGACGCCCAGCGGCGCGTCCAGATCAGGCTGGCGGCCCTTCTTGAGATCGCGCACCGCCTGCTTGAGCATTTCGGTAAACAGCGTAAAGCCCACTTCCTGCATCTCACCCGACTGCCCTTCGCCCAGCACTTCGCCCGCGCCGCGGATTTCCAGATCGTGCATGGCGAGGTAGAAGCCCGAGCCCAGTTCTTCCGACATCTGGATGGCTTCCAGCCGTTTGACGGCGTCCTTGGTCATGCCTTCAGGCGTCAGCAGATAGGCATAGGCCTGATGGTGGCTGCGGCCCACGCGGCCGCGCAGCTGGTGCAATTGTGCCAGACCGAACTTGTCGGCGCGGTTGATGAGAATGGTGTTGGCGTTGGGGATGTCGATGCCGGTTTCGATGATGGTGGAGCACAGCAGGATGTTGAAGCGTTGCTGCATGAAGTCGCGCATCACCTGTTCCAGCTCGCGCTCGCGCAACTGACCGTGCGCCACGCCGATGCGGGCTTCGGGCAGCAGCTCGGTCAGCTTTTCGCGCATGTTTTCGATGGTGTCCACCTCGTTGTGCAGGAAGAACACCTGGCCGCCGCGCTTGAGTTCGCGCAGCACCGCTTCGCGGATCACGCCGTTGCTGAATGGGCTGATGAAGGTTTTTACCGCCAGCCGGCGGCTGGGCGCGGTGGCGATGACGGAGAAGTCGCGCAGGCCTTCCAGCGCCATCGACAGCGTGCGTGGAATCGGCGTGGCGGTCAGCGTCAGCACGTCCACATTGGCGCGCAGCCGCTTGAGCTGCTCTTTCTGACGCACGCCGAAGCGGTGCTCTTCGTCGATGATCACCAGCCCCAGATTCTTGAAACTGATATCAGGCTGCACCAGCTTGTGGGTGCCGATGACGATGTCCACCGTGCCTTCGGCCAACCCGGCCAGCGCGGCCTTGGTTTCCTTGCCGCTGCGAAAGCGCGATAGCTCGGCGATGCGGATGGGCCAGTCGCTGAAGCGGTCGGCGAAGTTCTGGTAATGCTGCTCGGCCAACAGCGTGGTGGGCACCAGCAAGGCTACTTGCTTGCCGCCCATGACGGCGACGAAGGCGGCGCGCAGCGCGACTTCGGTTTTGCCGAAACCCACGTCGCCGCACACCAGGCGGTCCATCGGTTTGCCCGAACACATGTCGTGGATCACCGCCTCGATGGCGCTGGCCTGGTCCGGCGTTTCTTCGAAGCCGAAACCGGCGGCGAAGGCGGCGTAATCATGATGCGACAGGGTGAAGCTGTGCCCCTCGCGCGCAGCGCGCTGGGCGTAGAGATTGAGCAGCTCCGCGGCGGTGTCGCGCGCTTTTTCCGCCGCGCGTTTCTTGGCTTTCTCCCAAGCGGGATTGCCGAGCTTGTGCAGCGGGGCCTGATCGGCGGCGCCGCCGGCGTAGCGGGAAATCAGGTGCAGCTGGCTGACCGGCACGTACAGTGTGGCGTTGTCGGCGTACTCCAGTTGCATCAGCTCGGTCTGGCCTTCTCCCAGATCCATCGACACCAGGCCCACGTAGCGGCCGATACCGTGCTGTTCGTGCACCACCGGGTCGCCGGCCTTCACCTCGGCCAGATCGCGCAGCATGGAGTCCGAGCTGGCGCGCACGTGACGGCGACGGGCATGGCTGCGCGCCACGTGCTGGTAAAGCTCTGATTCGGTGATGACGCTGACGGCGGGCTGCTCCAGCGCAAAACCGCTGTACAGCGGGGCCACGGTCAGCGCCAGCGGTGCGTCGCCTTCGGCAAACTCGCTCCAGTGGTCGATCGGTTTGGGCTTGATACCGTTTTCGGCGAGGAACTGGTACATGGTTTCGCGCCGGCCCAGGCTTTCCGCCGTGATCAGCACGCGCCGGCCGCCGCCCTTGAGATAGGCCGCCAGCTTGAACAGCGGATTGTCGGCGCGGCGTTCCACCGCCAGGTCGGGCAGGGTGTGCGCGCCTTCGGCTTCGGCCGGGTTGTGGCTGAACTCCAGTCGCGAGAACGGCTTGACGCCGCCCATGAACTCGTCCGGACGCAGGAAGAGATCGGCCGGCGGCAGGGCGGGGCGCTCGCTGTCGCCGCGCGCCATCTCGTAGCGCGATTGCACGTCTTTCCAGAAGGTGTCCACCGCGCCGGGCACATCGCGATGCAGCGCCACCAGCGTGTTGTCGCCCAGGTAGTCGAACAGGGTGGCGGTGTCGTCGAAAAACAGCGGCAGGTAGTACTCGATGCCGGCGGGGAAGAGGTTGGCCGACACATCCTTGTAGATGCGGCTCTTGGAAGGATCGCCCTCCATGCGCTCGCGATAGTGCTGGCGGAAAGCGGTGACGCCGCTTTCATCCGCCGGGTATTCGCGCGCCGGTAGCAGGCGGATTTCCGGCACCGGATACAGCGTACGCTGGGTGTCCGGGTCGAAGGTGCGCAGGGTTTCGATTTCGTCGTCGAACAGGTCGATGCGGTAGGGCAGCGCCGAGCCCATGGGGAAGAGGTCCACCAGGCCACCACGAATGCTGAATTCGCCCGGACCCATGACTTGCGTCACATGCTGGTAGCCGGCGGTAACCATGTCGCTGCGCAGCTGGTCCACATCCAGCCGCTGGCCGGCCTTGAGGAAGAACGTGCGCCCCAGCAAATAACCCACCGGCGCCAGTCGCGTCATGGCGGTGCTGACCGGGGCGATGATCACATCGCATTCGCCGCGATGGATTTGCCATAGCGTGGCCAGCCGTTCGCTCACCAGTTCGCCGTGCGGTGAGAAGTGGTCATAGGGCAGGGTTTCCCAGTCCGGCAGCAGGGCGACTTTCAGCCCTGGCGCGAACCACGGCAGCTCGGCCTTCAGTCGTTGGGCGGATTGCGCGTCCGCCGTGACGATCAGCAGGGGTCTGTCCTGCCCGGCGAGACGGGCGAGCACGGCGGCATCCAGGCCGTCGGGAAGGTAGGCGCAGCGGGTCTTTTGACCGGCCGGGGCGATCCGTGGGAGATTTTCCAACATTTTTTTCACATTCGTGGTTCTGCGGGTATTATACCAGCGGGCCTTGCACCGTAATGGTGGCAGGGCCTTGCATTTACAAGAGGCCCGCAGGGTCCGACGCCTTTCATCCCGGCAATTCCCCCATTTACGTCACGCCATGCTCCCGCCAGAAGGAGCCGGGGAAGTCGCGGTCATACAAGGAACTGGGAGAGTGAAACAGAAGGGGAAGCTGGAGGCCTGGCTGGCGTTTGCCTGCTTTGCCAGTAGTCTTTTGTTGTGGCCCAGGCTTGCGCCGGGCGACATGCCGCTGGCGGGATTCCTCCCGCACGCTGTTTATGCCTGGTGGCTGCTGCGCCGGGGCTTTGACGGTTTCGCGCCATGGTGGCCGATTGCCGCTATTCCGCTCGCCTTTCAACTGATGCCCTGGCCCTGGCTGGCCAGTCTGGTGTTGTCCTTGTACGCCGTTGCGCCCGGTGTCCGGCTGATGCGGCTGGCGGGAGAGGAGGGCGACCCCGCCTCCATTGCCTATCTACTGTGGCGCTTGCTGGAAACCTCGGTGTATCTGGCGGCGCCGCCGGTGTTTTTGCTGGGCAGCCTGATGTTGTTCCGCGAAGCCTTGCCGGATGTGCTGCGCTGGGCCGCCGAAGCCTGGGGCTGCACCGTACTGGCCATGTGCTGCTGGGTGCCGTTGTCGCGGCCCGGCATCTGGCCTGACCGTCGACGTCTGATCGAACTGGCCATGATCATGCTGGTGGCGCTGGCCATGTGGATCAGCATGACCGGCAGCGGCCGCGTCTGGCCTTTCCCCGCGCCCATGCTTTTCTTCCCCGTATTGCTGTGGTCGG
>NZ_CAMFLA010000022.1 GCF_945957525.1 uncultured Aquitalea sp. | reverse complement strand
TTGAGCGGGCCTCGGCGTGAGGCGGGAGTTTGTCTACTGCACCCGGGACAGTCCAAACGCAGGGGATGCCCAGCTTTCATCAGAGCTAAGGGGTACATACATGGACTTCACATGAGCACCAGCATGACCACGTTTGTCATTTGGCTTCTCTTCGGGATTGTATTCGTCGTTTCGAGCGAAGCAGATAGGAAGTGGGTTTTTTTGTTTTGGTTCATAACCACAGTGAGTGCCGATTTCCGGCTCATAAAAGGCTATGCTGGTGATTGCAGGGCATTTTTCCGCCCTCGCTTGATGGTGGCAAGATGCTCCAAAGCGCTTTATTCGGCTTTGTGTTGCCAACTGGGGTTAAGGCCTCTATCTCTGGGCTCTTATGCTCTAGGAACTGCTGAATTTATTTCTGCTCAACTGTCCCATGGCAGCTGCTTTAGTTTTTCAATTTCATCTTTTTTCCCTTGAATCATGGAATCAAGGAATTCATTGTACGTTTTAGTTTGCCTATCTTGACGTATAACGTACCAAACTGCAGCAACTGCAATTACTGTTAATACGGCAAATTCATGTAACCCCAAGTGAATATCATCTGGATTCTCGGATAAAAAAAGTGCACTTACGAATCCACCGGCTGCAATGAAACCAGCACCAACTCCGACCACGGCAAGTATTCCGTATATTAAACCTTTTATTGCATTCTTTTGTTTAGGGTATCTTCTGTCAATCAAGTCGCTGACTACTTTTTCAAGGATTTCTATTCTATCTACATTTTTACCCATATCTAAAACCCTATCATTGTAAGTGCTGCTTATCCGCCCCCCCAACCAGTACTAGGGCTTGCAGTCAGGATTTTAAAACACTCGTAGCGTATCCAAGAGTGACTCTGCCGTTTGTACTGCTTCATGAAAAACAAAACCCCGCTTATGCGGGGCTTGTCTATTTGACAACAGGTGTCTTGCAATGCGGGCAGATGTTGGCCTTTTTCTGCATCCATTCAGCACACGCTGGGCATTTAACTCTGCTTCCTGATGCAAAGAACATCAGTACGGCTAAAGGACCAAGAAGCAAACCACCAATAATGCCACCAGCAGTGCCAAAACCGCGTTTCTGTGCTGCAGCAACCCCAACCAACGCACCAAAGAGTGCCCAAAAAATAAGCATGAAATCCCCTGTTATCGAACCATTATTATCCCAATGGAATTGGGCATATGTTGGCGTTTTCTTCCGGCATGGTCAAGCCTAACCAGCAACATGGAAAGACAGGGGACTCTACACTCACTGCTACAAGATACCTGTGTACTAACCTGAAAAATCAAATTGCTTAACTAGTAATATTTACAGAGAAGTGCCGAAGGGCTATGCTGCCTGCTGTCTACACAACAAGAGAAGACAGCCTAAGTCACTGATTAATTGCAAAAATTTCACCTTCTCTGCAGAAGGGATAGTTGGCCGCTTCGATGCCGGCCTTGGTCAGGGCGTTGAACAGGGTGGACTTGCCAACATTGGGCAGGCCGACAATACCGCATTTCAGACTCATGTCAGCATTCCTTGTATTCGGTGCGAATGGATTAAGGTTGGCCGAAAGCGCTTCGGCCGGCTATTTCGTCATTTGGCCGCAGTGTGCAGCTCTTTCATGGCCGAAGCCATTTGGCCGCCCACTGCCTGCGGCAGGTACTGCAGCGACTTACCGATGGCGTCGTCGATGGCGGTCTGCTCTTCGCTGCGCGGCTTTTTCAGCACGAAGTTGACCACTTCGTTGCGATCCCCCGGATGGCCAATGCCAAGGCGCAGGCGCCAGAATGCTGGTGTGCTCAGCCTTGCGGCGATATCTTTGAGCCCGTTGTGGCCGCCATGGCCGCCGCCCTGCTTGAAGCGGGCAGTGCCCGGCTGCAGGTCCAGCTCGTCATGCACGACGAGAATTTCGTCGGGCAGTATCTTGTAAAAATGCGCTACCGCCAACACGGCCTGACCGGACAGGTTCATGAACGTCATGGGCTTGAGCAGCCAGACGTCGTTGCCGTCGATGTTGACGCGGGTCACATCGCCGTGGAACTTGCCCTCGGTTTTCCAGTTGCCCTTGTATTTCCAGCACAGCTCGTCCAGCAGCCAGAAACCGGCATTGTGCCGCGTGCGCTCATAATCCGGACCGGGATTGCCCAGGCCGGCGATCAGTCGAATCGTGGACATCATCCACCCTTGCATGCAAAAAGGCCCGCTGCAGGCGAAATGCCCCGCAACGAGCCCTTGTCAGACACAGCGTGCTTAGTTGGCCAGGGCCACTGCGCCGTTTTCGCCGCGAGCCACAGCGGTCAGCTCAACGCCAGCCGGCAGCTTCAGATCGGACATGTGGATGGTCTGGCCAGCCTTGATGTTGGACAGGTCCACTTCGATGAACTTCGGCAGGTCGCCCGGCAGAGCGCGAACTTCCACTTCGTTCA
This sequence comes from uncultured Aquitalea sp., assembly GCF_945957525.1. Classification (GTDB taxonomy): domain Bacteria; phylum Pseudomonadota; class Gammaproteobacteria; order Burkholderiales; family Chromobacteriaceae; genus Aquitalea. The sequence continues at coordinate 61,991 of NZ_CAMFLA010000022.1, read as the reverse complement.
GGATGTGGCTGATCTTGGCGCCTTGCAGCTTGACAGCTTCGGACACGTCGGCTCCAACGAAGTGCAGTTGGATCTTCACGTGAACCTTCTGGCTCAGATCAACGCGCTGGAAGTCGATGTGCATTACTTGCTGTTTGTACGGGTGCATCTGGAAGTCGCGCAGCAGAACGGTCTGCTTGGCGCCGTCCACCACCAGGTCGATGATGGCGGAGTGGAACGCTTCTTCTTTCAGCGCGTAGTAAATCGGGTTGTGGTCCAGCACGACGGATTCAGCAGCGCCGTTGCCATACACCACAGCCGGCAGTTTGCCAGCGGAACGCAGGCGGCGGCTCGCACCAGTACCCATCTCTTCGCGCTTGGCGGCGATCAGTTCATAAGCCATGTAAAGCTCCAGTATTACTTAAAGTTAAAGGCACCACGCCCGCCGCGACCAGCAGGCCTGATGTTACGGCAGGCAAGCGCCCGTCGAAACCAGTTCCTCATTGAAGAGGTAGGACACCGATTCCTCGTTGTTGATACGACGCAGGGTTTCCGCCAGCAGGCCGGCAATGGAAACAACGCGGATATTCGGGCAAGCCTTGGCTTGCGCGCTCAACGGGATGGTGTCGGTGACAACGACCATGTCGATGTCGGAATTCTTGATGCGATCAACGGCCTGGCCGGAGAAAATCGCATGCGATGCATAAGCCAGCACGCGCTCGGCGCCGCGTTCTTTCAGCGCGGAAGCTGCCTTGCACAGGGTGTTGGCGGTGTCGATCATGTCGTCCACGATCAGACAGGTACGGCCGTTGACGTCGCCGATGATGTTCATCACCTCGGCCACATTGGCCTTGGGACGGCGCTTGTCGATGATGGCCAGATCGGTGTTCAGGGCCTTGGCCATGGCGCGGGCGCGAACCACGCCGCCAACGTCCGGGCTCACCACGATCAGGTCTTCGATGCGTTGGGAGCGAATGTCCTTCAGCAATACCGGGGTGGCGTAGACGTTGTCCACCGGGATATCAAAGAAACCCTGGATCTGGTCGGCATGCAGGTCGACGGTGAGTACGCGGTCGATGCCGGCGCTGGTCAGCATGTTGGCTACCAGTTTGGCGGAGATCGGTACACGGGCGGAACGCGGACGACGGTCCTGACGGGCGTAGCCGAAGTACGGAATGGCTGCTGTGATGCGACCGGCGGAAGCGCGCTTGAGCGCGTCGGCCATCGTCAGGATTTCCATCAGGTTGTCGTTGGTGGGAGCACAGGTGGATTGCAGGATGAACACGTCGCGGCCGCGAACGTTTTCCAGCAGCTCAACCGCCACTTCGCCATCGCTGAACTTGCCAACATCGGCGCGACCCAGCGAGATGTCCAGGTGCTTGACCACATTCTGAGCGAGTTCCGGATTTGCGGTCCCGGTGAAAACCATCAAACTGTCATAAGACGCCATGATTCGATATGCCTTAGCTGGATAAAGAAAAAGCGTGTAAGGGATTCTTACACGCTTTTTTCATGCTCTCTCTTATGGAGAGAAAGTCTTGGCTGGGGAGGTAGGGATCGAACCTACGAATGCCGGAATCAAAATCCGGTGCCTTACCACTTGGCGACTCCCCAATAAACTTTGCTAGTCAATGCCGATCAGCGGGTGGACATCAAGTCCTTTTGCCACAAAACCCTGATATTTTTTCGACACTGCCTGATAAACTTTATCGGCTTCATCTTCCGACTGACATTCCAGAAAAACACACGCTCCGGAACCAGTCATCAGCGGCGAACCATATTTTCTCAACTCGCTCAGCACTTCATTCACCGCTGGGTACATCCCCGAAACAACTTGTTGCAGATCGTTTCGTCGTCGCTGCGTTGTTTCGAGGATTCGCATTATGCTGATGCCGCCCTCCTCTGTCAACACCTCCAGCTGAAAATTCTGGAAGATTTTTGCAGTGGGTACATGCACTCCAGGGTGAATCACTACGTACCAGGCCGGTTTAAGTTTGATTTCATTGAGTTTTTCGCCAATTCCAGTCGCCAGGGCGCTTTTGCCGAAAACAAACACCGGCACGTCCGCGCCCAGCTTCAATCCCAGCGCCATCAATTGTTCACGGTTCAAGCCGCAACGCCAGAGATGATTCAGGGCCAGCAATACCGTCGCCGCATCGGAACTGCCCCCCCCCAAACCACCGCCCATGGGAATGCGCTTGGTAAGCCGGATGCTGGCGCCAAGCGGACTGCCGCTGGCTTCTTGCAACAGACGCGCCGCACGCACGGTCAGGTCTTGCTCGGGCGGCACACCCGCTATCGGGTTCACCAGTTCGATCGCCCCGTCCGGGCGCACGGCTATTTCTACGGTGTCGGAGAAGTCGACGAAGCGGAATACGGTTTCCAGCAAGTGGTAACCATCCTCGCGCTTGCCTACCACGTGCAGCAGCAGGTTGAGTTTGGCCGGCGCGGGAAAAGCCTGGAATGTCTCAGTCATGGAATGCTATCGAAAAACCGGGAGAAAAAAGGAAAAACAGCTTAATGCCAGACTTGCGGCACCAGACGGATGGTGAGCTTGTCTCTTTGCATTTCCACCCGTTTGGGATATTCACCAACGGCATCGGCATCAGAGACGAAACGGATCTGCCAACCCTGCTGGAGCAAACTGCCATCGGCGGCATGCGAAAATTCGGCCCCGGGCGCGGGCAGGCCGCGTATCCACCATGCCAGGTTGGACATCGGCAGGCGCCAGCCCAGCACCTGCTCGGTCAATTGCTCGACATCGCCGGCCTGCCAGGTCTTGCCGTCTGCTTGCAGCGTCACGCCGGCATCGGTTCGTTCCAGCCGGGCCACCGTATTGCCCAGGGGTGAATTGACCGATAGCTGGTCGGCCGCGGGTTGATGGGTCCATTCGAAATTGGCCACATGCCCCTTGCCGTCGGCGTTGACCGACAGCCTTCCGCTGACGGCGAAAGGCTTGTCGGCTACCGCAGTGGGAGAAGGCGTTGGCCGAAAGACGGTTTCTGTGGCGCAACCGCTCAGCAAGGCCAGCGAGAGCAAGCCCGCCACCAGGCTGTGGCGACTCACGGGTTCAGCCTGTGCATGGTTTCGCGCAAAGCCTCGTTGTCCGGCTCGCGTTCAAGCGCCTTGCTCCACAGTGCACGCGCCTCCTGCTGACGTCCCGTTTTCCATAGCACTTCGCCCAGATGAGCAGCCACCTCAGCATCTTGCATGGCGGCATAGGCTTTTTCCAGATACTTGAGCGCGGACTCGTTGCGCCCCAGCTTGAACTGCACCCAGCCCATGCTGTCGAGAATCATCGGATTGTCCGGGTCGGCCTTGAGCGCTTTCTCTATATAAGACAGGGCTTCCTGATAACGCGTGCTGCGCACGACGAGGGTATAGCCCAGCGCGTTAAGTGCTTGTGGATCGTCCGGCTTTTCTTTCAGCAAGGCCTTGAGGTCGCGTTCGGCGTTGCCCAGATTGCCCAACTGGTCGGACACCAGCGCCCGGTCGTACAGCAAGTCCGGCGAGCGGGGATACTCCGTCAGCGCTTGACTCAGGATGGCGTAAGCGCGCTCGTTCTGTTTGGCGGCGCGGGCCATCTGGGCCTGCTCCATCGCCAACTGGATGCGCTCCTGCTCGTTGCCGCCCAGTGTCGACAAGCGCGCCAGGCCGGCTTCCAGCCTGCCGGAGGCAGCATCCATGGCGGCAAGACGAGTCTGGGCCGGCAAGTACTGCTGTCCTCTGCCCACCTGGCTGTACCACCGCTCGGCGGCCGCCTTGTCTTGCCGGTCTTCGGCCAACTGCCCCAGGGTGAAACTGATGAAGTCCGATTCCGGGTGACGTTGCGCCAACGCCGCTTGCAAGCGCACGTCTGCGGTATCCAGATCGCGCAGTTGATAAGCCAGCAAGCCAGTGGCGTACAGCAAATCGGCATTCTGCGGGTTCTGTTTCAGCAAGCGGTCGAATTCGGTTCGGGCTTCGGGATAACGCTTGGCGGCCACCAGCAGGCGCGGGTAGGCCATTTTCAGCTCAAGCCCGGCATCCGGCCGACGCGCAAGCTCTTTGCGGATAAAGTCAATGGATGCCGGCAGATCGACGCGACGAAGCCGGTCCACTTGCCAGGCGACCGGCAAGTCCCACTTGGGCGCGACAAGGGCAAGGCGATCGAACTCGGCATCCATGCTGGCGTTGTCGTTGTTCTCCGCCGCGACCGCGATCACCGCAAAGCGCGCTTCCGGCAAGGCCGGGTAACGACTGGCCAGTTGTTTGACCAGCGCGGTGGCGCCGGCCTTGTCGCTTTGCCGCGAAGCGAGGCGAGCCAGCTGGACGAACACATCCGGCGCGCGGCCAGGCTCCTTCGCCAGCAAGGTTTCCACCAGCGGGCGGCTTTCGGCCAACTTGCCGGCGCGCAGCATGGTAATGAACAGCTGTTCGCGCGCGGTCTGAGAATCAGGATCAAGTTCCACCCACAGCGCCAGCGCGCGGGAGGCTTCGCTCAGTTGGCCGGAAAACAGGGCGAATTCAGCCGCGCGTTGCGCCAGCCTCGGATCGCGGGTCTGCCGCGCCAAATCAAGATAGGTCGCGGAGGAAGAACCGGCCCCGCCGCGCTGCGCGGCGATTTCGCTGGCCAGTACGCCATAAAGTATCTGCGGCGTCAGATCCATGCGCGGCAGGCGCGCGTTGTTGTCTTCACTGGCGGACGCCTCGTCGTCGGCGGCATTGTCATGAACGGCAGCCTGGCTGGCGGCGGCGGGCGGCTTGAGGCCGGCGCAGCCGGACAGCAACAGGATGAGCAGCAGGGGAAGGGTTTTGTGCAGCGGTTTCATTCGCATGGAGTCTATGCCGGTTGAACGCGTAGAATAGCACGCTCGGTTGTCGATTTTGTCATCTGGACATTTACTTACAGGCGGATACGCAATGCCCGAACTACCCGAAGTCGAGACCACGCGTCGCGGCGTGGCGCCGTTTCTTGACCAGGCCCGCCTTCGCGGCGCAGTGGTGCGCGAGGACCGCTTGCGCTGGCCGGTGCCGCCGGGTCTTGATGCCTTGCTCAATGGCCAGACAGTACGCGCAGTGCGCCGCCGTGCCAAGTACTTGCTGGTGGAGCTCGACAGCGGCAGCCTCATCATCCACCTGGGCATGTCCGGCAGTCTGCGCCTGGTGCCGGCAGGCTCGCCGGCGGAAAAACACGACCATGTAGACCTGCTGCTCACTGACAGGATACTGCGCTATCGCGACCCGCGCCGCTTCGGCGCCATTCTCTGGCATGTCGGCCCGCTGGAATTCCACCCCTTGCTCAAGGATCTCGGTCCGGAGCCGCTGGGAGAGGCGTTCAACGGCGCCGCCCTGCACGCCGCCATCGCACGACGCAGCAGCCCGATCAAGACCGTGATCATGGACAACCATGTGGTGGTGGGCGTGGGCAACATCTACGCCAACGAATCCCTGTTCAATGCCGGCATTCATCCTACCCGTCCGGCCAACTCGCTCAGACCGGGAGAATGCGACAAGTTGGCCGAAGAGATACGGCGGGTGTTGCTGCGCGCCATCGAAGCCGGCGGCAGCACCCTGCGGGATTTTGTCAGCGCGGAGGGCAAGTCGGGTTACTTCCAGCAAAGCTATATGGTGTACGACCGGCAGGATCAGCCGTGTCGCGCCTGCGGTACGCCTATCCGTCAGATGCGGCTGGGCCAGCGGAGTTCCTACTATTGCCCGCTGTGCCAGCCATGCTAGAGTGACGGGCATTCACTCTGCAGATAAAGCGTTTCACACCTTGAAGGCTTCCCCTACTACCTCGTCGGCGGTCCGTCTGGGCCGCCTCGCCCGTCTTGGCTGGCATTTCGCCCTCGGCATTTTCATCGTGGCCACCCGCTACCGCCGGCTGGCGCAGGCCGAGCGCGCGGTGATCACTCGCCGCTGGTCCACTCAATTGCTGCATATTCTGGGCATCCGCATCGAGATAGAAGGCGTCAACCCGGGCTTCTACCCCCCTAATACCTTGCTGGTAGCCAACCATGTGTCCTGGCTGGACATCTTCGCCCTCAATAGCTGCACGGTGTCCCGCTTTGTCGCCAAACAGGAAATACGCACCTGGCCGGTGATAGGCTGGCTGGTGGAAACCGGCGGCACGCTGTTTATCGATCGCAGCAACCGCCGCGACGCCAGCCGGGTCAACCAGTTGCTGTCCAACGCACTGGCCAACGGCAGTTGCATGGCGGTGTTCCCCGAAGCCACCACCTCCGACGGCACCGGCATGCTGCCGTTCAAGGCTTCGCTGTTCGAAGCGGCACTGCCATCCAGCAGCATCGTGCAACCGGTGGCCTTGCGTTACCAGTTGCCGGACGGGCGCCTCACCACCGCGGCCGCCTATGCCGGCGACACTACTTTCTGGCAAAGCCTGCGCGCCGTGCTCGCCACGCCGTCCATGGTGGTGAAGATCAGTTACGGCACGCCGCTGAAAGCCGGCTGCGGCGAGCTGACCACGCGCTTCGCCTTGTCGGACGCCGCCCGCAGAAGCATCGCCGCCAGTCTCAAACTACCAGCTCCCGAAACGCCGGACACGGCAAGGACTGCGCCTGCCGATCCTCCAGCCGTAGCGCGGTAAGGCTGCCGCCCCACAGGCAACCGGTGTCGATGGACAGGATGTCCTCGCCCAGATACAAGCCCAGCGCCGACCAGTGCCCGCAGATGATGGGCGTGTGGCGGCTGCGTCGGCCCTTGGCTTCGAACCAGGGGATGAGATTGGCCGGCGCGGTATCCCGCTCGCCCTTGAACGCCAGGTCCATTTCCCCATCCCGGTTGATAAAGCGCATGCGCGTCATGGCATTGACGATCACACGCAAGCGATCCGAGCCTTTCAGCTCTTCGCTCCAGCGCAAAGGCCGGTTGCCGTACATGCGCGAGAGAAAATCGCGGTAATGGCGACCTGACAAACCGGCCTCCACCTCCTCGGCCAGATCCAGCGCCTTGTTGATGCTCCACTCCGGCAGCAAGCCGGCATGCACCATGGCATAGCCCATTTCCTCGATCATCAAGGGCTGGCAGCGCAGCCAGTCCAGCAGCACCTTGCCGTCGCCCGCCTGCAGTATCTCGCCGATGGTGTCGCTGCGGTGCAGTTTGCCGAAGCCCTCCGACACCGCCAGCAGGTGCAGATCATGGTTGCCCAACACAATCTGCACGCGATCCTGGTTTTCAAACACCCAACGCAGCACCTGCAGCGACTCCGGGCCGCGATTCACCAAGTCACCGGTCAGCCAGAGCGTGTCTTTGCCGGGATTGAAATCGATTTGTCTGAGCAATTGCTGGAAGGGGCCGAAGCAGCCCTGGATATCGCCGATCGCGTAAGTTGCCATGTTGTGCCTCTGGTAAGCGGAGGGCGGGGAAACCGACCTCCGCGAATGGAGTCATGATACCCCATGCTACAATGCACGGCCTGCGTTACCGATTTGCAATGCAGCAGCTCATCATTCAGCCAGTCAGGGCGCACAGCCCTCTTCCCCGCCCGGAAAACACCATGTCACAACCCCTGCTCAATCCGCCGCAGCGCGCGGCCATCGATTACCTTGACGGCCCTTTGCTGGTACTGGCCGGCGCGGGCTCTGGCAAGACGCGGGTGATTACTTTCAAGATCTGTCATCTGGTGCGCCACGGCAATGTGCCGGCGCGCCACATCGCCGCCATTACCTTTACCAACAAGGCCGCGCGCGAGATGCTGGAGCGGGTGGGCAAGCTGCTCAGCTCGCAGGAGTTGCGCGGCATCACGGTTTCCACTTTCCACTCGCTGGGCATGCAGATCCTGCGGCAAGAAGCCCCTCACTTGGGCTATAAGCCGCAATTTTCCATTCTGGACGCGTTTGACGCCGGCAAGATCATCTCCGACATCCTGAAAACCACGCACAAGGACGAAGTGCGCAAGGTGCAGAGCCAGATATCCCTCTGGAAGAACGATCTCAAAGGCCCGGACGAGATGCTCGCCGAGGCCGCCGGCGAATGGGAATCAATCTGCGCCCGAACCTATCTGGCCTATCAGGACACGCTTACCGCCTATCAGGCAGTGGATTTTGACGACCTCATCCGCCTGCCGGTGCAGCTGTTCCGCAGCCACCCGGAGGTCTTGCTCAAATGGCAGGGCAAATTGCGCTATCTGCTGATCGACGAATATCAGGACACCAATACCTGTCAGTACCTGATGGTGAAACTGCTGGCCGGCGTGCGCGGCCTGTTCACCGCCGTTGGCGACGACGACCAGTCCATCTACGCCTGGCGCGGAGCCAATATGGAAAACCTGCGTCTGCTGCAGCAGGACTACCCCGAACTCAAGATCATCAAGCTGGAGCAGAACTACCGCTCCACGGCCCGCATCCTGCGGGCGGCCAACTCGGTGATCGCCAACAATCCCAAGCTGTTTGAAAAGCAGCTGTGGAGCGAACTGGGTCTGGGCGAACCCATTCACGTGGTGCAATGCAAGGACGAAGAGCACGAAGCGGAAACGGTGGTGCAGCGCCTGATGGCGCACAAGTTCGAACACCGCACCAGCTTCAAGGACTACGCCATTCTCTATCGCGGCAACTATCAGGCGCGCATTTTTGAACAGGCGCTGCGCAATCAGCGCATCCCCTATCAGATGGCCGGCGGGCAAAGCTTCTTCGACAAGCCGGAAATCAAGGACATTCTTGCCTACCTGCGGCTGCTGGCCAATCCGGACGATGATCCCGCCTTCATCCGCGCACTGACCACCCCTAAACGCGGCGTGGGCGCCAGCACTTTGGAAAAACTGGGCGGCATCGCCGGTCAGGCCGGCAAGAGCCTGTTCGCCAGTACTGGCGAACCGGGCTTCCGCGTGCAGGTGCAAGCCGCTCAGCTCGAACCACTGGCGCAGTTTTGCGAATTCATCAGCCGCCTGCAGTACCGCGCCACCCGCGAACCCGCCGGCGAACTGGCGATGGAGCTGGTGAAAGCCATCAATTACGAAGGCTGGCTCTACGACAGCGAGGACAGCCCCAAAATCGCCGAAACCAAGTGGAAGAACGTGATGGAGCTGGTAGCCTGGCTGGCGCGCAAGGGCGAGGCTGACGGCAAGGGACTGATCGAGCTGAGCCAGACCATCGCCCTGATCACCATGCTGGAAGGGCGCGATGAAGGCGAAGTGGATGCGGTAAAGATGTCTACCCTGCATGCATCAAAGGGGCTGGAATACCCGCACGTGTTCCTGGTAGGCACTGAGGAAGGCATCCTGCCGCACAGCGAATCCGTGGATAACGGCATGGTGGAAGAAGAGCGACGCTTGATGTACGTAGGCATCACCCGCGCCCAGCGCAGCCTGACGCTCAGCTACTGCGTGAAACGCCGCCGCGCCGGCGAATGGCAGTTTGTCGAACCGTCGCGCTTCATCGCAGAGATCGACCAGAGCGATCTGCGCCACTTCGGCAAACCCGGCGCAGAGCCCATCGTCAGCAAAACAGAAGGCAAATCCCGCCTGGCCAGCCTCACCGCCATGCTGGCGGAGAAAACGGCCAGGCCGGCGGAGCCGGAAAACTGAGAGCCATGTCCTTATAAATGACGGGGAAATGTTGCACAATATCTCACTGTGCAACATCGACGAAACGCAAAAATATCATCAGCATTTCCATTTATCGAAGAAACACGATTCGGCAACTGGTTTCTGAAGTCCGACACGTGGAAAGTCCATGTGCTGCGCCGCGCCCTGAACGACCTGCAAGGCCTGCTGCCCGCAGAAGGCCGCTATCCGCTGATACTGGATGTTGGCTGTGGCTTCGGACACTCATTTGCAGAACTGGCTCAACGGTTCCAGCCAGAAAAAATCATCGGCCTGGATGCCGACCCCGGAATCGAACACCGGGCAGGGGAAGCCGCCAGGCTTTGCAACCGCCCCGTAGAACTGATGTTTGGCAACGCTGCCGACATGCCATGGCCGGATGCCACGTTCGACATGGTGTATTGCCACCAGAGCTTCCATCACATCGTCGAACAGGAAGCCGCCATGCAAGAGTTTTTCCGCGTGCTCAAGCCTGGCGGCGTACTCCTGTTTGCCGAATCCACCAGAAAGTACATTCATTCTCTGCCGATCAAGCTACTGTTTCGCCATCCTATGGATGTGCAGAAAACCGCCGATGAATATATCGCCATGATGCGATCCACCGGCTTCTCATTGCCTGATCAGCGTATTTCTCTGCCTTACCTCTGGTGGAGCCGCATCGATATCGGCTTTCTCGAATGGATTGGACGGCCAGTCCCACCCCAAGGGCAACGCGAAGAAACGCTGGTCAATGCCGTAGCCATCAAGCCGCAGGCAAATTAAGTCAAAAAAAAAGCGCTGCCATCGCAGCGCTTTTTTCATGTTTGCCGAAGGAATTACTTGGCGGCGTTGACCATGTATTCGATGGCAGCGCGGAATTCCGCATCGCTGCCGCCGAAACCACCCTTGGCCGGCATGGCGTTCAAACCCTTGGTGGCGATCTTCTGCACCTCGTCCAGACCCACCTTGGTGCGCTCGGCCCAAGCGGCCTTGTCGCCAAACTTCGGCGCGCCGGCAGCGCCGCTGCCGTGGCAGGCCACGCACACGCTTTCGTAGATTTTCTTGCCTACGGTAGCCGGGTCGGCCGCTGCTGCCGCGCCACCAGCGCCGCCTACCGGCGGCTCGGTGAATTTAGCACCGCCCGCATTCCCCATATAGGCCACAGCGCGCTTCACTTCGTCATCGGTCAGGTCAGCGGCGCCGCCCTTGGCCGGCATGGCGTTGAAGCCCTGCAGCGCATGCTGGGTCAGCGTGTCCCAACCCTTGGCGATGCGGGGGCCCCAGGCGCCGGCGTCGCCAAACTTGGGCGAGCCCGCCAGACCCTGGCCGTGACAGGAAATACAGATGGCCTTGAAGACCTGCTCGCCAGTGCGCATGCCCGGGGGCGCGTCGCTGGCTTTGGATTCGCCGACCGGTTTCAGGCGGGCCGCAACGGCTTCCTTGGTCATGACTTCGGCGTCAACGTTGTAACCGCTGGTGGCCAGTTTGGCCAACAACCAGATCGCCACTACCAGAAAGACAACGACGCCAACCAGGACCTTGAAGATCTGACCGGAAGCCATCCCGTTCTCATTACTCATTCCGAGCCTCGCCTGAAAATAAATGACAATTAAGATTGCCAGATTATACGGGAAGCCGCGACCCAAGGCAAAAACCATACACTGGACTCGGGCAATACCTTTGCGCTATTATCGCGCCTGCCTTGCAATACAGGCTCTCCGCGCACCCGTAGCTCAGTTGGATAGAGTGTCAGTTTCCGAAGCTGAAGGTCACAGGTTCGATCCCTGTCGGGTGCGCCACCCCTCCCCCGCGTTCCTTTGTTTTCACCAATTTCCTTGCTGCTCAATAGGTTGCGCTGCCCTTTTGGCGCTAGCGACCCATTTTGACTTTGCCTGTGTCACCGGTCGCAACCGAGAGAAAAGCACGCGGGCCGCATCGATAGGCTTTTTGCCACAATCCGCCGCCTACGACGTATCTCATGAGCGCTAGACGCCCGCTTTCAGCGCCCGATCATCACCGCTTCGTCGGTCAAACGCCCCAACTCCTCCTCAAGCCCCAGTAGCAAGCTGTCCATGGCCAGCGTCAACGCCGTCATTTCCGCCATCCCCGGCGAGACGGCTTTGCCCGTGAGGCAACGCGCTTCCAGCAAGCAGCAGCACTGAGCGGCGGATTCGGCGGCGATGATGCGGGCTGCGCCCTTGATCTGGTGGGCCAATCGCTTGGCGTTGTCGGCGTCGGTTGCCGCCAGCGCCTGTCGCAAGGCCGCCATATCCTGCTCGAAACCCTGCACCAGTTGCGTAAGCAAGCCGACTTGCCGTTCGCCATCCATAAAGCCCAGCGAAGCCAGGCTGAATACCCGGCCCTCTTCGGCCAACCTTGGGCTGGCCGCGTCGCCAGGCAAGCCGGTGAGATAAGCGTCCAGCGCGCTCAGGTCGATGGGTTTGAACAGACAATCGTCCATGCCAGCGCTGATGCAGCGCTCGCGCTCGTCGGGCAAGGCGTTGGCGGTGAAACCGAGGATGTGACAAGACGCCAGGCCAGACAGCTCTTCGGCTTCGCGGATGGCCGAGGCCAACTGATAGCCGGTCATGCCAGGCATGTTGCAGTCGGTAATGATCATGTCGAAGCCGCCTTCTTCCCACAATTCCAGCGCCTCGCGCGCATCGGCCGCCGCTGCGGACTGATGGCCCAGATAGTCCAGTTGCTGGCTCAGCAACATCCGATTGGCGCTGTTGTCGTCCACCACCAGAATGCGCAAGGATTTTTTGTCCCGCTTCGGCAAGGATGCGCCGGGAAGACGCGCTTCCATCAATCTGGGCGCAACGGCGGCAGGCAGGCGCAGCACGGCGCTCAAGCGGGTGCCGATGCCGTAACGGCTTTCCATGTGCAAGGAGCCCTGCATCATTTCGCACAATGTGCGGCTGATGGCGAGACCCAGCCCCGTGCCGCTCTGGGTATTGACGCTTGGACCGCCCACTTGGCCGAAGGGTTGGAACAGCCGCAGTTGATCCTCGTCGCGAATGCCGATGCCGGTGTCGACGACAGCCAGCCGGCACTGATGGGTTTCACCATCGGCAATCACATCCGCCTCAATGATGACGCTGCCGCGCTCGGTAAACTTGATGGCGTTGCTCAGCAGGTTGGACAGCACTTGCTTGAAGCGCAGCGGGTCCACCATGGCTTGCCAGGCAGCGGCAGTGTCGTCGCGGATGTCCACTTGCAGGCTCAGCCCCTTCTGCCGCGCCAGGCCGTCGAATACGCGGGCTACGGAATGGATGAGGTCCCGCAGGTTGGCGTTTTCCGGATTCAAGGACAGATGGCCGGACTCGATGCGCACAATATCAAGAATGTCGCCAATCAGGCCCAGCAAGCCTTTGGCGGAGTCATAGGCCACCTGGATGGAGGCATGATCCGCCTTGCCGGCTTCCGCCTGCCGCAACGCCAACTCCAGCATGCCGATGACGGCGCTCATCGGCGTGCGGATTTCGTGGCTCATGGTGGCCAGGAAGGTGGTTTTAGCCTGATTCGCGCGGTCCGCCTCTTCCTTGGCTTGTCTGGACTCCTCAAGCAGGCGCAGGCGTTCGCTGATGTCGATCCAGCCGCAGATAACGCCGCGAATGATGTTTTCAGAATCCCGGAAGGGCTGAATCCAGTGATAGACGCAAATCGGCCTGCCCTTAAGCACCACCTGCCGGTCGCACTGGATGGATACGCCGTACTCGATCGCTTGCCGGTAATCCTCTTCCAGGCTAACGCGGGTTTCCTGGTCGATATCGACAATCTGGCGGATGAATTGCTCCTGCCCAAGGGCTTGCTCCCGTCCCAAGCCCACCGCTTGCAGATAGGGCTCGTTGCAACTGAGCAGATAGCCTTGCCGGTCGCGTACGTACACCGGATAGGGCGTGACATGGATCAGCGTGCTCATGAAGTTGAGCTGGTCGCTCAAGGCCTTTTCCGCCTCATGCCGCTTGTCTATCTGCTTGCGCAGCCGGCTGTTCCAGGCCAGCGACACAAGCAGCAGCATGGAAGCAACGCAGATCACAAGGTAGATGATGACCCGGCTATAGTCTCGCCAACTCTGATTGCTGGCCGAGACATTGGTGCGCCATCGCTCATTGATGATGATGCTCATCTCCTCCGGCCCGATGCTGGCCAGCGCCTTGTCCAGGATGGACAGCAGCAGCGGATTGCTGGCCGACGTGGCGAAAGCCAGTTGCCCGGTCGGCATGCCGGGCAAGGGCACTTCGCGCAGCTTGCCGTTGAACAGCGTGGGCAGGTAATAGCGGCTGTGGATGCTGCTGACGATGGCGGCATCCACCTTGCCGTTTTCCACCAAGTCGAATGCCGACAGCGGGTTGTCCACCTCGATGAACTTGGCATCGGGAAACACTCCTTTCATCCCCGTGCTCAGATCGTTGCCGCGCGACACGGCAATGCTCTTGCCCGCCAAATCTCTGGTGCGCTGCGGTTGGTCGGCATTTTCACGTATGACCAGCTGGGAATTCATGAAGGCGATAGCGCGGCTATAGCGCAACAGTCCGTCCGATTTCTCGGGGTCGAAGGGCAATACCGCCATATCCGCCTCTCCGCGCTGCAACATGTCGCGGATGCTGGGCAGGGTATTGGTTTTGCGCACCTCCACCTGCATGCCGGTACGCTGGCTGATCAGCGTCAGCAGATCAGCGGCGATGCCGCGTAGCTGGCCATTGCTGTCATAGAAAGTGATGGGCGCGCGGCTATGGCCGGCCGCCAGGCGCAGCACTTTGTGCTTGGCAAGCCAGGCTTTTTCGTCCGGTGTCAGCCGCACCGGAATGGCTTCGGGCAACAGCAGTGGCGCGCCGCCGCTCCAGCGGCGCAGCAATCCCTCTTTGGCTTCTTGCGGCAAAGCCCCCAGCGCGGCGTTGAGCACGCGCAGCAGACCCGACTGACCACTGCCCACCGCCATGGCCCAACCATCGTCCGGCGGCCGGTAGGACACCACTTTCAGGCCGTCCACCATATTCTGGTTGGAGAGATAATTGATGCTGGTGGCGTCGCCCAAGAGCAAATCCTGCTGCCCGGCCACCACCGATACCAACGCATCAGCAAGATTTTCGAAAGGGGTGTACACCGCGTTGGGATAACGCTGGCGCAGCCAGCCGGGTACCGGTTCCCCTCTTTGCAGAGCGATATTAGCGTGATAGGGCTTACTGTCAGCATCGCGGCCCACCAGCACCTGCTGATGCAGCAGATAAGGTCGCGTCAGCGCGAGACCCGGCGGCCTGGCGGCCGCGCTGCTGATGCCAATCAATGCATCCAGCTTGCCTTGCCGCAGCGCCTGCGCGGCATCCTCCACCGACTGGTAATGCCGGGCATCCACCGTCAGCTGCAAGGCGTTTTGCAGATAACCGACGATGTCCACGTTGATGCCCTGCAGCTCAACCCGCGCCATATACATCTCAAACGGCGGCGGGCTGTGCACGAAACCGACGCGCAAGGGCGCGCCCACTTTCAACCACAGGCGATCGTCGCGCCCCAGATCGAACTTGTCGCCGGTCAGCGCCTGGCTGCGCAGCGACACCGGCAGTCCCTCTTCCGCCATGGCGGGCGACGACAACCAGGCCAGCAACAGCGCCAACAATCCCCAAAAGCGCATGATGTCCTTCCTTGAACTTGCGAAATCAGGCAAGCCTAAGAGGAGGACGACATCGTTTAAGTCAGCTACGTCTTATTACTGCTACAGAATTTTCTGATTTTAATAGCGGAATGACGGGGTCATTGACTGGGAAACATTGGAAATTCCATCCATCAGGACAGCTCTTCCAGCTTCTCTGTTTTGCGCAGACGCAAATCAACCACTTTGTGGATTTCTACGCGGATATTGCCCTTGTACACTAGGGTCATGAGACGAGCGGCCTCTCTGGCCTGCTCGTGGGTAGCGTGCAACGGCCCCTTGTCATCGACGCCGAAGTGCTTGGAAAACAGCTTTAGCCGATACATGGCGACTTCCCCTTGATACGACTTATGTTCTTTTTATCAGTTGCTTGTTTACAGCATTGTCATTCTACCCCGCCAGACGGGGTCATCGAAAATAAAAAAGCCGACTAGCGTCGGCTTTGTGGCACAGGATGCCAAACTTGTCGGCGTTCAGGCACCGGCGTGAATACAGGTATCGGGTGGCAGCGTGACGCCGCGCAGCGCATCGGCGATCCGCGAGCCGGCTTCGCGCCAATAACCCAACCGCAACAGACAGTCGCTGGCCACCAGCGCGGCGTCAATCATGAAGCGCTCGTCCACCAGCAGTTGCTCCACCTCGGCCAGCGGCAGCAGGACATGCTCGGCCACTTCGCCATCCTGATTACAGGGTGTTTCGCCGGCTTGCAGCCACAGATCGAACACATAGAGCCATTCGCGATGCAGCCCGCGCTGCACCGGACGTTCGGCCAACACCAGCGCGCTTTGCGGCAGCAGTTCAAGACGATCGGCAGGAATGCCGGCCTCCTCCCAACCCTCGCGCTCCAGCGCCAGCTCAATGGATTCGCCGGCTGCAATGCCGCCGCCCATCATATTGTCCATGCGGTTGGGGTCCACCGCCTTGTGGGGACTGCGCCGGCCGATCCACATCCGCACTTCGCCGTCCGGCATGCGGGTGAGGCCGTTGAGATGCACGGCGCGGCTGGTCAGGCCCAAGGGGCGGAAGGCGGCGCGCTCCAGTTCGAATACCGGGCTGCCGTCCGGCAGGAAGGCGGTGAAGTTTTCATCGCGCCAGCCGTTAAGCCAGCCGGCGGTTTGCCAGCGGCGGGCCGCCGCATGCAAGGCGGCGCTGATGGCGGCGTAATCGCCGTCGACGCGGCAGATCAGTCCGTCAGCTGTTTCGGCAAACAAGGCTGCTTCCGTCTCAAGCAGGCGCGCCTTCCATTGCGCGTTGACACAGCCCATGCGATGCGGGCCGATGAAGAGAGGGGTAAACGCGCTGCGGTCGTAACGGGTGACCTTGCTCAGATACCCCAGAACGCCATCCACTTGCATGACAACTCCCAGCCGGTGATATCGGGAAGGCGCCATAATAGGATGTCAAAGCCATTTTGCCCAACTTTTTCAGTGGCTTGGCGCAAGAATGCGGGATATTCCAGATGGAAGTGTTGCGGATCATTCACTTTGAGGCTCATCGCTCGCGCGGCGATGCTCGCCAAGTAGACAAACTGCGCTGCAAGACGGCCGGCGCAGACCGGCGGAATGAGTTGGCCGGCCTATAGCAACTGGTCCGGCAAGCCGGAGTAACGCACGTTGACACGAGACACCGCGTCATCCCATACCGGTTTGGCGCCGGCCAGCACAAAGCGCCGCCGCGCGCGGGTAATGGCGGTGTACACCAAGGGCCGGTCCAGCACATTGCCGGGACGATCCGGCAACGCCAGCCACACCTCATCGAACTCCGAGCCCTGGCTTTTGTGCACCGTCATGGCGAACACCGTGTCGTGCTCGGGCAGGCGGCCGGGCGCGAATTCGCGCCACTCGCCGTCCGGCATGGGAAACGCCACCCGCACGCCCTCGTCCCGCGCCACGGCAAAACCGATGTCGCCGTTGAAGAGGCCCAAGCCGTAATCATTGGCGGCAATCATCACCGGCCGGCCGGGATACCAATCCCGCCCTGGCTGTTTCAGTCCTTCCGCTTCCAGACTTCGCTCCATCGCCGCATTGATCTGCGCCACTTGCCGGCGCTCGCCGGCCAACGCCATGAAGCGGCCGAAAGCCGCTTGCGCCTCATCCAGTGGCGCGCCTGCGCGGATGGCCTGCAAATAATCGCGCCGGCCCGCCATCAGCGCCGTCTCATCCAGCGCCGGTCGCAGTTCAATATCGTCGAACCTGCCCTCCTGTAACACCCGCCAAGCCGCCTCTCCCTCGCCGGCGTTGACGCTGCGCGCCAACTCGCCAATGCCGGAATCGGCGCGAAAACGGTGGCTGTGGGTCAGCAGCATGACGCAGTCGGCCAGTTTGCCGAGCGCATCCGGTGTTTCCGGCAAGGTTTCGCCACTGGCTTCGGCCAACCACTGACGCGTAGCTGGCCGGTAGGCCACGCGGCCGCACAGGTCGGCCAGCACGGCGCCGGCGTCCACCGAAGGCAGCTGGTCCCGGTCGCCCAGCAGCACCAGTCTGGCGTGCGGCGGCAAGGCATCCACCGTGCGCGCCATCAGTTCGAGGTCGATCATCGAGGCCTCATCCACGACCAGCACGTCCAGCGGCAGAGGCTGGCCCGCGTGATAGCGCGGTCGGGCCTGACCGGGCCGCAGGCCTAGCAGTCGGTGCAGGGTTTGCGCTTGCCCCGGCAGTTGTCCGCGGACAGCTTCGGCCACCGGCAGCGCGTCGCGCGCTTTTTGCACCGATTCGCTCAGGCGGGCGGCCGCCTTGCCGGTGGGGGCCGCCATCGCCATCACCAGCGGACGGGGCGACAGCGAGGCAATCAGCGCCAACAGCCGCACGACGGTGGTGGTCTTGCCGGTGCCGGGGCCGCCGGAGATCACCAGCAACCGTTGCCGCGCCGCCAATGCGGCGGCCAGCTTCTGCCGATCCGGCCCCTGGCCAAGGTTGGCCGAAGGAAACAGCGGGTCCAGCGCCGCCCTCACCCGGGCGGCGTCGGCAGGCTGCACATCAGCGGCCATGGCGGACAGCCGGACAGCCAGGCGGTGTTCATCGTGCCAGTGGCGGGCAAAGTAGAGTCGATCAGCCCCGTCCAGCAGCAGCGGAGCGTAATCGCCCGGTTTGCCCACCAATGGCGAGCTGCGCAAGCGCCGCGCGGCCTGACTGCGCAAGGGCAGGCAAACATGGCCCTGCGCATGGGCCGCCACCAGTTCCGCCACCGGCGCGGCCACATCAATACCGCTGTCGGGCGACAGACGGTTCAGCAGGCCGGCCAGCATGTCGGCCAGTGGCGAAACGGTGGCGGAATTCTCAGAGGAAGACATCAGCGGGGCTTCTGGAAAATGGCTTTAAGGCGACCGTTGGCGGTCAGTTGCGCAATGGCCTTGTTGATGGCTGGCAACAGTTGGCGGTGCTGCGGATGCAGGCGCAGCATGACCTGCTGCACGCTGACCACCGCACCCGGCTCGCAACGGCTGTCCGGCGGCAGGGCGGCCTGGTGCTCAAGCTGGCGCTTTTCCAGCACCACGGCCGGCAGGCGGCCAATGCGCAGCTTGTTGAGCATCTCCGCCTCGCTTTGCGAGACTTCGGCGCGGACATCGTGGCGCTTGAATTCGGCGGCGAACACCTGTACCGGCTGACCTTGCAACACACCCACCGGCTGACCGCGCAAATCGGCCAGCGTGCGGATGGGGTGGCTCACCGTGGGGCGCAGGCACAGCTGGTATCCAAGCTCGCCCAGCGGTTGGGAATAAAAGCCGCCCACTGGCGACAGGGCGCGCCAGCCCGGATTGACGCCCACCTCCACATCCAGCCGGCCCACCTCGAACAACTGCTGGGTGCGCTGGGCGGGAAAGTATTCGATATCGAAACGGATGCCGGACAGCCGGCTGATCTGCTCCAGCGCGTCACGATACACCGACGCCATCGGGCTGTCCGGGGTGTAGCTGTAAGGGCCGGGACTATCCACCACCACGCCGGCCCGCAGGGAAGGCTCCGCCGCGACGGCGCTCAGCGGCGCCAGCGCGATGAGGAGCGACAACAGGAAACTACGCACCCAGCCTTGCCTCCAGCGCGTCGCAAATGGTGCTCAGCACCTTGATGCGCGCGTAATACTTGTTATTAGCTTCCACCAGCGTCCACGGCACCTTGCTGGTGCTGGTGCGGTCCACCATGTCGCTGACGGCCAGCTTGTAGGCGTCCCACTTCTCGCGGTTGCGCCAGTCCTCTTCCGTGATCTTGAAGCGCTTGAAGCCGGTTTCCTCGCGCAGCTTGAAGCGCGCCATCTGCTCCTCATTGCTGATGGCCAGCCAGAACTTCAGCACGACCGCGCCGTTTTCGCTCAGCTGGTGCTCAAAGTCGTTGATCTCGTAATAAGCGCGCATCCAGTCGCGCTCTTGAGCAAAACCCTCCACCCGCTCCACCAGCACGCGCCCGTACCAGGTACGGTCGAAGATGGTGATGCCACCCTTGGGCGGCACTTGCCGCCAGAAACGCCACAGCCAGGGCTGGGCTTTTTCTTCCAAGGTGGGCGCGGCCACCGGCACCACGCGATAGGTGCGCGCGTCCAGCGCCTGGGTGATGCGACGGATGGTGCCGCCCTTGCCGGCGGCGTCGTTGCCTTCAAACGCCAGCACCAGCGAGCAGTCCTTGAAACGCTCGTCGCGGGTGAGGCGGTTGAGGCGCCCTTGCAACTTGGCCAGCTTTTCCTTGTACTCCGACTTGTCCATTTTCTGATCCAGTTCCAGCGTATCCAGGATCAGCTTGTTGTCGATCGGCGCCAGCAACGGGGGCGCTTCGTTGGCGTCCACATGCTGGTTGCCCTGCTCCAGCCGGTTGCGGATGGCCTGCAATATGGTGCGGCCCACGGTCAGGCTGCGGAAATTGGCGTCCTCGCCGTCCACCACGATCCACGGCGCATAGGCGGTGTTGGTAAGCCGGATCATGTGCTCGCCGTATTTGCGGATGGTGTCGTAGCGCTCCATGTTGTCCTTGTCGTCCGCCGTCACCCGCCAGCGGGTGTCGGGGTTCTTTTCCAGCTCCTTGAGGCGCTTACGCTGCTTGTCCTTGGTGAGATGGAACCAGAACTTGAGGATGAGCGCGCCGTCCTGGCTGATCATGCGTTCAAAACGCATGATGTCGAAGATTTCGCGGTCGTAGGCGTCGTGGTCGATGCGGTCGTAGACGCGATCGAACAGCGGCGCGGAGTAGTAGGAGCCGAAAAACATGCCGATGCGGCCCTTCTTGGGCAGCTCGCGCCAGTAGCGCCACATCCACGGGCGGGAGCGGGCGTCCTCGTTTGGCGAGCTGAAGGCCACGGTGCGGATCAACCGCGGGTCCAGCCATTCGTTGATCAGGTTCATGGTTTCGCCGCGCCCGGCGCCGTCAAAACCGTGGATCAGGATCAATACCGGGAAATCGGCCTTTTCTTTCAGATCGTACTGGACATCCAGCAAAGCCTCGCGCAAGGCCGGCAATTGCTGGCGGAAGGTTTCCTTGTCGATGGCGTGGCCGATTTCGGCGGATTCGAACATGTTTTTCTCCTGTTGCCTGACCGGGCGCGGATGGTAACACAGGGGGCGTCCGGTCTCGGCGAATGACGGTATCAGGCAGGGTAACTGATCAGCGCGGCCTCTAGCGCCGTCAGCAACGCGGCGGCGGGCTGGTCGGCCCACACGCCGCAGCCGGGCCGGCCCATGCCCCTCAGATAGAGATAACGCACGCCGCCGAAGCAGTAGGCGTAATCCAGTCCGCGGCTGGCGAGATAGCGTTTGAGCGCCACGCAGTACAGCAAATACTGCAGGTAATAATGCTCTTGTGCTATGGATTGCGCCAGACTGTCCGGCAGGTAGTCCTCGGGCTGATCGCCCAGATAATTGGATTTGTAATCCACCAGATAAAAACGTCCGCCGGATTCAAACACCAGATCGACAAAGCCTTTCAGATAACCGTTGACGGTGTGGAAATCCAGCCGCTGCGCCGCAGCGCGCAAGGGCGCGGCCAAGCCGTGTTCCGGCGCGCTCAGCACGGCAATCAGGCGCTCCACGGCAAATTTGCCCAGGGGCAGGGTGAATTCCAGCTCCACCAGTCGCCGCGCGGGCGGCACGTCGGCCAGCCGCACCCCGGGGTCCAGCTCTGCCTGCAGGGTTTGCCGAACCAGCGCGACTGCGGATGGCAGCCACGCCTCGTCAAAGCCGTGCCGGGACAACTGTTGCGCCGCCAGCGGCGTCCACGTTGCTTCCGGCGTGGTGAAGTCAATATTTTCAAAAATGGCGTGCAGGCAGGTACCGGCGCGCGATCCGCGCGGAAAGGCGAAGGGGCTGTCCGGCGGCGGCGCGTCGATGGCTTTTTCCAGGGCGTCCGGCGCGGCCGGCGTCGGCAGGGCATCATGGTCCGGCCTTTCGGCCAACCTTGACCCCGCTCCGTGCGCCAGCGAGGTAAAGCTGGTCACCCGCCACGGGGTGTAGAGCGAGCGCTTGAGCGTCTGCGCGGCCAGCACGGCGTGGTCGGCGGCCTCCGCCGGCAAGGGCGCAGCGCCCGCCAGCGCATCGCGCACGGCCAGATCCGTGCCGGCCAGCGCGGCCAGATCCGCCCTGATGCGTTCGGCGGCCAGCTCCAGCTCGCGCAAATCGGCCAGGCCCGCGCAGTCGCGGCCATGCAGCAGCCAGGAGAGCGCGGCGGTCTGCATGTCTTTCACCCGGCTCCAACACAGGTACTGCCTGTGCTGGGCGCGCGTCAGCGCCACGTAGAGCAGGCGCAGTTTTTCCGCCAGCGTTTCACCGGCGGCTTGCTCTCGCACGGCATCGTCGGCCAGCAAATCCGGCGCGAGACGGGGCTGGCCCGCTTCGCGATAACGCCAGAAGGCGGTGCCGCGCCGTTCCAGCGCGCCATCCCACAGGAAGGGACAGAACACCACCGGGTATTGCAGACCCTTGGACGTATGAATGGTGACGATCTTCACCAGGCGCGCATCGCTTTCCAGCCTCAGCACCGCCTCTTCGCCGCCGGGCGGGCTGGCCACTTGCGCTTCGAACCAGGCCAGCAGCGGCGCCATGCCGCGCCGGCTGTCGCTTTCCTTTTGCAGCAGTTCTGCCAGATGGGAAAGATTGGTCAGCCGGCGCTCGCCATCCGGCAGCGGCAGCAGGCGCAAGGCCAGTTTTTCTCGCGCGAAAAACTGCCGCCAGGCGGCCATGAAGCCTTTTTCCAGCCAGCGTTGGTGATCTTGCTGATTGGCCGACAGCCGCGCTTCCCAGCGTGTTTCGTCTTCCACTTCGGCCAACAGCCCCGCAGCGTCCAGTCCGCATAGTTCAGTCACCAGCGCGGCCCGCAGCCGCGATTCGCTGGCAGGCTCGGCCCAGGCGCGCAGCACGGCGAGAAGATCGGCCGCTTCATCGCTGGCAAACACGCTAGCCTGCGTCAGCGACACGCTGGGCACGTTCAGCGCCGCCAGTGCTTCGCGCACTCGGTCTCCCTGCCGGTGGGTGGACACCAGCACCGCGATGTCGCCGCCGTTGAGCGGCCGCTCGCCTTGCGGCCCGGACAGCGTGGCCTGGCCTTGCCCGGCCAGCGCCAGCAAGCGGGCGATCTCGGCGGCGCTGGCCTTGGCCGACCATCCGGCAGCCAGTTCCTTGCTGCTCGGCTTGTCGCCGTCCAGCTCGCCCGCCAGCACGGTGAACGGCGCGTCGTCATCCGCCACGCTCAGCGTCTGGCCGGAGCTGGGCGCGGCGTGCACCGGCAGGTACTGGATGTCGCTGAGCAGGAAGGGAGAGGCGCGATTGAACAGGCGGTTGACCGCCGACACCAAGGGCGCGTCGGAGCGCCGGTTGGTATCCAGCGAGTACTGTGTGGGCGCGTCCTTGGCCGCGGACAGATAAGTGAAGATGTCCGCGCCGCGAAAGCTGTAAATGGCCTGTTTGGGGTCGCCCACCAGAAACACGGTGCGATCTTGCAGAACAAAGCAGTCGCGGAAGATTTCGTACTGGATGGGGTCGGTATCCTGGAATTCGTCGATCAGCGCCGCATGAAACTGGCGCGACACGGCCGCCGCGAGGCTGGGCCCCAGCTCGGGATGTTTCAGCGCCGCGCCCAGATCGGTCAGCAAATCGTCAAAGCCGCGCACGCGTTCTTCCGCACGGCGGCGCATCATCTCGCTGTTGATCCAGTCGATCAGTTCCAGCTTCATGCCGGCCACCGACAGCGCCAGTGCCGCGCGGTAATCGTCCCAGGCGGCAAGAAAGCTTGCTACGCGCTCAAACAAGGCGTGCGCCGGCGCGGCAAAGCCCTTTTTCATGCCCCGCGCCAGGCCGTCCGGCGTGAGTTTGCCCAAGAGCTTGACCACATCCGGCCCCAGCGGCGGCAATCCGCCGCCCGGCTGGCACAGCGCGCTCAAGGCGTCTGCGGCGCGCGCCAGTTGCGCCGGGCTGTGGCTGGTGGCCTTGAAACCTTCGGCGGCCAGCAGCAGCTCAAGGCCTGCTGTCAGCGCGTCGGCATCGGCCGCCAGCGCGCGCCAAGCCTGCTCCGCCTCGGCGCGGGCCCGGGTCAGCTCGCCAGGCGGCGGGCGGCGCAAATCCAGGTAGGGCTTGGACAACCAGGGTTTGACCTCCGCCAGCCAGACTTCCGGCGTGTCGCCGGATTCCGCCAATACCTGGGCGAGGAAGGCGTCGTCCAGCACGCGTCGGCGCCAGAAATCATCGGCCACCTCCACCAGCAGGCGATCATCGTCGCTCACCAGTTCTGCAGTGAAGGTCTGCCCGCTTTCAAAAGCGGCGTCGGTCAGCACGCGCTGGCAAAAGCCGTGAATGGTGTAGATGGCGGCGGCGTCGAAGCCGGTAACGGCCGCCAGCAGCCGCTGTATCGCCAGCTCGCGCGCCGGCCCCGGCGGAAAGCGCCCGGCCATGGCCAGCAGGAAGTCGTCCGCGCTGTCCGCGCCGCGCATCACCGCCAGCAAACTGGCCAGCCGCGCGCGCAAGCGATCGCGCAGCTCTGCCGTGGCGGCCTTGGTGTAGGTGACCACCAGCAACTGATCGACACCCGGCGGCGGGCCGTCGCGTTCTTCCAGCAACAGGCGCACATACAGCGCTTCAATAGTCCAGGTTTTGCCGGTGCCGGCGGAAGCCTCGATCAGGTTGACGCCCGACAGCGGGCAGTGCAGCGCGTCCAGCGCCCGCAAACTCATGACTGCTCTCCCAAAAGACGGGCCAGCGGCAGCAGCAGCGCTTCGGCCAACATGGCGAACAAAGGGTCGGACAAGGGCTCCAGATGCCGGAACACCAGCCGGTTCACCGGCTCGTCGCGCTGCGGCATGGCAAAGTCGGCCACAAAGGCCGGCGCCCATTTGGCCAGAGCCGCGTCCATCGCCTTGTCGGGATGGTCTTCATCCTTGGCCAGCGCTTCGGCGTAAGCCCAGCTGGTGCGGCCAAAGAAAGGCAGCGGCTGTTGCTGGCCTTGCCGCCAGTAAAGCACCCAGGGCTCCAGCAGTTCGCGCGCCAGCGCCTGGTCTTCCAGCAGCCAGCCGCCCAGATCGTCGTGTAGTTCGGAACGGCAAGCGACGCCGGCCGGCCGCGCCGCGCACAGCAGCAAGTGCCGCAACCACCAATCCACCCGCTCAGCGGCGTTCATCTTGCCGATGACGAGGCGAATCTGCCCTTCTGGCCGCAAGCCGTCCAGCTCGCCGGCCAAGGCCAGTTGTGCAAACGGCAGGTGCAGCGGCTGGGGTGGCAGCACCGCCTGCGTCAGCACCGCCGGCAAGCGGCGTGCCAGGCGGGCGCTGGCATCGGCCTCGCCCTCCAGCCA
The DNA here is from genome assembly GCF_945957525.1 of uncultured Aquitalea sp. Taxonomy (GTDB): domain Bacteria; phylum Pseudomonadota; class Gammaproteobacteria; order Burkholderiales; family Chromobacteriaceae; genus Aquitalea. Next base: position 37,084 of record NZ_CAMFLA010000022.1, on the reverse strand, counting down.
GGCCTGCCCCAAGGCGGACGGCGGCAACAATCCCGCCGCGCCCAGCTTTTCCTTGACAGGGGTCAGCGGCTTGCCGGCCAGCAGGCTCTCCACCAGCGACTGGCGCAGCTGGCGACTGACATCGCGATCCACGCTGAAGGGTTCGCGCACCGGCACGTCTTCTTCCTGCCCGGCCAGGCGCACCGCCAGCCGCTCGGCCAACCAGGCGCGCGCCGGGTTTTTCCAGAAGCGGATGAAGTCGTTCACATGCAGCACCGTGGGCGCGGCGCGCTCGGGCAAAGGCGCGACAAAGGGGCGCGGCTGGGCCGGCGGCTGCGCCAGCGCCTCGGCAAAAGCGGGCTCGAAGCTGGCCAGCGCGGGCGATGCGCCGTCGTAGCAGCGCGGCGAGAAGGGTTGCAAGGGATGCCGGGTCAGCAGCGCCGGCGGCGAGCCGCACATGGTCTTGAAAATGTCTTGCAGCTCCGCCACCAACGGCGAGGGCGGCAGGTGCTCGTTGGTGCGGGCGGACAGCCCTACCCAGGACAGGTACAGGCGCTGGCGGGCGGAGAGGATGGCTTCCAGAAACAGGTAGCGGTCGTCAAAGCGGCGCGAGCGGTCGCCGCGTTTGGGGTGACGCGCCACCAGGTCGAAACTCACCGGGCGTTCGTCGCGCGGGTAGGCCCCGTCGTTCATGCCGATCAGGCACAGCACGCGGAAAGGAATGGAGCGCATCGGCACCATGGCGCAGAAGGTGACGCCGCCGGCGAGAAAACCGCCAGGCGAGGCCACGGTCAGCTGGCGCACCAGCCAATCCCGCGCCACCGGCAGGCTTACCGCTTCGGCAAACCCCGCCATCGCGGCATCGTCGCGCAGGCCGTCCAGCGCATCGCGCAGCACTTCCAGCGCCCGCGCGTCCTCTTCATCCGGCTCCAGCAAGGCTTGCTGGGCGGCCAGCAGACGCTCGGCCCATGCAGCGGGGGAGGCGGGCTGCTGCCATTCTTCGGCCAGCGCATCCAGCACCTCAAACAGCCTGGCAAAGCGGGCCAGCGCCTCGCTCAACTGGCCGCTGGCGCCCTCGCTGGGCAGCAGGCCGGCAAACAGGCCGCTGCCATCGCCCGCCAGCGCAGGCGGCAAAATCGCGCCCAGCAGCAGGCGATCCAGTCCCCAGCGCCAGGTATAAGCCGGGTCGGCCGGCAGGCCCAGCGCCGCCTTGTGGCGCGCGTGGCGGCCCCAGCGGATGCCGCTTTGCCGCACCCAGTCCTGAATGAAGGGAAGATCGTCCTCCTCCAGACCGAAGCGCCGCAACAAGGCCGGGCTGTCGAGCAAAGCCAGTACCGCGTCGGCGGGAAAACGGGAATCCATCAACTGCAGGATATCGATGAAGCCGGCCAGCAACGGTTCTTCGCGCTCGATGCGGCGGTCGGCAATGGCGTAGGGCAAGTTGGGCGCGTCGTCGCGCTGGCCGAACACGGCGTCGATATAAGGCGCGTAGCTGTTGATGTCCGGCGTCAGCACGGCAATGTCGGCCGGGTTTAGCGTGGGGTCGTCGCGCAGCATGGCCAGCAGGCGGTCTTTCAATACTTCCAGCTCGCGCATCGGCCCATGCGCGGCATGCATTTCCACCGAGGCGTCGCCCGCCGCAAGCGGCGCGGGCGGCTGGCCCGGTTCGTCCAGCTGCAGGATCTCGCGCTGCAGGCGCGAGAGCAGGCTGTCGCCTTGTGGCGGCTCGAACAAGGGCACGGCATCCATGTCGCCGTCTTCGGCAATCAGCTCGAAAAAGTCCCGTCCCTGCTTGCCCAGCGAGGCCAGCAAGGGGTGGCCTTCGGTGGCGAACAGATCGCCCTTCTGCTGCAGTTTCAGCTTGCGACGGGCATCGACGATATCGCCCCAGTAGGCTTCGCAGGGGTTGAGGGTAAACAGGCAGACATCGGTAAGCTCGGCCAGCCGCTTGACCAGCGCCAGGTACATAGGCGCCAGACTGGCGATGCCGAACAGGGTGATGCGCTCCGGCAGATGCTCGGCGCGCAGTTGGCCGAAGAACTCGTCCAGCATGCGCACCCGGTGGCGGCCTGGATCGCTGTCCGCCAGCCTCCGCCACAAGGCCGCCTGCCAGGCCTCATCCTCGCCCAGACCCAGCAGCAGCCCCGCCTCCCAGGCGCGAATCCATTCCGGCCGGAACACCAGATACTGGTCGTAGATGTCGGCCACCTTGCCGGCCAGCTCGAAACAAGCGGCTTCGCTCTTGCCGGCGTAACGGGTCAAGGGCGCAAACACCTCCCCCTCCAGCCCCGGCAGGATGGCCATCAGCCGCCAAGCCAGCACTTCCGGTGAAAACGAGGATTTCTTCGGCAAACCCGGCATCACCCGCTGCATCAGCCGCCAGGCAAAAGCCGCCGGCAGTACGAAGTCGATATTGGCGGCAATGCCGTTTTTCTTCGCCAGATCCAGCGTCATCCAGCGGCCCATGCCCCGGCTCTGCACGATGACGGTTTCGGCGGCGAACGGGCTGGCCAGCGGCGCGGCGCGCAGCATGCCGGCGAACAGTTCGCCCAGCTGCTCCAGCCGGTTGGACTGGTAAAGAAAAAGCATGGCGGGAACACAATGAGGAGAAGACGCGTCAGTGTACCATTACGCTTTGCGCCGTCGCAGCCATGCGACAGGCATAACCCTGACAGGACGCTCGCCCGATGTACCCCTACCTCATTCTCAAGCACGCCCACATGGGCATGGCCTATCTATCGATTCTGCTGTTCGCCGCGCGCGGCGGCATGATGCTGGGCGAGCGCCATGCTCTGCTCGCCTCCTGGCCGGTGCGCATCCTGCCGCATGTGATCGACAGCCTGCTCTTGGCGCTGGCGGTAACGCTGGTGGTGATGGGCGGCTGGCCGGTGCTGCACTCGCCGTGGATTCTGGCCAAGATCATCGGCCTGCTGCTGTATATCGTACTGGGTACGGTGGCGCTCAAGCGCGGCAAGACCCGGCAGATTCGCGCGGTGGCCCTGTCGCTGGCGCTGATTGTGGCCGGCTACATCGTGCTGGTGGCCAAAACCAAGATGGTGGTGCCGTTCTGAGCGGCCGGGGACGCGACGCCCGCCCGGCCGCGCCCCCGGATGCTTGACGCAGAACAAATCCCCCGCCGCGGGGCTCTGCTACTGTCTGCCGGTTTTCCTGACAGACCTCGCGCCATCATGAATGCCATCCGCGCCCTGCCGGAGCTGGTATGCCCGGCTGGCAGCCTGCCTGCCCTCAAGGCCGCCGTAGACAACGGCGCCGACACTGTTTATCTCGGCCTGAAGAACGACACCAACGCCCGCAATTTCGCCGGGCTCAACTTCGACGACAAAACCGCCCGCGAAGGCATACGCTACGCGCGCGACCGCGGCCGCAAAGTGCTGCTGGCGATCAACACCTACGCGCAAGGCGGCGACATCAGCCGCTGGCAACGCGCCGTGGACGAAGGCGCGGATCTGGGCGTGGACGCGGTCATCCTGGCCGACCCCGGCCTGATGGCCTATGCCTGCCGCCACCACCCCGATCTGCGTCTGCACTTGTCGGTACAGGGCTCGGCCACCAACTACGAAGCCATCAATCTGGCGCAAGAATTGTTCGGCGTGCGCCGGGCGGTGCTGCCGCGCGTGCTGACATTGGATCAGGTGCGTCACGTCATCGATCACACGGCGGTGGAAATCGAAGTATTCGGCTTTGGCAGCCTGTGCGTGATGGTGGAAGGCCGCTGCCTGCTGTCCAGCTACGCCACTGGCCAATCGCCCAATACCCACGGCGTGTGCTCGCCGGCGCGCTTTGTGCGCTGGGAACAGGGCGAGCAGGCCTTGGGCGCACGGCTCAACGGCATCCTCATCGATGAATACGCCAAGGACGAACCGGCCGGCTACCCCACGCTGTGCAAGGGACGTTTTGATGTGGAAGGCGACACCTACTACGCGCTGGAAGAACCTACCAGCCTCAACGTCATCGCCATGCTGCCGCAGATCATCGACATCGGCGTGGCCGCCATCAAGGTGGAAGGCCGCCAGCGCAGTCCGGCCTATGTGGCCCAGGTGACGCGCACGCTGCGCGAAGCGCTGGATCAGGCGGCGCGCGAACCCTCCCGTTTCTCGGTAAAACCCGGCTGGGTGCAATCGCTGTCAAGGTTGGCCGAAGGCCAGCAACAGACGCTGGGCGCGTACAACCGCCCCTGGAAATAAACCGGCGCGGGCCGGCCACCCAAGCCGGCCCGGCGCTGTTTTCACTGAACCCGCATCCACCCTCCTTGCCCGACAAGGCCGCTCCGCCAAGGGGAGCGAGGTGGGCGCCAAATTCGAGGCAGGCCGCCGCCGGCCTCATTCGTCGAGGCTTTGATGACTACCGCCGCAATCGAACTGACGCTGGGCCCGGTGCTGTTTTTCTGGTCCCGCGACGACATCTACCGTTTCTACAGCGAAGCCGCCGCCTGGCCGCTGGATCGTATTTATCTGGGCGAAGTGGTGTGTTCGCGCCGCCAGCAATTGCGCACCCAGGACTGGATCTCGCTGGCCAATGATCTGGCCGACGCCGGCAAGCAAGTCGCCTTGTCCAGCCAGGCGCTGCTGGAAAGCGAATCGGACCTGCGTCGCCTGCGCAAGCTGGTGGAAAACGGCCGAGTAACACTGGAAGCCAACGATATGGGCGCGGCGCGACTGGCGCGCCAGCACAAGTTGCCCTTTGTCGCCGGGCCCTTCATGAACATCTACAACGCCGACACACTGGCGGTGCTGCAGCAACTGGGTGCCGCCCGCTGGGTGCCGCCGGTGGAGATGGACCGCGCCACGCTGACCGCCGTGCTGCGCGAAGCCGCGCAACAAGGCTGCGACATTGAAACCGAGCTGTTCGGCTGGGGCAAACTGCCGCTGGCTTTGTCGGCGCGCTGCTTCACCGCCCGTTACTACAATCTGTCCAAGGACGACTGCCAGTTCCGCTGCCTGGAGCACCCGGACGGCCTGCGCCTGCGCACGCGGGAACAGCAGGACTTCCTCACCATCAACGGCATCCAGACGCTGTCCGACGGCTGCCACAGCCTGCTGCCGCACCTGGCGGACATCCGCGATCTGGGCGTGCGCGCCGTGCGCATCAGCCCACAGTGGGAACACAGCGCCGACATCGTTTCCCGCTGGCGCGACGCCATCGACCAGCTCAATGCCGACGGCGACATCCGCCCTACGCCGATGCAAGACTTCAGCGCCAGCCAATTGGTAGACGGCTACTGGCGCGGCGAAGCCGGCATCGCCCCGCAACTTTGAGAAAGCCCGCCATGCGAGTACCCGATCTCACTCTGCCCCCGACCCTTGCCGCCTTGCTGGGCAAACTGCCGGCCACCCCGCCCGCCTGGGCGCTGGTGACCACGCTCAATCAGCTGAAGGAACGCGAGGTATTGCCGGCCGACATGAGTCTGCTGGCCGGCCGCCGCTTTGAAGTGCGCATCCTCGACGCCGGCATGAGTCTGCATTTCACCGCGGACGAACAGCGCTTCGCCGTCGACAAGGCCGCCGGCGAGCCCGACTTGCGCCTTTCGGCCAACCTGGCCGACTTTGCCCGCATGATGCTGCGCGAGGAAGACCCTGACACGCTGTTCTTCAATCGCAAGCTGATCATCGAGGGCGACACCGAGCTGGGCCTGATCGTGAAGAACCTGCTGGACAGCGTGGACTGGAGCAGCACGCCGCTGTCGCGCTTCATGGCGGCCTGATCCTCACGGCGCGGCTGCAAGCAAAAAGCCCGGCATAAGCCGGGCTTTTTGCTTGGCGGGACAAACCGCTTACAGCGCGTTCTGCGCCGCCGCCTTCCGCTTGGCGCTGAGATCCAGGCCCGGCAGGTCCGCCATGATGTCCGGATGGTCCGCCAGTTTTTCCACCACGTAATCCACAAACACGCGCGTGCGCGGCGCGATGTGGTCGCGATGCGGGAAGCAGATGTAAATGGAACGCTCCAGCGACACCACGTCGGTCAATACCGGCTCCAGCTCGCCGCTGCGGATGTAATGCACCACCTCATGACCCGGCAGTTGCGCCACGCCCATGCCCAGACGGGCCAGTTCGCACACCGCTTCCATCTCATTGAGGGTGTAAGTGCCGGTGACTTCCAGCGGAATCCGCTCGCCGTGGCGATCGAACTCCCACTTGTACAAGCGGCCGGAGGTGGGAAACTGGAAGTTGATGCAATCGTGATTGCTCAATTCTTCGGTGGTGGTCGGCCGGCCGTGGGTATCCCAGTAAGCCGGCGAAGCCACCACGTATTGTGGAATCTGCGCCAGATTGCGCGCCACCATGCGGCTGTCCGGCATCATGCCGATGCGCACGCCCACGTCGTAACCGTCTTCAATCAGATCGCTGAAGTGGTCGTCCAGGCCGAAGAACACCCGCACCTTTGGATAACGCTCGCAGAACTCGCCCATGATGGGGAGAATGAAGCGTCGGCCAAAAGAGTTGGGCATGCTCACCCGCAAATGGCCGGCCGGTTCGTCCCGGCTCGCCTTCAGCTGGTTGATGGCCGAATCCAGGTTGTTGACCGGGCCACGGCACTGCGCGTAGAAACGCCGCCCGTCTTCGGTCAGGGTAAGCTGACGCGTGGTGCGGTTGAAGAGACGTACCTCCAGCTCCTGCTCCAGCCGGGCGATGCTCTGGCTGATGGCGGCGGGAGAAACGCCGAGTTTTCGTGCTGCGTCCGAGAAACTGCCATTCTCGGCGGTGGTCATGAAGACCATGAGCGCTTTCAGGGTATCCATAGCTGAGACGTTCCATGGTTGGCATCACAATCCGGGCCCGGGTCCGTCAGACGGCTGTTCCCCGCTCCGGGCATCGAACTTGCCAACATCATTATTAAGTAGTTCTTGTTTAAAAATCGTACAACAAAACAACCCGGTGTAGAAGCGATGTCCGCATCGGACGCTTTACGGCGGCGGCCATGCGTTGGTTTCCGCCCCCAGCGACACGTGTCGTCCGTCGCGCCGGCAGGCTGTCGTCTCGCCAGCCGGATAATCCATCGTCGTGGTTTTATTTACATGACATAACACAAAATCCGGCAGATGAGAGTATGCCCGTCTCTCGTCGTCCTTACCATAAAATTGCCGTTGCCGACTGTTTTCCGCCCTGCCGAAGTGGCAAACCACTCTCATCCGGCAAACATGTTTCCACCCAGAAAACCCCGGTCGTTCTGTCGATCTGTCCTGCAGGAGCTGCCTGTCGGCGCACTGTTTCATCCCGGAACATCCTTAACAGAGTGTAATCAACCTTTTGCGACCTACTGCTTAATATTGGACAAAGCCACTGGAAATGAAAGGGTTTCTTTAAGCTGCTTGCCGTTTCCATGATCAGGCACAAGTGTTCTGTCGCCGGCATGGCCCCGCGTCTGCCCGGCCGACGCCGATGCCGTACGCTGGGCTTGATCCGCATCAAGCAAACGCCAGCCCACTGAGACAACAGAAAAAACACAACATATAGTGCAAAACATACAAAACAGCACAATATGTAAATATGACCCCGCTACCACACAATCGCCCTGGCGCCATGGTGGACGCCGTTGCCACCCTGCACGAATACCTCTCCCGCGCAGACTGGCGCGTCAATGCCAATGCCAATCAGGGCTACAGCCTGGGCGGCATGATTCTCAACATGGCCGGCAAGCTCACGGCCAATTACTGGCTGGAAAGCATCTTCTCCGAAGCCGCCGCCGTTGCCCATCGCGAGGGCGACCTGCACATTCACGATCTGGACATGCTGTCCGGCTACTGCGCGGGCTGGTCGCTGCGCACACTGTTGCAGAACGGCTTCAACGGCGTGCCGGGCAAAGTGGAGTCGCGTCCCCCGCGCCATCTGTCCAGCGCATGCGGGCAGATCGTCAACTTCCTCGGCACCCTGCAGAACGAGTGGGCCGGCGCTCAAGCCTTCAGTTCTTTCGATACCTACCTCGCCCCCTTCATCCGCAAGGACAAACTGGATTACCCCCAGGTGCGCCAATGCGTGCAAGAGCTGATCTACAACCTCAATGTACCCAGCCGCTGGGGCACGCAGACGCCGTTCACCAACCTCACTTTCGACTGGACCTGCCCGGAAGACGTCGCCGGCCAGATCCCGGTGATAGGCGGCGAAGAAATGCCCTTCCGCTACGGCGACTGCGTTGCGGAAATGGCGATGATCAACCGCGCCTACATGGAAGTGATGCTGGAGGGCGACGCGCTGGGCCGCGCCTTCACTTTTCCCATTCCCACTTACAACATCACCAAGGATTTCGACTGGTACGGCGAAAACACCGACCTGCTGTTTGAAATGACCGCGCGCTACGGCCTGCCGTATTTCCAGAACTTTGTTAACTCCGATCTGGAGCCGCAGATGGTGCGCAGCATGTGCTGCCGGCTGCAGCTGGATCTGCGCGAACTGCTCAAGCGCGGCAACGGCCTGTTCGGCAGCGCCGAACAAACCGGCTCCATCGGCGTGGTGACGCTCAATTGCGCCCGGCTTGGCTACCGCTTTGCCGGCGACGAGGCCGCGCTGTTGGCCGAAACCGACCGCTTGCTGGAGCTGGCGAGCGACGTGCTGGAAAAGCGCCGCGAAACCGTACAGCGCAATATGGACAACGGTCTCTACCCCTACAGCAAACATTTCCTCGGCAGTTTGCGCAATCACTTCTCCACCATCGGCGTCAACGGCGTCAACGAGATGATCCGCAACTTCAGCCGCGACGCCTTCGACATCACGGCCGATGCCGGCCATGCCATGGCGGTGCGTCTGCTGGATCACATCCGCGCGCGGCTGGCGATGTTCCAGCAGGAAACCGGCCACATGTACAACCTGGAGGCCACACCGGCGGAAGGCACCACCTACCGCTTCGCGCGAGAAGACCGTAAGCGCTTTCCCGGCATCCTGCAGGCCGGCACCCCGCAGCAACCCTACTACACCAACTCAAGCCAGCTGCCGGTGGGCTTTACCGACGACCCCTTCGAAGCCTTGAGCCGGCAGGAGGATCTGCAGCGCCGTTACACCGGCGGCACCGTGCTGCACCTGTATCTCACCGAGGCGGTCAGCAGCGCCGAGGCCTGCCGCAAGCTGGTGCAGCGGGCGCTGTCCGGCTTCCGGCTGCCCTACATCACCCTGACGCCGACTTTCTCCATTTGCCCGACTCACGGTTACCTGAAAGGCCGGCACGAATTCTGTCCCGTCTGCGACGCCGAGCAACTGGCCCGGCTGCAGGCCAATACTCCCTCCGCATCATGAAAGGAAACACAATATGAACGACCGCGCGCCCAACAAGGCCGAACAACTGCCGGAATCGCTGCGCACCCGCTGCGAAATCTGGACCCGAGTCATGGGCTATCACCGCCCGGTGACCGCCTTCAACACCGGCAAGCAGGGCGAATTCAACGAACGGTTGCACTTCATCGAGCCCGCCGATGCCTGAGCGCGCCCGCATTGCCGGCTGGGAACCCTGCTCCAGCTGCGACTGGCCCGGCCGCCTCGCCGCCGTGCTATTCCTCGCCGGCTGCCCTTGGCGCTGCGCTTACTGCCACAACGCTCACCTGCAAAGCGCCTCTCAGCCGCCGGGCGGCTGGCTCGCGCTGGCAGAGAGGCTGGCGGCGCGCACCGCCTTCCTGGATGGCGTAGTGGTATCTGGCGGCGAGCCGCTGGCCGACCCCGCGCTGCCTGAGCTGCTGCAAGCCTTGCGCGAAATGGGCTTTGCCACCGGGCTGCACACAGGCGGCGCCTATCCCGACCGCCTGCAACGCGCACTGCCCTGGCTGGACTGGGTAGGACTGGACATCAAGACCGCCTTCGACGATTACCACACCGTCACGGGCGTACCCCGCAGCGGCGAGCCGGTACGCCGCAGCCTGGATATCCTGCTGACGTCCGGCATCGAGTTCGAATGCCGCACTACGCTGCACCCCGCCTGGCACGACGAGACCGCGCTGGCCGCTCTTGCCGCCGAGCTGGCGGCGCTGGGCGTAAAACACTACCACTGGCAAACCGCGCGTTTGCCGAAGCCATGGCCAGCCGCCCCGGCAGACTGGCCCGGCTCGCTCCTTTTACAACAGGCCGAACGGCTGTTTGAGGCTTTTTCGCTGCGTGCCGCCTGAGCACAGCTCAGAAATATCTTTAATCAACCCGATAAAAGACTGATTCCCCTTGGCGGCACTGGCTTCAAGAACGGGCCGCTCCCTAGACTGCGGGCAGGTACCTCCTGCCCGTCGGTCGCCGAGCATCACCCACCGTCCACGGCTACCGGCAGGCGCATTCGTCAACCCACCGCGAAGGCTTACATCATGCTCGGTAAACCCCAATTCGCCCGCCCTCTGCCGGGAAGCCTGCCGCTGCCGCGCCAGTGCTCGCTGCTGGACTGGATTCACACCTGCGGCCAGATCGACACCGGCAACGAACTGCGCGTCTTTCTCGAATACCTGCAATCGCAACTGCCCGTCCGTCACATGGCGCTGGTACTGGCGCGCCTCAACGCCCAGCAATGCATCCATCGCATGGAAATGGTGCTCAACATCAGCTTCCCGCCGGCCTGGGTGGAGCGCTATCAGGAAGAGCGCATGCAGGGCAACGACCCGGTCATGCGCTCGGTCATGGGGCGCGGCCCCATCAACTGGCAAGAGCGTTTCGTGCGCTCGCGCGCCCGGCAGGAAAAAGAATTCATCGAAGCGGTGCGACAGCAGGGCTTCGAGCACGGCGTCACGCTGAGCCATCTTTGCGAACGGCTCAACATCGCCTGCGTACTGGTGATGGCGGGCCAGGACATCACGCGCGACCTGCAACTGATCGACATGGTGGACAGCCTGCTGCCGCACTTGCACAAGGCTGCCGCGCGGGTGGCCAACCTTGCTCCCGCCCTGCCGGAGACACTGCCGCTGTCGCAGCGGGAATACGACATCTTCCACTGGATGAGCCAGGGCAAGACCAACTGGGAAATCGCCACCATTCTCGGCATCAGCGAACGCACGGCCAAATTCCACGTGGCCAACATCATCCGCAAGCTGGGCGCCAACAATCGCACTCACGCCATCGTTCTGGGCCTGCACCGAGGCATTTTTACCCAGCCGCTGGCGGAGGCCTGACAACTGCCAGCCCTGCCAGTAGGAAGCCTGTCGATCCGATGAAATAATGCCCCTCTTTGCAGCGTACTCACAGCCAGCAAAGAGGCAGATCGACTTAGCAGACCGCTTCGGCGGCAACTGCCCCCCTCTCTGGCGGGCTCCTCTCCGGGCCCGCTTTTTTTGCGCCATCCCCCCAGCCAATGCCTGCCCGGATGGATGATCCGTTTGCCCTGCGCAGGCAAGGAAAGATGCCGGCCCCAAGGCGGTTTTGTTCATGGATGCGCTCCCAAGCATCGTCCGCTGCGCAACCGGCAAGCACGAAGCGCTGTCCACCCCCGTGGGCATCCGACCCCAAGCAGCGCCTGAACGCGAGCTTGCCCTGCCCGTCACCGGGCTTTTTTGTTACAGTCGAACATCTTTACCGTCCCACGCTCTTGTCCGGCCATGACCGCCTTTACCAGCTGCAATCCCGCCACCGCCGAGGTGGTGTTCACCCGCCCGGCCTGGCCGGAACCCCGATTTGCCGACTGTCTCGCCGCCTTGCGTCAGGCGCAGCGCCGTTGGGCAGCGCTCGATATTCACGAACGCGCCGGCCAGCTGCTGAGGTTGGCCGAAGGACTGGAGGCGGAACGCGAAGCGCTGGCGGCGCTGGTGACGCTGGAGGTGGGCAAGCGCACCGCAGAATGCCTGGCGGAAATCGACAAATCCGCGCAACTGATCCGTTACTACGCCGATCTGGCCCCCAGCCTGCTGGCCCCGCAAGCCATCGCCACCCAGGCGAGCGACAGCGGCGTCTCCTTCGAGCCCCTGGGCTGTGTGCTGGCGGTAATGCCTTGGAACTACCCAATCTGGCAAGTGCTGCGCTTTGCCGTGCCGGCACTGATGGCCGGCAATGCCTGTCTGGTGAAGCCCGCACCTTCGGTGCCGCAGTGCACCCAGTTGTTGCTGGAGTTGGTGCGCACGGCCGGGCTGGACTGTCTGGACGTGGCCTGGATCGATCACGAGCAAGTAGAAGAAGCCATCCGCCACAGCGACGCGGTGGCCTTCACCGGCTCGACCCAGACTGGGCGCGTCATCGCCAGCCTGGCTGGCAAGCACCTGAAAAAAACCGTGCTCGAACTGGGCGGCAGCAATCCCTTCATTGTGCTGGCGGACGCCGATGTGGACACCGCCGCGCAAGAAGCGGTGAACTCCCGTTTCCGCGACGCCGGACAAAGCTGCAATGCGGCCAAGCGCATGATCGTGGTGCCGGAAATCGCCGATCGCTTCATCGCGGCGTTTGTAGAAGCGGCCAGCCGCTTGCAGCCGGGCGACCCGCGCGATCCGGCCGCCACGCTGGCCCCGCTCACCCGCGCCGACCTGCGCGAGGCGCTGCACGCCCAGGTGATGGATGCCGTGCATGGCGGCGCAACGGTACTGCTGGGCGGGCAGATGCCGGCCACGCCCGGCTTTTTCTACCCGGCCACGGTGCTGGATCACGTCAGCGCGGCCTGTCGCGTTTATCACGAAGAAGTATTCGGTCCGGTGGCCAGCATTCTGCGCGCGCGCGACGAAGCCGATGCCATCCGGCTGGCCAACGACACTCCCTTTGGCCTTGGCGCATCCATCTACACCGCCGACGAAACCCGCGGCCGCGCGCTGGCGCGCCAACTGGAAGTGGGCAGCGTGTTCATCAATCGCCATACCAGCTCGGACCTGCGCCTGCCTTTTGGCGGCGTGAAAGCCTCCGGCTATGGTCGCGAGCTGTCGGAGTTCGGCCTGTATGAATTCGTCAACGTGAAAACCTACTGGCAGAAATAAACGCTGTTGTTGACCCGGCCGGCAACGGCCAGCCGGGCCCCGCTCAGAGCCGCTGACAACACCTCGCCAAGACTCAGAACCCAGGCCCGCCGGCGCAGGCCGGTGCCCGACGAGCAACAAGAAAGCGCGAAGCGGGGTCTGTTTTTTTGTTAGCGGGCCTTATCGCCCGATCACAAGGTTTGCCGAAGAAGTCTCTCCATCATGCACCTTCGCCTGTCCGCCGCGCTGATTCTCGCGGCCACTCTCGCCTACTACGCCGTCCTGGCGTGGTACCCGTCCGCGCTGGCCTTCCGTCTGGGCGGCTGGCCGCTGTCCTTGCTGCTCGCTGTCGCTCTGATCGCCCTCTTTGCCGCGCTGGCGGTCTGGCTGGGCTTGCGCGACGACGACAAGGATGCGCCGCGATGAGCCACGCCCTGCTGTTTTTCCTGCTCTTTCTCGCCGCCACCCTGTGGCTGACGCGTCAGGCCGCGCGCCGCACCGGCAGCGCCGGCGCTTTCTACACCGGCGGCGGGCGCTTGAATGCCGCGCAAAACGGGCTGGCGCTGGCCGGCGACTACCTGTCCGCCGCCGCTTTTCTCGGCGCCATCGGCATGTATCTGGGACAGGGTTATGACTCGTTGGCCTATGCGGTGGGCACGCTGGCCGGCTGGCCGCTGCTGATGCTGCTGTTTGCCGACAAGCTGCGTTCGCTGGGGCGCTTTACCGTGGCCGATGTGTTGGCCAGCCGCTTCGAGCATCGCGGCGTTCGGCTGATGACGGTGGCCGGCTCGCTGACCGTGACACTGTTTTATCTGATCGTGCAGATGGTGGGCGCCGGCAAGCTGCTTGGCCTGCTGTTCGGCCTGCCCTATTTGCCTGCGGTGCTGATCGTGGGCGGTCTGATGGTGCTGTACGTATCGCTGGGCGGCATGCTGGCCACCAGTTGGGTGCAGATGCTCAAAGCGGCGCTGATGCTGTTGTGCGGCCTGTTGCTGACGGGCGGCGTGCTATGGCGCGCCGGCGGCCTGACTGCCTTGCTGCAAGCGGCCGAAGCCGTACGCGGGCCGGGCATCCTGCAACCGAGCAAGGCGCTGGGCGGCGCGTGGGACATCCTCTCGTTGGGGCTGGGCCTGAGTCTGGGCTTGCTGGGCTTGCCGCACATCCTGATGCGCTTCTTTACCGTACCGGACGCGCGCGCCGCGCGCCGCTCCGTCGGCTGGGCTACGCTGCTGGTGGCGGCTTTCTTCCTGCTCAACATCGTCATCGGTTATGGCGCGGTGGTGATGGTGGGGCCGGAAGCGCGCTTTCATGACGCTGCCGGCAAACTGCTGGGCGGCGGCAATATGGCGGCTTTGCATCTGGCCGGCCTCCTCGGCGGGCCCTGGCTGGAGGGGCTGGTGGCGGCAGTGGCCTTCGCCACCATTCTGGCGGTGCTGGCCGGCCTTGCCATGGCCGGAGCCAGCGCGGTCAGTCATGACTTCTACGCCGTGTGGCTCAAGCGCGGCGACGCCGACAGCCGCCAGGAGTTGCGAGTGTCGCGCCTGGCCACGTTGGGTCTTGGCTTGCTGGCCGTGCTGCTGTCTACGCTGTTCCAGAATCAGAACGTGGCCTTTCTCTTCGGCCTCGCCTTCGCCATCGCCGCTTCGGCCAACTTTCCCATCCTGCTGCTGACGCTGTACTGGCCGGGCCTGACCGCGCGCGGCGCATTGCTGGGCGGGCTGGTCGGCATGTTGGCCTCGCTGGCGCTGATCGTCGCCGGGCCGGCGGTGTGGGTGGCGGTGCTGGGCCATCCCGCCCCGCTGTTTCCGCTGGCCAACCCCGCCCTGTTGTCGGTGCCGCTGGCTTTCGCCGCCGCCTGGCTGGGCTCGCAAGGCGGCAAGGCCTCATGAGCGCCGCCCCCTTGCGCTTTGACAGTCTGTCCGGCTGGCTGCGCCATGTCGAGACGGCCCGACGCGAGCTGCCCGCCGGCCACACGCTGTATTTTCGCGGCCAGCATCATGACTGGCCCTTGCTGCCCGGCATTGCCCGCGCCGACCGGCAGTCCTTGCTGGCCCGCGAGAGCCGGCTGCTGCAAGACTTCCGCCGCCAGGCACCCGTTTCGCTGGACCACGCGCCCAAGACGCTGAAACGCTGGCAAGCGCTGGACTGGCTGGCCCTGGGTCAGCACTACGGTCTGCCCACCCGGCTGCTGGACTGGACGCTGTCGCCCGAGGTGGCGCTGTGGATGGCGCTGCATGATTTCGCCAGCGGCCGCTTGCGCCATCAGCCCGATCAGCAGCCGGTGCTGTGGCTGCTGCGCGTGGACCGTCAGGTCAGTCATGCTTCGGCCAAGCTGTTTCGCGAGCCGCTGGCCGTTCGGCAAACCTGGTTCCTGCCCCACCCGCTGGATCACATCGCCCGCGTGCGCGCCCAGCAAGGCAGCTTCACCCTGTTCTACCAACCCGCCGGCGGCTTTGTGCCGCTGGAAAAACAAAAACGCTTTGCCGACAGACTGACGGCCTTCCACCCGGAAGCCGCTTCTCTGCCACAATTGAGCGAAGAACTGGCGCAAGCGGGCTTCGACCATGCCCGCCTGTCGCCCCCGCAGCTCGAAGCGCTCACCAAACAACTACAGAAAACACCGCTCCCATGACTACCCTTACCCTTTACGGCAACCGTTTCTCCGGCCACAGCTACAAGGTGCGGCTGGCGCTGATGCTGGCCGATGTCTCCCACGACTATGTGCATGTGGATCTCACCCTGCCGCGTGCAGAGCGCCCGGAAGACTTCCGCGCCGTCAGCCGCTTCGGCGAAGTGCCGGTGCTGGTGGCGGACGGCACCGCCATGTGCCAGTCCAACGCCATCCTGCAATGGCTGGCCGACAGCTACGGCCACCTGGACGGCATTGGCGGCGAACGCCAGCACATCCGCGAATGGTTGAGCTGGGAGGCTAATCGCATTGGTTTCTCTGTCCCCAACCTGCGCTTTTACCAGCGCTTCGCCAAGGCCGAGCCGGCGCTGCTGGCCTGGCTGGAAGGCCGCGCCCGCGCCGATCTGGATACGCTGCAAGCCACGCTGACTGAACGCCAGTGGCTGGCCGGCGACAATGCCAGCATCGCCGACGTGTCCGCCAGCGCTTACTTGTGGTGGTTGGCCGAAGCCGGCCTCGACATTGCACAATGGCCGGCCGTAGCAAGCTGGCTGGCGCGCATCGCCGCCCTGCCCGGCTGGCAACACCCGGACGAGCTGATGTCGCCGGACATTCCCGACTGAGTCTTGCAAGGAGCACGCCATGAGCCGTCATCCCGCCATTGTCCACTGGCAGGACATCCGCCAGCCTGACGACGCCTGCTATCCGGGCAGCGAGGAAAAACTGTCCATCGGTTCGCCGCTGGGCCGGCACTTCGGCTTTGCCCGCATCGGCATTCATCATGAACTGCTGCCGCCGGGCCGCCGAACCAGCTGGCCGCACGCGGAAGAAACCGAGGATGAGTTCGTGCATGTGCTGGAAGGCGCGCCGGACGTCTGGCTGGACGGCGTGCTGCACCGGCTGCAAGCCGGCGACTCGGTGGGCTTTCCCGCCGGCAGCGGCATCGCACACACCTTCATCAACAACACCGACCGCGATGTGCGCCTGCTGTGCGTGGGCGACCGCGACCGGGACGACAACCGCATCCACTATCCGCAACACCCGGCGCGCAACGCCGCCATTGGCGCGCGCCACTGGCGGGACTGCCCCTTCACGCCGCAAGGCGAGCACGACGGGCTGCCGGACGCGCAACGGGAAGACGGGAAAGAACACTGAGATGGAACAGCTGCTGCGCGACATCGCCGCCGTGATCGGCCCTGCCCACTTGTTGACCGATCCGGCCGATACCGCCCCGCTGGCGCTGGACTACCGCCGCCGCTATCAGGGCCGGCCGCTGGCGGCCGCCCTGCCCGGCAGCACCGCCGAAACCGCCGCTATTGTCAGCCTGTGCCGGCAGTACGGCGTGGCCATCGTGCCGCAGGGCGGCAACACCTCCACCTGCGGCGGCGCCACGCCGGATGCCTCCGGCCGGCAATTGTTGCTCAATCTGCGACGCCTGCGCGCCGTGCGCAATATCGACACCGACAACAACAGCCTGACCGTGGAGGCCGGCCTGACGCTGGCCGAAGTGCAAAGGTTGGCCGAAGAAGCCGGCCGGCTGTTTCCGCTGTCGCTGGCCAGCGAGGGCAGTTGCCAGATAGGCGGCAACCTGTCCACCAACGCCGGCGGGCTGGCCGTACTGCGTTACGGCACCATGCGCGAACTCGCGCTGGGGCTGGAAGTGGTACTGCCGGACGGGCAGGTGCTGCATGCGCTCAGCGGCCTGCGCAAGGACACCAGCGGACTGGACGTCAAACAGCTGTTCATCGGCGCGGAAGGCCAACTGGGCCTGATCACCGCCGCCACGCTGCGGCTGTTTCCACAACCCACCGCCCGCGCCACCGCGCTGACGGGCTTGAGCGACAGTCGCGCCGCCATCCGGCTGCTGTCCGGCTTGCGGCAGGCATTTGGCGACCGGCTCACCACCTTTGAAATCATGTCTTCGGCCTGCCAGTCGCTGCTGGAGCGCCACCACCCGGGCCAATTGCCGTTTCAGGCCCCGTGGATGGCGCTGATCGAGCTGTCGGACAACGGCGGGCACGCCGCGCTGGAAGACGCGCTGGTGAGCTGGTTGGCCGAACAGCCGCTGCAAGACGCCGTGCTGGCGCGCAGTGAAACGGAGCGCGCTCAGCTGTGGCGCTTGCGCGAGGCGATGTCGGAGACGCAAAAGCTCGACGGCCCCAGCATCAAACACGACATCGGCGTGCCCAGCTCGGCCATTGCGGACTTTCTCGAAGACTGCGACGCGGCGCTGCAAGCTGCCTTCCCGGGCATACGCATCATCGCCTTCGGTCATGCCGGCGACGGCAATCTGCATTACAACATCAGCTTTACCCGGCCCGGCAACGCGCATCTGTTCGATGACGAGCCGGCGGTGAACGCCATCGTCTACGACACGGTGTACCGCTATCAGGGCACGCTGGCGGCCGAGCACGGCGTGGGCCAGCTCAAAACCGGCTGGCTGGAACGCTACAAGGACCCGGCCTCGCTGCAATTGATGCGCGGCATCAAACAACTGCTGGACCCTGACAATCTGATGAACCCGGGCAAGTGGCTGTCGCCCGGCCCGCATGGCTGAACAACACCCGGGCAAGCCAAGGCGGAACAGGGCGAGAGCGGTAGGCAAGGCGGCCCGTCCGCTAGGCGCATGAGCATGTTGAATCCGGTTTCGCCGCCCTATCGCCCATGCGCCATGCATCGTAAACCGGTTTTCAGGCTTCCAGTTCGCGCGCCATGTCGTCAATCACACCAGACCAGTCACCCGCCTCGCGCTGGCGGAACAGCCGCATGCCCGGATACCAGACCGAGGCTTCGCCGCTCAGGCCCCAGCGCCAGTCCGTATGCGCGGCCGACAGCAGCAGCCAGCATGGCAGGCCCAGCGCCCCGGCCAGATGCGCCATGGCCGTATCCACGCTGATCAGCAGATCCAGCTCCTCCAGCCGGCTGGCGCTTTCGGCAAACCCGCCGCTCAGCGCCTCGGCGTCCATCACCTCTTGCGCCGCCAGCCAGCGCCGCTCATCAGCGTCGGGGCGATATTGCAAGGAGCGCCATTCAATATCGACATTGGCCGTCAACGGCCCCAGCAAGCCGATATCCGGCAGCGAGCGGCAATGATCAAAGGGATGGTCCGCGTTGCCGCGCCACACCAGACCCACCCGCAAGCGGCCGTCGCCATGGCGCAGGCGACGGGGCTGCGCAGGGCGCAGATAGGCAAAACCGGCCTCCGGTCCGGCTTTCAGCAGCCAGGGCAAGCTCATGCTGTACACATGGCGATCGTGCGCCGGCAGCGCCGCATCACGCGCCGGCATGGGCAGCCAGTCGATATCCGGCCAGCGCTCGGCAAACAGGGTCTGCAAGGGTGGTGGGCACAGCGCGGTCACCGGGCCGCGATGCCGCAGCAACAACCCGTCCAGATAACGGGAAAACTGGATGGCGTCGCCATAGCCCTGTTCAAACAGCAGCAGGAGCGTGGCCTCGCCCAACGCCTCGCCTTGCCAGCGCGGCGAAGACGGCGTCGGCAATAACGGAGAGACCGGACGCGACTCATGGCAGTGCCAGCCTTCGGCAAACGCGCCGCGCGCCAGCAAGAGATATCCCAAGTTCTGCCTCAGGCGGGCATGACCGGGCTCAAGGCGCAGCCCCTCGCGCAGCAAAGCCTCCGCCTCCTCATGCCGGCGCAGCTCCATCAAGGCCAGCGCCCGGTGATGCAGGCGCTCTCCCGTTGCGCCATAACGGGCGATCTGCACGCGCAGCAGGCTTTCCGCCTGCGCCGCCCGGCCACTGTTTACCAGTAGGATGGCCAGATTGCCCGGCGCGGTGGCGGCCCCGGCCTCCTGCGCCGCCCGCAGCAAGTCCTCAGCCTCCGCCCAGCGCCGCTGCGCCATGCGCAACAGCCCCAGATTATTCAGCGCGCCCGGATGCCGGGGCTGCAAGCGCAAAGCGCCTTGCAACAGCAATTCCGCCTGCGCGGCGTGGCCCAGTTCGCGCTCCAGCTGACCAAGCAACTGCAAAGTGTCGACATCCTCGGCTTGGGCGGCAAGGCAGGTTTGCAAGGCCTCCCGGGCCTCCGCCAGCCGGCCTTGCCGGTATAGCAGCTTGCCCAGATTGAAACGCAGCCAGTGCGCCTGCGGCGCTAGGGACAAGCCCGCCCGCCAAGCCGCTTGCGCGCCCTCGTCGTCGCCTGCGGCTTCCAGCGCCGCGCCCAGATTGCCCAGACTGGGCACATGTGCCGAATCCCGCGCCAGTTCGGCACGGAAAGCCGCCGCCGCATCCTCGGCCCGTCCTTCGTCCAGCGCGAGACAGCCCCGGTGATAGAACAGCTCTGGCAGGTCCGGCATCAGGGCTTCGGCGCGATCCCAGCATTGCCCGGCCAGCGCGCCCTGCCGCAAGCGAGCTGCGCAAACACCCAGCAACTGCCACAGCAAGGCATTGTCCGGATCGGCGGTCAGCCCTTGCTGCGCTGCGGACAAGGCACCGTGGATATCGTCTTCGGCCAACAGGCGCGCCGTTTGCAGACTGAGGGGGGTGAAAGACGCCATAAGGGCTCCGGAAAAACGAATCCACCCATCATAAAACGACAACGCCGCCAAGCAGGCGGCGTTGTTTGCATGCTAACGAATATTTACAGGCGGAACTTGGCGAATTCGGCCTTCATCTTTCCCGCGCTGTCGGCCAGGCCGTGCAGGGTGGCGTTGACGCTTTGCAGCAGCTCATCGTTTTCCAGCACGCTGTTGTTAATCAGCTCCGAGCTTTGCGCAATCATGGTGGTGGCTTTGTGTTGTTCATGAGTGGAGTCCGAAATCTCCGTCATCTTGTTCACCACCTCCAGCATGGAAGCTCGCACCGATTCGATGCTGGCCACCGCGTCGCGCGTCAGGCCCACGCCGTCGTTGACCACCGTGACGGTTTGCTCCACATCGTCCACTGCCTTGCCGGTTTCGGCGCGGATGGCGCTCACCATGCCGGAAATCTGCAAGGTGGCTTGCGCCGTGCGTTCCGCCAGCTTGCGCACCTCGTCGGCCACCACGGCAAAACCGCGGCCCTGTTCGCCGGCGCGTGCGGCTTCGATGGCGGCGTTCAAGGCCAGCAGATTGGTCTGATCGGCAATATCGCGGATCACATCGGTGATGCCGGAGATTTCGCCGGAACGCTTGTCCAGCGAAGCCAGCATGGTTTCCAGACCGCGCACCGACTGTACGGTGGTTTCCATGCCGTCGGCCAGGCGGCGCATGGTGTCTGAACCGCTTTCCAGACTGGCCCCGGTGGCGGACGCCAGATCATCGGCAGTGCGCGCGTTGTCGGCGATATGGGCAATGCTGACGGTGATTTCCTCCAGCGTGGCCGCATTGGAAGAGGACACATCGGAAATCTGCCGCGAGCTGTCCGCCACGCCCTCCACCTGCCCGGAGGCTTGCCTCACGCCGTCCACCACGCCTTCGGCGTCGGTGCGCAGGCCGCGGAACAGCTGAGCCAGCTGCGCTACAAACTGATTGAAAGCGCGCGCGGTGGCGGCGATTTCATCCTGCCCGTCATCTTTCAGCCGCAAAGTGAGGTCCCCCTGGCCGCGAGCAATGTCCTCCATCGCGCCTTTCAGCGTCACCAGGCCGGACAACATGCGCCCCACCAGCCAGCCGGCCAGCGGAATCAGCAGCACCAGCACGCCGATGATCAAGCCGCCGATGGTGTACAGCAGGGTGTTGAGCGGCGCAAGAATCTCGTCCTTGTGCGTAGCGAGGCCGATCAGCCAGTCGCTGCCGGGAATGCGCGTTACCGATACCAGCATCGACTGCCCGCCGATGGCCACATCATCCAGATGGTTGCTGTCGGACAATGCTTTGAGACGGTCGGCGGTGAGTTCGGGCGACAGCTGAGTGGCGGGTTTCAGCGTCAGCGCGGCGTCGGGATGCGCCAGCACCGTGCCCTTGCTGTCGGTGATGAAGGCGTAGCCGTTGCCGCGAATCTGCAGCGACAGTACCGATTTGACCAATTCGTCCACAAACACGTCGCCGCCCACCACACCCACGGCCTTGCCATCATGCGCAATCGGCGCTGCCACGGTGATGGTGAGCTTCTTGCTGGCTTCGTCCACATAGGGCTCGGTCACCACCGGCTTGCCGGCCGCCATGGCCTGCTTGTACCAGTCGCGCTCCGTCACTTTGTAGTCGGCCGGCGCGCTCCAGTCATCGGAAAACATCGATTTGCCATCGGCAAAACCCGCGTAGTTGACGTTGTAGCCGGCCTTGGCGCCCACCTTCAGAAAGCGCAGGGCGTCCGGCTCGGCGGCGATGGTGGCCTGCGCCGCCATTTGCTGCTTCTTGTCGTCCAGCCAGGTTTTCACCACGCTGCTCTGGCCCTTCAGCGCGGAATCGAATTCATGATCCAGTCCCTGCAGGATCTCGCTGCGCATCTGCATGAAGACGAGCACCAGCAACACCAGGCCAAACAGCACCAGCAGCAGCGCGTTGAACGCGATCAGACGGCTTCGCAATGATTTCATGTCACCTCCCAAATGGCACACCGCGGAATCGAATAGTCGTTATGCATAGACATTTTTGCTTGTCGCTATTGTATGCGGCTTTTCTTTCAATCGAGACACAATTAGATACCTGCCGGCAATCGGCGAGTTGATCCAACTCAGTATATTCATTAGAAAACGCTGATTTTCAACATGCATACGACACCACTGCGCCGATGGCTCCTGGCCGCCCTGCCTATCATTCTTTCATAAGCCTTAATCCGCTCAGGCCGCCCCCTCACCCAATCGTCCAAATAATTCCAAAGTCATGTCACTTGCCGCGACTGCATGACTTGTGCAGATGGCGCTCGTATAATTCCTTCAAGTCGAGCCAAAATCACAAAACAGCCATAAGCATATGTTTTTGTTGAGGTTAATTACATTTCAGGCAGCTGATCGCCAGTCACGAGATGAGCCTGCGGCTGGCCTCAAGACAAGGAAGTTCTCCTTTGCGCATGAACGACAACACGCCACAAATCGAATCGCCGCCGGCGCTGCGGCAGCATCACGCTTTACGCGCGCACCTGACGCTGGACGACCTGAAAGCCGGCTCAGCCTCGGTGCTGCAGCTGGTGGACCTGGGCTGCTATCTGCAAGTGGCTTGGCATGGCGCATGCCGCCAGTTCAAATCGCCCCCAAAGCGGCTAGCGCCTGCGCAGAAGGTGGTGATTGGCCTGCTGGAGAGCGTGGAGCGCAATGAAACGCCAGCCCTCAGCGAGAGCGAATGGGAGCAGGTAAGGGACGGAGTGGTCTGCGCTGATGGCGTCTGGGAGCGGCTGAGCGCGAGCAATCTGATGGCCGGCATGAAGGCCATGCGCGACGATCTGGCCTGAGTCGCGGCAAAAAAAATCCCCTGAGGGGTTACCGACAGGGGCCAACACGAGGAAGAAACATCGCGCCGGGTTCACCGGCAGATGCTTCGAGGGGCTAACACCACAAAAAGCCTTGCGGCTTTCAGTGCGACGCACAATCTAACGTAATTGCTCTAGTTTGTCCATCAAATTGATTTGATTCGTACTACTTCCACTGATAATCCTTGAACATTTCCCGAAGTTTCATCTTTTGCAATTTGCCGGTTGCTGTATGCGGCAACTCCTCCAGGAACACCACATCGTCCGGTGTCCACCACTTGGCGATCTTGCCTTCGTAATAGCCAATCAGTTCGTCGCGAGTGGCGCTGGCGCCGGGCTTGAGCACGACGGCCATCAGCGGGCGCTCATCCCACTTGGGATGCACTACGCCGATGGCGGCCGCCTCGGCCACCGCCGGATGTCCCACCAGAATGTTTTCCAGTTCGATGGAGCTGATCCACTCCCCTCCGGACTTGATCACGTCCTTGGTGCGGTCGGTAATCTTCATGTAGCCGTCGCGGTCGATGGTGACCACGTCGCCGGTATTGAACCAGCCGTCGTCGGTATGGCTGTTGTCCAGCTCACGCTTGAAGTAACGGGAGAGCACCCAGGGGCCACGCACCTGCAGATTGCCGAAGGCCACGCCATCGTGCGGCAGCGGTTTGCCGCCGTCATCCACGATGCGAATGCCCACGCCGTAGATTGGCCTGCCTTGCTTGGTTTGCAGCTGACGCAGCGTGGGCGTGTCGCAGCCGATGTGCTTGAACTTGGGCGTGCTGGTGGTGCCGCACGGCGACAGCTCGGTCATGCCCCACAATTGGCGCACTTCGGTGCCGTGTTCGGCCAGTTGGTCGATCATGCTTTCCGGCGCAGCCGAGCCGCCGATTACCACGCGCTTCAGGCCGTGGATTTTCAGATGATTGCGCTGACAGTGTTGCAACAGCATCATCCACACCGTCGGCACACCGGCGGTCATGGTGACGTTCTCACTTTCTATCAGCTCATAGAGGTTGACGCCGTCCATCTTGGGGCCGGGCAACACCAGCTTGGCGCCGTTCATGGTGCAGCTGTAAGGCAAGCCCCAGCCATTGACGTGGAACATGGGCACCACTGGCATCACGCAGGCCTGCGCGGAGATATCCAGGCTATCCGGCAGCGAGCTGGCAAAGGCGTGCAGCACGGTGGAGCGGTGCGAATACAGCACGCCCTTGGGGTTGCCGGTGGTGCCGGAGGTGTAACAGAGACTGGAGGCGGTGTTTTCGTCGAACTCGGGCCACTCGTATTCGTCGCTGTGGCTGTTGACCAGGTCTTCGTAGCACAGCAAGTTGTCGATGCTGGTCTCGCGCGGCATGTTGGCCTTGTCCGTCATCAGCACGAAATGGCGCACGGTAGTGAGCTCGGCGGCAATCTGCTCCACTTGCGGCAGGAAAGACAGATCGAACATCAGCACCTGATCTTCGCCGTGATTGATGATGTAGCTAATCTGTTCGGCAAACAGGCGCGGATTGACGGTGTGGCAGATGGCGCCGGCGCCGGAAACAGCGAAGTAGATTTCGTAGTGGCGGTAGCCATTCCAGGCCAGGGTGCCGACGGCATCGCCGTGCTTCACGCCCAGGCCGGCCAGCGCATTGGCCAGCTGGCGGGAGCGGCGGGCCGCTTCGCGGTAGGTGTAGCGGTGAATCGGGCCTTCCACGGTGCGCGATACGATCTCGGTATCGCCATGGTACGTTTCAGCATGCTTCAGCAAGGCGGAGATCAACAAGGGTTGATCCATCATCTGTCCACGCATTCTTTTCCCCTCTTATGTCATGGTTTCGCGTACTCCGAATAAAAGACCATAGGCATTTTGGGGCAATCACTCCAATCACATTTTCTGATTGAGAGTGAAAAGGTGCACTGATGAAAAGCAGGCTTGCCGGCAAGCGCGAGAACAATCATCGTCAAACCCGCCTGCATGCCTTTCAGGGCGCGGCTCTTTCCTTTGCGGCCGCCGGCTGCAAGCTGATGGAAAGCCAACCGGCAAGCAGCTTGCCAGCCATCGCGCCGCCATGCCGTGTAGTGCCGATGCTACATAAGCATGGCTTCATGCCAGCCGGCAAAAACGACGGCAAGATCACGAAAACCAGAAAAACAAGCCCGGCAAGGGTTATTGCCGCACCGGCTTCTTCGCCAGCATGCGTTGCAGCGTGCGGCGGTGCATGCCCATGGCGCGGGCGGTGGCGGACACATTGCCGTCGTTTTCCGCCAGCACCCGTTGCAGGTGCTCCCAGGTGACGCGGCGCAAGGACATGGGCTGCGGCGACAAGGACAGCTCAGGGTTGGCCGATACCTGTTCGAAAGCGGCGAGGATGTCGTCCACGCCGGCGGGCTTGGCCAGATATTGCACCGCCCCCAGCTTAGTAGCCTCCACCGCGGTGGCGATGCTGGCGTAACCGGTCAGCACCACGATGGCGGCTGTCGGGTAACGCTGGCGCAGCAAGGGCAACAGGCGCAGGCCGCTTTCGCCTTCCAGATTGAGATCCAGCACGATGTGCGCTGGCGTTGCGCGCTCGGCCGCCAGCGCCTCCTCGCCACAGCGAGCAGTCGCCACGGCATGGCCCCGCCGCGACAGCGAGCGGGACAAAACCGACAAGAAAGCCTCGTCGTCGTCGATCAGCAGAAAATCGCCAGTCATTGTATTTCTCTCAGCGGCAGGCGGATGCGGGCGCGCACCCCGCCGGCCTGTTGATTGTCCAGCGTCAGCGAGCCGCCCAGCCGGGTCAGCGTGGCGTGGCTGAGCATGACGCCCAGCCCCATGCCGGCCGGCTTGCCGGACTCCAGCGGCGCCAGCCCGGCGCGCAGCAATTGCGCGTCGCTCAGACAGCCTTCCGGGTTGACGATGTCCAGCAGCAATACGCCGCCCTGCCGGCTGGCGCTCACCGACAAGGCGCCGCCGCCGGCTTCGGCCGCGTTGTTTACCAGATTGAACAAGGCCGGCCAGAAGCTAGGGTCCAGCATCACTTGCGGATCCTCGCCTGCCGGGCGCGACCACTCCAGCGCCACGTCGGGCCGCAGCGAACGCCAGCCGGACAATTCCTGCTCCAGACTGGCAAACAGCGGCCTGGGACCGCTTTGCGGCTCCACGCCCCGCTTGAGCCGCGCCAGCGCCTCGCGACAGTGATGGAGTTGCTCGCTCATCAGTTGCAGGTCTTCGGCCAACAGGGGCGCGCCGGGCTCGCGCGCCAGCTCATCCACCAGCAAGGTCAATGTATTCAGCGGCGTGGACAGCGAATGCGCCGCGCCGGCCGCCTGCAAACCCACCGCCAGCAATTGCTCCTCGCGCAATTGGGTTTCCCGCGCCTGCGCCAGCGCCGCTTCGCGCGCCGCCAGCTGTCGCGCCAGCCAAGAGACAAAGCCGGCGATCAACAAGGCGGACAGCGCAAACGTGATCCACATGCCGATCAGGTGCAGGTTGAAAGCGTAAGCAGCGTCTTCGCCGCGCGATGGCCAGGGCAGATGCCAGCGGAACAGGGCACCGTAGGCCCCCATGGACAGCGCCGCCAGACACCAGGCGAACACGCCGGGCGACAGCAAGGCGGCAAACAATACGGGCGGCAAATACAAGGACGCCAACGGATTGGCCGCGCCGCCGGTGAAAGCCAGGCATTCGGTGAGCGCCAGCACATCAAACAGCAGGCCCAGGCGCACCGCCCCCAAGCGGGCCCGCCCCTGCCGCTCGCGACGGTGCAGCAGCGCATTGACCACGGCCAGGGTCAGCAGGGCCTGCCCGACCAGCCAGCCGGGCAAGACCAGTCCCTGCGCCAGTCCGGCGCCCAGCGCAATCGCGCCCAGCGCCAGCATCATCCAGCGCAGACGGATCAGTTGCCGGCCGGTATCGGCCAGCTGGGAAAATGCATAGAGGTCGGGCAGCATGAGGCGCACTTTACCACCGTTGCCATGTGCGCCGGCTGCGGCATTTTGTCGCGCCGGAGACGGGCTCTCGTCGCCGAGGCCGGCGTCTGCTAGGCTGTAGGCCATTTTTCCTTGCGCATGCCGATGAAACG
The DNA here is from genome assembly GCF_945957525.1 of uncultured Aquitalea sp. Classification (GTDB taxonomy): domain Bacteria; phylum Pseudomonadota; class Gammaproteobacteria; order Burkholderiales; family Chromobacteriaceae; genus Aquitalea. The sequence continues at coordinate 10,248 of NZ_CAMFLA010000022.1, read as the reverse complement.
TCAATTGCAATTACTGGCCGTCGCGCTGGTGCTGTTCATTCTGCTGGGCCCGCTGGTAGGCCTGCTGGCCACCGGCGTCATTCCCCTGTTTGCCTATATGGTGGGCGCCTTGCCGGCCGCCGTGGCTGGCTTGTTGCTGGGGGTGCTGCGCCTGTCGCTGGACAAGGCGATGGACCATTGGCGCGCGCACTGGCATCCGCTGTTGTTCTTGCTGGCCGCGCTCATTCCGGGTGCGCTCATCGGCGGACTGGTTGCCTTCTACGACAGCCTGTATCTTCGCCCCGCTATTTACACCCCGCTGTTCAGCTATTTTCTGGGCGCAGTGGCCGGCGGTGTTTGCAATGCGGTGTTCTGGTGGCATTTCCGTCAAGCTCCCGGTGCCCACTCGCGCCAGGATTCCTGACGCGCTGCCGGGTAGAAGCACAAAAGAAAGCCCGCCTGGTCAGGGCGGGCAGCAACTCTTGGAGTGGCGCTTGGCAGATCTTCAGCGTCAGCCTTCACGATAGCGCGATGCGGCGAATGACGGAATGCGGCGGATTGTCGCAGCTCAGCGCCGCGCCAGCCGCGCGGCAAGCCCGCCCTCGGGCCGGTTTTCCAGCGTCAGCGCCAAACCGTGCAATTCCGCGATGCGGTCCACAATGGACAAGCCCAGCCCGCTGCCCGGCACATCCTGTCCGGGGGGACGGAAAAACCGCTCTCTCACTTGCTCCAGCCACTGTGTTTCTATACCCGGCCCCCGATCCAGCACGCTGACGGCGTCGGCCTCCAGCCTGAGCGTCAGCTCGGCCCCCGGCGGCGAATAGCGCACGGCGTTGTCCAGCAGATTGCGCAAGAGCAGTGTCAGCAAGGTGGCGTCGCCGCGCAGCGGCAACACCGGTTGCGCCGGCTGGCTGTCTTCCAGCTGCGGCGAAATGTGTTTCTCTTCGGCTAACATGGCGACGTCGGCCAGCGCGTCGCGCGCCGCCAAGCGCCAGTCTACCGGCTCTTTCGCCGCCAGCTCCTGCAAGGGGTCCAGCCGCGACAGGGCCAGCAGCTGCTCCACCAGCCGCGTGGCGCGGTCGATACCCAGCTGCAACTGCCCCAGCGCGCGGCGGCGGCCCGCCTCGTCCGGCATCAGCGACATCACCTCGGCCTGCACCTTCAAGGCCGCCAGCGGCGTGCGCAATTCATGCGCAGCGTCGGCGGTGAAGCGGCGTTCGTGCTCCACGGTTTCGGCAATGCGCCCGAACAGCGCATTGAGCGCCCTCACCATGGGCAGAACCTCGCCCGGTACGGCCTCGCTGACCGGGGAGCGATCCAGCGGATCGCGCGCGCCCAGCTCGCCGGCCAGTCGATCCAGCGGCGACAGGCCGCGCCGCACCGCCCAGAAAATCAGCAACAGCAGCACCGGCAAACCCAGCAGCCAGGGCAGCAGCTGAGCCTCGATCACTTTCCATACCACCTCATGGCGCAGCGCCTGCCGCTGCCCCACCGCCACCAGCCGGGAACCATCCGGCGCGGGCAGATAAAACAGCCGCCATTCATCATCGCCATGCCCCCCGGTCACGCTGTAAAAACCGCGCCGGCCGGCATCCCAAGTAAAACGTCTTCCCTTGCCGTCGCTCAGCAGCAGTTCGCCACGCTCGTTCCACACCGCCACGCCAACACCGTCGTCTTCCATCTCGCCGCGATCGCCATCGCGGATCAGCTTCTTGGTTTTCGGCAGCGCCGACAGTTCTTCATCGCCGCGCTCGCCCATATTGACGATCAGCAACTGGCGGGCGAACTGGGACATCTGGGTGTCGTACAGTTCATCCACTTCGTGATGAGCCACATAAACGGCAACGCCGGTGGCCACCAGCCAGATAAGCGGCACGGTGATCAACAACAGGATGGCGAGGCGACGCTGCAGGGTAACAGCGGGCTTCATGCCGGCTCACCCAAGGTGTAGCCTACGCCGCGCTGGGTGCGGATGAAGCTGGCGCCCAGCTTCTTGCGCAGATGATGCACGTACACCTCTACCGCATTGCTTTCCAGTTCCTGACCCCAGCCATAGAGCTTGTCTTCGATCAGTTCCCGCGGCAGCACCCGGCCCTTGTGAGTCAGCAGCAATTCCAGCAAGGCCATTTCCCGCGCGGTCAGCTCGAGCGGCGCATCGTCCAGCCAGGCGCAACGGCCCTCGGGATCAAACGTCAACCGGCCATGGTTCAGGCGATTGGCGCTGTGACCGTGCCGGCGACGGATGAGCGCGCGCAACCGCGCGGCCACCTCGCCCAGCGCAAACGGCTTCACCAGGTAATCGTCCGCTCCGCTGTCCAAGCCCTTGATGCGGTCGCTGACGCCGTCGCGCGCCGTCAGCACCAACACCGGCGCGTCTTGCCCGGCCTTGCGCCAGCATTGCAGAATGTCCATGCCATCCATCCCCGGCAAACCGAGATCCAGCACCACCGCGTCGAACGGCGCTGCGGACAGGGCGGACAGCGCCTCCTTGCCCTGGCGGAACCAGTCCACCGTGAAACCAAGCTGCTCCAGCCCGGTTTTCAAACCATCGCCGATCAGCAGATCATCTTCCACCACCAGCACTCGCATAAGCGTTTCTCCCGACAATGCCCCGATCACACCGCATCCGGCTTAAACCTGCCTTAATGGACAGCAAGAAACATTGCCTTCCCGCCGAGCCATTCAATAGCATACCAAGCCGCAACATAAAGGCAGCTTCCCGATGATTCCTGCCCGCGCCAGAAAACTCAGCTTTCAGGACTTGCTGATCTTCAGCCTTATCAACCGGCACCGCAGCGTTACCGAGGCGGCGGAAGCGCTGGGGCTCAGCCAATCCAGTGTCAGTTATGGTCTCAAACGCCTGCGGGAAGCCTTCGGCGACGTGCTGTTCACACCCGGCCCCCGCGGCATGCAGCCCAGCCCGCGCGCGCTGGCCCTGCAAGCTCGCGTCGAAGAAATGCTCAGTGCAATGGAAGCCTGTACGCCAGCGACCGCCGCGCCGGGAAGCGCCGTCCGCTTTACCGTACTGGCGCCGGAATACTTCGAAACCCTGTTGCTGCCAAAGCTGCTCGCCCGTTTGCAGGCCCATGGCCACAACGTCTCCTTGCAAGTGCTCAAGCCGGAGCGCGAGTTGCCGTTTGCCCGCATCGCCGGCGGCGACATCGATCTGGCCTTGCTGTTCGGCCCGGATCACTACCAGCTGCCGCCGGGTTTGCACAGCGCGCATCTGCTGGATGACCGTCTGTGCGTGGTCACTGCCGGAGAAAACAATGAGGTGCTTCCCATGCCGCTGGACGACTTCCTCGCCCGCTCGCATGTGTTCTCCACCCCCTGGCTTGGTCAGCGCAATATGGTGGACGACTGGCTGGCCGGCCTGGGCCGGGCCCGGCTGGTGGCCGCCCGCACCCACAGCTATTACAACGCCTTGCAGCTGCTGGACGGCGGTGCGCTGATACTGTCGTTGCCCGAACGACTGTGGCCGCTGCTCCGTCGCCCCGGTCTGGCTTGCCGACCCGGCCCGGCAGGTTTGCCGCCTTTCACGCTGGACATGGTCTGGGGGCCTGGCCGCGCGGCGGAGCCGGACAATGTCTGGCTCCGCCGCGAGCTGGCTGCCGTCTGCGCGGACTTGAGCGCCGCCAACCCAGCCTCGCAAGGCCCCTGAGCCAAGGCGCGCCGACTCAGGGCACTCCGTTGTGCGGCAAGGAGGGGCAACGCAGGATGGGGGGGTAGCCTCGCTTAGCCGGTTCAAGCGCCTGAACCGGCAAACTGGCGCGCATAGTGCTTGGGTTGGAAGCGCGCAGCCAGCCACAGCATGCTGACGGTGCAAGCCGCCAGCAGCAGCCAGGACTGCGTGAAACCGTTGCTGGCATCGCGGATCCAGCCTGCCGCCAGCGGCGACAAGGCGGCAATCAGATAGCCCACGCCTTGCACGAAGGCAGTCAGACGGCCGGCCCGGGCCGCATCCTCCAGATGGTCCATCGATACGATCATGCTCGTCGGAAACAGCCCGCCAATGCCCAGCCCCAGCATGGCCGCCCACAATAGCGCCGCCGCATCCGGCGCCCAAGCCAGCCCACAGAAGCCGGCAATGATCAGCAACAGCAAGACAAACAACACTGGACGACGATCCAGGCTGCGCGAAGCCAGAGCCGGCGTCAACAAACCGGAAGCCACTTCCATGCTGGTCAGCCATGCCAGCAAACCGCCGGCCTGACTGCCCGACCAGCCCAGTTCCACGTAGTACTGCGGCAGCCAGGCCAACACGCAGGTATAAGACGCCGTACCCAGTCCGAAGAAAATGCCCAGCGTCCAGGCGCGCGGCGCAGCGGCGAACTCTCCCGCGCCCTGCCCTTGCGCACAGCCCGCCTTGCCTGCCGCGCCCTCAACGCCTTGGGCAAACGTCCATGCGGCCAAGGCCAAGGCCGCCAGCGCAGACCAGCTGGCAAGCGCCCCGCGCCAGCCTCCCAGGGCATCCAGCAGCGAGGAAGACGCCGCCGCCGCCAAAGCGGCGCCGCCCATGATGGCCGTCACATACAAGCCCATCATGCCTGCGGCCCGAGACGGAAAGCAGCGCTTGATCAGTCCTGGCATGAGGGCCTGGATCAGGGCGATGCCGCAGCCCGCCGCCAGCGCGCTGGCGATCAATACCTGCGCCGACGACAACTGCGCCCGCGCCAGGCTGGCCAGCCCTATCGCCAGCAAGCCGGCCACAATCACCCGGCGCTCGCCATAGCGCGCCACCACGCCAGGAGCCCAGAACATTGCCAGCCCCATTGCGACTACCGGCAGCATGGTCAGCAAGGACAACATACTGAAGCTGAGCGGCAAATCCGCCCGGATATCGCCCAGCAAAGGGCTGATTGCCGCCAGAGCGGGGCGCAGGTTCAAACCGGTCAGCACAATGGCCAGCAATAAGGCCAAGGAATGGTGGCGGTGGTTTTTCACTGTCATGGCTACTCCAAAAATGTAATCAACGCTCGCATTCTGATTGCCAAAAGCAATTGATAACAAATCAAAAATCGCATCCCCTTATCGGCATTTCCAATTTGCCCCTGCCCGCCACGTGTCTTTGCCTTCACCGATTCGTCAACAAACCGAGATGCGACTGTCACCTTGCCCGGGCAGCATGTGTCTGTGCCAACGGCCCACGGAACCTTCACCATGCAGCCTGACACCGACAGCGGCGGCCGACGCTTCCGCGCCATCTGGATTTCCGACGTCCATCTCGGCACCGCCGGTTGCCGGGCGGATCACCTTCTCGACTTCCTCAAGCACAACGAATCGGACTACCTCTATCTGGTGGGCGATATCGTTGACGGCTGGCAACTGAAAAAATCCTGGTACTGGAAGCAAAGCCACAACGACGTGGTGCAAAAAGTGTTGCGCAAGGCGCGCAAAGGCACTCACGTGGTGTATGTGCCGGGCAATCACGACGAGGCCGCGCGTCATTACACAGGGCTGGATTTCGGCGGCATCGCCATCCGCCGCGAGGCCGAACACCGCACCGCCGACGGCAAGCGCCTGCTCATCATCCACGGCGACGAATTCGATGGTGTGATCCAGCACGTCAAGTGGCTGGCCTACGTGGGCGACAGCCTCTACACCGTCATTCTCGAACTCAACCGCAGCTTCAACTGGATACGCAGCCGACTGGGCCTGCCTTACTGGTCGCTGTCGCAATACCTCAAGCACAAGGTGAAGAACGCGGTGAACTTCATCAGCAATTTCGAGGAAATCCTCGCCGGCGAAGCGCGCCGGCGAGGATTTGACGGCGTGGTGTGCGGTCACATCCACAAGGCGGAAGTGCGCGACATCGGCGGCATCACCTACGGCAACAGCGGCGACTGGGTGGAAAGCCTGTCGGCGCTGGTGGAGCATGCCGACGGCCGGCTGGAAGTGGTGTACTGGACACAACTGGAGGCCGCGCCCGTCGAACCGCGCCGTACGCGCCGCCGCAAGCATGCCGACGCAGGCCTGCCGCCTACGGAAGCGGAACCGGCCGCCACCCCGCTAACCGCTTTCGCCCCTTCGGCCAACCTTGACGACCCTTCACAGGAGACACCATGCGCGTCCTGATCGTGACTGATGCCTGGAAACCGCAAGTCAACGGCGTGGTGCGCACGCTGACGGAAACCAGCCGCGAGCTGACCCGTTTCGGCCATGTCGTGGACATGATCACACCGCTGGAATTCAAGACCCTGCCCTGCCCCACCTACCCGGACATCCGCCTATCCATCCTGCCTTACCGGGAGGTGGCGTGCCGCATCGAGGCGTTGGCGCCGGACGCCATCCACATCGCCACCGAAGGTCCGCTGGGACTGGCAGCCCGTCGCTATTGCCTGCGCCGCGGACTGAACTTCACCACCGCTTATCACACCCGTTTTCCGGAATACATCCAGGCCCGCACCCGCCTGCCGGTATCGGTGAGCTACGCCTGGATGCGCCGTTTCCACAATGCATCGCGCGCAGTAATGGTGCCCACCCAATCCATTGCCGACGACCTGATTGCCCGCGGCTTCAAGAATGTGGTGTTGTGGAGTCGCGGCGTCGATACCCATCTGTTCACCCCCGGCGACCGCGACCGCCTGGAAGAGAGCAACCCGCCCCGCTTTGTCTACATCGGCCGGGTTGCAGTTGAAAAGAATATCGAAGCCTTCCTCAAGCTGGACTTGCCCGGCAGCAAGTGGGTAGTGGGCGACGGCCCGCTGATGGAGCGGCTGAAGCGCGAATACCCGGAGGTCTATTTCGCCGGCGTCTTCCCGCAAGCGGAGCTGGCGCGCTTCTACCGCGCCGCCGATGTGTTCGTATTCCCCAGCCTGACTGACACCTTCGGACTGGTGTTGCTGGAGGCGATGGCCTGCGGCACACCGGTAGCCGCCTACCCGGTAGCCGGCCCGCTGGACGTGGTGGGCAATAGCGGCGCCGGGGTGCTGGATCAGGATTTGCGCGCCGCCTGCCTGGCCGCCCTGCATCTGGACCGCTCACATGTGCGCAAGGTGGCGGAGGCCTTCTCCTGGGAAGCCGCCGCGCGCCAGTTCGAACACCATCTGCATCCCAATACGCCGCGCAGCGCCCCCGTCACCGCCCAAGCGGAGGCCGGTTAGAGCGGTTCGCGACGCCGTTGCAAAATCGGCACCTGGCGTCGGTGCTTGTCCGCACTGACGTCAGGACATTTGCATCCGATATTTCCACATAAAGAATCAGAAATATCTTGAGTCGGAAAACAAGAAGCCTATACTGAAATCGTCAAACAACAGGGAGGGAGCGGAATGAGTCAATGGCACAAAACCGACGGCCTTGTTATGTATCGCGTTCAGACCCCGCAGCCTTCTCAGGCCTGATGGCGGGTAAATCTTCCTACCCCCGAACGCACTTAGCGTCCATTGCGGATGCATCGATCAAACCGGCGTCGGCAGCCAGACACAAGACAACCTGAAGTCAGCTACACAATTTACGGCGAGTCTTACGGGGCGTAGTCGGCCCCTTACAGCTGCGCCCTGCGAGGCGCAGGTCTGATACCACGCAGCATCAAGCAGTGGTATCGGCGTTGCACCGTACTTGTCCGCGCCGCTTGGCGGCCTGATCTTTGGTAGATGTCGCATGGCCTGTAGTACATCGTTGGCAGACGCAAGGGCCGTGCAGAGTGTGTTGGTGTTGTTTTCGCGATCCGCTTTTCGCGGGTCATGTGCCGAGGCACAACATGTCATACCCCGGGGCGGCCGGTAAAGCCGCCCCTTTTCATTTTCAGCCGGTCAGTCGCTCCATGACCGCCCGCGCCACATGCTGGGTACCCACGCCCGGCGTGAGTATGTCCGGTGTGGCAACGCCGTCCTGCAAGGTTTGCCGGACAGCAGCCTCCACCCTCGCCGCCAGATCGTCCCGCCGCCACCACACGCGCAACAGCATCGCCGCGCTGAGAATGGCAGCCAACGGGTTGGCGATGCCCTTGCCAGCGATGTCCGGCGCGGAACCGTGCACGGGTTCTGCAATAGCGGCGCGTTCGCCCAAATTGAGCGAAGCCGCCAAACCCAGCCCACCGCCGAAGGCGGCCGCCAGATCGGACAGGATGTCGCCGTACAGATTGGGCGCCAGCAACACATCAAAGCTTTCCGGCGCCTGCACCAGCCGCATGGCCGCGGTATCCACCAGCATTTCATCCACCTGGATGCCGGGGTACTCGGCAGCCACTTCGCGCGCGCAATCGCGGAACAGACCATCGGTGCGCGGCAGGATATTGGCCTTGTGGATGATGGTGACGCGACGACGGCCGGCATGACTGGCCAGCTCGAACGCGCTGCGCGCCACGCGCAAAGAGGCGGTACGGGTAATACGCTTGATGGCCAGCGCCACCTCGCCGTCCGATTGCTCGTCGCCCACGTACAGGTCTTCCGTGTTTTCCCGCACGATTATCAGATCTACACCCTGCCGGCAAATCGACAGCGGCAGACTGAGCGTGGGGCGCAAATTTGCGTGACAGCCCAGTTCGCGCCGCAGCTGCACAATCGGCGAGCGATAGCCCTCCACCAGCCGCATGGGCGAGCTGACCGCGCCAAAGAACACCGCGCCGCACTCGCGGGCGCACTCCAGTGTGGCGCCGGGCAAGGCCGCGCCCTGCCGCTGAAAGGTTTCCCACCCGGCTTCGGCAAACCTCAGCTCCAGGTCCGGCAGCAACGCCTCCAGCACGCCCACGGCTACCGTCACCACTTCCTTGCCGATGCCATCCCCTTCTATTACACAAAGCTTCATGGCCAGTCTTTCGCGAAAGAGGTCCACATCTTAACAAGCAGGCCAGTCCCCGCCCATTGAAATATGCCAAACAACTCAAGCTTTTCACCGACTGTCGTCTGTCCGACAGCCGGGCACAAGGCAATGCGTGGCATGCCTTACCGCAACGCACCATCAAATTTTCTGATCTAAGTCAAAATGGCTTTAAGAACGCCGCGGAATAAACACAGCGAAAAGAAATCGTTAGAAAGCACACACTCATTAAGGTAACATCCTGTTCCTGCTGGATTTATCCTGCAGCCGCTTCGCCGCCGCCTTGCGCGGGCAATTTCAGGGCGAAAACCGGACGAATACAACATTATGCAAATTTGCATAGTGAGAACGGCTTGCAATGTTTGGGCAAAATGCCCCGCTACAGGTAAAATCGCGACATCAAGCCATTCCCCGATTTCTTTTGGATAGCGAGCAGCACACACTATGTCCTCCCCCAATCTGACCGCTGAGAAGGTTCTGTCCGTTCACCACTGGAACGACACCCTGTTCAGTTTCACCTGCACCCGCGATGCGGGCCTGCGTTTCATCAACGGCCAATTCGTCATGATCGGCTTGGAAGTCAACGGCAAGCCGCTGATGCGCGCCTACTCCATCGTCAGCTCCAACTACGAAGAGCACATGGAGTTCTACAGCATCAAGGTGCAGGACGGTCCGCTGACCTCCAAGCTGCAACACCTGCAAGTGGGCGATACCGTGCTGATCAGCAAGAAGCCCACCGGCACCCTGGTGCAAGACAACCTGCTGCCTGGCAAGAACCTGTATCTGCTGTCCACCGGCACCGGCCTTGCTCCGTTCATGTCCATCATCAAGGACCCGGACGTGTACGAGCGCTATGAAAAGGTGATCCTGACCCACGGCGTGCGTTGGGTCAGCGAGCTGGGCTATCACGACTACATCACCAAAGAGCTGCCGGAAAACGAATTCTTCGGCGACATGGTGAAAGAAAAGCTGATTTACTACCCCACCGTTACCCGCGAGCCGTTCCGCAATCAGGGTCGTCTGACCGACCTGATCACCAATGGCAAGCTGTGCGCCGACATCGGCCTGCCGCAGCTGAATCCGGAAACCGATCGCGTGCTGATCTGCGGCAGCCCGTCCATGCTGCACGACCTGTGCGATATACTGAACGGCCTCGGCTTCAAGGAATCCCCGCGCATGGGCGAGCCGGCCGACTACGCCATCGAACGCGCCTTCGTGGAAAAATAATCTGCCGGGCAACAAGAAAAACGCCACCTCTTGAGGTGGCGTTTTTTCATGCCCGCTTCCATCCGCATCTCGTGGCACCCGTCAAACCATCACCACTGGAAATGGGCAAAAGAAAAGGGAGGCCAGAGGCCTCCCTTGTTTTTTAGCGAGCCAGACTGTGGTCAGTCAGAGCTTAGTTGGCAGCGGAAGCAGCCGGCTTCTTGGCAGCGTGGTGCTTCTTGGCGTGAGCCTTGTGAGCCTTCTTGGCCGGAGCGGAAGCGTCAGCGGCTTGAGCCTTCTGAGCGG
>NZ_CAMFLA010000021.1 GCF_945957525.1 uncultured Aquitalea sp. | reverse complement strand
AACCGCCGACATTCTGCTTGTAAGGCAGACGCTCTACCAACTGAGCTAAACGCCCTGAAACCTTGTCGCTGTCTGCGTTTGCGTCTCAGCGAGGAGGCGAATTAAAACACAGGCTTTTTGTCAGCGCAAGGGGTTTGTTTCAATTTTTTATGAAAACCCAGGGTGGCTGGAATAAAAGCTCGATGTCGACTGAATTTTGTCCGACAGGGGCGTGACGGACGCTTTCCGCGTAATGTATGATTGCCCGATTCGCTTAATCGGATGATGTGCATAATGAAGCCGACCTTTCTCGATTTTGAGCAGCCGATCGCCGAGCTCGAGAACAAGATTGAAGAGCTGCGATTCGTGCAGGATGACTCCGTACTGGACATCTCTGAAGAAATCGCCCGCCTGCAAAAGAAAAGCCTTGAACTGACCAAGGCTGTCTACGCCAAACTCACGCCCTCCCAGATCTCGCAAGTGGCCCGCCATCCGCAGCGTCCTTATACGCTGGATTACCTGCGCGCCATCTTTACCGATTTCGAAGAGCTGCATGGCGATCGCGCCTTTGCCGATGATCCTGCCATCGTAGGCGGCCTGGCCCGCTTCAATGGCCAGTCCGTGGTGGTAATCGGCCACCAGAAAGGCCGCGACACCAAGGAAAAGATATACCGCAACTTTGGCATGCCGCGCCCGGAAGGCTATCGCAAGGCGCTGCGCCTGATGAAGCTGGCTGAAAAATTCGGCCTGCCGGTGGTGACCTTTATTGATACGCCGGGCGCTTACCCGGGCATCGGCGCGGAAGAGCGCGGCCAGTCCGAAGCCATTGGGCGCAATCTCTATGAAATGGCACGTCTGCGCGTGCCGGTGATCTGTACCGTGATTGGCGAAGGTGGTTCCGGCGGCGCGCTGGCCATCGCCGTGGGCGATCAGGTCAATATGCTGCAATATTCCACTTATTCGGTGATTTCGCCGGAAGGCTGCGCTTCCATTCTGTGGAAGACTGCTGAGCGCGCTTCCGACGCCGCCGAGGCGCTGGGCATCACCGCCAACCGACTGAAAACGCTGGGCCTGGTTGACCGCGTGATCAACGAGCCGGTGGGCGGCGCGCACCGCGATCATGCGCAAATGATGAACAGCCTCAAGCGCGTATTGCAGGAACAGCTCAAGGAGCAGAGCGCCAAGCCTATCGACGCGCTGCTGAAAGAGCGCTTCGACCGACTGATGAGCTATGGCCGCTTCAAGGAAGAAGCAGCCTGAGCTGCTGACGCATCTGCTTGATCAATGGCCGGACAAATTGTCCGGCCTTTGTGCTTTTGAGGCGGCGCTGAGCGGCGGGCTGGATTCTGTGGTATTGCTGACGCTGCTGGCGGAGGCCCGTCGGCATCTGCCCTGGCTGCATCTTTCCGCTGTGCATGTGCATCACGGCCTCAGTGCTCATGCTGATGCCTGGGAAGCGCATTGCCGCACTTTGTGCCAGTCGCTGGAGGTGCCCATGCGCGTGGAGCGAGTGCATGTTGCGCGCCATGGCGGGCTGGGCATTGAAGCAGCCGCCCGCATGGCCCGCTATGCGGCATTTGACAAGGCTTCGGCCAACGTGACCGTGCTGGCGCATCATCGGGACGATCAGTGCGAAACCCAGTTGCTGCAATTGCTTCGGGGCGGCGGCGCGCATGCATTGGCCGGCATGCCTGCTCTGCGCGAGTCCGGTTCGCGCTGGTACTGGCGGCCCTTGCTGGATGTGGGGCGGGCGGATCTGGAACGGTTCGCCCTTGAGCGGGGTTTGTCTTGGGTGGAAGACGACAGCAATGTCGATACCCGTTTTCGCCGCAACTTCCTGCGTCACGAAATCCTGCCTCGTCTTGCCGACTACTTGCCCGACTATCCGGCGCACATGGCTCGCTCGGCCTGGCAGCTGAGCGAGGCTGCTGCTGTGCTGGATGAGGTGGCCGAGGCTGATTTGGCCGCTTGCCGTTGCGATGACGGCCTGTCAGCGCCGGCGCTGTTGGCCTTGTCGTCGGCTCGACGCGGCTTTGTGCTGGTTCGCTGGCTGAAAGAGCGGACGATGCTGCAACCCGCACCGGATGCCTTGCAAGAGTTTCTACGTCAATTGGCAAGCGCAAACGCGACAGCAACGCCTTTGCTCAAGCTGGGAGATCACTGCCTGCTGCGCTATCGCGACCGTCTGATGCTGTGCCGCCTGGCTGGTCCAGGGCCCGTCAGCGCCATGCAGTGGGATGGCGAAGGCTCGCCTCGGCAAATCGCACCGGGTTGGGGTGGGATATTGTGCTGGCGAATGGGCAAAGGTTTGCCGAAGACGCTGCTGGCGGCGGGTTTTGAATTGCGGCCTCGCCAGGGCGGAGAGCGCCTGCGTCAGTCAAGTGGCTTGAAGGAGGTGCGCAAGCTGTTTCAGGAGGCGGGCGTACCGGCACCCTTGCGCGCCGGCTGGCCCTTGCTGTTTGGTCCGGACGATCGTTTGCTGGCGGTGCCCGGCATTGCCGTTGCCTGCGATGTGATGGAAGAGGGTGGCTGCTGGCCAGAGTGGTTGCCGCTTTGATCTGGCCTGCCGCCACATCGCCGGCAAGAAAAAAGCGCCCATGATGGGCGCTTTTTGTTTTGGAGCGGGCAATGATCAATCGCGCTCGCCGCCGAAAGCCAGCAGCAGTTGCAGCAGGCTGGTGAAGAGATTGTAGATGCTGATGTAGATTGACAGCGCAGCGGAGACATAGCTGGTTTCGCCGCCGTCGATAACCACTTTTACCTGCCACAGGATCATCAGCGAGCTGAACAGGGCGAATGCGGCGGCGATAGCCAGTTGCATGCCCGGCATTTGCAGGAACATGTTGGCCACTACCGCCACCATCAGAACGATGGCGCCGACGGTGAGGAAGTTGCCCATGCCGGATAGATCGCGCTTGGTGGTGCTGGCAATGCCCGCCATCACCATGAATACCAGCGCAGTGGCCGCGCCGGCCACCATGATCAGCTGGCCGCCGTTGGAAAAGCGCAGGGCAAACTGCAGCAAGGGGCCAAGCAGCAGGCCCATCATCAGCGTGAAGCCCAGCATCAGGAAAACGCCCAGCGAATTATTGCGATTCTTTTCGATGGCGAACACTAGGCCGTAGAACACGGCCATGATCATCAGCATGCCGAGGATGGGGCTGCCGGCCAGAAAGGCGAAGCTCATATTGGTGCCTATCAGCGCGCCGATGACAGTGGGGATCATGGACAAGCCCAGCAGCCCGTAGGTGTTGCGCAGCACCTTGTTGCGCGACCCGGCTACCGAGCCCGTGCCGTAACTGGTCTGGAAATTAGGTTGCATGGCGTCCTCTCTCTATGTGAACGTTGTTGTTGGGTGAAACACGGCATTCTGACAGTTTTCACCCAATATGGTTCAGTCCTTGTCGCTACTTGTAAGCAACAGGATGATGGGGTATAGTCGCTGCCTCTTCTCCAGATCGGGACGACAGCGCCCGGTTTCAAGACGAATGCGAGCGTGGCGGAATTGGTAGACGCACTGGATTTAGGTTCCAGCGCCGTAAGGTGTGGGAGTTCGAGTCTCCCCGCTCGCACCACCCTGAATTTTCTCGCTTTTCTTCTCTGAGCGCTCTCGCGCCATCCCCCCATCATTATTTCCCGTGCCCGCGCTACTCTTCAGCGTATCGGCTTGTCTGCATCGATCCCGGCGGTCAGCTATGCTCAGTGCGTGGTGTTTTTGTGTTGTGATGCCGTTTTTCTGAGCGAATCACTTTCGACTGGATGGTTTTTTTGATAGAAATGCAAAGTGGATTGCTTTTTGCATGATTCATCCTGCGTTGACTGAGCCGCCTCCTTGGCGCGGTCGACAGTCGACATGGTTCTATCACCGGGTAAGGCAATAGCTGGCATGGTTGCTCCTGCGCGAACTCGTTTCATCCGCTTGGTGGTGCTCGCATACTGCGCGCTGGCCATGCTCTGGATACTGCTTTCCGACAGCTTGCTCAAGCTGTTCGCCGATCCTGACACCATCGTCGCACTGTCCACATACAAAGGTTTTGTCTTTGTGCTGTGTACAGCGGTGATGTTGTATTTCTCCCTGAGAGCGGTGCCGCCAGCTGAATCCCCGGCTTCGGCAAAGCTGCTGGAAAGTTGGGCGGAGCGCATGTCGCAAGGTCGCATTCCCGTCTGGCTGGCCTATCTCTTTGCCCTGATCATTACCCTTGCCGCATTGGGCGTGCGGCACATGCTGCCGATGAACGTCTATTTGCGGCCCATGCTGATTATGTTCATGCTGCCGGTCATTCTCAGTGCCTTGCTCGGCGGGGTGGGGCCGGGCTTGCTGGCCACTGCGCTGGCCATGCTCGGGCTTGACTGGATGGCGTCGCCGCATTTTCACAGCGCAGCCGCAGAGCCCGCCGTGGCCTTGCAGTGGGGGTTTTTTGCCCTGTGCGGCGGTGCGGTCAGCCTGTTCAGCGGCTTGTTGCGGCAACTGGCCGAGCGCAACGAGACGCACCGAAATTTACTGGATGCTGTGGTGTCGGGCACCTCGGATGCCGTCTTCGTCAAGGACCGGCAGGGCCGCTACTTGATGGTGAATGAAGGCGCGGCGCGGATTGTCGGCCGCCCAGTCAGCGAGATACTTGGCCAGGACGACCGCGCCCTGTTCGATGAGAGCTCCGCCGCGCAGCTGATGGCGTTGGATGCCGACATCATGCAGGCCGGCAAAGTGGATACGCATGAAGAATTCCTGCGACTGAAAGACGGGTCGGCGCTGACATTTCTGGTGAGCAAGGGGCCGGTGTTCAGCGCAGAGGGCCAGGTGGTGGGTTTGTTCGGCATTTCGCGCGATATCAGCCTGCAGAAAGCGAGCGAGCAAAAACTCAAAGACAGCGCGGATGATCTGCTCGCAGCCCAGCGCCTTGCCGCTATCGGCAACTGGAGCTGGGATCTGCAGACTGATCGCCACGAATGGTCTGATGAGATTTACCGCATATATGGCCGCGATCCGGATTTGCCGGCGGCAGTTTATCCGGAAGTGCGCGGCTATTTCACCGAAGAAGGGTGGGCCGGACTGTCCTCGGCGGTGGAGCAGTGCCTGCAAGACGGGCAGCCCTATCAGTGCGATGCGGAAGTGTTGCGCCCGGATGGAGAGCGACGCTGGATCACGGCGCGAGGCGAGGCGACGCGCGATGATGAGGGCAAGATCATTGCCTTGCACGGTACGGTGCAGGATATCAGTGAGCGCATGGCGCTGACCATGCAGTTGCAAGGCAGCGAGCGCCGCTTGCAGCAAGTGGTGGGTGCAACCAGTGATGGATTCTGGGATTGGGATTTGCGCACCGGTTATGTGTATCGCTCCCCTCGCTACTACGCCTTGACCGGCTATCGGCCGGAAGAGGATTCGCATGATATCGAATTCTTCAAGCGGCTGGTGCATGCCGATGACCTCGCCGTATGGCAACAGGCGCTGGCAGAGCACAAACGCGGCGAGAGCAGCCTGATGGAGTTCGACATCCGCATCCATACCCGCGCCGGGGAAGTGCGCTGGGTGCGGGTACGCGGTCGCGCCGTGGAGCGTGACGAGGCCGGCAATGCACTGCGCCTGGTTGGCACTCTGTCCGATATTACGGAGCGGCGACGTCTTGATGAGGATTTGCGCTTCGTCCTGAACGAAGCCGGCGACGCCATCTGGATTACCGATGAAAACGGCCAATACCTGTTCGCCAACCCGTCGGCTTGCCGCATGACCGGCCACACGCAAGAGCAATTGCGGCAAATGCATATCGAGCAGCTGCTGGCGCCCTCCTGCAGGGACGCCTTGCCGGCCCATTTGCAGCAGCTGGAGCGTCAGCGCTTCATTCGCAGCGAATGGACGCTGGGCCGTCTGGACGGCGGGGTTGTTGTGGCCGAACTGACCACTGTCCACATGCAGGACGGGCGCTATATGGCTTTCGGTCGCGATCTGACCGAGAAAAAGGCCGCGGAGCGCATTCTGCAAGCGCGCGAGCAGCAATTGGCGCGGGTGATTGAGGGCTCTGATCAGGGCTATTGGGACTGGAATGTCCAGACCGAGGCGTTTGAAGTCAGCGCTCGCTGGAAGGCCATGCTGGGTTATGCGCCGGACAGCCGGGAAATCACCCGGCAAGTGTGGCTGGAGCATATTCATCCCGAGGATCGGCCTCTGGTGGAGGCCGCCATGCAACGGCATCTGGACGGCCTTGCTCCCGCCTATGAAATGGAGATGCGCTGCCTGAGCAAGCTGGGCGGCTGGCGCTGGATACTGTCTCGCGGACGGGTGGTGGAACGCGACCAGCAGAATCGACCCTTGATGGTGTCCGGCACTCACACCGACATCACCGAGCACAAGATTTACGCCCTGGCGCAGAAGGAAGCCGCGGTGGTGTTCGACAGCAGCTACGAAGGCATCATGGTGGTATCGCCAGCCAAGCTCATCACCAAGGTCAACGGCGCATTTGTCCGCATCACCGGGTATGCCGAAGAGGAGGTGATCGGTCGGTCGCCGAAACTGTTGTCGTCCGGTCTGCATGGCCCCGGTTTCTATCAGGAACTGTGGAGCCTGGTGGCTGAGCACGATTTCTGGCGTGGAGAAGTATGGAACCGGCGTAAAAACGGCGACTTGTACGCTGAGTTGCTGTCCGTCTCGGTGGTGCGCGATCAGTACGGGCAGATTCAGCACTATATCGGTATTTTTTCCGACATCACCCAGTTGAAGGCGCATGAGGCCGAGCTGGATCGCATCGCCAATTTTGATCCGCTCACCAATGTGCCCAACCGCCGCTTGTTGTCCGACCGCCTGGAGCAGGCGCTGATTCGCAGCCGGCGCAGCGGCAAGGTAAGCGCAGTGTGCTTTCTTGACCTGGATGGCTTCAAAGGCATTAATGATCTGCATGGCCATGACGTGGGCGACCAGTTGCTGATTTCAGTTACCGAACGGCTGAAGTCGGTGCTGCGCGCCGACGACACCCTGGCGCGGCTGGGCGGCGACGAGTTTGTGTTGCTGCTGTCCGATCTGGACGGTAGCGACGAGTGCATCCCGATACTGGATCGGGTGCTGGCGGCCGTGAGCCAGGAAGTTGAACTGGGCGGCGCCGTCATCAGCGCCAGCGCCAGTGTCGGGGTAACGCTCTATCCGCAGGACGATGCCGATGCGGATACCTTGCTGCGACATGCCGATCAGGCCATGTATCAGGCCAAGGAGGCCGGCAAGAACCGCTATCAGCTGTTTGATCCGGAAAGCGACCGCAAGGCTCAGCTGCACAGGCGGACCCTGGCGGCGCTGGAGCTGGCGCTGGGCCAGCGGCAATTCCTCTTGTATTACCAACCCAAGGTGGATCTGGACGATGGGCGCGTCATCGGCGTGGAAGCGCTCATCCGCTGGCAACATCCCGAGCGCGGCCTGCTGACGCCTGCCGAGTTTTTGCCGGTCTTGCAAGGCAGCCCGCTAGAGATTGCCTTTGGCCGCTGGGTGCTGGAGGAGGGCGTGGCGCAGGCTGCGCGCTGGCAGGAGCAAGGGCTGGATCTGGCGGTCAGCATCAATGTCAGCGCCAACTATCTCTTGCATGCCGATTTCCACGGCGATTTGCGACAAGCCCTGCAATGTTGCCCGGCCTTGAATCCGGCCTTGCTGGAGCTGGAAGTGCTGGAGTCGGCGGCGCTGGATGATCTGGATCTGGCGCTGCAGGTGCTGACGCAATGCAAGGCGCTGGGGGTGCATTTTGCGTTGGACGACTTTGGCACGGGTTATTCCTCGCTTACCTATTTGCGCAAGCTGCCGCTGGACACCCTGAAAATCGACCAGAGTTTTGTGCTGGGGATGCTGGCAGATGCGGATGACCTGGGCATTGTGGCCAGCGTCATCCAGCTGGCGGAGGTGTTTCAGCGGCAGGTGATTGCCGAAGGGGTGGAGACGCTGGCGCATGGCGCCGCTTTGCGCCGCATGGGTTGTAGCCTGGTGCAGGGCTTCGGCGTGGCGAAGCCCATGCCGCCCAAGGCGCTGGAAGCCTGGTTG
This sequence comes from uncultured Aquitalea sp., assembly GCF_945957525.1. Taxonomy (GTDB): domain Bacteria; phylum Pseudomonadota; class Gammaproteobacteria; order Burkholderiales; family Chromobacteriaceae; genus Aquitalea. The sequence goes on along the minus strand of NZ_CAMFLA010000021.1, from coordinate 57,514 downwards.
CCCGAGTGGGGCAGACAGGGCGTCTGGCGCAGCCTGGACGATGCCAGCGTCTGATGGCCCGCTTGCGGTCGGGCTGACTTGCCGGCAGGAAGGCCGGGAGCAAGCAAAAAATCTTGCCATCCATAAATGATAATGGTTATCATTATCGAATGAATCGCAACTTCTCTTCCGCCCAGCCCGCGGAGGCGGCTGCCGCGAAACCGCAGGCCGACGCCGTCATCGTGGACAGCCGTCGATTGTTCGGCGCTTGTCGCGAAATCCTGATCGAGCATCAGGGCGACACTTACCGTTTGCAGATTACCCGCAACGGCAAGCTCATACTCATCAAATAAACAACTAAAGCATCGCCAGCCAGCCAGCAGCCAGCCAGCGTGAAACCACTAGGACACTGGAGTTTCCATGGCACTGTTACGCGCCACCCCCCTGGTGCTGGCACTGGCTCACGCCTGGCCGGCCCATGCCGCCGCAGATCCGCAACAGCTCGACACTGTGCAGGTGACGGCGCACAACCGCGAAAAACCGTTGGAGGAAACCGCGCCTTCGGCCAGTGTGGTGTCCCGCCACAAACTGGACGACAGGCTGTCTCGCGATATTTCCGATGCCACCCGCTTTGAACCGGGCGTGGAAGTGGCGTCGGACCCCAATCGTCGCGGCAATGCCGGCTACAGCATTCGCGGCATGGACGGCAACCGCATCCTGATGCTGATCGACGGTCAGCGCTTGCCGGACGCCTATGCGGGCGGCGGCAACGGCAATGGCGCGGTTTCGGGTCGCGATTTCGTCGAACTGGAAACCCTGCGCGCCATTGATGTCGTGCGCGGCCCCAGCTCCAGCTTGTACGGCTCGGACGCCATTGGCGGCGTCATCGGCTACCGAACGCTGACGGCGGATGATTTCGTTGAGGCGGAGCAGGGCGTGGGCGGCAGCGTCAAGGCTTTCGGCGGCAACGCCAACGACGGCTGGGGCGGCAGCGCTGCGCTGGGCGTCAAGGGTGAGAAAACCGACGCCTTGCTGATGTTTACCCACCGCGACGGCCATCAAACCGACAATCAGGGCAACAAGGATGTCGCTGGCGCAGCGCGGACCACACCCAATCCGCAAGATTGGCAAAGCGACAATGTGCTGGCCAAGCTGGGTTATCGGCCCGACGCCAATCAACGGCTGGAACTGACGCTGGAGCATTACCGGCGCGACACGGACACGCGCCTCCTCAATACGCTGTACGGCAGCTACGTCAATGCGCGCGGCAGGCTGGTGCGGGGTCTGAATGACCAGACCGCGGCGGACCACGTGCAGCGCGACCGCTTTGCGCTGTCCTGGGAGGGGAGGCAGCTGGGGCCGTTCGAGCGGCTTGCCGTGCAGCTCTACCAGCAGCGGCTGGACAACGCCGACAACGCGCTGGAACGCTATGCCGACGGCAGCCGCATTGTTTCCGATTACAACTTTCGGCAAACCATCACCGGGGTGCGGCTGGACGCGGATCAGCGGCTGGATTGGCTAGGCGCGCGCCACTGGCTGCAATGGGGCGCGGACGTCAGCCAGGCAGACACCAGTCGCCCGCGCATGAAGACCCAGCACAGCGCCAGCGGCGGCGTGAGCAATACCGTAGGCGGCGAAACCTTCCCCAACAAAACCTTCCCGGACAGCACTTCCACCCGTGTCGGTCTGTTTGTGCAGGATGAAATCCGCCTGGCGGGCGACCTTACCCTGTCGCCGGCACTGCGCTGGGACCAGTTCCGCATGAGCACTCAGCCTGATCAGGCTTACGCCAATAGCCAGGGGCAACTTGTGGCCGGCTTTAGCGACAGCGCTTTCTCGCCCAAGCTGGGTCTGAGTGTGCCCATGGGCGGCGGGCTGACCGGCTTTGCCCAGCTGGCCACCGGTTTTCGCGCGCCGCCCTTTGACGACGCCAATATGGCTTTCGCCAACCGCACTTACGGCTATCAGGTGGTGGCCAATCCCAATCTCAAGTCGGAAACCAGCAAAGGGCTGGAGCTGGGGCTTAAGGGGCGCTGGGGCAGCGTTGATTTTGGCCTGACCGCCTTCGCTAACCGCTACCGCGATTTCATCGAGCAGCAAAGTCTGGGCATGGTCAACGGTCTGCTGACCTACCAGTACCAGAACATCGGCCGCGTCAATATTCGCGGCGTGGAAGGGCGCGCGGCGTGGCGGCCTGCGCCCGGCTGGCAGTTGCAGGCCTCGCTGGCCTACGCCCGCGGCGACAATCTGGACGACAACACCCCGCTGGCCTCCATTGCGCCGCTAACCGGCGTACTGGGCTTGCGCTTCGACCAGGACAGCGCGGGCGGCGAACTGCTGCTTACCGCAGTGGCGCGCAACAGTCGCATCCCGGTGCAAACCGCCGCCGGGGCCGCCAGTTTTGCCGCACCGGGCTACGCCACGCTGGACCTCACCGCATGGTGGCGTCCGCTCAAGAACACCACGGTGCGTGCCGGCGTGTTCAATCTGCTGGACCGCAAATACTGGAAAGCCGCCGATGTGCGCGGTATGTCCGCCACTGACGCGACACTGGACCGTTACACCCAGCCTGGGCGCAACCTGAGCGCCAGCGTCGAGTACCGTTTCTGATCCCCCTGATGTCAAAGGAGACAACCATGAGTCTGCTCTGGGACCGTTATCAAGCCCTCAAGGCCGGACAGCCCCGCCTGCGTGTTCGCGATGCCGCAGCGGCGCTGCATGTCAGTGAATGCGAATTGGCGGCGGCCGACCCCACGGCGGTAAGGCTGCAACCTCACTGGGAGGACATCCTGTCCTCGCTGGCCAGTCTGGGCCGGGTGATGGCGCTGACGCGCAATCACGCCTGCGTGCATGAAACCCTGGGTTTGTACGACAACGTGTCGTTTGAAGGCAAGGTGGGCCTGGCCATGAATCCGGTGATCGACCTGCGCATCTTCCTGTTCCACTGGCGCTACGGCTTTGTGCTGCGCACCGCCACCCCGCGCGGCGTGCAGCGCAGCTTGCAGTTTTTCGATCGTCACGGCGACGCCGTGCACAAGGTATTTCTCACTGAAGAAAGCAATATCGACGCCTTTGATGCGCTGGCGGCAAGGTTTGCCGAAGCGCCGGCCGCGCTGACGCTGGAGCCGGTGGAGGCATTGCCGGGCGAGGCGGCCGATGAGGCGGTGGATCTGGATGCCTTCCGCGCTGAATGGCTGTCCTTGAAAGATGTGCATGAATTTCACCCCTTCCTGCGCCGCTGGGGCGTGTCGCGCCGTCAGGGTTTCCGCCTCGCGCCCAAAGGGCTGGCCTGGCGAGTAGCTGAACACGCGGTGGAACAACTGCTGCGCCGGGCGGCTGCCACCGCCTTGCCCATCATGGTATTTGCCGGCAATCGCAGCCTGATCCAGATTCATACCGGCCCCATCAGCAATGTCAGCGTGGTGGGCGACTGGCTCAATGTGCTGGATAGCGATTTCAACCTGCATCTGCGCACCGATCTGGTGGCCGAGGCCTGGGTGACGCGCAAGCCGGGCGACAACGGTGTAGTGACCTCGCTGGAACTGTTCGACGACGCGGGCGAATCGCTGGTGACCTTCTTCGGCGAACGCAAACCGGGCCGTCCCGAGCGCGCCGAATGGGTGAAGCTATTGGGCGAACTGCCCCTTCAGGAGCAGGCCGATGTGGCGTAAGTCATGGCCCATGGGCGCACTGCTGGCCGGCTTGGCGCTGCCGGCGTGGGCGGCGGAACGCGTGGTAGTCGTGACGCCCGACATCGCTAGTATTGTGGTGGCCCTGGGCGCCGCCGGCGACGTGGTGGGGCGCGACCGTTCCAGCCGCGAGCCCGAGCTGGCGGCGGCGCAAGTGGTGGGTTTTTCTCGCGCCCTGAACGCAGAAACCATCGCCCGGCTCAAGCCCTCGCTGGTGTTGGGCAGCGCAGCAGCTCAGCCGGTCAATCTATGGGATCGGCTGAGAAAGCTGAATCTGCGGGCGGAGGAGGTCAGCGCGCGTGAAGACGGTACCGATTTCGCCGACGCCATTCGCAAAGTGGGTGCCTTGCTGGGCCGTGCCGCCGCGGCGGAAACGCTGGCGGCGCGCTGGCAGGACGCCATGCGCGCCCGGCCGGAGCGACAAGTGCGCTATCTGGTGAGCTACGACGGTACGCTGGCGGCCGGGCGAGATACTGCGTCCGATACGCTGATCCGCGCCGCCGGCGGCGTGAATGCGGCCGCAGGATTGTCCGGCTTCAAGCCGCTCAACCGGGATGCCTGGATTGCCCTTCAACCGGACGTGATCATCCTCGGCAGCCATACGGCGGCCGCTTACGGCGGCAAGGAAGCCTTCGCTCGCCGGCCGGAGGTGGCAGCCACGCCGGCCGGCAAACAGGGCCGCATCTACTTGCTGCCGCCGCAACAAGCCATGCTGGTGGGACTGGATAGCCCGGCCGTGGTGGATCGCATGGTGAAGATGTGAAGCGGATGGATCGCGGCCTGCTGCCGGGGTTGGTGCTGCTGAGCGTGATATTGCCCTTGCTGGCCTTGATGAGCGGCGGCGGGCAGTGGGCCTGGCCGGACTGGTCCGATCCCTTGCTGCCGGCCTTGCGTTTGCCGCGCATCGCTGCGGCACTGGCGGTGGGGGCGGCGCTGGCCGCCAGCGGGGCGGCCTTGCAGGCGCTGTTCCGCAACCCGCTGGCGGACCCGGGGCTGATTGGCACCTCCAGCGGCGCGGCGTTGGCGGTGATCGCCGTGTTGTCGCTGGGCTGGGCTGGCGTGTCGCTGCCGCTGGCCGCCTTTGTCGGCGGGCTGGCAGCCACCTGGCTGATCTTGTTGCTGTCCCGACTGGCGCAGGGCGGATTGGCGGGCCTGTTGCTGATGGGCTTGGTGATCGGCGCTTTCTGCGGCGCGGTAGCCGGCTTGCTGCTGTTCCTGTCGGACGACCTCACCTTGCGCGCCGCCAGCAGCTGGCTGGCCGGCAATCTTGGTGCAGCTCTGCCCGGCAGCCAATGGCCGGCCTTGCTGGCAGTGGGGCTGGGCATTCTGGGCCTGGTGGCCTTGGGCCGCCATCTGGACTGCCTGATGCTGGGGGAGGAAACCGCCCGCTCCATGGGCGTGGATACCGTGCGCATCCGCCGGCTGGCCACGGTTGGCGCCGCGCTTGCCACGGGTGGCGCGGTAGCGCTGGCAGGCGTTATCGGCTTTGTCGGCATGATGATCCCCAATGCCCTGGCGCTGCTGGCCGGTGGCTGTCGTCGTCGCCTGATCCTGCTGTCCGCCTGGGCGGGCGGGCTGTTCCTGCTGGCCATGGACACGGTGGCGCGCAGTGTGGCCTGGCCGTTGGATTTGCCGGTGGGGTTGCTGTCCGCCTTTGCCGGTCCGCCGTTTTTCGTCTGGTTGTTCCGTCGGCAAAGAGGGAATTCGAGTCATGCCTGACATCCACGCTGCGCTGGAGGCGCGCTCGCTGAGCTACGCCTTGGGCGGCCGCCCATTACTGAGCGATATCCATTTGCGCCTGCCTGCCGGTCGCGTCAGCGCGCTTCTGGGGCCCAACGGTGCGGGAAAAACCACCCTGCTGCGCCTGCTGGCCGGTTTGCAGCCTCCCTCGGCGGGCGAGGCGCGCGTGGCCGGAAGAGCCGCGCATGCTCTGACGCCGCGAGAACGCGCCGGCCTCATCGCCTGGGTGCCGCAACACCTGCCAGGCGATGTGCCGCTGACTGTGGCGGAGTTTGCCGGCCTGGGGCGCATACCGCACCTGGGCGCCTTCGGCCAACCTTCCGCAGCAGACCGCCAGGCAGTGGCGCAAGCGCTGGATGCCGTCGAGTTGGTACCCAAGGCCGGCATGCGGCTGGCGGCGCTGTCCGGCGGCGAACGCCAACGCGCCGCCATCGCCCGCGCACTGGTGCAGTCCGCACCCGTCATCCTGCTGGATGAGCCCACCAATCACCTCGATCTGCGGCACCAGCACCGCCTGCAGCTTTTGCTGCGCGCCTTGGCCGACGCCGGCCATACCGTAGTGCAAGTGCTGCATGACCTTGCGCTAGCGGCAGAGTACGCCCACCACGTGGCCTTGTTGGATCAGGGACGCCTGATCGCTAGCGGCGAACCGGCGATGACCCTCACGCCTGAGTGTTTGCAGGACGTGTACCAATGGCCGGTTCACCTGCGTCATCATCGGCAGACGGTTACGACACGGGCGGCATGATCGGCGCCGGAGACGGCAAGCTGATCGGCAGCCGATAGGGTGACGTGGCGGTTGACGCTGCATCCCAGTCTGTTTGATGGCGTTGCCCGCGCTGCGGTCGGGTTGCCTTGCCGATGCGCTGGGCGGGTTCTTCTGGTTGCGTCTTGCCGCCACCCCTTGAGCTCATCATGCCATCCGTGCACACTGACGCTTTTTTGCGAGCCCGATGTCATGAACAAGAAACTGTCTGGCTTCGCCAAGCGTTGGGGCGATCGACTGCGCTTGCGGCGCACTTTGCGGCAAGCCACGCCGCTGCATTTTGTTTTTGCCGAGCGGATTGATTACCTCAACCCCGCGCATTGGGATGCCTTGCTGGCGGGGCGGCATTTGCTGATGTCGCGCGATTACCTGCGCGCCATGGAGGCCGCCGGCACGGAGGGCATGGAGCACCGCTATGCCATGGCCTACGAAGGTACGCGGCCGCTGGCGGCGGTGGCCGTGCAGCTCCTGGATGTGGGGCTGGACCGCTTCCACGCCACGCGCGCCTCCAAAGGTTTGCCGAAAGAGGGTTCGCTGATTGCCGCCATTAATGAAAACGTGGAGCCGCGTCTGCAGCAAAAGCTCATGGTGTGCGGCAACATGCTCAGCTACGGGCTGGATGGCGTGGCCAGCGATCCCGAGTTGGACCCGTTCACCCGCTGGCACGCGGTGGCGGAGATGCTTTATCGCCTGCGTCGCGCCGAAAAACTCAATGGGCAGATCGATTTCATCATGATCAAGGATCTGGACGAGGCGGCGCACGCCGACAGTGGTATGCTGCGCCAGTTGAGTTATCGCGCCATGAGCACCGAGCCCAATATGGTGCTGGAACTGGACCCGGCCTGGAAAACGCATGCCGACTATCTGGCCAGTATGGCGTCCAAATACCGCAGCAGCGTGAAACAGCAGATTTTCAAGCCGATGGAAGAGGCCGGCTGCCAGCTGGCGGATCTCACGCTCGTCGAGGTGGCGGCGCTGGCGGGACGCATGCAGGACCAGTATCTGGCGGTGCAGGACAATGCCAGCCTGCGGCCGGTAACCGTAGGGGGGCGCTACTGGGCCAGCATGGCGGCGCTAGGCCCGGATAGGGTGCGCATTCGCGCCGTGCGCAAGCAGGGTGAATTGCTGGGCTTCCTGCTGCTATTGCTGGATGGAGAAACAGTCACGGCGGCGCAGATTGGCTTCGATCGGCAAGCGGCCAAGGATCTTCCCTTGTATCTGCGGTTGTTGCACGCCTCGGTGGAGGTGGCGCTGGACGCTGGTGCGCGCCGGGTGGTGTACGGGCGCACCGCGCTTGAGCCCAAGGCGCGCATGGGCTGCAAGCCGGTGGTTACCCGTCTATGGATGCGGCATCGCCAGCCGGTGCTCAATGCCGTGATCAAGCATGGCTTCGGGCTGGTAAAGGCACCGGATGCGCCGGCCATCAGTCCGTTCAAAAAAACGACTGCATGAACATGCCGAGGCCCGTTGTCGGGCCTCGGCATAAGGTTGGCCGAAGGGTGGTTTCAGCGCGGCGCGCGGGTGGTGTTGATCACGTCTTCCAGCTTGGCGTTGATGTCTTGCGCAGTGCTGGCTTGCTCTTCCGCCGCATTGGCGATTTCAACAATGAAGTCTTTGACATTGCCCACCTCGTCGGTAATGCGGCTCATGGCGGCTTCGGCCACCTTGAAATCCTCGCCGGCGCTTTCAACAAACTTCTTGCCGCTCAGCACTTTGCTGACGTTGCTTTTCACCATGCTTTGCACGCCGGAGATCATGCCTTCGATTTCCTGCGTTGCCTTGCTGGTGCGTTCGGCCAGCTTGCGCACCTCGTCGGCTACTACGGCGAAGCCGCGCCCGGTTTCGCCGGCGCGCGCGGCCTCGATGGCCGCATTCAGCGCCAGCAGATTGGTCTGGTCGGCGATGTCCTTGATCACGCTGACGATTTTGCCGATGGATTCGGACTGCACGCCAAGTTGTTCCAGGCTGGTGGTGGTTTCCGCCACGATGTCGGTGACGGCCTTCATATTGGCGGCGTTTTTTTCTGTCAGCGTCGCGCCGAGGTCGGCCTGATCGTTCATGATTTCGGCCGAGCGGCTGGCTTCGGCGGTGCGCACGGCCACCATTTCAATGGTGGCGGCCAGGCCGTTGATGTTTTCTGACAGCGACTGGATCTGGCTTTCGAAGGTTTTGTAGATGTCGTTGGAGGCTTGCAGCTTTCTGGCTTTTTCTTCCGCCGAGACGTCCTGGAAGCTGGCCATGAAGCAAAGCAGCTCGCCGTTGTCGGGATTCCAGATCGGAAATACTTTGGTCTTGAAGGTGATCTCGCCCACCGGAATCAGCGCTTCGTGATGGCTGATCTCCCGGCGCTTGATGCGGGCTAGCAGTTGGCGGATGCGGTTGGGGTCTTTGTGAAACTGATGAATGCTGTGCTGGAAGGCGTTGTCTACGTCCACACCCGCGGCGAAGGACTGATTCAGCGCCAGACGATGTTGGTGCAGCAAGGCCTTGGCGGTGCGATTCATATAAAAGATGGCGTTGTCGTCTGTGTCTTCGGCCAACATGATCAGATTGTCGGACTGGTCCAGCAACTGATAAAGCATGCTGATGGTTTTGTCTTTTTCCAGCAGTGCCTGGCGTTTTTTGTCAGCGAAAAACATGAAACTCTCCGAAGGGATGGTTGCCGCGCCTTGTGAATCTTGCTTTTTATTGTTTTGGCATTTTATCTATCAAAACAAAACCGGCAAGCATCAAGACGGCGTGATTCTGTTTACGAGCGCACATCTCGGTTATAGCCCTGCAAGTCATTAAATCCACTTTATTCGGTGGGTTATTGCGACATGAGGCGGGCTGCAAGCCCCGCCACAGGCGGCTTGACCATGGCCGCAAACGCTGCAGACAAAAGCGGGGTGCATGGTATACTGGGCGTTTTCGCCGATGGGCGTGGTTCGTCGCATGCGGCGGGCAGGATGGCTGCAGACTTGCAGTCGCGGGGTGTGCCCCCATCTACACTGCCATCGCCATGAACGGACCGGGTCCGCATCAGACCTTTTCCCAGAGGCCAAGGCCGGCTGGGTGGTCGCACAGACTAAACTCGTTACAAGTTTGAGGATTGAACATGCAAGTACAACTGGAAACGTTGAGCAATCTTGAGCGTCGCATGAATATCGCACTGCCGATGGCTGCCATCGATGCGCAAGTGGCCGAGCGCCTGAAGCGCGTGGCTCGCGGCGCCAAGATCCAAGGTTTCCGCCCGGGCAAGGCTCCGCTGAAGATCGTGGAAATGAACTACGGCGCCCAGGTGCGTGAAGAAGTGTTGGGCGAGCAGGTTCAACAAGGTTTCTACGCCGCGGTAAGCGAGCAGAAGCTGCGCGTGGCCGGCTATCCGCGTTTTGAACCTGTTGCCGCTGAAGGCGACGCAGAGAACTTCAAGTTTGCCGCTACTTTCGAGGTATACCCGGAAGTGAAAGTGGGCGAGCTGGCCGACAAGGAAATCGAAAAGCCGAATACCCCGGTGTCCGATGTCGAAATCGACAAGACTATCGACATCCTGCGCAAGCAACGCACCCGTTTCACCCGCGTTGAGCGTGAAGCCGCCGCTGGCGACCGCGTGATCATCGACTTCAAGGGCAGCATCGACGGTGTGGCCTTCGAAGGCGGTTCCGCTGAAAACTTCCCCTTCGTGCTGGGCCAAGGCCAGATGCTGGCTGACTTCGAAACCGGCGTTACCGGTCTGAAGGAAGGCGAAACCAAGAGCGTGGAAGTGGCTTTCCCGGCCGACTATCACGGCAAGGATGTGGCCGGCAAAACCGCCGTGTTCGAAATCACCGTGAAGAACGTGGCTGAAGCCCAACTGCCGGAAGTGAACGAAGAGTTCGCCAAGCTGCTGGGCATTGCTGACGGCGATGTGGAAAAAATGCGCGGCGAAATCCGCAAGAACGTTGAGCGCGAAGTGAAGCGCCGCCTGCAGGCTCGCACCAAGGAAGCCGTGATGCAGGCTCTGCTGGACGCCACCGAAATCACCCTGCCGAAGTCGCTGGTTCAGTTGGAAATCGGTCGCCTGATCGAGCAGGCTCAACGCGACATGCAACAACGCGGCATGGACGTGAAGAACATGCCCTTCCCGCCGGAACTGTTTGCCCAGCAAGCAGAACGCCGCGTGGCGCTGGGCCTGATTCTGGCGGAAGTGGTGGAAGCCAACAAGCTGGAAGCCAAGGACGAGCAGATCAAGTCCATGATCGAAGAGTTCGCCGACAGCTACGAGCATCCGGCCGAAGTGGTGAGCTGGTACTACGCCAGCCCGGAACGCCTGGAAGGCCCGACCTCCATGGTGCTGGAAGACAATGTGGTCGAATTCGTCCTGTCCAAGGCTAAAGTGGTGGAAAAGGATCTGCCGTTTGACGCCCTGATGGGTAACAACGCCTGATAACGACACATACGGAGTTGGTCGATGAAATCGATGTTTGAACCGCAAGGGCTGGGCCTGGTGCCCATGGTAGTGGAGCAGAGCGGTCGTGGCGAACGCGCCTACGACATTTACTCGCGTCTGCTCAAGGAGCGCATCGTGTTCCTGGTGGGGCCCGTCACCGATGAATCGGCCAACCTCGTTGTGGCGCAGATGCTGTTCCTGGAGTCCGAGAATCCAGACAAGGACATCTACTTCTACATCAACTCTCCGGGTGGCTCCATCACGGCGGGTATGTCCATCTACGATACGATGAATTTCATCAAGCCGGACATTTCCACCCTGTGCATCGGGCAAGCCGCCAGCATGGGCGCCTTCCTGTTGTCGGCCGGTACGCATGGTAAGCGCTTTGCGTTGACTAATAGTCGCGTGATGATTCACCAGCCCTTGCTTTACGGCGGCGGCCTTTCTGGCCAGGTGACTGACATCGAAATCCATGCTCGCGAGCTGGTCAAGGTCAAGGCTCACATGAACGAGCTGCTGGCCAAGCACAGTGGTCAGCCGCTGGAGCGCGTCCAGGCCGATACCGAGCGCGACAATTTCATGTCTGCCGAACAAGCCCGTGAATACGGTCTGATTGACAAAGTGCTGTTGTCTCGCAAAGACGTGGCAGCCTAAGTAGTGGAACTAGCCAATGGCTGAGAAAAGCAGCAACGATAAGCTCCTTTACTGCTCCTTCTGCGGCAAGAGCCAGCATGAAGTGCAGCGATTGATCGCGGGGCCGCAGGTTTTCATCTGCAATGAGTGTGTCGAGCTGTGCAACGACATTATTCGCGAGGAGCTGGAAAAGGGCGTTGGCGATATCGCCGACGCAGTCGGCGATGACCGCAATCTGCCTACGCCGCAGGAGATTCGCTCCGATCTAGATCAGTACATCATCGGGCAGGACTTCGCCAAGAAAACCCTGTCGGTGGCGGTGTACAACCACTACAAGCGCTTGTACGCACCGGCTGCGGACAAGAATGACGTGGAGTTGGCGAAGAGCAATATTCTGCTGGTGGGCCCAACCGGTTCGGGCAAAACCCTGCTGGCGCAGTCGCTGGCTCGTTTGCTTGACGTGCCTTTTGTCATCGCTGACGCCACTACGCTGACCGAGGCTGGTTATGTGGGCGAAGATGTCGAGCACATCATCCAGAAGCTGCTGCAAAAGTGCGACTACGATGTGGAAAAGGCCCAGCGCGGCATCGTCTACATCGACGAAATCGACAAGATTTCCCGCAAGTCGGAAAACCCGTCCATCACGCGCGACGTATCGGGCGAAGGCGTGCAGCAAGCGCTGCTGAAATTGATTGAAGGCACGGTGGCGTCTATCCCGCCGCAAGGTGGCCGCAAGCATCCGAATCAGGAATTCATCCAGGTGGACACCACCAATATCCTGTTCATTTGCGGTGGCGCTTTCGATGGGTTGGAAAAAATCATCCGCCGTCGGTCTGAAAAGGGCGGTATTGGTTTCGGCGCAGAAGTGGCTTCGCGCGACGATAGCAAGAGCGTTTCCGCGTTGTTCAAAGAGGCTGAGCCGGATGATCTGATCCGTTTTGGCTTGATCCCGGAACTGATTGGCCGTTTGCCGGTGGTGGCGACGCTGGAAGAGCTGGACGAAGAAGCGATGGTCACGATTCTGACCCAGCCCAAGAACGCGTTGGTGAAACAATATCAGCGTCTGTTCCAGATGGAAGCCGTCGAGCTGGAGGTTCGTCCGTCCGCATTGCGCGCCATTGCCAAGCAGGCGCTGGCACGCAAAACAGGCGCGCGCGGTTTGCGTTCGATTCTCGAGCGTGTGCTGCTGGATACCATGTATGAATTGCCGTCGATGGAAAATGTGGAAAAAGTCGTTGTCGATGAAAAGGTTATCGATAAAGGCGACAAGCCGCTGTTTATCTATAGCGACAAGGACGACGAAGCCCAGTCCGCCTGATGTTCACACATCGTCGGAGAGCCGCCCTGACGGGCGGTTTTTTCTTTTGTATTGCCGCAAAACTGATTTAGTATGGGGTGGTTGATTTTCAAAGCGTCTCCCCCATCTGAGAAACATTGTTTCACGTAAGCAAGGTTAGGTGATATGCCCCAACCCGCAGAACTCCGCGAAGAAACCACGTTGCCCTTGCTTCCCTTGAGGGATGTCGTGGTGTTTCCTCATATGGTCATTCCGCTGTTCGTCGGAAGGGCCAAGTCCATTCGTGCGCTGGAAACCGCCATGGACGAAGGCAAGCAGGTCTTGCTTGTGGCCCAGCGTTCAGCTTCCAAGGATGAGCCTGAAGCCGACGATCTTTACGATGTCGGTACCATTGCCTCGGTCTTGCAGATGCTCAAGCTGCCTGATGGCACGGTCAAGGTGCTGGTGGAAGGTCGCCAGCGCGCTCGCATCTCCGAGGTGAGTGAAGACGGCGGCTGCTTCGTCGGCACTATCCAGCCAGTATCGGCCGATGGCGAAGACTCTACCGAGTCCGAAGCCATGCGCCGGGCACTGCTTGCCCAGTTCGAACAGTACGTCAAGCTCAATAAAAAGATTCCGCCTGAAGTGATGACTTCGCTGGCCGGCATCGAACGCGCCGGCCGTATGGCCGACACCATCGTCGCGCATTTGCCGCTCAAGCTGGAGCAGAAGCAGGAAGTGCTGGAGATGTTCGACGTCAAGTCGCGTCTCGATCACTTGCTGAGTCAGTTGGAGGGTGAGATCGATATCCTGCAGGTGGAAAAGCGCATCCGTGGCCGTGTGAAGCGGCAGATGGAAAAAAGTCAGCGCGAGTATTACCTCAACGAGCAGGTCAAGGCCATCCAGAAAGAGCTGGGCGATCTGGACGAGACCAGCGATTTCGACGAGCTTGAAAAGCGCATCCGCCTGGCGGGTATGCCCAAAGAGGCTCGAGAAAAGGCGCAGTCCGAGCTCAAGAAATTGCGCATGATGTCGCCCATGTCGGCCGAAGCCACAGTGGTGCGCAACTACATCGACACCTTGCTGGATCTGCCTTGGAAGAAGAAGACCAAGATCAATAAGGACGTCGCCAATGCCGAAGCGGTGCTGGATGAAGATCACTTTGGCCTGGAAAAGGTCAAGGAACGCATTCTCGAGTATCTCGCGGTGCAGCAGCGCGTCGACAAGTTGAAGGCGCCGATTCTGTGCCTGGTAGGTCCTCCGGGCGTAGGCAAGACCTCGCTCGGGCAGTCCATTGCGCGCGCCACCAATCGCAAGTTTGTGCGTATGGCGCTGGGTGGTGTGCGGGACGAGTCCGAGATTCGTGGTCATCGCCGCACTTACATCGGCTCCATGCCGGGCAAGGTGCTGCAGAACATGACCAAGGTGGGAGTGAAGAACCCCTTGTTCCTGCTGGATGAAGTGGACAAGCTGGGTGCGGATTTCCGTGGAGATCCGTCTTCTGCTTTGCTGGAAGTGCTTGATCCCGAGCAGAACCATTCGTTCGTCGATCATTACGCAGAAGTGGAGTACGACCTTTCTGATGTGATGTTCGTGGCTACGGCCAACTCCTTGAACATCCCGCCGGCGTTGCTGGATCGGATGGAGATCATCCGCTTGGCGGGTTACACCGAGGACGAAAAGGTCAGCATTGCCCAGAAATACCTGCTGCCCAAGCAAGTCAAGGCCAATGGCGTGAAGGACGGCGAGTTGGTGGTGCAGGAGTCGGCTCTGCGCGATATTGTGCGCTACTACACCCGCGAAGCCGGCGTGCGCAGCCTGGATCGCGAGATCGCCAAGATCTGCCGCAAGGTGGTGACTGCCGACTCTCTGGGCAAGAGCAAGGCCGGCAAGGCCACTGTAGGCGGTAAGAATCTCGACAAATACCTGGGTGTGCATCGTTTTGATTACGGTGTTGCCGAGGAAGAGAATCGCATTGGCCAGGTGACTGGCTTGGCTTGGACCGAGGTTGGCGGCGAGTTGCTGACTATCGAAGCGGTTTCCTTGCCAGGCAAGGGCAATATCATCCGTACCGGTCAGCTGGGCGAGGTGATGCAAGAGTCGATTACGGCTGCAATGAGTGTGGTGCGAAGTCGTGCGCAGACATTGGGCATCAAGCCTGATTTCCATGAAAAACATGACATGCATATACACGTCCCCGAGGGGGCGACTCCCAAGGATGGGCCCAGTGCTGGTATTGCCATGACTACCGCGATAGTTTCCGTTCTGGCGGGAATTCCGGTACGCTCTGATGTTGCTATGACTGGCGAAATCACGCTGCGCGGCGAGGTGTTGCCGATTGGTGGTCTCAAAGAGAAACTGCTGGCTGCTCATCGCGGCGGAATCAAGCGTGTATTGATTCCGAAGGGCAATGCCAAGGATTTGGTGGATATCCCCGCCAACATCAAGCAGAAGCTGGAAATTCATCCGGTGAAGTGGATTGACGAGGTTCTCGCCCTGGCGCTGGAGCGCCAGCCAGAGCCTTTGCATGAAGATGCCAAGCCGGAAGAGTTGCACCCCGCGCCCGAAGGCGGGCAGGGTGTGTCTGTAATGACGCATTAAAAATCAGTAGGTTGCAGAAGTAACGATTTTTCGTTGCCGCTGGTGCTTCCAGCGGGTCTTGCGAAATGGCAAGATTGCGCTGGAAGCCGCTTGACACAAGGATTTTGGCCTTGCTATAAAGCAAGCGGTTTTTATCCGAATTACGTAGACCGAGAACGACGAAAGGGGACTTACGTGAACAAGTCTGAACTGATTGATGCAATCGCCGCTGAAGCCGATATTTCCAAGGCTGCAGCCGCCAAGGCACTGGATGGTATGGTTGCCGCTGTTACCGATGCTCTGAAAAAGGGCGACACCGTGACCCTGGTGGGTTTTGGCACCTTCTACGTTGGCGAACGCGCTGAGCGCAGCGGTCGCAACCCGAAGACCGGCGAAACCATCAAGATCCCGGCTGCACGTTCTCCGAAGTTCCGTGCTGGCAAAGCGCTGAAAGACGCGCTATAATCTGCCACTCTGTCAGCCTTGATGTCATGGGCTGACAGTCCAGATTCGAGGGGCGTTTAGCTCAGTTGGTAGAGCGTCTGCCTTACAAGCAGAATGTCGGCGGTTCGACTCCGTCAACGCCCACCAAAGTTCGGAGCGGTAGTTCAGTTGGTTAGAATACCGGCCTGTCACGCCGGGGGTCGCGGGTTCGAGTCCCGTCCGCTCCGCCAGAAACACAGAAAAAGGTGAACGGTTTTCAGTCGTTCACCTTTTTTTTTCACATTGGGACGGCTTTCGCCTGATTCGTCATGTTCGATTTTGTTCAGAACAATAAAACCGCTCTTCAAGTCATTCTCGGCGCGGTGGCGCTGAGCTTTGTCGCCTTCGGCGTGGGCAGCTACAGCTCCGCTATTGAAGATCCTTACCTGGTCAAGGTTGGCGGCACCAAGATCTACAAACATGATCTGGACCGCGCGCTTGAAGGCCAGCCCAGTGATCCCGCCACGCGTCAGCAGGCGCTGGCTGATCTGATCAGCCGCGAGCTGTTACTGAATGCCGCACATGATGCGGGTGCCTCAATTCCCGATCAGCAACTTTTCAAGGCTATCTCCAGCATGCAAGAGCTGCAGGATAACGGCAAATTCAGCCCGGATCGCTATCGCGAGTTTCTGGCTGAGCGCAATATGAGCGCCGAAAATTTCGAAGCCCGTATCCGCAGGGACATGCTGTTGCAGGGGCAGGTGAATAACTATGCCGGTACTGGCTTCGTATCCCATTCCGTAGTTGATCGTGTTATTGCTTTGTTGGGCGAGGGGCGCGAGTTGCGCGCCGCCGTGTTGCATCCCGCTGACTTCGCCGCGCAGGTGAAAACTGATGATGCAGCGCTGAAGGCTTATTACGACGCGAATCTGAAGCGCTTCCGCACATCGGAGAAGGTGAAGCTGGACTATGTCGTGTTGTCGCTGGATGGCATTGCGCAGGGCCAGCAGGTGAGCGATGCGGAGATTCAGCAGTACTACGAGAAGCACAAGGCGGAGTTTGGTGGGGAGGAGCGTCGCGCCTCGCATATCCTGCTGACCGTGCCCAAGGGCGCCAAGCCGGAAGAAAAGGCCAAGATCAAGGCAGAGGCTGATGCCTTGCTGAAGGAAGTGCGCGCTAATCCCGCCAAGTTTGCCGAAATCGCCAAGGCCAAGTCGCAGGATCCGGGTTCGGCTGCCAATGGCGGCGATCTTGGCTTCTTCGGCCATGGTGCGATGGTGAAGCCGTTTGACGATGTGGTGTTCAGCATGCAACCGGGCAAGATCAGCGAAGTGGTGGAGACTGAGTATGGTTTCCACATCATCAAGCTGGACGAGATCAAGCAAGCGGACCTGACTGCGGTGAAAGCGGCAGTCGCTGCGAAGCTGAAGCAGCAGAAAGCGGCAGCCTTGTATCGCAAGCAGGCAGACAGTCTGGCTGAGGTGGCGTACCAGCAAGGCAGCTCGCTGAAGGGCATCCAGGATGCGCTCAAGCTGGAGGCCAAGCATAGTGATTGGCTGGAGCGCGGTAAGCCGGCGCAAGATACGCTCCTGAACAATCCCAAGCTGCAGGAGGCCGCTTTCAGCGACGACGTGCTGAAGAAGAAGCACAACAGCGAACCGATTGATGTCGGCAACAGCACGATGGTGGTGGTGCGCGTCGCTGATTATCAGCCGGAGCGTCAGTTGAAGCTGGATGAGGTAAAGGATGTGATCAAGGCGCAACTGGTAGCGACAGAAGGCACCAAGTTGGCCGAAAAGCAAGGGCAGGCGATGCTGGCTGAGCTGAAGGCCGGCAAGCAAGTGGCCGCACTCAAATGGGGCGAGAGCAGCGTGGCTTCTCGTCGCGACGCCAAGGGGATGTCGGCGGCCGAGATGCGCGCTGTGTTTGGCGCTTCGGTGAAAACCTTGCCCGCCTATGCTGGTAGCAAGCGTGATAATGGTGATTTCGTGGTGTATCAGATCGATAAAATCATTCCCGCGCCAGCGGCAACCGATGCTGACAAGGCGCAGTTGTCCTCCATGCTTAGCCAGATGGCTGCTCGCAGTCAGCTGGATGCCTATCTTGGCACTTTAAGGCAGAAGTACCCTGTTACTATGGGTAAGCAGCAGGTGTCTGATCAGTAAAACGCCTGACAAAAAGCCGACCGCAAGGTCGGCTTTTTCTTGAGGTGGCGCCGGTTTGATGATTTGGCGCAAGAAAAAAGGGCCTTGCGGCCCTTTGTCTTGCTTGTCACTGAAATCAGGCAGCGAAGTTCTTGGCTGCGAAGTCCCAGTTCACCAGCTTCCAGAAGCTGTCCAAGTAATTCGGACGGCTGTTGCGGTAGTCGATGTAGTAAGCGTGTTCCCACACGTCACAGGTCAGCACCGGGGTTTTGTCGGTGGTCAGCGGGGTGGCGGCGTTGCTGGTGGAAACCAGATCCAGAGAGCCGTCGCTGTTCTTCACCAGCCAGGCCCAGCCGGAGCCGAAGGTGCCAACGGCGGTCTGGGTGAAGGCTTTCTTGAATTCTTCGAAGGAGCCCCACTTGGCATTGATGGCATCAGCCAGTGCGCCGGTCGGTTCGCCGCCGGCGTTCGGGGCTAGGCCGAACCAGTAGAAGGTGTGGTTCCATACTTGGGCTGCGTTGTTGAAAATGCCGCCGGAGGATTTCTTGACGATTTCTTCTAGGGGGGCGTTTTCGAACTCGGTGCCCTTGATCAGGTTGTTCAGGTTGGTGATGTAGGTCTGATGGTGCTTGCCGTAGTGGAATTCCAGGGTTTCCTTGGAGATGTGCGGCGCCAGGGCGTCCAGGGCGTACGGCAGTTCCGGCAGTTTGTGTTCCATCATGCTCTCCTTGTGATAAGCGGGCTAGAAGGGAAAGTCTAACCGCAGCTTGCGGTGTGTGTATGCCAAGTGTACTGGAATAGGGCGTTGATCGCCAATAGTTGACTAAATAAGTAAAGTAAAAAAGCTTATGGAAAAAATGGATGTCGTAGTGCTGGGCGCCGGCGCCGCAGGCATGATGTGCGCCGCGGTGGCGGGGCAGCGCGGCCGGCGCGTGCTGTTGCTCGATCATGCCGAAAAACTGGCTGAGAAAATCCGTATTTCCGGCGGTGGGCGCTGTAATTTCACCAATCTACAGGCGCGGCCTGATTGTTATCTTTCCAATAACGCTCACTTTTGCCGCTCAGCGCTGGCACAGTTCACTCAGCAGGATTTCATCGCCATGGTTAATCGCCACGGTATTGCCTGGCATGAAAAGAAGCTGGGTCAGCTGTTTTGCGATGATGGCAGTCAGTCCATCATCGACATGCTGGACAAGGAGTGCGACGAGGCGGGCGTGGATCGGCGGATGGGGGTGGAGATACTCGGCGTTTCCCGCAATGAGCGCTTTGTGGTGACGACCTCCGCCGGCGAGTTTGTCTGTGAATCGCTGGTGGTGGCCACTGGCGGCTTGTCGATACCGCAAATTGGCGCTTCGCCGCTGGGGTATCGCCTTGCAGAGCAGTTTGGCCTGCCCGTAACCGATTTGTCGCCTGCGCTGGTGCCGCTGACCTTTCACGTGGAAGATGCGGACGCATTTGCGCCGCTGGCTGGCGTATCGCTGGATGTGGAGGTGCGCGCGGGCAGGGGGTGCTTCCGGGAGAATGTGCTGTTTACTCACAAGGGCTTGTCCGGGCCGGCTATCTTGCAGATTTCATCCTATTGGAAGCCGGGCATGGAGCTGGTGATTGACTTGCTGCCTGATGTTGATGCGCTGGCGTGGCTGGAAGAGCGGCAGGGCAGCGAGCAATTGATTGTCAACGCCATGGCCGAGCATGGTTGGCCGAAGCGCTTTGCAGAAGCGTGGCTGGAAAAGCAGGGCTGCCATGTGCGACTGAAGGATCTGAACCCCAAGAAGCGTCAGCAGTTGGCCGAAGCGCTGCATCACTGGCGCATCAAGCCCAATGGCACGCAGGGTTACCGCAAGGCGGAGGTGACGCTGGGCGGCGTATCCACCAAAGCCTTGTCCTCCAAGACCATGGAGGCGCGCAACGAGCCTGGTCTGTTCTTTGTCGGCGAGGTGGTGGATGTAACGGGTTGGCTCGGTGGTTATAACTTTCAATGGGCGTGGTCCTCGGGCTTCGTCGCCGGCAAAAACTGTTAAAATGGCCGGCTGATTCATCTGACCGACTGCACTGAGTTCCCATGAGCGATACCTACGACACCTTTGACACTGACACCGTCGCCTTGCGCACGCCGCCGCATTCCGTAGAGGCCGAACAGTCGGTGCTGGGCGGTCTGATGCTGGACAACAGTGCCTGGGACAAGATTGCCGACGTAGTCAGCGAGTCCGACTTTTACCGCCACGATCACCGCCTGATCTATCGCCACATCGCACGGTTGGTAGAGTTGGCGCGCCCGGCCGACGTGGTGACGGTGTCCGAAAGCCTGGAAAAGCATGCGGAGCTGGGCGATGTGGGTGGTTTGTCCTATCTGGCCACACTGGCGCAGAACACGCCTTCTGCCGCCAATATCCGCCGCTATGCGGAAATCGTGCGCGAGCGCTCAGTCATGCGTCAGTTGGCGCAAGTGGGCACCGAGATTGCCGAGGCCGCCTATGCGCCACAAGGACGCGATGCCGCGCAGTTGCTGGACGAGGCGGAAGGCAAGGTGTTCCAGATTGCCGAATCCACCGCCAAATCCAAGCAAGGCTTTCTGGAAATGCCGGGTCTGCTCAAAGAGGTGGTGGAGCGCATCGACATGCTCTACAGCCGCGAGAACCCGGACGAGGTAACGGGTATTCCCACGGGCTTCGTTGATCTGGACGCCAAGACATCTGGCCTTCAACCAGGCGACTTGGTCATTGTGGCAGGCCGTCCCTCCATGGGTAAAACCGCTTTCTCGATGAACATCGCCGAGCATGTGGCGGTGGAAGCTCATCTGCCGGTAGCGGTGTTTTCCATGGAAATGGGCGGCGCGCAGCTGGTGATGCGTATGCTGGGCTCGGTGGGCCGGCTGGATCAACACACGCTGCGCACCGGCAAGCTGGGCGACGAGGACTGGCAGAAGCTGACCTACGCGATTGGCAAGCTGTCCGAGGCGCCGATGTACATCGATGAAACTCCCGCGCTGACCGCGTTGGAAGTGCGTGCCAGGGCGCGCCGTCTTGCGCGCCAGCACGGCGGCAAGCTGGGCTTGATTGTGATCGACTATTTGCAGCTGATGTCTGGTTCCGGTCGCGGCGACAACCGCACTGCCGAGCTGGGTGAGATCTCGCGGGGTTTGAAGGGCCTGGCCAAGGAGCTGGCTGTGCCGGTGATTGCGCTCTCTCAGCTGTCCCGCGCGGTGGAGCAGCGTCCGAACAAGCGCCCGATGATGTCCGACCTGCGCGAATCCGGCGCCATCGAGCAGGATGCCGACTTGATCGTCTTCATGTACCGGGAAGAGTACTACAACCCGGAAAACCAGGAAGTCAAAGGCATGGCCGAGGCGATTATCGGCAAGCACCGTAATGGCCCCACCGGCGCTGTGCGGCTGGCCTTTGTCGGCAAATACGCCAAATTCGATAATGCGGCCACGCTGGGCATCAGCGGTTGGGCTGACAGCGACAGTTAATCCGGGCCTGCCGCAAGGTTGGCCGAAGAAAGGATGTCATGAGCTTTTTCGACAAGCACGTATTTATCTGCTGCAACCAGCGAGCCCCGGGCGAAGATTGTTGCAACAACCATGGCTCCAGCGAGTTGCTGGGTTATATGAAAGACCGCGTCAAGGCCATGGGTCTGGCTGGCGACGGCAAGATCCGCGTCAACAAGGCGGGTTGCCTGGGACGTTGCGATCAAGGCCCGGTGATGGTGGTGTACCCGCAAGAGACCTGGTACACCTTCGTCGACAAAGAGGATATCGACGAAATCATCGATCAGCACATGGTGGCCGGCAACGTGGTTGAAAGGTTGAAGATCTGATGCTGAAAACGCCTGACTCCATTCGCGTTGCCGGTCCGGTCGGCGCCTTGGACACCATCGTGGTGCCGGCACAGGGCGAAGTGCGCGGCATTGCGGTGATCTGTCATCCCAATCCGTTGCAGGGCGGCACCAATACCAACAAGGTGGTGCAGACTGCGGCGCGTACCTTGTCGCGCATGGGCTATGCTTGCTACTGCCCCAATCTGCGCGGCGTAGGTCAAAGCGAAGGGCAGCACGATCATGGCGAAGGCGAAGTGGAGGATGTCATCGCCGTGGTTGAGCATGCGCGGAACGAGCAGGGCGACTTGCCGCTGGCGCTGGCGGGGTTCTCCTTCGGTGGTTTTGTGGCGGCGCGCACCCGCGCCCGCATTGAGGCTGATAAATTGTTGCTGATGGGCGTGGCGGTGGGCAAGTACGAGATTCCGACGCCGCCAGTGCCAGCCGGTACGCTGGTGATTCATGGCGAGCAAGACGAAGTGATTCCACTATCCGCCGTACTGGAGTGGGCGCGCCCGCAGGATTTGCCGGTGTTGGTGTTTCCCGGTGCGGGGCACTTTTTTCATGGCAAGCTGGTAAGGCTGGGGCAGATGATAGAGCGCTGCTGGTAAGCGCGGGTCAGCAAGCAAAAAAGGCCAACCCATCGGGTTGGCCTTTTGTTTTTCCAATAGTCGGATCAGCGGTGCAGTTCGCCGGCGGCTTCCGGCTGGTAGGTAATCGCCAGTACGGTGAGGCGCGTGGGGCCGGACAGTGTTTGCCAGTCAATGCTCTGGCCTTCGGCCAACCCTAGCAGGGCGGTGCCGACCGGCGCAAAGATGGAGAGCTTGCCATTGGCCTGGTCTGCCTTGTCCGGATAAACCAGCGTCAGCTCTTTTTCCTCGCCGCTGGCTTCAATGCGCACACGCGCCGTGCTGTTCATGGTGATGATGTTTGGTGGCATTTCGTGCGGCTCCAGCACGTCTGCGCGATCAAGCTCAGCCTCCAGCGCGGCAAGCGTTTCCGCCGCCGCCCCTCCCTTTGCTAACCATTGGCTGAGGCGTTCGTAGTCCAGGCTGGAAACGGTGATCGCGGGTTGTGACATGCATGACTCCTTATCAAAGCAGACAGGACACCTTGCGGTGTCCTGTCGGTTTATTCGGCGGCCAATTGCCGCCATGCCATGCAGTTTGACTGTGTTGCGTCGATAAAGTTGCCTAGCCGGAGAGCAAACTGAGGGCGGAACGGGCTGAAACATTGGCTTGCGCCTGGGTGGCTACTGCCGCCTGGCCTAGAATCTGTTGCTGTGTCAGCTGCGACAGCGCTGCGGCGAAGTCGGTGTCGCTGATACGGCTCTTGGCGGCCTGCAGATTCACGGAGGAATTCTGCAGATTGTTGATGGCGGCTTCAAACTGGTTGCTGGCGGCGCCTAGCTGGGTGCGGCTGTTCGACAGCGCGTTGAGGTCGTTGCTGATGCTGGACTGGGCTGCAACTGCGTTGGCCGGAGTGGTGATGTCGATGGTGCCGGTCGCGTTCAGGTTGCTGTTGTAGCTGCTCAAGCCGCCGCTTGCCGCGCTGGCCGACAGGTTGGGCGTGCTGACGGTCAGTTGGTTGTCGCTGCTGCCGTTGGCGCCGATCTGGAAGGTTTGGGAGTTGCCGCCATTAAGCAGTGCGGTGCCGTTGAAGGTGGTGCTTTGCACGATGGCCGAGTTGGCCTGAGTCAGTTGGTCCACCTGCTGTTGCAGCGATTGCCGATTGGCGCTGCTCAATGCGCCGTTGCCCGCCTGAATGGCCAAGTCTTGAATCTGCTGTGAATTGCTTTGGAGTTGAGACAGTGCACCGTCAGCAGTCTGCAGCATGGAAACGCCGTCATAGGCGTTGTTGACGGCCTGATTCTGGCCGCGCACTTGCGCTTCAAGAGTTTGGGAAATGGCGCTGTTGGCGGCGTCAACGGAGGCGCTGGTGAGCCGGGTGCCGGAGGAGAGCTGATCCAGCAGCTGTTCTGATTTCTTCCTGGACTTGTCGAGCTGGCTGTTCGATTCCAGCGAACTGATATTGGTGTTGACGCTAAGCATGCCGTTACTCCCGCATGATGTTATCTACTGTCTGTTAGTGTAGTTCGTGATTTGAGCGGCTTCCATGAAATCGTCTGCTTTAAAACAAAAAAACCCGCCAGGCGGGTTTTTTTGTGGTTTAACGGAAAACCGGTTTCGGCGGCGTACCGTCTGATTGGGTCAGGATTTCATAGCCCGTCTCGGTAACAAGCACGGTATGTTCCCATTGGGCTGACAGGCTGCGATCCTTGGTGGCCACTGTCCAGCCGTCGCTCATCATGCGCAGGTGGCGCTTGCCCTGGTTGATCATGGGCTCGATGGTGAAGATCATGCCGGCTTTGAGCTCCAGGCCTGTTCCAGGGCGGCCGTAGTGCAGCACTTGCGGCTCTTCGTGGAATTTTTTGCCAATGCCGTGGCCGCAAAACTCCTGCACAACGCTGTAGCCGCTGCCTTCGGCATGTTGCTGAATGACATGGCCGATGTCGCCGAGCTTGGCGCCCGGTTTTACTTTCTCGATGCCCTTCCACATGCACTCATAGGTGATCTTGCACAGTCGGCGGGCATGGTCGCTGACATCGCCCACATAGAACATGCGGCTGGTGTCGCCGTGATAACCATCCTTGATCACCGTGATGTCGATGTTCATGATGTCGCCGTTTTTCAACGGCTTGTCATTGGGGATGCCATGGCAGACAACGCTGTTGATCGAGGTACAAATGGACTTGGGGTAGGGGTTGTGGCCGTCCGGCGCGTAATTCAGCGGGGCCGGGACGGTTTGCTGCACATTAACCATGTAGTCATGGCACAGCTTGTCGATTTCTTCGGTAGTCACGCCGGGTTTGACGAAAGGCGTGATGTAGTCCAGCACTTCGGCGGCCAGGCGGCCGGCTACCCGCATTTTCTCAATGTCGGCGGCGGTTTTCAGTTCAATGCTCATTTTGGGTGGTCTTGTGTGTGCGGCAATTCCATATTCTAGCAAATGATGAAAAAACGGGCACCCCAAGGGATGCCCGTCTGCCGCGGTTTCGGCTTTGGCCGAATGTGCCGCTGGGATATTAGAACGCTACCTTCATGCCAACGCCGACGGCTTCCGGGCTGTTACCCTTGGTCAGGCTGGCAGTGGGGGTGCCAGAGGCGGTGTCATATACGGCGTTGTTGGCGAAGTTGGCGTTTTGCGACTTCTTGTTGGTGATTTTGGCGTAGTAGCCGAAGAGTTGGGTGGACTTGGACAGGTTGTAAGTGCCGCCGAATACCCACTCGTGAGCCTTGTAGTCGCCTTCGGTGCCGGCGGTGGCGCCGGTCAGCTTGCCGAGGTCGCTGTAGGACAGCTTGATGGAGGCATTGCCGATGTCTTGACCGATGGCGATGGTCCAGTCGTCTTGCTTCAGAGTGCCTTTGCCGGCAACTGTGGAGTCAAAGCGGCCCCATTCATAACCTGCGCCAACGAAGGTGCCAGTGGAGAACTTGTAGCTGGCAGCCAGTTTGTAGAAGCTGGTGTTCTTGCCGGAGTAGAGTGTGGCGCCCTTGTAGTCGCCCTTGTCGTTCTGGCGATCCCAGCCGGTGGCGACTTGCAGGCCACCCAGCGTGTAGTTTGCAGCCAGGGACAGGCGGCTGGCGTCAGTCTTGGCACCGGTGCTGTCGCTGGTTTGAGCTTCATCCACGCCGTAAGACAGGCCAACCTTGAAGCCGGACAGATCCGGAGAGACGTAGTGAACGGAGTTCTTCAGGCGGGTTTCGCCGCGGCTGTAAACGCTGGAGGAACCGTTGACGTCGGCAGTGGTGTTGGTCAGCAGGTTCAGGCCGATATCGGTCATCGCTTTGTAAGCGGTATCGCTGTAGCCCAAGTAAACCTTACCGAAGTTGGCATTGTCGAGGCCGACAAAGGTATTGCGGGTACCGAAAGTGGCGGTTACGCCCTTGTCGTCGGTGCCGCCGTTTTCAAAGTTCTTCAGGCTGCTTTCAACCTGCCAGATGGCCTTGGTGCCATTGCCCAAGTCTTCAAAGCCCTTGAAGCCGATGCGGGAGTTGTGGTCAACAACGCGGGTGCGCGAGGTGTAGTCCTTGGAGGATACGCCGTTGCCGGTTGCTTTGGTGGATTCGATGCCACCGCTGATGAAACCGTAAACGGTGACGTCAGCGTGAGCGGCGAACGGGATGGCGAACAGAGTGGCGACCAGTGCGGCCAGGCTTTTCTTTTGCATCGTAATGTGCTCCATCGGGTGTTGTGATTATTGCAGTACCAGCTGTGGCTTAACGCTCACGGATTGGCGTTGCCATGCTTCAGTACTGTCCGATTCTAACCACACAATATGACGCTGATGTTGCACTAATGACGCAGATCAAGAAAAACCAACGAGCGTTTGTCGTATTTAAGCCAAAAACTTGTTCGGGTAAATCTCGTCGATCAGGGTTCGACAATCGACAATCCGCAAATCGTTGTCTTTGGCGAAGTCCATCAGGAACTGAAACACTTGCGGATTGATCTTTTGCAGCTTCTTGTCCACTGCGACGCAGCGGACGCCTTCGAGCAGCATGGGACGGACGTAGGCGTGGTAAGCGAGTTTCTGGTCGCCGCCGAAAGAGGCGAGGATGCCGGCCAGGCGTTCGGCCCAGTCGCTGGGGCGAAAGGTGCGGCCTTCAGAGGTCAGCCCCTGAATCACTACTTCGTATGGATTGCAGATCATGGTGTCAAACCGGAGTGTGCTGGGTGTGGTCTCTTATAGCTATAGCAGAGGCGACCTTGTTGTTTTGTAGGACAATGGCCGGCCTGTAGCGGGTTTACCCGCGATTTTACCTCAAAATCAGATGCGCTTGAATGGCGGCAACGATGCCAGCAGCTTTTTGCCGTAACTTTGTTTCACCAGCCGGTTGTCCAGAATGGTGACCCGACCATAGTCGCGCTCGGTGCGGATAAGCCGGCCCACGGCCTGGATCAGCTTGATCGAGGCTTCCGGTACGGTCAGTTCGACGAAGGGGTTGCCGCCGCGTTTCTCTATCCAGCGCGACAGTGTTCGGCCAACGGGGTCGTCCGGCATGGCGAAGGGCAGTTTGGCGATGATGACGTGCACGCAGCTTTCGCCAGGCAAATCCAGCCCTTCAGAGAAGGAGTCCAGGCCGAAGATGATGCTGGCTTGGCCGGCTCCCAGCCGGGTGTGGTGGGTTTCCAGCAGCACGCTCTTGGGGATTTCCCCCTGCACCAGCAGCGCATCCCGGATATTTGCCGGCAGCAGGGCCGCGACGTCCTGCATCTGCTTGCGCGAGGAAAACAGCACCAGCGTGCCGACGGCTTCGGTGGTGTCGATCAGGCGCGGCAGCCATTCGACGATTTCCCGCGTGTGCCCCAATGGGTCCTTTGGGCTGGCCAGCATGGGCGGCAGGTAGAGTTCGCCCTGCTCGCCAAAATTGAACGGAGAATCCAGCGCCACGCATTGCACTTGCGGCAGCCAGCGCAGGCCCGTTTGCGACAGCAGCAGATCGAAAGCGCCCAGCGAGCGCAGGGTGGCTGAGGTCAGAATGGCGCCGGCGGCGCGTCGCCACAGGGTTGCGGCAAGGCTGGCCGCTGCGCTGACCGGAGAGGCGGAAAAAAGATAGTCGCCCTTGCCTTCGGTGCGGCGGGTAATCCATTTTGCAATGGGCGGCGAATTGTCTTCGGTTTCTTTTTCAAAGAGATCCCACACGGCCATCAGTTGCTCTGCGCGCCCGGTAAGAAAGCCCAAGTCGCCTGCGGCTTTGTCTATCAGCACTGTCTCATTGCCTTTTTCCTTGCGCGCTTCGGTCAGCGCATCGGTCATGGCGGAGAGGTGCTTGAAGATGGCGCGCGCCGAGATGGCCATATTCGCGGCCGGGGTTTGCAGTCGTTCGGGCAGCTTGCCGTCTTCAATCAGCCAGGTGGGTTCCAGATTTTCACTATTGGCGCTTAGTTGTTCTTCGCCTTCCAGCAACCACAGCCATTCGCTGAGCGTTTCCATGGCCGCATCGGCGGCTTCCATGGCCTGGCCGGTGATGTCGGTCTTGCCGGTGAGGGTTTCCACGCGCGCGGCAACCGGGCCCACTTTGTCCAGCCAGCCCATGGCCTGGGCCAGCGAGTGCTCGGCGGAAAACTGGTTGACGGCTTTCTTGGCCAGGTGATGCGCCTCGTCGATGCAATAAAAGCTG
Organism: uncultured Aquitalea sp.; assembly: GCF_945957525.1. Lineage (GTDB taxonomy): Bacteria > Pseudomonadota > Gammaproteobacteria > Burkholderiales > Chromobacteriaceae > Aquitalea. The sequence continues at coordinate 29,875 of NZ_CAMFLA010000021.1, read as the reverse complement.
TCTTCGGGCGGGGGAAGGATGACGCCGCCGCCCATGGAGACGTCGGCCAGCATCAGGTCGTGGTTGGCCACGATGACGTCCACGGTTTCCAGGGTGTCGCGAGCAAGATAGAAAGGGCATTCCGGGCGGTTGGGGCAGGCGGATTTCAGACAGCCGTGCCGGTCGTTGGTGACGCGTCCCCATAGTCCGTCGTCGATGATGGTCTGCCAGCTGTCGCGGTCGCCGTTCCATTTGCGGTAATAAAAAGCGTCGGCCATTTCGCGCAGCGCTTCGATTTCTTCCGCTTGCGGCTTGCGGTCCCATAGCGTGAGGACGGGGTCGCCGGCCAGTAATTGCCCCTGAGCGGACTCCGCCGTCAGGGCAAAGATGCGCTGGGGACACAGATAGCGCCCGCGGCCCTTGGCCAGCGCGAAGGTCACGGGCAGGCCGCTTTTTTCCACCACGAAGGGCAGGTCGCGATTCACCAGTTGCTCTTGCAGTGCGATGGTGGCGCTGGTGACCACCAGCTTCTTGTTGCGCGCTTTGGCCATGACGCCGCCGGCCAGGAGGTAGGCCAGACTTTTGCCGACGCCAGTGGGGCCCTCAATGACGGCGATGCTTTCGCCTTGGCGATCGGGCGCGTCATCGCCTTGCTTTTCCTGGCAGCGCGACAGCGCATTGGCCACTTCGGCCAACATGCGGCGCTGGGCCGGGCGAGGGCGGAATCCCGGCAGGTTTTCCGAGATGGTGCGGTAGTGGTCGCGAATCGCGTCTTTTTCGGCATCGGTCAGCATGCCGCGCATTGTACCTCAAGCCGGCGGCCTCGCTCCGCCGATGTGTCGGCGGCGGAAAATTGTGCGACTGCAAAATGACGCTGCCCGCGCTTGTGGATACGATAGCCAAAAACCAAAACAAACTCTGAAGCGTACACAGGACAGACAGACAACGAAGTACGCCGCACTACACTCAGGAGAAATCAGTAGATGACCCCCGTTAGCCGTGTTCTGGTGGTAAGCGACGACGCCAAGTGGCAGGCCGATGTATTGGCCGGCTTGGGCGCTGTGGCCGTACGCCTGGAAAATCCCTACGGACTCACCTTTATCGGCGCATCCCGCTTGAAGGAAGCGATGGACATCATCACCCGCGACGGCGATATCCAGGCCGTGCTGGTGGACAAGCAATTGCAGGAAAAGGGCATCAGCCAGGCTGCTGTGCAACTGGCCAATCAGGTTAGCGACTTCCGCCCGGAATTGTCGCTGTACGTGATGCTTAACGATGATGATGAGCGCGCGCTGGTTGAGGACTTGGCCAGCCACGCCGTGGATGGTTACTTCTACCGCGACGAAGCCGACCACAACGGCTGGTTCCGTATCCTCACCGCCGAGCTGGCCGAAAAATCCGCCACCCCTTTTTACGACCGGCTCAAGCAATACGTTCGTATGGCCAAGGATTCCTGGCATACGCCGGGCCATGCCGGCGGCGACTCGCTGAAGGGCAGCCCCTGGGTGGGCGACTTCTACGATTTTGTCGGCGAGAACATGCTGCGCGCAGACCTTTCGGTGTCGGTTCCCATGCTGGACTCGCTGCTTCACCCCACAGGTGTGATTGCCGAGTCCCAGAAGCTGGCCGCCAAGGCGTTTGGCGCGCGCAAAACCTACTTCGCCACCAATGGCACCTCCACCTCCAATAAGGTGATTTTCCAGACCTTGCTGGCGCCGGGCGACAAGTTGTTGCTGGACCGCAATTGTCACAAATCCGTGCATCACGCGGTGATTTTGTCTGGCGCATTGCCGGTGTATCTGGACTCATCCATCAACCGGCAGTACGGCGTGTTCGGTCCAGTGCCCAAGGCAACCATTTTTGACGCCATCGAGGCCAATCCGGACGCGCGGGTGCTGATTCTCACCTCCTGCACTTACGACGGCATGCGTTACGACCTCAAGCCCATCATCGAGGCCGCGCATGAAAAAGGCATCAAGGTGATTGTGGATGAGGCCTGGTATGGTTTCGCCCGTTTTCACCCCGCATTCCGCCCTACGGCGCTTGAGTCGGGCGCGGATTACGCTACCCAGTCCACCCACAAGATTCTCTCGGCGTTTTCGCAGGCCAGCATGATTCATGTCAATGATCCGGCTTTCGATGAACATCTGTTTCGCGAGAACTTCAACATGCATGCCTCCACCAGCCCGCAATACAACCTGATCGCCAGTCTGGATGTGGCGCGCAAACAGGCGGTCACCGAGGGCTATCGTTTGCTGGATCGCACTTTGCGACTGGCGCAGGAGTTGCGCGAGAAGATCAACTCCACCGGCGTTTTTCGCGTGCTTGAGCTGGAAGACTTGTTGCCTGAGGAGGTGAGGGAGGACGGCATCCGCTTGGACCCCACCAAGCTGACGGTGGACATTACGCAGACGGGCTACACCGCCGACGAGCTGCAGCATGAGCTATTCGAGCGTTTCAACATCCAGATCGAAAAATCCACCTTCAGCACTATTTCCCTGCTGCTGACCATGGGCACCACGCGCAGCAAGGTGTCGCGCTTGTATGACGCGCTGCTGCGCCTGGCCAAGGAAAAGCGCGCGCCGCGCACCTTGTCGCGCATGCCCGAGATTCCGCGCTTCTCTCGCCTGGCCTGCCTGCCGCGCGATGCATTTTACGAAGCGGGCGAGCGTTTGCCGTTGCTGGATGATGAGGGTCGGCCGAACGGCGCGCTGGCGGGGCGAATTTGCTGCGATCAGATCGTACCGTACCCCCCGGGCATCCCCGTTTTGGTGCCGGGGCAGGTGATTGACGACAGTATCCTGTCTTATTTGGCTCGTCTGCAAAAGACACAAAAAACCATAGAAATGCATGGTTTGGCCGAAGATGGTGGGGAAATGTACTTGCGGGTTCTCAAAGAGAAAGAGTTATCCGGATTGCATGACAGATTATTGTTCAGCTGAGACCTTGTCAGACAAGGCAAATTCAGATAAATATATCCATGTCGCAAATATGTAAATTTTGTTTCGACTGAAGCAAAACCGCGACACTTGTGAACTGATTTGAGACCAGCGTGTAGTAATGTGCCATTGCGCATGAAGACACACACCGTGTTCTATGCGTGATGGCTCTTTTTTTTTGGAACCCTTACATCATGAAGCCAGTAGGCCATTACCTGCAATTCAGCGACCTGAACCACGAGGAATACCGTCATATCTTCGAGCGCGCCAAGGTACTGAAGCGACGACACAGCTCAGGCGAGCTGTACCGACCACTGGTCGGCAAGGTGATGTCCATGGTTTTCGAAAAGAATTCCACCCGCACCCGCGTTTCCTTCGAAGCCGGCATGGCCCAATTGGGCGGCCATGCCATGTTCCTGGATTCGAAGTCGAGCCAGCTTGGCCGGGGCGAGCCGGTGGAAGATACCGCCCGCGTGCTGTCGCGCATGAGCGATATCATCATGATCCGCACTTTCGACCAGACCCTGGTGGACCGCCTTGCCGCCCATTCGCGCGTGCCGGTGATCAACGGCCTGACCAACGAATACCACCCTTGCCAGATTCTGGCCGACATCTTCACCTTCATCGAGCACCGCGGTTCGATCAAGGGCAAGACCGTGGCCTGGATCGGCGATGGCAACAATGTTTGCCGAACCTGGCTGCAAGCGGCCAAGGTACTGGGCTTCAAGCTCAAGGTGGCGACGCCGGTCGGCTATGAACTCACCGTGTTGGATGGCGCGCACTACGGCTCCGAGCACCTGGAAACCACGCATGACCCGGTTCGTGCCGCCGCCGGCGCCGATCTGGTGACCACCGACGTGTTCACCAGCATGGGCTTTGAAGCCGAAAGCGCCGCGCGTCTGGAGGCTTTCAGCGGTTATCAGGTAAACGCGGAGCTGATGAAGCATGCCAAGCCCGACGCCCTGTTCATGCATTGTCTGCCGGCTCATCGCGGCGAAGAGGTGAGCGCCGAGGTGATCGACGGTCCGCAAAGCGTGGTCTGGGATGAGGCCGAAAACCGTATGCACGCGCAAAAGGCGCTGATCGAATTCCTGTTGCTGGGACATCAGTACGACTGAGTCGCAACAGAACACTGAAACAATTCGCTGGAAAGAAGAAACATGTCTGACATCAAAAAAGTAGTGCTGGCTTATTCGGGCGGTCTGGATACCTCCGTCATCCTCAAGTGGCTGCAAGACACTTATCAGTGCGAAGTAGTGACCTTTACCGCCGACATCGGCCAGGGCGAAGAGGTGGAACCGGCGCGCAAGAAGGCCGTATCGCTGGGCATCAAGCCGGAAAACATCTTCATCGACGACCTGCGCGAAGAATTCGTGCGCGATTTCGTGTTTCCGATGTTCCGCGCTAACGCCATCTATGAAGGCGAGTATCTGCTGGGCACTTCCATTGCGCGTCCGCTGATCGCCAAGCGCCAAATCGAAATCGCCAACCAGGTGGGAGCCGACGCTGTATCCCACGGCGCTACCGGCAAGGGTAACGATCAGGTGCGTTTCGAGCTGGGTTACTACGCCCTGAAGCCGGATGTGAAGGTCATCGCGCCGTGGCGCGAATGGGATTTGCTGTCCCGCGAGAAGCTGCTGACCTACGCCGAGACTCACGGCATCGACATCAGCAAGAAGAAAAACGGCGGCAGCCCGTATTCCATGGATGCCAACCTGCTGCATATCTCCTATGAAGGCACCGTGCTGGAAAACCCGGCTGCCGAGCCCGAAGAAGATATGTGGCTGTGGACCGTCAGCCCGGAAAACGCGCCTGACGCCGCTGAGTATCTGGAACTGACGTACGAGAAGGGCGACATCACCGCCATCAACGGCGTGGCCATGTCCCCGGCGCAAGTGCTGACCGAGCTGAACCGCGTGGGCGGCAAGCATGGCATTGGCCGACTGGACATCGTGGAAAACCGTTATGTGGGCATGAAGTCCCGCGGCTGCTACGAAACCCCGGGCGGCACCATCATGCTGAAGGCGCATCGCGCCATCGAATCCATCACGCTGGACCGCGAAGTGGCCCACCTGAAGGACGAACTGATGCCGAAGTACGCCAAGCTGGTGTACACAGGCTACTGGTGGAGCCCGGAGCGTCTGATGCTGCAAGGCATGATCGACGCTTCGCAAGCCACGGTCAACGGCTGGGTGCGTCTGAAACTGTACAAGGGCAATGTGATTGTGGTTGGCCGCGAATCGAAGACCGATTCGTTGTTCGACCCCACCATTGCTACCTTCGATGAGGACGGCGGCGCCTACAATCATGCCGATGCTGCCGGCTTCATCCGTCTGAATGCCTTGCGCATGCGGATTGCCGCCAACGCCAAGCATCGTCGCGGTTAAGGCACCGACCATGAGAAGGCCGCCCGGGAGGCGGCCTTTTTTCATGGGCGCATGCGCGACGCGTGGCGTGCCGGGTTTTCATGATCGCCATCAAGGTTGAGCCGGCGAGGCGGGACGAGTATCGTTATCACCTCCGAATGGATGCGCGCGGGCGAGCGGGCCCGCCGCAGGCGGCGGCAACAGCAAAGGATGACAAGGTGTCTGAAGAACAATTCACCAATATTTCGATGATCGTCTGCCTGTCCGGGCTGATCATCTTCATGGGTTTCATCATCTGGGATCTGGGCAAGAAATCCCAGGCGGGCAAGCTTGGCACGGCGATTCTGTTCCTGGTGCTGGGCTTTGGCGTCAGCGGCTTCATCTTCAAGAATGTGCTGGTGGAGTTTTTGGTGATGGGCAAGAAGTAGGCGGCGAGGTTGGCCGAAGAGAAAGGGGTTGGCTTTGAGCCAACCCCTTTTGTTTTATGCACGCCATGCGCGCTCAGCGTTGCGGCGCCAGGACCAGTCGCAGGCCCAGTGCGATGAAGATGCTGCCGGCGATGCGGTCCAGCCACATGCCGGCGCGCGGGCTGCGGTTGAACCAGGCGCCGACATGGCCAGCAAAATAACCCAACGAGCCGAAAAGCACGGCGCCTTGCAGGGTGAAGGTCAGTCCCAGTATCAGCGTTTGCAGGCCGACGTGCCCGCGCGAAGTCACTACGAATTGCGGCAAGAAAGCCAGGAAGAACAGCACCACTTTGGGGTTGATGGCGTTGGCGATCAGGCCGCGGCGAAACAGGACCGCCAGCGGCTCGTTCCGCCCCTTGGCCTTGCCGGCATCCAGTGAACCGCCCCGGCTGCGGATGGCTTGCCAGCCAAGCCATATCAGGTAAGCCCCGCCGGAGAGCTTCAGCGCGGTAAACGCCAGCGGCGATGCGGCAATCAGCGCGCTGATGCCCAGCGCCGCCAGCAGGGTGTGGGTGATGCAGCCCAGCGCGCAGCCAAGGCCGAATACCATGCCCTGGCGACGGCCGCGCGCGATGCCCAGGCTCAACACCATCAGGTTGTCCGGGCCGGGCGACAGGGTGATCAGAATGGCGGCGGCGAGAAAGGCCAGCCACTGGTCGGGGGTGACGATCATGTCTTGTCCTTGTGATCAGGTTTGCGGAAACATGATTGGCGATTTCCCGCTTTCTGGCAATGCCGTCATTTGCGCAGCATATCGCCCATGCCCAGCATCAGCTTGCTGTCGCTGCCCACCACCTGCGGCAAATGCCCGTCCCACTTGTCTATGGCCTTGGCCTGCAGATCCAGCGCGCGCTTTTTCATTTCCAGCTCTTGCTGTGCCTGTACGGCGGTTTGCGCCTTGGCCAGCGTTTCGGCAGCGGCCAGTTGCTGACGCGCTGCCTCCACCTGCACGTCGGCTTCAAACTTCTTGTTGATGGCGTCCTGGATGCGTTGGTCGTGGTAGGTCATGCCTTCGACAAAACCCAGATTGTCGATGGCGATGCCTTTGGGGGCAAAGGCGTCCTGCGCTTCTTTCAAGGCGTTGGCGAACACCTCGTTCTTGTGCGCGCGGCACCAGTCGAGCGTGTTGGCGCCGAACTGTCTTGCCAGGCTGGCGGCAACAAAACTGCGAATGTTGCTGTCCGCCACTTCGGCCAGCTGCTTACCGGCATAGAAATAGAGGAATTTCGCTGCGTCGGTTTCATTGATGTGGGCGGTCATCGTTGCGCCGATATCGAAGTCGATGGACTCGCTGGTTTCCACCGAGAAGGCCTGGTTCGAAGCGCTGGTGCCGGTAAGGCCCGACCGCGTCCATTCCCGGGTTACCGGCGCGCGCGAGATGCGGATCAGTTTGGCGCTGGGCATGTCCTGGTATTGGCCCCACCAGCAGGAGGGGCACAGGTTGACCATGCGGTGCGGGATCATGACCCGTTTATCGCTGACTTTGTTTTTCTCTAAAAACTCCACAGATTGCAGCCTGGACTGGTTTTTCATGGTGTCGCCATCCAGTGCGATAAGGAAAGCTGTTTCCGAAGGGCCAACTTCCTGGAATTCGTCGATGGCGTTGTGGGTGCAAGCAGTCAGCAACAGGGCGCCGGCCATGGCCGGCAGAACCATGGTTTTTTTCATGATGCGTCTTTCTATCGGGGTTTTTTCAGCCAGATGACAGCAATGAGAGCCAGCCCCGGCACGCCAACCAACAGCCGGGCAAGCCATGCGCCATTGCCGGCGAACTGACTGGCGATGGCGGCGGCATTGCTGTTGGCGAATTGGCTGACGGTGAGGGTGTTGGCTTCAAGCGCCGTCCAGGGCTCGACGAGCCGCAGGATGGCGCTTGCCGCGAGGATCACGACTGCAGTGAGCAGTACGCGAAGAGGAGTATTCATGATTGGTGTGAAACAGCTATGTGGGTATTTTCATTCAGCATATGTGCGTTTGCACAAAAAGCAAGGAAAACCGCTGGAAGGTACGCGAGAAAGGGCGGCGGAAGGGCTGACGATCATGAATGGACAGATCGTGTGTCGCATCTTTGCATCACTTTTTGTTAAATCATTTTAAATACTAATTTGTCTATTGCTTTGCGAGTGACGGGCGATGGTTGGGTGTTGCAGAGCCTTGATGGGTAATGGATTTAATATGAATTAACAATTTGCATTGTTGGCAAGGTGCAAGGGAATGTGGGGCGCGGGGGGCTGGATGGCAGGATTTGTACTGCATTTTCAAGCAAAACGACCTGTTTGTTGCTTGAAAATGAGCCTATTGCTGTAAAGAGAGTAAAGAAATGCTGCTGAGGCCGGGTGCTGTTGCTGTATTTTAGATTTATAATTGCAACAGTTTAAACAAAGGTCTGGACAATGCTGATTCACAGTATTGAACAACAGGACCGAACCGGGGCTGAAGTGGTGGTTTACCTGCGACTGGCAGCGCGACTCTCCCATGTTTTCTGGGTGACGCTTTGCGGTTTGCTGGCGGCCGGCGCTGGCAGTTCCCGTTCGATTCTCACTCTCGGCGAGGCGCTGCTTGTCTGGTGGCGTCCGATTCTTACCTGCGGCCTGGTCATGGCCGTGGTGTTCCAGGCTTTCGGCCTCTATGGACCGGCCATGTTCGGGCGGCAGTGGCGGCTGCGGCCGCTGGCGCTAGCTTGCGCTGCCGGCTTCCTGCTGATTCTGGCGTTGAGGTTCTTCTCCCCGGCCTTGCATCAGCTGGGCTATGGCGGTCTTGCCGCGTGGTTCGGCATGACGCTGACGGCCTTGTCCTTGCAGCGCGTGCTGGCCCACTGGGTGATTGGCCATCTGGTGCGGCGCGGGCGCGGGCTGGGCAAGGCAGTGATTGTCGGGCGCACCGAAAGCGGCAGCCGGTTGGCCGACTTCATGCTGGAGCACGCCGACTTGCGCCATCGCCTGATCGGCTACGCCGATGATCGCGCAGAGCGTTCGCGGCACGGCATGGCCGGCATCCCGTATCTTGGCACCATCGCCGACCTGGAAGCGCTGGTGCGGGCAGGCGGCGCCCAACTGATTCTCATCGCGTTGCCCTGGGCGGCGGTAGAGCGCATGGGCAGCATCATTCGCGATTTGCGCCGGCTGCCTGTCACCTTGCTACTGGCCCCGGACATGGCGGCCTTTCACTTTGCCCACAACCGCATCACGCCGGTGGCCGGGCTGCCGATGTTCAATATTTCCGAATTGCCGCTGTCCGGCTGGTCGCCCTTGGTAAAGCGGCTGGAGGACATCGCGCTGTCCGCGCTGGCCTTGCTGCTGTTTTCTCCGTTGATGTTGTTGACCGCCGTGCTGATCAAGCTGGATTCGCCCGGGCCGGTGCTGTTCCGGCAAAAGCGCTACGGCTACAACAACCGCCTGATCGAAGTCTTCAAATTCCGCTCGATGTACACCGAGATGACCGATCACCACGCGGCCAGCCAGACCACGCGTCACGATCCGCGCGTGACGCGGGTGGGGCGCTTCATCCGCAAGACCAGCATCGACGAGCTGCCGCAGCTCTTCAATGTGCTGGGCGGCAGCATGTCCATGGTGGGGCCGCGCCCGCACGCCAAGGCCACCAAGGCGGCGGGCGTGTTGTTCGAAGAAGCGGTGGACGAATACACCTCGCGCCATCGGGTGAAGCCCGGCATCACCGGCTGGGCCCAAGTGAAAGGCTACCGGGGCGAGACCGATACGCTGGAAAAGATAGAAAAGCGGGTGGCCTACGACCTGGAATACATCGAGAACTGGTCGCTCTGGTTCGACCTTTACATCCTCGCGCTCACGCCGCTGGCGGTGCTGGGCGGCGAGGCCGCTTATTGAAAGGCTTGCCATGTCGTCCTTGATTCCCTGCATCATTTCCGGCGGCGCGGGCACGCGCCTGTGGCCGGTGTCGCGCGCGTCGTTTCCCAAGCCCTTCATGCGCTTGCCGGACGATCAAAGCCTGCTGCAGAAAACCTTCCAGCGCGCCGCCGCCTTGCCCGGCGTGGAGCGGGTGCTGATCGTGACCGGCCAGTCCTCGCTGTTTCGCACGCTGGACGAATGCCAAGCGGTGAACGCGCGTGGTTTGCCGATCGAGCTGTTGTTGGAGCCGCTGGGTCGCAATACCGCGCCAGCCATCGCCGCGGCGGCGCTGGAGGCTGAAACGCGCTGGCCGGGAGCAACGCTGCTGGTCTTGCCAGCGGATCATCTTATACAGGACGAGGCGGCCTTCGACGAAGCGGCGGCGGAGGCGCTGCGCATGGCGCAGGTGGGCCATATCGTGGCCTTTGGCCTGCGGCCGGAGCGGGCAGAAACCGGCTTTGGCTATATCGAGGCCGGCGAAAGGTTGGCCGAAGGCGGCAATTGCATTGCCCGTTTCGTGGAAAAGCCGGATGCGGCCCGCGCCGAGGCGTTTCTTGCCGATGGCCGTTATCTGTGGAACAGCGGCATGTTTTGCAGTCGGGCCGATGTGCTGAATGATGCCTTTTCCCGCCATGCGCCGGAGGTGCGGGAGGCGGTGACGCGCAGTCTGGACGCCAGCCCCTTGCTGGAGGGCGGCGGGCGCTCGCAACGCGAACTGGACGAAACGGCCTTCAGGGCTTGTCCGGACATTTCCTTTGATTACGCGGTAATGGAAAAAGCCGACAACGCCGCAGTGCTGCCTTGCAGCCTGGGTTGGAGCGATATCGGCAGCTGGGACAGTTACGCTGGTTTGTACCCGGAGGACGCAAACGGCAACCGCCTGTCCGGCGAGGTGATCAGCCAGGACAGTCACCATTGTTTCATCCAGGCGCGCGGGCGCTTGATTGCCGCCATTGGCTTGCGGGATCTGGTGATCGTGGATACGCCGGACGCTTTGCTGGTGGCTGATCGCGCCCGCAGCCAGGAAGTGCGCGAAGTGGTGGCCAAGCTCAAGCAGGGCGGGCATCAGGCCGGCAGCCAGCATCGCACCGCGCATCGGCCCTGGGGCTATTACACGGTGCTGGAGGAAGGCGAGAGCTTCAAGATCAAGCGCATTCTGGTCAAGCCCGGCGCTTCGCTGTCGTTGCAGATGCACCATCACCGCAGCGAGCACTGGATTGTGGTCAGCGGCACGGCGCAAGTGACCAATGGCGAGGCGGTGCGCTTGGTGCACACCAACCAGTCCACTTTCATTCCGGCCGGAGAGCGTCATCGCTTGTATAACCCGGGACGCATTGATCTGGTGATGATCGAGGTGCAAAGCGGCCAGTATCTGGGCGAAGACGATATCGTGCGCTTCAACGACGACTATGGCCGCGCCACGGGAGAGGGGGCGCGCTCATGAAGATGGCGCTGATCATCCCGGTGCGCAATGCCGGGCCCTGGCTGGGTCGTCTGCTGCCGGCGCTTGCTGCCCAGACGCGGCAGCCTGACGAGTGGCTGGTGGTGGACAGCGAGTCTGGGGACGGCAGCGCCGCCCGCTTGAGCGCCGCCGGCGCTCGCGTAGTGGGCATCCCCGCCGCGCGCTTCAATCATGGCGGCACCCGGCGCATGGCCAGCGAATTGGTGCGGGCCGAGCTGCTGGTTTACCTGACGCAGGACGCCATCCCCGCCGACGAGCGCAGCCTGGAACGCTTGTGCGCCGCAGTGACAGACGACGCCGAAGTGGGCATGGCTTTCGGCCGACAGCTGCCGCATCACGATGCCGGCGTGCTGGCCGCGCATGCCCGGCAATTCAATTACCCGCCGCAAAGCCGCAGCAAACGCCTGCGCGATGCGGCAGAACTCGGTATCAAAACCTGCTTCGCCTCCGACTCATTTTGCGCCTATCGGCGCGAAGCGCTGACGGCTGCGGGCGGCTTTCCGGCCGACGTGATCGGCAGCGAGGACGCCTATGTGGCGGCGCGCATGCTGCTGGCCGGCTGGGCGGTGCGTTATGAGGCAGATGCCGCAGTGCTGCATTCGCACGACTACAGCCTGCTGCAGGAATTCCGCCGCTATTTCGATGTGGGCGTGTTTTATGGCCGCGAACGCTGGATCGCCGAGCATTTCGGCGGAGCGAGCGGCGAAGGCCTGCGTTTTGTCCGCTCCGAACTACGCGCCTTGCTGGCGGCCGGGCAGGCATGGCGCCTGCCCGAAGCCGCGCTGCGCAGCGCGCTCAAGTGGGCCGGCTATCGTCTGGGTTGGCATGAGCGCGCACTGCCGCGTGCCCTCAAGCGCCGCCTCGGCATGTTCGGGGCTTACTGGAATCAGGAAACCATCCAATGACACGCATTGTTCCCCTGTTTGCCGTCTGCGCGACGGCGCTTTGCCTGAATGGCTGCGCCACGCCCAGCACGGTGACACTGCCGGCCGACAAGGAGGTCGAGGCGCGCCGCATCGATGTGGCCGACATCAGCCAGCTGCCGCCGCCGGTCACTCGGGTCATGAGCGGCGACACCTTGCGCATCGTGCGCGACGCGCAGACGCCGGCGGAGAAAGACGAAGCCACTTTGTATTTCGTGCGCCCTGACGGCGGGTTCGCCTATCCCTTCATCGGCACGGTGCGCGCCGCCGGCCGCACGCCGGAGGCGGTGGGCGAAGAAGTAAGCGCCAAGCTGGCGCGCATCTACCGCTACCCGCAGGTGACGGTGAATATCGCCATCGCGCCGGGCAACCGGGTATTCGTTGGCGGCGCGGTGCGCAACCCGTCGGCGTTCGAGTTGTCCGCCGCGGCCTCCATAGAGCAGGCCATCATCGGCGCAGGCGGCGTGCTGCCCACGGCGGACAGCAGCCGGGTGGCCTTGCTGCGACTGGACGATAACGGCCGCTACAAAGTGTATTTCACCGATTTCAGCCGTTTCCTGCAGCCGGACGATCAGCGCCGGGCAGTCATGTTGCAACGCGGCGACGTTGTGTTTGTGCCGAAATCCGCCGTGGGCAACGGTATCGAGGTGGTGGACCTCTACCTGAACCAGTTGCTGCCGTTCAGCAAGGCTATCGGCCTGGGGCTGAATTACAACCTCAACTCGAGCGACACCAATGTCAACATCAAGGCCAATTGAGGTGCGTCATGATTGAAATCCGTTCATTCCGCGACCTTGTCCGGCTGCTGTTCATCTTCCTGCGGGAATTCCGCCTGGCAGTCATCGCCACCGTCGTGGTGGCCGTGCTGGGGGCCTTTCTCCTGCCGGCGCGCTATGAGTCCGAGGCGCGCCTGCTGGTGAAGCCGGGACGCGATACCAGCACGCTGCCCATCGAATTTGCAGACCGCCAGACGCTGGTGGCACCCAGTACCCAGCGCGACCCCATCGTGGACGAGGAAAAGCTGCTGACCGGTCGACCCATCATCCGGCAAGTGGCCGAATACTATCTGGAAGCCATGCACCCGCAGCCGCCGCAGGGTGTGTGGAAAACCATCAAGTTCTATGTCAAGAAGGCGGCCAACAGCGTCATTGAAACTGCTCGCGACGGGCTGGTGCTGGTGGGGGTGCTGGAAGAACAGTCGGCCGAAGAGCGGCTGGCGGCCAAGCTGGAAAAACAGTTTGAAGTCAGCCACGCGGCCGGCTCGGCGGTGATGGAGATCAGCTTTACCTGGGATGATCCGGCCGTGGCGCAGCAGGTGGTGGCCAAATGGGTCAATGTCTATCTGGAAGAGCGCGCCCGTGCGCTGGGTCGCAAGAGCCTGTACGACTTTTACCAGCAAGAAAGCGGCAAGCTGGCCGGGCAGATCGCCGGCACCAAGGCAGCCATCGCCGAGCATCTGAAAGCCATCGACGGCATCAGCTCCAAGGAAAAACTGGAGAGCCTGACCGACCGTCTCAACCGGGTGTCGGGCGAGCGCGCCGAGGCTGTGGCCGAACAGCTGGCGCTGGAAAAGGGCGTGCAAAGCGCTGGACAACGCGCACAGGGTTTGCCGCGCGAAGTGACCAAGGAGCGCGAGCTCAGCCTGAATCCGGCACGAGAGGACTTGCTGCTCAAACTCAACGGCCTGGAGCTGGAACGGCTGGACAAACTCAAGGTGTACCAGAACGACGCGCCGCCCATCCGCGAGCTGGACGCCGCCATCACCGCGCTCAAGGCGCGCGCGGGGCAGGAAAAGCCCACGGTGCAGCGCTCGGAAAACCGCGCGCCCAACGAGATGGTGACCATGCTGCAGCGGGACGCGCTGGAGCGAGACGTGCGCGTGAGCGAACTGAAAGCACGCATCGCCGCTTACGACCGCGAGATGGACACCCTCAAGGGCGAACGTCACCGCATTCTCGGCGTGGAGCCGGAACTGGCCCGGCTGGAGCGCGATCTGGCCGCCGCCGAGAAAAACTACCTGCTGTACCGGGACAGCCTGGAAAAGGCCCGTATCGATCGCGAGTTGGACAACAGCCGCATCAGCAATATCGCCGTCATCGAAAAAGCCACTTTCACGCCGGGCAAGGTCTTTCCCAAGAGCCTGCCCATTCTGTTGCTGGCCTTGCCCGCCGGCCTCGCCGTGGGCTTGCTGGTGGTTTACCTGGGCTTTTTGTTTGATCAGCGCATCCACGACGCCGGGCGGCTGGAAGCGCGTTTCGGCGTGCCGGTGTGGAGCGTCATCCCCGAGGCTGGCGAGGATGCCGGTCACGATGCGGCTTTCCTCGCCAGCCTGTATCGCCTGTACGGCCAGCTGCCCCTGGAAGAAGCGCGGGCGGAGGGCCTCAACTTGGGATTGTGTTCGGCCGCAGACGGCGCGGGCGTGGGTTTTGTCGCGCAGCGCCTGATCGAGGTGCTGCAAGAACGCGGCGTACCGGCCAGGCTGGCGCGCGACGATGCGGACCGCGCTGCGCCGGGTGAGGTGCTGCTGCTGCCGGCCGCCGGCCTGGGCAGCAATCACGACGCCTTCGTCCAGCTGAAGCGGGCCGATCGCATCTTGCTGCTGATTGAGGCTGGCAAGACCCGCGTGCCGATGCTGGAAAACGCGCTATCCATCCTGCAGACCGCCTTCGGCAAAGTGGACGGGCTGGTATTGAACCGCCGCCGGCTGGAAATTCCGGCCGCCGTGCTGGCGCGTCTGGATCGCCTGAAAGGGAACTGGTGATGCGCATCGCCCTGCTGGCGCCCTTGCCGCCGGAGCAAAGCGGCATTGCCGACTATGCCGCCGCGTTTCGTCAGGCCATGAGCGAGCTTGGCGTGGCGTTGACGCCGCCGCTGGCTGGCGGCCTGCCGCAGGAGCCGGCAAGGTTGGCCAAAGCGCTGGCAAGCGTGGATTGGACTGCTTTCGACGGCGCGCACGCCGAGCTGGGCGGCGGACGTTGCGGCGAGTTCCTGGCGTTGGAATGGCTGGCGCGACACCGGCCGGGGCTGGCGTTGACCGCCACGGTGCACGACCCGGAGCGGCTGATCTGGCGGCCGCCGTCATTGCCGGCCTGGTGGCGCAAGCTGCCGCCGACGCTGGCCAAACTGGGTGTGCTGGCGCTCGATCCTTTTACCTTGCGGCGCGAGCGCACGCTGGCGGAGCAGCTGTCCTTGCTGGTCACCCTGACCGAAACCGGGCGTTTCCGTCTGTGTCGGCGCATGGGCCTGGCCAAGTCGCAAGTGGTGGCCATCGCTCATGGCAACCGCGCACTGCCGCCGGCTCCGCTGCCGCCTTTGCCGCCAAGGGGGCCGCTGCGGCTCTTGTACTTCGGCTTCGTCTACCGGGGCAAAGGCATCGAAGATCTCATCGATGCGCTGGCGCTGCTGGAGCAACAGCGGCCCGGCTTTGCCGCAGGCTGCGCCCTGACGCTGGCCGGTGGCACGCAGCCGGACATGACCTTTGCCGGCGGCGGGGATTATCTCGATTTCCTGCGGCGGCGGTTGCGCGAGGCCGGGCTGGCGCGTTTGACGCTGGACTGGCGGCTGGATGTGGAGGCTGATGCTATTCCCACCCTGATCCAGTCCTGCCATGTGATGGTGCTGCCGTATCGCGAGTCCGCCCGGCTGGCTTGGCTGGGGCAGCAACGCGGCACCAGCGGCGCGCTGTCCTGGGCGGCGGCCTGCGGGCGCGGCGCCATCGCTTCCAATGCGCGGGCGTTTGCCGAAGAGGTGTCGCATGGCAACGGGGTGGTGTATGCGCAGGGCGATGTGCCGGCGCTGGCGGACGCTATTGCCCGCATGGCGGATCAGCCCGCCCGTATCGCCGCTTGCGCCGAGGCGGCGTCCCGGCTGGGGCAGGCCCGAGTCTGGCCCAGTACCGCCGAGCGCTTCAAAAAAGTGTTTCTGCGCGCGCAGGGCCAGGGAGAGACGTTATGAAAACACGGATGGCCGCCTTGCTGGCCTGCCTGGCCTTGATGATGTGCGCGCCCTTGCGGGCGGAAACCCGCCTCAGCGGCAAGCAGCCGCTGGCATGGAAAGATTTTCTCGGTGTGAACGCGCATTTCCTCTGGTTTACCCCGGCGCAATACCAAGGCCAGATGGCGCGGCTCAAGGCGCTGGGGCTGGAGTGGGTGAGGGTGGATCTGCATTGGGACCGGCACGAACCACAGGAAGAGCGCTATGTGCTGCAGCCGCTGGACGATCTGACCGCCGCCTTGCGGCGCGAGCGGCTGAAGTCGGTGTTCTATCTGGTGGGTTCGGCCCGCTTTGCCAGCAGCGCGCCGTTCTGGGCGCGCAACAAGGACCAGTACCCGCCTACCGACTCCGCGGTCTATGCGCGGCGGCTGGCCATGCTGGCCGGTCGCTATCCCGGCGTGGACGCCTGGCAGGTGTGGAACGAGCCCAATCTGCCGGCATTCTGGCAGCCGCATGAAGACGCGCGCGGCTATGGCCTGCTGCTGCGCGATTCGGTGCAGGCACTGCGCCGCGCCGCGCCGGGCAAGCCGGTGGTCATGGCGGGCATGGCCTATTACAGCCAGCAGCCGACACAAGGCGGGCTGATGCTGGAAGAGCTGGGCAAACTGGGCGCTTTCAGTCTGGGCGCGGTGGTGGCCTACCACCCGTACAGCCTGGAGCCGGAAGGCGACGACCCGACCGCCCGCGATTTCATCCTGCGCGCGCAGGAAGCCAACCGCCGTCTGCGCGCGATGAAAGTGCCCGCCATCTGGGCAACCGAGTGGGGTTGGTCCAGTTATGGCGGCCCGAAAGAGGAGCAGCCCGTCATCGGCCGCGACGGGCAGGCCGATTTTCTCTTGCGTCGTCTGGCGCTGATGAGCGCGCTGGATTACGACCGCGTCTTCCTGTTTGCCCTGTCCGATCTGGATGGCCGCGCCGGTCGGCGCGACCAGTCTTACGGCCTGCTGTCGCTGGACGGCAAACCCAAGCCCGCTTATACCGCGCTGGCGCGTTTTCTCGCCATTACCGGCCCGCGTTTGCTGCCGGACAGCGGCCCCGCCTTGACCCGCGAAGCCGGCGAACAATTCAGCGTGGCCTGGCGCAAACCGGATGGCAGCCGCTTGTGGTTGTTCTGGGCGCGGCAGCCCGGCGTGGTGGAGCTGAGCGGGGTGACGCGCGCCACCCTCTACCAGCCGCTAAGCGGTGGTCGGCGCGAACTGACGGCGGAGAACGGCCGGCTGCGACTGGACGCCAGTCGCCAATTGCAGATTCTGGAGTGGAAATAATGGGCTGTCCCGTAGACAAGATCATCCGGCAGGAACAGGCCTTGCAGCGCCCGTTGCGCATTCTGTGGACGTTGCCGTATTTGCCCTGGCCCACCACCAGCGGCGGGAAGCTGAGACAGTTTCACCTCATTCGCACGCTGGCAGAGCGTGGTCATCGCATTACCTTGCTGGTGCAGAGCAAACAGGCGCTGGACGCCGATACACAATGGCGACTGTCGCGACTGGTGGAGCGCTTGATCGTCCTGCCGCGCCGCCCTTTGAAGCACCCCAAAACCTTGCTCGCTGCGGCGCTGGCTCCGTACCCGCTGCTGGCTAGCGTCAACGGCCTTGCGCCAGCGCTCAGCCGCCGTTTCGGCCAACTGTTGGCCGAAGGCTGGGATGTGGTGCAGATTGAGCACAGCTACGCCGCCCAGCCTTTTCTGGCCGAATTGCGGCGTCGCCGGCAAGCCTTTTTGCTGACCGAACACAATGTGGAGTCGGCCCTCGGCGCAGCCACCTATCAGCATCTGCCGTTCTGGAGCAAACCCTATGTGGTTTACGACCAGTGGCGCTATCGCCGCTGGGAGGCGCGGGTGCTGAAGGCGGCGGCGCGGGTGGCGGCGGTTACCGCCGAGGACGCCGCCCAGCTGGCGCGCGTGCGCGGCGACGCGGTGGATGTGGTGGTCAATGGCGTGGATTGCCGGCATTTCGAATCAGTGCGTCCTGTGGCCGGCAGTCGGCGTCTGCTGTTTGTCGGCAATTTCGAATACCCGCCCAATCTCGATGCGGTGCGCTGGTGCGTGGAAGACATCATGCCCCGCGTCTGGTCCCAGGCGGCGGATGCCAGGCTGGCCATCTGTGGCTACGCGATGCCGGAAGAGTGGAAGACGCGTTGGACGGACGCGCGCATCGAGTGGCAGGGCTTTGTCGATGATCTGCGGGTGGAGCAGGCGGCGTCCACGCTGTTCATCGCCCCCCTGCGCGAGGGCGGCGGCTCCAAGCTCAAGGTGCTGGAAGCCATGGCGGCGGGGCTCCCGGTGGTCAGTACGCCGCAGGGCGTGTCCGGCTTGAGCCTGCGCGACGGCGAAGACGCTTTCACTGCGGCAAGCGCGGAGGGCTTGGCGCGCGAAGCCTTGCTGCTGCTGGCTTCGCCCCGGCTGGCCGTCCGGGTGGGGGAGGCCGGCCGCGCTTATGCGCGCGCGCGCCACGACTGGAACGCCGCCGCCGACCAGCTGGAATGCCTGTATCGGGAGATGCTTGATGCGCGTCGGTCTTGATTACCGCCCGGTGACGGCCGCGCCGTATTCCGGCATCGCGCGTCAGGTGTTGGCGATGGAATCGGCGCTGGCGGCTCGCCCCGGCGTGGAGGTGCTGCGTTTCACCGCCTGTCCCGACGGCCATCCGCATCGACAGATTGCGCTGTGCCCAGCGCAGGCCAGCCCGCAGGGCGGATTACATCGCCCCCAGGAGCGCTGGCGTTTCGAGGCCGGCTTCCTGCCGCAGGCCCTGCGCGACAGCAGGGCGGACGTTTACATCGCCACCGCCAATACCGGCCTGCCGCCCTTGGGCGCGCCGGAGGGCGTGCGGCTGGGCTTGCTGCTGCATGATGTGTTCCAGCTGACGCTGGACAACCGTCACGCCAGCTGGTGGAAGGCGCTGGCCTACCGGCAGATAGACCGCCTGGGCGTACGGCGCTCCGTGTCGCTGGCGGAGCGGGTGTTCACACCCTCGCGTTTCACGGCCGAGCAGGCCGCCGCGCTGTTTCCCCGTCATGCGGCCAAGTTGCGTGTGCTGCCCAATGCTGTGCCGTCGATAGCTGAACCCGTGATGGCATCGCCCTTGAATGCGCCTTATTGGTTGCTGGTGGGTTCGCGGGAGCCGCGCAAAAACATCCCCTGGTTCATCGAGCAATGGCGATCGGCGCGTCAGGCTTGTCCTGAGCTGTTGCCCGAACTGGCGCTAGTGGGGTCTCTGGACGATCTGCCGCCGGAGCAGCGCGACTTGCCTGGCCTGCGGGTGTTGAGCGGGGTGAGCGACGCGGAGCTGGCCGCCTTGTACCGCCATGCCGAACGCTTGTGGCAGCCTTCCTTGGCCGAGGGGTTTGGCTTGCCGGTAGTGGAAGCCATGGCGCAAGGCACGCCGACGGCGGTGGCGCTGGGGTCCGCGCTGGACGAGGTGGCCTTGCCGGAAGCGCCGCGCTTCGATCCGCATCAAGGAGCCGCCTTGCAGCGACTGATGCGACGACTGGCGCAGGATGGCCGGGGCCGACTGGAGAGTCCCGTCGCCTTGCGCGCCTGGGCCGCGCAGTTTGACATGCCGGCTTACAGCGCCAGGCTATGGCAATGGCTGGGCGAATGGCTTGGGGAGGCATGGTGAGCGCGCTGGCGGTGCTGATCGGCGTCGTGTTCGGCGCTTTGCTGCTGGCCCTGCCCAAGGCGGTTACCCTGCTGGCGGTCGCCGGCGCGGCGTTGGCGCTGACCGTGCTGTGGAAGCCCTTGTGGGGCTTGCTGCTGTTTGCCGTGCTGGCCACTTTCATCCCGTACACCACGGTGAATCTGGGTTTTCGCATTACCGTCAGCGAAGCGATGCTGGGGCTGTGCTGGGCCGGCGCGGGCTGGCAATTGATGACGGGGCAGCGGCGCTGGCGGCTGGACTCGCCTGAGCGCTGGCTGATCGGCCTGATGGTGTTCAGCGGCCTGCCGTTTCTGGTGGGGCAAGTCACGGTGCAGGCCGATGGCAACGGGGTGGTCAACTGGTTGCGCTGGTTGCTGAATCTGTCGCCTTTGCTGCTGTTGCCGCTGCTGGCTCAGGGAGAGCGCGAACGCGATGCGGTGGCGGCTGCGCTGCTGTTGGGCACGCTGGCCATGCTGCTGCTGTCGCTGGCGTATTTCTTCAAGGACCGGAACGCCAATACCTTCATTCCGGTGCTGGAGAAACTGAAATATGCCCACCCGGAAGCGGTGAAAGACATCTTTTCGGCCAACTACACCCGCATGGCCTCGCCCTGGGTGCATCCCAACCTGACCGGCGGCGCGCTGGTGCTGTTTCTGCCGCTGGCCTTCTTTTACGCGCAATGCCGGCAAGGCTGGCGGCGCTTGCTGGGCGCTTCGGTTGCCGTGCTGGGCGCGGCGGGGTTGCTGTTCAGCATTTCACGCGGGGCCATTCTCAGTCTGGCTCTGGTGTTGCTGTGGATGAGCTGGCGACGGGTGCCGCTGGCGGGCCGCATCATCGGCCTGGCCGCAGCGCTGGGCTTGGCGCTGGTGTTGTTTTACCCGCCCTTGCAGGAGCGCCTGTCCACCATGTTTTCCTCCAGCAACGCCAGCACGGAAATCCGTATGGACGAGTACCGGATGTTTCCCAAGGCCATGGCGCGCTATCCCTTGGGCATTGGTTTCAAGACCGAGCCGCCGCCGCCGGATACCGGCTTGCTGGGCATTTCCAATCTCTGGCTCAACCTCATTTACAAGCTGGGCTTGCCGGGCATGGCGTTGTTTGTGCTGCAAACCCGGGCCTGGTGGCGAGCCTGGCGGCCCGGGCCCAGTCTGGCGGCCATGGGCGAGCGCGAGGCGCTGGCGCTGGGCGCAGGGGCCGGTGTGCTGGCGGCCTTGCTGACCGGGTTTTTTGATCATTACTACAGTTTTACTAATGTGCTGGTGGCCCTGTTCTGGCTGGTGATGGCGCTCAATCTGCAATGGGCGCGCGATAAGGGCGGGGCGACGGATGGAAGGAAAACGGCATGAAACATCGGGTTTATCATTCACACGGCGTGTCGGCGCGCCTTGACGAATACGCCGCGCGCCTGGGCGTGCCGGAAACCGAGTTGGCCGAAGCCTGGCGATGGATGCTGGCCAACGACGTGGCCTTCGAGGAGGGCGATGCGGCGTCGCCAAGGGTGTCCATCTGCTCCATCAATATCGAGCCGCGCATCGCGCACCCGCTGGCGCGCCGCTTCTTCGCCTTGCTGCGAGATGAGGTGCCCGCCACGTTCGTGCCCTTGTACGGGCTGAACTGGCCCACGCTGAAAGATCGCTGCCGTCGGGTGTGGGAGCAGTGCTACAACATGCTGGTGAACAAGATTCCCAGTCACCATGTGCGTTTGGCCTGGCTGCGGCTGGGTGGCGCGCGCATCGGCAAGGGCTCTACCATCTGGCGCAATACCGAAGTGCTGGGTGTGGAAAACCTAGTGATGGGCGTGGACAGCGTGATTGCCTGGCACTGCCAGATAGACGCCCGCGCCGGCCTGATCATCGGCGATCACGTGGCCGTGGCGTCCTACGCCAGAATCATCGCCGGCAGTCATGATCTGGCCGCCCCGGAATTCTGGTCGGTATCGGCGCCCATCTTTATCGATGACTACGTGTGGATTGCCACCGGCGCGCTGATCGGCCACGGCGCGCGCATCGGTCGCGGCGCGGTGGTGACGGCCAATACCGTGGTGAGCAAGGAAGTGGCTCCGTACAAGATTGTGGGCGGCAGCGGGGCCAAGCCTATGGGCGAGCGGCCGCACAACCTCAATTACAAGGTGGGCGGCCTCGGGCTGTTCACTTTCCTGCACTGATGTTCGGCGCCACCCTCTGGCTGACGCTGGCCACACTGGCCGGCCTGGCGGCGGGCTTTGCCCGCGAGTGGCTGCTGGTGGCGGACTGGGGCGCGGGTCATCGCAGCGACGCTTTTCTGGTGGCGATGTTTTTGCCGGAAGCGCTGCGGGCCATGCTGGCCGGCGGTGTGCTGTCGGCGGCCTGCCTGCCCTTGTGGCAAGGGCGAGCGGAGGCGGATCGGCCAGGCTGGCTGGCGGCGCTGGCGCGCCACTGGCTGTGGGTGGGCATGGCGCTGGCGGCGGCCATCAGTTTGCTGGCCCCCGGGCTGGCGCAGCTGGTGGGGCCCGGGTTGGCAACGGCGGATCTCGCGCTGGCCGCCGAGACGCTGTCGCTGTTGTCGCTGATCATGCCGGGCTTGATGCTGCAGGCGGTGTTTGCCGTGCCGGCGCAGGCGCAGGGCCGTTTCCTGCTGCCGGGTTTGGGTTCCTTGATGTTCAATCTGCCTGCGGTGGTGTATCTGTGGCTGAGCGGGCCGGCCGCGACGCCGCGCGGGGCGGCTTGGGGGTTTGTTCTGGGCAGCGTGCTGATGGCGCTGCCCTTGTTGCCATCCGCTTGGCGCGAGGGGTGGCGGCCCTGTTTGCGCGGCCCGAGCGGGGCTGCGCGAGAAGTGTGGCGGCAGTTGTGGCCCTTGCTGGCCAGCGGCGGCGCAAGTCAAGGCCTAGCCTGGCTGGAGCGGTTGGCGGCGTCTTATCTTGGCGAAGGCGCCATTACCCTGGTGAATCTGGCGCGCAAGCTGGTGAATATTCCGCTGATTGCGCTGATGAGTCTCAATCAGGTGTTGCTGGGGCGTATGAGCGGGCAGAGCCGGGAAGATCGGCGCGCGCTGCTGGACAGCGGTTTGTCGCTTTGCACCGTGCTGACTTTGCCGGCGGCGGTGGGCCTGATCGCCATCGCGCCGCAACTGGTGCGTACCGTCTTGCCGGCAGGGTTGGCCGAAGGGCCGCTGGCGGGCCTGCTGTCGGCATTTGCCGTGGCCATCGTTTTTGGCAGCTGGAACGCCTTGCTGGCGCGTTATTACTATGCGGCGGCCGATACCCGCACGCCGCTATCTTGCGAATTGCGCGGCAATCTCGCGCAGGCGGCGTGCCTGCTGACGCTGCCTGCGCTGGCGCAGTTGTACGGCATTGCGCTGGCCGGTTTGGTGGGAGTGCTGACTACCGGTCTGTTGCTGACAGGGCTGCTGGACCGGGCCGCCCGCACCGCTTACCTGCGGCTGGCCGGGCTGTCCTTGCTGGCCTGCGGCGCGGCGATGCTGGCGCAAGGCGGGCTGGCCGGCCTGAGCGCGCCCATGGCCTGGAGCCTGGCGCTGCTGCTGGGCGGCGGACTGCTGGGGGCCTTGCTGCTGCAACGTCGCCACGGCTGACTCGGCCGGTCAGATCGCGCTCAGCAGGGTATCCGGCTGCAGGCCGTCGGCGCTGTGCGCGGGGTAGTCGAAGAAGCTCAGGGTCAGGCCGTTTTCATCGCAGGCGAATTTGGCCGGAAAGCCCAGCGGCAAAGTGGTTTTGTCGTGTATGTGGCCGAAAGGAAGGCCGGTATAGATGGGCACATCCAGCTCCCGGCGCATCTGGCTGATGACGCTGCCCAGGGTATAGGACGGGTCGTAGGCGTCGACGATACGCCCCATGGAGAAATCGCCGAGGAAAATGGCTTTCTGCTTTTGCAGGATGCCGGCCAGATACAGCTGCTGCAGCATCCGCTCCAGCCGGTAGGGCTGTTCGCCCACATCCTCCAGAAACAGCAGGCCGCCGGCAATGTCCGGCAAGTAAGGCGAGCCGGCCAAGCTGCTCAGCACGCTGAGGTTGCCGCCCCAGAACAAACCTTCGCCCCGGCCGGTTTCCGCTTGCCGGCCCGGCACGCTCACCTGCCAGCCGCTCTGGCTCAGGCAGCCCATGAACTGTTGCAGGGCATAGGCGCTGGGTGTTTTGCCGCCGATGTCGCTGTACAGCATGGGGCCGGCAAAACTGCCCATTCCGCCCTTGGCCAGCAGGGCCAGTTGCAGGGCGGTGAAATCGCTGTAGCCCACTACTTGGGTGCCGGCTTCTTTCAGGCGGGGAACCAGTTTGCCGAAGTCGATGCGCGGCAGCAGCCGGCACGCGCCATAGCCGCCGCGTCCAGCCAGCAGCATGCGCGGCATGGCGTCGCGTTTCAGCAGGTTGTGCAAATCCGACAGCCGCTCCTCGTCGGTGCCGGCAAAACGCTGGTACTGGCGGGACACCGCCTCCTGATTGCTGACCGTGAAGCCAGCGGCGGTGAGGCGGGCAATGCCGGCATCGCGCTGGCTGGCCTTGGGCAGGGTGCCGGACAGGGCCAGCAGGTAGATTTCATTGTTGTTCATGAGATGAGGTCGGGTGGATGCGGCGGACGGCTGGTCGGGCTTGAGCGGCGGCGCGCCGCAGGCGGCAAGCAGGCTGGCGGCGGCCACGCCGGCTCCCGCTTGCAGCAGCAGGCGGCGCTGTGGATCAGGCGCGAGGTTGGAATCTTGGGGCATGAATCAGTTCTGTTTTTGCTTGATGGCCAGCAGGGCCTGATTGCGCATCGTTTTCAGCAGATTGAGTTCGTCCGGCTTCAGCGGCAGGCTGTGCGCCTTGCGCCGATCGCCGTACAAAAAGCCGATTTTGCGCTTGTCCAGCACCAGGGGGAAGACGATGAAGGTATCGCCGGGCGCCAGTTGGCGGAACCACGGCGGGATGTGCGCGGCGATTTCAGGCGCAGTAGCGTCCTCGATGAAGATGTCCACATTGCGGTCCATGGCAATGCAAAAGGCGTTGTCGCTGACAGCCAGATCCACGCGAAAACTCTTCAGCAGCCCGTCCACGCCGTCGCCGAAACCGAAGCGCGCCACCACCTGGTTCAGCTTTACATCGCGCGTGCACAGCAGCACATGATCAAAGCCCACCGCGCGGAACATGGTTTCCAGGATCATGCGCAGCAGGTCGTTGAGCTGGTAATTGCCCAGCAAGGTGCTGGTGATGTCCTGAATGCCCGCCGACAGCAGGGCCGAGGTGGCGGGAGGCGGCGCCACCACGCTGTCTTCCAGCGCAGGCGGCAGGTTGGCCGAAGGGGCGGCGGCTCGCGGCGGCGTCTGGCCGATGCGGGCGGTGCGCAACTGGCGGGCCAGCGGGCTGTGTTCCTTGCCGCTGTCCAGTTCGCGCAGATAGTCGGTAAATAGTTGCTGGCCATCGTGGATAAGGTCTTCCAGGTCGCGCAGCGTCATCGGCAGAGCCCGCTCGTAGCGGCGCAGCAGGGTGGCGGCGCGCGCCAGCGAATCGGGATGGTTGTGCGACAGCAGCTCGGTGAGTTCGCGCGCCAGATGGCTGAAGACGCGCAGGCGGGCCTCGCCATGCTGCGGTTGACGCACCGGCTCGTCGCCCAGCGGTTCAATGCTGCGCACGATGCGCTCGGGAAAGCTCCACAGTGCCGCCGTGCCGCCGCCAAAGTCGGCGTAGCCGATGCCCAGCGTACTTTTCACCGCCGCTTCCTGGCGGCTGCCGGCCTGCAATTTCTTTTGGATCAGCCGGTACTCCTCGCGGAAGTAATAGACGCACAGCAGTTCGCCCAATTGCTGGAACATGCCGCAGATCAGGGCTTCCTCAACCTCGCGCTGGCCGGCTTTCTGCGCCAGCGCGCGCGTCATCAGCCCGCAAAACAGCGCCTTGATGGCCACATCCTTCACTTCTTGCGCGTGCGGGCGGTTGTGCATGTGCTCAAACAACAGCAACGTCAGCGCAAGATTGCGGATGGTGTCGAAACCCAGAATGACGATGGCGCGCGACACGGTGCTGACGGTGCCGCCAAACTGACTGAAGTTGGCCGAATTCACCACCTTGAGCAGTTTGTTGGTCAGTGAAAAATCCTTGAGGATGATCTCGGCCAGCACTTGCAGTCGCTCGCTGTCCGCGTTGCCGATGTGATTGATGGCGGACACCGCCTGCGACAGCGCGGGAAAATCCTGGCTGTGGCGCATGCGATGCAACAGCTGTTGCAGGGCCGCTTCGGTGTCGCCGTCGTGGCGGATGAAGCGCTGGCGGCCGGCCAACCAGTCTTGCAGCCTTGCCAGCAATTGGCGGGTACTGTCCACCGCGCCGGCTAGTCTGCCGTCGGTCATCTCTTCAACAAGCGCGGCCAGCTCGGCAGCAAGGTCCGGTTTCAGTCGCTGCAAAGGCAGGCTGCTGTGGCGGCGGCCGGAAAACAGCCAGTAGAACAGCTTGCCGGCTTGTCGCAGGTCCTCCGCCATCGTGTCCGCATCGGCGTGGCTCAGCACGGCCAGTGGTACTGTCAGTTGCAGATGGCTATCCAGCAGCAGCCGTTCCGGTTGTAATGCGCCAGTCGCTTGGCCAGCCAGATGCAGGCTGAGCAGGGCCTCCAGCAGATCGCAGGCAATGCCGGCCAGCGACTCGATATCGCAGGACGCCAGCTGCGCCAGCGCCAAAGGTTGACGACCGCCCAGCGCAAAAGCCGCCAACGCGCCGTCTTCCGTTGTCATCACCTCATCCGGCCGAGCCAGCAGGCTGCCGGGCAGCGAGGAAGGGGATGGGAGCGGGGTGCCTGAAGCCGGCAGCAGCAGAAATTCCCGACCGTCGCCATCCGTGGCCAGGTGGACGGTAAGGCCGTCGCCGCACAGCAAGGCGCGGGTGACGTGCAAAGGCTGGACTGAGTCCTTGTTGTTCATTTTTTTCTCCCTGCTCCAACTGTAGGGCGGAATGCCGGCCAATGGAACAGGTGCGTCAATTTGCATTATTGCTCTTTGTGCTAATTTTTCACTTCAATATCGTATATTGATATATCCAACTGATTTTTGGCTGCGCTGGCGTTTCGGGTAGATTGGCGTCTATCGATGACATCGGGCTTTGCCCCTTTCGCCTGTTCAAACGCTTGCCCGCACTGCGCGGCATGCCGGCCGGGCGCCAAGGGCCGGGCCGCCAAGGAAACAGGCGGGATAGCATGAACATCAGTCAACAGAAACTGACGCACTTGAAGCAACTGGAAGCGGAGTCCATCCACATTATCCGTGAAGTGGCGGCCGAGTTTGAAAACCCGGTGATGCTGTACTCCATCGGCAAGGACTCCGCCGTGATGCTGCATCTGGCGCGCAAGGCGTTTGCCCCCGGCAAGCCGCCGTTTCCGCTGATGCACGTGGACACCACCTGGAAATTCAAGGACATGTACGCCCTGCGCGACAAGCAGGCGGCTGAAGGCTGGGACCTGATCGTTCACGTCAACGAAGACGGCGTGAAGGCCGGCGTGAACCCTTTCACTGTGGGCAGCGCCAAGCACACCGACGTGATGAAAACCGAAGGCCTGAAGCAGGCGCTCAACAAATACGGTTTTGACGCGGCCTTTGGCGGCGCGCGCCGCGACGAAGAGAAATCCCGCGCCAAGGAGCGCGTGTACTCCTTCCGCGACCGCAACCATCGCTGGGACCCGAAAAACCAGCGCCCGGAACTCTGGAACATCTACAACAGCAAGATCGACAAGGGCGAGAGCATTCGCGTGTTTCCGCTCTCCAACTGGACCGAGCTGGACATCTGGCAATACATCTACCTGGAAAACATCGAGATCGTGCCGCTGTATTTCTCCGCCGAGCGCGAAGTGGTGGACCTCAACGGCACGCTGGTGATGATTGACGACGAGCGTATCCTGCAATACCTGACGCCGGAGCAAAAGGCTTCCATCACCCGCAAGTCCGTGCGCTTCCGCACGCTGGGCTGTTATCCGCTGACCGGCGCGGTGGAATCCACCGCCGCCACCTTGCCGGAGGTGATCCAGGAAATGCTGCTCACCACCACCAGCGAACGCCAGGGCCGCGTGATCGACCACGACCAGGCCGGCTCGATGGAAAAGAAGAAGATGGAAGGCTACTTCTGATCCGGCCGCTTCGGCCAACCTCGCACACCGAATGAACGCCGCCCGGGCCAGACCCGGGCCACCAGTGGAAGAAACGATCATGTCCCACCAGTCCGACCTGATTGCCCAGGACATCCTGGAATACCTAAAGCAGCATGAAAACAAAGACATGCTGCGCTTCATCACCTGCGGCAACGTCGACGACGGCAAGTCCACGCTGATCGGCCGTCTGTTGCATGATTCCAAGCTGATCTTCGAAGACCAGCTGGCCGCCATCGAGCGCGACTCGAAAAAGTACAACACCACCGACCAGAACATCGACCTCGCCTTGCTGGTGGACGGCCTGCAAGCCGAGCGCGAGCAGGGCATCACTATCGATGTGGCCTACCGCTACTTCAGCACCGAAAAGCGCAAGTTCATCATTGCCGACTGCCCGGGCCACGAGCAGTACACCCGCAACATGGCCACCGGCGCTTCCACCAGCAACCTGGCCATCATCCTGATCGACGCCCGTCGCGGCGTGCAGACCCAAACCCGCCGCCATAGCTATATCGTCAGTCTGCTGGGTATCCGTCACGTCATCGTCGCGGTCAACAAGATGGATCTGGTCGAACACAACGAAGACACCTACCAGCGCATCCGCGACGAATACCTTACGTTTGCCGAACACCTGGATATTCCAGACATCCGTTTCGTGCCCATCTCCGCCCTGCGCGGCGACAATGTGGTCACGCGCAGTGAAAACATGGCTTGGTATCAGGGCAGCACCCTGATGGAGCTGCTGGAAAGCGTACAGATCAGCCATGACGTGGCGCTGGACGCCTTCCGCCTGCCGGTGCAGTACGTCAACCGCCCCAATCTGGATTTCCGCGGCTTTTGCGGCACCATCGTCGCCGGCGAAGTGCGCCCGGGCGATGCGGTGAAAGTGTTGCCTTCCGGCAAGCAAAGCCGCGTCAAATCATTGGTCACTTACGAGGGCGAACTGGAATCCGCCTTTGTCGGCCAGGCCATCACGGTTACGCTGGAAGACGAGATCGACATCTCGCGCGGCGACCTGCTGGTGCGCGCAGATCAACAGGCGCCCTCGGTATCGCAAGCGCTGGAAGCGCACGTGGTATGGATGTCTGAAGCGCCGCTGGTGGTGGGCAAAGAGTACGGTTTCAAACTGGCCGGCAAGTTCGTCACCGGCCGCGTGGCCGCCATTCGCCATCGCATCGACGTCAACACGCTCAAGCGCTTTGACACCGAAGAGCTGGCGCTCAATGAAATCGCCCTGATCCGCGTGGAACTCAACGCGCCGGTAGTGTTCGACGCTTACAGCCTGAGCCGCGGCACCGGCAGTTTCATCATCATTGACCGCCTGAGCAATGCAACCGCCGCCGCAGGCATGGTGACATCCGCTGCGGAATATGCCGGCGAAGCGCCGGCCGCCGAGGATGAACTGACCCGCTTGCGCGCCTTTGAGGTGGAGCTGAACGCACTGGTGCGCAAATACTTCCCGCACTGGGAGGCGAAAGACATCAGCAAGCTGCTCTGATGCCATGATGGCAGCGTTCTGGGATGGGACTGCCGTCAGGTCAAAAAAACCCGGCCTTGAGCCGGGTTTTCTCATGGTGGAGTAGGGGTAATCCTCTCTTTCAAGCTGGATGCCAACCGCCCATGGGACTGCCTTCGCTGTGTGGAGACGCTTTCGGGGCAGCTTCTCTGATACTTGTTGTGTGGATCTTTCGTCGCCGCATGTGCTATGCAGTGGCTTTGTTGTACAAATCAGGGCTTGCGCCTGTCCGGTAGAGTGACCGCATGAGCAAGCACCTTCCTCCCAAGTACCAAACCATCAACTAGCAGTCCAACAACCAGCCCCTCAAGCAACGAGGGCAGCTCCTTCTCTGGCTCAACAAAAACATGAACTGGTTGGCACCGGCTACCGGCAGGCGGGGACGGCAGCCAACTTTTTCCGATGCCGCCATCCAGTTCTGTCTCACCATCAAATGTCTCTTTGGTCTGGCGCTATGGCAAACCACAGGCATGGTCGGAAGCATGTTGCGCCTGGCTGGACTTGATTGGGCCGTTCCCGACTTCAGCACGCTTTCCCGCCGGCAGAAAGACCTGCAGGTGCGCATCCCGGTGCAGAAGAAGCAGGGCTGTCTGCATCTCCTGGTGGATAGCACCGGCATCAAAATGATGGGTGAAGGCGAGT
>NZ_CAMFLA010000020.1 GCF_945957525.1 uncultured Aquitalea sp. | reverse complement strand
CGCCTTAGCGCCGATGATAGTGTGGCATTCGCCATGTGAAAGTAGGACACTGCCAAACACCCCTAACGCAAAAGCCCGGACGATCCGTCCGGGCTTTTTGTTTTTTAGTTGTCGCGTTTTAATGGGGGGCTTGAGGCCAGCAACAGCTGTTCTATTTCGGTTTCATTCCACACGCAAATGCCATTTTGCTCGAGCAATGCGGCGGCTACGCCACTGCCGGGGCGCAGATGTTTGCCGAAGCTGCCATCGTAGATGTGCCTGTTGCCACAGGAAGGGCTGTGGGCCTTAAGCAGCGCATGCCGGCAATCATGTGCCAACGCTGTCTCGAGCGCCTGCCTGGCTCCTTGTAGAAAGGCTCTGGTGACATCTTCGCCCTGTTCGGCTTTAACCCATGCTGAGCCGGCCAGGACAGCGCGCCCGTCGCCATGCTGAATTTCCGCGGGAGGGCGAGGCGTAGGCAAGCCGCCTTGTATTTCGGGGCAGAGCGGGATCAGTTCAAAGACATCCAGCAGTCTTACCATGATGTGATCAGGTTGGGCCTTGCCGACGCCGTCGTAGCGTACAGGCTGACCGAGCAAGCAGGCACTGATCAGCAGTGCGGGTTTTTGGGAGGTCATGGTTGATGCCTTTCCAGCAGTCGGGCCAGTTTGCGGCTGGATTCCGGAATATCAGCGTCGTCAACGCCGGCATAGCCCAGCACCAGCCCGGGCTGACTATGGTCGCCAAGATAATGACGCGACAGTGGTCTCAGCCACAGGCCATGTTCTGCTGCGTGGCGAGAAAGGCTGTCGTCATCAATGTGCGCGGGCAGCTTTGCCACCAGGTGCATGCCAGCTTCTCCGCTAGAGAGCGGCAGGCTGTCGCCAAGCTGCTGCCGAAGGGTATGGCGCAGCAGTTGCTGGCGGATGCGGTACAGCTCGCGCATGCGGCGGATGTGCCGGGCGAAATGCCCCTGTTCCATGAAAGCAGCCAGCGCGGATTGCAGTGCGTAGCCGCCTTCGCGATAAAGTCGCGCATAGGCGCTGCGAAAACTGTCCACCAACGCTTCCGGGACAATCAGATAGGCGAGGCGCAAGGCCGGATACATGACTTTGCTAAAGGTGCCCAGATAGATCACGCGTTCGCTGCTGGCGAGGCCCTGCAGCGACGCCAGCGGCTGGGTGTCGTAGCGGAATTCACTGTCGTAATCATCCTCCATGATCCAGCAGTCCTTTTCTTCGGCCAACTGCAGCAATTGCAGCCGCCTCTCCAGCGTCATCACCACGCCGCTGGGATATTGGTGCGATGGGGTGATGTAAATGAGACGCGGCTGGCTGCCGGCGGGAGCCGTTTGCGGGTTGAGGCCCTGTTCGTCTACGCTGACCGGGGTGATGTCCATCCCGGCGGCCATGAAGGCGGCTTGTGCGCCAGAGTAACCGGGATCTTCCATCCAGGCGGTGTCGCCTTGGTCTGCCAGCAAGCGCGCAGTCAACTCCATCGCCTGTTGCGCGCCTTGCAGCACCAGCACCTGGTCGGCGCCGCAGCGGACCGAGCGCGACAATTGCGCATAGTCGGCAATGGCTTCGCGCAATTGGCGCAAGCCGCCTTCCTGCTGGTAATGCCACCAGTCTGGCGGGCTGCTGCGGGCATGTTGCTGTTGCAGTCGCTGCCATAACTCATGGGGAAACTGCCGGATTTCCGGCATGCCGGGTGCGAAGGCGCCATGCAGGCCCACCGGCAACTTGCTGACCGCGGCCAGTGCTTCGCCGCGGCGGGACAGGCTTGCGTGAGCGCGCGGCGGAGTCTGTTGCGCGCGGTGATGTTCAAAAATGCTGCTGACGAAGGTGCCTGAGCCTTGTTTGCTGTCGAGATACCCTTCGGCCAACAGCTGATCGTAGGCGGCCAGCACCGTGTTGCGGCCTAGCGCCAGCGCCGACGCCAGCTGCCGGGTTGCCGGCAGTGCCGTGCCGCTGCGCAACTGGGCGCTGCGGATGGCCTCTCTCAACAAGCGGTAGAGTTGTCGGGACAGCGTTTCCGCGCTCTTGCGGTCAATACGGACGCGCAAGTGTTCAACGATCCAGTCCGGGTGCAAGCGGTTCCTTTCATTTTGCTGAGATTGGTTCTGCCTGAGGGATCAATTTGCCAGTATTCTGCTTGCATGACCAGTCTTGACGACAAGGAGTAGGCGATGGACCAACTGGCGTTTTATCAGGCTAAGCTGCAGTACGAAATCGATGCCGCCGATGTGAAGGCCGCACTGGAGGCCGGGGAGCCCTTGATTCTCATTGATACCCGTGCGGCAGAGGCCTTTGAGCGCGAGACAATCCCCGGCGCTTTGTCGCTGCCGCACCGTACCATGGATAAAGAAACCACGGCCGCGTTGCCGCGCGATGCGCTATTGGTGAGTTTTTGCGACGGGATTGGCTGCAATGGCTCCACCAAAGGTGCGTTGAAACTGACTCAATTGGGTTTTCGCGTGAAGGAATTGCAAGGCGGGTTGGATTGGTGGAAGCGCGACGGCTATGCCACCGTAGGTCAGGAAGGACGCGCAGGTGCTGCCATTGCCTGCGCCTGTTGAGGAAAAAAGGATGAGCGACGCATTTATCGATAAGCTGCTGACCGGCCAGACCCGTAATGCGCTGGGGCAGCCGCTGGGCCTGCCACTAAGCGACTGGCGCGGCTGCAGCAAACCATCGCCTGTCACATTGTCGGGTCGTTACTGCCGACTAGAGGCGCTCTCGGTCTCGCATGCGGCAGATTTGTGGGCCGCTAACGGCCTCGATGTGGACGGAGCCATCTGGTCTTACCTGGGCTATGGTCCGTTTGCCGAAGCGGCGGATTACCAGCGCTGGGTGGACAGCATGAGCGGCTTGGCTGATCCGTTGTTCTACGCCATTGTGGATGGCGTATCGGGCAAGGCAGTAGGCGTGGCCAGCTATCTGCGCATCGATGCCGCCAACGGCGTGATTGAGGTGGGACATCTCAATTACTCTCCCTTGTTGCAGCGCACGCCGGCAGCGACGGAAGCGATGTATCTGATGATGCGCCAGGCTTTCGAGCTGGGTTATCGGCGTTACGAGTGGAAGTGCAATGCGCTGAATCTGCCATCCCGGCGGGCGGCGGAGCGGCTGGGTTTCCAGTTTGAAGGCTTGTTCCGGCAGATGATGGTGATCAAGGGACATAATCGCGATACCGCTTGGTATTCCCTGCTCGATAGCGAGTGGCCGGTTGTGCGCGCCTGCCTCGAGCAATGGTTGGCCGAAGACAACTTTGATGCCGCAGGACGGCAACGCCAGTCCCTGATGGCGATGATGCGGGCGGCGCGACAGACGCAATGAGCC
Organism: uncultured Aquitalea sp.; assembly: GCF_945957525.1. Lineage (GTDB taxonomy): Bacteria > Pseudomonadota > Gammaproteobacteria > Burkholderiales > Chromobacteriaceae > Aquitalea. The sequence goes on along the minus strand of NZ_CAMFLA010000020.1, from coordinate 66,229 downwards.
GGAAGAGGGGCCCGGAGGTATGGGCCGCTGGCCTTCGGGCGGGTACAATAGGGTGTTTTTGCTGAAGAATCCGGTTTGGAATCATGACACCCCATCCCCGCAACATCCGTATCAAGGGCAAGCCGCAGGCGCCCAATCGCTTCATTTTTGGCGATGCCGTGGATGAGAACGGTCTGGAAGAGACCGAATACCTGATTCATACCGCCGAGCCCGCTTTTGTTTGTCGTCTGGTCGGCAATGATTTCACTGAGTTTCCTGGTCGCGAGCAGGAAGAGTTCGCCAGTGCGTTGTTGTTCGACGAGGACGACAATCGCGCGGTGTATGTTTGCAATCGCGGTTTGCGGCTGTACGACTTCACCTTCAGCGGCGAGTTGCCCACCGGTGCGCGTTTGCTCGCCGTGTGCGATGAGGCGATGGAGACCTACGAGCGTCTGCATGAATCCTATGCCGAGCGCGACGTGGGGCCCAAACCGCGTGAAATGCGCGTGGGTCCAACCCAGCCGCTGCCGCCCTCCGAGCGCAGTCGCGCCATTCGGGAACTGAAAGAAGCCGTGCGTCAGGCTCTAAGCAACCCGCTGTCGCGCAGTCAGTTTCCCATGTTGTTGCAGGGCGTGTTGCAGGGCGGCGATCAGGCGGTATTTACCGAAAGCCAGCTCGGGCTGGCCGCTGAGCCGCTGGCGCGCAATATGCTGGTGGACACCGCCCGCGATCTGATTGCCTTTCCGGAAGTGATGCGCAAGGACGGTTCGGTGATGGAGTTCGAACTGTGGGCCCTGCCTTTCGCCTTTTCCCGCGCTCAGGGCGGGGTATGGTGGCATTTCCCCTTGCTGGAGCGGCTGGAAGCGCCGTTGGCCGATGCGCTGGCCGTACCGGAAAAAGCCATTCTGTGGATATCTCCCACGGTGTTCACTGCCGAAATGCTCAATGAGCGCAGTTGTCAGAACATCAGTCACTTGGCCTCGGTGATGGATGCAGGCTGCGACTTCGCCCCCATGGATTACGACGCTTCGCGCGCCACCTTCGAAGCGGCGCGCAAAACGCAGGACCCGCAGCTGGTGCTGGCCTGGATTCCTTTCCTGGTGGAACGCGGCGCGTTGCCGATGGACGTGGCGCGTCAGCATTCCCGCCGCGCGCTGGATGCGGTCATGCCGTTGGTGCAGCAAGCCATCGGCGCGGAAATGGAATACGGCGAAGCCGAACTGTTTGCGCCGCTTCCCTGGTGGGAGGCCTTGCGTGCTGGCGTGCAAGCCTGGAACCGCAAGCGTCTGGGCCTGACCGTGGCCATGCTGGCTTCGCGTGCCGGCGGCTTGTCCGATCTGGAGGCTGTGGCGGAGTACCAGCCTGAGTTGCAGGGCTATGAAGTGGGTCTGAAGCTGAAAGGGCGCGATGAGGTGCTGGCGCGTTCGGCCTGGCTGATGGTGCCGGATGTGGCGCCGGACCGCGAGGCCTGCTGGGAAGACCTGTGCTCTTGCCTGCGCGAGGCGGATATCCCGCTGTCGGAAACCATCGTCAAACTGCATTGATCGGCAAGGTCGGCCTGTACTCGAGATTGGCCGAAGCAAAGAAAAAGGGCTGCCTTGGCAGCCCTTTTCTGTTGGAGGGGGACAGGTTTACTTGTCCAGACCCGCCAGCAGCACATACTTGATTTCCAGATAGTCTTCGATCCCGTACTTGGAGCCTTCGCGGCCAAGGCCGGATTGCTTCACGCCGCCGAAGGGCGCGGCTTCGTTGGACAGGATGCCGCTATTGACGGCGACCATGCCGTATTCCAGACCTTCCGACACGCGGAAGATGCGGCCCACGTCGCGGGCGTAGAAATAGCTGGCGAGGCCGAATTCGGTATCGTTGGCCATGTGCAGCGCTTCTTCTTCCGTCTTGAAGCGGAACACGGGAGCCAGCGGGCCGAAGGTTTCTTCCTTGGCCACTTTCATCGCCGGGGTGACTTCGGTGATGACGGTGGGTTCGAAGAAACTATGGCCCAGCGCATGGCGCTTGCCGCCAGTCACCAGCTTGCCGCCCTTGGACAGGGCGTCGGCGATGTGCTCTTCAACCTTGGAGACGGCGTTCTGGTCGATCATCGGGCCTTGGGTGATGCCGGCTTCCAGGCCATTGCCCACTTTCAGCGTGGCAACGGCAGCCGCGAATTTCTCGGCGAAGGCGTCGTAGACGCCGTCCTGCACCAGAATGCGGTTGGCGCAGACGCAGGTCTGACCGGCATTGCGGTACTTGGAGATCATCGCGCCTTCTACGGCGGCATCGAGGTCTGCATCGTCAAACACGATGAAAGGCGCGTTGCCGCCCAGCTCCATCGATACTTTCTTGACGGTTTCCGCGCACTGGGAGATCAGCTTGCGGCCCACTTCGGTGGAGCCTGTGAAGGAGAATTTCTTCACGGTGTCGCTGCCGGTCAGCACGGAACCAATGTCGGTGGAACCACCGGTCAGTACGGAGAACACGCCTGCCGGGATGCCGGCGCGCTCGGCCAGTACTGCGATGGCCAACGCGGACAGCGGGGTCTGACTGGCGGGACGCACTACCATCGGGCAGCCGGCGGCCAGTGCCGGGGCGGCCTTGCGGGTGATCATGGCGTTGGGGAAGTTCCACGGCGTGATGGCCGCGGTAACGCCGATCGGTTCCTTGGTCACCAGGATGCGCTTGTCCGCGCCCAGCGACGGAATGGTGTCGCCATAGATGCGCTTGGCTTCTTCGGCATACCACTCGATATAGGATGCGCCATAGGCGATTTCGCCCTTAGCTTCGGTCAGCGGCTTGCCTTGTTCTGCGGTCAGGATCACGGCCAGGTCTTCCTGATTGGCCATCATCAGGTCGAACCACTTGCGCAGGATGCCGGCGCGCTCCTTGGCGGATTTCTTTTTCCAGCTCTTGAAGGCTTCGGCGGCGCCGGCGACGGCGCGTTCGGCTTCGGCCTTGCCCATCTTGGGAACGCTGGCGATGATTTCGCCGGTAGCCGGGTTGGCGACGGGGATGGTTTCACCGTTGTCGGCATCCACCCAGGCACCGTTGATGTAGCACTGCTGGCGCAGCAGCGAAGGATCTTTCAGGTTCAGCATGTCTGTCTCTACTCCATAGGTGGGCGGAGCGCCGCGCCGGGGCATGATTGTCGCCGGCGCGGCGAGTAGCTCATCAGGCCTTGAGGGCGGCTTCCAGCTTGCCCAGGGCTTCTTCGAACACGGCGTCTTCAATGGTCAGCGGGAACAGGAAGCGAACCACGTTGGCGTACACGCCGCAGGTCAGCAGGATCAGGCCGGATTCCAGCGCCTTGGTCTGTACCTTCTTGGTGAAGTCCGTATCCGGCTCGTGGGTGCCGGCCTTGTTGAATTCCACAGCGATCATGGCACCCAGGCCGCGTACATCGGCGATCTGCGGTACGTCTTTCTTCAGGCCGTGCAGCTTTTCCTTCAGGATGTCGCCCAGTTTGTTGGCGCGGTCCAGCAGCTTTTCTTCCTGGATGGCGTCGATGACGGCATTGGCCGCGGCCAGACCCAGCGGGCTGCCGGCGTAGGTGCCGCCCAGGCCGCCCGGGGCAGGTGCGTCCATCAGTTCGGCCTTGCCCACCAGCGCGGCCAGCGGGAAGCCGCCAGCCAGCGACTTGGCCATGGTGGTCAGGTCCGGGGTGACGTCGTAGTGTTCCATGGCGAACAGCTTGCCGGTACGGGCAAAGCCGGCTTGCACTTCGTCGGCGATCATCACGATGCCGTTGTCGTCACACAGTTTGCGGATGGCGCGAACCCACTCGGCCGGGGCAACGTAGAAGCCGCCTTCGCCCTGAATCGGTTCGAAAATGATGGCGGCAACGCGCTTGGCTTCGATGTCGAACTTGAACAGTTTTTCGATGCTGGCCAGCGATTCTTCAACCGACACGCCGTGCAGGGCGTTCGGGTAGGCGGCGTGGTAGATTTCGCCGACGAAGGGGCCGAAACCGATCTTGTACGGAGCTACCTTGCCGGTCAGCGCCATGCCCAGCATGGTGCGGCCGTGGAAGGCGCCGCCAAAGGCGATCACGCCCGGACGGCCGGTAGCTGCGCGCGCCACCTTGATGGCGTTTTCAACGGCTTCGGCGCCGGTGCTGAAGAAGGCGGTTTTTTTGGCGAAATTGCCCGGAGTCAGCTTGTTCAGCTTCTCGGCAACGGAGATATAGGATTCGTAGGGTACAACCTGATAGCAGGTGTGGCTGAATTTGTTCAGCTGTTCCGCTACGGCGGCCTGCACCTTGTCATGCAGGTGGCCGGTATTGAGTACGCCGATGCCGCCGGCGAAATCGATGTAACGATTGCCTTCCACATCCCACACTTCAGCGTTCTTGGCCTTGGAGGCGAAGAAAGTGCACATCACGCCAACACCGCGCGGGGTGGCTTCGGCCTTGCGTTGCATCAGATCCTTGTTGCTCATTACGTCTCTCCTCTATATGGGGTGCCGGTTCGGCGCTGTCTTGGAAGGCGGCGGTCGCGAGGGTGCGTTGCCGGTTTCGCTTGTATGGGGCTGCTTCCAGAGTCGTTTGATTCTAATCACGTGTTTAGCAAAAAGCTACACGCGCCTCAAAAAGTTAAACACTTGTTGCAAGACAATCACACAAACGACACAGGGCGACCTCCTTGCGGAAGGTCGCCCTGTCTGCTTGCGGCGAGCCTGAGGGGCTAGCGGCGCACGGCCTGATTCACCTGTTGCAACAGGGCTTCATCCAGCGTGCCGGCGGCCTGCGCCAGTTGCAGGCGGGCGGTGAGGTAGTCGTAGCGGGCGGTAGCCAGGCTGGTGACGGCGTCATAGTAGGCTTGCTCGGCCTGCAGCAAGTCGAGGTTGGTGCGAATGCCCACTTCCTTGCCCAGGCGGGTGGATTCCACCTTGCTGTTGGCCGACAGCACCAGTTGCTGCTGGGCGCGCACCAGCGCCGCGCCATTAGTGACGCCCAACCAGGCGCGACGCACGTCCTCGCGCAGCTGCCGGCGCGCCGATTCCAGCTTGTCGGCGGCGGCGTCCTTGCGCGCCACCGCTTCGCGCACTTGTGAGTCAATGCCGCCGCCGGCGAACAGCGGCAGGCTGACCGTAACGCCCACGCTGTTGCCGCGGGTGACCGGCACGCTGCCGAAGGCGTTGCTGCGCGCTTCGTTGTAGCCGGCGTTGAGCGTGATCGTGGGCAGCTGGTTGGCGCGTTTTTCGGTGATGCCGGCCTTGGCCAGCTCCACCGATTGCTCTGCCGACTTCAGGGAAGGGCTGTTGGCGACGGCCAGCTGGATCCAGCCCTCCAGGGTGGCCGGCGTGGGGGTGTCCAGCGGCAAACTGTCTTTGAGCGGCTGGATGGCGTCCGGCGACAGGCCGGTCAGACGCAGCAGATTGTTGCGGCTGATTTCCAGCTGGCTTTCCGCCGCAATTTCTTTGGCCACGGCTCCGTCGTAACCGGCTTGTGCTTCGTGAGTGTCGGTAATGGTGGCGGTGCCCAGCTCGAAGGACGTTTTGGCTTGCGCCAGTTGGGTGGCGTAGGCTTTCTTGCTGGCCCGGTTGGCGGCCAGCGTGTCTTGCGCCAGCAGCACATCGAAATAGGCGCGAGCCACAGTCACCAGCAATTGCTGTTCGCTGGCGACAAATGCCAGTTCGGCCTGCGAGCTGCCGATCTTGCCTTTTTGCCAGGCGGCGTACTTGGCCACGTCAAACAGCGGCTGACTCAGTTGTACGCCGTATCCCGAGCTGTCGTAGCTGTTCATGCCGGAAGGCGTGGCAGGCGTGTTGTGGCTGTAGTTGCCCGAAAGGCCCACTTGCGGCAACAGCTGCGCCCGGCCTTGCACGGTGAGTTCGCGGCCGGCGTCCAGATCAGCGCGAGCTGCGGCGTAGTCGCTGTTGTAGCCTTGCGCCGCACGCCAGGCGTCGTTCAGGTCGAAGGCGCTTGCCTGCTGGGCCAGCGCAGACAGCAGCAGGGCGCAGCCTGCGGTAAGACGTGTGTTCATGTCGTTCTCGTTGTGGGTTGCGCCACCTTGAACCATTGGGCGTACAAGGCGGGCAGGAACAGCAGGGTCAGCACGGTGGCCACCAGCAAGCCACCCATGATGGCCACCGCCATCGGGCCCCAGAAGGTGCTGCGCGTCAGCGGCACCATGGCCAGAATGGCGGCCAGCGCGGTGAGCATGATGGGGCGGAAGCGTCGCACCGCGCTGCCGATGATGGCTTCGTGGGCGCTGGCGCCGTCGCGAATGTCGTGTTCTATCTGGTCCACCAGAATGACCGAGTTGCGCATGATCATACCGGATAGCGCGATGACGCCGAGCATGGCGACGAAACCGAAGGGCGCGTTGAACAGGATCAGCGTGAAGGTGACGCCTATCATGCCCAGCGGCGCGGTAAGCACTACCATCAGCGTGCGCTGGAAGCTATGCAGCTGCAGCATCAGCAAGGTGAGCACGGTCACCAGCATCAGCGGCGCGACCGCGGCGATGGCGGTTTGCGATTTGCTGCTGGACTCGATCGAGCCGCCCAGCTCGATGTGATAACCCAGGGGCAGATCTTGTTCCAGCTGGCGCACTTTCGGTTGCAGCTGGGTAGATACGTCATCGCCCTGCTTGCCGTCCGCCACATCGGCGTTGACCGTGATGGTAGGCAGGCGGTTGCGGCGCCAGATGATGGAATCTTCCGGCTGGTAGCTGATGTTGCCCAGTTGGGAAACCGGCACCCAGCGACCGGAAGTGGTTTGCACCTGCAAACTGCCCAGCGCGGCGGCGTCGCGGCTCTCTTGCGGATTGAGGCGGGCGACGATGCCCACGCTGCGGTTGCCGTCGCGCAGATCGGTAACGGTAGCGCCGGAAATCAGCATCTGCAGTTGGCGCGACAGCTGCTGGCTGCTGAGCCCAAGCGCTGCCAGTTTGTGCTGGTCCAGCTCAATGCGCAGCGCTTTTACCTGCTCGCCCCAGTCGATATTGACATGACGTGTGTCAGGACTGGCGCGCATGATGGCCTCGACCTTGGCGGCGATGGCGCGTACCTTGTCGTGGTCCGGACCCATGACACGGAATTGCACCGGATAGCCCACCGGCGGGCCGTTCTCCAGCCGGGTGACGCGGCCGCGCACCAGCGGAAAATCATTGGCAAACAGCTTTTCCAGCCGGGCTTTCACTTGCTCGCGCACATGCTCGTCGCGCGTCATGACCATCAGTTGGGCGTAGTTGAGGTGCTGCTGTTGCTGATCCAGCGGCAGATAGAAGCGCGGGCTGCCACTGCCGACATAGCTGGTGACGCTGACGACATTGCTGTCCTGCTTGGCCAGCGCTTCCAGTTTTTTCACTTCGCGCTCGGTGGCGGCAAAGCTGGTGCCGCGCGGCAGCCACATGTCCACCATCAGTTCCGGCCGGTTGGAGGAGGGGAAGAACTGCTGGGCGACAAACAGCTTGAAGGCTACCAGCGACAGGATGAATACGCCGAGGGTGAGCGCGATCACCGTTTTGCGGTAGGCAAGGCACCATGCCAGCACCCGGCGGAAGCGGCGGTAGAACGGTTTGTCGTAAACATCATGATGGGGATGGGCGACCGCCTGCTCGGGCAGCAGCTTGTAACCAAGAAAAGGCGTGAACACCACCGCCACGATCCAGGACAGGATCAGCGCTAGTCCCACCACGGCAAACAGGCTGAATACGTATTCGCCGGCGTCGGATTTGGCCAGCCCCACCGGCATGAAGGTGGCGGCGGTAATCAGCGTGCCGGTCAGCATGGGGAAGGCCGTGCTGGTGTAGGCGTAAGTGGCGGCCTGAAAGCGGTTCCAGCCCTGTTCCAGTTTCAGCGCCATCATTTCCACGGCGATGATGGCGTCGTCCACCAGCAGGCCCAGCGCAATGATCAGCGAACCGAGGGAGATGCGCTGCAGGTCCAGCTTGAAGAAGTACATGGCGAGGAAAGTCATGGCCAGCACCAGCGGTATGGAGAGCGCCACCACCACCCCGGTGCGCAGGCCAAGACTGAAGAAGCTGACCGCCAGCACGATAAGCACGGCTTCCATCAATGAGCGCATGAATTCGCCCACGGCGTCCTTCACTACCTTGGGCTGATCGGAAACCGCATGGATTTCCACGCCCACCGGCAATTTGCCCTGTACGGTTTTCAAGGTCTGGTTGAGATTCTGGCCCAGTTTCAGCACGTCGCCGCCGCTCTTCATGCTGATGGCGAGACCGATGGCCGGCTTGCCGTTGAAGCGCATGAGGAAGCTGGGCGGTTCGGCAAACCCGCGATGGATGTTCGCCACATCGCCCAGTCGCAGGGTTTTGCCGTTGGCGGTGATGGGTGTATTGGCTACGGCTTCCACCGTGTCGTAGTTGCCGGTGGGGCGAACCCAGATGCGGTCGCTGGCGGTTTCAAACACCCCGGCCGGAGTCATGGCGTTTTGTTGTTGCAGGGCGCTCCATATGGTGGCGGAGTCTAGACCCAGCGAGGCGAGCTTGGCGCTGGCCAGATCCACAAAAATGCGCTCGTCCTGCACGCCTACCAGCGTGGCCTTGCCCACGTCGGGCACGCGCAAGACTTCTTCTTTGGTGCTGTCCACGTAGCGGCGCAACTCTTCGTAGCTGAAGCCGTCGCCGGTGAAGGCGTACAGATTGCCGAAGGTGTCGCCGAATTCGTCGTTGAAGAAGGGGCCTTGCAGATCGGAAGGCAGGGTGGCCTTGATGTCGCCCAGCTTTTTGCGCACCAGATACCACAGTTGCGGCACGTTTTTGGGCGGCACGTCCTCGCGCAGATTGATCAGCAGCAGCGATTCGCCCGGTTTGGAGTAGCTCTGCACATAGTTGATTTCCGGCATTTCCTGCAGCTTTTCTTCCAGCTTGTCGCTGACTTGCTGCTCCATCTGCTGCGCGGTAGCGCCCGGCCAGTAGCTTTGCACCAGCATGGCCTTGAAGGTGAATTCCGGGTCTTCCTTCTGACCCAGCTGGGTATAGGCCCAGACGCCGGCCACCATCAACATGACCATGAAATAGGTTACCAGCGGTTGATGGCGCAAGGCCCATTCGGAAAGGTTGAGCTTTTTCATGACGACCTTTCCCGATCAATGATCCAGCAGCTTGACGGTCTGGCCGTCGTGCAGGAGGTGCACGCCGGCGGTGACCACTTTGCTGCCGGCCGGCAGCGCGTCCGAGAGCGTGACGCTGGCACTGTCGATGGCGGCCACCTTCACTTCGCGACGGCGTGCCTTGCTGTCCTTGTCGATCAGCCACAGATAGTGGCGGCCCTGCTCATCCAGCAAGGCGGTGAGGGGCAGTTTGACGCCCGTCGCGACGTTGGCCGAAGGCAGGCTGACGCTGGCGGTCATGCCCAGGGGCAGGTCGGCGGCGTCTTTCAATGCGATGCGTGCGGCATAGGTGCGGGTGGCGGGGTCGGCATCGGCGGCCAGTTCGCGCAGGCTGCCCTGATAAATGCGTTGGTCCGCCCATAGGGTGACGGTGAATCGGGTTTGCGCCCGCACGGCTTGCAAGCGGTTTTCCGGTACGGCGATGACGATCTCGCGCTGGCCGTCCTGCGCCAGTCGCGCGACGGGCTGCCCCGCGGCCACCACCAGACCAGGCTCGGCCTGGATCTGGCTGACGACGCCGTCCGCGTCGGCGGTAAGCTGGGTGTAGCCGGTCTGATTGCGGCTGCCGGACAACTCGGCCTGGGCTTGTTCCAGTTTGGCGCGAGCGGCGTTGACCGCATTCTGTTGGCTGTCCACCTGCGCCTGACTGATGAACTGCTTGGCCAGCAATTCCTGATAGCGCTTGAGGTTGAGCTTTTGCTGGGCGAGATCGGATTCGGCCGCCGTCAGTTGCGCGCGCTTGGCGCTCAGGTCCAGCTGGTAGTCGGCCGGGTCCAGGCGGGCCAGCACCTGGCCTTTTTTCACGTGCTCGCCGCTGTTGACCAGGCGGGCGACAATCTTGCCGCCCACACGAAAGGCGAGGTCGGTTTCATAGCGGGCGCGCACCTGACCGGAAAAGCTTTCCGCGCTGTCGGCTGCAGCGCTGGAGGCCAACTGGTAGCGCACCGGGCGGATGTCTTCCGCGCTGGTGTCTGGTTTGCCGCAGGCTGCAAGCATCAGCGCGGCTGCAAGCGCCAGCGCAAAGCGGGGGAGGTGGGGAATGTGCATGGCGAGGGCCTTGATTATTTTTTCAGGATGCCGGACAGGACAAGATCCAGCGCGTCCTTCAGATAGGCCAGCGGATTGTGCGTGCTGGCCAGGGGGCAGCCCGGAAGTTGGCCGAAGGAGTGGTTCATGATCATGGTGGAGATCAACGGGGCCATCAGCGCGTCCACCGCGTGAGCCACCGGCAAGGGGCGGAACTCGCCCTGGTCGATGCCGCGTTGCAGGATGAGCGCCATCATCTCCGTGCTGGGCTGGATCACTTCATCAAAGTAGAACTGCGCCAACTCAGGGAAGTTGGACGCTTCCGCGATCATCAGTTTGCACAGGCCGGCGGACGGGGCGGAGCCCACCTTGTGCCACCAGGTTTCCACCATCAGGTGCAGTAGGCCGGCAGTGGAGCCGGCGTGCTGGCCTGCCAGCAGCTGGATGTCCTTGAGATTGGCCACCAGGGTCTCCCGCACTACCGCCTTGAGGATGTCTTCCTTGTTCTGAAAGTACAGATAAGGCGTGCCCTTGGTCACGCCGGCGGCGCGCGCAATGTCTTCCATCTTGGTGGCACGGAAGCCTTTCTCCACAAATTGGGCCAGCGCGGCATCCAGAATCTCTGATGGTCGGGCTTCCTTCTTGCGGCGCCAGCGGGCGATGGGGCAATTTTCAGTCATTTCGTTTGCTGAACCGGAATTCATTAATGGCGCGAATGTAGAACAACTACTCAAGTATGGCAATTAATAAATCACTGTTCAGTAGCTTGATTGTTTAGAATGCAACACATTGTCGTCATCCGGCCGGGCCGGCTGGCCGGGCGAGCGCAGCCCGGCTAGGCCGCTACCGGCCCGCATTCATTTCAGGAGAACCATCGTGCCCGTCAACGCCACTGAAAAAGCCCAGATTCTTGCCGAAGCCCTGCCTTACATCCGTCGTTTTTCCGGCAAGACGGTAGTGATCAAGTACGGCGGCAACGCCATGACCGACGACGTGCTGAAAGAAGGCTTCGCCAAGGACGTGGTGTTGTTGAAACTGGTGGGCATCAATCCGGTGGTGGTGCATGGCGGCGGCCCGCAAATCAACGAACTGCTTGAGCGCGTGGGCAAAGAGGGCAAGTTCATTCAGGGCATGCGTGTTACCGATCAGGAAACCATGGACGTGGTGGAAATGGTGCTGGGCGGCCTGGTAAACAAGGAAATCGTGTCTCTGATCAACAAGCACGGCGGCAAGGCGGTGGGCATTACTGGCAAGGACGGTCATTTCATCCGCGCCGACAAGATGTATTTGTCCGACGAAAGCGATGAAAGGATCGACATCGGCCAAGTGGGCGAAATCGCCAGCATCGATCCGGCGCTGGTGTCGCTGCTGGACAGCCAGGATTTCATTCCGGTAGTAGCCCCCATCGGCGTGGGCTCGGAGGGCGAGGCGTACAACATCAATGCCGATCTGGTGGCCGGCAAGTTGGCCGAAACCTTGGGTGCGGAAAAGCTGATCCTGATGACCAACACTCCGGGTGTGCTGGACAAGCAGGGCCAGCTGCTTACGGGGCTGACCGCCGAGCAGGTGGATGGTCTGTTTGCCGACGGCACCATTCACGGCGGCATGCTGCCCAAGATCAGCTCCGCGCTGGACGCGGCGCGCAGCGGCGTGAACACCGTGCACATCATCGATGGCCGCGTGAAGCACGCGTTGCTGCTGGAAATCATGACCGATGCCGGCGTCGGCACCATGATCCGCGCCAATTGAGGGGGGAGCCAGTCAGGCATGCGGCGGCCGAGTGGCCTTGCAAGCGATTGATCCCGCAATGAAAAACCGGCTGCGCTGCGAGCGCTGCCGGTTTTTTTATGTCCGGCAGGCATGATCTATAGTGGTGAAACAGGGGGCTGCGTCCAGTGCCCTGTCGCACACACAAGGGGATGACAATGCAGACTGTCAGACAGATTCTGGAACGCAAGGCTTCGCGCTCGCTGGTGTCGGTGGCGCCGGACAGCACGGTTTTTCAGGCCTTGCAGGTGATGGCGGAAAACGACATCGGCGCGGTGCTGGTGATGGAGGCCGGCGATGTGGTGGGCATTTTTTCCGAGCGAGACTACGCCCGCCGCATCGTGCTGCAGGGCCGCACTTCGGCTGGTACCCGTATCCGCGACATCATGACCAGCCGGGTGGTGTATGTCACGCCGGAGCAAACCCTGGATCAATGCATGGCGCTGATGACCGAAAAGCACATCCGCCACTTGCCGGTGCTGGAGTCCAGCATTGTGCTGGGCATGCTCTCCATCGGCGATCTGGTGCACGCCACTATCGCCGAGCAGGAGGAGACCATCAATCAGCTGGTGCACTACATTCAGACGGCTTGAGCCCGTCCAGATGAAAAAAGCCGCACGGAAAGTGCGGCTTTTTTGTTGGCACAGGCTATCACACCGGCACGATGCGTTGCCTGAGCGCGATCAGCGCCGGCGCAACCTGCTCTTGCATGGTCTGGGCACTGAAGGCGAAGGCCGGACCGCTGGCGTTGAGGCTCATCGGCGGCTGGCCCGGGTTGGGCGAGGGCAGGTGCACGCCCACCGCCATCACGTCCGGCTCGTACTCGCCGAAAGACGCTGAATAGCCGCGCTGGCGATAGTCCTCGCGGGCTTCGCGCAGGCGGGCGTCCAATTCCGGCCAGCGTTTGCCGTAGCGTTCGGCCAACTCCTTGTCCAGGAGGGCGCGGGTCTCTTCGCTCAGGCCCGCATAAAAAGCGCGACCAATGGCGGTGGTGGCGATGGGCACGCGCGAGCCCACCATCAACTGCACGCTGACGCGCGACTGACTGCGGCAGGTTTCCAGATACACCATATCAGTGCCGTCGCGCATGGCCAGGCTGATGGACACATTATTGCTCAGGGCGAACTCCCGCATCAGCGGCCCGGCCGCCTGGCGGATGTCGTAGCTGGCCAGCGTTACCGAGCCCAATGCCAGCAGCGCCACGCCCAGACGGTAAAAACCGCTGTGTTCATCCTGCGTCAGATAGCCCAGCCGGGTGAGCGTGTAGGTGAGTCGCGACACCGTGGATTTGGGCAAGCCGGTGCGTGTGGCCAGTTCGTTGTTGGAAAGGGCGGATTCGCCCGGGCGAAAGGCCGCCAACACTTGCAGGCCGCGCGCCAGTGCGGTGACGAACAGCCGGTCCTTGTCATCTTCTTCCTGCATGCCTACCTCGATTCAATGTGGCGGCCAGCATAACAGACTGGCGGCCAGGGGTAAGAAATGGCTTTACATCCCGAAATGGAGTTGTTAGTCTATTCTGCAATGTAAAACATAATTCCGCAATGCGGAACAAGTCAACCAAGGAGAAATTCAAGATGGCCGCATCGTCCAGCCGCGCTCCCTTTGCTTGGGAAGATCCGTTCCTTCTGTCCGACCTGCTCACCGAAGAAGAGCGCATGGTGCAGCAGACCGCTTACGACTACTGTCAGGAGCGCCTGATGCCCCGCGTGCTGACCGCCAACCGCGAAGAGCGCTTTGATCGCGAGATCATGAGCGAGATGGGCGAGTTGGGCCTGCTGGGTTGCACCATCGACGGCTACGGTTGCGCCGGTCTCTCCAGCGTGGCTTACGGCCTGATCGCTCGTGAAGTTGAGCGTGTCGACTCCGGCTACCGCTCGGCCATGAGCGTGCAGTCCTCCTTGGTAATGCACCCCATCTGGGCCTACGGCACCGATGCGCAAAAAGACAAATACCTGCCCAAGCTCGCCACCGGCGAATGGGTGGGCTGTTTCGGCCTGACTGAGCCGGACGCCGGCTCCGACCCGGCCGGCATGAAGACCCGCGCCCGCAAAGTGGACGGCGGCTATGTGCTGAACGGCAGCAAGATGTGGATCACCAACAGCCCGGTGGCCGATGTGTTCGTGGTGTGGGCCAAGGATGACGAAGGCGAGATCCGCGGCTTTGTGCTGGAAAAGGGCATGAAGGGTTTGTCCGCCCCCAAGATCCACGGCAAGTTCAGCCTGCGCGCTTCCATCACCGGCGAAATCGTCATGGACAACGTGGAAGTGCCGGAAGACGCCATCCTGCCGCATGTCAAAGGCCTGAAGGGCCCGTTCGGCTGCCTGAACAAAGCCCGTTACGGCATCGCTTGGGGCGCGATGGGCGCCGCCGAGTTCTGCTGGCACGCCGCGCGTCAGTACACCCTGGACCGCAAGCAGTTTGGCCGCCCGCTGGCCGCCACTCAGTTGGTGCAGCTCAAGCTGGCCAATATGCAGACTGAAATCGCACTGGGCCTGCAAGCCGCGCTGCGCGTGGGTCGCCTGATGGACGAGGGCAAGGCTGCGCCGGAAATGATTTCGCTGATCAAGCGCAACAACTGCGGCAAATCGCTGGATATCGCCCGCATCGCGCGCGATATGCACGGCGGCAACGGTATTGCCGACGAGTTCCATGTCATCCGCCACGTGATGAACCTGGAAGCCGTCAACACTTATGAAGGTACGCACGATGTGCATGCCCTGATTCTGGGCCGAGCCCAGACCGGTATTCAGGCATTTGCCTGATAGCACGACGGGGGTCTGGCTCCACCGGCTCCCGTCGTTGGTTCCTGTCTGTCCTTGAGGCCCGGGTAGCACCGGGCCCTTTTTTTGGGTGCGCAGCATGGTGCCGGTTGGCCGAAGAGCCGGCAGCATCCTGTTCATCCGCGCGACGGCCGATCCGCGCGCGCGACAATACCGTTATCTAAGGAGAGCAAACATGGCTGGCGCACTGGAAGGCATCAAGGTTCTGGATTTGTCGCGGGTACTGGCCGGCCCCTGGACCGGACAGCTGCTGGCCGATCTGGGCGCCGAAGTCATCAAGGTGGAACGTCCCGGCGCGGGCGACGATACCCGCCAGTGGGCGCCGCCCAGCTTGCCGGACGGCACTGCGGCTTATTTCCTTTGCGCCAACCGGGGCAAACAGTCCGTTACGGTGGACATCACCCAGCCGGCAGGGCAGGAGATTGTGCGCAAGCTGGCGGCCGAGGCCGATGTGCTGCTGGAGAACTACAAGGTGGGCGGGCTGAAGAAGTATGGCCTGGATTACGACAGCCTCAAGGCCGTGAATCCCCGGCTGGTGTATTGTTCCATCACCGGCTTCGGCCAGACGGGGCCTTATGCCGAACTGCCCGGCTACGACTACATCGTGCAAGGCATGTCCGGGCTGATGAGCATCACCGGCCCGGCCGACGGCGAACCGCACAAAGTGGGCGTGGCGGTGACCGATCTCTTTACTGGCTTGTATGCGGCCAACGCTATCCTGGCTGCCCTGATCGCGCGCGGTCGCACCGGCGAAGGCCAGTATGTGGACATGGCGCTGTTTGATTGCTCGGTGGCGACCCTGGCCAACATCAACATGAACTGGCTGATCGGTCGCGAAGTACCGAAGCGCTTGGGCAACGCGCACGCCAACATCGTGCCCTACCAGGTATTCCGTTGCGCGGATGGTCACTTCATTCTTGCCTGCGGCAACGACAAACAGTTCCGCGCGGTGTGCCAGCTGATCGGCCAGACCGCGCTCGCCGAGGACGAGCGCTTCGCCACCAATCCGGCGCGCGTCAAGCACCGCGAGACGCTGGTGCCGATGTTGGCCGAAGCGTTTCTCGCGCGCGCTCGCGACGAGTGGCTGAAGGATCTGGACGCCGCCGGCGTGCCTTGCGGGCCGATCAATACCGTGGACGAAGCCTTTAATGATCCGCAATTGCGCCATCGCGGCCTGGAAATCAGTCTGCGCGACACGGCGGGTCAAAATGTGCCCTTGGTAGGGTGTCCGATCAAACTTTCCGGCACGCCGGTCGAGTACAATCAGGCCCCTCCCAAGTTGGGAGAACATACTGAGGACGTGTTGCGCACGCTGGGCTATGATGCTGCCTCTGTTGCTGCGCTGCGGCAAAGCGGCGTAGTTTAAACGCTTGTTTGATTTTGACGAGCGCGACTGCTTCAATGCATGATGGTGGGCAGTCATAAAAAGGGACAGCCCCACGGGCGCAAAGGAGATGCGGTGGAACGCGAATACATGGAATACGATGTGGTGATCGTCGGCGGCGGCCCTTCCGGGCTGGCCGCGGCGATTCGCCTCAAACAGCTGGCTGCTGAAAAGGGCCAGGATATCAGTGTCTGTCTGCTGGAAAAGGGCTCCGAAATCGGCGCTCACATTCTGTCCGGCGCCGTGATTGAAACCGGCGCGCTGACGGAGCTCATCCCCGATTGGAAAGAAAAAGGCGCGCCGCTGAACACGCCGGCCCTGTCCGACCGTTTCCTCTACCTGACGGAAACCGAGTCCATCCAGTTGCCTACTCCGCCGCAGATGCACAATCACGGCAACTACATCGTCAGCTTGGGCAATTTCTGTCGCTGGCTGGGCGAGCAGGCCGAAGCGCTGGGCGTGGAAATCTACCCGGGCTTTGCCGCCGCAGAAGTGCTCTACCACGCTGATGGTTCGGTCAAGGGTGTGGCCACCGGCGCGATGGGCACCGGCAAGAACGGCGATCAGGAAGGCGAGCCGGGCATGGAGCTGTGGGCTCGCCAGACGGTGTTTGCCGAAGGCTGTCGCGGCTCGCTCACCAAGGCCTTGTTCGAGCGCTTCAAACTGCGCGATGGCGCTGATCCGCAAACCTACGGCATCGGCATCAAGGAACTGTGGGAAGTCAAACCGGAAAATCATCAGCCAGGCGCCATCACCCACACCGTGGGGTGGCCGGTGGACACCGCCACTTACGGCGGCTCCTTCCTCTACCATCTGGAAGACAATCAGGTTGTGGTGGGTTATGTGGTGGGACTGGATTACCAGAACCCCTATTTGTCGCCATTCGAGGAATTCCAGCGCTTCAAGACCCACCCGGCCATTCGTGGGGTGTTTGAAGGAGGCCGTCGCTTGTCTTACGGCGCGCGCGCGCTGTCGGAAGGCGGCCTGCAAAGCGTGCCCAAGCTGACCTTCCCGGGCGGCTTGCTGGTGGGCGATACCGCCGGCTTCCTCAATGTGCCCAAGATCAAGGGCACGCACACCGCCATGAAATCGGCCATGCTGGCTGCCGATGCGGTGTACGACACCCTGACGGCTAGCCCCGAAGCGCAAGGGCTGGAAGTGAAGGGCTATGCCGAGGCTTTCCGCAACAGCTGGTTGCATGAAGAGCTGCACCAGGTGCGCAATATCCGCCCGTCTTTCCGCTGGGGGTTGTGGCCGGCCATGATCTATTCGGCCATCGACACCTTCCTGTTCCGCGGCAAGGCACCGTGGACGCTGCGTCACAAGCATGCAGACCATGAAACCCTGCTGCCGGCCAGTGATTGCTCGCCTATCAACTATCCCAAGCCGGATGGCGTGCTGACGTTTGACCGGCTGTCGTCGGTGTTCATTTCCAACACCAACCACAGTGAAGATCAACCGCCGCACCTGAAGCTGAAAAACGCCGACGTGCCCGTCGCTGTCAATCTGGCTACCTATGCCGCGCCCGAGCAGCGTTACTGCCCGGCTGGCGTGTACGAGATCGTTGGTCAGGAAGAGGGCGAGCCGCGCCTGCAGATCAATGCGCAGAACTGCGTGCATTGCAAAACCTGTGATATCAAGGACCCCACCCAGAACATCAACTGGACAACGCCGGAAGGCGGTGGCGGCCCGAACTATCCGAATATGTAAGTCGCGAGGCTTGCCCACAAAGACCCGCCGCCGGCGGGTTTTTTTGCGCTTTGCGCCACGCCGGCATGACGCAGCGCAAAAAAACGACCCGGCCCGGCTTGACGCCTTCGGTCAACCTTGGCAGGATGGCCGACATGGTTACTTTCTCCGTCGTATACAACGTCTATTTTTATTGGTACCGCAGCTCAGGCGGCGCCAAGGGATGTTGACGGACTAAAGAAAGCCACACCGAAACAAATTCCCCCAAATGCCGCCGCGGTTCTCCGGCGGCATTTGTTTTTGCAGTTTCCGACAAATCAGCTCCGGCAGCCGCAGCGGCCAATACTGGAGACCTGGTCATGAACGAAGTCAGCGATGCCGTGCAGATTGCCCGTGCCAGCGCCCGCGCCGCCCTTGAGGGCGAAGCGTGGTCTGTCACCCTGCTTACCGATGGTGAGGCTTTTGCCAATACCGTTGCGCCGCAGGCAGGCTATCTGCGCGACTATCTGCTGACCGGCGCGGCAACCGGGCAGGTGGTGCTGGAGTCCCTGCTGCCGGAGATTCGCGCCTTGGCCATGTTGCTGGCGTCGCGCCGGCAGCGCGGGGCGAAGGGCTGCATGCCGGCCCGGCTGGCGGATGCCGCCGACTGGCTGGCCGCACGCATCGCCGTGCTGCGCCTTAGCCATGTGGTGGTGACGACCACAACCTTGCCTTGTCTGGATGAAGCGAACCAGCGTCTGAAAGCCTTGTCGGAAGAAACCGGGCACGCCTTGCCGCCGGCCAGCCCCGTGCTGATGACCGGCCTGCTGGCGCCGTCCGGAGAGCAACCGCTGTTGCAGGCCTGGAGCCTGCACCCGAGCTTGGCCCCTGGTCGCGCCACCGACATGGCCGGCTGCCTGAGCGCCAGCCGCCAATTGCGCGAACATTGCCGTCGCCATCTTGGCAGCCGGCTGGTCGGGCTGGGCCTGCACTGACTGTCGCAAGACAAGGACGATATGGACATCATTACCCGCGACGATGAACGTCGCCTGAACAACCTCACGCTGATCGTTTATATCCTGCAAGGCATAGGACTGTTTACCGGTGTGGGCTGGATTGCCGCTGTCATCGTCAATCATCTGAAGCGCGAGGACACGCGCGGGACGATTTACGAAAGCCATTTCCTCTGGCAGCTGCGCACTTTCTGGATAGGGCTGCCGGTGTTGCTGATCGGCATCGTTCTCAAGTTGATTCTGGTGGGATTTTTGGTGGTGGGCGTGCTGTGGGTGTGGGCGCTTTACCGCGTCATTCGCGGGGTGCTGGCGCTGAACGACGGCAAACCGTTGCCCTACTGACAGGGCCCGCGCCGAAGAGGAAACGCCCGGGGCGAGCCTTCGTCCCGGCGGTCGCCGGGAAAAAAGCGGGCGCCCTGGTTGGAAGGCGCCCAAAGCGGCTCTGCGCGAACCGGTAACCGGAATCCGGTTTGGGTTCGCCGATGTCGCACTGGCGCGCGACATCGCGGCAGGGCCTGCGTCGCTGTGGAGTCATCGTCGTGACGACGATGGGGCAACGTCAGCACAAGCTGGCCCGGTCCGCAACATCCTAGCCCCGGCGGGACAGGGCGAACAGCGAAAAGCCCGGCCGGCTTGCGGCAGGTCAAGCGCGCTGCAGTGTTGCGGATATGGCCTTGAAATCAAGGCGGATTGGCGCATCGGCGCTGGCTTTGGCACAATGCGCATCCTCCTGTCCGGTAGTCCATCATGCAAAGAGACGATCTGGAGCGGCTGGTGCGCACCGCCATGCCCTTCGGCAAGCACAAGGGCACGCTGATTTGCGACTTGCCCGGCAATTATCTCAACTGGTTCGCGCGAGAAGGTTTCCCCAAAGGCGAGATCGGTCGTTTGCTGCAACTGATGCAGGAGATGGACCACAATGGACTGCGACCCCTGCTGGACCCGTTAAAAAGGCAATAGAAAATGGCGATTCAATGGTTTCCCGGCCACATGAACAAGGCGCGCAAAGATGTCATGGAGCGCCTGAAAGACATCGATGTGGTCATCGAAATGCTGGACGCCCGCCTGCCGGCTTCCAGCGCCAACCCCATGCTGGCCCGCATGGCCAAGGGCAAGCCCCGCTTGATGATTCTGAACAAGCAGGATCTGGCTGATCCGGCGGTCACCGCCTTGTGGCTGGACTGGTACCGCGCCCGCAAGCAGACACAGGCCATTGGTCTGGACGCCGGCGAGCGCGCCCCGTCGCAAAAGCTGGTGACTGCCTGCCGCGAGCTGGCGCCCGGCCGCGGCGGGCTGGAAAAGCCGCTGCGCGTGCTGATCTGCGGCATCCCCAATGTGGGCAAGTCCACGCTGATCAACAGCATGAGCAGCCGCAAGATCGCCAAGACCGGCAATATGCCCGGCGTGACCAAGCATGAGCAGCGCATCATCCTGGCGGACGACGTCGAGCTGTACGACACCCCGGGCATGCTCTGGCCCAAAATCGAAGTGGAAGAGGGCGGCTACAATCTGGCCGCCAGCGGCGCAGTGGGCCGCAACGCCATGGACGAAGAAGAGGTATCGCTGGAGTTGCTGAAATACCTGCTGCAACACTATGCCGGGGACGTGAGCACCCGTTACAAGCTGCATGATATCGACGGCCAGCAAGACTGGCAGGTGCTGGAGATGATAGGCCGCAAGCGGGGAGCCATGCTGGGCGGCGGCAAGGTCAACATCCAGAAGGCCGCCGAAATCGTGCTGACCGATTTTCGCGATGGCCAGATCGGCCGCATCACACTCGAGCGCCCGGCCGAGTGGGTGGTGTGGGAGAAGCGCGCCAAGGAAATCGCTGCGCAAAAAGCAGCGGAGCGCGAAGCGCAGCGCTTGCTGAAGGCCGGCGGCCAGCGTGGCTGAGCTGTAGCCAGATAGCAGCAAGGAGACAAACCGGCGGCAAACCCGCCGGTTTTGCTTTGCTGCAATCAGTTCTTAACCGGCGCTGGCTATGGTGTGGCTTTTGTCCGGGGTTTTCATTCATGCCGCATACCGCTTCCTCCTTGCGCCGCTGCTGTGCGACGGCGCTGCTTTCCCTGCTGTTTTCCACTGGCGCCTTTGCGGCCAAGCCCGTGGACAAAGAGGTATTTTCCTTTGCCACTGTCGGCGATTCGCGGGAGGAGCCGGGCGCCGGACTCAGCCGTCAGGATGCCATCTGGCTGCAGAACACCCGAGCGTGGTCGCGCATGTTGCGTGAAATCCAGGCAACGCATCCCAAAGCCCTGTTTTTCAACGGCGACATGATCATGGGCTACACCACCGACAAGCCGACGCTCAATCGTCAGTATGCCTACTGGCGCGGCATGGTGTCGCACCTGATGGAGACGGGCACCTATGTGTTGCCGGTGCCGGGCAACCATGAAGTACAGGAAAAATTCAAGGACGCGCAAAGCGGCAAGACGCGCAAGGTGGCCCGTCAGAGTAACGAGGACAGCTGGCGCGACAATATGGGCGATCTGATCCTTGATGCCGAACGTTGGCCGAAGATCGTCGGCAGCCACTACGCGGCGTTTGATCCGGCCAATCATCCCCAGGTGGGCGAGGCCGATCGCATCAGTACCGATCAGACCCAACTGAGTTACTCCTTCGATGTGGCCAACAGTCACTTCGTGGTGATCAATACCGACCCGGTGGGCAATGACGGTCATCCGCCGACTGCCTGGTTGGCCGAAGACCTGGCCCGCGCCAAGGAGCGGGGCAGCCGCCGCTTCTTCGTGTTCGGTCACAAGCCGGCCTACACCTACTTTTACAAACCGGGCATCGATCTGGAGGGTTTCGACAACGACCCGCCAGCCCAGCAGGCGTTCTGGCGTTTGATCGAACAATACGGCGCCACTTATTTCTGTGGGCACGAGCACATTTTCAGTCTGATGCAGCCGCAAAAGACGCAGGGCGGCAAAGCCTGGCAAGTGATGGTGGGTTCCGGCGGTTCGCCGTTCTCGGCGGAAAAGGGCGACAGCAAGAATCCGGAAGACCGCACCTATGCTTGGGCGCAGGTGAAGGTATACCAGAGCGGTAAGGTGAAACTGGAAATTCGCGGATTCGACGACAGCTACGGGCCAACGCGCAGCCTGCGCCGGTTGGAGCTGTAGACAGACGGACGCGCATGAAAAACGCGGGCTCAAGGCCCGCGTTTTTCATGGTTGGCCGAAGCCGGTTTACTTCAGCGCGTGGATGGCCGGCAGATTGCGCCAGGCGCCGCGCACGTCCATGCCGTAGCCGAAGACGTAGCGATCCGGTACGTCCAGGCCGACGAAGTCGGCGGCGATCGGCTTGGCCTTGCTGATCAGCTTGTTGGCGAACACGCCGCTGTAGAATTCCTTGGCGCCCATGCCGAGCACTTTGTCGCGGATGGCGGCCATGGTGTGGCCTTCGTCCAGGATGTCGTCCAGCACCAGCACGATGCGATCCTGCACGTCTTCCTTCGGCGCTTGCTTCCAGACCAGTTCGCCGCCGTGGGTCTTGTCGCCGTAGCGGGAAACGTGAACGTAGTCAAAGTCGAGCGGGAAGTTCAGGCGCGGCAGCAGCTGGCCGGTGAACACCACGGCGCCGCCCATGACGGACAGTACCAGCGGATAGGTTTCACCCAGTTTCTCGGTGATTTCCACCGCCATGCGGTCAACGGCGGCGCTGACTTCTTCAGCGGTGAACAGGATGTCCGAACTGTTGATCAGACCGCGGGCTTCGGCGATGTTGGGCATGATGGCTCCTCAGGCAAATGCAAACGCCGCTCCGTCGCAGGGAGCGGCGTGATGGTTGAATCGGTTGTCAGTCCCGCAGGCTTTGCAGGTAGCGGGTGAATTCGTCGCCCACTTCATGGTGTTTCATTCCGTAGCTCACCGTGGCTTTCAGATAGCCGAGCTTGGAGCCGCAGTCGTAACGCGTGCCGGCAAAAGGCAGGGCCAGCACCGGCTCGTCCTTCAGCAGCGCGGCGATGCCGTCGGTCAACTGGATTTCGCCGCCCGCGCCAGCTGTAGTATTGACCAGCTTGTCGAAAATGCGAGGGGTGAGAATGTAACGACCCACCACCGCCAGATTCGACGGCGCCACGTCCGGATGCGGCTTCTCGACGATGCTACTGACTTGCTGCAGGCCCTTGGCGTTGTCGCGCACTTCCACAATGCCGTAAGAGCCTGTTTCCTCGCGCGCCACGGTTTCCACGCCCAGCACCGAGCTGTGGGTTTCGTTGAACAGCTTGACCATCTGCTCCATCGCACCCGGTTCGCCGTCGATCAGGTCGTCGGCCAGAATCACGGCGAAAGGCTCGTCGCCCACTACTGGTTTGGCGCACAGCACAGCGTGGCCCAGGCCCAGCGCTTCGGTCTGGCGGATGTAGATGCAGCTGACAGATGCCGGGATGATGCCTTGCACGATGTCCAGCAGCTTGCGCTTGTTCTTGTTCTCCAGCTCGGTTTCCAGCTCGTAGGCTTTATCGAAGTGGTCTTCGATGGAGCGCTTGTTGCGGCCGGTGATGAAGATCAGCTCGGTAATGCCGGCGGCGATGGCTTCTTCCACGGCGTACTGGATGAGCGGCTTGTCGACAACCGGCAGCATTTCCTTGGGGCTGGCTTTGGTGGCCGGCAGGAAGCGGGTACCCAGACCCGCGACGGGAAAGACGGCCTTGCTGATCTTCTGCATGAATGTTTCACCTGAAAATAAAGTGAGGCTCGGCGCGCATTCTATCCTGTCTTCCGCAACGCACCAAACCTGATGGGTCAAAGCGGGTATTCCCGCAACGCTTTTGCCACGCTTTCCAGCACAGGCTCCCATTGGGCCGGCGTTTGCTGACGGAAAACGCGCATGCTGCGATACCACGGCGAGCGCTCGCCGGCGGCCATGAAAAAGGGCGCGCTTTCCGCGCGCATCAGCACCCATACCGGTACGCCCAGCGCCCCGGCCAGGTGCACTACCGAAGTGTCCACGCTGATGACCAGATCCAGATTGGCGATGACGGCGGCGGTATCGGCGAAGTCTCCCAGCGGCAGGCTGACGGCCTTGCCCTGCAATTCGGCCGGCGGTTCGCCCAATTGCAGGGAGATGAAGTCGCAGCCCGGCGCATCCAGCAAGGGCAGGAATTGCGCCAGCGGCACCGATTTGTTCTGCCGGCCGTGGTCGGCGATGCCGACGCCCCAGGTGCCGGTTTCCCAGACGATGCCCACCCGGGCGCGGCCCGTTTGTCTGGCGGGCAGGCGCGCCGCCCATTGTTGGCTGAGCGCCGCATCGGCATGCAGATAGGGCTGATCGTCCAGGTTGTCCAGCGTCACGCCCAACTGCAGTGGCAGGGACATCAGCGGCAACTGCCAGTCGTAGTCGTCATGACGCTCGCCTTGCGGCAGCAAGGCGACACCGTCCAGTTGGCCGAAGAGACGGAAAAAGGTTTTCTGGCAGGCGAGTTTGAGCTGCAATTGCGGGTAGCGGCGTTGCAGTTCTGGAATGAAGCGGGCCATCTGCAAGGTATCGCCCAAGCCCTGCTCGGCCCACAGCAACAAGGTGCCGGGGCCGGTCTGCTGCGCATGCCATGGCGCGCGCGTGTACTGCGGCTGGAGAATGGAACCCCAGCGATGCTCGTACTGCGGCCATGCTTCGGCGTAGCGGCCGGCCAGCAACAGCGCCACCGATTGGTTGAACGAGAGGTGCGGGTCGCCGGGCCGCAAGGCCAGGCCACGCTGGTAGCTGGCAATAGCTTCATCCAGCCGCAGCGCGCAACTGTAGGCGTTGCCAAGGTTGTTGCAGCGCGCCGCTGTCTCGCCGCCGCGATGCAAGGCTTCGAGATGGCACTGCGCCGCGTCGTCGTAGCGCAGCAGGAACTGCATCACCACGCCCAGATTGCTCCAGGCGTCCACGTGGTCCGGTTCGGCCTGCAACACTTCCAGCAGCAGGTTCTGCGCCAGCGGCAGCTCGCCCAGCTCTTTGAGCAGCACGGCGAGATTGCATTTGATGTTGGCCGAAGCCGGGTTCAGCGCCGCGGCTTGCAGGTAATCGTCCAGCGCCTCGTGATAGCGCTTGAGCCCCATGCGGGCATTGCCGCGATTGAACAGCGCCTGCCAGTCCTGCGGGGACTGGGCGAGGCAGCGATCAAAGGCGGCGATGGCCTCCTCATAGCGGCCGGCGGCCTGCAACTGGTTGCCTTGCTCGAAAGCGTTCATGCGGGCTCTCCTCTTTACCCTGTCAGGCCGATTGGTCCAGCATGGCCAGCAGGGCCGCTTCGTCGATGACGGCCACGCCCAGCTCCTGCGCCTTGGCCAGCTTGCTGCCGGCCTCGCTGCCCGCCACCACGAAGTGGGTTTTCTTCGACACGCTGCCGGACACCTTGCCGCCGGCCGCTTCGATGCGGTCCTTGGCCTGATCGCGGCTGAGGGTGGG
This sequence comes from uncultured Aquitalea sp., assembly GCF_945957525.1. Taxonomy (GTDB): domain Bacteria; phylum Pseudomonadota; class Gammaproteobacteria; order Burkholderiales; family Chromobacteriaceae; genus Aquitalea. The sequence goes on along the minus strand of NZ_CAMFLA010000020.1, from coordinate 41,143 downwards.
CAGCGTGCCGGTGAGTACGAAAGTCTTGCCCTCGAACAGCGGATGCGCGCTGCCGGCATCCTGCGGCAAGGCAGCCAGGATGTGCTGGCGCAGCGTCTCAAGAGCGCGGAGGGCGTCCTTGTTGGCGGGTGCGTCCAGCCAGTCTGCCAGCGCGTTGATCACTTCGGCGGGCAGGTCGAGCAACAGGGTCTGCTGGCGGCTGAAGTCCGCCAGTGCGGCGAGGCTGCGGATTTGTCCTGCCAATTGCTGGCTGCGCACCTCGGTCAGGCGTGGAATGTTCAGCCGGGCCAGCAGCGCGGCGGTGTCCAGCCTTTCGGCCAACCTGGGCGAGGGAGCGTGCTCGCCCTGCGGCTGCACGTAGCGCAGCAGCTGGTCCAGCGCATCGGCGTTGTGTGACTCGCTGAAGAAGTCCGCCAACGACTGGGCCACCACGCCGCCAATGTCGGGGAGGGCGGCGAACAAGGGGGCCGGGCATTGGCGAATCAGCGCCACGCTGCCCAGCCAGTCGGCCAGGGTCTTGGCGGTGGACTCGCCGACATGACGAATGCCCAGGGCAAACAGCAGGCGCGGCAGCGGCGGGGTACGGCTGGCGGCGATGGCCTCGATGAGGTTGTCCGCCCACTTGCTGGCAATCTTGCCGGCCTTGACGGTTTCCGGCGTCGCGCCTTCGTCTTCGTCTGCCCGGCGTTTCATTTCCAGTAGGTCATCCACGCTCAAGCGGTACAGATCGGCGACGCCGCGTACGTATTCGTATTCCACCAGCTTGTCGATATATCGCTCGCCCAAGCCGTCGATATCCATCATGCGCCGGCCGGCGAAGTGCTGGATGGCCTGGCTGCGCTGCGCCTTGCAACTGAGCCCACCGGAGCAGCGCGCCACGGCTTCGCCCTCCTCGCGCACCACATGGCTGCCGCATACCGGACAGTGAGTGGGCAGACGGTAGGGCGGATATTGCGGCTTGTCTCCCGCGCTGAAGAGGTCGCCGCCGGCTGCGGGCCGCATGGGACGCTGAGCCAGCACCACGGACACCACTTCCGGGATGACATCGCCGGCGCGGCGCACGATGACGGTATCGCCCACGCGCACATCCTTGCGACGCACTTCGTCTTCATTGTGCAGTGTGGCGTTGGTGACGGTGACGCCGCCGACAAACACCGGTTTCAAGCGCGCCACCGGGGTGATGGCGCCGGTTCGGCCAACCTGTTCCTCGATGGCCTCAACTTGCGTCAACGCCTCTTCGGCGGGAAATTTGTGGGCAATGGCCCAGCGCGGCGCGCGCGAGACAAAACCCAGCGTTTCCTGCTCTTCGCGACGGTTGACCTTGTACACCACGCCGTCGATTTCAAACGGGAGGGACGGGCGACCTTGCATCACGCCTTCGTAGTAGGCGGCGAGCCCGGCAGCGCCCTCCACCACTGGTCGCAAGGCAGCCTCCACTACCGGGAAGCCAAGCGCGGCCAACCAGTTCATTTCGCCATCATGGGTTTCCGGCCAGACAGCGCCGCTGACCCGTGCGATGGCGTAAGCGAAAAAGGACAGGCGGCGGCTGGCGGTAATGCGGGAATCCAGCTGGCGCAAACTGCCGGCGGCGGCATTGCGCGGGTTGGCGAAGGTCTTGTCGCCGCGCGCGGTCTGCTCGGCGTTCAGACGCTCGAAATCCTGTTTCAGCATCACCACTTCGCCGCGCACTTCCAGCAGCGCGGGCGGCGTGGCGCTGTTCAGTCGCAAAGGTATGCTGCGGATGGTCCGGATGTTTTCGGTGACGTTCTCGCCGGCGACGCCGTCGCCGCGCGTGGCTGCCTGGGTCAGCACGCCGTCTTGGTAGATCAGGCTGATGGCGAGGCCGTCGAATTTGGGCTCGGTGGCGTAATGCACGGTGGCTTGTCCCAGCTCGCGGCGGATGCGCTCGTCGAACTGGATCAATTCCGCATGGCGTTCGGCAAACCCTGTGGCCTGCATGTCGGAGAAGGCGTTGCCCAAGGACAGCATGGGCACTTCATGGGTCACCTGGCTGAATTCCGGCAGCGGCGCGGCACCGACGCGGCGGGTGGGGGAGTCTGCAGTGCGCAGCGCCGGGTGGGCGGTTTCCAGCGCCTGCAATTCGCGGAACAGGCGGTCGTATTCGGCGTCGGGCACCGTGGGCGCGTCCAGCGCGTAGTATTCGTGCCCGTAGCGGGTAAGCAGTTCTCGCAGGTAAAGGGCGCGTTGATGCGGATCCTGGCTCATCGGGTATCTCAAACGGAAAAGGGCCGGCGGATGCCGGCCCGGTTGATGCTGATCAGGCGAACAGCCTGAGCGCGGCCACGCTGCCGGGGGCGATGCCCCGGTCGTCCATGCTGCCGTAGATGTGCACCAGTTGGTCGCGGATGCGGGCCAGGCCCACATCGGTCAGTACGCGACGGTTGTCGTCCACCAGCTGCGCGTCGAACTCCATCGCCAGCTGCTTGGCAAACTGCACGGCGCGGTCGAACACTTCCACTCCGCCGGCCACGCGGGGCACGTCGAACAGCAGGGTCAGCGCCGGGAAGCTTTTGTCCAGCAAGGTATGGAAGGTGAACGGCATCTGATCGGCCGCCATCAGCGAATACAGCGTGTTGCCGGAATCCGCCAGATAGTGGAAGGCCCCGTCCGGTTCCAGTTGCAGGCCGGCGGCTTCGGCGAAGCTGCGCAGGCGCGTGCCTTCCACCGGGATGCGCGGCACCACGTTAATGCCGATCAGGACGTCGACGTCGGCGCAGAAGCGGTCCAGTTCGCGCGCGGCCACCAGTTTTTGCTGGCGCTGCGGGAAGCTGACGGCGGCATCGTGCTCTTCGGCGAAGTGCGACACTTGCTGGCAGAACACGGCCAGCTCCTGCTCGGAAACAGAGCCGCTGCGATCCACCATCTGCATGCCGATGTTGATTTGCTTGTAGCGGGTGCCTGGCAGCGCTTCCGCCGGCTTCCACAAACCTTTTTCCGTCCGGCCAAGGATGTGGGTGCGCTTGCCAACATTGAAGCGCGGCATGGCGGCCAGTTCGTGCGGCTCGTGGAACACCACTTCGGCGATGAAATCCAGTGACGGGTCGAGCAGGGCGATCACCAGCGCCTGGTGGTCGGCGGATTCCAGCGGCGCGGGTTCTTCTTCATCGCGCGGCAGCGTGTGCGCTTGCGCCGGGGCGGGAGTGGGCGCGGCCGGCATCGGCGCAGGCTGAGGCACCGGACGCTCTACCGGCGGCGGGATGTTCAGGCGGGTGTCTTCGGGGATTTCAGGTTCGAAAGGCTCGTCGTCGAACACGTCCGGCGTGGGCGCGCCATCCAGCAGCACAGGCTCCATGCGGTCGTGGCGGGCGCCGTCGCGAACATTGTTCTTGGGCACGTTCAGCAGCACATCGTCGTGCGAACGCGCGAAGGCCTGCCGCGTCCGTTTGCGGAAGCGCCATTCCTGAAACATGTTGAATCCAAACACCAGAGCGACAACTGCCGCTCCCAAGATAATCAAACCAATCTGCAATTCGCTCATTAGGCCGTCCGCGTTAAGGCGAATAATTTCTGACATAGTATAACGAAACCCGGCTGCAACAGGCTATGCGACGTTCAATTCGCCGCGTCACACCTGCTTTTAACCGCCTGTCATCGACATGATGCGGATGATCTGGCCGGGTTTCTCCTTGAATTCGTGGCGCTCGGGCTTTAATTCGATGGCCTCGCGGATTGCTTGTTCCAGGCCTGCGTCGCTGATGCCGGCCCGCAGTAGGGGGCGTAACTCGAATTTTTCGTTCTGCCCCAGACACATGTACAGGGTGCCGTCCACCGACAGGCGCACGCGATTGCAGGTGGCGCAGAAGTGCTGGGAAATCGGCGTGATGACACCAAGGGTGAAGTCGCTGCCGCTGGCTCGCCAGTAGCGCGCAGGCCCGCCCCCCAGCGACGCGTTTTCCGGTTGCAGGTCGTAGCGTGCTTTCAGACTCTGCAGGATGGGCTGCAAATCAAGATAGGCGGTGTTGCGACCGGTGTCGCCCATGGGCATGGCCTCAATCAGTCGCAGCACGAAGCCGTTGGCGATGCAGAAGCCCACCATGGCGTCGATATCGGCTTCGTTGATGCCTTTCATGGCCACCATATTGATCTTGATGGGCGCGAGCCCAGCCTGTTTAGCCGCCGTCAGGCCGGCCATTACCTGCGGCAGACTGTCGTGTCCGGTGATTTCGTTGACGCACTCTCGCCGCAGGGAGTCCAGGCTCACGTTGACGCGTCTTACCCCGGCTTCGGCCAACCCTTGGGCATGGCGCGCCAGCTGGGTAGCATTGGTGCTGATGGAGAGATCCTGCATGCCCGGCAAGGCGGACAGGCGCGCCGCCAGCGCGGTGAGGTTGCGTCTGAGCAACGGTTCGCCGCCGGTCAGGCGCACGCGACGGGTGCCCAGGCGGGCAAAAGCAGCCACCACGCGTTCGATTTCGTCAAAGGTCAGCCAGTTGTCCGGCTCTTCGAACCCTTTGAATCCTTTGGGTATACAGTAATGACAGCGCAGGTCGCACCGATCGGTCACGGACAGGCGTAGATAATCAATGGTGCGACCGAACCGGTCCTGCAAGATATGCATGAAAGGGAACCTTATCTGGCGATGGCTTGTCGAGATGGCTGCCGACCTGCCGTTTGTCTTCAGGATAACCTCAATCAGGTGGCGGCAAAAGCCGGACAACCGGCCCCTTGTCGACGTAATGGGGGTATGGTTTGTTACAGGCTTGCCCGCTCCCCCTGTCCGTGCTGTCGATCAGGTTTTTGCGAGCCATTCTCGAATGGGCTTGCCAATTTGTACTAATGCAAACTATACTAACTCTAACGACTTGGGTGAATCATGAGCAAATCCTACAAGGAGCCTTTTCTGCCAGTTCTGCGAGAACTCGCTCGTTCCTTCCAGGCCTTCGAACAATTCTCGGCCTTCCACACTCGCCAGATGGGGCTGACGCCGCCCCAGTTTGATGTGGTGGCCACGCTGGGCAATACCGAAGGCATGACCTGCAAGGAGCTGTCGGAGAAGACGCTTATCACCAAGGGCACGCTGACCGGGGTCGTGGACCGCCTGGAAGAAAAAGGCCTGGTGACCCGCACCACGCTGGAGCACGACCGTCGCAGCGTTGCGATTGCATTGACAGACGCCGGGCATGAGTTGTTCCACAAAGTGTTCCCCGCGCATCTGGCTTATATGAAACCGGCCTTTGAGGCGTTCAGCGAGGCCGATCTGAAACAATTCTGTGAACAGCTGTCGCGTTTGCGGCTGGCGTTCACCGACGCACTGGAGCAGCAGAAACATGAAGATTGAGCGTTACGCCGCGCCGACCATTCTTTTGCACTGGTTGGTGGCGCTGATGATCATCGGTACTTTTATCGTCGGTTTGACCGTGTCCGGCATGCCGTTGTCGCCGGCCAAGTTCCGCTATATCGCCTGGCACAAATGGGCTGGCATCACCATCCTGGCATTGGTGGCCGTGCGTTTGGTCGTGCGTTTGTTGACGCGCGCGCCGTCGCTGCCGGCCCATATGGGTCCGATGGAACAGAAACTGGCGCATCTGGGCCATGCTTTGTTGTATTTGCTGATGTTCTCCGTTCCCATGACCGGCTGGTTGATGAGCTCGGCGTATGGTTTCCCGGTGGTATTCCTGCAACTGGTGCAGCTGCCGGACCTGATCGCCACCAACCATGATCTGGGCGACAAACTGAAACAGGTTCACGAACTGCTGAACTGGACCATGCTGCTGGTGGTGGTGGGCCACGCGCTGGCGGCTGTGAAGCATCACGTGGTGGACAAGGACGGCATGCTGTGGCGCATGAGCTTGCGCCAGCCTGCTGCCCGCGATTGATCCCGTCCTGCGCCCACGCCCTCAATAGAACTTCCAGAAGGAAAACCGCATGAAATTCCTGCTTCCCGCCGCTTTGCTGCTGTCTGCCGCAACCGTTTACGCCGCCGCGCCCGATCCGGCCAAGAGTCAGATCGGTTTCGCGATGAAACAGTTGAATGTGCCGGTTAACGGCAGCTTCAAGAAGTTTTCCGGCAATGTGGTGCTGGACTTGAAAAAACCTGAAGCAGGCAAGGCCGATCTGACCATCGATACCGGCAGCATCAGCCTGCCCACCGCGGAGGCCGTCGGCGAGGCCAAGAAGAAGGACTGGTTCAATGTGGCGCAGTTTCCGACTGCTCGCTTTGTCAGCACCAGCATCAAGAATCTGGGCGGCGGCAAGTTGCAGGTAAGCGGCAAGCTGACGCTCAAGGGCGTGACCCGCGATGTTTCCGCGCCCTTCACGGCGCGTCAGGAAGGCGCGCTGGTGATTGTGGAAGGCAGCATGCCGGTATCCCGTCTGGCCTTCAAGGTGGGTGAGGGTGACTGGTCGGATACCGGCACGGTGGCCGACGAAGTGCAGATCAAGTTCAAAGTGGCCGTTCCGGCCAGCAAATAACCCTGTCAGGAGAATGACGTGATGATGAAGCAAACCCTTCTTGCCGGCCTGTTCGCCGTTGCCGCTGGTTCCGTGTTCGCCGCTCCGGTGACCTACGCCGTGGACCCGACCCACACCACCGCCAGCTACAGCGTGAATCACCTGGGCTTTTCCGTGCAGTCCGGCGCTTTTACAAAAGTGAGCGGCAATGTGGTGCTGGATACGGCCGCCAAGACCGGTTCTGTTGATGTCACCATCGACACCAAGTCGCTGCAAACCTTCCTGGCCGCGCGCGACAACCACCTGAAGAGCAAGGACTTCTTCAATGTCGAGCAATTCCCGACCATCACCTTCAAGTCCAAGGACCTGAAGTTCAACGGCGACAAGCTGGCAGCGCTGAACGGCGATCTGACCATTCTGGGCGTGACCAAGCCGGTTACCCTCAAAGTGACCAACTTCGGCGGTGGCAAGAACCCGATGTCCGGCATGGAAACCTACGGCGCCAATGCGGAAACCACGATCAAGCGCAGCGATTTCGGCATGAAGACTTTCCTGCCGGCCATCGCGGACGACGTGACCCTGCAAGTGAGCATCGAAGCCGTCAAGGCGCAGTAATTGCCATCGGCTGCCGCAGGCAATCGAAAAAGCCCGCCATCAGGCGGGCTTTTTGCATTTGGGACGCGGAAGCTTCAGCGCGGCGAAGAAAAATCACTGTCACGGGTGAGACAAGGCGCGCCGTCCCGGGCTGCGCCTGAGTACGGTATGGCGGCGCAATGCAGCATCAGGGGTTCGTTGACCGCTCTTACTGCGCCGCGGCGTCGCGCAAAGAGAAGGTGAGGGGGATTTCCAGCGTGGACTCTACCGCTTCGCCGCCGCGTTTGGCCGGCACGAAGCGCCATTGCCGCACGGCTTCAACGGCGGCGCGGTCCAGCCGACGGAAACGGCTGCCTTGCTTGATATCCACGGCCTTCGGCAAACCTTGCGCGCTGACCAGCACCAGCACCACCACTCGGCCTTCCTCTCCCGCCTCTCGCGAGCGTTCCGGATAGGCCGGCGGAGGGTTGTGCAGATAAGCACTGCGATACAGCGCGGGCTGATCACCTCCCCCCGTTGCCGAGCCCTTGCTCTGGCTTCCCGTGGCGGAGGGGTCGGCCGAAGCGGCGATGCGGGCCGCGCTCGGACTGCTGTTGCTGGCAGCGTCGGCCGGAACGGGTTTCACCTTGCTGCTGGCGAGCTCCGTTGTGGCTGGGCTTGGGCCTGGCTCCTGGCTCGCCAGTGTGCTTGGGCGCCTTGTTTGAGGTTTACTGACCGCTTGTTTCGGCGCGGCTGGCGGCAACTGATGCGGCGGCGCGGGCTCGCGGGTCAGCGCTTCTCCCGCCGCCGGCGGGCCGGCCTGTTGCAATTCCACCAGCAGGGGCGCGGCCGGGCGGTCGTCGCCGCTGGGCTGCTTGAGGGAGAGCCAGCCGATCAGCCCAGCGTGCGCCAGGGTCGAGAGCAGCAGCGCCAGGCTCCAGCCCGCACGCGAGGCACCCGACCGCAATGGCGGCTGCGCTTCGGCAAACGGTTCGGGGCAGGAGTCGGGGGTGGCCATCAGCAGTGCATCGGGGCGGAAGAGCGCCCATATTGCCACCATGCAACGGCCATGGACAGCAGGTAGAACGCCAGAAACAGCATGAATGCCGGGACGAAGCTGTTGAACAAATCCAGCGCGCTGCCAAACGACTTGGGAATGAAAAAGCCGCCCAGCGTTGCGGTGACCGAGCTGATGCTCATGGCGGCAACCCCACGCCGCCCACCGCGGGCATAGGCGGCCGCCACGCTGTCTCCGCGCTCTCGTGCCAGCCGGCCGGCTTCAATCAGAAACACTTTGGGCGACAGTTGATAGGAAGAGCCGTTGCCCACGCCGGCGGCGAGAAAGATCAGCTGGAAGGCGCAGAGAAACAGCGGAAACGAACCGCCGTCCTGCTCGCTGGGCAGCGCGGCCAGAATGCCCAGCGTGCCCAGCGCCATTGCCAGATTGCAGACCAACGTAGTGACGCCGCCGCCAATGCGGTCGCCGCACCAGCCGCCCACGGGGCGGGCCAGCGCGCACATCATCGGGCCGATGAAGAGATAGGGCGTGGCGTCGACCAGCGGGAACAGCTTGCGGGAGAGCAAGGGGAAGGCAGCGGAAAAGCCGATGAAGGTGCCGTAGCTGCTCAGATACAAGAGGCAGATATACCAGGTGTGCCGCTCTTTCATCATCTGCCACTGGTCGGCCAGCGTCAGCTTGAGCTTGGGCAGATCATGGGCATACAGAAAGCACAGCGCGGATATCAGCAAAATCGGCGCGATCCAGATATAGCCTGCGTTTTGCAGCCATACCGGGTGCACTTCCGCGCCTATGCCCCAGATTTGCGGATCGCCCGCCAGCGCGCCGAACAGCGGTGCAGCGATGGCCAGCGGCACCACGATCTGCACCACCGATACGCCCAGATTGCCGAGGCCGGCGTTCAGCCCCATGGCAAAGCCCTTGGCCGCCTTGGGGAAAAAGAAGCTGGTGTTGGACAGGTGCGACGACGATGCCGCGCCGCCAATGCCGCACAAGGCCGCCACCAACAGCAGTAGCGGGAAGGGCGTGGTGATGTCCTGCACCAGATGCCCCACACCCAGCGCGGGAAGCAACAGAAACAGGCTGGAAACGCCCAGCCAGGTGCCGCCGCCTACCCAGCTCCAGATGGTGGCGTAGAAAATGCGCATGATGGCGCCCACCAGCGGCGGGATGGAAACCAGCAGAAACTGTTGCTGGCCGCTGAGCGAGAAACCGATGGCCGGGAGGTTGGCCACCACGATGCTCCACATCATCCACACGTTGAAATTCAAGTGCAGGGCAAGGGTGGAGAGAAGCAGATTGCGATTGGCAATTCTGCGGCCGCGGGTCAGCCAGAAAATGATGTTTTCCGGCTCCCAGCGTTGAATGCGGACCGTCATGCTGCTGTGTTCCGAAGATGATTGCTGATGCGCGTCCCGCGCCGGCCGGCTTGGGAAGTCGCGCAGTATGCCAGCGCGGCCGGTCTGACGGTTTGCCGTTGATCAAGTCTGGCCCTGCTCATGCTGTCTCCCGCATTTTCAGTGCTTCCACAATGTCCACCGCTACAATGCGACTGACGCCTTGCTCCTGCATAGTGACGCCCACCAGCTGCTCGGCCATCTCCATGGTGAGCCGGTTGTGGGAGATATAGAGGAACTGGGTGCGCTCCGCCATCTGTTTGACCAGATCACAGAAACGGCTGGTATTGGCGTCGTCCAGCGGCGCATCCACTTCGTCCAGCAAGCAGAAGGGCGCGGGGTTGAGCGAGAACAGCGAAAACACCAGGCTCATGGCCGTCAGCGCTTTTTCGCCGCCGGAGAGCAAATGGATGGTGCTGTTTTTCTTGCCTGGCGGCTGGGCGATGATCTGCACGCCGGCGTCCAGCAAGTCTTCGCCGGTCAGCACCAGCTCGGCGCGGCCGCCGCCAAACAGGGTGGGGAAGAATTCGCGCATCTTGCTGTTGACCGCATCGTAAGTGGACTGCAGCATCTCGCGGGTTTCGCCGTCGATTTTCTGGATGGCCTCTTCCAGCGTGGCCATGGCCTGGTTGAGGTCTTCGGTTTGCGCGGCCAGGTAGTCGCCGCGTTTGCGCGCCTCTTCCAGCTCTTCCAGCGCCGCTAGATTCACCGCGCCCAGCCCTTCCAGCGCGCGCGCCAGCCGGGCGATCTCCGCCGCCAGGGCATTGGGCTTTACGCCCTCGCTGAGGTCGGCCAGCAACAGGCTTTCGTCCGCCTCGGCTTCCTTCAGCTCTTCGGCAAACCTTTCCACGGCCAAGCGCGCTTCCTGGTGTTTGAGCAGCCAGTCCGAGCGCGCTTCGCGCAGCGCCGGCAAGGCGGCGTTGACTTCCTGTTGCCGCTGCCCCAGCTGGCGCAGCTGTTCGGTGAGACCGTTGAGCCGGTCGCGCGCCGCGCTCAGCGCCTGGTCGCGGCTGTCGCGCACTGCAATGGCTTCTTGCAGCGCCTCTTCCGGCACGGCCTCGTCCACGCTTTCGGCTTCCATCGCGAGATTTTCCAGCCGTTCGGCCAACTGCAGGTCGCGCTCTTCCAGTTCGCGCGCCCGGCGGCCCAGCTCGGCCACCTTTTGGTCTGCAGTGTGCAGCGCCAGACGGATTTCGTGCATCACGCGCTCGGCGTCGCGGGTTTTGTTGCGCGCCAGTTCAAGGCCGGTTTCCGCGTTGAGCCGGTCGATGCGGGCATCTTCCAGTTGCTCGCCCAGCATTTCCAGCGTCATTGCCGCTTCTTCACCGGACAGCTGGCATTCTTCAATGTCCTGTAGGGCCAGCGCGCGTTCTTCGGCAATGCGTTGTTGTTCGGCATGAATGAAGTTGAGCCGCGCCGCACCTTGCCGCGCCGCCTGATCCAGCTTGACGTGCTCCAGCGTGCAGGCGTTGAGTTCCGCTTCCAGCCGGGTGAGCGAGCCCTTCTGCGCGCGCACGGCTTCGGCCAACATATTGCCCATGCTCACCAGCGAGTCGCGGCGTTGTTTCAGCTTGTCGATTTCCGGTTGCAAGGCGGCTTGGCGGACTTGCGCCGCTTCCAGTTGCGCCTTGCGCGCCATCAGGCCGTCGCCGCCGCTCTCGCCATGGAAATACAGGCTGGCAGGGCTTACCTGGTGGCCTTCCGGCGTCAGCAGGCATTCGCCGGCGGTGAGTTCGGCACGGCGCGCCAGCGCTTGGTCCAGCGAGTCGGCCAGCCAGACGCGGCTCAGCCAGTCGCGCAGCGCGGCGTCGAACGGCGCGATGGCGGATACCTGATCCAGCAGGCGGGGCCAGTCGGGATGGGCGTTGTCGGTCATGGCGCAGTCACCCTGCACCAGGGTCAGCGCCGAGGGCGCGGTGTCCCGGCAATCGCTGGCGCGAGCGGTCAGGCGCTGCGCCAGCACGGCTTCCAGCGCGGCGCGCCATGCAGCCGGCACCGTCAGCGATTGCCATAGCTGCGGCGCGTCGCGCAGTGCGCGCTCGTCCAGCCAGCCGTCCAGGTTTTCGCTGGCGGATTCGCGCACCAGCATGGCGGACAGCGCGGACGCTTCGGCTTCGGCGCGCGCCAGATCGCTGTTTTGCGTCGACAGTTGTTGATCCAGCCGTTCCCGCTCCGAGGCCAGATCGGCCTGCTTGGCTTCATCGGCCACGACGCGGGCGCGCACCGCCTCCAGCGCGGCGCGGGCGCGATCCGCCTTGTCGGCCGCATCGGCCAGCGTTGCCTGGTCCGGCAGATTCAGTTCGGTCAACTCCCTTTGCAGGGTTTGGCCGCGTTCGGCCAACTGTTGCAGGCCGCGCTGCAGGTGGTCGATTTTCTGGCGCGCCAGATCGCGTTCGCGGGTGAGGTTGGCTTGTTGCGCCACCAGTTGCGTCAGCGCCTGATCGCGCTGACGGTACTCTGCCTCGGCGCCGGGCAGCAGATCGGCGCCGTCTTCCAGCGCCATCTGGGCTTCTTCCTGCCGCATTTGCGCCTCTTCGCGCCGGGGCAGCCAGTCTTCCAGCTCTTGCGCCACTTGTTGCCGGCTGCCGGCCAGCATTTGCCGCTCGTTGCGGGCGTTGTCCAGTTCGCGATCAATGCGGCCGCGGTTTTGCAGCCGGTGGCGTTGTTGTTCTTCCAGCCGCGCCAGCGCGGCGTTGGCGTCAAACAGCGCTTGCTGGGCTTCGTGCACGGCGTCGGTAGCGGCGAAGTGGCTTTCGCGCTGCACTTCCAGCTCGGTTTCCAGATGGGTGAGGGCGGTTTCCAGCGCCGCCTCTTCCGTTTCGATGCGAGACAGCTCGGCACGGGCGTGTGCTTCGTTGCGGGCGGCCTCTTCTCGCCGCGCCAGCGCCAATAGGTTCTGCTTGTGAGTGAGGCTGCCGCGCAGATCGTGATATTGCGACGCCACTTCGGCCTGCTCGGTCAGGCGTTCCACTTGACGCTCCAGCTCCTGGCGCAGGTCTTCGATGCGTTCCAGGTTGGCGCGGGTGTCGGCGATGCGATTTTCGGTTTCGCGGCGGCGGTCCTTGTATTTGGACACGCCGGCGGCTTCTTCCAGATAGGCGCGCAGCTCTTCCGGACGGGCTTCGATGATGCGCGAGATCATGCCCTGCTCGATCACCGCATAGCCGCGCGCGCCCACGCCGGTGCCGAGGAAGAGATCGGTGATGTCGCGCCGGCGTACTTGCTGGTTGTTGATGTAGTAGCTGGATTCGCCCTGACGAGTGAGTACGCGCTTGATGGCGACTTCGCTGTACTGTCCCCAGGGGCCGGTGAGCTGGCCGTCGCTGTTGTCGAACACCAGCTCCACCGAGGCGCGGCTAACCGGTTTGCGGGTGGAGGAGCCGTTGAAAATCACGTCCTGCATCGATTCGCCACGCAACTGCTTGGCGCTGGATTCGCCCAGCACCCAGCGCACGGCGTCGATCACATTGGATTTGCCGCAGCCGTTGGGGCCGATCACCGCTACCAACTGGCCCGGCACGGGGATGGTGGTGGGGTCGACAAACGACTTGAATCCGGAGAGTTTGATGTGGGTCAGGCGCAAAGCGTCCTCGCTGCGGCAATCAGGGGGAAAGCGGCATTCTAGCAGGCGCGGGGGCATTCTCGGAGCGCTGGACGCATGCCGGCGTCGGCATTCCGGAAGCCGCTGTCGCCGGCATGTCATCCAGCGGCCGGACGCTTGTGCCATAATGCCCGGATGGAATCCGAAGCCCTGTCCTTCAGCGATCACTTCCTGATCGCCATGCCCAATATGGCCGACCCGCTGTTCGCTCGTTCGCTGGTGTACTTGTGCGAGCATGGCGAGCACGGCGCCATGGGGCTGATCATCAACAAGCCGTCCGGCATCGCCATGGCGCAGCTGTTCGACCAGATCGACCTCAAGCTGGAGCAGGATCCGCTGCGGGGCGAATCGGTGTTCTTCGGCGGCCCGGTGCAGCCAGACCGCGGCTTTGTGCTGCATTCACCGGTGTGCAGCTGGCAATCCAGTTTGCTGGTGACCGACGATATTGCGCTGACCACCTCCAAAGATGTGCTGATTGCCGTCTCCGAAGAGCGCGGCCCGGAGCAGCTGCTGGTGACGCTGGGCTATGCCGGCTGGTCTGCCGGGCAGCTGGAGCAGGAAATCGCCGACAACGGCTGGCTGACGGTGAAGGCCGATCCGTCCATCATCTTCGGCTTGCCGGCCGAGCAACGCTACGACGCCGCCATGGCGCTGCTGGGCTTCGACCCCGCCCTGCTGTCGGGGGATGTGGGACATGCCTGAAGGAACGGTACTCGCCTTCGATTTTGGCGAGCAGCGCATCGGCGTGGCCATGGGCGAAACCCTGCTGGGCATCGCCCATCCGCTGATCACCATCAGCACCCCGATCAACGACGAGCGTTTCGCCGCCATCGGCAAACTCATTGAAGAATGGCGCCCCTCGCAGTTGGTGGTGGGGTTGCCGCTGTACAGCGACGGCGCGGAGAGCCCGATGACGGCCCTGTCGCGCCGCTTCGCCAATCGACTCAAGGGCCGTTTCGGCCTGCCGGTGTGGCTGGTGGACGAACGCCTCACCTCGGTGATGGCGGAGTCCATGTTGGCCGAAGCCGGTTTGCGCGGGCGCAAACAAAAACCGGCGCTCGATCAAGTGGCGGCTCAGGCCATCCTGACTACCTGGTTTGAAAGCCCGGGCCTCGCTGTCTGACCCTTCGCATGAAACTCTCCTCCCGTTTTCTCACCCTGTCGCTGATGCTGGCGTTTCTGCTCAGCTTGTCCGGCCTCGTTTATGTGCTGCTGTACACCACGCGAGGGCCGGGCCGCTGGGAGTCCGCCCCCGGTCACGTGGAGAGCAGCCGTATTCTGGTGATTACGCCGGAAGGGCATCCGGATCACACGCGCTGGGAACCCTATGTGCAATACCTCTATACCGTTAACGGCGAGCTGTATCACAGCGATCGCGTGTTTGCGGTACAGAGTGGCCTGCCGGGCGACCATAGCAGCGCGGAAGACATCACCCGCCGCTTTCCGGCAGGCAAGCCCATCGTGGTGTTTTACAACCCGCGCGAACCGGCGATGTCGGTGCTGGTGCGCGACGGCGATACCTCCATCGGTGCCGGCCAGTTCATCCTTGGCGCGCTTAGCACGCTGTTCGGCTGGGCCCTGCTGGATCGACTGATTCGTCGCCGGCATGCGCTTCGGCAAACAGGGCGGCAACATGCCTGAACGCCTCTTTCCCTTATTGTTGCTACTGGCCGGTCTAGGCGCTTTTGGCTGGTTATGGATGCTGGGCGCCAAGGGCGATGCCTCCGCCGGCTGGCCCAGCGTGGCCGGCGTTGTCCTCGAGAGCGCTATTGATGCGCGGCCGATGCGCGGCGGTGGCGACCGCGATGGCGCGGAAGAATATCTGGCTCGGGTTCGCTATCAGTATCAGGCGGCAGGCCAGACCCATGTTTCCGCCAACCGCCGTTTTCCAGACCCGGGCTACGGGCGCAATCGCCAAGAGGCGGAAGACATCGTCGCCCGCTATCCGGTAGGCGCCTCTGTACGCGTCTGGTACAACCCCGCCAATCCCGCCGAAGCTTGCCTGGAAACCGGACAGCACTGGACGGCGTGGGCCGGCAAGGCCATCGCGCTAGTGATTGCCGGCGTCGGTTTGATGCTGGTGCTGCGCGGATGACTCGCTCCCGGATTTAGCGCCGCTGACAACCGCTCGCAGAGACTCTGAGCCAAGGCGCGCCGACGCAGGCCGTACGCAAAGTAGGACAAGGAGGCGCAACGCAGGATCAGGAGCTTTGTTGGCGGGTCTGAACGCGCCCCTCCTGTGGCGCCGCGATGCCAAATTCACTGCCGCGTTTTCCTTATTCCCACCCCTTGCGTTCATCTGTCTGACTACCCGGCGCGCTCAAAACGGCCTCTTCCCGCCTCGCGGTTGATGGGCCCGGTTTTGTTGGTCGCGCTTACCAAGCCCGGCAAATCCGTTTATCCTGCCAGCGGCTTCGGCCATAATGACAAAAAGCCAACCCGCCCGGCGGCAAGCCTTCCACGCCGGTCGTATGAGAAGGGGTAAAAATATGCTGGCCATCATCGGCGGCAGCGGCCTCGCCCGTCTGCCCATCCTCGAAGTCACCCATCGTCAAGTGGTCAGAACGCCCTACGGCGACCCGTCCTGCGCCCTCACTTTCGGTCGTATCGGCCAGCAGAACGTGGTGTTCATCGCCCGTCACGGCTACGGGCATTCGCTGGCACCGCATGAAATCAACTACCGCGCCAACATCTGGGCGCTGAAGGAGCAGGGTGTCAAGGGCATCCTCTCCATTGGTTCCGTGGGCGGCATCCGTCCCGACATGGGGCCGGGCGCGCTGGTGGTGCCGGACAATATCATCGATTACACCTGGGGCCGGAAGCACACCTTTTTCGACGGCCCGGATGCGCCGGTGGTGCACGCGGAATTCACCACGCCCTATGACTCCAGCCTGCGCGACAGGCTGATCGAGGCAGTCAAGGCCAGCGCGTCGCCGGCGGTGACGGCCGGTGTGTATGCCTGCACGCAAGGCCCGCGTCTGGAAACCGCAGCGGAAATCCTCAGGTTTGAGCGCGATGGCGCCGATATAGTGGGAATGACCGGCATGCCGGAAGCTGCGCTCGCTCGCGAGCAGAACCTACCCTACGCCCACCTCTGCCTGGTGGTGAACTGGGCGGCGGGCAAGGGCGGCACCCGCACGGTCGACTTCAACAACACCATCGCCGAGCAGGGCATGAGCGGGGTTACCGCGGTGCTGCAAGCCCTGCTGGCGTCGCATCCGGCCTGATAAAAGCCGCCGGTCTGGCGCGTCGCCGTTGCGAGTTTGGGAGAGTGAAATGAATTCCCCGAGATATGATTTCTTCGCCGAAGTCTTGCTGGACAAGCCTCAGGCGGTCCTACTGCGCCACGGTGAGCGCGAGCTGACGCGCGGCCGCTTTTTCGAGCAGTCCATCCGTTTGCTCAACCATCTGGTGCAGATGGGCGCGCGCCATGGCGACCGTATCGTCATCAGCCTGGAAAACCGTCCTGAATACCTTGAGCTGGTTGCCGCGCTGGCGCTGGGCGGCATGACGGCCTGCCCGGTGGACCCGGCCATCAGCCAGGCGCAGCTGGAGAAGACCCGTGAGCAGGTAAAGGCCTCGCTCACCATCACCTCTTACGACCAACTGGCCTATTCGCTCAGCGACGCAGTGCCCGATTGCGTCGCGCAAGGCGGGCTGGATGCGCCCTTTCTGGTGGTGTTTTCTTCTGGGACGACCGGCGCGCCCAAGGGCATTGTGCAGTCGGTAGGCAACTTCTTCCGCGCCGCCGCCGCTTTTGCCGCGGCGGTGGGCATGCGGGAAGGGGAAAGCACGCTGCACAACTGGCCGATGTTTTACAACGCCGGCCTGTTCAATCTGTTTGCCTGCCCGCTGATGTCCGGCGGCAGCGTGGTGGTGGGCAAGCGTTTCGCCGCGCGCGACATCGGCGACTTCTGGCAGACGCTGGCGGAGCGCCGGCCGTCCTATGTTTATTTGTCGCCCACCATGGCCTCGTCAGTGGCCAAGACCAGCCGTTTCTTCAAACCGGACCTGACGGCCCTGCAGCAGGCTCGGGTCATTACCACCAGCTCCATCCTGTACCCCGCTATCAAGGACGAATTCAAGCGCATTTTGGGCGCGGATCTCTCGCCCTGTTTCGGCATCACCGAGCTGGGCGGGTCCTTCACCATTGGCGGCCCGGATGCCGGCGCCTTCTCTGTGGGGCAGGTAATGCCGGGTGTGACGGTGTCTATTGACGCCGCGGCGGATGGTGAGCTGTTGGTGAGCACGCCGTTCATGGCGCTGGGTTATCTGGTGGACGGGGAGCTGAAAGAGCCCTTTGACCGCGAGCAGGTTTTCCGCACCGGCGATCTTGGGCATCTGGAAGGCAAAGAACTGTTCATCTCCGGCCGCAAGAAAGACTCCATCAAGAAGGGCGGCGAGCTGATTAATCTTTCTGAAATCGAAGACCTGGTGCATGCCGCCGATCTTTGCGAAGAGTGCTACGCCGTTGGCCGTCCCGACCTGTTCTGGGGTGAAACCTACGACGTGTTCTTCATCGCGCCTCAAGGCGGCTCGGCGGAAGAGGTAAAGGCCGAACTGCTGCGCCTGTTCAACCAGGCCTTGCCGCAAACCCAGCGCCCTGATCGCATCGAAGCGGTGAACAGCATCCCGCGCACCTCGTCCGGCAAGCCCATCAAGCGTCTCATCAGTTATCAGGGCGTTACAGCGCCACAGGCAGGACAATGATCCAGACTTTCAATCCGCATGACGGCGCGCCGGTATTCAGTGCGCCGGCGGCCGACGATACCGTGGTCGACAAGGTTTGCCGAAGGGCGCGCGAGGTGTTTTTCCGCGACTGGCGCGTGCTGGAGGCGGAGCGCCGCGCGGAAGCGCTGGCCAGCGTCGCCGCCCATTTGCGCGAGCGCGCCGCGGACTACGCCCTGGCGGAGACGCGGGACACTGGCAAGCCGCAGGCGGCCGCGCTGGGCGAGGTGGCCGGCGCGGCCGCCTTGTGGGACTACGCCGCCTCGCTGGCCCGCGTGCAGCGGAGCGATGCGCTGGGCGCCTCCACGCGCGAAGGGCTGGCGTTCACGCTGCGGGAACCCATGGGAGTGGTGGGGCTGATCGTGCCCTGGAATTACCCGCTGATCACCACGGCCGAGCGCCTGCCTTTTGCGCTGGCCGCCGGCTGCTGCGTGGTGTTGAAGCCCAGCGAACTGGCGGTGGGATCGCTGCCCATGCTGCTCGAACATCTTTCGACCAACCCCTTGTTGCCGGATGGCGTGGTGCAGGCGCTGTTCGGCACCGGCAAGGAAACCGGACTGGCCCTGACGCGCCATCCCGCCGTGGACATGATTGCCTTTGTCGGCTCCACCAGCGCCGGCCGCGCCATTGAATCTTCCGCCACTGCGAATGGCAAGCGGGTGTCCGCCGAGCTGGGCGGCAGTAATCTGGTGCTGGTGTACCCGGACGCCGATCTGCCGCGCGCCGCCGAGGCGGTGGCCGCCAGCGCCCTGCGCAATGGCGGGCAGGCCTGCATTGCCGGCACCCACGTGCTGGTGGATCCGGCGGTAGCCGACCGCTTTGCCGCGCTGGTGAACGAGGTGGTGACGCGTGACTATTCCGGTCTGGACGCGCAAGGCCGGCCGCGCATCCAGCCCATGATCACTTTCGCGCACAAGCAACGATTGGCGGGCGTGGTAAACACGGCTCTGGCCGGGGGCGCATGCGCCATGTCGGCTTCGCAGCTCGATTTGCCGGGCAATTACTATGGCCCGGTGCTGCTGGACGGGCTGGCTGCCGCATCGGCATTGCGGCGACAGGAGCTGTTCGGCCCGGTGATTACCTTTACGCGCATGACGGCGGATAAATTTCCCGCCGAAATTGCCGATAACGCTTATGGACTGGCCGTTTATCTCTGGACCGCGTCGACAGCCGCCGCCTTGAGCGCCGCGCGCCATTGTCGCGTGGGACGGGTCTGGATCAACGCCGATCCGGGCTTTTGGCTGCCTGAGTTGCCGGTGGGCGGATTCGCCGGCTCAGGCACTGGCCGCGAAGGCGGTTTTGCCGGGCTGGAGACTTACTCCTTGTCCAAGTCCGTGTTGCTGTACTGAAGAACCACGCCGCCGAGTCATCCTCGCCAGACTTGGCGGCAGCCCGCCCAGGCGGGCGCCACATTCCCCAGGAGTCGCATCGTGAGCCAGATTTCTCGTCCGCTTTCGCTGGTAGAAAAGCTGAAGCAGGAAACCGTGCAGGACTATATCAACCGGTTCTTGTGGAACAAGAGCAATACCGCCCCCTTTGTGGTGGAGCTGGACCCCACCACGGCCTGCAATCTGGCCTGCCATGACTGCATCAGCGCCAATCTGCTGAATCAGGGCGGCATCGACAATGACCGTTTGCTGAAGTTGGCCGAAGAGTTTGCCCAGCACGGCGTGCGCGCGGTAGTGCTGATCGGCGGCGGCGAACCGATGGCGCATCCGAAATTCGGCGCGCTGGTGGAGTCGCTGTATCGCTCGGGCATCAAGGTGGGCGTAACCACCAACGGCACTTTGCTCAACCGCTACATGGAGCAATGCGCCACCATGACCAGTTGGCTGCGGGTGTCGGTGGATGCGGGCAGTGAAGAGGTGTTCGCCGAGTTCCGTCCGCACGCCAGTGGCAAGTCCCAGTTCAATCTGGTGATCGACAACATGCGCGAAATGGCCCAAAAGCGCACCGGCCTGCTGGGGTATTCCTTCCTGCTGCTGTCCAAGTACCGCGCTGACGGCACGCTGGAGAGCACCAATGCCGTGGATATCGAGAAAGCCGCCAATCTGGCCAAGGACATCGGTTGCGACTACTTCGAGGTCAAGCCCGCTTTCGACATGATGCACTTCCTGCAGCAGCAGGATCATGCCGTGGTGGATACGGTGAACGAGCACCTCAAGCGCATTCATGCGCTGGCCAGCGACAATTTCAAGATCATCGCGCCCTTCACACTGGAAGAAGCCCTGAAGGGCGTCGGCACGCAGATCAAACCCTATAACCGCTGCCTTACCGCGGAGCTTCGCACCGTCATTACGCCCAGCGGCGCCTACGTTTGTCCCTACCATCGCGGCAACCTCAATATGCGCATCGGCGACATCGCCAAGGTATCGCTGGAAGAACTGTGGAAGGGTGATCGACGCTCGGTGGTGATGAATCGTGTCGATCCGGCGCGCCATTGCACCTTCCACTGCATCCGTCACGAATCCAACCTGCTGCTGGAGCGGATGGCGGCCGGCGAGGTGGTGGAGCCCATCAACGATTTCGACCTGTTCATCTGATGCCCGCCATGACGTCCGCCATGAGCCCGCTTGCGCGGGAGGAGTTGCTTGCGCTGGGGTTTGCCGAAGTGGGCGAGGGCGTGACGGTATCGCGCCGCGCTGTCTTCCACGCCATTAGCGGCAAGCTGGGCGCAGGCACCCGCATCGACGATTTCGCCGTACTGACCGGCCATATCGAAACCGGCAGCAAGGTGCATATTTCACCGTTCTGCTTTTTGGGCGGCACCGGCGGCGCGATTGTACTGGACGACGGCGTGGGTTTCTCCACCCATTGCAGCGTGTTCACCAAGAGCGATGACTACCAGCAGCCAGGCGATGGCCCGCGCGACAAGGTGTGCGGTGATGTGCGCATCGGCAAGCACACCATTTTCGGCTCGCAATGCGTGGTGTTGCCGGGCGCGGAGGTGGGCGAAGGCTGCTCGATCGGCATTGGCTGCGTGGTCAAGGATGCGGTGGCAGCCGGCAGCCGGCTGGTCAGCATGGGCATCCGCTCCGTCAACCTGCCCTGAGCCCAGGCTCGGGGCTCATACACATTCTGGAGAATGCAGCATGACCGATGTGCGCCAGTGGATCGTTGATTACCTCGCCGGCGAAGGCAAGACCGGCCTGGACGACAGTCTTCCCCTGTTCCGGCAGATCGACTCCTTCACCGTGGTGGGCTTCCTCATGGCGTGCGATGAGCGCTTCCACTGTTTCGACACGCTCTCGGCCGATCAGCTTACCCAGCTCAATCTGGATCAGGCCGCGACGCTGATCGCCTCCCACGCGCGATCCGCCTGACCGCTCCGCCATGCCTTTTCCATAAAGAGGCATGCCAAAAACCGCCGGACGAGATACCATCGCCTCATCGCGACCGCATGGCCATGGGTAGCCATGCGCGTCAAGGCAGGCTTGAACAACCGGAAGGCAACGTACCTTCAGTGAGGCTAGGGCATGAGTCTGGGCAAGAAAATCCCCTTCGGCAAACCTTTCATCGTCGGCAAAGAGCTGTTTTATATCGCTCAGGCCGTCATGGGCAGCTCCATCGCCGGCGACGGCATGTTCACCCGCAAATGCCAGCAATGGCTGGAGTCCAGCCTGGGCACGCCCAAGGCCTTGCTGACCCATTCCTGCACTGCCGCGCTGGAGATGGCCGCCATCCTGGCCGATATCGGTCCGGGCGATGAAGTCATCATGCCTTCTTTCACCTTTGTTTCCACCGCCAACGCCTTTGTCCTGCGCGGAGGCGTGCCGGTATTTGTCGATATCCGCCCGGATACGCTCAATATCGACGAGCGGCAGGTGGAAGCCGCCATTACGCTCCGTACCCGTGCCATCGTCGCCGTACATTACGCCGGGCAGCCCTGCGCCATGGAGGCACTGAAAGCCATTGCCAAGCGGCATGGCGTGTTACTGATCGAGGATGCGGCGCAAGCGATCCTAGCGCAGTCCGAGGGACAGTCGCTGGGCGCCATCGGCGATCTTGGCTGCCTGAGCTTTCACGAAACAAAGAACATCATCAGCGGCGAAGGCGGCGCTTTGCTGATCAACAACCCGGCATTGCAGGAACGAGCCGACGTCATCTGGCAGAAGGGCACCAATCGCAAGGCTTTTTTCCGCGGCGAGGTCGACAAGTACACCTGGGTGGATATCGGCTCCTCTTTTTTACCCAGCGAACTGACCGCAGCCTTTCTCTACGCCCAACTGGAGCAGGCCAAGCGCATCAACGCGCACCGCAAGGCCTTGTACGCCAAATACATGACCTTGCTGGAGCCACTGAGCGAAAGCGGTTGCTTTCTGTTGCCGCAAGGGTGCGGGCATGTGCCGGAAAACGGTCACATCTTCTATCTGCGCTGCCGCGGCAACGACGAGCGCGCCGCCCTTATCGGCCACTTGAAGCGGCTGGATATTTCCGCGGTTTTCCATTACGTGCCGTTGCATGACTCCCCTGCGGGCCTGCGCTTTGGCCGCGCGCACGGCGACTTGCCGGTGACGCGCGCCGTGTCCGAAACATTGCTGCGTTTGCCGCTGTATTCGGAAATGACCATGGATCAGGTCCGTCAGGTCTGCCAGGGCATCAAGTCTTTCTATTGCTGAAACTTCAACAAACACCAACCTCCGAGGCCGGTATGTCTCACTCCTCTTCTGATTCCGAAAACCGTCGTCACGCGCCGTACTACATCTACTGCCCGCCTTTCCGGGAAACCTCCGGCGGCGTGCGCGCCATGCATTACCTGTGTCACTGGTTGAATGAATCGGGCGAGGAGGCTTATCTCATCAATGAGGGCACCTCGGACAAGCTGAACACACCGGTGCTCAAGCCGGAAATCGGCGACCGTCACCGGCTGGAAGGCCGCGAACCGGTGGTCATCTATCCGGAAGTGATTCACGGCAATCCGCTGCAAGCGCGTCATGTGGTGCGTTATCTGCTGAACATTCCCGGACGGCTGACCGATACCCCCATCGATCTGTTGGGCTGGAGCAAGAACGATATTGTCTATACCCACGGCTGGGACATCGTGCCGGAAGGTTGGCAGGCGGGCCTGCTGCAGGTGCCGCTGCTGGACACCTCGGTGTTTCACCCTGAGGGTGCGGGGGAGCGCAAGGGGTCGCTGGTATGGCTGCATCGATATCTTGCCAAAGGCGGCGAGCCGTTGCCGCTGACTGCGGATTCCACCGAGATTTCCTATCGGGTGCCGGTGCGCACGCCTGAGCAGTTGGCCGAACTCTAT
The DNA here is from genome assembly GCF_945957525.1 of uncultured Aquitalea sp. Lineage (GTDB taxonomy): Bacteria > Pseudomonadota > Gammaproteobacteria > Burkholderiales > Chromobacteriaceae > Aquitalea. The sequence goes on along the minus strand of NZ_CAMFLA010000020.1, from coordinate 18,161 downwards.
CGCAGCGCTGAAATGCTCTACACCTATGAGCACACCACCGCTTGTTTCGAAGCCTTGCTATGCGGCTGCCCGGTGGTGTATCTGCCCAATCCGCTGACCATGGAGCGCCCGGTGCACAGCTATCTGGGCGATGACGGCGTCGCCTGGGGGGCCAGTGATGAGGCCATCGCCCGGGCCCGCGCCACCGTGCATCTCGTCAGCGAGAAATACGCCGAAACCCGCAAGGCTTTTCTGGAGGAACTCAAGGAGTTCATCAGCCATACCCAGTCGCGGGTGAGTGGGTGGCAAGACAAACTGGCCTCCTTGAATGATCATGATCTGGTCCTGCGCACCACTCGACTGGCGCCAGCGCCGGCACTATTGCCGGCAGGGGAATTGCCCCTGCCGGACCAGCGAGTGCGTGTGGGCATTCTCACGGCAGATGTGGTGGACGGCGCGTGCGCGCGGTTGCGATTGCTGGATCCCCTGAGCATGCTGAGCCCCTGGCTGGATGTGGTGTCGTATCCGGGCAAGAACAGCCTGGGTTGTCGCGCCGAGGGCGTGGACATTGAGAAGTTCGCAGCTTGGGCGGATGTTTTCATCGTTCAGCGCGCCGCGTTCAGCAAGAACAACATGACATTTATCGACAAGCTGCAGATCACCGGCAAACCGATGATTTTCGAGCTGGATGACTGGTTGCCCGCCATGCCGGCTTCGCATCGTCAGTTCTCGGAATTCGACCCCACAAACTTGGGACGCATCTGGCGGGAAAAGCTGCATCTATTCTCTGCCGCCGTGGTCAGCACCGAGCCGCTGGCGCACAAGCTGCGCCCCTTTGTCGACAAGGTGGTGGTGTTCCCCAACGTGCTGTCCGGGACACGCATTGCCGCCCTGCCGCAGCGTGAGAATGAGCCGGATGCCCGAGTAGCCATCGGTTTTGCCGGTACCGCCACTCACCAGGACGACATGAAGATCATCGCGCGCGCCTTGCATCGCATCAATGATCGTTTCGGCGCGCCGAATGTCCGTTTTGTTTTCTGGGGGAGCGTCCCGCCCGGCTTTGAGGGGCAGGATAATGTCAGCATCGTGCAAAAGGGCGCGGCATATCCCGATTATCTGAAGGAACTGGCGCGCCTGAATATCGATATCGGTATCGCGCCGCTGGAGGAAAGCCTCTTCAATCTTGGCAAATCGGACCTTAAATGGCTGGAATACACCGCAGTTGGCGCAGCCTGCGTGCTGAGCGATGCGCCAGCCTATGCAGAAGCCAAAGCTCTCGGTTTGGCCGAAGTGGTGGATAACGATTCAGAAAGCTGGGAAAACGCTCTTTCCCGGCTGATTGAAGACAAGGCGCATCGTCAGCGTCTACGCGACCGCAGTTTCGATTATCTTCAGCAGCATGGCTTGCTGGAGAAGAAGCTGGGCATCTGGGTCGAGGCGCTCAAAAGCGTGCTGCCCAAGTCACGGGCCAGCGTGCTGGACAGTTTTGACCTGAACCGCCTCGCACCGGTGGACAATACCCTGCGTCTGATCATGTCTCCGGATAGCTATCGGGAATGGAGCGGCTGGCGCGACAGGCATGAAGTCCGCGAAATCGATGCCGAGATGATGGCTGAGCGCATGTTGCTGACCTGGAAGCAGCAACCGTTGTTCAATCTGATTATGCCGGTGAGGGAAAACGAACGAGAACGCCTTTCCGTCACGCTGGATGCCCTGCAGCGGCAGCTCTACAAGCGTTGGCGTCTCATTGTGGTGGCCGACTGGGAGCAGCCGGATCCCATTTTCAGCGACAACGACACCTTGGGCTGGTTGCAAGTGGAAACACTGGACGACCCGGTGTTGTATACCCAGGCCCTGAACGGCCTGATGGCGGAATTGCCCTGCGATTGGGTAATGCTGCTCAAAGCGGGTGCCAAACCTGAGCCTCAGCTGATGTTGAGGCTGGGGGATATGGCTAACGAGCATCCGCAGGCCTTGGCCATCTATACCGATCACGACAGCTACACGCAACCGGAGTGTCCGGTACTGCCGATGTTCAAACCGGACTTCAGTCTGGATTATCTGCGCGCTTATGACTACATCGACGGCGCGGTAGCCATGTCCTACCAGGGCTTGGTGGCCTTGGGCGGCTTCGAGGCCTACCCCGGCGCGGAGGTGTGGAATCACCTGCTGAGGTTGGCGGAGAACTATGGGCTGGATGCGATAAAGCACCTCGACGAAGTGTTGCTGCAGTTCCCGCTGGACGGCCTTGATGCTGATCATCAGCGTGAAGCCGCGCGGCAAGTGGCGCTGGAGCAGCATCTGGCCCGTCTTGGCATCCAGGCCGCCGTCTCTAAGGGCTATGAAGACAATACCCTGCATATCGACTTTGCTGTCACCGGCGAGCCGATGGTGTCCATCATCATTCCCACCAAGGACAAGCTCGAATTTTTGCAGCCTTGCGTGGAAAGCCTGTTCGCCAATACCGCCTACCCGAATTTTGAAGTCATCGTGGTGGACAACGGCTCCTCCAACCCGGACACGCACCGCTTTTATGAAGACTGGGTGGCGGATTACCCCGAACGCTTCCGTATTGTTCCTTATCCGGACAAGTTCAACTTTTCCGCCCAGTGCAACCTCGGCGTTGAGGCCGCTCGCGGCGATTATGTGCTGTTGCTCAACAACGATACCGAGATCATCCAGAAAGAATGGTTGCAACGTCTCATCGGCTTGGCGCAGCGGCCGGAAGTCGGTGCGGTCGGTCCGCGACTGGTTTATCCGGAAATCGGACGCATACAGCATGCCGGCATTGTGCTAGGCATGCCGGGCGGCACGCTGTCGGTAGCGGATCATGTCTATGAAAAAGCCATGCTTGACGAGCCAGGCTACATGAAACGCCTCCTGACGGAACAGAACTACTCCGCCGTCACCGCGGCCTGCTTGCTCGTGTCAAAGGAAAAGTACCAGGCGGTCGGGGGCTTTGATGCGACGGAACTCACTGTGCTCTTCAACGACGTGGACTTCTGTCTCAAACTGCAGCGCCATGGGCTGCTGAATGTGTTCACGCCCTATGTCACGGTGGTGCATCACCACGCCAAGAGCATCGGCAAGCTCACTTTCGAACCTGCCATCGCGCTGGAAGCGGCCGTGCGGGAGCAAAAGGAAATGGGCACCATGTTGCGCCGCTGGCTGCCGGTGCTTGCGCGCGATCCGGGTTACAACCGCCACCTCACCCTGCGCAACAAGGAAATATACTTTGAGCCGACGCGGGATGTGCCTTGGTCGCCGGGTGTGCCGGGGCGTTACAAGGTGCTGGGTATTCCTTCCCCAGGCGGCAGCGGCGACTATCGCGTTATCCTGCCTTTCCATGCCCTGCAGCAGGCGGGTCGGGTGGATGTGGCGGTGGCACCGCCGGAAAACGGCGGTGTGCCCGTGCTATCGGTGGTGGAAATGGCACGTTTCCAGCCGGATGTCTTGCTGATTCACACCATGTTGCGAGAAGGCGTGCAATACGCGGTGCGGCAGTATCGTGAATTCCTGCCGGACTTGCGCATCGTTTTCGGCCTTGACGATCTGGTCGGCGCTCTGCCTGAAAAGAGCATTCTGCATAAAATATGGCGAAAGACCATGCCTGACGCCCGGCCCAAACTGCGGGAGATGCTGGCCAATGTAGACAGCCTGGTGGTGTCTACTGAGCCGCTGGCGGACGCGTGCCGCGACATGATCGACGAGATTCATGTCATCCCAAATCGCTTGCCGCGCCATATGTGGGACAACTTGTCTTCAAAGCGCGGCGCGGGCAAGAAGCCGCGCGTGGGTTGGGTAGGCGCCATGCAGCACCAGGGCGATCTGGCCTTGATCATTGATGTAGTGAAGGCCACCTACAAGGAGGTGGACTGGGTATTCATGGGCATGTGCCTGCCCGAGCTGCGCCCGTATGTTGCTGAAGAGTACGGCTGGACAGTGTTTGCCGAATATCCGGAGAAAATGGCCTCGCTGAATCTGGATCTCGCCATCGCCCCGCTGGAAATCAATGCCTTCAACGAGGCCAAGAGCAACCTTCGCTTGCTGGAGTACGGCGCCATGCGCTGGCCGGTCATCTGCACGGACATCTTCCCCTACCAGACAAACAATGCCCCGGTATGCCGTCTGGCCAACGAGAGTCGTCTTTGGATCGAAGCCATTCGCGCTCGCGTCCACGATCTGGATGCGGCGTACCGCGAAGGGGATGAATTGTGGTCCTGGGTTAACCGCCATTACTGGCTGGAGGACCATCTGCAAGACTGGCAACAGGCCCTGATCGGGCAGACCGCAAAAAAATGAGCATGGGGGCTAAAGTTTGCCGAAGGACCGACGATAACTAGTCAAGGCCAGCAACCTCGCCCCCAAGAATGCTCTAAGGAGAATCACCATGGCACTCGTCGTCAACACCAATATCGCTTCGCTGCAGGCACAGAACAACCTGAGCAATTCCAATGCCGCCTTGAATCTGTCCCTGCAACGTCTGTCTTCCGGTCTGCGCGTTAACAGCGCCAAGGATGACGCGGCCGGTATGGCCATTTCCCAGACCCTGACTTCCGCCATCCGCGGTAACAATCAGGCCATCCGCAACGCCAACGACGGTATTTCCGTAGGTCAGACCGCTGAAGGCGCGCTGGGTCAAATCGCCAACAACCTGCAGCGTATCCGTGAAATCGCGGTTCAGTCCTCCAACGGTTCGGTCTCCGACATCAACCGTTCGCAGCTGCAGAAGGAAGTGGACCAGCTGACCCAGGAAATCTCGCGTATCACACAAACCACGCAGTTCAACGGCACCTTGCTGCTGTCCGGTGGTTCCACGCTGACTTTCCAGGTAGGCTCTTCCGGTTCCACCGACAATACCGTGTCGGTTTCCGCTTCCGACCTGACCAGTGGTACCAACGCACTGAAGTCGTACGCCAGCGCACTGTCGGCCACCGGCACCATCAACGTGCTGTCGCAAACCGGCGCACAGGCGCAACTGTCTGCTATTGATGGCGACATCGGCGCGATTTCCAACATCCGTTCGACTTTCGGTGCCGTACAAAACCGTTTCGACGCGGTGGTGGCCAACCTGCAGAACTACGTTACCAACCTGACTGCCGCCAACAGCCGTATCGTTGACGTGGACTTCGCTTCGGAAACCGCAAACCTGACCAAGAACCAGATTCTGCAACAGGCCGGTACCTCCATCCTGAAGCAGTCCAACTCCCTGACCCAGTCCGCACTGACGCTGCTGCAGTAAATCTGGTCTACAGTCAGAGGAGTGATTGATAATGGCCTCGGCTGGGTTCGCCAGCCGAGGTTTTTGCGCAGGGAGCTTAATCATGCAATTCCCGACCATCAACGGCATGCCGGTGGCCAATACCGGGCAGCCTACTAACCGGCAACAGGTTGAACTAGCGCAGGGGAGCGGCTCAGAGCAAGGCAATGCGGCGGCTTCGGTACTGCCGAACTCTCCGTCAGCGGTGGCCGCAGTAAATGCTTCGGCAAACCAGCAGGCTAGTCAGAACGCGACCCAGCAAAAAAAATCCACTCAGCAGGAACTTCAGGACTCGCTGAAGCAACTGAATGATGTCGCCAAGATGTATTCCAGCAAACTGGAATTCTCTGTCGACAAGGAAACCAGTATCGAAGTGGTCAAGGTTGTCGACCAGGATACGAACAAAGTCATTCGCCAGATCCCGTCTGAGGACGCGATTCGCATCGCCAAAGCGATTGGGGATTTCAAGGGCCTGCTGCTTAAAGACAAGGCCTGAGAGCTGGCTTTCAGGATACTTGCAGGAGGTAGTCACCCATGGCGTCCATTACTACCAGCGTCGGCCCGCTGGACGTGCAGACTATTGTCAGCCAGCTCATGACGATTGAGCAGCAACCCTTGCAGGCAAGCCAGCAACGGGTCAGCAAATTCAATACGCAACTGAGTGATCTGGGCAAGATCGGCTCAGCCCTGTCTGCCTTGCAGACCAGCGCCTCCAAGTTGTCTACCGGCGCTTTTCTCCAGCAATTCAAGGCCTCTTCCACAGATACCAGCGTTGCCGGGGTTACCACTACCTCCGGCGGCGTCGCGGGTAGTTACACGCTAAACGTCACCCAGCTGGCTAAGCCGCGTCAGTTGGTGTTCGACCAGTTCAATGGCGCGGCAGTCACTGACCCGGCTGCAGCTCTTTCGGGCGCCCCAACTTCGATTTCCCTTACCGTGGGCGGTAAAACCACCGCCATCAATCTCACGCCGTCGCCAACCGATACAGTCAGTCTGAAGTCCATTTCGGATCGTATCAATCAGAGCGGTGTGGGTGTTTCCGCATCGGTTGTGCAGAGCAACGGTCAGTACAAACTGGTGCTTGCTTCCAAGAGCTCCGGTGCGGACAACGCGTTCAGCATTTCGGCGGGCGGTACGGATTCCGGTGCCGCCAGCGGTTCAACTCTGGCAGGGCTATCCCAGAGTGCTACGGCAGCAAGCGAGTCTTACAATGCCAGCAATGCCCAGTTGACTGTCAACGGTGTCAATGTCAGCGCCAGCAGCAATCATTTGACCGACATCATCGGCGGCGTCAACGTCGATATCACCAAGGTGGGGCAAAGCACCATCACCATGTCGACGGACAATAGCGGCATCGCCGCTTCGCTACAGGGCTTCGTCGACGCTTTCAATCAGGTGAAGGCATCGGTGGATTCGGCGCGCGGCGGGAGTCTGAAGGCAAACGCCTCGATTCTGTCCATCCAGCAAAAACTCACCGGTATTCTGGCCAATCCGGTTGCCGGTGCCGATCCGGTGTCCTCTTTTGCATATCTGGCGCAAGTGGGTATCTCCATCCAGAAAGATGGCACCATGAAGCTGGATCAAACTGTTTTCAACAAGGCGCTCAGTTCCAATCCGACAGCAGTTGCCAATCTTTTCGGCAATAGCAGCAGTACCGGCTTTGGCGATCGGTTCAATGCCGCCATCAACGATCTGCTGGGGCCGAGCGGGGTGGTGGAGACCAGCAAGAGCTCGATCAACACTCGCCTGACCACGGAAAACAGTTTACAGTCCAGTCTTAATTCGCGGCTGACGGCTCGTCAGGCGCAATACATCCAGCAATACACGGCGCTGAATTCGGCGCTGGCGCAAATGCAACAGGCCACCACCAATCTGGCGGGCCTGCTCAAGTAGTCTATTGATGGGTAGCACTATGCTCAATTCCAAAATGCTTCGCCAATTCAACAAGGCGTACGAAGACGACGCCCTCAAGACGGCTGTCTATGGCGCGAGCCCCCTGGGTCTGGTTGTCATGCTCTACGAGGGCGCCATCAAGGCCATCAATCAGGCGGCGAGTGCGATTCAGGTCGGGCGTTATGATGAAAAGGCCCGCATGATTTCCAAGGCCATCGATATTATCGATGGTTTGCGCGAGTCGCTGGATCTGGAGCTGCACAGCGATGCGGCCATCAATCTGAATGATCTCTATCTGTACATGAAGCAGCGCTTGAGCGTCGCCAACCTGAAGAATGATCTCGAGGTGCTGGCGGAAGTGCGCAATTTGCTTGAGACCATCCTGCCGGCCTGGCAGCTGGTGGATCGTGACAGCATGTCGCGTTCCGCTTCCGGAGCCAGTCAGGCCCTATGAGCCGCTTGACGCCATCTTCCGGACTGACTGAACTGCATGAATTGTTGGATGGCCTGTTGGCCGAAGCAGAGCGGATTCAGCCCTTGATCAAGGAGCAGAACCTCGACGCCTTGTTGCAAGAGCTTGGCCGGCTTGAAGGCGGTACTACCGAGCTGGTGTCGTGGTTGCAAGCTCGTCCGGAGTTTCTGGACGACACATTGAAAGCGCGATTGCGGCAGTTGCAAGAGCGGCGCGAATCGCTGCAAGGCGTGTTGGAAGGCTGGAGTGAAAGCTTGCGCATCGAGTTGCAGTCACTTTCGCAGAACCAGCGTCTGCAAAAAACCTATTCCCGTTAGAGCGACGACCTTGGGTTGCGGCCGGTTTCACCATACACTTAGTGGAAGAAGCTGAGTCAGAGAGGTCTGGTATGTCAGGTTCACTTTTCCCATCCCTAATGCTTGTCTTGTGGCTGATTTCCATGGCCGCTTGCGGCTATTTGTTCTGGCGCCTGCGCCGGTTGGAAACGCGACGAGACGCCGTGACCACGCTTTACCTGGATCAGCAGCAGCAGCAGATCAGCGCGTTGCAGCGCGATCTTGCCCGCTTATTGTCGCGCATAGAGCAACAGGGTCGCAGCGAACCGGCCAGCCTCAGCCCGTACAACCAAGCGATAGAACTCATCAAGCAAGGCATCTCCGCTTCTGAAGTGGCTGCCCAGTGCGGTATCTCCCGCAGCGAGGCAGAGCTGATCGTCTCTTTGTACCGTAATAACTCAACCTCATGATTCCGTCACTCCCGCCCACCAGTATTGCGCCGCAGACAGTTTCCACCGTTCGTCTGCTGCTGGAGGGCGGGCGCGCCCTGTTGGATGCGTCCGTATTGCCGCCCAAGCTGCCGCCGCTAGTCGTGGGCGAGCAGGTGGATGCGCAAGTGCTTGATCGCAAGGACAATGGACAGCTGGCGGTATTGATCAAGAATGGTCTGTTCACGCTCAACGTGCCGCAAGGCATGGATGTCAGCGGCGACAAGCTCAACCTGAAGGTGGTCAATCTCAGCCCGACGCTGACCTTCGCCTTGCAAGAGCAGACCACACCGGAAGAGAGTAGCAAGGACGGCTCGGTACAGGTGGTGCTCAGCCCGGCTTCGCGTTACCTTACCGGCATGCTGCAGAGCGACAAACCAGCGAGGCCGATGCAGGATATCGGTCTGAATGCGGCCGAGCAAAATCCGGCCGAGGTGGCGCAGGATCTCAAACAGAATATCAGTCAAAGCGGCCTTTTTTATGAGTCGCATCTGAAGGACTGGACCGAAGGGCGAGGCGATCTGCACAAGTTGCAACAAGAGCCTCAGTCCCGGTTGTTGTCGGCAGGGGACAAGAGCGCGCTAAGTCAGCTCTCGCAGGCAGACAAGAGTCCGGAGCCGTCGCACTCCGCAACGTTGGCGCAAGCCGCGCGGGCCGCTGCGCCGGAAATAGCCAATCTGGTGCAGCGCCAGCTGGACGTCATCGAAAATCAGCAATTGGTACTCAACGGCCTGGCTTGGCCGGGTCAGCCGGTGCAACTGCAGATCCAGCAGGAAGAAGCGAATGAGCGCACGGGCGGCAGCAGTGATGAAGAGCAGGGCGCATGGACCACGTCCATGTCGCTCAAATTGCCGGCGCTGGGCGGGCTCAACGCCCGCATCCGCCTGGTAGGGCAGAATGTGCAAATCAGCTTTCAGGCGGATGATCAGGAGGCCAGCACATTGATCCGGCGCAATGCAAATCAGCTGGCCAGCGGCATGGCGGCCGCCGGCTTGACGCTGGCCAATCTCAAAGTGACACACGATGGCGTCCAGAGCGGAGAGTGAAGCTGGGCGCAAGTCCGCCGTGGCGCTGGCTTACCGCGAGGGAAATCGTTCTCCGCAGGTGGTTGCGAAGGGGTATGGACAGTTGGCCGAACGCATCATCGAACGCGCTCAGGAAAGCGGTGTTTTCGTCCACGATTCCCCTGAACTGGTCTCCTTGCTGATGCAGGTGGATCTGGACAAGCACATTCCTGAAGAGCTCTATCGTGCGGTGGCTGAAGTACTGGCTTTTGTCTATTTTCTGGAAACCCAGGCCAGCGGCGCAGCCTACGAATTCGAGACCTGGCTTGCCGGACGCCCAACCCCCTGAGGCGTTTGCGTGGCAGGGCACAATCCTGTCTTTTCTCTCCCCTTGCTGTTTCTGTTGGCACCTTCCCTGTTTGCGTTAAGCTAGACTCTTTACTGTGCAATGCGAGGTAGATGCAATGAAAGTGGGCTACATCGGTTTGGGTATCATGGGTTTGCCCTGCGTGCTCAATCTGCTCAAAGCCGGCCATCAGGTGACCGTATGGGCGCGTCGCAAGGAGTCGGCGCAGGCTGCGCTGGATGCTGGCGCAAGCTGGGCCGACTCTCCGTCCAGCCTGGCCCAAGGTGTGGAGGTGGTTGTCACCAACGTTTCCGATACCGCGGACGTTGAGGCTGTGTTGCTGGGCAATGATGGCGTGGTGCAGGGTGCGTCCGCCGGGCTGGTGTGCGTCGATATGAGCACCATCTCGCCGATAGGCGCTCGCGCGATCGCCAGCAAGCTTGCCGAGTCCGGCATCGATTTTCTTGATTGTCCGGTTTCCGGCGGCCAGGTCGGCGCAGTCAATGGCACGCTCACTATCATGGTGGGCGGGAAAGCGGAAGCGTTGGCGAGGGCAAAGCCCGCGCTGGAGGCCATGGGGATGACGATCACTCACATTGGCGACTCTGGAGCAGGCCAAGTGGCCAAGGCCTGCAATCAGATTGCCGTCGGCGTGGGCGTCGCGGCGGTGGCGGAGGTCATGAAGCTGGCCAAGGCTTGCGGCGTGGATCCGGTGCCGGTGCGCGAGGCCTTGTTGGGTGGCTTTGCCCAAAGCCGTGTGCTGGACATTCATGGTCAACGCATGATCGACGACAATTACGTGCCCGGTTTCAAAGCCCAGTTGCACCTGAAAGACATGGGCATCGTGCTGGATACCGCGCGTGAGTTGGGCATTCGGCTGCCCGAAGCGGAGCGCGTAGAGGGACTGATTCGCCAGCTGGTGGAGCAGGGCGAGGGCGAGCTCGACTCTTCGGCCATTGCGCGCCTGATCTGGCAGCAAAACTGACACTGGCCCCTTCGGCCAACATCAAGCCGCCGCAAGGCGGCTTTTTTGTTGGGAATTGTAAAGCTGCTTGGGCTTGCTTATGGTTTCGCATACGTTGAAAGAACAGCAGTGAAACGATGCGGACGGCGGGGGAGAGCAAGGTGGGCAAACGAACACTGCAACGAGGGTGGATCTGGAGCGGACCACTGCATGTCGGAGGGGCCGGGTTGTACGTGCTGGGTGGCTTCCCGGTGCTGTACTGGCTTCGCAAGGCCATGCTGGCGGCGTTGCTGGTGTTGTCCGCATGGGTGGCGAGGGAGGCGGTATTCCTGCTGCTTGAATCCCAGGGGTTTGAGCCTGCCGCTTGGCAGGGAGACACGCCGGACAAGCTGGGCGTGTCCTCCACCCAGTGGGTAATGACCAGCGGCGACCGGCAACTGATGGCAAGTTGGGTTTCACCATCGCCGATCGCGCCAGCCGTGCTGATTTTCCACGGAGATGAGGAGAATATCGGCAATTGGGCCGCTATCCAGAAAATGCTTTACCAGCACGGCATCGCCAGCATGGTGTTCGATTACAGCGGTTATGGCGCAAGCAGTGGACGACCCACGGTCGCTCACTTGCGGGAAGACGCACTGACTGCGCTGCAGGCGTTTCAGAACAGGGCAGCCGGGGCGAGTAAGCGCTACTTGCTGGGGTTTTCGCTTGGAACGGCCGTGCTGGCCGATATCTTGCCGGATGTGCAGGGGCAGGTAGATGGTGCGGTCATCGCTTCCGGTTTCGCTACTGCGCGAGAAGAGGCGGTCAAGGCCAGTCGCGCACCCAGCTGGATAGCGCCGCTGATGCCGGATGTCTGGGATAGCGAAGCCGCGCTCTCCCGCGTGAATTTGCCGGTGCTGCTATTGCACAGTCGCAGCGACGAGGTTATCGATTATCAGCAGGGTTTGCGCCTGTACCATGCCTTGCAAGGCCCCAAGCGCATGGTTGCGCTGGAGGGGCTGCCGCATGATGCGCCGGTACTGCCGGCATATAGCCAAGCCTATTGGCAACCGGTGATTGCTTGGCTTGGTCCGTTTCGTTCCGGTTAATTTGCTTGCCTTGTAACTTCGTTCTTTGTTTTTCTCGGTAATCTGGGAAGCTGGTGTTTGAGCTTGAGCGCGGGGTGTTCTATAGCGTGCCATGAAATGGCCGCCAACAGGATCGTGATGACGGTGGATGACAGCAGATACCATGCCAGTGGCAGCTCACTCCCCCTCATAAGATGAAGCAGCGTCTGCTGAACGGGGAAGGCGTAGATGTAGGTTCCGTATGAAAAATCGCCGAACCGGCCCGCTTGATTGAGAACCGGATATGAGCGGCTTCCCAGTTGAATGGCTAAATAGGGCAATAGCAAAAGCGACGCCAGCGTAGATTGTCCGAGAAACAGTGCGGCGAGACCTGTGACTAGAACTGGCGCAACCACCCCCATACGGGATGTGTAATCACGGAACAGTTGCATGCAGCTACCAGCGTAAAAGAAAAGCGCCAGTTTAATTGCCAGATTGTCGTAGTGCGGCAGTTGATAAAAATAAAATACTGCTACGAGAACCGTTATGCCAAGTGTGAGTAGCCGCCTGCCCAGCAGTGTCATGACGCCGGCAAACATGAGGGACAAGTAGCAAGATATTTCCAGCGGAATCGTCCACAAAGAGCCGTTGACTGCTACTGGATAGGGGTTGTCTTCAAATACTCCCGGAAGAAAATAAGTCATCCGGAAATACAGGTTTGAGAAATAGTGGAATAGCTCCGGCGCGCCGAAATAGGCGTTGGCAGGCAGCCGGCTTACCACCGGGCCGAGCAGCAAGGCACACAGTAGCGTATTGACTGCCAGCCCAGGCCATATTCTGAGCATGCGCTTTGCAACGAAAAGCCCGACATGAGGTTCTCGCACCCAGCTCTCACAGACAAGGTAACCACTGATGGCAAAAAAAATGAAGACACCGGTTGAGCCGAAAGTCTGACCAGGAAAGAACGCCGGCTCAGCTTGTCCCATCAAGGCGTACTGATGGCTATAGAGTACGCATAACGCTGCAGCCATACGTAAAAAGTCGAAATTATTCGTGAATTTCCGCATGCGGCGATTGTATCGCTCGGCTCCTGCTTGGGAAAGCGAGGATAGTCAAAACGATTATCGATGGTTAAGTTACAGGAAATTGCCAGCAATGCCCTGCTGGGCCGGGCTTGTTCCTTGCTGTTATCGCACCTCAGCATTGTGAAGAATGAAAAAGCCCCGATCTGCGGGGCTTTTGTTGGTTCGGTGCCACGATGTGACACGGCCTGAAAGCTTACTCGATATTCTGGATCTGTTCGCGCATCTGCTCGATGAGCACTTTCAGCTCTACCGAGGCCTGGGTTGTTTCGGTGGATACCGACTTGGAGCCCAGCGTGTTGGCCTCGCGGTTGAGTTCCTGCATCAGAAAATCCAGCCGTTTGCCCGTCTGGCCCCCCGCCTTGAGGATGCGCTTGACCTCGGTCAGGTGCGTCACCAGGCGGGACAACTCTTCATCCACATCGATCTTTTGCGCAAACAGGGCGAATTCCTGCTTGATGCGGTCGTCTTCCACATTGCCCAGTGCTTCTTGCAGGCGCGTGGACAGCTTGTTCATATAGGCTTCGAGGATCAACGGCAGGCGCGGCTTGATGCCGGCGATGATCGTTTCCATGCCATCGACGCGATCCAGCAGGATGGCCTTGAGCTTTTCGCCTTCGCGGCCGCGCGAGGCGTTGAAATCTTGCAAGGCAGTGCCAAGGCTTTCCAGGCACAATTGCTGCAGTACTTCCGGCGGCAGGGTGTTGGTTTTGAGCACGCCGGGCCAGCGCATCAACTCGCCTACCGACAGCCCTTTTGCTTGCGGCGCCATTTGTTCCACATCGGCAGCGACGGCCAGCAAGGAGGCGAGCAGATCCCGATTGAGTTCCAGCGTACTGGCTTCGGTATCCAGCTGATTGAGGCCCACGCGGCACTCCAGCTTGCCGCGAGTAACACGGGAGGCCACCATTTCGCGCAGCTGGGGTTCGATGACGCGCAACTCTTCGGGCAGACGCATCTGCACGTCGAGGTAACGGTGGTTGACGGCACGCACTTCCAGGCTCAACATGCCGCCGGGAAAGTCTCTGCTAACTGCGGCAAAGCCTGTCATACTAAGAATCATTGGGGAACCCCTGCTTTCGCGGTAAAGTGATAACAATTACAGGGCCCGAATTGGGGTGGATGCGCAATCCCGGGCCAGCAAACACTATAGCAACTGCCATCTCATGACTCAATCCAGCCAACTGACTGCCTTGCCCGTGGGCTATCGCCTGGCCGAGTACACCATTGTCCGTCAGCTTTCCGTGGGTGGTTTCAGCGTGGTTTATCTGGCGCTGGACGACGCGGACCGCAAGTACGCCATCAAGGAGTACCTGCCGCGCAATCTGGCCTGCCGCGATGAAGAAGGCATGGTGACCGTGCCGCATGATCTGGATCGCGACGCCTTCAATCTCGGCCTCAAATGTTTCTTTGAGGAAGGGCGCATCCTGGCCGGCATCAATCACGGCAATGTGGTGCATGTAAGCAATTTCTTCCGCGCCAATCAGACGGTTTACATGGTGATGGAGTATGCCGACGGTCGATCGCTGGGTAGAGAGATCGAGGTGGCCGGCGGCAAGATCGAGGAACGCCGCATCCGCAAGTGGTTTGCCGCGCTCTTGTCGGGTTTGCGCGAAGTGCATCTGCACCGGCTGCTGCATCTGGACATCAAGCCCGCCAATATTTACCTGCGTCGGGGCGGCCACCCGCTGCTGCTGGATTTTGGCGCGGCCCGGCAAACGCTGTCGCGCCGCGACAAGCATTTCGCCTCAATGTACACCCCCGGCTTTGCCGCTCCCGAGCAATACGAAAAAGACCAACCCCTGGGCCCCTGGACCGATATCTATGCGGTTGGGGCTTGCCTCTATGTGTGCATGGGCGGCTCCACGCCGCAAATCGCCAAGGAGCGCATGGCAGCCGACAAGCTGGTGCCGGCTGGCAAACTCTTCAAGCACTCCTATTCGAAAGAGCTACTCGAATTGACCGATCAATGTCTCGCCCTGTCTCCTGACGATCGCCCGCCTAGCGTGATGTCCATTCAGAAACGGCTGATCGAAACCGACTACAGCGAGCCCGAGCCCATGCCGGAACCCTCGTTCGGCGCTACCCGTCTGGTAGGCTGGATCAAGGGTTTGACTGGCGGCAGGTCGTCCTGAGGAGAGCGCCTTGAAACTATCCACTTTTCAGGAAAGCCGGATTGGCGGCCGCAATTACAATCAGGACCGCCAGGTCATCGCGCACTCCCGCGAGGCGGTGCTGCTGGTGGTGGCGGACGGCATGGGCGGACATTTGCAGGGCGAAGTGGCGGCCCAGATCACCATTGATCTGATGAGCGAGCTGTTTTACCAGCAGGCCACGCCCACCTTGTCTCACCCCAACCGGTTTCTGGTCAATGCCATCAGCTCCACCCATCAGGCCATTCTGGACTACGCCGCGGATCAACGTTTGCCGGAGATCCCCAGCACCACCGTGGTGGCGGCCATCATCCAGCAAGGCATGTTGTTCTGGTGCCATGTGGGTGATTCGCGCCTGTATCTCTTGGACAAGCAGGGCATGCGACTGCGCTCGCGCGATCACTCACAAGTGCAGCGGCTGATTGATCAGGGCAAGTTGACCGAAGAGGGCGCGCGCACCCATCCCGAGCGCAACAAAATTTACAACTGCTTGGGCGCCACCAGCGACCCGGACATCGACATCGGCGAGAAGCAGTTTCTCTCGCCGGGGGCATCGATCGTGTTGTGTTCAGATGGCCTGTGGTCGCAGATTACTGACACGGAGATGGAGAAGGTATTCATCGGTCGCTCGGTGGGGCAGGTGATGCCGGCCCTGATGAACGTGGCTGAACGCCGCGCCGGCAAGGTGGGCGACAATCTATCCGCCGTGGCGGTCACCCTGCTGGAGGATGCGGCTGACATCACCGGCCGGCCCGATGCCTTGGACACCATGGTGACCCCGCCGCGCCATGCCGGCAGAGTGATCATGGACCCGAATCTGGAGCTGATGCATCAGGAGATTCTTGCCAGCCGGGTAGCCATGCCGTCCGGCAAGAAGGAAAGTTGAACCAGACAAAAAGTTGAACCGGACAAGGTTTGCCGAAGAAACGCGCTGCTATAATCAGCGCGTTTTCTATTTTACGGAATCGCCATGAGACCTTCCCAGCGCAGCCCTGAATCCTTGCGGGACATCCGCATCACCCGGCAATACACCAAGCACGCCGAGGGCTCGGTGCTGGTTGAGTTCGGCGACACCAAGGTGATTTGCACCGCCAGTGTGGAAGAGGGCGTGCCCGGCTTCCTCAAAGGCAAGGGGCAAGGCTGGATCACTGCCGAATACGGCATGCTGCCGCGCTCCACCGGCTCGCGCATGCGTCGCGAATCCGCCGCGGGCAAGCAAAGCGGTCGCACCCAGGAAATCCAGCGTTTGATTGGCCGCTCGCTGCGGGCCGTCGTGGACATGGCCAAGCTGGGCGAGCGTCAGATTCTCATTGATTGCGATGTTATCCAGGCCGATGGCGGTACCCGCACCGCCAGCATTACCGGCGCTTATGTGGCGCTGCATGATGCGGTGCAAGGCTTGCTGCGCGACGGCAAGCTGGAGCATAGCCCGCTCAAGGATTTTGTCGCCGCCGTATCGGTGGGCATTCACCAGGGCGTAGCTGTGCTGGATCTGGATTATTTGGAAGATTCCGACTGTGAAACCGACATGAACGTGGTGATGACCGGTGACGGCCGTTTTGTGGAAGTGCAGGGTACTGCGGAAGGCGAGCCCTTCAGTGAAGCGGAAATGCAGATCATGATGGCGCTGGCGCGCGAAGGCATCGCCCGGCTGGTGAGTCTGCAGAAGCAGGCGCTGGCGGATTGACCGTTTGCCTTGAGTGGAGCAAGGGCCCGATATCGGGCCCTTTTTCTTTGTCGACGGTGGTTTGGGCTGCGGTGCGCCTTATGGCCCTGCAATGGGTACAGCTTGCGTCGGGTGGGGCTTGATTCAGTGACGTTGGGAGCTTGGCTTGGCGGCTCTTAGCGCTTGTGGATGAAGGCTTGCAGCTGCTGGTAGAAGGTGGGGCTGCTGATGGCCATATTGTCTTCAAGTTGACGGCGGTCCACGGTGGGGGCCGAGCTCTGGATGGCGACCAGCATCAGCTTGCCGTCGATACGGGCCAGAATCGGCGAGCCGCTGTTGCCCTCCAGGGTGTCGCAGCGATGAGTGAGGCGACCATCCGGCAGCAGGCCGGTGGAGCGGCAATTTTTGTGTGCCAACAGATGGGTGAGATCGTCCAGCGGGTAGCCGCCATTGGTCACCAGCCATTGGCCTGCCGCCAGCTTTTGTTTGAGCGCGGCAGCATCGCCGCTGAACACCGGAATGACGCCGCGCTGTTTGCCCAGGGGCTGGGCCAGTCGCACGAAGGCATAATCTTGTCCGGCGATTTTCTTCGGGATATAAGTGCCGTCCTTGCGGTGATCCAGCCCGGCGAGGAAGGTCTTGCTGACCTCGACTTCGCGCACTTTCACCTGCTCGGTGTATTCCTCGCCGGCAAGGCCAACCGTAAAGGTAGTGGCCGCTTCATACTTGCCCTTGCGGTTGATGAAGCAGTGGCCGGCCGTCAGCACCACATCCTCCGATACCAGCGTGCCGGTACACACCAGCCGGCTGGGAGTTTGCAGTTGTCCAACCGGTTGCCAGTCAGCGCTGTCCGGGTCTACGCGCACGCGTTCGTCTTTACCGAAAAAGAGAATCAACTGCTCTTTGTTGGGTTTGGCAAGCAAGGCGGTAGCGGGGAGGGCGAGGCAGACCGAGAGGGCAAGAAGAGGGAGTTTCACTGGCGGGCTTTCCAAAATGCAAACGGGGCGCAGATGCGCCCCGAAAGTACTACGTCACTGCCCCGGCGGCAAGCCGCCGGGTAGCCGTTCCAGAATTACTTGGAAGCGGAAGCAGCCTTCTTGTCGGCTTTCTTAGCCTTCTTGGCCGGAGCGGAAGCGTCAGCAGCCTGAGCCTTCTGAGCGGAAGCGTCTACCTTCTTGGCAGCGTGCTTCTTGGCGTGCTTTTTGTGAGCCTTCTTGGCCGGAGCGGAAGCGTCAGCAGCCTGAGCCTTCTGAGCGGAAGCGTCTACCTTCTTGGCAGCGTGCTTCTTGGCGTGCTTTTTGTGAGCCTTCTTGGCCGGAGCGGAAGCGTCAGCAGCCTGAGCCTTCTGAGCGGAAGCGTCTACCTTCTTGGCAGCGTGCTTCTTGGCGTGCTTTTTGTGAGCCTTCTTGGCCGGAGCGGAAGCTTCAGCGGCTTGAGCCTTCTGAGCGGAAGCGTCCTTCTTGGCTACTTTCTTGGCTTTCTTGGCCGGAGCGGAAGCTTCAGCGGCTTGAGCCTTCTGAGCGGAAGCGTCCT
>NZ_CAMFLA010000019.1 GCF_945957525.1 uncultured Aquitalea sp. | reverse complement strand
TTCGTTTCCGTCGCTGCGTTGTCTGCTGAGGAGGCGAACTATACCTCCCGCCCCAGCCTCCGTCAACAGGTATTTTGAGAAAAAGCGACTCGCCGCCGCCCACCTCAACCCAAACCCTTGATCCGCAACGGTTTCGTTTTAACCGGCCCGTCATGATTCTTCGATCCGCCAGCGCGTGGACCTTGTTGGGCGGGCGATGAGGGGCTGCTTTGCCCGGGGATGAGCGATGAAAACGGGGGAATTCCCCGTCGCGGGAGGAGGAAAACCAGGAAACCTGGCTGCCGATGGCGGAAGCCGCCCTTCGGCCAACGTTGGGCCGCGCTCTGTACGGGGGCTTATATATAGACAGGCGGCATGAGTGGCTGAGGAGAGACGGCCGGATAAGGGACACGCCGGATAAAGAACACCATCTTCTGGCAAACCTCACCCACGCACCGGTCGGAGGTTTGCCGAAGGCGGGTTGATATCCCACCTGGCCGCATAGTTACTCTCTGCAAAAAACCTGTGTAGCGTCATTCCAGTCTCCAACCACCATGTGGGCGTAATTGTTGAATGCCCACACACTAATATATGTAGGAGTTCGGGCTATCGACCGATCCAGCCCAGTACGGCGATGATGACGTCGGGGATGTCGCTGCGGCCTGCTTCTGCTAACCTTTACCCTCTTGCAACACGCCATGTCCGCTTCGGGCGGCAATCATCATGCTCAAGTTTGATGTTCTGATCATTGGTAGTGGTCTGGCCGGCATGACGCTGGCCCTGCATCTGGCCGAAACCCGCAAGGTGGGCCTGATCACCAAGCGCGATCTGCTGGAAGGCAGCTCCACTTATGCGCAGGGCGGCATTGCCGCCGTGCTGGATACGGAAGACTCGGTCGAGGAGCACATCCGCGACACGCTGATTGCCGGCGCCGGTTTGTGCAATGAAGAGGCCACCCGTTTCATCGTTGAACACTCCAAGGAGGCGATTGACTGGCTGATCGCGCTGGGGGTGCCCTTTACCAAGGATGAAACTCACCGCACCGGTTATCACCTGACGCGCGAGGGCGGGCACAGTCATCGCCGCATCATTCATGCCGCCGATGCTACCGGCGCTGCCGTGACCTCTACGCTGGGCCAGAAAATCAAGGCTCACCCGAACATAACGGTGCTGGAGGATTACATCGCCATCGACGCCATCACCTCGCGCAAGCTGGGCATTGAAGGCAATCGCTGCTATGGCGTGTACGCGCTGGACAAGCATCTGGACCAGGTGGTGACCATTGCCGCCAAGCATACGATTATGGCGTCCGGCGGCGCGGGCAAGGTGTATCTCTACACCACCAATCCGGATACGGCGACCGGCGACGGCATTGCCATGGGCTGGCGAGCTGGCTGCCGGGTGGCCAATATGGAGTTCATCCAGTTTCACCCCACCTGCCTCTATCACCCGCACACCAAATCGTTCCTGATTTCCGAAGCGGTACGAGGCGAAGGCGGCATTCTGAAACTGCCGGACGGCACCCGGTTCATGCCGGAGCACGATCCGCGCGCCGAACTGGCGCCGCGCGACGTGGTGGCGCGCGCCATCGACTTCGAGATGAAAAAGCACGGCCTGGATTGCGTGCATCTGGACATCTCCTACAAGCCGGCGCACTTCATCAAGGAACACTTCCCCAATATTTACGCGCACTGTCTGGAATTGGGCATCGATATCACGCAACAGCCGATCCCGGTGGTGCCGGCTGTGCATTTCACCTGCGGCGGGCTGGTGACCGACCTCACCGGCCATACCGATGTGGACGCGCTGTATGCGGTGGGCGAAGTGGCTTGCACCGGTCTGCACGGCGCCAATCGTCTGGCCAGCAACTCGCTGCTGGAGTGTCTGGTGATCGGCAAGGCTGCGGCGGAGGACATTCTGGCCGCGCCGGACGTGAAACTGCCAAAGATTCCGGACTGGGACGATAGCCGCGTTACCGATCCGGACGAAGAGGTGGTGATTTCCCATAACTGGGACGAGCTGCGCCGCGCGATGTGGGACTACGTGGGTATTGTCCGCACCAACAAACGCCTGATGCGCGCGCTAAGCCGCATCCGCTTGCTGTCCGAAGAGATCAATGAGTACTACAGCCACTTCCACGTCACCAATGATCTGATCGAACTGCGCAACCTGGTGCAAACCGCGGAGTTGATTGTGCGCTCCGCCCTGCTGCGCAAGGAAAGCCGCGGCCTGCATTACAGCCGGGACTATCCCGGCATGCAGGAAACCACGCAAGAGACGGTGCTGACACCTGAATAAGGCTGCGCCTGCCCCGCAATCAAAAACGACGCCTTTCGGCGTCGTTTTTGATTGTGTTCCAGCTGTCGGCAGTGGCGGGCCATGAATCAGACGCACACACCCGCCGGGCGCTGAAGCAAACGCCATAGGCAATGAGGGCAACCCGTGGCGCACGACCCCGCTCATACGTTGGCCGAAGGAGCGACAGGCGCCAGCGGCAAGGTAAACCAAAATACGCAACCTCCCGCCAATGGCGTACTGACGCTGAATTCTCCGCGATGGAATTCGACGATGGAGCGGCAGATGTTAAGACCGATGCCCATGCCATCCGGCTTGGTGGAATAGAACGGCGTAAACAACTCGTGCTTGATGTTGTCTGCCAGTCCCGGGCCATTGTCCGCCACTTCCACGCGCCAGAACGCCGGCCCCACCACGGTGCGCAACACAATGTGCGGCCGTTTGCTTTGCGCTTCCAACATCGCCTCCATGGCGTTTTTCATCAGGTTTAGCAGTACCTGCTCGATCAACACCGGGTCCATGTCCAGCCGGCAAGCCTTGTGATCCTGCTCGATGATCAGCTGCACACCAGCCTTGACCGCCATAGCCTCGGCCAGCGCCACTGCGCGCATGACCACTCGCGCCGGGTCCACATTCTCCAGTTGCGGTTCGTGCTTTTTGACAAAGGCGCGGATGCTTTTGACGATTTGCCCGGCGCGCTGCGCCTGCTGATGAATGGCCCCCACCGCTTCGCGCACCCCTGCCGGCAAGGTCAGCTCCTCCGGCAAGCGCCGCGCCAGTCCGGCCGAGTAGGTGGTAATGGCGGTCAGTGGCTGATTGAGCTCGTGAGCCAGACTGGACGCCATTTCGCCCATGGCGATGAGGCGAGAGGTGGTCTGGAAGCGCTCCTGCTGCGCCAGCGTTCGCGCAGCCTGCTCGCGCTCTTCGGTGACATCGGCAAGGATGACCAGCCAGGCCGGCTCGCCATTGACCCATTCCAGCCGACGGCGATGGGTCTGGAACCAGCGTTCCGAGTTTTGCAGGGAAAACTCCCCTTGCAGATCGTCCTTTTCCGGGTCGTCATGCAAGCCCGGCAGCAACAGACAGCACGGCGCGTCCGGCTCTTCGGCCAACCATAGCCAAGAGAAGGTTGGGTTGGCGTACAGCAGTTGGCCCGACTCCTGATTCACCACGCACACCCCCGCCTGCATGCCGTTGAGCACAGTGAGGAAACGCTGGTGCGAGGCATTGAGGGCCAGCCGCTGGCGTTTGCGTTCGGTGATGTCGAACAGGGCTGCGATCCATCCTCGATGACTGCCGTCGCGCTCGATCAGCGGCGTAGCGTACAGACGCACTTCGACAAACTCGCCGTTGCTGCACTCAAAGCGCAGCTCGAAGCCCTGCTCCGGTTGCAGGCCGTGCCGTACCGCATCCATGGCCGACTCCATCTGGCCGTGGTCGTCCTTGGGCCAGAACACGTGCGGCGGCTTCTGCCCTACCAGCGCTTCCGGCGGGTAGCCCAGCATTTCGCAGAAGGCGCGGTTCACGCGCAGGATTTGCCCTTCAAAGCTGATGGCCACCAGCCCGCTCTTCATGCAGTCCTCAATGGCTTGCCGCAGCGAGATTTCCGATGCCAGCGCCTGCTCCGCGCGGGAACGCTCCCGCATGTGCCGGCGGATGCGCCAGATGGAATACAGCAAGGCCAGCACCAGCAGGGTAATGAGCGCAGTGAGCACCGGCAGCGTGAGGCCCAGTCCGGAACGATAGCTGACGGCGCGCAAATAGATGCCGAAGCCCGGCGGATCGAAACTGGTCTGGTGTGAAATGGAGCCCGGCCGCTCAGCAGGATCAAACTTGGAAGCCAACACCTTGCCGCCCACGTCGACAAAGCTGATGTAATTTTTGGAAGCAATCCACCACGGCACCTGATGATGCAGGAGCAGATCAAACTGGTACACCAAGCGGATGGAGCCCTTGGAGGCACCGTCCCGCATCACCGGCACGGCAAGATCAAAGCGGTATTTGCCGTCGGCCCGGCGATAGGGTTGGCCATACTCGGCGCGCCGCAACCGGGCGGAACGCCAGATGGCGTCGTATTCGTCGCCGGACAACTGGCGGGCAAGGGGCAGGCTGCCGTGCTGATCGCGCAGCACCTTGCCATCCGCCCCCACCTGCTGCACCAGAATCACCTCCGGATTCTCGCGCATGAAAAAAGCCGCGCTCTGCTCGAAGCGATCTTCGCTCAGGCGATTGGCCGCGACATCCGCCGAGATACCCTCCGCCCACTCCTGATGCCCCTCCATGTGCAAGCGCATGGACTGCTCAAGCCACAGCACCTCCTGAATCAGGTTGTCGCGCTGCTCATCCACCCAGTCCCGGTACACCAGATAAAACAGACTGCCCAGCGCAGCCAGCAAAGCCAAGAGGGTGAGCGTGGCGCTGAGCCAGAGCAAGCGGGGGGAACGGCGGCGGGCCAGAAGATCGATCACGTGCATGGGCGTTAGGGAAAACAGCAATGCCGAAGTCCCCAATGGTGAGTTGTTGCAAGGCCTTCTACTTTACACCCTAACAACGGGCCGCCAACAAGGCTCGTGTTATTACAAAATTCAACGCAAAGACGCAATGGAGAGACTCTCATGAAACTGAAGATCGCCGCACTCGCTCTGACCGCCGCTTTCGGTTTTACCGGCATGGCCAATGCCGCTGGTGAAATCGTCATCAAGTTCAGCCACGTGGTAGCCCCGGAAACGCCCAAGGGCAAAGCCGCCGAATATTTCAAGAAGTTGGCCGAAGAGCGCACCCACGGCAAAGTCAAAGTACAGGTGTATCCCAACAGCCAGCTCTACAAGGACAAGGAAGAGCTGGAGGCGCTGCAACTCGGCGCGGTTCAGATGCTGGCTCCCAGCCTGGCCAAATTCGGTCCTCTGGGCGTAAAGGAATTTGAAGTATTCGACCTGCCTTACGTCTTCGACAATTACGACGAAGTGAACAAGGTGATGCACGGCGCCATCGGCAAACAGCTGCTGACCAAGCTGGAAGGCAAGGGCATCAAGGGCCTGGCTTACTGGGACAACGGCTTCAAGAACTTCTCCGCCAACAAGCCGATTCACGCCCCCGCCGACGTCAAGGGCATGAAGATCCGCATCCAGTCCTCCAAGGTGCTGGAAGAGGAAATGCGCACGCTGGGCGCGCTGCCGCAGGTGATGGCTTTCTCCGAGGTGTATCAGGCCCTGCAGACCGGCGTGGTGGACGGCACCGAGCTGGAAGCTTCCAATCTCTACACCAGCAAGGCCTATGAGGTGCAAAAGAACCTCACGCTCACCCAGCACGGTTTCCTCGGCTACGCGGTGATCGTCAACAAGAAATTCTGGGACGGCCTGCCGGCCGATGTCCGCACTCAGCTTGAGAGCGCGATGAACGACGCCTCCGTCTACGCCAACCGCATCGCCAAGGAAGAAAACGACAAAGCCATCGCCGCTATCAAGGCGTCCGGCAAGACCAAGGTTTACGTGCCCACCCCGCAGGAACGCGCCGCCTTCAAGAAAGCGCTGACCCCGGTGCATCAGAAGATGGCGGACCGTATCGGCCCGGATCTGCTGAAGGCCATCTACAAGGAAACCGGCTTCAATCCCAACAACTGACCACCGGATTGACCAGCAGCGCGACGGCCATGCGCCGTGGCGCTGCTTTTGCCTGGAGACTTGAATCATGATGAAATTCCTCGACCACCTCGAGGAGTGGATGATCGCCCTGCTGATGGCGCTGGCAACGCTCATCACTTTTACCGCCGTGCTGCACCGCTACGGCTCCGGCGTATCCGCTCTGCAACCCATCCTCGCCCACATCAATATGTCCTGGGCGCAGGAACTCACCATTTACCTGTTTGTGTGGATGGCCAAGTTCGGCGCGGCCTACGGCGTGCGCACCGGCATCCACGTGGGCGTCGACGTGCTGATCAACCGCCTGTCCGACAAGACCCGCGCCAAGTTCATCGTGTTCGGCCTGCTGGCCGGCGCGCTGTTTACCGGCATCGTCGGCACGCTGGGCGCCAATTTCGTTTGGGAAATCGCCCATACCGATCAGACCTCACCCGACCTGGAAGCCCCGATGTGGCTGGTTTACCTGGCCATTCCCAGCGGCTCCTACCTGATGTGTTTCCGTTTCCTGCAAGTGGCGTGGCGCTTCATCCGCACTGGCGAACTGCCCAAGCATGAACATGGCCATGTGGATGGCCTGGAAGGCGACGAAGCGCTGGACAACCTCCACCCGCACGACCTCAAGCACGGAGACAAATCATGACCACGCTGATCATTTTCGGCCTCTTGCTGGCCCTGATGCTCACCGGCATGCCCATCTCCATCTCGCTGGGCCTGACGGTACTCACCTTTCTGTTCACCATGACCCAGGTGCCCATCGAGTCGGTGGCCCTGAAACTGTTCACCGGCATCGAGAAGTTCGAAATCATGGCGATTCCGTTCTTCATCCTGGCCGGCAACTTCCTGATGCACGGCGGCGTAGCCAAGCGGATGATCCGCTTCGCCACCACGCTGGTTGGCCACTGGTACGGCGGCCTTGGCCTGGCCGGCGTAGTGTCCTGCGCGCTGTTCGCCGCCATTACCGGCTCATCCGTCGCCACCGTCGTGGCCGTGGGATCCATCATCCTGCCGGCCATGGTAAAACAAGGCTATCCGCAACGCTTCGGCGCTGGCGTCATCACTACCTCCGGGGCGCTGGGCATCCTGTTTCCGCCGTCCATCAATCTGGTGATGTACTCCATCGCCACCGCCGGCATGGAAGTGACCGGACCGGATGGCTCACCGGTCAGCACCGCCTCTGTGGGCCAGCTGTTCATGGCCGGCGTGTTGCCGGGCCTGTGCCTGTCGGTGCTACTGGGCCTGACCACCTGGTACCGTGCGCGCAAGTTCGACTACCCCCGTTTGCCGAAGGCCAGCTGGGCTGAGCGCTTCACTGCGTTCCGCGAGTGCGTGTGGGGCCTGCTGCTCATCGTGCTGGTAATCGGCGGCATCTACACCGGCGTATTCACGCCGACCGAAGCCGCCGCCATGGCCGCCGTCTACGCCTTCATCATCGCCGTGTTCGTTTACAAGGACATGGGCTTGAAGGATGTGCCGCGCGTACTGGTGAACGCCGCCTCCATGAGCGCGATGCTGCTGTATATCATCACCAACGCCGTGTTGTTCTCCTTCCTGATGGCGTCGGAGCAGATTCCACAGGCCATGGCTGCCTGGATGACCAGTCAGGGCATGGGCGTGGTCGCCTTCCTGCTGGTGACCAACATCCTGCTGCTGGCCGCCGGCAATTTCATGGATCCGTCCGCGATTGTGCTGATCATGGCGCCGATTCTTTATCCGGTGGCAGTCAAGCTGGGGGTAAATCCGGTACACTTCGGTATCCTGATCGCCGTGAACATGGAAGTGGGCATGTGCCACCCGCCGGTGGGGCTCAACCTCTATGTGGCCTCAGGGATAACCAAAATGGGCATTACCGAGCTGACCGTAGCCGTCTGGCCGTGGCTGCTCACCATGCTGGGCTTCCTGATCGCGGTCACTTACGTTCCGGGCATTTCCTTGTGGCTGCCCAGAATGCTGGGCATGATGCAATAAACCCATACAGGGCAGATGAGGACAAACAATACGCCGTGGCGCCGCCGCGGCGTATTTTGTCCGACAGGGCGATAGCTCCATAGAGGGTTAGCCCTTATAATGTGCAGTCTAAAAATCTGACGACCATATAAAGAAACCACCCAGGAGTTCCGAATGGACGAGCAATTGCGCCAAGCCGCACTCGATTTCCACCAGTCCCCTCAGCCAGGCAAGATTCAGGTTTCTCCCACCAAGCCGCTCGCTACCCAGCGCGACTTGGCGCTTGCCTACTCTCCGGGCGTGGCCGCTCCCTGCGACGCCATCGTGGAAGACCCCCTCAACGCCTACAAGTACACTGCCCGCGGCAACCTGGTGGCCGTAATCACCAACGGCACCGCCGTGCTGGGCCTAGGCAATATCGGCCCGCTGGCCGGCAAGCCGGTGATGGAAGGCAAGGGCGTGCTGTTCAAGAAGTTCGCCGGCATTGACGTCTTCGACATCGAACTGAATGAAAACGACCCGGACAAGCTGGTCGACATCATCTGTTCCATGGAGCCGACCTTCGGCGGCATCAACCTGGAAGACATCAAGGCGCCCGAGTGCTTCTACATCGAGAAGAAGTGCCGCGAGCGCATGAATATCCCGGTATTCCATGACGACCAGCACGGCACCGCCATCGTGGCCGCCGCCGCCGTGCTCAACTCGCTGCGTCTGGTCAACAAGGAAATCGCCAACGTGCGCGTGGTGGCTTCCGGCGCCGGCGCCGCCGCCATCGCCTGCCTCGACTTGCTGGTAGCCCTGGGCGTGAAGCGCGAGAACATCACCGTCTGCGACTCCAAGGGCGTGATCTTCCACGGCCGCGACGAAAAGCTGGACGAATCCAAGCAGCGTTACGCCATTGCGGACAACGGCTGGCGCAAGCTGGCCGACGCCATGGTGGGCGCGGACATCTTCATGGGCCTGTCCGGTCCCAAGCTGGTGAGCCAGGACATGGTGAAATCCATGGCGGCCTACCCGGTGATCCTGGCCATGGCCAACCCGGAACCGGAAATCCTGCCGCCGCTGGTGAAGGAAGTCCGCCCGGACGCCATCATCGGCACCGGCCGCTCCGACTACCCGAACCAGGTCAACAACGTCCTGTGCTTCCCCTTCATTTTCCGTGGCGCGCTGGACGTGGGCGCCACCACCATCAATGAAGAGATGAAGCTGGCCACCGTGCGCGCCATTGCCGATCTGGCCATGGCCGAGCAATCCGATGTCGTGGCTTCCGCCTATGGCGATCAGGAACTGTCCTTCGGCCCGGAATACGTGATTCCGAAACCGTTCGACCCGCGTCTGATCGTCAAGATCGCTCCGGCCGTAGCCAAGGCCGCCATGGAATCCGGCGTGGCAACCCGCCCGATCCAGGACTTCGACGCCTACGCCGACCAACTGGCACAGTTCGTCTACAAGACCAATCTGTTCATGAAGCCGGTGTTCGCCCAGGCCAAGAAGGACAACAAGCGCGTTGTGCTGACCGAAGGCGAAGACGAGCGCGTGCTGCACGCCACTCAGGAACTGGTGCTGATGGGTCTGGCCAAGCCCATTCTGATCGGCCGCCCGAGCGTGATTGAAAAGCGCATCGCCAAGCTGGGCCTGAAGCTGGAGGCCGGCAAGGATTTCGAACTGGTCAACAACGAATCCGACCCGCGCTTTGCCGACTACTGGAAAGACTACTACCAGCTGATGAAGCGCAAGGGCGTTTCGCAAGAGCAGGCCCGCCGTCGCGTGATCGGCAACACCACGCTGATTGGCGCCCTGATGGTTCGTCGCGGCGACGCGGACGCCATGATCTGCGGTACTTACGGCACTTACCGTCAGCACTTCGACATTGTGGAAACCGTGCTGGGTTACAACAACCCGGACAAGGTGGCCGCCGCAATGAACGCGCTGATCCTGCCGACCGGCAATATCTTCATCACCGACACCTACGTCAACGCCACGCCGGACGCCGAGCAGCTGGCCGCCATCACCGGCATGGCCGCCAACTCGATGAAGCGTTTCGGCATCGTGCCCAAGGCCGCCCTGCTGTCCAACTCCAGCTTCGGCACCTTGAACACCCCGTCGGCGGAAAAAATGCGCGATGCCTTCGAACTGATCCGCGAGCAGAATCCGGATCTGGAAATCGACGGCGAAATGCAGGGCGACGCCGCGCTGGTGGAAGCCATCCGCACGCAAGCCATGCCGGACACCACCCTCAAGGGTTCGGCCAACCTGCTGATCATGCCCAATGTGGAAGCCGCCAACATCAGCTACAACCTGCTGCGTGTTTCCGCTTCCGACGGCGTGACCATCGGCCCCATCCTGATGGGCATGGCCAAGCCGGTGCACATTCTGACGCCGATCTCCTCGGTGCGCCGCATCGTCAACATGGTGGCGCTGGCCGTGGTGGACGCGCAGGTTGCGTCCACCGCAGGCTGATCCCCGCCGGGATTTAGGTCGTATACTGAACGGGCAACCTTTCCGGTTGCCCGTTTTTTATGGGAGACAGACATGAGCGCAGACTTCAACCCCGCCGACCCCTTTGCCCTCTTCCGCCAGCTCTGGCAAACTGCCACCCCGCCGGGAGCTCAGCCTTTCCTGCCGCCGATGTCAGAGGAAGAAATCGACCGCAAGCTGGCCGAACTGAAAGTAGTGGAAGGCTGGCTGACGATGAATCTCGGCGTGCTTTCCATGCAGATCAAGACACTTGAAATGCAGCGCGCCGCCATTGTCGCGCTCAAACCCAAGGAATGAACCCGCTCCGGCACGGCCTGCCCGTGAACGTTTTTTGAAAAACCATCAGTGAAACCAACCGATACCCAAACCGCCGCACGCCCCTTGCAACTGTTTTGCCAGCTGGCCAGCGGCCGTTTTTCCCGGCTCGACTATCTGGACGAGCGCAAGAACCGCATCAAATTCGTATTGCGCAGTCTGCTGACCCCGCGCGGCACGCTGGCCTGGCTGTCCTTTATCAGCCAGCGGCCGCGCCTGCTGGATTATCTGCGTCAAGCGCCGCGCATCGCGCTCAAACTGCACCGCCCTTACCAGCACTGCGCGCTGGATACCCAAGGCAAGCTGGCCAGTCTGAAAAGCCACTACGCCGCGGTACTGACCCTGCCGGAGCAAGCGCGCGAAGCCCTGCTCTCCCGCCAGAACCTCACCCTGGCCAGTGTGGAAGGCAAGGACGAGACGCGCTTTGGCTGCCGCATGGGCCACAATCACTATTTCGACAAAGAAGGCGAGCTGGTGCTGCAGTGGCTGGAGGGGGAGGACACTCCGCTGGCCACGCTCACCTTCACCGTATGCGAACAAGACGGCAAAACCGTCATCGTCATCGGCGGCCTGCAAGGACCCCACAAAGACTATGGCGCGGAAGGCATCAAAACTGCCACCAAGGCCTGCCACGGCCTGTTTCCCAAGCGGCTGGTGGTGGAAGCGCTGATGGTGGTGGCGGAGGCGTTCAAGGCGGTTGAAGTACGCGCCGTGTGCAAGGATCAGCACATTTACAGCTCCTGGCGCTACAACCGCGACTTTCAGGCTGATTACGACAGTTTCTGGGAAAGCCTGGGCTCAGAGCGCGCCGATTCGGTTTTCTTCCGCCTGCCCTTCCCCATCCCGCGCAAGCCGATGGAAGACATCGCCAGTAAAAAGCGCAGCGAGTACAACCGCCGCTACGCCCTGCTGGACGACTTGGCAGCGCAAATCCGCCAGACCCTGTCTCACTGAAAGGCCTTGAGCCCCTCCATGAAAAAAGCGCCCTCCCGGCGCTTTTTTCATGGAGGGATCATTATTGCCGGCAGCCGGCATCGCGTGTTGTCAGAAGCCGCTGCTCCTCTGCTTCTCCATGGCGCTTTCTGGTCGTGCGCCAGGCACTGCCTGCGTCGCCGCGCACTGGGCCAGGTCTTTGCAAGGCTTGGTTAGCCGTTTCACGGGCGGGCCAGATCGAAATCGTCATGCACTCTGGCATAGCCGTCGCCGGCCAGCTTGCCGATCGCCTGCAAGGCATCCAGATCGATATGCCCTTGCCGGTAAACCTGATCCGCCACATGCAGATGGCGGATCTCGCCCAACACCAGCGTACCCGCGCCGGGGCCTGCACCGATATCCAGACTGCCGTGCAAAACGCACTCGAACCGCACCGGCGCCTGCGCCACGCCGGGGGCATGCACCGACTGGCCGCGGCTTTTCTGCAGGCCCGCCACATCAAACTCGTCCACCTCGGCCGGGTAAGCGCCACAGGACAGATTCATGGCTTCGGCCAACGGCTGGTTGGCGATGTTGACGACGAATTCGCCGGTATCGCGAATATTGCGCAGGCTGTCTTTCTCACTGCCGTCCGGCTTGCGCAGGATGGACACCGCCAGCACCGGCGGATTGAGGCTGGCCACAGTAAAAAAGGAAAACGGCGCCAGGTTGGCCACGCCCAGCTTGTCCTGCGTGCTGACCCAGGCAATGGGGCGCGGCAAGATGCTGCCGGTGAGTATCTTGTAGACGGCTGAGGACTCCAGCTCCCTGATATCGCAATCCATGGCACACCCCCTGCTAGCTATTGAAATGCCATTTTAATGCTGCATCGCAACATTGAAAAGGTTGCGCTAGCAACGCCCATCCCAACGACACGCATGGTGCAGACTGCTCGCAGCCGGTAAAATGCGCGGATGAACGCACCCCGCTTTGTCCATCTTCGCCTCCATTCGGAGTTTTCCATCACCGACGGCATTGTGCGCCTCGACGACGCCGTCAAACGCGCGGTCAAGGACAATATGCCGGCCATCGGCGTGTCCGACCTGATGAACCTGTTCGGCATGGTCAAGTTTTACAAGGCCTGCCGCGGCAAAGGCATCAAGCCCATCGTTTCGGCCGACATCTGGCTGGAAAACGAAGAAGACCGCGACAAGCCCTACCGCATGATGCTGACGGTGAAAAACCGCGAGGGCTATCGCCGTTTGTGCGAGCTGCTGACCCGCGCTTATGTGGGCAACCAGTATCGCGGCCGGGTGGAAATCAAGCGCGAATGGCTGGAAGAAGGCGACAACAGCAACCTGCTGTGCCTGTCAGGCGCGCATCTGGGCGATGTGGGCATGGCGCTGGCCATCGGTCAGCGCGACGAAGCGCTGCGCCGCGCGCAGTACTGGGAAAGCCTCTTCCCCGGCAGCTACTATCTGGAGCTGCAAAGACTGGACAACAGCCAGGTGGAAAGCGTGGTGCAGGCCACCCTGTGGCTGGCTGGCGAAGCCGGCCTGCCGGTGGTGGCCACCCACCCCATCCAGTTCATGAATCCGGAAGACTTCAAGGCGCACGAGGCGCGGGTCTGCATCGCGGAAGGCTACACGCTGGGCGACAAGCGCCGCCCGCGCAACTTTGCCGAATGCCAGCACTTCCTCTCGACGGAAGCCATGCTGGAACGCTTCGCCGATGTGCCGGAAGCGCTGGAAAACACCGTTGAAATCGCCAAGCGCTGCAACATCACCGTGCAGCTGGGCAAGAACTACCTGCCGCTATTCCCGACGCCGGAAGGCATGACGCTGGATGACTTTCTCATCCACGAAGCACAGCGCGGTCTGGAAATCCGGCTGGAACAGCTCTACCCGGACCCGGCGGAACGCGAAGCCCGTCGCCCCGAATACGACGCCCGGCTGAAATTCGAGTGCGACACCATCGTGCAGATGGGTTTTCCGGGCTACTTCCTCATCGTGGCCGACTTTATCCAGTGGGGCAAAGCCAACGGCTGCCCTGTGGGGCCGGGCCGGGGTTCCGGCGCCGGCTCGCTGGTGGCCTACAGCCTCAGCATTACCGATCTGGACCCGCTGCGCTACGCACTGCTGTTCGAACGTTTCCTTAACCCGGAACGGGTGTCCATGCCAGACTTCGACGTGGACTTCTGCCAAGAAAACCGCTGGCGCGTCATCGAATACGTGCGACAGAAATACGGCGCGGAAGCTGTCAGCCAGATCGCGACTTACGGCACCATGTCGTCCAAATCGGTGATTCGCGATGTGGGCCGCGTACTAGACCTGCCCTTCGGCCTGTGCGACCGCCTCTCCAAGCTGATACCGCTGGAAGCCAACAAGCCGCTGTCGCTGGAAAAAGCCATGGCGGCCGAACCGCAGATCGGCGAAGTCATCGAGGCGGAAGGCGCGCAAGAGCTGATCGAACTGGCCATGACGCTGGAAGATCTGACCCGCGGCCTCGGCATGCACGCCGGCGGCGTGCTGATCGCCCCCGGCAAGCTTACCGATTTCTGCCCGCTCTATATCGCCAGCGGCGAAGGCGCGTCCCCGGTGTCGCAGTTCGACAAGGACGACGTGGAGCAGATCGGCCTGGTGAAGTTCGACTTTCTGGGTTTGCGCAACCTCACCATCATCGAACTGGCGCAAAAATACATCAAGGACGTCAATAACGAAGACGTGGACGTGGCCCATCTGCCACTGGACGACGCCGACGCCTACAAAGTCTTCGCCAGCGGCAACACCACCGGCGTGTTCCAGTTTGAATCCTCCGGCATGAAGAAAATGCTGGTGGAAGCCAAGCCCAGCAAGTTCGAGGAAATTATCGCCTTCGTGGCCCTGTACCGTCCGGGCCCGATGGACCTGATTCCGGACTTCATCCAGCGCATGCACGGCGCCAAGTTCGAATACTTGCACCCGCTGCTGGAGCCGGTACTGGCCCCGACCTACGGCATCATGGTGTACCAGGAACAGGTGATGCAGGCCGCGCAGGTGTGCGGCGGCTACAGCCTCGGCGGCGCCGACTTGCTGCGCCGGGCCATGGGTAAGAAGAAAGTGGAAGAAATGGTGGCGCAGCGCGCCATGTTCGTGGCCGGCGCGGAGAAAAACGCCATTCCGGAAAGCAAGGCCAACGAAATCTTCGACTACATGGAGAAGTTCGCCGGCTACGGCTTCAACAAGTCTCACGCCGCCGCCTACGCGCTGGTGGCCTACCACACGGCCTGGCTGAAAGCCCACCACTGCGCCGCCTACATGGCGGCCACCATGTCCACCGAACTGGACAACACCGACCAGCTGAAGGTGTTTTTCGATGACGCCCGCGACAACCGCAACGGCCTGGTTTTCCTGCCGCCCGACGTCAACCACAGTTTCTACCGCTTCGTGCCGGTCAGCCGCAAGGAAATCCGTTATGCGCTGGGCGCCATCAAGGGCACTGGTGAGTCGGCGGTGAATCACATTGTGGCCGCGCGTGAAAGCGGCGGCCCGTTCACCGACCTGTTCGACTTCTGCAAGCGCACCGATAAAAAGCTGGTCAACAAACGCGTGATCGAAGCACTGATCCGCGCCGGCGCCTTCGACGCCATCGACGGCAACCGCGCGCGCCTGATGGCCAACGTCGGCCTGGCAATGGACGCCGCCGAGCAAGAACACGCCAACGCTAATCAGGGCGGATTGTTCGACATGTTCGGTGACGACGTTGCCCCAGCAGTGGAGATGGTGGAAACCCGCCCCTGGAACGACGCCGTGAAGTTGGCCGAAGAGAAAACCGCCATCGGTTTCTATCTGTCCGGCCACCCCTTCGCCGCCCACGCGCAAGAAGTGCGCGCCTTCATCAAAACCACCCTGTCCCGCCTCAGCCCGCGCAAAGAGCCGCAATTGCTGGCCGGCTTTGTCACCGGCATCCGCGTCAAGGTGGGCAATCGCGGCAAGATGGCCTTTGTGGAACTGGACGACGGCACCAGCAAGCGTGAAGTCAGCCTGTTTGGCGACAGCTTCGAACAAAACCGCAACCGGCTGAAAGAAGACATCGTGCTGGTGGTGGAGGGCCGGGTAACGGAAGACGCCTTCTCCGGCGGCGTGCGCATTCTGGCCGACAAACTCTACGACCTCGGCGAGGCCCGCAGCCGCTTCGCCCGCAGTCTGCATCTGCAAATGAACGGCAACGCCGACGTGGCCAAGCTCAAATCCCTGCTCGGGCCTTTCCGCAGCGAAGACGCCGGCTGCCCGGTGCGCATCAGCTACGGCAACGACAAGGCGCGCGGCGACCTCATGCTGCCGCCGGCCTGGGGCGTGAAGCTGGACGACGGCTTGCTGCTGGGCTTGCAGGACTGGCTGGGCGAGCAAGCCGTCAAACTGCTCTGGTAAGGCAACACTTGTTCATGAATTGCCGGGGCATGACGCTGGCCGTGCCCCGGCAGCCATCGTATGCTGCAAGCTTCGTTCGCGGCCGCGTCCGCCGCCGCGCCTCCATGTCATAAGGACTACGCATGAACTGGGATCAGGAACTGACCGTCAGCGCGCTCTGGCTGGCCAAGGCCTACGGACTGACCTGCCTGCTATTTGTCGCCGCCTGCTGGGGCCTGGCGTCCTTCACTCGCTGGGGACGACAGTTCTGGGCGTTGAGCGGCGGCTATTTTTCGCCGCGCCGCAGCTGGCGGCCACTGATCGGTCTGGCGCTGATTTTGCTGTTGACCCTGGCCGGCGTACGGCTGGATGTTGTGTTGACCAACTGGTCCAACGGGCTTTACACCGCCTTGCAGAAAACCGACGAGCCGCTGTTCTGGGGCTTTGTCCGCTTGTTCTGCCTGCTGGCCAGCATCCATGTATTCCGCACGCTACTGAACGCCTTTCTCTCGCAGAGCTTTGGCATCCACTGGCGTGAATGGCTGAATGAGAAGCTGCTGCACAAGCTGCTGCAGGAACAAACCTACTACCGCAACCAGTTTCTCGCGCAACACATCGACAACCCGGACCAGCGTATCCAACAAGATGTCACGTCTTTTGTACAAAGCTCGCTGGATCTTTCCATGGGGGTAGTGAGATCGCTGGTTTCGGTCATTGCCTTCTCCCTGATCCTGTGGGAACTCTCCGGCCCGCTGACGCTGGCGGGTTTCACCATCCCGCACGGCATGGTATTTCTGGCCTTCGCCTATGTGGCCGTGTCCACCGTGTTTGCCTTCCGCATCGGCCGCCCGCTGGTTAAGCTCAACTTCTTCAACGAGCAGCTCAACGCCAACTATCGTTACTCGCTGGTGCGCCTGCGCGAATACGCTGAAAGCATCGCTTTTTATGCCGGTGAGCGGGTGGAAGGCGCGCTGCTGCGCAGCCGTTTCGGCCAAATCATCAGCAATAATTGGCAAATCGTTTACCGGACGCTGAAGTTCCAGGGCTTCAACCTCATCGTCAGCCAGGCTGCCGTGGTGTTTCCGCTTGTTATCCAGGCGCATCGATTCTTTTCCAAACAGATCACGCTGGGCGATCTGATGCAAACCTCCCAGGTCTTCGGCCAACTGCATGACGGCCTGTCTTTCTTCCGCCAGGCTTACGATGACTTTGCCGGCTACCGGGCCACGCTGGAACGTCTGAGCGGGCTCACCCAGTCCGCCGATCAAGCCGCCGCCTTGCCACGCCCGAATATCGCCCATGACGGGCAACGACTGGCGCTGGAGGACTTCACGCTGCTCTCCCCTGCTGGCGTGCCGCTGATCAGTGCGCTGACACTGGACGTGCCAGAGGGCGAAGCACTGCTGGTGCGCGGCCGCTCCGGCTCGGGCAAGACCACCCTGTTGCGCAGCCTGGCCGGCATCTGGCCTTACAGCCGGGGCAAGATCATCCGCCCGGCAGAGCACACCCTGTTCCTGTCCCAGCGACCCTATCTGCCGGAAGGCAGCCTGCTGGACGCGCTATGCTACCCGGCCACGCCCCAGCCGGGCGGCGAAGCGCGCGCGCGCGAAGTGCTGCAACTGGTACAGCTGGGCCACCTGTGTGACCGGCTGGAGCTACATGACAACTGGGGCGTCATCCTGTCGCTGGGCGAGCAACAACGCCTGGCCTTCGGCCGGTTGCTGATCAATCAGCCGCGCATCGCCTTTCTTGACGAAGCCACTTCCGCGCTGGACGAAGGCCTGGAAGACGCCATGTACCGGCTGGTGCGGCACCAGCTGCCCGGCACCAGCCTGATCAGCGTCGGCCACCGCAGCACCTTGCGCCAACATCACGACCGCGAGCTGGAAATCGGCCTGGACGGCCGCTGGCAAAGCCAGCCCCTGCTTTCCTGACTCGCAGCCACCTCCAGAACAGCCCTTCGCGGGCTGTTTGTTTTTCTGTCTGCGAAATTAATTACGTGTTAGTACGCAGTGTCGCTTGCATTTGCAAGCAAACAGCTAATACTGGTAAAGGTATGTAAAACCATAATTAGCAGGGGGACATTCATGACCATCATCAAGAAACTGCTCATTACACTGGGCATTGCCTTGCTTAGCCTGCTGCTTATCGGCGGGCTGGGTATGTATCAACTCAAGACATCCACCAAGCTGTTTGAAGATCAAGTCAATAATTTCACTCCCAGCATTCACGACTTGAATGACGCCACCTATGCGTTCATGGACGCTCGCAGCGCCGTCACCAAAGGTGGCATGAGCACAGACGCCGGCGTACGCAAGACAGCAGAAGCTGAGGCGGAAACCGCTTTCAAGAAACTGGACGATGCACTTGGCGCCTACGAAAAGAATGACGTATCGGATGATCATGACCGTAGCCTGATCAATGATGACAAAACCAAGGCGGCTGCTTATAGCGTCGCTACCAGAAAATATTTTTCATTACTGGCTACCGGCCATGACGACGACGAAGCCAAAAAAATGGTGAGCGGCGTAATGTCGGAAGCCGGCGGTGCTTTCCGCAAAGCGCTGATCGACCACATTGACTACAACTTCAAGCTCACTAATGACACGCTGGAAAGCAACAAAAACGCCATAGCCGCCGGCATGACCCAAACCATCATCATCATTGCCGTCATTACCCTGTTTGTAGCCTGGATGGGTTTTGCGCTGTTCCGCACCATCAGCGGCGGTCTGACCGGCATTCGCAGCACCCTGCAAACTGTCAGCGCCTCGCTGGACTTCACCCAGCGCGCCCGCGCAGACAGCAAGGATGAAATCAGCCAGACCGCGCAGGCCTTCAACAGCTTGCTGGAAGGGCTGCAGAACAATCTCAAATCCATTCTCAACGGCGCCAACGACGTCGCCGCCGCCTCGCAAAGCCTGTCGCAAACCGCTACCCAGGTGGCCGCCGCCGCCGACTCTCAAAGCGCCTCCTCCGCCAGCATGGCCGCCACCATCGAGCAGATGACGGTGAGCGTCAACCATGTTGCCGAGCGCGCGTCGGAATCCCGCGATCTGGCGCAAAGCGCCGGCGATCTGGCCCGCGAAGGCTCTCACACCATTTCGCAAACCATTCAGGACATCCGGGAAATTTCTCATGCCGTAGACAGCGCCGCCAACAGCATCCGAGAGTTGGACACTTACAGCGCTCAGGTGGACACCGTTGTGAGCGTAATCAAGGACATTGCCGACCAAACCAACCTGCTGGCGCTGAACGCCGCCATTGAAGCCGCCCGCGCCGGCGAAATGGGGCGCGGCTTTGCCGTGGTGGCCGACGAAGTGCGAAAGTTGGCCGAACGCACTTCCAGCTCCACGCAGGAAATTTCCGGCACTATCAACGCCATGCGCGATCGTTCGCGCCAGGCCACCGAACAGATGCACAGCGCGGAAGAACTGGTGCGCAACGGCGTCTCTCGCGCAGACAACGCCGACCAGGCCATCCGCCAGATCGGCGACGCCACCAGCAATACCGTGCACATGGTGTCGGAAATCTCCGGTGCCATCAAAGAACAAGGCAACGCCACCAACAATATCGCCGCGCAGGTGGAGCGCATTGCCCAGATGACGGAGGAATCCTCCGCCGCTGCACAAGAGGCCGCCGGCAGCGCACAAAGGCTGGATGAACTGGCTCGCCAGCAGATTGCCACCCTGCGCAACTATCGCCTGTAAATCACCCCTCGCATCTTGCTGACCAATGGCCGGGCATCGCCCGGCCATTTGCTTTTTCACGCCCGCAATCGTTCCTCTCCCTGGCGCACACCTGCCCAGCGCACAAAG
Source organism: uncultured Aquitalea sp. (assembly GCF_945957525.1). Taxonomy (GTDB): domain Bacteria; phylum Pseudomonadota; class Gammaproteobacteria; order Burkholderiales; family Chromobacteriaceae; genus Aquitalea. Next base: position 52,844 of record NZ_CAMFLA010000019.1, on the reverse strand, counting down.
GCTGAATGATCTGGCTCGCCAGCAGATTGCCACCCTGCACGGCTACACGCTCTGACCCTGACAGCGCCAGGCAATACACCCGGCGCTTTACAAAAAGGCTGCCACATGGTTTAACACGCAGCCTTTTTGTTGCTCTCAGGAAGACTTCATGCTTGTGATTCGTCCCGCCGCGCCGCAGGATGTCCCCGCTGTTTTTGCCATCGAGCGCGCAGTGTTCGGCGACCCGCCCTACCCCGATTTCTTTTTCCGCCAGGCCGTGGACATGTGGCCTGAGCAACTCCTGTTGGCAGAAACCGATGGCCGCGTCGTCGGCTACATACTTTCCTGCCCTGCCGGGCAAGCCGGCGAAGCCTGGATCATGTCGCTGGGTGTGCTGGACTCCGCGCGTGGACAGGGCACGGGCAAACGCTTGCTGATCGCCGCGCTGGACGTGCTGAAGAAGCGAGGCTGCAAGACAGCGCTGCTGACTGCGCATCCGGACAACCCGGCGGTAGGTCTTTACCAAAGGCACGGCTTTCAGGTGGATCATCTGGACCCGGCGTACTTCGGCGCCGGAGAACCCCGGCTGCTGATGCGCTGCCAACTTAGCTGAGCGCAGACAAAAAAAAGCCCGCCACTGTTGCTGGCGGGCAATTTCCCTTCCCCCGGTTGTTCCTCTGTTGGCCCTCTTTTGTTCTTGTCGTTTATGCGCAAGCCGCAAAACGACGCTGATGTGTTCTTTATAGACCTTGTTCGTACAAAACAAGATATATTTCGACAAGAGGGTATAACATCAGCATAAACTTGCCGACTTTGTTGGCTGCGCGCGACAAGTCTGCGCCGGACACATCACGAGGGTTGATTCATGAAAATCGCGGTACTCACTTTTCCCGGTTTCAACGAGCTGGACTCCTTCATTGCCTACGGTCTGCTCAACCGCTTGCACCCGTTTGGCTGGCACGCTTTCATCACCACGCCGCAAGACCGCGTGGTGTCCATGAACGGACTCGAAATGCAAGGCCAGCAGCCGCTGGAATTCGCCAATCAGGCTGATATCGTGCTGTTCGGCAGCGGCGTAATGACGCGCGACATTGCCAATGATGAAGCCGTGCTGGGCCGCTTGCAGTTAAACCCCGCTCGCCAGCTGATAGGCGGGCAATGCTCAGGTACGCTGTTGATGGCCAAGCTGGGTCTGCTGCAAGACGTGCCGGCCTGTACCGACCTGCGCACCAAGCCCTGGGTTGAACAGGAGGGCATCAATGTGATTGACGCGCCCTTCGCCGCGCAAGGCAATGTCGCCACCGCCGGCGGCTGCCTGTCCGCACCCTATCTCTCCGCTTGGGCAATGCTCAAAGGCGCGGGCGAATCCGCCACGCGCGAAGCTTTGTACTACGCCGCGCCAGTGGGCGAGAAAGACGCCTACGTAGACAAACTGCTGGATACGGTACGCCCTTTCTGCTGAGTCCTTCTTCCCGCCAAGAGCCGCAGTCAAAACCTCGCAGACACCCTGAATCAGGGTGTGCCGACGCTGGCGACACCCGGACTGCGGCCCGCAGGCGCAACACCGGGACAGGTTTTTTGTCAGCGGGTCTAACACCAGGTTTGCCGAAGCCCGGGACACGATGCGTGAACCGGGCTTTTCTTCTGCCGCCGCCTCTCGCGCCGGCATCGCATCCCTCCTTACAGGCAGGAATGCACCGCTGCATGCAAACCCGGCTGCCTGCACATTGACAAGCCCCTCGCCTCGCCCTACCATTCAAACAAAAGTTTATTTAACAAACATTTGTTTGCAATGACTGAACGCGAGCAACAGATTCTCACCCTCTTGCGGCAAGACCCGCTGATCCCCCAGCAGCAGCTGGCGGATCAACTCGGCATCAGCCGCTCCGCCGTGGCTGGCCACATCATGAACCTGATGCAAAAGGGCCATATCCTCGGCAAGGGCTATATTCTCTCCGGTCAGCGCCATGTGGTGGTGCTGGGCGGCGCCAATATGGACATCCGCGGCGCCACCCGCCAAGCCCTGCGCTTTGGCGATTCCAACCCCGGGGCGGTGAGCTGCTCGCCCGGCGGAGTGGGGCGCAACATTGCCGAAAACCTGGCGCGGCTGGGCGAAGATTGCCGGCTGATCAGCTGCGTGGGCGATGACATTCACGGCCGTTCGCTGCTGGACATCACCCAGCGCGCCGGCGTGGACGTCCGCCCGTGCCTGGTGCTGCCCGACGCCGCTACCTCCACCTATCTGTCCATCCACGGCCCGGATGGCGATATGGCCATCGCCATCAACGACATGGCCATTCTGGAGCGACTGGGTCCGGCGCAACTGGCCGAACAGCGCGAACTGGTACGCCATGCCGCCCTGATCGTGGCGGACGCCAACCTGTCCGCCGATGCGCTGGCCTGGTTGTTTGCCGAAGCTGGCGACACGCCGGTATTCGTCGACACCGTGTCCGCCTTCAAAGCCCAGCGTTTGCGCCCCTGGCTTGGCAAGATCCACACGCTCAAGCCCAATCGCATCGAAGCGACGCAGCTCTCCGGCCTGCCGCTGGAATCCGCCGCCGACATTCCCGCCGTCATGCACTGGTTCCACGCGCAGGGCGTGCAACAACTGGTGCTGAGCATGGCCGATGAAGGCATTCATTTCAGCACCGCTGCCGGCGTGCGCGGCCGCCTGCCGGCCCCCCTTGTCGATATCGTCAACGCCACCGGCGCGGGCGACGCCCTAATGGCCGGGCTGGCGCATGGTTGGCTGGCGGACATGCCGCTGGCCGACGCCGTGCGTTTTGCCCAAGGCTGCGCCGCGCTCACCCTGCAATACGCCGGCACCACCTGCCCCACCCTGTCGGGCAGCGCCGTTCAACATTTCCTGACCGCCACTTCTTCCTCGCAGGAGACCGCATGACTCTCGCCACACATCTGGACATCCACCCCGAAGTCGCCACCGCGCTGGCCGCCAACCGCCCGGTCGTCGCGCTGGAATCCACCATCATTTCCCACGGCATGCCCTACCCGCAAAACGTGGAAACCGCTTTGAAAGTGGAAGCGGAAGTCCGCGCGCACGGCGCGGTGCCGGCCACCATTGCCATCATCAAAGGTCGCCTGAAAGCCGGCCTGACGCCGGAAGACATCGAGCATCTGGGCAAGTCCGGCCGCGATGTGGTCAAAGTCAGCCGCCGCGACATCCCCTTCATCGTCGCCGCCGGCAAAACCGGCGCCACCACCGTGGCCTCCACCATGATCGTGGCCCATATGGCAGGCATCCGCGTATTCGCCACCGGCGGCATTGGCGGCGTGCATCGCGGCGCGGAACGCAGCTTTGACGTTTCCGCCGACCTGCAAGAACTGGCGCAAACCCCGGTCACCGTCGTCTGCGCCGGCGCCAAGTCGATTCTGGACCTGGGCCTGACGCTAGAATATCTGGAAACCCACGGCGTGCCGGTCATCGGCTACCGCACGGACCAACTGCCGGCATTCTTCACCCGCGACAGCGCTTTCGGCGTGGATTACCGGCTGGACGAAGCGGCCGACATCGCCGCTGCCATGAAAGCCAAGCAGGACCTGCAACTGAAGGGCGGCATGGTGGTGGCCAACCCCATTCCGGAAGCCTTCGCCATGCCGCGCGACAAGATCGACGCCGCCATCGAACAGGCGCTGGCGGAAGCGGTCGAACAGAAAATCGGCGGCAAGGAATCCACCCCCTTCCTGCTGGCCCGTGTATGCGAGCTCACCGGTGGCAACAGTCTGGCCGCCAACATCCAGTTAGTGCTCAACAACGCCCGCCTGGCCTCGGCCATCGCCGCGCGTTACTGCGAACTGGCTGCCTGATCGCGCTATCCCTGTGCCTCAGGGTTGGCCGAAAACCTTCGGCCAACCTTGCCCGGGCTGCAAGCCGCCGCCGATTCTCGACTGACTACCGCGCGCTTGACGGCAACATTGTCCGGCGGTGTAATCGCCAGCCCCAAGGGAGAAAACCATGTCCGACCCACGCCTACCCCACTGGCAACCCCGCCTGATCGATCTCTTGCTGCAGCAACCCGCCGACGAAGACGGCGCACACGATCTTTCCCACTTCCACCGCGTTTGGGCCGTGGCGCGCCGCATTCTCGAGCAGCACCCCGAAGCCGACGCGCTGACTGTCATGGCCGCCTGCTACCTGCACGATCTCGTCAACCTGCCCAAGAACCATCCGGAACGCCATCTTGCCTCGCGTCAGGCTGCGCAGAAAGCGGCAGACCTGCTGACCGCCGCCGGCTTCCCGGCAGACCTGCTGCCCGGCGTGGCCCACGCCATCGAAGCGCACAGTTTTTCCGCCAATATCGCGCCTACCACGCCTGAAGCCCGCATCGTGCAGGACGCGGACCGCATGGATGCGCTGGGCATGATCGGGCTGGCTCGCATGTTCTACACCTCGGGCCGCATGGGCCGCAGCCTGGCCCATCCCGACAGCCCGCTGGGCGAGGGCCGCGCGCTGGACGACCGCGAATACGCGCTGGACCACATCGAAGTGAAACTGGCGCGCCTGCCCGCCATGATGCAGACCGCAGCCGGCCGCGCCATCGCAGAGGAAAGGGTGCGCAGACTCTACGAATTTCGCGATCAGTTCGTGGAAGAATGGCTGCAAAGGTAAGGAAAAGTCTGTGAAAGCTTGAGGATGCGCACGGAACCTGCCGGGCGTATCATGGGACAAACAGCCGCACACAGGCAGCGCGCCCGGCAGACATGCCGACGACGCGACAAGACAAAGAGGAGACGTCCCATGGAATACCTCAACCAGAGACTGGTGAACCACGTTCATTTGCAGGCCGCCAATTTCGCCGCCTGCCAACGCTTTTACGCCGCCCTGCTGACAGCGCTTGATCGCCCTGCACCCAGCCTGAGCGACGACAGGCTGGAAAGCGATGAGCTGCTCATCACCGCCGGCGCGCCGGACAAACAAGTGCAACTGGCTTTCCGTTGCGACTCCCCCGCCAGCCTGCAGCGTTGCCAGATCGCCGCGCTGGACAATGGCGGTCGTCCGGTGCCCACCAGCCCCACCGCGCCAGAACCTTCACTCACCGTGCGCGACCCGGACGGCAACGAAGTGCTGCTGTTCTGCCCGCCCGGCGTCAAGGCCGCCTTCGGCAAACCTTCCGGCGACACCCCCTTCACGGTATCCGAATAAGTCCCCGTTTCACGCAAACGGCGCATGCGCCGGCGATCTCACCGGCATCCTGCGCGCAGGATGAAGCCATCTCACCCTCGCCGCTTGCGGCACCCCGCGGGAACACCTCCCGCCATTCAGGAGAAAAGCATGATCGGTTACGTCACCTTGGGCAGCAACGATATGCAACGCGCCGCCGCCTTCTACGATACCCTGCTGGCGGACATCGGCGCCAAGCGCTTGTGGGAGATGGATCGCGGCATTTGCTGGGGCACTCATCCGGAACGCCCGCAACTGGCCATCATGAAGCCCTACAATGGCGAAGCCGCCACCGTGGGCAACGGCGTGATGGTGGGTTTCTACGTGGACAGCCGCGCCAGCGTCGACAAGCTGCATGCTCATGCGCTGCAACTGGGCAGCCAGGATGAAGGCGCGCCCGGCCTGCGCGGCGATGATTTCTACGGTGCTTACTTCCGCGATCTGGACGGCAACAAGTTGTGCTGTTTCACCATGGCCAAATAAAAAAAGGAGGGCAAGATGCCCTCCATCAATGCTTGTAGCCAGGAGTGTTACAAGAAAATCAAACCACGGCCGGGCCTGCCCGGCCGTTTTGCATCCGGTGGATGCGTCAACGTTTACTTCCAGTTTTGCGGCAGCTTGTAGCCGGCGTACTTCTGTTTGGCCCAGCTCTGGAAATCCTTGCTGTTGTAGGCGGCAATCACGTCCTTGGCCCACGGCTTCGCGGCGTCGGCGGCGCGAACCACGCCCCAGTTCACATAGGCGTAGCTCTTTTCCTGATACACGGCTTCGGTCAGCTTGATGCCGGACGAGGTGGCGTAGTTGCCGTTGATCACGGCAAAGTCCACGTCATTGCGGGAACGCGGCAGCTGCGCGGCTTCCAGTTGCACCAGCTTCACCTTTTTCACGTTCTGGGCGATATCGCGTTCGGAAGCAGTCAGCGGATTGATGCCCGGCTTCAGCTTTACCCAGCCCAGATCATTCAGCATCACCAGTGCGCGGGCGAAGTTGGACGGATCATTGGGCGCGGAAACGGTAGCGCCTTCCTTTACATCCTTCAGCGACTTCAGCTTGCCCGGGTAGATGCCCAGCGGCGCGGTCGGCACTTGGAACACTTCTTTCAGCGACAGCTTGTGCTCTTTGGCGAAGTTGTCCAGATACGGCTTGTGCTGGAACACGTTCACATCCAGCGAGCCTTCCTGCAGCGCCAGATTGGGACGCACGTAGTCGGAAAACTCCACCAGCTTCACGGAATAGCCCTGCTTTTCCAGAATCGGCTTGATGGACTGCTTCACCATATCGCCAAAGTCGCCCACGGTAGTACCGATGACGATTTCCTTCTTGGCCGGGTCGGCGGCCAGGGCGGCGCCGGCAAAAGCCAGGCCCAGTACGGAAGCGGCAACTGCCTTGATAACGAATCTGCGCATTGTTTTCTCCTTCGAATGCTTGGGTAAGGGTGGACGCCCCGCCCTCGTGAGGCCGGCGTCCGGAATCAAAATCAGCGTTTGTCCAGATGGGCTGCCAGACGATTGCCGGCAAACTGGATGATCTGCACGATCACCACCAGCAGCAGCACCATGGCTACCATCACATCGGTCTGGAAACGGTAGTAGCCGTAGCGGATGGCCAGGTCGCCAATGCCGCCGCCGCCTACTACGCCGGCTACCGCCGAATAGCTGAGAAAGCTGATGGTAAGAATGGTGAGGCTGGAAATCAGGCCGGATCGCGCCTCGTTCAGCAACACTTTGACGATGATCTGCAGCGGGCTGGCGCCCATGGCCTCGGCAGCCTCCACCACACCGCGCGGAATCTCGCGCAGGGTTTGCTCCACCAGCCGGGCAAAATAGGGAATGGCGGCAAAGGACAGCGGCACGGCAGCGGCAATGGGGCCGATGGTGCTGCCCACCAGCACGCGCGTCAGCGGCACCAGCGACACCATCAGGATGATGAAGGGGAACGAGCGAACCAGATTGACCAGCCAGCCCAGCACGCCGTTGACGACGCGGTTGGCAAACAGCTGGCCCGGCTGGGACAAATACAGAATGATGCCCAGCGGTCCGCCCAGCAAAATGGCGGTAAACAGGCCAATGCCCAGCATCAGCGCGGTTTCGCGGCAGGCCTGCCAGATTTCCGGGGCCATGCTGCTGAGGTTGGCGAGGGCGGAGGCGAAAGTGATTGGTTCCATGTTACGCAGCCTCCAGCAAAGAACGGGCAAGTTCGGAGCGGGCATCCACCTGCCCTTCGGCCACGTCAACCACTTCAACCACTTCGCCGGCGTCCAGCACGGCGGCGCGATGGCAAATGGAACGCACCACATGCATCTCGTGCGTGACAATCACCACGGTGACGCCGAAACGGGCGTTGATGTCTTTCAGGCAATCGAGAATGGATTGGGTGGTTTTCGGGTCCAGCGCGGAGGTGGGCTCGTCCGCCAGAATCACCTTGGGGCGCGGCGCCAGCGCGCGGGCGATGCCCACCCGTTGCTTCTGGCCACCGGACAATTGTGCCGGGTAGTGGTTGGCGCGGTCTTGCAAACCCACCACCTCCAGACACTCCGCCACGCGTTGTTCGATATCGGCGCGGCTCCAGCCGGCAATCTCCAGCGGAAACGCCACATTATCGGCCACCGTGCGATTGGCCAGCAGGTTGAACTGCTGAAACACCATGCCCAGGTTCTGGCGGGCTCGGCGTAGCTCGCGCGGGGCAAGGCTGGTCAGATCCTGCCCGTCCACGATCACCGCTCCGGCGTCTGGACGCTCCAGCAGATTGATCAGTCGCAACAAGGTGGACTTGCCGGCGCCGGAAAAACCGATCAGACCGAACACTTCGCCCGGCGCGATGGAGAGAGAGGTATCGCGCACAGCGTCGAACCAGCCGCCCTCGGGGCGACGGAAACGCTTGCGGATGTTTTGCAGATGAATCATTCAACACTCCAGAAATGCATAAAGCCCGCCGGTTGCGCCGCGGGCTTTATGCATGGAATCCTGAATGAATCAAAGATTATATAACCAGAGGTTCTACACTAATGGGTGTCTGGTTACCCACGCTTTAGCTGTTTTACGCCCGCAAGCTGTGTTCAAATCGGCGATCAAGTTTGATTGGAATTGAACATCCATTTTCATTTCATGTCAACCTTTCTGCTTGAAAAAGTCAGAAAACGTCGCATTACAACAAAAAGCATGTTCTTTTAATTACAGCCAGTTATATACATATCACCCTTCCGGCAACAGCGAGGCCGACAGCGGCAAGTGGTCCGACAAGCGTGACCACGGCTTCCCCTGCAGCACCTGAGCCGCCACGGGTTTGAGGCCGCGCACATAAATTCGGTCCAGCGGCAGCATGGGCATGCGCGCCGGAAAGCTGCGCGCCAGATGCCCCTGGTAAAGGTGGAATACATCCCGCAAACCGGCTTCGGCCAACTGTTGACCCGCCTCAGCCTGCCAGTCGTTGAAATCCCCGGCCAGGATCAGCGGCGTATCCGGCGCGATGGCATGGCGGATGTAGTGCAGCAGGTCGGCATACTGCTTGCGCCGATCACGCGCCAGCAGATTCAAATGCGCGCACAGCGCCACCACCGGCTTCGGCCAACCTTTGGGTTGCACCACGCAATGCAGCACGCCGCGGCTCTCGAACCGGTTGACGGAGATATCGCGGTTGCACCACTCCACAATGGGATAACGGCTGAGCAAAGCATTGCCGTGATGGCCATGCTCATAGGCCGCATTGAGGCCATACACAACCTTGTGATCCAGATGGCGCGCCAGAAAATGATGCTGCGGCAGCGTGGGCCAGTGTTCGTGCCGTAAAGCCCGCTGCAGATTCCGCCCCTGCACCTCCTGCAGAAACAGCAAATCGGGCGACTGCCCATGCAAAGCCTCCGCAATGGCCGCCACACGCACATGCCGGTTCAGCGGAGACATGCCCTTGTGGATGTTGTAAGTCAGTACCTTCAGGCTTTTCATATGTTTTTCAATAGCTTAATTTACCTGCAGCAGGCAAACCACAAGAGAAATTGCACCTTTAAAAATTTTACAAATCAATGACTTTTCGCAGCATTTTGATAACAACAAAGGCTAATTCAATACCCGCTCATCCATAAACCAGCCAACAACGGGCTCACCAACTCGGAACCAGACATATCTAGTTTGATGAGCAAATCGGGCTCGCAAGAACCATTCCCTGCATGAATGCTTTTCCCACCAACTGGCAGTTCGACAACTTGGTCGACGGCAGTTCGCCCACAACAGACATATCGGCCAAATTCATTAAGAGAGGCTAACAAAAAGCGGTTTCACCACAGAGGCAAGGCACGCCGACGCAGGTCGTATCGAGTACGACCAGTCGGCGCAACGCCACATCAGGAATATTATTAGCCGCTCTAAGTGTGGGCGATTTGATGCACGGCAGCTGCTCAGTTTTCCTGCAAAATTCAATCAACTGGTCGGGATCTGGATTCTCCATATCTGCTGAACTGCTGCCTGATTTTTTGAATCAGCCGCTCCACGGCGGGATTTGGTTTATACCCGGACCGGGTTATCAATCCTATGGTTCTCGATATCTGTGGATCTTCCAGCGAGATTCCAGCCAGTATGGGCGTATAGGCTGGCGTCAAGGAGAGTTCAGGCACGATCATTACGCCAAGGCCAGCCATTGCCATGCCGTAGGCTCCGTGCAAGTGGCTGGCTTCATAGTGCACCCGAGGCCTCTTGGGCAGGTTGGCCAGATGATGATCCAGCAACAGGCGGTTACCGCTCCTTTGCGACACAGCAATCAACCGCTCTCCCGTTAGCTCCTCCCACGCTACCGACTGCCGATGAGACAACGCATGATCCCGCCGCACAACCAGCACATAACGCTCAGTGAGCATAGGCTGGAAATCGATGCCGGGATCCTCTCCTCCGATGAAGTTAATGCCGAAATCAGCCTTACCCTCCAGCACTTGGTTCAATACCTCTTGCGCACCTTCATCAAATACCCGCAGGCACATGCCCGGATAGTCGTCGGCAAAGTCTGCCAATGCTGCCGGCAACAGGTGTTGTGCAGCAGACGGGATGGTAGCAATCGATACCAGTCCGTTGCGACGCACCGCCCGCTCCCCCAAGCCTCGCATTGCTTGTTCCAGCTCATCCACCACGTTTTGTGCATGCAGGCGGAAATGCTCGCCTTCCTCGGTCAGTCGCACGCTGCGTGTGGTGCGCTCCAGCAAACGTACCTGCAAGGACTGCTCCAGTTTTTCGATGCGTCGGCTCAAGGCCGGTTGCGATAGATAAAGTGTTTCGGCCGCAGCTTTGAAGCTGGATTTCTCTGCAACCGCCAGAAACGCCTGCAACTCATTAAGTTCCAGATTGATGCGCGCCATCGATTAATCCATGAAATAAAAGCAATTAAACATTTATTGCATCTTGTGCATTATTTCAGCGCAATACAAGCACAACAAGAGGAGAACACCATGGGAAGCGCAAGGAAGCTGCAGCATAGCGCAGCGTTATTGGTATTGGCCGTTAGCTGTGCCCAATCCCAGGCAGAGCAACTGACGGTGGTCAGTTCCGGTGGCTTCGCCGCGGCATTGAAGCTGCTGGCACCACAATTCGAACAAGAAACCGGCCATCACCTGCAGCTGGAATGGGGCCCGTCCATGGGCGACACTCCGCAAGCCATTCCGCAGCGCCTGGCGCGCGGTGAAAAATTCGACGTACTGGTGATGGTGGGAAGCTCACTGGACCAACTGCAAGCACAAGGCCGAGTGGTGCCGGACAGCAATACACCGCTGGCTGCATCGCGTATTGCGTTGGCGGTGAAGCACGGCAGCACGCAGCCGGACATCAGTACGCTGACAGCCCTCAAGCAAACGCTGCTGAACAGCCATTCCATTGCCTACTCCGATAGCGCTAGCGGGGTATTTCTATCCAAGGTGCTGTTTGCCCGCCTTGGTGTGGCAGACCAGATAAAGGATCGCAGTCGCATGATTCCAGCGGAGCCGGTGGGCCAGGTTGTGGCACGCGGCGAAGCCGAACTGGGCTTCCAGCAATTAAGCGAGCTGATTCCGATTGCGGGCATCGACATCGTCGGCCTGCTGCCAGAGCAGGCACAGCAGGTGACCACCTTCTCCGCAGGCATCAGCAACGACAGTGTCCATAAGGGGGTAGCACGCCAGTTGCTGCGCTTTCTTGCTGCGCCGCAGGCTGCGGTCAGCATTCGCCAGACAGGGATGACACCTGCCAGCACCTCGGCTCAATGACAAGGACGACGACATGACCACCACTCCCCCCCGCCAGTCCAGTCTTTCCATGGTGTTGCGCGTTACCAGCGGCAACTTCCTGGAAATGTTCGACTTTTTCTTGTATGGCTTCTACGCCACCTATATCGCCAAAACCTTTTTCCCCAGCGGCAACCTGTATGCCTCGCTGATTCTGGCCTTTGCCACTTTCGGGGCCGGCTTTCTGGCTCGCCCCATAGGCGCCATCGTGCTGGGCAGTTATATCGACCGTATTGGCCGCCGCAAGGGGCTGATTGTCACACTGGCCATCATGGCCTGTGGTACGGCGCTGATCGCCTTTGTTCCCGGCTATGCCAGCATTGGCCTGGCCGCCCCCGTGCTAGTGCTGCTGGGCCGCCTGTTGCAGGGTTTCTCCGCCGGGGTTGAACTGGGCGGCGTGTCGGTATATCTGGCTGAAATGGCCACGCCTGGCCGCAAGGGCTTCTTTGTCAGCTGGCAGTCGGCCAGCCAGCAAGTGGCCATCATGTTCGCCGCCGTGCTGGGTTACCTGCTGCATCAGGCTTTCAACAACCACCAGATCGACCAATGGGCATGGCGCATTCCGTTTTTCATCGGTTGCATGATCATTCCCTTCATCTTCGCCATTCGTCGATCCCTGCAGGAAACCGATGCCTTCCTCGCCCACAAGCACCATCCCAGCTTTGCAGAAATCCTGCGCTCCATTGCGCAGAATTGGCAGCTGATCACCGGTGGCATGCTGCTGGTGGTGATGACCACGGTGAGCTTTTACCTGATCACCGTCTACACTCCCACTTTTGGCAAGAGCGTGCTCAAGCTCAGCGAAAACGACAGCCTGCTGGTAACCTTCTTTGTCGGCCTGTCCAACTTCATTTGGCTGCCGATCATGGGTGCGCTGTCCGACCGCATTGGACGCTGGCCGCTGATGCTGGGCTTCAGCTTGCTGACCATGCTCACCGCCTACCCGGCATTGGCCTGGATGGTAGCCTCTCCCAGCTTTGGCCACATGCTAGTGGTGGAGCTGTGGCTATCCTTCCTCTATGCCAGTTATAACGGCGCCACCGTGGTGGCCTTGACCGAGCTGATGCCCAGCCATGTACGCACAGTGGGCTTTTCACTGGCCTATAGCCTGGCCACGGCCATCTTTGGCGGCTTTACCCCACTGGTATCCACCGCGCTGATTGACGCCAGCGGCGACAAGGCTGCGCCCGGCTACTGGATGATGATGGCCGCAGCCTGTGGCCTAGCCGCTACCCTGATGCTGTACCGCAAGGACATCCTCATCCGCTTGGTCGGCAAGGCTGCCACCGCCTGAGGCACGCACGTTCTTTCCGTGTGCTTTTGCTTACCAGTCAGCACATGCCTGGCCTCCGCAAGGAGGCTTTTTTTATGCCTGCATCCCATTCGGCAGAAGACTGCCACTTGCGCGATTGAATGGAACAGCAATCTTGTTTGCCGTCGCAATAGGCATTGCAAGGCAAGCATGCGGCCTTGGTTTAGGCTGCAAGGGCAACAGGCCTGCGCCAGAGAAGCCGGCTGTCTCATTTTGAGCTCCTCGGCGCTTGAAAGGCACCTGCAACCAGAGCTCGCAGCAAGCCCGGGCACCGAACCCGAGGACGGCCCCGCGCGGCGCAACATCCTGCGCATGCGGCGGGCCAAAAGGGCGAAGGAAAAGCGAGGTCGGCTCGCCCTTCCTCCATTACCGGCCCTACGTCGCGAACGCTTAGGCCACCGCCAGCGACCATACCGCCAGCACGCCCAGCATGGCCACCCCCGCCGCCAGCGCGGCATCCAGCCGGCTGGCGAACGCCGACAGGCCACGCTCCCGCCGCGCACGCAGGTAGAACGGCAGGCCCAGCGCGTACAGGATCATCGACAGCAGCAAAAACTTCATCCCGCCGGCGTAAATCAGCCATGCGCCATATAGCGTGCCCAGCAAGGTCAACGCCAGCAGCCGGCCGCTGCGCGCCGGTCCGGCATAAGCCAGCTTGAGGCTGAACGCCGCGCACAACAGGTAGGGAATCAGCGCCATCGCCGACGCCAATTGAATCAGCAGGTTGTAGCCGGCGTTATTGAGGTGATTGATGACCAGGAACAAGGAAATCAGCCCGTTGGTCAGCCACAACGCATTGGCGGGCGCGCCGCGGGCATTGAGTTTGCCGAAGCAGGCCGGCGCGGTATGTCCCTCGCCGCGCGACGCCAGGTACAGCATTTCGGACGAGATCAGCGTCCAGGCCAGCAACGCTCCGGCCACCGACAGGATCAATCCGATATTGATCAGCGCGCCGCCCCATGCGCCAACTGCCTTTTCCAGCACCGCCGCCATTGACGGGTTTTTCATCGCAGCCAGTTCGGCCTGCGGCAAAACGCCCAGCGACAGCACCGATACGCACACCAGGAGCAGCATGGTGATCCCGAAACCCATCACCGTTGCCAGGCTGACGGTGCGCATGTCCTTGGCGCGGCTGGCGTACACGGTGGCGCACTCGATGCCGAGGAACACCCACACCGTGTACAACATGGTGTTCTTCACTTGTTGGCCAACGCTACCCAATGACGCGCCGCCCCAAAAGTCCAGGCGGAAGGTCTGCACCTTGAAGGCCAGCGCCACGCACAGCACGAACAGGCAGATCGGCACAATCTTGGCGATGGTGACGATGACGTTGAGCAGGCTGGCCGACTGCACGCCACGCAGCACGAAACCATGCAGCGTCCACAGCAGCAACAACCCGCAAACCAGCGCCGGCGTAGTACTGCCGTCACCAAAGAAACCCAGCGCCCGGAACGAGCCCAGCGCGCTGAACATCACCACCAGATAGCCGACGTTGCCCACCCACACCGATATCCAGTAGCCCCAGGCGGCATTGAAGCCGAGGTAATCGCCAAAACCATGACGGGCGTAGCCGTACACCCCATCACCGATATCCGGCCGGCTGATCGACAGCCACTGGAAAATGCGCGTCAGCGCCAGCATGCCGACGAAGGTAATCACCCAGGCGATCAGGATGGCTCCCGCCCCCGCGCCTTCGGCCATGTTTTGCGGCAGGCTGAAGATGCCGCTGCCAACGATGGCGCCCACCACCAGCGCGGTGAGGGGCACCACGCCCAGTTTCTTGTCCGCAGCTTGTGTCATCCGCGTTCTCCTTTGCGGCGGGGCGCGCCCGGCACGCCCCGGTTGTCACACTATCCGCACTGTCAGAAACGCAGCGACATGCAACTGACGCCGCCATCCACTTTGCGGTATTCGGAGGTATCCACCTCGATTACCTGGTAACCGAGCGCGGCGATGCGGTCGCGGGTCTGCGGGTAACCCGAAGGCATGATCACCTTGCCGTTCACCCAGATGCAGTTGGCGGCGTAGGACTCTTCTTCCGGGATAGCGATGATGTTGAACTTCTGGAATTCCGGCTTGGTGATGAACTCGCCGGCAGCCAGCAGATTGTTGTTCTCCAGATAGGCGAGGCCAGTTTTCAGGTGCAACACCTTCTCCAGCCGAACCACCGACCCGCTCATGCCGTGCTTTTCCAGGATGGCGATAAGCTGGCGCGCGCCTTCTGCGTTCGTACGGGCCGATTCGCCGATGTAGAAGTGGCTGCCCACCATCATGACATCGCCGGCATCCAGCGTGCCCGGAGCCTCGATACGCTCCACATGTTGGTAAAAACGGCGCAGCACCGGTTCCATCAGCATGGCTTCGTCGCGACGGCTGTCAGCGCCAGGCCGGGTGACAATGGCGCAATGCGGCGTACACAGCGCCGGGTCTTCCACAAACACCGAATCCGGGAAGTCCTCCGCCGGCGGCAGGATGGTGATGTCCACGCCGCAAGTCTGCAGCGCGCGGATATAGGTGTTGTGCTGTTCCAGCGCCAAGGCGTAGTCGGGCTTGCCAAGGTTGCTGGAGGAAATGCCGTTGACCAGTCCGCGGCAGGGAGTACGGGCGATGATGTGCTTGAACATTGCGATCTCCTGATGGTTGGGGGGTAACGCCCGTATAAGCGCAACTAGCGTGCCAGCTTGCCCGCCCTGATCGCGGCTCAAGTTTGATCAGGATCAAATTTCCGACCCGATTTTCCGCTGTTTCACTGCCTTTCAGCGCGTTTTACCCAGTATTTTCCGCCTACCCCATGGCGCCAACAGGATAACTCTCGCCATATCGCCATTTTTCGACAGAGCCAAGTAGCGATAAATCAATCACACTGAAACAATATGGCGAAAAATGGTCAATCCATCTCCACTACCAATGGGCAGCAGCCTGAGCAAGGGAGCAAGACGTGAGAAAAGAACTGGACTGGCTGATAGCCTGCCTGCGACCGGTACTGGACACGCTGGATCGTCCGGCCACCGTTGTGGACGCTGCAGGACGCTTCGTCTACTACAACCCGGCCAGCGCCCATATGGACGGCGTGGACGCCGACGACGCCATCGGCAAACACGTGCTGGAGCAGAACCCCTGGCTCAGCCGCGAGGACAGCACCCTGCTACAGTGCCTTGAACGCGGCGCGCGCTTCACCGACGTTTGCCAGTCCTACATTGGCCCCGACGGCCAAACCATTCCCTATCTGCACACCGCCGTACCGCTGACCGGGCGCGACGGCGGCCTGCTGGGCGCAATCGAGATCGGCCGCCAGCTCCGACACATGCCCAACCAGCGCGGCAAAGACACCGACGTGCCGCGCATTGCCACCAACGACCCCGGCATGCGCCAGCAGATTGCCTGGCTTGATACCTTCGCCGCCAGCGAACTGCCCATACTGATTTACGGCGAAACCGGCACCGGCAAAGAATTGTTCGCCCGCCGCGCCCACGCACTCAGCCCGCGCGGCAGCCGGCCTCTATTCACGGTCAACTGCGCCGCCATTCCGGATACCCTGCTGGAAAGCACGCTGTTCGGCACGGTACGCGGGGCATTCACCGGCGCGGAAAATCGCAAGGGCCTGCTGACGCAAGCCGACGGCGGCACGCTGTTTCTGGACGAACTCAACTCCATGCCCATCCAGTTGCAGGGCAAGCTGCTGCGCGTGCTGCAGGACGGCAGCTACCAGCCGCTGGGCAGCCATCAGCCACTGCTGGCCAATGTGCGGCTGATCGCGGCGCTCAATCAGGAACCGCTGGCGGCTGTGGAACAAGGACGCCTGCGCGAAGACCTGTACTACCGGCTCAACGTCGGCTACGTACACATCCCGGCCCTGCGCGAGCGACGCAGCGATGTGCCGCTGCTGGCCCGTGAGCTGCTGACCCGCCACGCACCCGAGCTCAGCCCCGGCGTGACGCACCTGTCTCCCGAGGCCGAAGCCTGCCTGCTGGGGCAAGACTGGCGCGGCAATGTGCGCGAGCTGGAAAACATCCTTCGCCGCAGCCTGCTGCTGCACAATGGCGGCACAAGACTGGAGCGCATCGCACTGCACGCAGGCGTATCGCCCGCCGCGCCGCGCAACGGCGGCCTGCGCGGTCAGCTGCGCGAGAGAGAGGCCGAGCAAATCCGCGCCGTGCTGGCCGAATGCCGCGGTAATGTCGCGGCTGCTGCCCGGCAGCTGGGCATGGCGCGCAGCACGCTGGTTTCTCGCCTGCGCCGACTGGGGCTGGCCTGACCTGGCGGCCTCCGCTCACAACCGCCGCCCTTGGAGCGGCTTGCCGCAAGCGCCAGGGAGACAGCAGGCACCGGGCCACGCCGGGTGGGAATGTGCGATGCGGCAAGAGCCCGCTGTTGGCCGAAGCCAGCTGCGCATGCGAGATCCGGACCAGCGGCCTTGACGGTGAGGCGCCGCCGCGCTGATGAGCACGCAAGACGACACACGCCAAAAGCAGCGCATGTCGTCTTGAACGCCCCCGCCCGCGCCTCACTGAGGGCTTACTTGGCGTACTTCTTCGCCCCCGCAACACAGATTACCGCCGCAAGCGTCACCACCAGCATGGTCCAGCTCACCTTTTCATGGAGCAACATCGCGGCCAGGCCCAGCCCCATGAATGGCTGGAATAGCTGAAGCTGGCCGACAGCGGCAATGCCGCCTTGCGCCAAGCCCCGGTACCAGAACACAAAGCCCAGCAACATGCTGAACAAAGACACATACCCAAGGCCAAGCCAGGCAGACACGCTCACATGACCGAATGAGCTCGGCATGGTCATCAGTGCGATCGGCAACATGATCGGCAGCGACAAGGCCAGCGACCAACTGATGACCTGCCAGCCACCCAGCGTCCGGGACAGCCGCGCCCCCTCCGCATAGCCCAGTCCGCATACGACGATGGCGGCCAGCATGAACAGATTGCCTTGCAACGAAGATGCCATGCCTCCCCATGCGGCATAAGCCACGATGAAGCTTGCCCCAATAACAGCGAATAACCAAAACAGCGGCCTTGGCCTCTCGCCCCCCCGAATCACCGCGAAAATAGCCGTGCAAAGCGGCAGCAGGCCCAGAAACACAATGGAGTGAGCTGCCGTAACGTGCTGCAGCGCCAGGGCAGTCAACAGCGGAAAGCCAACCACGCCCCCCAAGGCCGCCAAAGCAAGAGAGAGCAAATCCTCAACCTTCGGCCTTGGTTGCCGCAACAGCAGCAAAAGCGTCAATCCCAGCGCGGCGGCAATGGTGGCTCGGGCGCTGGTCAGGAATGCGGGGGGAAAATCAGCAACTGCGACACGCGTAGCGGGCAGTGATCCCGCGAAGATGGCCACACCGGCAAACCCGTTGATCCACCCGCTTGTTGTTCTTTCCATCAAGAGCTCCCTCCATTCTTTTTACGGGCTCCAGTAAAGCATCTCCCAGACTGGTTCAGCCAGAAACAGTCCAGTACAATTTCAAAGTACTGTTATGCAATAAAAACCAGCACAGTCAGGAAAAACCATGGCGCGAAGCGGCACAAGAATTGAAGCAGTGATGACGGAAATCCGCTCGCGGATTGCGTCGCGAGCCTATTCACCTGCAACCCGTCTGCCTTCTGTGCGCGCTCAGGCGCAGACCATGCAGGTTTCGGTTTCAACGGTGGTGGAGGCCTATGAGCGGTTGGCGGCCGAAGGCGTGATCACCTCCCGCCCGGGCTCAGGCTTTTATGTCGCCGGGCCGGTAGCCCCTCTCTCGCTGACACAGATCGGCCCCAGACTCGACAGGGAAGTGGACCCGCTATGGGTATCGCGACAGGCGCTGGAAACGGATCCCGCCATGCTCAAGCCCGGCTGCGGCTGGCTCCCGCCATCATGGCTGTATGAGACGGGGGTGCGGCGCGCCCTGCGCGCGCTGGCGCGGGCAGACTGCCTCGCGCTGACCGAATACGCCGTCCCGTTGGGTCACCCCGGTCTGCGCCAATTCCTGTCCCGTCGGCTGATAAACGCCGGCATCGAAGCCGCGCCTGAACAGATAATGCTTACCGAGTCAGGCACCCAGGCCATTGACCTGATTTGCCGCTTCCTGCTGGAGCCGGGCGACACCGTGCTGGTTGACGATCCTTGCTACTTCAATTTCCACGCCTTGCTGAAGGCGCACAGCGTTCAAGTGATTGGAGTTCCCTACACGCCCAACGGGCCGGATGTGGAGAAATTCACCACCGCCTTGCAAGAACACGCCCCCCGGCTCTACATCACCAATTCGGGCATCCACAACCCAACCGGTTCAACGCTTTCAGCCGTCACCGCGCACCGACTGCTGAAGCTGGCTGACCGTTACGATCTGGTGATCGTCGAGGACGACATCTTTGCCGATTTTGAAGTCAGCCCCGCGCCAAGGCTGGCCGCCTTTGACGGTCTATCGAGGGTCATTCAGATCGGCAGCTTTTCCAAGACCATTTCTGCCTCGGTACGGTGCGGCTACATCGCCGTCCGTCCCGACTGGGTCGATAGCCTTGTCGACCTGAAGCTCGCCACCAGTTTCGGTGGCGGCCGGTTGGCGGCAGAAGTGGTACTGAGGGCGTTGACCGACAGCGGCTACCGCAAGCACATGGAAGCCCTGCGCCTGAAACTGGCCGAGGAAATGGCCAGGACCGCGCTGCGGCTCGAAGCCTTGGATATACAACCCTGGCTGCTTCCCCAAGCCGGCATGTTTCTCTGGTGCCGGCTGCCGCAAGGCAGGGACGCCGCCTCCATTGCGCGATCATGCCTGCAAGAAGGCGTGGTGATGGCGCCGGGCAATGCCTTTAGCCGATCCTTGAGCGCGGCAGACTTCCTGCGCTTTAACGTTGCACAATGCACCGACAATCGGGTTTTCGATGTTCTTGCGCGAGCCCTGTCCACGCGATAAGCCTGAGGCTGCGGCAACGCAGGCAACACAAAGCGCCCGCCGACCAAAGAGCCCGCGCTGCCCCGGCTTGCCGCGAAGCCATCCTCCCGGCGGCTGAACAGGCCGCCCGGCATGGGCGGCATCTGCGTATAATCAGCCCTGCGCCCTCGGCCAATGTGTCCGGGGGCGCTGTTTTTTTCATGGCATTCCATCGCGGTGGAAGCGCGCAGCGGGCTACTGCTTTTCGCTTCCAAAACATGGCCGTACAACGACTCCCTCATGATCATTCTGAAAAACGTGGCCTTGCGCCGTGGCACCAAAGTCTTGCTGGACAACGCGACAGTCAGCATCAATCCCGGTGAAAAAGTCGGCCTTGTCGGCCGCAACGGCGCCGGCAAGTCTTCGCTGTTTGCGGTACTGAATGGCAGCCTGCACGAAGACGGCGGCGATTTCTCCATTCCCAGCCAGTGGCGCATGGCGCAGGTGGCTCAGGACATGCCGGAAACCTCGCAGACCGCTACGGAGTTTGTGGTGGAAGGCGACCTCACCTTGCTGGCTGCGCGGCGCGAAGTGGCGGAAGCCGAAGCGGGCGACGACTACATGCGCATGGCGCATGCTTATACCGCACTGAATGACGCCGGTGAACACGACGCGCCGGCACGGGCGCAGGCGCTCATTCTGGGCTTGGGGTTTAGCGTGGCCGAGCTGCAGCAACCGGTCAACAGCTTCTCCGGCGGCTGGCGCATGCGCTTGCAGTTGGCGCGGGCACTCATGTGCCCGTCTGATCTCTTGTTGCTGGATGAGCCAACCAACCACCTCGACCTGGATGCGCTGGTCTGGCTGGAAGCCTGGCTAAAGCAGTACGCCGGCACCATGGTGGTCATCAGCCATGACCGCGAATTCCTGGATGCGGTAACCAATGTCACCCTGCATATCGACCACGGCAAGCTGGTGCGCTACGGCGGCAACTACAGCAAGTTCGAGGACATGCGCGCCGAGCAAATGATCCTGCAGCAGGCGGCGCAGGCCAAGCAGCAGGAAAAAATAGCGCACCTGCAAAAATTTATTGATCGATTCAAAGCCAAGGCAAGCAAAGCCAAGCAAGCGCAAAGCCGCGTCAAAGCGCTGGAGCGCATGGAGAAGATCGCACCTGTATTGACCGATGCCGACTTCCAGTTCGAATTCAAAGAGCCGGGCAGCCTGCCCAATCCCATGCTGACCATGTCGCAGGCTTCGTTCGGCTATCCCGCGGCGGAGACCGCTGCGGCCGGCACGCCGCCAACCGTGATTGTCAAAGGCGTGAATCGCTCGGTGCTGGCGGGGCAGCGCATCGGCATCCTCGGAGCCAACGGCCAGGGCAAATCCACCCTGGTGAAAACCGTGGCGGAAGCGCTGGCAGCCACCAGCGGCGAAATCATCCGCGGCAAGGGCCTGAATATCGGCTATTTCTCGCAGCAAGAGCTGGACGTATTGCGCCCGGAAGACGACCCGCTGCAGCACATGTTGCGACTGGTGCGAGAAACGCCGGCACAGCTGCGTCCGCCCGCCAACGATTGCCGCGAGCAGGGCCTGCGCAATTTTCTCGGCACCTTCAATTTCAGCGGCGACATGGTCAAACAGGCGGTAGGCAGCATGAGCGGCGGCGAAAAGGCGCGACTGGTGTTGTGCATGATCGTCTGGCTGCGCCCCAACCTGCTATTGCTGGATGAACCGACCAACCACCTGGACCTGGCTACGCGCGAGGCGCTCAGCGTGGCGCTCAACGAGTTTGAGGGCTCGGTGATGCTGGTAAGCCATGACAGGGCCTTGCTGCGGGCCGTGTGTGACGAGTTCTGGATGGTCTCGCGCGGCGGCGTCAGCGACTTTGACGGCGATCTGGACGATTATCAGGTTTATCTGCTGGCAGAGGCCAAGCGCCGGCGTGAAGAGGCCGCAGGCAAACGTTAAAGGCCCCGGATGCTGCGAGTCAGACTTGCCAAACCCGGCGCAATCACACTCCCGGCACCTCAAGCCCGCCCCAGGCACCGCCACGTCTCAACTATCCCCTGCCCTGCGTCCAGCCTCTTCGGCCAAGCTCATGTTGGCCGAAGAGGCTGGCGGCAAACCAACCTTGCCGCAATGCACAATCTTGCTCGCCACTGGCAGAATGCCTAGTATTAGCTGACACACACGCCACAACCGCGCCATTACTCATGCCCAAGGTTGCTTTCGATGTGCTGGATGCGCTGAACACCCCTGTCTGGGTGATTCTTCCGCAAGCCGGGCGCATCTGCTTCGCCAATACATCCGCTCGCAAACTGGTTCCGAATATGGAACTGCAGGCCATGCGCGACGGCATTTTCTCTGCCCACGCGCATAGCTCCTTGCTGAGCTACACGCCCGAAATGCTTACACGCGAGCAGATTGTGGAAATCTGGACTGTCAGCCGCGAGGGTAAGCCGGCGCCGCTGTCCTGCCGCTTGTCCGCCATAGCCAGCGCCGAAGAAGAATACGCCATCGTGGCGGAAGGTATTCTGGGCGCGCCCTTGTCCGGCGTCTGTCTGCTTCCCGACGAGGGCTCGTTTGCCGGCGCCAGCGCGGAAACGCGTTTCTACGAAATGCTGTTCCGCACCAACACCGCGCCGATGCTGCTGATAGACCCGGAGCAGAATGGCCGCATTCTTGACGCCAACGAGGCCGCCACGCGTTTTTACGGTTATTCGCGGGAGACGTTCTGTACCAAACACACCTGGGACATCAATGCGCTCGGCAAGGACATCTTGCCGGTGATGCGGGAGGTGGCCAAGCTGCCCGGCGGGCACAAGCCCTTGAGTTTTGCCCATATTCTGGCGGACGGCAGCCAGCGCGACGTACAGACTTACGCAGGCCCGGTGGAACTGGACGGCAGACGACTGATGCTGTGCGTGGTGCACGACATTACCGAGCAGAAGCGACTGGAGAGCGAGCTGGAACGGGCCGCCCTGCGCGACCCGCTGACGGGCTTGTGGAACCGCCGCCACTTGTTGCTGTTGCTTGAACAGGCGCGCCAGCAAAAACAGCTGTGCGGCATCGACTACAGCATCCTGCTGGTGGATGCGGACCACTTCAAGCGCATCAATGACGAGTACGGCCATTTCATCGGCGACGAGGTGCTGCAACAGCTGGCCTCCACCTTTGAAAACCGGGTGCGGGCGGCCGATGCGGTATGCCGCTGGGGCGGCGAGGAGTTCGTGATTCTGTTGCCGCACACGGACGAAACGCACGCCGTGTTTCTGGCCGAGTTCCTGCGCCAGACCGTGGAGCAGTTGCGCCATCCCGAGCTGCCGCCGCTCACCGTCAGTATCGGCGTGGCCCAGCATCTGGACGACGAGTCCACTGAAAGCCTGATCATGCGTGTAGACCGGGCGCTGTACACCGCGAAGGCCCGCGGGCGCAATGCGGTGGTGGCGGCGCAGGACTGCGGCTGAGCACGCCCGCCAAGCCGCCCAGCCCTTCGGCCAACCTGGCTAAGTGGCTTCCCACAGTCGGTAGAACAGCGGCAAATAACGCTCCTCCACCTGAAAATTCAATGCCTTGACGATAGACACCTCGGCTTGCCCCGTGTCTATCAGGCTGCCCGGCCTTGTTTGCGAGGCCACAATGGGCGTAGCCACATTATCCGTTTGCCGCACAACGATGGCGCGGTCGCCGTCCGCCAGTTCGACAAAACTGCCCGGCGGATAAATGCCGATGATCTTCACCAGATGGCTGACCAGTTCAGGCTCCACTTGCTCCATCTTGCCCGCATAGAGTTCGCCCAGCGCCACCTTGGGCTTGAGGCGGCTGCGATAAGTGCGCGGCATCATCTTTGCCGTCACCAGATCCAGTGCGTGCAAACGATGCACCTGATGCTCGATGTCATCGCCGGACAAGCCGAAGGGGTAGCCGCGGCCATCGGTTTTTTCATGATGCAGCAACACCAGCTCCAGCCACGCCTCATCCTCCACCCCCGCCTCGCGCAGCATCGCGGCCGCCAACAAGGGGTGCGCGTGCAGTGTCTGCTGTTGCGCGGTGGACGGGCCAGCCTGTTGCGAGGCCATGCGATCCTGCAATTTAGCCGAGGCGATATTCATGGTCAGCGCCGCGCACACCAGCTGTTCGGCCGCCTGCGACGTCAGCGCCAAGCTTTGGCCGAGGCGCGCGGCCAACAAGCTGCAGTTGATGGCGTGGTGAGCCGTGTAATGGTGGTAGGGACACAGCATGATGGCGGCGATGACGCCGTCCGGCTGCGTGTGCGCCATGCGGCTTACCAGCGCGGCCAGCGCGGCAATGCGCTCGGGGAAACCAGGCACCGCCAGCACTCGCTCGCTCAGCGCGCGCAGGTGCGCCACCAGCGCCGGCATGGCCTGCAAGGGCGTCATGTCTTCGCTTGGCAACGCCGGAATGGCGCCGCCCGGCGAATGCTCCAGCACGCGCTGGCGATACTTGTCGCTCAGGCGGAAAACCACGCTTTCCTTGCCATCCCGCTCTTCAAGCACTTCCACCAGCCGGTTACGGATATACAGGGAATTGGGCAAACTCAAGCGCAAACCAAACTCCAGAGGCAGACATCAATACGCTTTACCTTGCAGCATCTTCAGACAAATGCCAAGAGTCATACGTCATTTTCTGGCTGTCGATCATCATAATAAGGCAGAATTTCAGGCATCTTCTGCTGAACCATACTTGCACCACTCCTGTGCGCCACTCACCAGCCCGGTGCCGACTCAAGGCTTGCCGCCGCCCGCACACTCAGCAGCACAGCCTGGCCGCGCAGCGGGCAGGTCCGCCCAAAATCCTTGCCAGACGCCATTCTTGCAGGCAACCCGGTACTGCAGGGAAGCAATTGCCGGCCAACGCGCGGCTTTGCGAGTGACGGCATCCGCAATGGCATGCCGCTTGCTTCTCCACCACAGCATGACGCCACCATCCCGACGTCGCCCCATGCCGCGCGCCACCCTTGCGCGGCCATTCAACGCAGGAGCAGCCATGAGCCACAGCGCCCCCCTCAATTTGCTGGTGAGCCGCCGCATCAAGCCGGATCGCCATGACGACTTTCACCGCTGGATCCGCCGAGGAGAAGCGCTTGCCAGCGCCGCGCCGGGTTATCTTGGCTCCGGATTGCTCAAGCCGCCCGATGGCGACGACAACTGGCAGATCCTGTTCCGCTTTAGCGATCAGGCCAGCCTGGACGCCTGGGCGGCATCGCCGGACCGGTTGCAATGGTTGGCCGAAGGCGAACCGCTGCTGCAGCACAGCCGGGTGCACTGCGCTCAAGGCGTGGACAGTTGGTTTGGCGCGGGCGCACCGCCGCGCTGGAAGCAGGCAGTGATGATCTGGCTGGTTTTCTTCCCAGTATCGCTCTGTTTCACCCTGCTGCTGGGCGACAGTCTGGCCCGCTTGCCCATACCGCTGCGCGTGCTGTGCAGCACGCTGATGATGACGCCGGTGATGGTGTTCTTTTTCATCCCGCTGAGCAGCCGGCTGCTGCGACGCTGGCTGCAGGCAGCGCCGGCCCGTCCGGTGATTCCGCTGCGCTCGCACTAAGAAGCGGGCGGACAACAACAAGGCGGGCCGCTGGCCCGCCTTGTTGTTTGCCATCGATGTCAATTATTGCTGGCAGCAGGCAGCGCTGGCTCGGCGGCCACCGTCGAAGCCGTGCCGCGCAACAGCCGCGCCATATCAGGCATCGGGTGACCGTTGATGCTGGCGCCGTCCCTGCTGAAGCTGGCATCGGTGCTGATCTTGTCGCCACCGTCATTCACCCACCCCTGACGCACGGCTTGTTGCATGCCGGACTCCACAGCCTGTGTCATGGCCGCGGCGGAAGCGCCCTCTCCCGCCATTGCGGCAGCCTGGGTCAGCAAACGTT
This sequence comes from uncultured Aquitalea sp., assembly GCF_945957525.1. GTDB lineage: Bacteria > Pseudomonadota > Gammaproteobacteria > Burkholderiales > Chromobacteriaceae > Aquitalea. The sequence continues at coordinate 27,399 of NZ_CAMFLA010000019.1, read as the reverse complement.
TATCCAGCTGCAAAGCCGCCCTGCCAGCCAGGCGATCGCGCATCAGGGCGGGCAAGCCGGCGCTGACGACACTGGCGGCCTGCAGGCCGCTACCGTCAAACCGCAGCTCCATCGAAGCATGCAGAGCGCCATTGGCGGTGGTGAATGACAGCTGGTCCAGACGGAAAGCCGGCGAGGCGGCCAGGAGGCGCGGCGCGCTCTGCATCAGGCCATCCAGCTGGCCTTGCGCCAGCGCCTGTTGGTCCTGACCGTATACGCTGTACAGCTGGCGGGTGCGGGTTTGCCAGTCGGCATAGCCTTGCTTGTCCAGATTGATCAGCGAAAAATCCAGCCGCAGATCGCTGATCGACACCGCCTGTCCGGCCGCGCCCAACTGCCCCTCGCCGATACGGCTGTGATACAGCGCGTCCATCAGCGCGCCCTTGTCCTGCAATGCGGCATCCATGGACAGTTTGCCGAAACGCGCCATGGACTGGCCGTTGATCTGGATCTCCAGACTATCCAGCCGCTGGCTTGCCTCCATCTGCCAGACGTCGCTGGCCGCAAAAGCCGGGCTGCTTCGCCCTTCGGCAGTCAGCTTGCCTGCCAACATGGCCAGCTGGCGACCCTCGGGCAAGGGTGCCCTGAGGGTGAGCCCGCCCACGCTGGCCCGGTATTGCATGGGCTTGCCGTCTTCACTGTGGAATTCGGCGTTCAACCCGTTCAGCGTCAGAGCGCTGCCGTCCACTTCGCGCCAGTTGAGCTCCGCACTGTCGACAAAAGTATCGAGACCGCCAAGGAAGTTCTTGATGCTGTAGGCGGTAAGCGGCAGCGGATCGCCCAGCGGTTTGCCGGCGGCGTCCACCGGGGTAACGGTGTAATCCGTGCGCGTCCAGCGCTGGAAAGGGATGGGTAGCTGATTAACGCGATAATCCACCGCCAGCCTGGCTAGCTGGTCTCCCAGCGGTACGCTGTACAGCACGCGCGCGCTGGAGGCGAACCACCCACGGTCGTATTGCTCCAGCCTGGCGCTGACCGTGCTGGTCTTGTCGCGCTCCAGTTGGTCGATATCCTGACGGATCTTTTCTTCCGTCCTCACACCCACCATGACCGGTGCCGCCAGTACGCCCGCCAGCGTCAACGCGGCGGCCGCCGCCGCCATCAAGGCCTTTCTACCCATGCTTTGCTCCCTGTCACGCGGTGATCGTCATGCCACGCCTCATCTGACAATAGCAGCGCTTGCAAAACGGCAGAGTAAAACCTGACGGCAGCTTATCAATCGCCAAGCAGGCTCAGTCAAACAGGCTGCCCTGCTCCGGGGCGGCGACAGGCGCATCCCGCGCCGGCAAGGGGGCGGGATCGGCGCGCATGGATTGCGCCGGATAAAGTTGCAGCAGACGACGCGCCTCGGCGTCCTCCCGGCAATACAACCACTGAGCCTCGGCCTCTTCGGCCAACATCACCAGACTGCGCTTTTCATCCCCAGGCCGATGCATGCGGCCCATCAACGGGTGGCCATCGGCATTGACTGTCAGTTGGGTGAACGAGGCCAGCACGCTACCGTCCGCCTCGCGCCATTCCCGCCACAATCCGGCTACGGCAAAGGGCGCACCGTCGGCTCGGCCGATGCGCCAGCGCTCGGCCCTACCGGATTCGTAGCAGGGTTCGTAAAAGCCCAGCATGGGCACCAGACAAAACCGTCGCCGCTGCCAGGCCTCGCGATAGCTGGGTCGGCTATCCACTGTTTCGGCACGGGCGTTCATGGTGCTGGCGCGCGCGCCCGGCGGCCAGCGGTCTTGCGGCACCATGCCATAGCTGGCCAGCAGCAGGCGGGGCCTGCCTTGCTTGCCCGGCACGATGATGGGCGCCAGATAGTCCTGCCATATCTCTGCGCTCCAGTCGTCGCTGTCGCCGTCCAGATCCCAGACATCCAGCAGACGGCGGCGCGAGGGCGCGACGTAGTTCACACACATGGGAGGCCAAGCCAGATCAAAAGCGCCGAGCATAACAGACGCCGCGCCGCAGCCAAAAAAGTGGCGGCGGGCGGTAAGCCGGATAATGCGCCCGCTTGCTTTGTGGTCAGAAATCGAAGCTTCATTGCGGGGCAAGGGCAAGGGGTTGGAAATAAGCTGGCAGGCTGCAGAATCAAGCAGTGCGCCAAAAGACCCGGCATTGCCGGGCCCTCTGCAATCTCATCCAATCAGTCAGCAGCCTGCAGCGGTCAGCGGCCAAGGAAACAGAAAAGCCGCGTGTCTGGCGGCCCCCTCCCCCTAAACCAGGCCGAGCTGGGCGCGCCCCAGCGGGCTCAGTTGCTCGGGGAGGGCGCGGTCGGGGAAAGACGCTTCGAAATGGTCTGCCGGAAAATCCGGCGGGCTCTTGCCTTCGGCAAACGCAGCGGCCTGCGCCGCCAGATAGGCGCGATTCTTGGCGCAATCCGGCGCGGCGGCGATGTACATCACATTGCTCCAGCCTTGTCCATCATGCCGGTCTTCCACCGCGTGAATCACATCGCTGTGCCAGAACACCGCATCGCCGGGCTGCATCAGCGGAATGGACGACAGCGCCGGCAGCAGCGGCGCATGCCATTCCGGCTTGATGGACAAGGCGCGACCGGGCAAGGCGCCGCACAGATCGTCGTCCGGCACATCGTCCTGCAAGGCCCGCAGCAATAGATAAGCCATGGCGTTGGCAATGGGCACCAATTGCAGCGTGCCGTCGCCCGGCCCTTGCCGGGTAAGCGCGGTCCAGCCCTGGAAAGTACGGAACATGGAGCACACCGCCGGCGACGGCACTTCACGCACCTCGGTGCGCCAGGCGGCGTCGAAGGGATCGTAATCGCGCCACTGACCGCTGAACACATGGCGGTAGACCTGGCGAAAACCGGTGTCCAGCCAGCGCTCCACCGAGCCGCCGTCGCAGTGGGCCGACAAACCCAGCGACGCGGAGCCGGGCGGCCGGCGGCGCAAACGGTCGGCATAGGCCAGCGCCGCATCCGGATTGAAATGCTCGCCCGCCGCCCCCTGCCAGCGCCACAGGCGGTTGAGAAACACGCGCGTGGCGGTCAAGGCGGGCGACTGGCGCGCCGCCATTTGCGCCGGCGACCAGTACACGCCGTAAATCTGCGGTTTGCTGGAAGCCAGCTCGCCAAAATATTTGTCCTCGGCGCGATGGGCCAGCAAATCGTCCAGCCGGTTGCGCGCCAGATAGTCGGCGATATCCCGATCCCAGGCCTCGGCCTGCGCTGGCTTGAACACGCCGCGCACCACACAGGCGCCCCGCTGACGGATGGCGGCCAGCGATGCCAGACTCACCGTGCCGGCGTCGATCTCGCGCTGGCTGATTTCCGGTATGACGGGCAAACCGGCGGCGCGCTCTGCGGCAATGATGGCAGCCTGACGCGTCATCTCGGCCTCCAGTTCCAGAAAACGCTCGCGATAGGCGGGCAAAGCCTGCCGCAGTTCTTGCTTGGCCGCGCGGATGGCGGCAGGAAGATCGTCGATGTGCAAAGTCGGCATGGTCAGACTCCTCAGGGGTGGGAAACCGCAGCGTAAACGCAGCCCGTCCGGCAAAGTGATACCATTCAGCCAACTAATCATTCATTTCAGCCATGAAAGCCGCTTTCGAACACGTCACATTTGGCGAAGGCTGTTCAGTGCGCGTCTATCACCGCCAACTGCAGCGCATTCCCTTTGAATGGCACCATCACCCGGAATACGAGCTGACCCTGACGCTGAGCAGCGCCGGCAAGCGCTATGTCGGCGACGACATCGCCGATTACCGCGAGCTGGATCTGGTGCTGCTGCCGCCGGACTTGCCGCACAGCTGGGCTTCGGACAAAAGCGGGCCAGAGGACGAGACGCAAGAAAACGAAGAGGCGCTGGTGATCTGGTTTGACGGCGACTGGGCACGCCGGCTGGCCAGCTGCTGTCCTGAATACGCCGCACTGCCGCGCCTGCTGCGACAGGCCGGCTGCGGGCTGGCTTTTGAGGAAAGCGCTGCCCGCGAGGCGCTGGCCAAGCGCCAGCGGCTGTTGTCGCCGGAGCCTGCCACCCGGTTGGCGGCGGCGCTGGAGCTGCTGTGCGCGCTGGCCGACGCCCCGGCCCGGCCACTGGCCTCCCCCGGTGCCTTCATCAAGGGAGGCCAACCCAGCGGCCGCCAACCCGAGCGCGTCAACCGCCTGCTGGCAACAATGGAAGCCAGGTTGGCCGAAGCGCTGACGGTGGATGAGCTGGCGGCGCTAGCCAACCTCTCGCCACGCTCTCTACACCGCTACTTTCAGCAACATCTGGGTGAAAGCGTCACTCGCCATCTGGCCCGGCTACGCATTGGCCAAGCCTGCCGCTTGCTGGTGGACACCATGCAGCCGATCACCCTGGTGGCGACACGCTGCGGCTACGCCAACCTGGCCCATTTCAACCGCCAGTTCCGTCAATTCAAAGACATGACGCCTTCGCAATACCGTCGCCGGCACAGCAACGCCGCGCCGCAGCAGGATGCGCCAGCGCTGACCGCACGCTCGCCCTCGCTGGAGAAAACAGCGCGGCCAGCGCCTTGAGCAGCCCGTTTTGCCACAGGCAAGCCCGCGCGGCGCCGCCAACCGATTCAGGTTTACCGGTCGATGTTGACGTCATACACTGAAGTTCCAACCATCACCGCAAACGCATCCCGTATGCCTTTCGCCCTTCGCCATGCACTGCCAAGACTGGCCGCCCTGCTGACGGGCGTTTTGCTGCCTGTGCTTGCTTCGGCCGCCGCCTGGGATGGGCCGACCACCGGCCCCACCGCGCAATCCGGCCCGCGCGAAGTCACCTTCATCGCCCAGGATTTTCGCAATGGCGGCATCAGCGGCGTGTACCGGGCGTTCTCCATGGCGGCCGCCGAACTGGGCTGGAAGCTGCGCGCAGTGGACGGCAACGGCAATCCGGAGGTCATCCGCAAACTGTTTGCCGAAGCCTTGAGCAAAGGCAGCCAGGGCATTGTACTGGGCGGTTTTCAGGCAGAAGACCTAGGCGATGCGCTGCCGCGCGGAGGCCGCACGCCGGTACTGGTGGGCTGGCACGCCGCCAATGCGCCCGGCCCCACTCATCAGCTGTTTTTCAATGTCAGCTCCGATGCGGTGGATGTGGCCCGCATGGCCACCAACTACGTGATGCAACACCACGCCGGGCCGGTGGGCGCAGTCATCATCAATGACAACCGTTTCGACATCGCCAATCTGAAAACCCGCAAGATGAAATCGCTGCTGGACGGCTGCGCCTTCTGCAAGACGCTGGAGGTCATGAACGTGCCCATCAATCGCGCCGCGCAGGAAATGCCGGAGCTAGTGCGCGGCCTGAACCAGCGCTTCGGCAAACAGTGGACACATACGCTGGCCATCAACGATATCTACTTTGACGAAATGAATTACCCGCTGATGCGCAGCGGCCGAACCGACATCCGCAATGTTTCCGCTGGCGATGGCTCGCCCAAGGCCATCAGCCGTATTCGCAGCGGTCAGTCGCAACAAGCCGCCACCGTGGCCGAGCCGCTCAATCTGCAAGGCTGGCAACTGGCCGACGAGCTCAACCGCGCCTTCGCCGGCAAGCCGCCCAGCGGCTATGTCAGCAAACCCATCCTGCTGGACCAGGCGGCCCTGCTGCGCATCAAGGGCGCGGACATCGATGCCGACATTCCTTACAAACAGGCCTATCGCGCCATCTGGCAAAACGGCCGCACAGGGCAGGGTCTGCAGTAAGACAGCGCCAACGCTTGCCTTGCGTCGGCCGGATTGGATACAGTCGACAGAACCCCCACCCACTGGAGTGCGCCCGTGACCCGCATGCTGTCCGCTGAAGATACCGCCCGTTTACTCCCCTTTCCCGCGCTTTGCGACACCCTTGCCGCCACCGCGCGCGACTATCGCGCCGGTCGTATTGCCAGCCCTCCGCGCCATGTGCTGCCCTTGCAGGGAGAGGGGGTGATGCTGTCCATGCCAGCCAGCGCCGGCGATATCGCCATCCACAAACTGGTGTCGGTGTGCCCGGCCAACGCCGGCGGCCCCCGCCCTACCATCCAGGGCGTGGTCAGCATCATGGACGGCGCGCATGGCGGCGTGCTGCTGCAACTGGACGGCCCCACCGTCACCGCCCGCCGCACGGCCGCGGTATCGATGCTGGCCCTGCGCAGCCTGCACGCAGGCGCGATGCGCAAGCTGACCCTGATCGGCACCGGCGGGCAGGCCGCAGCCCATCTTGCCGCGCTGGCCGATTGCTATCCGGGCGTAGCGGTGGAAGTGTTGTCGCGGAGCCTCGACTCGGCCAAGCAACTATGCGATGCCCATGCCGCTTTACCGCTGCGGCTGACGGCGGCCACCCGCCAGGCCGCCGAGGACAGCAGCGCCGTCATTGCCGTCACCACCGCCTTGCAGCCAGTGTATCTGGAAGCGGCGCGGGCGGACCGGCTGCTCATCGGGGTGGGCGCCTTCAAGCCCGCCATGGCGGAGTTCGGGCCGGACACCGTCCGCGCCAGCCAATTGTTTGTGGACGATCCGGCCGGCGCGCCGCATGAGGCGGGCGATCTGCTGCAAGCAGGTGTGGACTGGGCAGATGTGGGCGATCTGGTGGACGCGCTGGATGGCAAGGGCGATGCCCGGCGGCCCCGCCTGTTCAAGAGCGTGGGCTGCGCCGCCTGGGATCTGGCGGCGGCGCGCTGTGCGCTGGCGCACGCCTAGCCTGTTCAGATGGCCGGCTGCATGGCCGGCCCCTGCGCCACCCGGTTTCAGGCAAACCTCAGACGTAGCAGCGCTTTACCCCCTCTAAAGAGCCGCCAGTATCGCCTCGCTGGGCCGCTGCCGGCGCAGGCCATACCGGCAGCACGACAGGCAGGCGCAACGCAGGATCAGGGGTTTTGTCTGGCGGGCTAAAGCCGGCGGTGTCGCCGCTTGCTTATTTCAGGTAGGAACGCACAATGCGCACTAGCTGCTCCAGCTCCTCGCCGCGCGTTTCGCCGGATATCTCCTGATCCAGCAGATGCTCGCGCAGATGGCCCTCCAGCACTTCCGCCATCAGGCCTTTGACCGCGCCGCGTATGGCGGCAATCTGCTGCAACACCGCCAGGCAATCCTCGCCCTCCTCCAGCGCCCGCTCTATCGCCGCCGCCTGACCTTTGATGCGGCGCACTCGCGCCAGTAAAGGCTTCTTGTCGCGCTGGGTATGCGCCATGAGGCTTGCCTCGCAAAAATATACTGAGGGGGAGTATACTCCAGGCATCCTGATTTTTACGACCCCCCCCCATGCCTCCCATCGCCGACATGATCCAACAGGGCAGCGGCAACCTCTGGTTGTTCATCCCTTCCGCCATTCTGCTGGGCGCGCTGCACGGGCTGGAACCCGGCCACTCCAAAACGCTGATGGCGTCGTTCATCATCGCCATTCGCGGCACCATCGGCCAAGCCGTGCTGCTGGGCACCTGCGCCGCGCTGTCGCACTCGCTCATTGTCTGGTTGCTGGCAGCGACGGCCCTGCGCTTTGGCAACCACCTGATCGCCGAGCAAAGCGAACCCTGGTTCATGCTGGCTTCCGGCCTCATCGTCATCGGCATTGCCGTGTGGATGTTCTGGCGCACCCGACAGGACAATCTGGCCGCCAAGGCCTGGCAGCAAGCGCCACACGGCGGCAAAGTGATCAACACCGGTCATGGTCTGGTTGAGCTGACGTTGGCCGAAGACGGCCACCTGCGCCTCTATTGCTACAGCAGTAGCCTGAAACCACAAGTGCCGGACCCGCGCGTGCGCTACCTGATCAGTCTGAGACGCGACGACGGCTCACAAGCGTCGCCGGACATGCTGAACATGGGCAACTACCTGCAATCCGCCGTCGCCCTTACCGCGCCGCACGCCTTCAACGCCACGCTGGACATGCGCCATGGCGATCATGGCCACCAGTTCAGCGTGCGCTTCGGCGCAGCGCCGGTGGAAAAGAGCATGCGTTTTCGCAGCCAGCCAGCCGCGGGGGCAGCGACCCGCCCGGCCATGGCCACGCGCAAGACCGCGCCCAAACCCGCAGCAGAAGAAGGCTATCAGGATGCGCACGAGCGGGCGCACGCCGAGGAGATTGCCCGCCGCTTCGCCGGCCGCGAAGTCTCTACCGGCCAGATCGCCTTGTTCGGCCTGACCGGCGGACTGATGCCCTGTCCGGCCTCGGTCACCATCCTGATCATTTGCCTGCACCTGAAGAAAGTGGCGCTGGGCGTAACCATGGTGGCCTCTTTCAGTCTGGGACTGGCGCTGTCCATGGTGAGCGTTGGCGTGGCTGCGGCCTGGGGGGCGCAACAATTGGGCAAGCGCTTTGGCAATCTCGATGCCTGGGCGCGCAAGACACCCTATTTTTCCAGTGGCCTGATGGTGCTGGTAGGCGGCGTCATGGCGGTGCAAGGGCTGCTGCACTTGCGCTAGGGCACATCCTGCGCCACCGGGCGCCGGCATGACGCACCAAGAATATCGCCACATCCGCCATGCACGCTGCGCACATAAAACCCCGCCGGTTCAATTGAACCGGCGGGGTTTTATGTGAAGCCGACTGCCTGCTTACGCCCAGAACGCGAGCCGGTTCAAGCAGCCAGCCAGCCCTTGCGGATGGCCCAGCCAAAACACAGGCGGTAGGCTTTCTGGCAGACGTTCAATAGCGTATGTCCCAGCGCCGGCCAGGCTGCATGCACTAGCCAAGCATAGGCCATAGACAAAACCAGCCCGCCCAGAATATCCAGCGGAAAATGCACGCCAAGGAATATGCGCGACAGCCCCACCAGTGCAGTCAGCGCCAGCAAAATACCGCCCAGCCTGACGCGCCCAGCCAAGCAGAAGGCCCAGGCCATGGTGGCCATGATGGTGGTGTGATCGCTCGGGAAGGACGGATCGGCCGCATGGTCGATAAAGCGATACCCCAGGCCGATGGCAAACGGCCGCGGATGCGGGTAGAGCTCACCGATGAGGAAATTGGCGGACAAGGCCAGCACGATGCTGAGCAGCACGCGCAAAGCGCGGTCGCGCTGGGCTTCGTCACCCCACACCCACATGGCCAGCAGTAGCGCCGGCACCAGCAGGATCAGGTATTTCGCCGTGAAAATTCCCAGCGCGATAGCGAGATGGGGGGTGGCGGGCGTCGCGTTGATCAGCAGGAAGGCCGACTGGTTGAAAGCTTCTAGAGCATGCATTGCAAAATGATGACGTGTAACAAAAGGAAGCCATTCTAGCCATCCACCGCGCCGCTGTCCTTAGGCCTTATGCGACGGCGCGCGCGATTGACGGCTACATACCGTCACAAAAACGATACACCTCTGCCCGGGCCGCCGTTCGCGGTTAATATGTAGCACCACTTCCGGAACCCGCCTCATGCACACCACCTCACACCCCGCAGCCCCAACGGACGCCATCCGTTTCCGCGACGCGCTGCACTTCTGGCTGAAACTGGGCTTCATCAGTTTTGGCGGACCGGCTGGACAAATCGCCATCATGCATCAGGAACTGGTGGAACGCCGGCGCTGGATATCCGAAGGCCGCTTCCTGCACGCCCTCAACTACTGCATGCTGCTGCCCGGCCCGGAAGCCCAGCAGCTAGCCACGTATATCGGCTGGCTGCTGCACCGCGCACCAGGCGGCATTGCCGCCGGCGTGCTATTCGTGCTGCCCTCGCTGCTCATTCTGATCGGCCTGTCCTGGCTGTATATGGCGCTGGGCAACCTGCCCTTGGTGGCCGGGCTGTTTTACGGCATCAAGCCGGCGGTGACCGCACTGGTATTGCAAGCGGCCTGGCGCGTGGGCAGCCGCACGCTGAAACATCCCGGCCTGTGGGCCATCGCGGCTTGCGCCTTCATCGCCATCGCAGCGCTGAGCCTGCCCTTTCCGCTGATTATCCTGCTGGCCGCGCTCGCAGGCTGGCTGGGCGGCCGCTTTCTCCCTGCCGTTTTCAAGCCCGCCACGGGCGGACATGCGGCTGGCTTAGGCGCATCGGCGCCCGCGCTCATCGACGACCATACCCCGCCGCCGCCGCACGCGCGTTTCAGCGTCGCGGGCCTGGCGAAGGTTGCGGTGGTCGGGCTGATCCTGTGGTTGCTGCCAATGGGATTGCTGGCGGCCTGGCAAGGCTGGCCGCATCCTTTCACGCAAATGGGCTGGTTCTTCACCAAAGCCGCCCTGCTGACCTTTGGCGGAGCCTATGCGGTGCTGCCTTATGTGTTTCAGGGCGCGGTCGGCCATTACGGCTGGCTGAACTCAGGCCAGATGATGGATGGTCTGGCGCTGGGAGAAACCACGCCCGGCCCGCTGATCATGGTGGTGGCCTTTGTCGGCTTTGTCGGCGGCTGGCAGCATGCGCCGCTGGCCGGCCACGCCTGGCTGGGCGCGTCGCTGGCAGCGTTCATCGCAACCTGGTTCACCTTCTTGCCGTCCTTCCTGTTTGTGCTGGCTGGCGGCCCCTTCATCGAACACAGTCACGGCAAGGCCAGCCTGAGCGCGCCGCTGACCGGCATCACCGCCGCGGTGGTGGGCGTCATCGCCAATCTGGCGCTGTTTTTCGGCTTGCATACGCTGTGGCCCAAAGGCATGGGCCACGAGCCGGACTTGTGGTCGATCCTGATCATGACGGCGGCCGGGATTGCGCTGCTGCGCTACAAGGCGGGGGTAATTCCGGTGATTCTGGTTTCAGCGGCGGCAGGCGCGCTGCTGACGCTGACCGGCTGGCGCATCATGCCGGCGTAAGAGCGCTGCTCAACAACCGCACGGTAGGCCTGCCTGTTACAGGCCCAGGCGGGCGGGCAGCAAACGGATGGCTTCGGCGTTGGAGGGAGAAAACACTAGGTCGGCGGCTTCGCGCCAGGGCAGCCAGCGATAGCCAAGATGCTCGGCCGGCGCCAGCGTCACCGCTTGCGGCGCGGGCAACAGCAGCCCGAAAACGTGTTCTTCGTTGTGGGTGACGCCCTCCGGATAACGGTGGCGCCAGTGCGGGTAGATTTCATACCGGTTGATAATGCCCCAGTCGCTCAGCGCGTATCGGCCGGCCTCCAGGCCGGTTTCTTCGGCCAACTCGCGCGCAGCGGTCTGCAGCAGGCTTTCACTGCCTTCGCGGCTGCCGGTCACGGATTGCCAGAAGCCGGCCTTGTCAGCCCGCTCGATCACCAGTACCTGAGCGTCCGGCGTGTGAATCACCACCAGCACCGACACCGGCTGCTTGTTGCCGGCCATCAGAAGGGGTTTCCTGCATTGGCGAGCGCGCCGGCCAGCTCAACCGCCGACTTCACGCCCATTTTCTCAAACACGCGCGAGCGATGCACTTCCACCGTTTTCATGCTGATGGAAAGCTCCTCCGCAATCTGCTTGTTGAGCTTGCCAGCCAGAATCAGATGCATCACCTCGCGCTCGCGCTCGGTGAGCGAACCCAGCAGATCCTCAATGCGGCGTGAGCGCGCATGGCGGGCGCGCCCCTCTTCATCCTGCCGCACCAGTCGCGCCACGCGCTCCAGCAGGCGTTCGTCGTCGAAGGGTTTTTCCATGAAGTCGATGGCACCCAGCTTGATGGCGGCCACGGCGTGCGGTACATCGCCATGCGCGGTCAGCATCATGGCTGGCGGGCAGTAGGGCCACTCTGCCAACTTCTCCAGCAGTACGATGCCGGACATGCCGGACATGCGCAGATCCACGATCAAACCGTTGAACGGACAGGATGGGCCGGTGGCGAGAAACTCTTCCGCGCTGTCGAAACCGCTGGCCTCATAGCCCTGGCCTTCCAGCAACCAGATCAGCGCCTGCCGCACGGCGGCATCGTCGTCCACCACCGCCAGATGTTTGTCCGTCATGCCCTGCCCTCCCCTCAGACTGTTTTGTCCGCATCATCCCCCACAATGCGCACGGTGCGCTGCGGGAAGGGAATGTCGATGCCCACTTCATTGAAGCGACGCCAAATAGCGAGATAGATTTCCGATTTCAGGCCCATGAAGCCGTTTTCCGGGTCTTTCACCCAGATGCCCAGCTCGAGGTTGATGCCATTGTCGGCAAAGGCGGTGACAAACGCCGCCGGGCCCGGCTCCTGCAACACGCGCGGATGCACGGCGGACTCGCGCAAGATGGCCAGCGCCTGATCGAGATCGGTGCCGTAATCCACCTGGATCGGCATGCTGATCCACATGGATTTGTCGGAATAGGACTGGTTGATCACGGTATTGGAAATCAACGCGTCGTTAGGCACCAGCGCTTCCGAGCCGTCCGCGCTCTTCAGCACCACATAGCGGGAGGTGATGCGCGTGACGTAACCCACGCGATTGTCCACCATCAGACGGTCGCCAATGCGGATGGAGCGATCCAGCAGAATGATGAAACCGGACACATAGTTGCTGGCGATCTTCTGCAAGCCAAAACCCAGCCCCACGCCCACCGCGCCGCCAAACACCGACAGCACGGTCAGATCGATGCCCACCACCGGCAGCGCTATCAGTACCGCCACCACGATCAGCAGCGTGCGCGCCATCTTGGCGAAGACAATGCGCAGCGACAGGTCCAGATGCTGAAGCTTCATCACCCGCGCTTCCAGCAGGCGGCTGACCCACAGCGCGCCCACCACAATCACCGTTACCCACAGCAACGCGTTGAGGATGGTCAGCAAATCCAGCCGGCTCTTGCCCACGCTGAAAGACACGGACTCCAGCCAGTCGATCAGCACATGATCAAAACCGATGGCCCAGGAAACAAAACCCAGCCACAGCACTGTGGCGATGAAGTGTTCCGAATGCCGCTCGAAGCGGCCCTTGGGCAGCGCTTGCCGCATCATGGCGGTAAACAGGCGGATGATGGCCAGCCACATCAGCATGGCCGAGAACAGCGGCAACAAATGCGGGCGCTGGTGGATGGTGAAATACCAGACGATGGTGCTGGCAATCACCAGCAACTGCGACACCCCCGGCAACACCAGCCGGAAAGCCGCGTACGGCAGAAATCGCTCATAACGCGCTGGGTCGCGCTGAAAGAAGCGGCGGAACACCAAGGTGGCGGTAAAGCGGGCAATCAGGATGCACAGCACGCCGATGGCCAACTGAGCCAGACCACTGTCGGTCTGCAGTGCGTTCAGCAGGTTGTCGAAGCTGATTTCATCACGGGCGATCAGTATCAATGCGGTTCCTTGTCAGACTGTTTGTGGTGGCGGCCTTCGGCCAACCTTGCAGGAAATACGGCGAATCGGACTCAGACAGCGGCCTCCACCAACCGTCCTTCCACCAGCCGCAAGGCGCGTTGGGCCCGGCCGGCCAGCTCCATATCGTGGGTGACGATCACCAGGCTGGTACCCAGCGTGGCGTTCAACTCCAGCATCAGGTCGAATACCTGCCGAGCCGTCTGGCTATCCAGATTGCCGGTAGGCTCGTCGGCCAGCAGACAGGCGGGCCGCGTCACCAGCGCGCGGGCGATGGCGGCGCGTTGCCGCTCGCCGCCGGACAACTCGCCCGGCTTGTGTTGCAAGCGCTTGCCCAGCCCTACTTTCTCCAGCATGACGGCGGCCTCCTCCGCGGCGGCCTTGGCCGGCATGCGGCGGATCAGCAAGGGCATCATCACGTTTTCCAGCGCGGTGAACTCCGGCAGCAGATGGTGAAACTGGTAGACAAAACCCATGGAGCGATTGCGCAGCTCGCCGCGCGCTTTCTCGCAGAGACCGGACAGCGGGTGCCCCAGCACTTCCACCTCGCCGCGACTGGGCGTGTCCAGCCCGCCTAGCAGGTGCAACAGCGTGCTTTTGCCGGAACCGGAGGCACCGACAATGGCTAGGCGCTCGCCCTTGGCCACGGTGAGGCTCACATCGTCCAGCACGGTGAGGTTCAGCTTGCCTTCATCGTAAGTTTTGCCCAGTTGGCGGCAGACCAGTACGGCGTCACTCATAGCGCAGCGCCTCCGCCGGTTGGGTGCGCGCGGCGCGCCAGCTGGGGTACAGCGTGGCAAACAGCGCCAGCAGCAGCGAAATCACGGTAATGGTCAGCACATCGCCGGTTTGTACGTCGGAAGGCAGGTAATCAATCATGTACACCTCGCTGGACAACAGCTTGGTGCCCAGCACGCGCTCGATCAGCGGCACGATCACATCCAGATTCAGCGCCACCAATACCCCGCCGGCCACGCCGGACAGCGTGCCGGTAACGCCAGCCACGGAGCCCTGGATCATGAAAATCTTCATGATGCTGGCCGGCGATGCGCCCAGCGTGCGCAAAATGGCGATGTCAGCCTGTTTGTCGGTGACCACCATGACCAGCGTGGACACCAGATTGAAGGCCGCCACCGCCACGATCAGCGTGAGGATGATGGTCATCATGCGTTTTTCGATCTGCACGGCGCGGAAGTAATTGGCGTTGGTATCGGTCCAGTCCGTCACCAGTTGTTCCTGCGAGAAGGCCTTTTGCAGCTCCGCCTTCACCAGCGGCGCCAGCATCGGGTCGTCCAGTTTCAGCCGCACGCCGCTGACGTTGTCGCCCAGCCGGGACAAAACTTGTGCGTCGCGCAGGTGGATCATGGCCAGCGAAGCATCGTATTCGAACATATCCACCTTGAAGAGACCCACCACGGTGAACTGCTTGTAGCGCGGGATCATCCCCGCCGGCGTCACGGTGCCCTCAGGCACGAACAGGGTTACCTTGTCGCCCATGCCCACACTGAGCTGGCGCGCCAGCTCCACGCCCAGCACGATGCCGAACTGGCCCGGCTGCAAGGCTTCCAGCTTGCCCGCCACCATGTGCCGCCCCACGTCCACCACGCCGTTTTCCAGCGCGGGCTCAATACCGCGCACCAAACCTCCGCGCACATTGCCGTAGGCGGAGAACAGGCCTTGGCCATTGACGAAAGGGGCTGCCGCCAGCACGTGCTTGTCGTGGCTGGCGGTTGCCGCCACCTGTTGCCAGCCCGGCAGCCTGCCGTTGTAAGCGCTGACTTCCACGTGGGAGGCGACGCTGAGAATACGCCCACGAATCTCCTTCTGGAAGCCGTTCATCACCGACAGCACGATGATGAGCGCGGCCACGCCCAAGGCGATGCCGACAATGGAGATCAGGGAGATGAAAGAGATGAATCCGTTGCGGCGGCGAGCCCGCAGATAGCGCAGCCCGATGAGAGCTTCGAACGGCCATTGCATCCGGTTGCCGCCTTTCAGGACTGATAGGGGTTGTGCAGGCTTTGCATCAGCCGCATCAGGAAATCGCGCACCTGATGCTCGTCGCAGCCCATGAGAATGGCGTCCTCGAAAGCGTCCTGCGCCATCTGGTGCAGCTCTTCCAGGTTTTCATTCATCACTTTGATTTTTTCCACGCAGGCTACTGTCGCGCCTTGCGGGTCCTTCCACACCGGAATTTCGATATTCATTGCCATTGAGGGCCATTCCTGAAAACGCGATGCCCGCAAAGGCGGGCATCGACCTGCTGTCTGGTCCGGGAAAGCCTGTTCGGCTCAATGCCCGGACTTTTTCTTCTTGCCGTGGCCTGCGGATTTCTCCGCCTTGCCCTTGCTGCCGGAAGACTTGCCGGATTTGCCGGCCTTCTCCGTCTTGGCGCCCTTCTTGCCTGCGGCCTTCTCCGCCACGGCCTTGCACTTACGGCCTTTACGGCATTTTACCGCCGGAGCCGGCGAATCGGCTGCGGACTTGGACGCTACCGACGGTTTTTCATCACCGGAAGTATCCGCCTGCAAAAGCGCCGTGGTGCGGTTCACCCGCCGCGCGCCATTGAAGCGCTTCTGCCAGTAGGAGTCGCCCATGCTGACCACTTCGACATTCTTGCCGGTGCGCGGCGCATGGATGAACTTGCCGTTGCCCATGTACATGCCGACATGGGAATAGGCGAAGCCGCGCGTGTTGAAGAAGACCAGATCGCCAGCCGCCAGTTCACTCCGATCCACCGGTTTTCCCACGCGGGCCATCTCGGCGGCGGTGCGCGGCAGGTTGACCTTGAGGGATTTCTGGAATACATAACGGACGAAGCCGCTGCAATCCAGCCCGTTGACCGGCGAGTTGCCGCCAAAGCGGTAAGCCACGCCAAGCAGACTCATGGCTTGCAAAAGCAGGTCGCCCACCGCATCCTCGCCCGGAGAGGCGAATTTGCCTATCGGGTCTTCTGAGGCTTCAGCCTTGGTGGGTTCCTGGGATGTCTTCTCGGGCGCGGCCTGGGCAAAAACCATGACGCCTGCCAGCATCACGGCAAGTAAGCTCAGTTGCAATTTCATAGGCCGCACTCTATCGGACGAGGCCGACAGTGTAAAGCCAACCGGGACACCATAAAGCTCATGCTACGCGAAACGCTTGTCGCCATGCGCGACCTGCCCCGCCTGAAGGAAATCAGCGGCATTCTCATCCGCCATGGACTGGGGGAATTCGCCCAGCGCCTGCGCCTGCCCCGCGCCATGGAAAAGGCCGGCGAGTGGCTAAACTTGCGCCTGCCGGACCCCGACGCGGGCCTGCCCACCCCGGTAAGAGTGAGACTGGCCTTTGAAGAGCTGGGCCCCACCTTCATCAAACTGGGCCAGATCCTTTCTACTCGCGTGGACGTTTTCCCCGCCGACTGGATAGCCGAATTCGAAAAACTGCAGAGCACAGTCCCCCCGGTCAGCCCGGCCTCGGTGCGCATTCTGGTGGAAAAGGCGCTGGGCGCGCCGCCCGAAGAGGTATTTGCCAGTTTCGACGACAAACCCATCGGCTCCGCCTCCATCGCGCAAGTGCATTTCGCCACCCTGAAGGACGGCGCATCCGTGGCGGTCAAGCTGCGCCGGCCGGGGATTGTGGAAAAGGTGGACGCCGACTTGCGCATCCTGGCCCACCTGGCCACGCTGATTGAAATGGAGTTTCCCGATGCCCGCCGCTTCCAGCCCTCGGAGATTGTTTCCCAGTTCGCCCGCTCCTTGAAGCGTGAGATGGATCTGGCTGCAGAAGCGCGCAGCATGGAGCGCTTCGCCGTGGATTTTGCCGACGACCCTTTCGTGGTGGTGCCCAAGGTGTATTGGGAATACACCAACTCCGCCATCAATGTGCAGGATCACATCGAAGGCGTGCCCGGCGGCCGGTTGGACCTGTTGGCCGAAAGCGGCCTGGACCCGGTGGAGCTGGCCAGCCGCGGCGCGGACGCCGTGCTGAAGATGATCCTCATCAACGGTTTCTTTCATGCGGACCCCCACCCCGGCAACGTTTTTTTCCTGCCGGAACATCGTATCGCTTTCATCGATTTCGGCATGGTGGGCCGCATCAGCCACGCCCGCCGCGACGAAATCGTCGACTTGCTGGCCTCGCTGGCCGAGCGCAACGAGCACGCCATGATGGATGTGCTGATCGAATGGACCGGCAGCACGCCGGTGGATGAGCAGAAGTTTGCCCACGACATCGGCGAATTCATGTTCCAGTACGAACACGTCCCGCTGAAAAACCTCAATATCAGCCAGTTGATCAACGACATCATGGCGCTGATTCGCGATCACGGCATCGTGCTGCCCCCGGACATGGCCATGCTGTTCAAGGCGCTGATCACCCTGGAGGGGCTGGGGCGGCAACTGGACCCGGATTTCCAGCTGGTGGAACACATCACGCCCTTTGTGCGCGAACTGATCGTGGCGCGCTACCACCCCAAAACCCTGCTCAAGCGCGGCAAGCTCACTGCGCAAGAAGTGCTGGGCATGCTCACCGGCCTGCCGCGCGATCTGGTGCGCCTGTCCAAGGACATCCGTCACGGCAAGTTCCGCATCAATCTTGACCTGCAACGTCTGGACAGCTTCGGCAAACAGCTGGATCGCAGCACCAACCGCCTCACCATGGCCATCGTCACCGGTTGCCTTATCATTGGCTCTTCCATCGTGATGACCGTCAACGCCGGGCCCAAGCTGTTTGGCCTGCCCTTGTTCGGTTTCATCGGCTTCATGGCCGCCATGGTCAACAGCATCTGGCTGATCTGGTCCATCTGGCGCTCTGGAAAGGATTTCTGATGCGACGACTGATTCTGTCCTTGTTACTGCTCCCCGCTGCGGCTCAGGCCTTGCAAGTCATCGACATGCACTGGCGCGACGCCGCCGATGTGGCCACGGCGTTGCGGCCGCAACTGCAGGCCGGCGAGAAAGTCAGCAGCCTCGGCAACCAGCTGGTAATCGATGCTCCGCCGGCCCGCGAGGGTCAGCTGATCGCGCTGGCGCAACAGCTGGACGTTCGCCCGGCCAGCCTCAATATGGAAATCAGCATGGCAGGGCGCCGCAGCGGCGATGACAGCAATCTGCGCATTGGCGGCGGCGTCACCATCGGCAATGTTACTATCGGCAGCGGCGGCCGTTACGGTGCCGGCATCACCATCGGCGGCAGCCAGGGCAGCTACAGCACCAGCGGCAACACAACGCAAAGCCTTCGTCTGCTGGACGGCGGCAGCGGTTACATCCGGGCGGTGGACAGCCGCCCACTGCCCTGGAGCATGGTGACGCCGCGCGGCACGGTGCTGCGCGGCGGTACCTACCAAGACGCGGTCACCGGTTTTTACGCCAAACCGCATGTGGTGGGCGACCGGGTGCGACTGGAGCTGGCCGTCAGTCAGGAAGCCTTCAGCGGCCGCGACAAGAACGGCAACAACCTCAGCACCACCGTGGAAGGCCGCCTGGGCGAATGGATTGAAGTCGGCAGCGCCGCGCGCAACGAGCAAGGCCAGGAAACCCTGCTCATCGGCCACGCCAACGGCAGCTCGCAAAGCAGCAACGCCATTCGCGTTAAAATTCAGACAGTTGAATGAGAAATACGGCTAAAGCCGGCGGCGTTTTTTGTCGATAAACAGCAACGCCGCCGACGGGCGCCGCCCGCTTTGCATTCCGCTACTCCGCATCGACGCACCTTGCCGGCAGCGCTGGTCATGGCCGATTTCCCTTCGGCCAACCTGCCGTCGTGGAGGTAACGCCATGCGTGTTTCCGCTTTCTCCCTGTCAATGAGCAGCCAGTATCAGGCTGTACAAACCCACACCCTGACCCGGATCAGCCAAGCCGCCCCCTCCGCGCCGGACAACAGCGCGAACGACGCGGTAATGCTGAGCGCCGCCTCACAGCAAAGCCAGGCCATAGCCGGCGATCAGGACACCACCCTTCCCGCCCTGCAAAGCCTTATCAAGCGGATTCTGGAGCAGATGCTGGGCGTGCAGTTTCATCTGGCCACCGGCAAGGATGCGCCAGACAAGGCTAATGCCGCCCCCGATCCGCAAAACCAGAGTGCGCCCTCCACACCCGCCGCCAGCAGTCTGGTCGCCAGCAGTGAAAGCTACAGCGAGTCCGCCAGCCTGTCGTTCAAGGCGGAAGGCAAGTTAAGCACGGCGGACGGTCAATCCTTTTCCTTTTCCCTGTCCTTCAATCTGTCTTACAGCTATCAGTCAAACCTCAGCACGATGACGGACAACCGGCAAAATCATGATCCCTTGTCCATCACACTGGGCGACCAGGCCGGCAGTTTCAGCGGCGCCACGGCCCTCTTCGACCTGCAGTCCAACGGACAGTCACTGAACATGCCCTTCCCCAATCAGGGCGGCTGGCTGGTAGACGACAATCAGAGCGATGGACAGGTACACGATGGCCGCCAGCTGTTTGGCCCGGCCAGCGGCAACGGATTTAACGATCTGGCGAAACTGGACAGCAATGGCGACGGCGCCATTGACGAGGCGGACCCGGGTTTTGCCAGGCTGAAGCTGTGGCAAGGCAGGAATGCTCAGGGCAAGGACATGCTGATGAGTCTCAAGCAGGCCGGCATCGGGGCGTTGCTGCTGCCTTCCATCAGCACGCCATTCAGCATCAAGGACAGTCAACACCAGCAAGTCGCCGCTTTGCGCTCCTCGGGCGTCTACCTGCGCGAAGATGGGCAAGCCGGGCAAATCGCTCAAGTAGATGTGACTGCGTAGCAACAAGCCGGTGCGATTGTGGCATGGCGGTATTGTTTTCTTAAATGATAATGATTATCATTAACAAAACATCAACCGGGAGTAGCCCCATGAACGCCATGCTGGTAGGCGCCGATACACTCGGCAATATCCCCAACGTGCTGCAGGACTTCGGCATTACCATTCACCGCCACCTGAGCGGTCGCAACAGCTCGCATCAGCGCAAGGTAGACCGTTTGCCGGCGGGTACCGACCTGCTGATTCTGTTTACCGACTTCCTTGGCCACAACGTGATGCGCCACTTCCGGGAGTTGGCCGCCGAGGAAAACATCCGCTTCATCGCCTGTCGGCGTTCCGTTTGCGCGCTAAAACAGTCGCTCAATTGCGCCGGGCTGGCCGAAAGCTGCCAGCAATGCCCGCAGCGAGAACAAATTGTCGCCGCGCCAGCGCGACGCAAACGCTGACCCCCTCTTTCATCCGACATTGAAAAAGCCGATCACGCGATCGGCTTTCTTTTACGCCGCAGCCCCGCTCAAGCCGTCGGGGCATCTTTTCCGTCGCCCGCCGCCCGCGCGGCTTGGCGCATAGCGGCCAGTTGACGGGAAAACTGGCGGCAGTTGCCGCACATGGCCAGATGCACACGCAGGCGCAGATAGCTCCAGCGCCCCAACGGTTGATCCAAGCCCTGAGAAATGAGTCGACTGGCCTGACGACAATTGATATTCATGCTGAGCGTCCTCCAGTCCAGCGTATTTCAAAGCATTCGCGCAGACTCATCCGCGCGCGGTACAACAGTACCGAACAGTTGGTCGCGGTAATCTCGAGATTGTTACAAATGTCAGTGATTTCCATGCCCATCACCTCGCGCATGACAAACACCATGGCCGTGCGGCGGGGCATCACTTCCGAGCAGCGCTCAAATACCTCCCAAAACTGGCGCGAGATCATCGACTCTTCCGGCGCGCTCCACGCCTTCACCGGCGTCTGCCAGTGACCGTCGCGGCTGAACAACCCGTCAAAATCGCTCTCGTCCGTTTCGTCCTCCAGAGACTCGAACAACTTTTCCTTGCCGCGCTGGCGCATCAGGTCGATCAGCTTGAAACGCAGGATGGAAGTAAGCCAGGTGCGCAGCGTGGATTTGCCGCCAAAAGAGCTGCTGGACTCCAACGCCGCCAGCAAGGTTTCCTGCACCACCTCGTCCGCAGACTCGCGGTCGCGCAATTGGGCGAGCGCATAGCGAATCAGGTAGGGTCGCTCCGCTTCAATATCCTTGGGGTTTATCATGCGCGCTCCGCTCAACGGCAATAGTCAACCGCCTGCTCGAGGCGGTCCACGGCAATCACCTCCAACCCGTCAACCGGCTGGCGGGGGCGGTTGGCCGAAGGCACGATGGCGCGGGTAAAGCCCAGCTTGGCCGCCTCCTTGAGACGCTCCTGCCCTCGCGACACCGGACGCACCTCACCTGCCAGCCCCACCTCGCCGAACACCACCAGTTTTTCCGGCAGCGGACGATTGCGCAGTGAAGACACCATGGCGAGAATCACCGCCAGGTCGGCCGCCGGTTCGGAAATCTTCACCCCGCCCACCGCGTTGAGGAATACATCCTGATCAAAACACGCTACGCCGCCGTGGCGATGCAACACCGCCAGCAACATGGCCAGCCGGTTTTGCTCCAGCCCCACGGTCAGTCGCTTGGGCTGGAAACCATGGCAGTCGTCCACCAACGCCTGAATTTCCACCAGCAAGGGGCGGCTGCCCTCCTGCGTCACCAGCACGCAGGAGCCGGATACATCATCCCGATAGGACGACAGGAAGATGGCAGACGGATTGGAGACGCCCTTGAGGCCGGTCTCGGTCATGGCGAACACGCCCAGCTCGTTCACCGCGCCAAAGCGGTTCTTGATGGCACGGATCATGCGGAAGCTGGAGTGAGAATCGCCCTCGAAATACAGCACCGTGTCCACCATGTGCTCCAGCACCCGCGGGCCGGCCAGGGAGCCTTCCTTGGTGACATGGCCCACCAGCAGGATGGTGGTGCCGGTTTGCTTGGCCATCCGCGTCAACTGTGCCGCGCACTCTCGCACCTGCGACACCGAACCCGGCGCGGAGGTGACCTGCTCGGTATAGAGCGTCTGGATGGAGTCGATCACCGCCACTTCCGGCGCTTCCTGCTTGAGGATTTCCAAAATGGCTTCCAGGCGGATTTCAGCCAGCAGTCTCACTTTGTGCGGGTCGACGGCAAGGCGGGAAGCGCGCAAGGCAATCTGTTGCGGCGATTCCTCACCGGACACGTACAGCACCTTGCGCCGCGCGCCGATGGTGGCCAGCGCTTGCAACAACAGGGTGGATTTGCCGATGCCGGGATCGCCGCCGATCAGGATCACTGCGCCGCGCACAATGCCGCCGCCCAACACGCGATCCAGCTCATCGATGCCGGAAGGGTCGCGCGGGACTTCCACCGCCTGCACTTCGGACAGCATCTGCACGCGGGAATTGGTCGTGGACCAGGACTGGAAACGGGGGTTGGCCGAAGCCGGTGCGGCCACGGCCTCCACCAGCGTGTTCCAGGCGGAACAATGCGGACATTGGCCTTGCCACTTGGGCGATTGGCCGCCGCACTCGGTACAACTGAAAACGGTTTTGCTTTTTGCCATCGGGCAATGGTAACAGGTCAGCCCGGCGCTGCGTCATTGCCGGCGGGCGGCGCTTCGCCATCGCCTTGCGGCTTGTTGCCGTTGAGTTTCTGGATGATGTTGAGCAGACGCTTCTGGTCTGGTTCGCCGCTGGGATGGGTATTCTTGGGCTTGGCGTCGCCGTTCTTGCGGATGGCGGACAGCACCGCCGCCACTTGCGGGTCGCTCTTGGCGGCTTTTTCCGCCTCTTCGTTCGTCAGATGTGGGGCGGATGCCATAGAAGCCTTGCCCTCGGCCGGCGCGGAAGCATTGCCCGAGGCCGGAGCCTCAGCCATCGGCTTTTTTACCGGAGCCGAGCTCTCTCCCTTCCCCGACTGATCGTCCGGCGGCGACATGGTTTCCAGATGGTTCTTGGACATGTACTCGTTCATTTCGCGCCAACCGGCGTAAATGGCGGCCGTATCCGCCTCCGGGTTACGCCGGAAACACTCCTCCAGCGAGCGACCGGTCTGCCGGCAAGCCGCGCCCAACGCCTTGTGCGCTTCCTTGGAGAGCCCGGAAACGTTATTGACCCAGTTGCAACCCGCCAGCGCCAAGGCCAGCGGCAGAATCCAGAATTTTCCCACTCATCACCCCCGTTTCGGCCGACGCCGTCCGCCCGCCCTGCCAGCCTGGAATCGCTGCCGCCGATTCGTGCCGGCGGCGCAGATTTGACCACCATGCGGTCAGCCGCGCTTATTCGCCTTTTTTGGTGCGCAAATCCAGTTCGATCACTTCCCCGCTGCGGCCCTTGCTCTCGCCGCTCATCCAGTACATCAGATAGGGCATCAGATCCGCCAACGGCGCGCGCTCGCTCTTGTCTTCGCCCGGATGGGTGCGATTGCGCTGCGGCGAATTCACCGGCCCCGGAATCAACATGTTGACGCGCAGGTCCGGATACACGTCCCACTCGCTGGCCGCCACGCGGGTCAGGTAATCCAGCCCTGCCTTGGAAGCGCCGAAACCTCCCCAATAAGCTGCCGGGTGCAAAGCATGCGTTTCACCCATGAACAGCACCGAAGCATCGGCCGAAGCTTTCAGCAAAGGCAGGCAGGCCTTGGTCAGGGCGAAAGGCGCCACGGTATTGATGCGGTACTGGTTCATCCATTCCTCGATGCCCTGGTTGGACAGCGGCGACAGGGCAAAGAAATGGGAAGCACAATGCACGATGCCGTCCAGGCCATCGAACTCGCGTTTGATCTGCACGGCGAGATTGCTCAGCTCGCCCTCCGCAGCGGTCAGCAAGTCCAGCGAGATCGCGGCGGGTTCCTTGCCGCCGGCGGCCACGATTTCATCGTAGACCTTCTCCAACCCCTTCACGCTGCGCGCGAGCAACACCACGGACGCGCCATGCGCGGCGAAGGTCAGCGCGGCCTCGCGGCCTATCCCTTGCGATGCGCCGGTCACCAGAATGGTACGGCCGGCAAGGCAATCCTTTTCGTATGTCTTTTTCATTGTGTCTGCGTTTCTGTGTTGCTTCATCGGGCCAGAAGGCCCCGTTTCAAGATAAATCCGTCAGCAGGGCGCGCGCCGCCGTCACGCCGCTGCGCGCCGCGCCTTCCAGCGTGGCGGGGTAATCCGGATGCGTCCAGTCCCCGGCAAGATAAATGCCCGCACCGGCTGCGCGGCAATCCGGCCGCGCCAGATCCACCGTGGCGGCGAAAGTGGCGCGCTTCTCGACGATCAGCTGACTGGACAAGAGCCGGCTGGCGGCCAAGTCCGGCTGGATCGCCTCGGCGTCTCGCTTGACCGCCGCAATCACATCATCCCGGCCCAGCGCCGCAACGTATTCGTCCGGCGCGCTGATCACTGCGGCAATCAGCCCTCTTTCGCCGGTCAGTCGCTGACGGTCGAACAACCAGTCAGCCGTGCCGCCTTGCCGCCCGATCATGACATCAGGCAAGGCGATGTCGGCGTCGTAACGCAGATATACGGTGTATATCGGCCAATAGCTGAAAGCCTTGACCCTGTCCGCCAACATCGGCAACAAGGCTGACAGGTGATAGGGCGCCACGGCCACCACCACGGCATCGAACAGCTCGCCGTCCACGGTCACGCCGCGATCAAGCGCCTGCAAGCGCTCCACGCGATGCCCGCCTCGCCACCTCGCGCCTTGCGCCTGCAAACGCGCCAGCGCCGGCAGGGGAAACAGCGAAGACAGATCCGTCGCCGGCAACAGGAGATCGCTGGCTTCGCGCCCGCCGCCCATGCTATCGCGCAAGACGGCAGCCAGGGTGCGCATGGAGGCAGCCTCCGGCGGTGTATTCAGCGCAGACAAGATCAAGGGCCGCCAGAATTCGCGAATCATCCGCGGCGTCTGCCGGGTTTGCCGAAGCCAGTCCGCCACCGGCATGTCGGCCGGCAAACGCCAGCCGCGCAATTTGAGGCTTTGCAAAGCAGCCAGCATGCGCCACTTGTCGCCAATGGAAATACCGCTGGCCGCCAGCAAACCGCCCAGCACATGCCAGGGCGCGGGCCAGTCCGGGCAACGCAGGCAGATGCCGCCGGCGCGTACCCAGTTGAGCGGCTGGCGCAGCAAGGCGCCGTCGGCATCCACGCCCACCTTGCGCATCAGGCGCAGGCATTCTGCATAAGCGCCGATCAGGATGTGCTGACCATTATCAAGCTTGCCGTCGGTTGACCCCACCCGGCGAGCGCGACCTCCCGGCTCTCTGCCGGCCTCGTACAGCGTCAGCTCGGCCTGGCCGGACAGTTCCACGGCGGCGGCAAGTCCGGCCCAGCCAGCGCCGATGACGGCAACGCGCGGCAAGCTCATGCAGTCAGGCCTTGTAGCCGAAAGTCCATGTTTTCCAGGCCAGCCAAAGCTTGCGCACCGGCGTCAGCGACAGGCGCTGATTGAGCACCTTGGCCGGGCCATCCAGGCTCAGCTCCTCCAGCGTGGCTCGGTAGATGGCCGCCATCAGCAAACCCGGACGCTGGGTCTTGCGGTCCACCGCCGGCAGTAGCGCCCAGGCACGGGCATAGTGCTCGCGGGCGCGCTCGATCTGGAAGGCCATCAGTTCGGCGAAGGCCGGTGTTTCTTCGTAATGCAGGATGTCCATGGCCGGCACATTGAAGCGCTGCAGCTCTTGCATGGGGATGTAGATACGATCGCGCCGCGCGTCTTCGCCCACATCGCGGGCGATATTGGTGAGCTGGAACGCCAGGCCCAGTTCATGGGCGTACTCCAGCGTGCGCGGGTCTTGATAACCGAAGATGCGCGCGGACAGCCGCCCCACCACGCCGGCGACGCGATGGCAATACAGTCGCAAGTCGTCGAAACTTTCATAGCGGGCGAAATCCAGATCCATCTGCATGCCGTCTATCACTTCTTCCAGTTCGGATTGCGGCAGGCCGAAAGCCGCCACATGCGGTTGCAGCGCCAGGCTGACCGGGTGCTCGGGCTTGCCCTGATACAGGCGCGCTACCTCGTCGCGCCACCAGGCCAACTTGGCCCGGGCGACGGTTTCTTCGTGACACTCGTCCACCACATCGTCCACCTCGCGGCAAAAGGCGTACAGGGCAGTGATGGCGCGCCGGCGTTCGGGCGACAGAAAACGGAAGCTGTAATAGAAGCTGGAGCCGCTGGCGGCGGCCTTATCTTCGCAGTATTGGTCGGGCGTCACGCGCCGCTCCTCTTTGTGCAGTCGGTTTGGCCGGTCTTGTTGCTGCTTGCCGGCGTCTTGTGTCACTTGGCGCGCACAGCGCGCCAGATCATGTAAAGCCAGTCTTTCCAAGTAAGCACCGGGCGCTGACGAAACACGTCGCCGCCGCTGTCGTGCAGCTTTTTCAGGATGCGCTCCCCGCCCATGATGATAAGCCGCAGCTCCAAGCCCAGGCGGCCCTTGAGCTTTTTGCCCAGTGGCGCGCCGGCCTGCAGCATTTTACGGGTACGCTCCACCTGATGCAGCATCATGGGCCGCCACAGGCCGGTAGGATCCTTGCCGGCGATCTGCCCTTCGCGGATGCGGTATTTGTCCAGATCAGTCTGCGGCAGGTAAACCCTGCCCTTCTGCCAGTCGATGGCCACATCCTGCCAGAAGTTGATCAGTTGCAGCGCGGTGCAGATACCGTCCGACATCGCCAGGCTGCGCTGATCGTTCTCGCCGTAGAGCGCCAGCATCAATCGTCCCACCGGGTTGGCCGAACGACGGCAGTAGTCCATCAGCTCGGCAAAATCCTGATAGCGATGCTTGACCACATCCTGACTGAAGGCGGACAGCAGATCGTAGAACGGCTGCAAGGGCAACTGATGACGGGCGATGGTGTCCGCTAGTTTGCGCATCATGGGCATGGCGGGAATGCCGCCGTCGCGAATGGTGTCCAGCTCCTTGGCCAGGTGGGCCAGCTCTGCCAGCCGTTCGTCCGCGCTCTTGTCGCCCTCATCCGCCACATCGTCCGCATAGCGGGCGAAATGATAGATGGCGTGCACCGCCTTGCGCATGCGCCGCGGCAAAAGAATGGATCCCACCGGAAAATTTTCGTAATGACCTACGGACATGCGCGCTCACCGCGTGGCTTTTCGGAAAGCGCGATTATACCGCGAGGCATGGCAAAAAATTTTTTCGAAAACCTCTTTACAGCCCGGAATGGCCTGTCTATACTGCGCCCCACTGTGAACGACACGTTCGGGGCTATAGCTCAGCTGGGAGAGCGCTTGCATGGCATGCAAGAGGTCAGCGGTTCGATCCCGCTTAGCTCCACCAACAACTCTTCACAGTGATGATGTCTCAGGGTCCCCATCGTCTAGAGGCCTAGGACACCGCCCTTTCACGGCGATAACCGGGGTTCGACTCCCCGTGGGGACGCCAAATGCAGTAACCCTGTGGGGGTATAGCTCAGCTGGGAGAGCGCTTGCATGGCATGCAAGAGGTCAGCGGT
>NZ_CAMFLA010000018.1 GCF_945957525.1 uncultured Aquitalea sp. | reverse complement strand
GGTGACCGTGACCACGGATGGGGCGTACGACACACGTCTATGTCACGCAGCGATTGCGGAGCGCGGAGCTGCAGCCATCATTCCCCCGCGACGAAACGGCCAATTCTGGAAAGGGAATTCACAGGGCAATCAGGCTCGCAATGAGTCACTACGCTCGGTGAAATATCTGGGGCGCACGCTCTGGAAAAAGTGGAGTGGCTACCATCGTCGCAGCTTGGTCGAAACGAAGATGCACTGTTTCAAATTGCTAGCAGACAGGGTTAAGTCACGGGACTTTAACCGGCAGGTGGCGGAGCTTCAAATCTGTGCAGCGATTCTAAATCGTTTCAAAGCACTGGGCACACCGCAAACGGTCCGCATGGGATAAGTCCGTCTGGGGATTGGGGTAGTTCGACCTGTGGCTGATTTGTGCAACAAAGCCTACTCCATGCAGAATGGGACAGTTATCTTGTCTGATTCTGCCGGAGTCTTCATGCCTACCACCTCCTTGCCCCCTTCACTGCTGGCGCTGATCGCGCTGGCGGGCCTTTACGCCGGCATTCAGAACGCGCTGGCCGGCGGCGGTTCCTTCATTACTTTTCCCACCTTGTTGCTGGCGGGGCTGAATCCTCTGGCGGCCAATATGAGCAGCACCATCGCGCTGTTTCCCAGCCAGATCACCACCGCCATTGCCGGTCGCAAGCTGGTGGGCGGGGTGGGGCCGGTGCCGTTTCGCCATTTGTTCTGGATCAGTCTGGCCGGCGGAGTGGCTGGCGCTTTGCTGTTGTTGTCCACGCCGGTGAGCATCTTTACCCGGTTGGTGCCTTGGCTGGTGCTGTTTGCCACTTCGGTGTTTACCTGGGGCAGTTTTTTCCGTAAGCCCCGAGCGGAGGGGGAGCCGCACGATGCCTGGCCGGCGCCATTGTTGTTAATGGTGCAGGGCGGCATTGCGGTGTATGGCGGGTATTTTGGCGGCGGTATCGGTTTTCTGATGCTGGCGGCCTTGACCATCGCCGGGCAGCAGGTGCGGATGGCCACGGCTAGCAAGAATGTGCTGGCCATGACGATGAACGCTTCCGCGGTGGTTATCTTTGCCTTGTCGCCGCAGATCAACTGGTGGGCGGTGCTGGCGCTGGGCGCGGGCGGTATTGTCGGCGGGGTGGTGGGCGGCTGGTTGATGCACCGTTTGCCGGAGAAGGGGTTGCGCGCCTTTGTGGTGCTGGTGGGGGCGGTGTTGACGGTGTGGCTGTTTGTGCGTTGACGGCGGTGCATGAGTTGTCGTGTGTGCAGGCGGGGTCTTGTGCGGCCGCTGGCGCTGCATAATGCTAGGCAAGCGGCGGGAGAGTTGCTATATTCCTGCTTTGATTTGTTTTTGATATCAATATAACAAAAGGTTATTTTAATATGAAAAAGCTTCTCGCAGGCGCACTGGCCCTTACCCTTACCGGCCATGCTTTTGCCGCTGATCTGCTGGATACGGTCAAGCAGCGCGGTACGCTCAAGATCGCCGTTGAAGGCACCTACCCGCCGTTTACTTTCAAAGACGCCAACCAGAACCTCACCGGCTTTGACGTGGAAGTGGCTACCGAGGTGGCCAAGCGTTTGAAAGTGAAGCCGGAATTCACTACTGGTGAATGGAGCGGCCTGCTGGCCGGCCTGCAAGCGGGCAAGTTCGACGTAGTGGTCAACCAAGTGGGCATTACCGACAAACGCAAGGAAACTTTCGACTTTTCCACTCCCTACACCTATTCCAGCGCCCAGCTGATCGTGCGCAAGAATGAAAGCCGCGTGTTCAAGTCGCTGGACGATTTGAAGGGCAAGAAGGTAGGCGTGGGCCAGGGCAGCAACTACGCCGACATGGTGAAGGCCGTCAACGGCATCGATGTGAAGGTGTACCCGTCCGCTCCGGAAAACCTGCAGGATCTGGCCTCCGGCCGCATTGACGCCGCGCTGAACGACAGCCTGCTGATTCCGTTTGCCATCAAGCAAGCCAAGCTGCCGCTGAAGGCAGGCCATCCGGTGGGCGACGTCACCACCATGGGCATCCCGTTTGCCAAGAACAATCCCAAGTTCAAGCAGGCTGTGGACAAGGCGTTGGCGGACATGAAGGCCGACGGCAGCTTCAAGAAGATTTCCGTGAAGTGGTTCGGCATTGATGTGTCCAAGCCGCCGGTAGCCGGCAAGTAACAGCCAGGCCGCGTTTGCCGCTTGCCGACCGGCGGCGGCTTGCGTAGTCTGCCGGTTTGCGACGCCCCTGAGTTTTTCAGGGGCGTGTTGTTTCAGGAGAACGGGATGGAGTGGACGCAGCTCTTTCAAGCAGCCTTGCCGGTGATGCTCAAGGGCACGCTGTATACGCTGATGTTCGCGCTGGTGGCCATGGTGCTGGGTCTGGCGCTGGGTTTTGCCGTGGCGCTGGTGCGGGTGGGCCGGGTGCCGCTGCTCAGCCAACTGGCGGCTTTGTATGTGAGCGTGATGCGCGGCACGCCCTTGCTGGTGCAGATTTTCGTTATCTATTACGGGCTGCCCGGCGTTGGCATCGAGCTGGACCCGGTCAGCGCCGGGGTGATTTCACTGACGCTGAATGTGGCGGCCTATCTGTCGGAAAGCCTGCGCGGCGGCATTGCCGGCGTGCACAAGGGGCAGTGGGACGCCGGCCTGTCGCTGGGCTTTACCTGGTGGCAGACCATGCGCTACATCGTGGCGCCGCAGGCGCTGCGTTTGTCGGTGCCCAGCTTGTCCAATTCGCTGATCAGCCTGATCAAGGATACCTCGCTGGTGTCGGTGATTACCGTCACCGAGCTGATGCTGGCCACCAAGGAAGTGATTGCGCAAACCTTCCAGCCCTTGCCGCTGTATCTGGGCGCGGCCGCCATTTACTGGGCATTGAGCGCGGCCTTCGAGCGTGTGCAGCGCATGGTGGAAAAGCGGCTGGATCTGGCGCATCAGCGCTAAGGCCTGATCGCAAAAAACCTGCTCGGGTCTTGCGCCTGCTTGCCGTGCTTCGCGACAGCCAGTGCGGGCGCGGCTTGCCTCAACCTTGATGCGGATTTTGTTGGCCGCCCCGGCTCTTGCTGACGACCGGCTAACGTTGTGCGGCGATTTCCGTCTTGACGCAAGGTGGGCCGAAGGGCCGGCCCGGGATGCGCGCCCAAATGAAAAGACAGCCCTGCGGCAGAAGCCGGCAGGGCTGTTTTGCTGGGTGGGGCAAAACTCAGGCGTGTACGTACATGCCCTCGATCAGCATGCGGCAGCGCTCGGCAATCACCTTGCGGCGCAGCTTCAGCGTGGGAGCCAGTTCGCCAGCGTCCACGCACCACGGCTTGTCCAGCAAAGAGAACTTCTTGATGTGCTCCCAGCTGCCAAAATAGCGGTTGAAGCGCTTGATTTCCCGCTCTATCAGCTCCACTACGCGCGGGTGCATGGCCATGTCGTGATCGGTGGTGTAGGGAATGCCGTGCTCGGTGCACCATTCCTTCAGCTTTTCAAACAGCGGCACAATCAGCGCGGCGGCAAATTTCTGCCCGTCGCCCACCACCATCACCTGATCGATGAAGGACGATTCCTTCAGCTTGTTCTCGATTACCTGCGGAGCGATGTACTTGCCGTTGCTGGTCTTGAACATTTCTTTCTTGCGATCGGTAATGCGCAGATAGCCTTGCTCGATCACGCCGATGTCGCCGGTATGCAGCCAGCCGTCGCGCAGGGTTTCAGCCGTGAGTGCCGCTTCCTTGTAATAACCGGCCATCACATTGTCGCCGCGCACCAGGATTTCGCCGTCTTCGGCCAACTTTAGCTGCACCCCCGGCATGGCCACGCCCACCGAGCCGATGCGCACATCGCGCGCGCTGAAGGGGTTGGCTGAAATCACCGGCGAGGTTTCGCTCATGCCGTAGCCCTCGGCCACAGCAATGCCGGCAGCCCAAAACAGGCGCGCTAGGCGCGGCTGCAGCGCGGCAGAGCCCACATTGACCCAGCGCAGTTCGCCGCCCATGGCGGCGCGCCATTTGCGGTACACCAGGCGGTCGGCCAGCGCGTGTTGCAGGCGCATCAGGGGCGACGGCGTGGCGTTGGGGTCGTAGTTCTCGGCCAGATCAATGGCCCACAGATAGAGACGGCGGCGCCAGCCGGACAGCTCGCGCGCTTTGTTCACCAGTTTTTCGTGCACTTTTTCCAGCACGCGCGGTACGGCGCTGAAGGTGTGCGGTTTGACCTCCGCCATGCAGCCGGACAGTGTTTCCACGCTGGCGAAGTACACGCCGGCGCCGATGTGCATGTAGTAGAACACGCCGGCACGCTCGAATACGTGCGACAGGGGCAGGAAGCTCAGTGCGCGGCAATGGCCTTCGGGCAGCCGGGTGTGTTCGGCGGTGGCGGTGACCGTGCTGACCAGATTGCGGTGGCTCAGCATCACGCCCTTGGCGCGGCCGGTGGTGCCGGAGGTATAGATGATGGTGAAGACATCGTCCGGGCGCACGGCGTCGCGCAGGGCGGTCAGGCGCGGCAGGTCTTCGTCGCGCGCCAGCGCCATGATGTCGCGCCAGCAGGGCAGGTCATCCAGTTGCGGCAGGGTATGGATGGGGCAACTGAGTTTGCCCAGCGCCTGGTGCAGCTTGGCATGCAGTGCGCGGCTGCCGGCGAAAGCCAGCTTGACCTCGGCATGCGCCAGGATATAGCGTGCATCATCCAGGGTAATGGTGGGATAGAGCGGCACGCTGACCGCGCCAATCTGCTGCAAAGCCAGATCCACCATCGTCCATTCACTGCAGTTGTCCGCCGCCAGTGCCACGTGGTCGCCCGGGCCGATGCCGAAAGCCAGCAGGCCCAGGCTCATGCGGTTGACGGTATCGATCACGTCCCGGGTGCTGAGCGTTTGCCACAGCTTGCCGTCGCGGCTGGAAAGACAATCGGTGCGGGGGTACTGCTGCAGTTGCTGGAAGAGGATGTCAAAAGCGCGTTCTGGCTTCATTCGTACAATCGTTTGAATGCGAAACGCTGCAAAATAGCCCCAATGCTGCTGGCTGTAAAGCAAATCCGGGCTGTTTTTTGGCAAATATCAAGCAAAAAACCGGCAAAATGCCGTCAAGTTACCGTATCTGCCCATTCCGTAAGCATAATGGATGGGCGTCCCTCCACAGGAATGATCATGAAATTCGCCACTCGCTCCATTCACGCCGGTTACGACAACAGCAGCCACCATCAGTCCGTGATGCCGCCCATCTATCAGACCTCGGTTTTCGAGTTCAGCGAAGTGGGCGAATCCCGCGACTTTGCATACGCCCGCACCGGCACGCCTACCCGCGCCGCGCTGGAGGGTTGCCTGGCCAGCCTGGAAAACGCCCGCCACGGCCTGGCTTTCGCCAGCGGCATGGCCGCCATCGACGCGGTGCTGCGCGCCACGCTCAAGCCGGGCGACGAGGTGATCGCCGTGGCCGACCTTTATGGCGGCGCCTACCGCCTGTTGACCCGCGTGATGGCGCCGGCCGGCATCACCGTAACTTTTGTGGACCTCTCCGTCACCGCCAATCTGGAGGCCGCCATCAGCGACAAAACCCGCTTGGTGTGGCTGGAGTCGCCCACCAATCCCTTGCTGAACCTGGTGGACATCGAGGCCTTGTCCGCCATTGCGCGCCGCCATGGCGCCAAGGTGGCGGTGGACAGCACCTTCGCCACGCCCTATCTGCAAAACCCGCTGGATCTGGGCGCGGACATCGTGGTGCACTCCGCCACCAAGTATCTGGGCGGCCATTCTGATGTGCTGCTGGGTTTGGTGGCGGTCAACGACGACCAACTGCACACCGACATCAAGTTCATCCAGAACTCGGCCGGCGCAGTGCCGGGGCCGCAGGATTGCTTCCTGACGCTGCGCGGCATCAAGACCCTGCATCTGCGCATGGAGCGCCATTGCGACAACGCTGAGCGCGTGGCCGCCTTTTTGCAAAACCATCCGAAGATCGAAAAAGTGTTCTTCCCCGGCTTGCCGGAGCACCCGGGCCATGAGGTGGCGCGTCGTCAGATGCGTCGTTTCGGCGGCATAGTCACCATCTGGCTGAAGGACGATACTCGCGCTGCCGCCAGCCGGGTGGCTAGCCGTCTGCAGCTGTTTGCGCTGGCGGAGTCGCTGGGCGGGGTGGAGTCGCTGGTCAATCATAGCTACACCATGTCGCACGGCGGCATGCCGCCGGAGCAGAAAGCCCAGTTGGGCATTCGCGAAGGCGGTTTGCGTTTGTCCATCGGCGTGGAAGATATCGAAGACATTCTGGCGGATCTGGCGCAGGCGCTGGCCGACTAGTCGTTGTTGTCCCGCCGCCCGGCGTCGCGCCTGCTGTTCTGACGCGGCGCCGGCGGCAGCTCAAGGATTTCCCATGTCCCGTCCTCTCTGCCGCAAGCTCGGGCTTGCCGTTCCCTTGGTGCAAGCGCCGATGGCGGGTGGCGCTACCACGCCCGCGCTGGTGGCCGCCGTGTCCGGCGCCGGCGCCTTGGGTTCGCTGGCCGCAGCCGCGCTGACGCCGGCCGGCATGGTCAGCGAGGTGGCCGCCATCCGCGCGCTGACCGATAGCCCCTTCGCCATCAATCTGTTTGTGCAGGACACACCGCAGCCGGATACGGCCAGCCTTGACGCCGCGCTGGCGCGTCTGGCGCCCTGGCACGCCGGGCTGGGCCTGCCCGCACCCGGCTTACCGGACAAATGGTGCGAACCGTTTGCCGAACAGCTGGAAACCCTGATTGCCCTGCAGCCGGCGGCGGCCAGCTTTACCTTCGGCATTTTGACGGTGGGGCAGGTAGCGTGTTTGCGTGCGGCCGGCATCATGGTGGTGGGCACCGCCACGAGCCTGGCCGAAGGCCTGGCCTGGCAAGCGGCGGGCGCGGACGCGGTCTGCGCGCAGGGAGAGGAAGCCGGCGGCCATCGCGGCACTTTCCTTGGCGAACAGTCCGATTCGCTGACGCCGATGCTGGCCCTGACTCGGCAGTTGGCCGGCGCGTTGGAGATTCCCGTCATCGCCGCCGGCGGCATGATGGACGGCCATGACATGGCCGCCGCGCTGGCGGCCGGCGCGCAAGCCTGCCAGCTGGGTACGGCTTTTCTGCGCTGCCCGGAATCCGGCATCAGCGCACCGTGGAAACAGGCCTTGGCCGAAGCGCCTGCCGGCAGCACACGGTTGACGCGGGCTTTCTCCGGCCGCCTGGCGCGTGGCGTGGTCAATGGTTATATGCAGGCTATGGCGGATTTTGAAGCCGCCGCGCCGGCCTATCCGCTGATGAATGCGCTGACCGGCCCCCTGCGCGCCGCCGCTGCGCGCCAGTCCCGGGCGGAGTGCCTTTCGCTGTGGGCGGGCACCGGGGTGCATCGGGCGCAGGCGCTGCCGGCCGCCCAGCTGGTGGCGAGCCTGGCCGCAGGCTGCGCATGCTGACTCCGCCGAGGCAATTGCTGTTTGACTGGGGCGACACACTGATGCGCGATTTGCCGGGCATGAGCGGGCCGATGTGGGCCTGGCCGCGCGTGGAGGCGATGCCGGGCGCTGCGGCGGCGCTGAGTCGTATTGCCGCGCGCTATCCCTGCCACATCGCCAGCAACGCCTCGGCCTCCTGTGCCGCCGATATTCGCCAGGCGCTGGCGCGGGTAGGGTTGGCGGGGAGTTTTACGCATTATTTCTGCCGTCGCGATTTGGGCTTCGGCAAACCTGAGCCCGCCTTCTTCCGCCATGCCGCCGCGCAGTGCGGTTGCCGGCTGGACGAACTGCTGATGGTGGGCGATGCGCTGGCCACGGATGTGCAGGGCGCGATGGCTTGCGGCTTGCAGGCGGTATGGCTTAACAGTGCAGGTTTGCCAACGCCGGCAGGGGTGAGGGCCATCGCCAGTCTGGCCGAACTGCCGCCCCTGCTGGGGTGTTGAGCGGGGCGGGCTTGCTTCCCTCTGCGGCCAGGTCAGGAATCGCCTGGACCGGCATCACGGGTGAATTGCCGCCCGGCGGAAAGACGACAGGCGCGCAGGGTTGCCCGAAGTGGGATGGAAGGCGTAAAGTACTTGAGTAAATTACTCGTATATTAATCATGAGCGCCCCCGCCGAAGAAAAATTCACCCGCGAGCACATCCTCTCCTTGCACCGCTGGCACGACAAACTGCTGAGTTTTCGCCTGAGTCGCCCGGATGCCTACCGTTTCACGCCGGGTCAGTTCGCTCGTCTTGGCCTGCCGCTGGAAAACGGCGGCATGGTGTGGCGCGCTTATTCCATGACCTCGGCCGACTGGGACGAACATCTGGAATTCTTCTCCATCGTGGTGCCGGACGGGCTGTTCACTTCCCGTCTGGCGCAACTGAAGGCGGGCGACGAGGTACTGCTGGACAGCAAGGCCAATGGCTTTTTCACCGTGGACCGCCTGCCGGACGGACAAGACTTGTGGCTGCTGGGTACCGGCACTGGTCTTGCGCCCTATCTTTCCATTCTGCATCAGCCTGAAGTGTGGCAACGCTTTGAGCGCATCCTGCTGGTGCACTGTGTGCGCGAAGCCGGCGAGTTGGCCTATCGCGACGAAATCGCCGCGCTGCGCGGGCACCCCTTGTGGCAAGAGCATGGCGACAAGCTGCGTTATCTACCGGTGGTGACGCGGGAGACCGTGCCCGGCGCACTGGGCGAACGCATTCCGGCCATGCTGGCCAGTGGTGCGCTGGTGCAGGCGGCCGGGGCGGCGCTGACGCCGGAGCGCTCCCGTTTCATGATTTGCGGCAGTCCGGCCATGGTGGAAGACACCCATCGCCAGCTGATGAAGATGGGCTTCCGGCTTAGCCGTTTGAGCCAGCCCGGACATCTGGTGCTGGAGAACGGCTGGTAGCCGGGGAGGCGGGTCATGTTGACCCTGCTTGACATTGATTAACATGTTAATAATATGGTGTGTGCCGCCTGTCTGACGCCCGGACCGGCGGCGACTGATGCATGGCCCCGTCAGAGGGCCTTCAGGAGGAGACACGTCATGAAGTCATTCACCCCGGCGTCGGCGGACGCCCGGCGTTGTATTGCTCGCGCGCCGCATGGCGGCAGGAGGCCGGCATGAACGGCAGACTGCGGCAGGATGTGCGCATTTCCACTCAGGATGTCGGCGACGCCGACCGGCTGGATTACTGGCGCGAACGGGTGGGCTCGCTGCTCATCGATGTCGAGTGTCAGCGACCGCCGGAGCAAGGGCTGGACGCCAGCTTGCGCTTCCAGGATTTCGGGCTGTTCCGCATGGCCACCATCCAGGCCAACGCGCACGCGGTGGCGCGCAGCGGGCACAGCATCCGCCACGATGCCCGCGACAGCATCTTCGCCTGCCTGATGCTGCAGGGACGCGGCTTCAGCCATCAGGGTGTGGACGCCGCCCTGCACGGGCCGGGCGACGTGGTGATGTACGACACTGCGCGGCCTTACGGACATGGCTTTCCCGGCGACATGTCGATGGCGGTGCTGGATATTCCGCGCTCGCTGTTTGAGCGCCATGTGGGACGCTGGGCCGCGCGCGGTCTTGTGCGCATCGAAAGCAGCCGGGTGATGGCGGGCTGGGACGCGCTGGCCGTGCACCGGACGCTGACCGGCGGCGCAGGCCGCGAGAACGATGAGCATTTGGCCAGCGGGCTGCTGGAGTGGCTGCACTCGCTGTGGCAGGCGCACAGCGGCGAATCGACCGCCAGTAAATCCACTCTGTGCAGCCTGTGGCGCGCCAAGGCTTTCATTGAGGCGCATCTGGCCGAGGACGAGCTGGACAGCGCACTGGTGGGACGGGCGGTGGGTTTGTCCTCCCGCCAGCTGGCGCGGCTGTTCGAGCGCGAAGGGCTGTCGGTGTCCCGTTATGTCTGGGGGCGGCGGCTGGAGCGTTGCCGCATCGATCTGCAAGACCCCGCCTTGCGCCATCTGTCGGTGAGCGAACTGGCGTTCCGCTGGGGTTTCAATCACATGGCGCACTTTTGCCGCTGCTACAAGCGTCGCTTCGAGGAAACCCCCAGCCAGACGCGCAGCGCCGCCTGGCCCGTTGCGCGCTGAGTGTCTAATGCTTGTCTTGTCTTTGATTTTGTCAGCAGCCTGAAGCGCCCTGCGGGGCGCTTTTGTTTTGCCGCGCGGCGGCATGGCAGCGGCAGGCAACGGCGATGTCCGGCTCAGGCAAGGTGTGTCGACAGCCTCTGGCTACAGTCTCCCCACGACCGCATGCGGTCGCGATGCGCCACACAACAAGAGGAGACATGTCATGACGCACACGCAGATCACGGGGCCGGCGCGCCGGCCTCGCCACCACCGAGGGAGGGCTCGCCATGCGCCTTTCCTATGAAAACAAGTTGCTGGCCATTCTGGCCCTGAGTTTCGGCTTTGTGTTTTTCGACCGACTGGCCTTGTCCTTTCTGTTCCCCTTCATTTCGGGGGAGCTGAAACTGGACAATACGCAACTGGGCATGCTGGCTTCGGCGCTGGCGCTGACCTGGTCGCTGTCCGGCGTGGGTTTTGGCGCCTTGTCGGACCGGCTGAAGGCGCGCAAGCCGATGTTGCTGGTGTCGGTTATCGCGTTTTCGCTGTTTTCGGCGGCATCCGGCCTGGTGGGCGGCTTTGTCGCGCTTCTGCTGTTCCGCGCGCTGATGGGCGTGGCCGAGGGGCCGGTATTGCCCATTTCCCAATCCATGTTGGCCGAAGCGTCCACGCCGGCGCGACGCGGCTTCAACATGGGCATCGTCAACGGCGCGGCGCCGGGTTTGTTCGGCGCAGTGATCGGCCCGCCCATCCTGATCTGGCTGGCCGGCGCCTACGGCTGGCGCACTGCCTTTTACCTTTCTTGCTTGCCGGGCCTGCTTATTGCCTGGCTGGTGTGGCGGCATGTGCGGGAGCGGCCGCCGGAGGCCGCCGTCGTGGCCGCGTCGCGCAGCGCGGAGCAGTCAACTGTAGGATTGGCGGCCTTGCTGCGGGAGCGGAATATCCTGCTGTGCGTGCTGATTGCCTGCAGCTATATCACCTGGTTCATCATCCTGATTTCGTTTACGCCCACCTTTCTGGTGAGCGTCAAAGGCCTGCAGCCGGCGCAAATGGGCATGGTGATGAGCAGCCTGGGCCTGGCCTGGGTGGTCTGGGGCGCGGTGGTGCCGGGTATTTCCGACCGCATCGGCCGCAAGCCCGCCATGGTGGCGTTCTCCCTGATTGCCGCCTGCTGTCCGCTGGTGTTGCTGCATGTGCAGGATGTGCGCTTGCTGGCCGTACTGGTGTTCTGCACCTACACCGGGCTGGGGTGTTTCACCCTGTTCATGGCCACTATCCCGGCCGAGACCGTTTCCGCCGCCATCATCGCCACCGCGCTGGGCATGATCATGGGCGTGGGCGAACTGGCGGGCGGCTTTGTCGCGCCCACCCTGGCCGGCATGGCCGCCGATCGTTACGGCTTGCCGGTTGTGATGTGGATCGCCGCCGTCGCCGCGCTGCTGCCGGCTTTGCTGTCGCTGGGTTTGCGCGAGACCGCGCCGCGCCGGGTGGCGCGCGCGCCGGTGCGCAATCTCGACGCCGCTCCCCTCTGAAACCATTGAAAGAGGCTGCGCGGGGCGGGGCTGCCGCGCGGCCAGCGAGGAATATCATGATCAAAGCATTGTTGCGCGCCGGACTGCCGGCCGCTGTTTGCCTGGCGCTGTCGCCGCTGGCGCAGGCGACTGAATCCGGCGCGGACTCCATCGGCGCCGGGGCGGAGGGGTTTCTGGCCGGGGCTTTGCCGCCTGCGGGCTGGTATGGCGTGTTCTACGCCAACCACTATCACGCCAGCCAGTTCAACAACGAGGATGGCAAATCCTCGGTGCCCGGCTTTGGCTTGACCGCCGATGTGCTGGTGCCGCGTCTGCTGTACATGTCCGACAGCCGGCTGTGGGGCGGGCGGGTGGGCGGCTTCGCGCTGACGTCCTTGCCCAGCCTGAGTCTGGACGCCGGCGGCGCGCACGCCAGCCGCAGCGGCTTGGGCGACAGCGTGGTGGGGCCTTTGCTGGCCTGGGGCGATGAGGGCAGCTGGCATCAGGTGTTGGCGCTGGACGTGTATCTGCCCACCGGCAGCTATGACAAGAACGCCATGCTGAATCTGGGCAAGAACTATTACTCCCTGCGGCCGGTGTGGGCCTGGTCCTGGTTACCGGCCAGCGGCTGGGAAGCCTCGGCCAAGCTGACCTATACCTTCAACAGCAAGAACCGCGACACCGATTACCGTTCGGGCCAGTTGTTCCACGCAGACTATGCGCTCAGTTACGCAGTGTCGCCCGGCTGGCGGGTGGGCGTGAACGGTTACTTCATCAAGCAGACTACCGATGATGTGCAGAACGGCGCGGCGGTGGCCGGCAACGGCTTTCGCGGGCAGGCTTTCGCCATCGGGCCGGCCGTGCGCGCGCAATGGGGCGGGGTGGGGCTGGAAGTGCGTGTGTTGAAAGAGTTTGCCGTGCGCAACCGGCCGGAGGGCAGCTCGGTCTGGGCCAAACTGGTGACGCCGTTCTGATCCGGAGGGCCGCCTGGCCCTTTGGCTGATGTTTGCCGAAGCCCGGCCTTGCGCCGGGCTTTGACGCATCAGGGGCGCAGGATGAAGTCGGCGCAGCGCTCGGCGATCATCACCACCGGCGCATTGGTGTTGCCGGAGACGATGGCGGGCATGACCGAGGCGTCGCACACGCGCAACCCGTCCACCCCGCGCACCCGCAATTGAGGATCCAGCACCGCGCGCGCGTCGTCGCCCATGCGGCAGGTGCCCACCGGGTGGTACACCGTCTTGGCATGGCTGCGGATGTGCGCGATAAGGACATCATCGTCTTCCTGCTCTTGCGCGGAAGGGCGCAGCTCTTCGGCTATGACCGCCTTGAGCGAGGGCGCGCGCAGTATCCGCCGTGCCAGTTTCACGCCGCGCAGCAGCCCGGCCACATCGTCTTCATGGCTGAGCGCGCCGCTGTAGAAGCGCAAGGGGGAGGCCGCATCCGGGCCGGAAAGGCGCACCGCGCCGCGCGATTTGGGGCGCAGTAGGCAGGGGTTGAGCGAGATGCCGTGGCCTGCCAGCGGGTCACGGTCCACATCGCCCACCAGCACCGGCAGCACATGAAACTGGATGTCGGGACGCGCACCGCCATCGGTAATGGCGAACGCACCGCTTTCCACCACATTGGAGGTGAGCAGGCCGCTGCGACACAAGCGCCACTGCAGGCCGTGCCGCAGCGCAGTCAGGCCGCGATCCTGCCCTAGGAGGCTGATGGGGTGCCGGCAGCGGCCATAGACCGACACTTCGAGATGATCCTGGTAGTTGTCGCCCACTTCCGGCGCATCTACCAGCGGCGCGATGCCGTGCGCCTGCAATTGGGCGGCGGGGCCGATGCCGGACAGCAGCAGTATTTTCGGGGTGGACAGCGCCCCCGCGGCCAGAATCACCTCGGCCCGGGCCCCGGCGCTGTGACGCTGACCGTCGGCCGTGCGCCAGCGCACACCGGTACAGCGTTTGCCTTGCCAGAGCAGGGTTTCCACATAGCAGTCGGTCAGCACGCTCAACAAGGGGTTGTGCCGCACGCCGGCCAGGTAGGTGGCCGCCGTGCTGCCGCGTTGCCCGTTGAAGGTGGTGGTGTGGAAAAAGCCGCAGCCAGCCTGCTGCGCGCCGTTGAAGTCGTCGTTGTAGGGTAGGCCGCACTCTTGCGCGGCCTTGACGAAGGCCAGGCTGAGCGGGTGGCGAAAGCGGGTGTCGCTGACATGCAGCGGCCCGGTCGTGCCGTGGTAGGGCTCGGAGAGTCGCATGTGGTTTTCCGCCTTCTTGAAGGCGGGCAGTACCTCGTCCCAGCCCCAGCCGCGACAACCCGCGTCGCGCCAGCCGTCGTAATCGGCTGGCGTGCCGCGGATATACACCATGGCGTTGACCGAGCTGCCGCCGCCCAGCGTGCGCCCTTGCGGCACATGCAGGCTGCGCCCGTCCGCCTCCGCCTGCGGTTCGCTGTGATAGATCACCGTGCGCTCGCTGCCGATGACCTTGATGAAAGTGG
Organism: uncultured Aquitalea sp.; assembly: GCF_945957525.1. Classification (GTDB taxonomy): domain Bacteria; phylum Pseudomonadota; class Gammaproteobacteria; order Burkholderiales; family Chromobacteriaceae; genus Aquitalea. The sequence continues at coordinate 64,896 of NZ_CAMFLA010000018.1, read as the reverse complement.
CCGGCATGTGAATGAAGGGCGTATTGTCGGCCGGGCCGTCTTCCAGCAACAGCACGCGCTTGCCGGCCTCCACCAGCCGGCGAGTGATGACGCAGCCGGCCGAGCCGCCGCCCACCACGATGTAGTCATGGGATTGCATTGCCTTCTCCTGATTGGTTTTACGCCGCGCGGGGGCGGCCATTCAGGGTAAGGCCTGGATTTTCCGCGCTTTGACCGGACCGGACCTGTCGCTTGATCGTGCGGGCCTTGCCGGGATTGCCCTCTATCCTTTCGGCCAACTATAAAAACAGGAAGAACCGCCAACAGGCACTGGGCGGCGGCTTGCGTCCGCCAGCCGGCGCAGCGCGCAGGCGGCGATGACAGGCATGTGCGACAGGGGGTATAGCATGGGGGTTTTGACCAGAGTCCGGTTGGCCGGCGCATTGTGTTGCGCGCTGATGCTGGCCCTGCTGGCGGCATTGGCGATGCTGGGGCGGGAGACCGAACGCCTGCACCAGAGCGAGTCGCGCCGCTATGCCAGCTATCTGCTGGCCAATGAGTTGCGGCAGAGCACGGACGATCTCACCCGGCTGGCGCGCAGTTATACCGTCACCGGCGAAGACCGCTTCCGCGATCAGTACCAGGCCGTGCTGGACATCCGTAACGGCAACCGGCCCTTGCCGCAGCATTACACGCGCATCTACTGGGACTACGTGACCGTATCCCCGGAAAAGCCGCGCCCGGACGGCCTGCCCGCCGCGCTGGAAGCGCGCATGCAGCAAGCCGGCTTCACGACCGAAGAGCTGGGCCGGCTGCACGAAGCCCAGCAGCAGGCGCAATTGCTGACCCGACTGGACGCCCAAGCCATGAACGCAGTGAAGGGCATCTATCCGGATGAGCACGGCGAATTCACCCAGCGCAGCCAGCCCGATTACGACATGGCGCGGCAGATTCTGCACGGCGACGCCTACAACCGGCTCAAGCTCAAAGTGATGAAGCCCATCGACGACGTTTACCGCCTGATCGACGAGCGCACCGCCCGCGAAGTGAGCGAGGCCCGCGATGCCGTGGCCTGGTGGACGCGCGCCATTCAAGTGACTGTGGGGTTGGCACTGCTGGCGGTGGGCTGGCTGGTGTTTTTTGTCAGCAACAGGCTGCTGCGCCGGCTGGGGGGCGAGCCGCAGGAGGCCGCCGCCGTGGCGGCCCAGGTGGCGGAAGGCGATCTGGTATGGCAGCACGGCAGTCATGCCAGCGGCAGCCTGCTGGACGCGCTGGAGCGCATGGTGAACGGCTTGCGTGCCCGCTTCGGGCTGATCCGCGCCGAAACCAACCAACTGGCGCTGACGGCGCTGGAGGTGCGCGGTACGGCGCAAACCATGGCGGAAGCCAGCGCCGTCAACGCTCAGCGGGTGGAACGGGCCAGCCAGCACCTGCGCGAGCTGAACGAGTCCTTCCAGAAAAGCGTGCTGCGCGTGCGGGAAACCGAGCAGATGGCCAGCCATGCTTCGCAATTGGCCGATGACGGCGGCAACGCGGTGCAGGAAACCGTGGAGGCCATGTGGCAGATAGCCCAACGCATCAGCCTGGTGGACGACATCGCATACCAGACCAATCTGCTGGCGCTGAACGCAGCGGTGGAGGCGGCCCGGGTGGGTGAGCAGGGCAAGGGCTTTGCCGTGGTGGCCGGCGAGGTGCGCAAGTTGGCCGAACGCAGCCAGAAAGCGGCGCAGGACATCAGCCAGCTCACTTCGGACAGCGTGGCGCGTGCCGAGCGCGCCGGTGAGGCGCTGTTCGAGATTGTCGACGCCACCCGCAAAACGGCCGACTGGATGCGGGAGCTGGCGGCCGTCAGCGGACGGCAAGGGCAGGGGCTGTCGCAGATAGACGCGCTGGTGGGCGGCTTCAGCCGCGAGGTGCAGTCCGCGGCCGGCATTGGCGAGGAACTGTCCGCCACTGCGGACGAGTTGACCTCGCAGGCCGAGCGGCTGGAGCAGGTGGTGGGGGCTTTCCGCATCTAGATCCGCTGACAAAAACGCTTGAGGCGTCGACCCCTAGCACTGCCAGCGTCAGCGCGCCGTCAAGTTGTTGTGTCCATCGCATAGGGGCAGCGGACCTCTCCTTGCGCTGTCGGGCCCCTTGGGTTTTTACTGTTTCATCTACGCCTCGCAATACGACATGGCTGAAAAAATCAGGGAACAGTGAGTGAATGACGCCCCATAACGATGCCGAAGAGATTGCCACCAGGCTGTATGGCCTGCAGCAGGATTCGCCGCTGCTGATCTCCCTGTTCGACAATCACGACCGTCTGCGCTACGCCAATACCGCGTTTTGCGAGTGCTATCAGGTGCATCCGCACGAGCGCATCAGCTGGTCGCAAATGATGTTGCGCAATTTCCGCCAGCAGCGCGGCGCCTTGATTCGCACTGACGATATCGATGCCTGGCTGGCGTCGGCCCGCTCGCGGCGCGGCAAGCAGCCGTTTCGCGCTTTTGAGGCCGATGTGACCGATGGGCGCTGGATCTGGATGACCGAAACCGTGCAGCCCGATGGCTGGATGCTGTGCATCGGCTCGGACATCACCAATCTGCGCGCCAGCGAACGCGAGTTGCGGCAGGCGCGCGATCTGGCGGAGCGCGCCTCGCTGACCGACACGCTGACCGGCGTCAGCAACCGCCTGCATGTGATGCGGCAGCTGGAAACCCTGCTGGCAAGGCAGAGACGCCTGCAGTCGCCGGGCGCGCTGGCAATCCTCGATCTGGATCACTTCAAGCAGATCAACGACCGGCTGGGGCATTTGGCCGGGGACAAGGTGTTGCGCGATTTTGCCTTGCGAGTGCCGCCGTTGTTGAAACCGCATGACGGTTTCGGTCGCATGGGCGGCGAGGAGTTTCTCTTGCTGCTGCCGGACCGGGAGCAGGAGGAGACGGCGCTGACCGTGCAGGCGATGCTGGCAGTGACGGAAAGCGCGCGCCCGCTGCTCGACCTGCCCACTTTTTCCTATACCTGTTCCGCCGGGGTAACGCTGCTGCGGCCCGACGACAACACGTCAACCGTGTTGAGCCGCGCCGATGAGGCCCTGTACTTGGCCAAGGCGGGCGGCCGCAACCGCTTTGTCATCCTCTGAGCGATGGGGGTGTCAGCCCGAAAGCACGGCGCAACAAAGAAAAAGCGGGCGCCGAAGCGCCCGCTTTTTACACAAGGTTGGCCGAAGGCCGGTCTGAAGCGGCCTGGCGCCGCAAACAACACCTGGCAGAGGCCCTGAGCCGCAGGCGGTACACGAAGTACGACCAGGAGGCTCAAGGCGGGACCTGGGGTTTTGTCAGCGGGTTTACTGCTTCACGCAGTCTACGCCGTATACCTTGCGACCCTCCACCTCGGTGGCCACCAGACCGTGCACATCGGTTTCAAAACCCGGCAGCTCGCGGTTGAAGGCCTGCGCAAAGCGCAGATAGTCGACGATGGTTTTGTTGAAACGCTCCCCCGGAATCAACAGCGGGATGCCCGGCGGGTAAGGCGTCAGCAGGACGGCGGTGACGCGGCCTTCCAGCTGGTCCACCGGCACGCGTTCGATCTCGCGGTGCGCCATGCGGGCGAAAGCGTCGGCCGGGCGCATGGCCGGCTCCATTTCCGACAGATAAATCTCCGTGGTCAGGCGAGCCACATCGTGCTTGGCGTACAGGCCGTGGATGCGCTGGCACAGGTCCTGCAGGCCCACGCGTTCGTACTGCGGGTACTTGGCGACGAATTCCGGCATCACGCGCCACATTGGCTGGTTCTTGTCGAAGTCGTCCTTGAACTGCTGCAGCAGCGAAATCAGCGTGTTCCAGCGGCCCTTGGTGATGCCGATGGTGAACATGATGAAGAAGCTGTACAGGCCGGTTTTTTCCACCACCACGCCGTGTTCGGTGAGGTACTTGGTGACGATGGCGGCCGGGATGCCCATCTCTTCAAAGCTGCCGTCCACGGCCAGGCCCGGCGTCAGCACGGTAGCCTTGATCGGGTCCAGCATGTTGAAGCCTTCTTCGATGCCGGCAAAACCGTGCCAGCGCGCGCCGGGGGTCAGCTCCCACTCCACCGGGTCGCAGATACCGTCGTCGGACAGGTCTTCCGGTCCCCACACGCTGAACCACCAGTCGTGGCCGTACTCTTCGTCCACCTTGCGCATGGCGCGGCGGAAATCCAGCGCTTCCACCAACGACTCTTCCACCAGCGCCTGGCCGCCCGGCTGTTCCATCATGGCCGCCGCCACATCGCAGCTGGCGATGATGGAGTATTGCGGGCTGGTGGAGGTGTGCATCAGATAGGCCTCGTTGAACCAGGCGGTATCCAGCTGACGGTTTTGCGGGTCTTGCACCAGAATCTGCGAGGCCTGGCTGATGCCGGCCAGCAGCTTGTGGGTGGACTGGGTGGAGAAAATCAGGCTGTCCTGGCAGCGCGGACGACCTTCGCCAATGGCGTGGAAGTCGCCGTAGAAGTCATGGAAGCTGGCGTGCGGCAGCCAGGCTTCGTCAAAGTGCAGCGTGTCCACTTCGCCATCCAGCAAGCCCTTGATCTCTTCCACGTTGTAGAGGATGCCGTCGTAAGTGGACTGGGTGATAGTGAGAATGCGCGGCTTGGCCTTGGGGTTCTTCTCCAGCACTTCGCGGGCGAAGGGGTTGGCCATGATTTTCTTGCGGATGTTGTCCGGGTGGAATTCCGACTTGGGAATCGGCCCGATGATGCCGTAATGGTTGCGAGTGGGCATCAGGAACACCGGAATCGCGCCGGTCATGATGATGGCGTGCAGGTTGGACTTGTGACAGTTGCGGTCCACCAGCACGATGTCGCCGGCCGCCACGCAGCTGTGCCACACGATCTTGTTGGAGGTGGAGGTACCGTTGGTGACAAAGAACAGATGGTCGGCGTTGAAAATGCGGGCCGCGTTGCGTTCCGAGGCGGCGATGGGGCCGGTGTGGTCCAGCAGCTGGCCCAGCTCGTCCACCGCGTTGCACACATCGGCGCGTAGCATGTTTTCACCGAAGAACTGGTGGAACATCTGCCCCACCGGGCTCTTCAGAAAGGCGACGCCGCCGGAGTGGCCGGGGCAGTGCCAGGAATAGGAACCATCGTGCGCGTAGTCCACCAGCGCACGGAAAAACGGCGGCGCCAGGGTGTCCAGATAGCTCTTGGATTCGCGGATGATGTGGCGTGCCACAAACTCCGGCGTGTCTTCATGCATGTGGATGAAGCCGTGCAGTTCGCGCAGGATGTCGTTGGGAATATGGCGCGCGGTGCGGGTTTCGCCGTACAGGTAAACCGGGATGTCCGGGTTGCGGCGGCGGATTTCAGCCACAAAGCTGTACAACTGGCCGAGGGCGTTTTCTGTCGCGTCATCGGTCTGGAATTCTTCATCGTCGATTGACAGGATGAAGCCGGCGGCCCGGCTTTGCTGTTGGGCGAAGGACGTAAGATCGCCGTAACTGGTGTAGCCGATCACGCTCATGCCTTCGGCTTCCATGGCGGCGGCCAGTTCGCGGATGCCGGAACCGCTGGTGTTCTCGGAACGGAAGTCCTCGTCGATGATGACGATGGGGAAGTGGAAACGCATACCTGAGTCCTTGTTATGTCAATAACTCGGACACTGTCGATCGGGAGGGCGCTTCAGGCATGCCGCCCGGCGTGGCCGTCAGCGGATCGTGCACCTGCAACGCCTGCCGGCAGTGTCGCTCGGTGCGCGTTGGGGCGCAGTCCAATGGCCGTCACGAACGGACGACGCGGATGGCTGGCCTTATAGGCGCGTAAAAAACGGGGCGCTTTGCGCCGCGGTGCGCACGAAAAACCCGGTACGGCGGCCATCGGTCTGCGTGAGGAACCGGGGCCCCGGGGCTTTCTTAGGGAGCACGTTTTGCGTGCGTCCTTCACGTCGGCCGGCTTGGAGAACATCCCAAGAAAGCGCGCATTGTAGACCTTTTAGCGCGCTTGTGTTGCAAAGCAATATCAATGCAGCGCAACAGCTCATGGTTTGATCAAATAAAGCGCGGCAAATCCTTGTGCCAAAAGGTTTTTCAGGCTGCCTGGACAAAGGCTAAGCGTTTGTTTTTCGGTGGCTTACGGGGTATGGCCTTCATCTGGCGGCGACGTGTTTTTGCCTTCGGCCAACTGTTGTTTTTTGTACTTTCTATCACGATAAAGCGCCAGCGCTTTCAGCGTTATCGCGCCGCCGCTCAATGCCAGCAGGAAGACCAGCGGGCCGGCCACCAGCCAGGGAAAGAACACGATGGCCGTCGCCAGCAGCAGCAGGGCGAGGCCAATGGTGAGAAAGGCGGACGCCTCGCTGGCGTCGATAGTGCGGGACCCACGCACTACCGCGCCCAGCGCATCGCCGATGCGCGCTGCCTGGCGGGCCGCCGCGCTGGCCCCGCTGCGCGCGGCCTCCGCCGGCGAGGGCATGCGCCAGCGGCGCGGCTGGGTCAGTTCCGGTCGTCGCCTTGCGCCGGCCAGCACCACTTCCGTCGCGTTGTCGAGATCCTTGAGAAACTGCTCGGCCAGCTGTCCGGCCAGGTTTTCGTCCTCGATGGCCACATCGATTTCGCGATTGGCCAGCCAGCTGGACAGATTCAGATTGGTGGAGCCGATGCGCGCCCAGCGTCCATCCGCCACCGCCGTCTTGGCGTGAATCATCGGACCATTCCATTCGAACACCCGCACTCCAGCCTCCAGCAGCGGGCGGAACAATGTGCGCGACACGGTGGCGATCCAGCGGATGTCGCTGGAGCGCGGCACCAGCAGCCGCACGTCCACGCCGTCGCGGGCGGCTTGCTTTAGCGCGGTCAGATAGGTGCTGGTACCCATGAAATAGGCATCGGTCAGCCACAGCGTGCGCCGGGCGAAGCTGGCGATCAGCAAGTCCAGCCGCATCATGTGCGCGGTGGAGGGGGTGGTGGCGATCAGCCGCGCGGATACTGCGCCATTGTTTGCCGTCTCAAGCGCAGTGCGCAACCAGCGCTCATCCAGCGCGCCGCCGCAGCTGGACCAACTGTCGGCAAAAGCCGCCAGTGCGTCCGCCACCAGCGGGCCGCTCACCCACAGCCCCGTGTCGCGCCAGGGCGGAATGCCCTTGTCGGGTTGCCCTTGCCAGCTGGCGCTCATGCACAGGCCGGAAATGAAGGCGGTTTTGCGGTCAACCACGATCGACTTGCGATGGTTGCGCCCCAGCAGCGTCAGCCCGCCGGTGAGGGTGGGCGGATTGTAGGCGCGCACTTCGCCGCCGGCGGCCTGCAACGCCCGAAAGCCGCGCCGCAGCGCCAGCTGCCAACTGCCCAGCCAGTCGTACAACAGGCACACCTTTACCCCTTCGCGCGCTTTTTGCGTCAGGATATCCAGCATGCGTTGGCCGAAGGCATCGTTGGACAAAATGTACATCTCGATGAAGATGCTGTCCGTCGCGCCCGCCAGCGCGGTTTCCCAGGCGGGGAAGTTTTCCGTGCTGTCAAACAGCAGACCCATGTGATTGCCGGCCACCAGCGGCGCGCCGGCGGAACGGGAGAAGGCCTGATCCGCCAGTTGGCGGACAAAATCCATCGGATTGCCGCTATTGCCGGAATGGTTTTTCGAATCGGTCTGCATTTTGTTTGACAATATTCAATAATGGGCCGTATTTATCGTTTTGGATGGGTCTTTTGTGCGCGAAAACGAGTCGTAAATTTGAATCTGCGCGTCACAAAAATAGAAAAAAATGCTGAAACCGCATCGGGTTTTCCCTGATTTTTTACTCGAAAAAATCACGTAATTATTTGATATAAAAGCATTAATGCGACGCACAATATGATGTTGCAAGGTCAAGCATATTGCCCTTAGAATCGAATCATTCGATCGACAATTATAAGCAGGACAGAGAAATGGACAGACAGCAATGGTTGCAGGGCACCCTGTACAACCCGGATTTCGAGCAGGATAGCTGCGGTTTCGGCCTCATCGCCCAGCTTGACGACAAACCTAGCCACTGGCTGGTGGAGACCGCCATCTCCTCGCTGGCCAAACTGACCCACCGCGGCGCGGTGGCCGCCGACGGCAAATCGGGCGACGGCTGTGGCCTGTTGTTCCGCAAGCCGGACGGTTTCCTGCGCGAGGTGGCCGCCGAGGCCAATATTTCGCTCAAGGCAGTGTACGCCGCCGGTCTGGTGTTTCACCACCCCTCGCAAGAGGCTGGTCAGCGCAGCCTGCGCCGCCTGAAGGAGTTCCTTGAGGCGCAAGAGCTGGAAGTGGCCGGTTTCCGCGTGGTGCCCACCAATAACGACGCCTGTGGCGAGGCCGCGCTGGCCAGCCTGCCCGCCATTGTGCAGGTGTTTGTGAATTGTCCGTTTGGCATGGACGAACTGGGCTTCCAGCGCCGTCTGTACATGGGTCGTCGCCAGGCTGAAAAAGCCAACAAGGCGGACGATCCTTACTTCTATATCCCGACGCTGTCGCCGCATACCCTGTCTTACAAGGGGCTGGTGACGCCGGACAATCTGCCGGCCTTTTTCCTCGATCTGCGCGATCCGCGTTTCGAGTCCAGCCTGGCGGTGTTCCACCAGCGCTTCTCCACCAATACCTGGCCGCAGTGGAAGCTGGCCCAGCCTTTCCGTTTCCTGGCGCACAACGGTGAAATCAATACCGTGCAGGGCAACCGCAACTGGGCGCGCGCCCGCGAGCGCATCATGGCCTCGCCGCACCTTGACATGGACGCGGTCCGCCCGATAGTCCAGACCGACGGTTCGGACTCCATGAGCCTGGACAACATGCTGGAAGGCCTGCTGATGGGCGGCATCCCGCTGTTCCGTGCGCTGCGTCTGCTGGTGCCGCCGGCTTGGCAAAACGTGGACTCCACCGACAAGGATCTGCGCGCCTTCTACGAATTCAACTCCATGCACATGGAGCCGTGGGACGGCCCGGCCGGCATCGTGCTGACCGATGGCCGCTACGCCGGCTGCATGCTGGACCGCAACGGCTTGCGTCCGGCGCGCTGGGTGTTGACCCGCGACAACATTCTCACCATCGCTTCGGAAGTGGGCGTGTGGGAATACAAGCCGGAAGACGTGGTGAGAAAAGGCCGCGTGAAGCCGGGCCAGCTGTTTGCCGCCGACCTTGCTACCGGCGAGCTCCTGATGCCGGAAGACATCGACGCCCAGCTCAAGAGCGCCAAGCCGTATCGCCAGTGGATCAAGGACAGCGCCAAGTACCTGGAACTGTCGATTGAAGACGACGCCGGCATCGAAGCCATGCCGCAAGACCAACTGACGCAGATGCAGAAGCTGTTCAACATCAGCTTTGAAGAGCGCGACCAGATCCTGCGGGTGTTGGCCGAAGACGGCCAGGAAGCCGTGGGCTCCATGGGCGACGACACGCCGATGGCCGTGCTGTCGCAAAAAGTGCGTTCGCCTTTCGATTACCTGCGTCAGCAGTTTGCCCAGGTGACCAACCCGCCGATCGACCCCATCCGCGAAGCGGTGGTGATGTCCCTCAACAGCGTGTTCGGCCCCGAGCGCAATATGTTCGAAGAGAGCGCCGAGCACGCCAAGCGGCTGGAAGTGCGCTCTCCGGTGTTGTCGCATGAGAAGTTCGTGCGCGTCACTACGCGCCCCGAGCCCTATCTGAAGGCCACCACGTTTGATCTGTGTTACGACCCGGCCGAATGCACGCTCAAGGACGCCATTGAGAAGCTCGCCCAGTACGTGGTGGAAGCCGTTCGCGAAGGCACCGTCATCGTGGTGCTGTCCGATCGCAACATCACACAGGGGCGCCTGCCGATTCATGCGCTGTTCGCCACCGGCGCGGTGCATCATGCGCTGATCGACTGCGGCTTGCGCTGCAAGACCAACATCCTGCTGGAAACCGGCACAGTGCGCGACGCGCACCAGATGGCCTGTGTGCTGGGTTACGGCGCCACTGCCGTGTACCCCTACCTCGCGTATCAGTCCATCATCGATCTGGTGAACAGCGGCGTGGTCGGCTGCAAGGTCAACGAAGCCTTGCAGCACTACCGCAAGGGCATCAACAAGGGCCTGCTGAAGGTGCTATCCAAGATGGGCATCTCCACCATTGCCTCTTATCGCGGCGCCCAGCTGTTTGAAGCGGTGGGTATCCACGAAGACGTGGTGGCCTTGTGTCTCAAGGGCACTGTCTCGCGCATTTCCGGCGCCGGATTCGAGGATTTCGAAGACGACCAGAAGCAGTTGTCCCGCTTCGCCTTCAATCCCATGCGTCCTATCTCGCAAGGGGGCCTGCTCAAGTACGTGCACGGCGAGGAATACCACGCCTACAACCCGGACGTAGTGCAACTGCTGCAAAAAGCGGTGCAAAACGACGACTACGCCACCTATCTGCAATACGCGGAAACCGTGAACACTCGCCCGGTAGCCATGCTGCGCGACCTGATGCAGCTGAAGTTGGCCGAAAGCCCGATTCCGGTTGATGAGGTTGAGCCGATCGAAGCCATCCTCAAGCGCTTCGACTCCGCCGGCATGTCCTTGGGCGCGCTGTCGCCGGAAGCGCACGAGGCGCTGGCTACCGCCATGAACCGTCTCGGCGGTCGTTCCAACTCGGGCGAAGGCGGCGAAGACGCTTCCCGCTACGGCACCGAGAAGATGTCCAAGATCAAGCAAGTGGCCTCCGGCCGTTTCGGCGTCACACCGCATTATCTGGTCAATGCCGAAGTGCTGCAGATCAAAGTGGCCCAAGGCGCCAAGCCGGGCGAGGGCGGCCAGTTGCCGGGCGACAAGGTGACCGGCCTGATTGCCCGTCTGCGTCACGCCAAGGAAGGCATCAGCCTGATTTCGCCGCCGCCGCATCATGACATCTACTCCATCGAAGACCTGGCCCAGCTGATTTTCGACCTGAAGCAGGTCAATCCGCAGGCGCTGGTGTCGGTGAAACTGGTCGCCGAGCCGGGAGTGGGCACCATCGCCGCGGGTGTGGCCAAGGCCTATGCCGACCTGATCACCATCTCCGGCTATGACGGCGGCACCGGCGCATCGCCGCTCACCTCGGTCAAATACGCCGGTTCGCCGTGGGAGCTGGGTCTGTCCGAAGCGCAGCAGGTGCTGCGCGCCAACGGCCTGCGCGGTCGCGTGCGCGTACAGACCGACGGTGGCCTGAAAACCGGCCTCGACGTGGTGAAAGCCGCTATCCTCGGTGCGGAAAGCTTCGGCTTCGGCACCGGCCCGATGGTGGCGCTGGGCTGCAAATACCTGCGCATCTGCCATCTCAACAATTGCGCCACCGGCGTGGCCACGCAGGAAGTCAAACTGCGCTCCAAGTATTTTGTCGGCCTGCCGGAAATGGTGATGAACTACTTCCTGTTCATCGCCCGCGAAACCCGCGAATGGATGGCGCGCCTGGGCGTGCGTTCCATGGAAGAGCTGATCGGCCGCATGGACCTGATGGACGTGCTGGAAGGGCAGAGCGACAAGCAGAAGAAGCTGGATCTCAGCCCGTTGCTGTCGCAAGGAACCGTGCCGGACGACGTGCCGCGCTATTGCATCAGCGACAGCAACCCGTCTTTCGACAAGGGCGAGTTGGCCGAACAGATTCTGCAGGACGCGCTGCCGGCCATCCACAACAAGCAAATGCTGGAGCTTTCCTACCCGATCGAAAACATTCACCGCTCCATCGGCGCGCGCCTGTCGGGTGAAATCGCCCGCGTGCACGGCGCAGCCGGCCTGCCGTTCCGCTGCCTCAACGTCAAGTTCACCGGCAGCGCGGGTCAGAGCTTCGGCGTGTGGAACGCTGCCGGCCTGCATCTGGAGCTGGAAGGCGATGCCAACGATTACGTTGGCAAGGGCATGAACGGCGGCCGCGTCACCATCTACCCGCCGAAGAACGCCAGTTACAAGCCGAACGAATCCATCATTATCGGCAACACCTGTCTGTACGGTGCTACCGGTGGCCAGTTGTTTGCGGCGGGCGTGGCTGGCGAGCGCTTCGGGGTGCGCAACTCAGGCGCGCTGGCGGTCATTGAGGGCGCAGGCGACCACTGCTGCGAATACATGACCGGTGGCACCGTGATCGTGCTGGGCGAAACCGGTTACAACTTCGGCGCAGGCATGACCGGCGGTTTCGCCTTCGTCTACGACCCGGGCGAGCGTTTTGCTTACCGTTACAACAACGAACTGATCGACATCCACCTGATCAACGGCGAGGCCATGGGCATGTACCGCGCCTTCCTGCTGGAGAAGATCGCCAAGCATGTCGAGCTGACAGGCTCCGCCACCGGCCGCGCCATGCTGGAAAACTTCGACGATTACGTGGATTACTTCTGGCTGGTGAAGCCGAAGGCCGCCACGCTGGACAGCCTGCTGAAGGATTAAGCGGCAATTCAGGGTGCATCAGAATCAGTGGCGGGAGGCAGATCCTCCCGCCGTAACGGAACACACGGCGCGGTTTGCATCCACTCAGACGAGCCGCCGCCTCACAGACAGGAAACGATCATGAGCGACGTATTCCAGTTCATGAAACTCTCGCGCAACCCTGGCGAAAAAGTAGAAGCCAGCGTGCGCAAGATCGAATTCAAGGAAATCTACCAACCCTTGCACAGCGTGGACGCCGCCGATCAGGCTGGCCGCTGCCTGTCATGCGGCAACCCCTATTGCGAATGGGAATGTCCGGTGCACAACTACATTCCCAACTGGCTGAAGCTAGTGAAGGAAGGCAAGTTGTTCGAAGCCGCCGAGATGTCGCACAAGACCAACAGCCTGCCGGAAATCTGTGGCCGCGTCTGTCCGCAAGACCGCCTGTGCGAAGGCTCCTGCACCCTGAATCAGGGTGGTTTTGGCGCAGTTACCATCGGCAGCATCGAAAAGTACATTACCGACGAAGCCTGGAAAGCCGGATGGCGTCCCGACATGTCCAAGGTAGTGTGGAGCAATAAGAAAGTCGCCGTCATCGGCGCCGGCCCAGCAGGTCTTGCCTGTGCCGACGTGCTGGCGCGCAATGGCGTCAAACCGGTGGTGTTCGACCGCTATGAAGAAATCGGTGGCTTGCTCACCTTCGGCATCCCCGAGTTCAAGCTGGAAAAGTCCGTGGTCAAGCGTCGTCGCGAGATCATGGAGGGCATGGGCATCGAATTTGTGCTGAATACCGAAATCGGCAAGGACATCGAAATCGAAGCCCTGCTTGAGCAGTACGACGCCGTGTTCATGGGCATGGGCGCCTACAAGTACATGAAGGGCGGTTTCCCAGGCGAAGACCTTCCCGGCGTACTGGAAGCGCTGCCCTACCTGATCAACAACGTGCGCCAGTGCATGGACACGCTGCCGGCTGACGATGCGCCGGTCAGCATGGCCGGCAAGCGCGTGGTGGTGCTGGGTGGCGGGGACACCGCCATGGACTGTAACCGCACCGCCATTCGTCAAGGCGCCAAGCGCGTTACCTGCGCCTATCGCCGGGATGAGGCCAATATGCCGGGCTCAAAGCGAGAAGTGGCCAACGCTAGGGAAGAAGGCGTGGAGTTCCGTTGGAACAGCCAGCCAGTGGCCATCGAACAACTGCCGAACGGCGCCCTTGCCGTGAAGTTGGCCGAAACCCGCTTGGGCGAACCCGACGGCAAAGGCCGTCGCAACGCCGAAATCGTGCCCGGCAGCGAAGAAAGCATCGAATGCGATCACGTCATCATCGCCTTCGGCTTCCAGGCGGAGGCGGCCAACTGGTTTGACCGCGCTGGCGTTACAACACAAGCAAACGGTCGTACCATTGCCACCGGCAACAGCAAATTCAAGTACCAGACCAGTCACGCCAAAATCTTTGCCGGTGGTGATCAGGTGCGCGGCGCAGACCTCGTTGTGCGGGCCGTTTTCGAAGGACGAGAGGCGGCGGAGGGGATGCTGTCCTATCTTGGGATCTGGTAGTAATTCATGGGTTTTGAAAAGCAAAAAACCTGCCATCTGGCAGGTTTTTTGCTTTTCAAGTCGGGTCGAAGCCAGATACTGTCAATCAGGTAAATTTATTGAATTTGTATTGTTATTGTAATTAACATTTACTATGCTTGAATGTTTGACTTGTCGAGCGGGGACTTCGAGTGGTGTGATACAGAATCAAGCCGAAGTTACTTAATTCTCGGATAGTTGCGTGGTGTAATATTTCAAGAATATGATCTTCACACAGCTCATTACGACTAGTAGGAACTGTCGCGATGTGAAGAGACGCATGGTGCAGGCGCATCTTGGTGGTCCTAAAACCTGAACTCGCGGTTTGTGTGATTGATTTGTCAAGAGAGCGCGGCGAGGCAATTGTCAGATATGATAGCGTCTGGACTAGGGTCTGCGTTTTGCCTTTTGCCTGTAGGTGTCCTTACTTGTATAAGTAATTCCAGTTTTGGAGTCAATAGATGAAAGCAGTGCTGCTGGCGGGTGGTCTGGGCACCCGCATTTCTGAAGAAACACATCTCAAACCGAAGCCGATGATTGAAATCGGCGGGCGCCCCATTCTGTGGCACATCATGAAGATGTATTCCGCGCATGGCATTAATGACTTCGTGGTTTGCTGCGGGTACAAAGGTTATGTCATCAAAGAATATTTCGCCAATTACTTCCTTCATATGTCGGACGTTACGTTTGACATGCGAAGCAACGAAATGCAAGTGCATCAGAATAACGCTGAGTCGTGGCGTGTGACTTTGGTAGATACAGGCGAAAATACGATGACGGGCGGACGACTGAGACGAGTTGCACGCTACCTCGGCGATGAGGATTTTTGTTTTACCTATGGCGATGGAGTGGGCACTGTTGATATTCGGGCTTCAATCGAGTTTCACAAAGCGCACGGAAAGCAAGCAACGGTTACAGCAGTACAACCCCCTGGCCGCTTTGGCGCGCTGGAGATCAATGGCAATACCGTGCATAGTTTCTTGGAAAAACCCAATGGCGATGGCGCTTACATCAATGGCGGTTTCTTCGTCCTCTCTCCTAAGGTCATCAGCCTCATCGAAGACGACAGCACCATCTGGGAACGTCAGCCACTGGAAGCGTTGGCCAGTAGCGGTCAACTGGAAGCCTTCAAGCATGATGGCTTCTGGCAGCCGATGGATACGCTGCGCGACAAGCAGCACTTGGAAGAGTTGTGGAACACCGGCAAGGCCCCTTGGAAGGTATGGGAATGAGGCCTGAGTTCTGGCAAGGCAAACGTGTTTTGCTGACGGGCCATACCGGTTTTAAAGGCAGCTGGATGTCGTTATGGCTGCAATCGTTTGGTGCAGAAGTTCAGGGACTGGCACTGGCCCCTCCGAGCACCCCCTCGTTGTTCGAGGCCGCAAATATTGCCCAAGGCATGCGCTCGGAAATTGGTGATATCCGCGATTTTGAGCATGTATTGCGAGTAGTTCAGGATTTCCAGCCCGAAATAGTCATCCACATGGCTGCCCAGCCTTTGGTGCGTTACTCCTACAAATACCCTGTAGAAACCTATGCAACCAATGTGATGGGTACGGTACATGTGCTTGAGGCGATAAAACAAGTCGGTAGCGCCCGGGTGGTTGTCAATATCACAACGGATAAGTGCTACGAGAATCGCGAGTGGGTATGGGGTTATCGCGAAGATGAAGCGATGGGCGGCCATGATCCGTACAGCAGCAGCAAGGGTTGCGCGGAGCTGGTTAGCTCTGCGTATCGCCGCTCTTTCATGCAGGAGGCCGGTATTGCCCTTGCCACAGTGCGCGCCGGCAATGTCATCGGTGGCGGAGACTGGGCCGAAGATCGGCTGATCCCTGACATGCTCAGGGCTTTCGAGCAAGGCTTGCCTGTGGTGATCCGCAATCCGCTGTCTACCCGCCCTTGGCAGCACGTGCTGGAACCCTTGTCCGGCTATTTGGCGCTGGCCGAGAAACTCTGGGAAGAACCCTCCGCGTATGCCGAGGGGTGGAATTTCGGGCCCAGAGACGAAGATGCAAAGCCGGTTGAATGGATTGTTTCCGAACTGCGTACAAAGTGGGGCGATGGCGCCAACTGGCAACTCGACGATGCTGCCCAGCCTCATGAAGCCGGTTTCCTGAAGCTGGATATTTCCAAGGCGCGTCATCGCCTTGGCTGGGGCCCTCGTTGGTCTCTGGAGCAGGCTCTCGAAAAAATCGTGTCTTGGCATAAGGCTTGGCTTGCCGGCGACGATGTACGCCAGTTGTGCCTGAGGCAAATCCAAGACTATCAAAACACCCCCATCAAGCATTAAGAGTGTGAATAAATGACTGACACCAAAATCCTACGTGAGAAAATCAGCCAATTGGTAGCGGAATACGCCGAGCAGGCCTTGGCAGCTAAGCCGTTTGTCCCGGGCCAGACGGTTGTGCCTCCATCTGGCAAGCTGCTTGGTGCTGAAGAGTTGCAACTGATGGTAGAGGCCTCGCTGGATGGCTGGCTGACAACCGGTCGCTTCAATGACGAATTCGAACGCAAGCTCGCTGAGTTTTATGGGGTGAAATATCTCATCACCGTCAACTCCGGGTCTTCGGCAAACCTGGTTGCATTCAGTACGCTCACGTCTCCCAAGCTTGGTGAAAGAGCAATTCGTCCTGGGGATGAAGTCATCGGCGTTGCCGCAGGCTTTCCCACAACTGTTAATCCGATCATTCAGTTTGGTGCGGTGCCCGTTTTCGTCGATGTGGAGCTCGGCACCTACAACATTGACGCCAGCAAGATCGAAGCCGCCATCAGTCCTAAAACCAAAGCCATCATGCTGGCACACACATTGGGCAATCCTTACAACCTCGAGGCCATTACCGCACTTTGCAAGAAGCATAATCTGTGGCTGATCGAAGACTGCTGCGATGCTTTGGGCTCTACCTATGATGGCAAGATGGTGGGCACCTTCGGCGATATCGGAACGGTAAGTTTCTATCCGGCCCACCACATCACCATGGGTGAGGGCGGCGCGGTATTCACCAATAATGAAGAGCTGAAGAAGATTGCTGAAAGCTTCCGCGATTGGGGGCGAGATTGCTATTGCGCGCCGGGACGCGATAACACCTGCGGCAAACGCTTCTGCCAGAAGCTGGGAAGCCTGCCGGAAGGCTATGACCACAAGTACACCTATAGCCATCTGGGTTACAACCTCAAGATCACGGACATGCAAGCTGCTTGCGGGTTGGCTCAGCTAGCGAAGGCTCCTGACTTCGTACAAAAGCGCAAAGACAACTTCGCCTATCTCAAGAATCGTCTTCGCAGCTGTGAAGAGTTTCTCATTTTGCCCGAGGCTACTGAAAAGTCCGACCCTTCCTGGTTTGGCTTTCCTATCACGCTTCGCGAAAATGCGCCGGTTTCTCGAGTGGAATTGCTTCAGTACCTTGATCAATACCGTATTGGTACCCGCTTGTTGTTTGCGGGCAATCTTACTCGCCAACCCTATATGATCGGTCGCACTTATCGCGTAGTGGGTGAACTCACCAATACTGATATCGTAATGAACAACACCTTCTGGATTGGAGTGCAGCCGGCATTGACAGAGGAAATGTTGGATTGGGCTGTTACCAAGATTGAAGCCTTTTTGGGTGTCAATTTTTGATCAGGGCACTAGCGGCCAGCCTTGACGGGCTGGCCAGAAAGAAAGGGATTTCAACAGCAGAAGTTCTTCGCTATGTGTTGGTAGGCGGAGGAAACACTGTCTTTGCATATGTATTTACAGTAGCAGTATATTATCTTTTTCAGGCAAAGTTTCATTTGGTTCTGATTACTGTTTTCACTAATGTTGTATGCATTACGGTTTCCTTTTTTTCCAATAAATTTCTTGTTTTTAAAAGCAAGTCACACTGGTTTCTTGAATATCTTCGCTGTTACGTTGTGTATGGCGGTAGTACGCTACTTGGGATTGCCGGGCTTTGGTTGTTAGTAAGCCAGTTTGGAGTACCCTTCTGGATTGCGCAAGCTGGCCTTATGGTCATTAGCGTCGTATTTTCTTATGTGGGTCACCGAAAATTTACATTTAAGAGCGCAAGATAATGAGTAAAACCAAGATGGTCAGCATTGTTGCAGGTTGTTATAACGAAGTTGATAATGTTGAAGAACTGACGCGACGTATTGGACTCGCAATGAGTCAGTTTCCTGATTTGGATTATGAAATAATTCTCATCGACAACGATAGTGTCGATGGGACAGATCAGAAAATCAAGCAGCTGTGTGATGCTGATAAAAGAATCAAAGCAATTATTAATGTGCGTAACTTTGGGCATATCCGTTCGCCCTATCATGCCTTGTTGCAAGCACAGGGAGATGCGGTCATCGGTATGGCTTCCGATCTGGAAGATCCCCCGGAGTTGATTGTTGATTTTGTAAAAAATTGGCTAGCGGGAAGCAAGATAGTCATTGGTGTGCGCCGCTCTCATGAAGAAAAGGGCATTACTCCTTATCTTAGAAAGATATATTATTCGCTGATAACTAGAATCTCTGAGGTTGATCAGGTAAGAAATTTCACCGGGTTTGGCCTTTATGACAAAAGGGTCATGGATATCTTGAGGGAAATTAAAGATCCATATCCATATTTCCGGGGGCTGATTTGTGAGATTGGTTATCCGCGGGTTGAGGTTCCATTTGATAAGCCATTACGTAAGTCTGGTCTGTCAAAAGGTAATTTCTTTGTTTACCTTGATAGTGCTCTTCTCGGTGTAGTAAACCATTCCAAGGCGCCTTTGCGCTTGGCTACCATTATTGGCGGGACCATGAGTGGCTTAAGCTTCATGCTGGGGGTTTACTATTTTGTACGAAAAATCATTGCTTGGGATGACTTCCAGGTCGGGTTTGCGCCATTGGCTATCGCCTTGTTTTTCTTTCTTGGCGTTTTGTTCTTCTTGGTTGGGATGTTGGGTGAATACATCGGCCTCCTTGTGACCCATACGGTCAAGCGGCCGATGGTTGTCGAGAGAGAACGCATTAATTTCGATTGAGTAGCCATGAATACAGCAATTCCTGCAGGATTTTCACTCTTTGAGCAAGATTTGCGAGCTATCTGTCAGCAGACTGAAGATGTTCAGCATGATTTTGTGAACGGCAATATTTTCGTTACTGGTGCGAGCGGTTTTTTTGGGATCTGGCTGGTTGAAAGCTTGTTATGGATGTCGCGTGAACAGAAGCTGAACCTTACTGTTACAGTGCTTCTTCGAGACGCAGCCAAATTTTTTGCACGGTATCCGCATTTGCAGGGGAATGATTCCTTGTACTGGGTGGAGGGAGACCTGAATGATTTCGAGTTTCCTAAACGAGCAATCAGCCATATCATCCATGCGGCGTCGGTTCCCAATTTGGGTGGGCGGGATGATTGGGCAAGCGAGCATGTTTGTGCCGGTGTGATTGGCATGAACCGCATACTTCAGCTGGCGATAGAGAAGAAAATTCGCTCCCTGCTTATTACGAGCTCTGGCGGGGTTTATACCTCCGTCCTGGAATGCCGTGGAGAGCGGGGCTTTGTCGAGGAAGTGGACAGCATGTCAGCCTTGATTAGCGAAAAGATTGTTTATGGGCAGACCAAGCGGATGATGGAAATAATGTCTGCCGCTGAGGCAAAAAAACACGGTTTCCGTGTGGCTATTGCCAGATGCTTTGCATTTATCGGACCCTATTTGCCCATGGATGCCAACTATGCCATCGGAAACTTTATCCGTGATGCAAGGGCAAAGAAAGATATCGTCATTGGTGGGGATGGAACGCCATTGCGTTCTTACTTGTATGCGGCTGATCTAGCTACTGCCTTAATAAAGATGCTGGTGAGGGCTCGCTCTGGAGTGCCCTATAACATTGCCGGAGCAGAAGTTTTATCCATAAAGGAGCTTGCCGCTCTTGTAGCCAAATGTCATGGCGTAAGCGCAGATTCAATTAAAATCATGACGCCTGCAGTTCCTGGTGCCGAGGTGAACAAGTACCTGGCAGACATTGAAAAAGCAAGCCAGGAGGGTCTGCTTTCTAACGCGACCAGCCTTGCTGATGCAATTGTTCGAACCAGCCAGTGGCTTGATATTAAGGTATAAGCCTGCGTTCCCATTCTGTATAAATACTGAGCGATTGTAATGAAAAATATCGAGCTCTCCAGAATTTCTGTTACTGCGGAATCCAGAATTTCCGATGTGGTCGCCTGCATTCAAAATAGCGGCTCTGTAGCATGCTGCTTGTATTACGACGATGAAGGTAAGTTTGTAAATATTTTTACTGATGGCGATGTGCGTCGTGCTTTTCTTGCTGGCCGTGGGTTGGCCGATTCTGCGCGTGAGGTGCTCAAGATCAAGCACTCCAGTGCGAGAGCTGAGCCGATCACGGCAAGTGCGGATTCAACTGATGATAAGCGCAGAGCCATTTTTGCCGAGCACAGCTTACGTCAGCTTGTGCTGGTAGATGGGGGTGGTCAGCCTGTAGATGTAATTGGTGCAGACCATCTTTGTCATGAGTATGATTTTCAGAAAAAGAATTTTTCGGCAATTGTCATGGCGGGTGGGTTTGGTACTCGGATGCGGCCATTTACCGATACAACCCCCAAACCGATGCTGAAAGTGAATGGGCGACCTATTCTGGAAATCAGCATCATGAAAATGATTGAGTTCGGTGTGCGTAAATTTTATATCACGACGCACTATCTGCCGGAAAAAATAATAGAGCACTTTGGGGACGGTAGCCGGTTTGGGGTGGAGATTCATTATATCAATGAAGAAATTCCGCTAGGCACTGGTGGGGCGCTGGCATTGGTGGATCAGCCTGATGAGCATATGCTGGTTTTCAATGGTGATATTCTGACCAATTTGAATGTGAGAATGTTTTTTGCTGATCACATGCGTACCAACGCTTGTATGACTATTGCCTCCACTCAGTACCATGTTGAAGTTCCATTCGGGGTTATTGCCGAAGAGGACGGGGTCGTGGCAAAAATAGATGAGAAGCCTGTCTATAAATTCATGGTCAATAGTGGAATGTATTTCGTCTCGCGTGAGGTTTTTGAGCATCTGCCATCAACAGGAAAATTTAATATGACTGATGTGGCTGAGCGGCTAATTGAAAAAGGGAAAAAGGTCTCCTGCTTCCCGATTTATGAGCATTGGCTGGATGTTGGCCGCCCTAGCGACTATGATATTGCGGCCACAATTTTCGAGTGAACCCATTAGGCTAGCTTTCATATCGAACCATCTTGCTGAGTAATTAAATTGCTAACCTTAAAAAGGCTGCCTTTAGTTTTTTTTCTGCTGTTCTTCTCTTGCTACTTTTCATTGAGCAATCCAGGCTATTTTTGGGATGACTGGGTCTGGATATTCAAAGGTAAAGAAGAGGCTGTTCGTATTGGGCGCGAACTCGGTATATGGTGGGGTGGATATGCTACTTATGCAATCAACAGCCTGCCTAATCCTGCGCTGGCAATTCGGTGGTTTGTTTTCATATTCTGGGGTGCCTCTTCCGTATTGGTGGCTAAATTTTTCCGGGAGGAGGGATGGGTCAACTCTCCGACTGCCTTTGTGTTGGCCACGCTGCATGCCATTACGCCAGTTGCCTTGGTTCGGTACCAAACAAGCGTGGCCTTTTATTGTT
This sequence comes from uncultured Aquitalea sp., assembly GCF_945957525.1. Taxonomy (GTDB): domain Bacteria; phylum Pseudomonadota; class Gammaproteobacteria; order Burkholderiales; family Chromobacteriaceae; genus Aquitalea. The sequence goes on along the minus strand of NZ_CAMFLA010000018.1, from coordinate 43,423 downwards.
TGTATATTGCTTGCTTCTGGCTTGGCGCGCTGATCATTTCTAGGAATTTTGATAAACACAGAAGGCTGTTTGCGCTGCCTTTTTTCTTTTTCTCGTTTTACCTTAACTCATTGCTCGTTCTCTATGTCCTGTTGCTGGCGTATTTTTTCTTTCGCTACCGTTTGGGTCCTAGGCTGCAGATTTCTGGTTGCAAGGATCTTTGGGTCATGCTCAGGGGGAAAATTAGTGATGTACAAGCCTCGTTCTGGGTTGAGCTGTCTGTTTTCATAAAATTAAACGCAATTTTTGTTTTGCTGCCGGTTATTTTTTATGTGTTGAAGTGGGTAACGACGCAGCATTCTCAAATGTATGCTGATTATAATGCGATTCAGTTTTCCGATTTAATTTGGAATGCATTCCAAATTTTGCCGGCTTTTTTTAAGGCGGTGCATGATCTACTCGCAGTAGCTTTTTTTGGCAGCTCTACCAAGGGTCTGGTTATTGCTTTTGTCATCAGTTATTTTTTGCTAATTCTTGCTTTTCAGGGGCGGGAGTTGCTACTGCGTGGTATTGGGAAATCAATAGTATTGGCTTGTATGGGTATTGTATTTGGATGTTTTGCCATCCTGCCCTATGTGCTGGTGGGTAAGCCACCCATACTCACAAGTTATTATGAAGGTCGTCATATTTTACCTGGACTGCCAGCAGTTCTGATTTTTTTGCTTGGTTGTATTAGTGCTGGTTTGGCTTTGGTCAGACATGACCGAGTTCGTGTCCAAGCAGGTTATGTCCTTATTTCCTGTCTGTTTGCGTCTTTCTCAATGACATCAATGTTCATCGGCGCTGACGTTTGGCGGGACTGGATCCGTCAAGATGCTATATCGGGCTATGTGAAAAAACATGCCAAAGAGCTCTCTGATGTGGGGACATTCATTATGGTTGATCGTACTTCCGGCTACAGAGTTGGCGATCGTCAAATATGGAACTATGAGTACACGGGTAATCTCATTTACGCACGTGGTGGTCGGGGTACTCTTGGCGTAGATGTGAATGAATATCGCACTTGGGGGAATAACGAGCTGCTGTTTCATGATGGATATTATCGCGAGCGCTATAATATCAGCCAATATGATTTTTCAGCCAGACATGTTTTTCTTGAGATTTCAAATGGAGATTATCATCCAAGCCTTGGCATAGTTTTCGCCATCTCTGCTCATAGTTTATTGGGTAGGGGGTGGGAGCCTGATGCTGGTAAAATATTTGATATCGCTCTTCATCAAGAGTCGCGAATTTATCCGGAGATGATGGAGTCACTTCGTGTGTTGAGTGGCAAGTTGGAAGACTATAAGAAAAATCATGGTTACTATCCACTGTCGAATAGACTTGCACAGCCGGGTAGTGTTTCATTGAGGCCGGATGGATCTATAGCACCAATACCTCTCTCTTATACGGATACCGTCGGGGGTGGGGCAGATAAATTGATTGATATTCCGAACTTTAATCTTAAGCCTGGATTTGTTTATTATTCCAATGGTCAGGATTACAAGCTTATTTATAGGCAGGCTCCTGATTATGATTATGCAAAGATTGCCATATCAAAAAATTCAGACTTGAAAAATAGTGGGTATGGCTTTTGGACGGAGGGGGCGAAGAGGTGGTGACTAATAATGATGGTGGTAATTCAGCGGATTCTGCAATGATTCGCCCTGATGTCCCGTCATTGACTGGGTTGCGTTTTTTTGCCGCTTTTTTCATCCTTCTTAATCATCTTACTTTGGGTTTCGTCTCTCGAGAAACTGCATATTTTGGGCGTTTTTTGGCAAACGGTGCATTTCTCGGGATGGATGTTTTTTTTGTGTTGAGTGGATTTATTATTCATTATAACTACAGCGCAAAAATTAATGGGTCCTTGAAATCATTTCATGCTTTTTTTGTTGCGCGAGTATCTCGGCTGTATCCACTTTTTTTTGCGACTTTTGCGATAGATTTCCTTTTAATTGCGCACAGTGGTGGCATCCCGTGGTCTGATATGATACATGCGGTTCCTTTTTTTGTGACGATGTCGCAGTCATGGTTTTATCAACTGACAAGCGCGGGAACTGCGCTCTATTACATGTTTCCACGTGCTAGCATTGCATGGTCGGTTAGTTCTGAAATGTTGATGTATGCATTTTATCCACTATTTTGGTATTGGCTTCTGAAATCAAGAAATTTTTCTTGGAAGATGCCCGGTGTTGTTGCTGTATTTGCTGTGGCAACGCTGTCGCTTTTATTCAAAGGTTTGTATACAAGCCAGGTGGGTTGGGATAAATTAGGGGTTGCTCTTTTTGGTGAGATGGCTTCTGTATCTAGAAGCCCGGAGTTTTCATTTGCATTCTGGGTTTGGTATGTGTCTCCGTATTCTCGGTTGCTGCAATTTTTATGCGGTATTGTGGTTGCGGATTATTGCCTAAAACATGTTGATAGGCACTGTGATTACTCTGATTCAACATTTTTAAGGGCTGGGCAGGTTCTGACGCCTTTATATGTTGTTGCTAGCTGTCTCCCTTATCAAAATTCGATTCCTGTGGTTGGGGAAATTTATAAAATATTCGGTTATACCCCGGTTGTCTGCTTTTGCATTTATTGTTGCTATGCCAATCGCTCAGGATATTTTTCTAGGTTGCTGTCCACGAATTGGTGTGTAAGGCTGGGGGAGAGAAGTTACTCGGTCTATATCTGGCATATTTATTTTTATGCTGCGGCCTTATCTCTGCCGGGAACGCGATTCCTGCATGTGGTTATGGCTTGGGCTGGTATTTATATTTTTTCAGCGATTTCTTATAAGTGGCTGGAGAAGCCTCTTAGACAGCGCATGCGCAAGCTGTTGTCTTGGGCATGATCTCCTCCCCTTTAGACATGTCATTCGAGGTGGCTATGGCATTTGGCAGTCAAAACAATGTTTTTATTATCGCCGAGGCGGGCGTCAATCATAATGGCGACCGAGAAATGGCTTTTCGCCTTGTCGATGCGGCAGTCTCCGCTGGGGCGGATGCGGTCAAGTTTCAGACATTCAAGACTGAAAAACTAGTTTCTCGGGCGGCGCCGAAGGCGGCATATCAAGCGAAGCAGACCGGTGCAGAGAGCAGTCAGTATGAAATGCTAAAGCAACTGGAGCTCTCGCATGACCTGCATCATGAACTGAAGGCCTATTGTGTCGAACGCGGCATCCAGTTTCTTTCCACGGCTTTTGACGAAGGTAGTTTGGACTTCCTTTGCGAAATGAATATGCCGTTTTTCAAAGTGCCTTCCGGGGAGCTGACTAACCTTCCGTTGCTGTGGAAATTTGCCCATACTGGCAAACCGTTAGTGGTGTCTACTGGAATGGCTACGCTTTCCGAGGTGGAGGCTGCGCTTGCAACCATTTGCCATGCCATTACTCACGAAAGCGAACCCGCCTCTTTGGGTGAGGTTTGGCGCACGTGGTCTTCGCAAGCGGCGAGAGCAACGCTTGCAGAACAAGTTGTCTTGCTCCATTGCACTTCGCAGTATCCGACGCCGATGCATGAAGTTAACCTTCGCTCCATGCAGACGCTGGGCAAGGCTTTCGGACTGCGCATTGGTTATTCCGATCATACGGAAGGCACCCTGATCCCGACTGCCGCGGTAGCGCTTGGCGCTGTGGTGATTGAAAAGCACTTCACGCTGGATCGCAAATTACCAGGGCCTGATCACGCAGCATCCCTTGAACCTGCCGAATTGGCTCAGATGGTGGATGCTATCCGTCGGCTGGAAGTGGCAATGGGAAGTGCTGCGAAGGCCCCCAACGACAGTGAGTGGGATACGCGGGCGGCCGTCAGAAAGCAGGTGGTTGCCGCGCGCCCGATCAAGGCGGGACAGCGATTGGAGCGCGATGATCTGGCTACGGCGCGGACTGGCGAGGGCCTTGGTGCGGAGCAGTTGTGGGATCTTGTGGGCAGCACAGCCAAACTGGATTTGAATGTTGGCGACAATCTGTAGTGATGTTGGCGCAACGGGATTTTGACTGGATTAAATGATTATGCAGAAACAAGTTTGTATTCAGGGTCTTGGTTTTGTCGGCGCGGCCATGGCTGTTGCTTGCGCCCAGGCTGGCATGCGTCAGCAGGGAAAGCCTTTATATCGGGTTGTGGGGCTGGATTTGGACAGCCCGGTGGGCAGGGAGCGCATACGCAAGCTGAATGAAGGCGTCTTTCCCTTCGGCACCACGGATAATGATCTGATACGTCTGACCGCCGATTCGCATGCAACCGGCAACCTGAAAGCTACGTCCGATATCGCACCGTTGCGAACAGCAGACGTGGTTGTGGTGGATGTGCATTTCGATATTGGCGATCTGAGCGGGGACGGCCATCTGAAAACCGGGCCTTTCCTTGAGGCTATCAAGACGCTTGGCCGAAACATTCCGCAAGGATGCCTCGTGATTGTGGAAACGACTGTGCCGCCGGGTACCTGCCGCAACATCGTCAAGCCTGCGCTGGCGCAATGCGCGCTTGAGCGAGGTTTGCCGGAGGATGCGTTTTTACTGGCGCACGCTTATGAGCGGGTGATGCCTGGAGACCAATATCTTGCCTCCATCACGGATTACTGGCGTGTATTTGCCGGGGATACGCCGGCTGCCGCGGATGCCTGCGAAGCCTTCATGTCCACGGTGGTCAACGTGGCGGAGTATCCGCTTACCCGTCTTTCCAATACAACGGCTTCGGAAACTTCCAAAGTTTTGGAAAACAGCTATCGCGCACTGACCATCGCCTTCATGGACGAGTGGGGCAAGTTTGCCGAAAAAGCCGGCGTGGACATGTTCGAAGTCGTGGGCGCCATCCGCAAGCGGCCCACGCATAGCAATATCCGCCAACCGGGCTTCGGCGTGGGGGGCTACTGCCTGACCAAAGACCCCTTGTTCGCCGATCTGGCCGCGAAGGACATATTGGGTCTGGACGGCATCGAGTTCCCCTTGTCCCGGATGGCCGTGCGTATCAACCAGGCCATGCCGCTTCACCCCGTAGACAAGCTGCGGACGCATCTTGGCGGACTGAATGGCGCGAAAGTGCTGCTGGCGGGCGTGTCTTATCGTCAGGATGTAGCGGATACACGTTATTCTCCCTCCCAGACATTCTATGAGATTGCGGTTGGGGAGGGCGCGGTGGTCACGTGCGCCGATCCATTGTTGAACTATTGGGATGACCTGCAGATTCCGGTGGATGATGCCTTGCCATCATGCCCCGATGTGGATGCGGTGGTGTTTGCTGTGCCGCACAAGGAATACAAGAAATTGGATCCGGTTGCATGGCTGGACGGGCGCACGCCTTATATTCTGGACAGCAATGATTGCCTCAGCGCAGCTCAGCGCGAAGCCTTTGTGCAAGCGGGTTGCCGAGTCGAATCTGTCGGCCGCGGCGCTTGAGCCGGATTGCTTTATCAAATTTTGAAATTATTCAGGAGCTGACGTGAAAGTACTCATTACTGGCGGTGTAGGTTTTGTTGGCGGCCATCTGGCCCGTTCCCTGGCTTCCGAGGGGCATGATGTAACCTTGCTGGACAACTTCAAGCGGGGCGTGCAGGACCCGTTCATCGAGTCTTGCATCAATGAGTTGGGCGTCAAGGTGCTGAAAGCGGATTTGCTGGATGAATCCACCCTGCGGGATTTGCCGACCGACTTCACTCATGTGTACCATCTGGCGGCCATCATCGGTGTGACCCATGTACTGCAGCGGCCTTACGAAGTGCTGGCCGACAATACCAAGATGACCGACAACGTTATCCGTCTGTGTCGCCGTCAAGAGAAGCTGCAGCGTTTGCTGTTCAGCTCCACTTCTGAAGTCTACGCTGGCAGTCTGATCCACATGGATATGCCGATTCCGACGCCCGAGAGCACCCCGATTGCCCTGACCGGGCTGGATCAGCCCCGCACTAGCTACATGCTTTCCAAACTGTACGGCGAAGCCATGTGCAATATGAGCGGCCTGCCGGTTACCAATGTCCGCTTGCATAATGTCTATGGCCCGCGCATGGGAATGTCTCATGTGATCCCGGAGTTGTTGTTCAAGGCGTGGAAGGCGAAAGATGGCGATACGCTGGATGTATTCAGCGTGGACCATCGTCGTACCTTCTGCTACGTCAGCGATGCGGTGCGCATGATTCGTGCGCTGACCGAGTCCGAAAGCGCTCTGGGAAAAACTGTCAACATCGGTAATGAATCGCCGGAAATTTCCATCGGCGAGTTGGCCGAAGTGGTGGTGGCCACTGTGGATCGCAAGCTCAATCTTGTGCCGCAACCGGCGACACCGGGCTCCCCGTCGCGCCGTTGCCCCAAGACCGGTCTGTTGCAAGACCTGACCGGCGTCAGCGGGGAAGTATCCTTGCAAGAAGGCGTGCGCCAGACCTTTGACTGGTATCTTGCCAATGTCTTCCAGGGCGGGGTGAGCGCAAAATGATTCCCTTGGCCATTCCGAACCTGGCCGGCAACGAGCGGGCCTATCTTAACGAGTGCATCGACTCCACGTTTGTTTCGACAGTGGGGCCCTTCGTCAACCGGTTTGAACAGATGGTGGGAGAGGCTGCAGGCTACGCATATACCGTTGCCACTTCCGCCGGCACCACGGGACTTCATGCCGCGTTGATCGCGGTGGGTGTCGAACCGGGTGACCTGGTGATCATCCCAGGGCTCAGTTTTATCGCCACGGCAAACGCGGTTGCTCACGCGCACGCCCTGCCGTGGATGCTGGATATCGATAGCGAAAGCTGGACGCTGGATCCGCATCAGCTGGAAAAAGCTTTGCGCGAAGAAACCGCGCGCGATGAGCACGGCGTACTGCGTCACAAGGCAACGGGCAAGCGTGTCGCGGCGATTGTGCCGGTATACACGCTGGGCATGCCGGCCGACATGGACCCCATCGTTGCACTCGCGCGTGAGTTCCGCTTGCCGGTGGTTGCCGATGGGGCTGCTGCGCTGGGAGCGCGCTACAAGGGCCGCAGCCTTGGCGAGCTGGGTGCCGATCTCACCATGTTCTCATTCAATGGCAACAAGACCGTCACTGCTGGCGGCGGCGGCGCCGTTTCGGGCAATGACGAGGCCCTTGTCAAGCGAGTGCGTCATCTGACCACGACTGCCCGCGTCGGTGCTGATTACGATCACGACATGGTTGGCTTCAACTACCGGATGACGAACATCCAGGCTGCCGTCGGTTGCGCCCAAATGGAGTTGTTGTCTCGCTTTGTTGCACGCAAGCGCGAGATCAGCGCTTTTTACGACAAGCGTTTTGCCGCGCTGCCAGGCGTTTTACCCTTTCCCATGCCGGACTTCGCCGAAAGCGCCTGCTGGTTTGCCGGATTTGTGCTTAAGGAGGGCGATTCGGCAGCACTGCGAGCCCGCTTGCGCGAGAAGGGCATCGACGCGCGTCCGTTCTGGAAGCCGCTGCATTTTCAGGCCCCCTTTGCCGCTTGTCCGCGTGGCGACTTGTCAGTCAGCGAGAGCATCTGGCAGCGGATCGTTACCCTGCCGTGCTCCACTGGCATCAGTGATGCGGAACTGGAGCAAGTGGCCGCCATCGTGATGGCGGAGGTGGGGTTGTGAGCGATCAAGCCCCTCGCAGGATTTGCTTTGTCACGGCCACCCGCGCTGATTACGGTCATTTGTACTGGGTAATGAAGGCGGTACAGGCAGATGCCGCATTACAGTTGCAGGTGATTGTTACCGGCGCTCACCTGTGCGAGCAGTGGGGCCGGACAGAGCAGGTGGTAGTGCGGGATGGTTTCCCTGTCGATGCGCGCATCGAAATGCAGATGGCGGGTGATTCGGGCGTTGGCGTCAGCAAGTCCACCGCTTTGGCCACGATGGGGTTTGCCGAAGCCTATGAGCGCTTGTCTCCGGACCTGGTCGTGCTGTTGGGGGACCGTTATGAGGAGCTGGCAGCCGCGCAGGCCGCTTTGTTCATGCGTGTACCTGTAGCGCACATTCATGGCGGAGAAACCAGTGAGGGTGCGATGGACGAGTCCATTCGCCACGCGGTTACCAAAATGTCGCACGTGCACTTTGCCGCCGCAGAGGCCTACCGGCAGCGCATTCTGCAGATGGGTGAAAATCCGGCGATGGTATTCAATTACGGCGCGCCGGGACTGGACCACTTGCAGCGGACGCCGATGATGTCTCTTTCCGAGCTGGAACAGGATCTTGGCGTGGCCCTGGCGGAGAAGCCGGTATTTCTCGTCACTTACCATCCCGCCACGCTGGGCGATATGGAGCCGGGCGCTGCCGCTGACGAACTGATGTCGGCGCTCGAGGCGTACCCGGACGCTGCGGTGATTTTCACCGGAGTCAACGCCGATGCCGGCAATGCAGCCATCAGCTCCCGGATTCAGGCCTATGCGGCGCGTTACCCGGAGCGGGTGCGCTTTTTCAACTCGCTGGGGCAACGGCGCTATCTCAGTCTGATGCAGTGCGCCGACGTGGTGATCGGCAACTCCTCCAGCGGGCTGATTGAAGCGCCGGCCGTACGGGTGCCAACGGTCAATATCGGCGACCGTCAACGGGGCCGATTGAAAGCCTTGTCCGTTATCGATTGTCTCGAGAATGCCGGCGATATCCGACGCGCCATTGATCTTGCCCTGTCGGAGTCGTTTATGGCGGGACTGCCGCAGGATGTTTCGCTCTACGGCAAGGGCGACGCCGCCGTCAGGATTGCGCAAAAGCTGAAAACGGTTGGGCTTGATGGCGTTCTCGCCAAGAAATTCTATGACTACATGCCTTCAGGCAACTGAGGGCGAAGAGCTAATCATGAGTAAACCCATTTATGTGCTGGGCGCGGGCGGTCACGCAAAGGTAATCATCGATGCTTTGCAAAGTCAGGGCCTGACTCCGTCCGGCGTTGTTGATCCCGTCGCGCAACCCGGCGACAAAGTGCTGGGCATTGAGGTGATTGGCGGCGACGATGTATTGCAATCCTTTGCACCAGACTCCGTCTGGTTGGCAAACGGTGTTGGCGCCACGCCCAAGAGCCGAGTCAACGCCAAACTGTTCGCAATCTGGCGCGACAAGGGATACCGCTTTATCAATGTGCGGCATGCCAGCGCCATCGTTTCGGCTCATGCGCAGGCGGATGAAGGGTCGCAAATCATGGCGGGCGCCGTCGTGCAGGCCTCGGCGGTGATCGGCGCCGGCGTGGTCGTCAATACCGGGGCCAGAATCGATCATGATTGCGTTATCGGCCAACACTGCTTCATCGCGCCATCCGTCACGATGTGCGGCGGCGTGCAGGTGGGTGAGCGCACGTTTATCGGGGCCGGCGCAGTGTTGTTGCCGGGGGTCCGTGTCGGCAGCAATGCACTCATCGCCGCGAATGCGGTAGTGGACGCCGATGTCGCGGATGGCGGTTGCGTACTGCGCGCCTGACCGGCTTGTAAAGCCAAATCATTTGAAGAGTTCATCATGAATGTATCTGATGTAGTGATCCGCTTTTTGGAGAAAATCGGTACCCGACATGTATTCCTGTTGTCGGGAGGGGGCATCATGTATCTGCTGGATGCGCTGGGAAAAAGCGAAAAAGTGGATTACGTGTGCAACTATCACGAACAAGCTTGCGCCATTGCCGCCGATGGTTATGCCCGCATGTCCGGCTTCGGCGTTTGTTTCGCTACTTTCGGGCCCGGCGCAGTCAATGCCTTGTCCGGGGTCGTGGGCGCCTGGTATGACTCGGTACCGATGCTGGTGGTATCTGGCCAGGTACGTTCCAATCTGGTGGCGGACTACGACAAGGTAAGACAAGTGGGACCGCAAGAAGGCAACGTACTGGAAATGGTGAAGCCAGTGACGAAATATGCCGTCTCCCTCCGCGATCCGTCCATGATCCAGTACGAACTGGAAAAGGCCTACCACATCGCCAAGAATGGCCGCCCCGGTCCGGTGTGGATCGAGTTGCCGCTGGACATGCAGTCCGCCGAGGTTGATCTGGATGCGCTACCCCATTGGCAACCTGAGGCCCCGGGCGATGATGCTTGGCGGACGCAGCTGGATGAGGTGGCGAAGTCATTGGAGAGCGCGGCAAGGCCCGTGTTGATTCTGGGCAACGGCGTGCGCCTCTCTGGCATGTACGAGCCAGTGAGAGCGCTCGTGGAGCGTCTGCAGATCCCAGTGCTGACGCCCTACACCGGCAAGGACTTGCTGGAATCGGACAACGCCTGCGCCTTCGGCACCTTTGGCACGGCCGGGCAACGGCATGCCAACCTGATCATGCAGAACGCGGACCTGATTCTGGGGTTGGGGGTGGGTTTCTGCGTGGCGAAGACCGGTTTTGAGACTTCCAAGTTTGCGGTGGGCGCCAAGAAAATTTTCGTTGATATTGATCCGGGCCAGCTCCAAGCCCATCCCCTGAAAGCGGACATGCCGTTACTGGCGGATTTGCGCGCTTTCGTGCCAGCTTTGCAAGAAAAGCTGGCTGGCTACGAGGCCCATAACGCGAAGTGGCTGGAACTGTGTCGCTATTGGGAGACCAAGTACCCGCTGGTGACGGACGCACAGCGAGCAGATTGCGGCTTCGTCAACTCTTACGTCTTCATGGAAGCGCTCTCCCGTTTGTCGGCACAGAACGATATCATCGTCACTGGCAATGGTCTTGATTGCGTCAGCTTCTATCAGGGTTACAAGATCAAGGCCGGTCAGCGCGCGGCGCTGAACGGCAATTGGGGATCGATGGGTTGGGATCTACCCACAGCCGTTGGCGCGCATTATGGTACGGGGCAGCGGGTGTTGTGCATTGCAGGTGATGGCGGCGTGATGCTGAACAGTCAGGAGTTGCTCACTATCGGCGCCAACAAGCTGCCGATCAAGGTGTTTATCTTCAACAATGACGGTTATGGTTCCATCAAGGCGACGCAGGACAACTTGTTCAATTCTCGCTATGTGGGCGCCAATCCGCAGTCCAATGTTTTCAATCCGGATTTCGAGGCGCTGGCCGCAGCGTATCGTCTGGGCTACTCCAAGGTGTCCGAGCATTCTTCGCTAGACGAGGTGTTGGGGAAAGTTCTGGCTTCCGATCAGCCCGAGGTATGCGAGGTGATGCTGTCTTCGGAGCAATGGATTTCTCCCAAAGCATCCACCTTCCGCAATGCGGAAGGCAAGCTGGAATCCAAGCCGCTGGACGATATGTTCCCTTTCCTGCCTGATGAAGAAACCCGGCAGAATCGGGAGTTGGCTCGTGCCATTGTCTGATCGCCGTACAATAAAAAACACCCGCCTTGGCGGGTGTTTTTTATTCAGTGATATTTTCTGAATGCTAATATTGGATGGGGCTTTGTCATCATTGGAGATTCTATTTTTTCAATTCTGGAATCAAGAGTTGCTTGTAATTGAAAGCGGTTGGCAACTGGGGAAAGAGCAATGGTGCTTTCGAACAAGAACCTAAGTAAGTTATATTTTTCTCAATATTTTCTGATTTGCTGATGCGAAAGTGGTGCTGTGAAGAGCATTTTGTGTCGTAGTTGTTTAAGTTTGATACAGAGTGCCATTCTATTGTGATGTTCTCGCCCGCGATATTACATATCTTTCCTTGAAAGAGAAATATGGTTGTTTTTTTTCCGCAAATCATGGGGATTTCGTCTGGCGGTGAGTATGTAATAGAAACGGCATTGCCAATATTAAAATAAGGTAAAATATTCTCTAGTGAAAAGGTGCTTATTTCTTCTGCGCTAGCAGCTCCTAATATTTCTGATAGCTTATTGTATGATCTTCTTTTTTTTAGCTTCCGTGCGAGAGCGCTGACTTGTGCTACTTGCAGCATATCATCTCGAACTAATGTCATCGCAAGGCTCTCTGAGTCGTCTGCTATGACTGCTTCAATCGCAGCTGAATGATGTTTATTATTCTGCAGGCTGTAATCTGGTTGGTAGTGAGATAAAAGATCAGATATTTCTCTGTCGTGGGTGCGGATTGCTAAAATCAAAGGCGTGTCGCCGTTTATGTCTTGTGTGTTTTGATTAGCCCCCTTTGTAATCAATAGCCTGATTAGGGGGGGGTAGTGAGTGCTAACGGATTTCGTGAAATCATCATTGTAATCATATTGGGCGAAAGCTAAGGCGGGATAAAGGGCTAGTATTAAGTATAAAGAGGCGATTTTCATGCTGATGTCTCCTTGTAGGATTTAATTATCTTTGCGCCTGCTTTTCTGAAAGGTGTTTCGATCGTGCGAAATGTAATTTCGGCCAGCAAGAGTGCTGTTGAAAGGAAGATTAAAAATTGAATTGCATATCCGATTTGCGTGAGCTTTAAAAATGGTGTGATTTTTTCATAAAAACGAAAATAAATGTCATTGTATATTTCAATAAGTAGTACGTGCCCAAGGTAAAGTGAGTAAGATCGGGATCCAATATATTCGAGTGCTGTGGAGATTATTGGTATTTGTAATATCCACCCCTTTTCTAGGGATGCGAGTACTACGAGAGTGACTGAAATCATGGCATATCCGCAGAATGCGGCACTTGAGAAGAAAAACTGCCCTGATCCGCCTCCCAGAATGTCAGTGTTGATTACTCCGGGAAGAGTTGCTAGCAGCATGCAAAGTATTATGCCTGTGGTATTTTTGAGCAAGGCGCGAATTCTTGAGTTTGCTAGAATGGTAAGTAATTTTGAATTTTCAGCGTGTGATTTTAATTTGTGGTAGTGCCATATGTTGAGGTTTTTATATTTATTTACTAGTAAAGCAATAATTGCACCATAAAACAATTCATCAAAGCGTGTGTGGGAAAGATTGGCAATGCTTCCTGGTGTCAGTGGTCGTGCAATGAATAAAACAATCGCGGCTCCAATGCTAAGTGATAACAGACGCTTGGCTCGAGTGCCAGAAAGTACAAGTAGCATGGGGGCCAGTAAATAGAAATGTTCTTCGATTGAAAGGCTGTAGTAATGTGACATGTTGGTCGGTATTGCACCAGCAACCATGGCATAGTTATAAATTCCACCAGCAAATGCAATGCCCTCTCTGAAAATATCTGCAGGCTTGGCAAGGCCTGCGTTGCTGCCGGTGGCTTGCATGACCACTGCAACTATCCAGTAAAGGCCAATGTAGAAAAATGCTGAAGGTGCAATACGAAATAGGCGCCTAAGGTAGAAGGCAATAATGGCATCCTTGCTGTCAGTGAGTCGAGCAATCGGAGAGGGCGCGCTATTTTGGGGTAGCGTGGGGATGAATGAGAGTGTTACGACGAAGCCTGAAATAACAAAAAATAAATCAACACCTGTAAATGAGGAGTAAAGATATGGATGGAATAGCTGCTTGAACGGGGCGTGAACAATGATGGTCATCAATACGGCAACTGCCCGTAAACGTTCAATCTCAAGATTTTTCTGTTTCATGGTAAGCAAGATTTTTGGCAACAAGTTCCATATTATCAGGAAATGCTTTGCTCCATGCCACCGTGATTCTGTATTCCCTTACATGACCGGCCAGTGCTTCAGACGAAACATAACGTGAGTGGTGCCAGATTTGCGTTCTATGCTGTTTCAGAAACAGAAAAGCCGGATCAATGTCCGGCTCGTTGAACTTGCCAGGTTTGAGCATTGCTGACGCTCACCCTTTCAGCCGATTGATGGCGAAGTGAATGCCGCGTCGCAGATCGCCCGTAAGTACGCGACCAAGGAATACCGTCACCCAGGCCCACAAGATGGCCAGCGGTCTGGGCAGCTTGAGGATAGGCGCGACCCAGATATAGAAAAGCGGCGAGCTGCCAAACCGGTCATGGAAGCGGCGATAGGCGGCTGTGAGATCCCCAGCGCGGGAAAGTCGTTGGCGCAGCAGGTTGAACGGATAGTAAGAAATCAGCATTTTTTTGCCGAAGGCCTTGATGGCGTCTTCGGTCAAGCCTTTGGGCTGGAACGAGTCTAGGATGCGGAAAATACGTTCAACAAAGACTTCAGAGAAGTCGTACCCGCCAGAGTTGTTGCGTTTGCAGGCCAGCATGTAACGAGCAACAAAGGCATTGCGGGGCTTGGAGATAATGGCCTGAATCACCAGGTTCACTTGTACCAGGTTGGTGCCGCAAAACTGGTTGGCGTCAGTAGAAGCCTGTACCTCTTTGTTGATGATGCAAGCGGAGATAAAGCTGATCAGCGCACCGATTTTGTACAGAAAACTGCCGGCATCGCTGTAGTCGATCACTTCGCCGCCCCCACCCGGAAATTCCTGCACATAGTCTTTTTCGTAACCATAAGACTTCATGCATACCACGCCGTAGTCGTTGGCTTGCAGTATGTCGAGCAGGTCCGCCAGTTTCCCTTCCAGATATAGATCGTCATCCCCCATGATCTGAACATACTTGCCTTTTGCTTCATTGAAGCATTGCGCAATGTTGGCGTCCGAGCCGATGTCCTGAGGGTTGCGGATATAGCGTACCGGGAGCCCGTCCTGAATGGCGGCTTCGACTACCTGGGGAGTGTGGTCGTTGGAGCCATTGTCTGACACGATGATTTCCACGCGATCCGGAGCAATCCCGCGCATCTCTTTGACGAGATGATCAAGGTTGATTTTAAGAAAGTCTGCGCGGTTGTAAGTGGGAATGGCGATGCTCAGTAGATATTGGCTGGTATTGGACATGGCGGGCAATCTTTTCTGGATATGATTCAAGGTCGATCGCGTTGCAGGGTGCGGCGGTCAGACTCTCCAGTCGCGGTTGTATCTTCTCCACAGGAAGAGCGCGACCGGAATGTTGATGAAAATATAGATGCTGTCGAGCACGGCAATCATGCCGCTTACCGAGTAGCGCGGCACCACAATCAGGGTGCCTATCACTGCCACAACGGTAGTGGCAACGATGAGCAACAGAAACGGCTCCCGCTTGAAGCTTCTCAATTGCACAGTGAGGCCGCCAATGAACTGATTGGCCAGCGTGTAGGCGAGCAGGCCCGCGAAGTCCGGCAGGTCGAGCAGGCGCTGAACAAACCGTACTTGGGGAAACAGACTGACCAGCAACAGCGCGACAGAAGCCATGCCGATGAACATTGACAGCGAACGCATGAAGTTGCGCCGGAAGGTCGTATCCAGCAAGTGCCAGTCCTTGTTTGCGGCAGCCAAGGCCATGGCGGGCACCCGCCGTGTAAGCCAGGATTGTGAGAGCAGACTAATGGTGTTGACAATGGCGAGGGATAAGCCGAGCTTGCCGGCCACGACAGCCCCTTGCATATGAAACAGCAAGGGGATGTTGATCTGGGTGAGCAGGTAGCCGCATAGCCAGTTGAGAGCCAGCCGCCATTGCAGGGGCCAGATTTCTTGTCGCCAGGCGAATGGGGCTTTGCGATTGCGTACGGCGGTGAGCAGCAGATTTTTGCGTTTCAGCAGCAGCCAGCCGGCGGGAAGCAGCATGGCGATGGCTGGCGCCATGACGGTGGCCCATAGCCCTCCTTGCAGTAAGAAGGCGGCCCAGCACAACATCGAGCCGCACATGATTTGCAGGAGGCGGACAACATAGACGCGAGTGATTTGCCCGCTGCCTTCCAGGATGGCCAGGAAGGGGATGGACAGCAGGCTCAGCGCAGTGAAGCTGCAGATGGCGACCCAGGGTTGCAACCAGTTCACCGTCTGGCCGGCGTGCTGCGAGCTGAAGAACAGATAGCCCCCTGGCAGCATCAGCAGCCAGAAGGCCGCAGCCATCATGCCGTACCAATGAAAAGCCCGCCCCGTCAGTGCCGAGCAGTAGGCGGCGTTGCCGCCTTCTATGCGGTAGTCCGCGCTCCAGCCGGCCTTGCTGAAACTGTGTGCGGATACTTGGATAAGTACGCTGGAGAGACCCAGTTCGAATAGCGTGTAGAAAGCGGCCATGCTGGTGAAACTGTAGTACCAGCCTTGTTCTTCCGCCGTAAGAAAGTGGACGGCAAGCAGAGTGGTTACCAAGCCTGCACCGGCTTGCCACAGCCGGAACAGGAGAATGACGATCAGATCGAAGCTGGGTTTCATGATGGGCCGGGCTCAGCAACCGGCCTTGGGCGGCAGGCTTTTGGCGTGGCGAGCGCGCTGATTGATACGGCTACGCTCCTTGTCGAGCATCCAGCCCCATTTGTTGAAGTAACGTACGGCGGACTGGATGTGGATCCACATCAGTTTGCGATTGCGATACGAGGCCTTGCCGAACTCGTGCACGACGACGGCTTCGGGGATGAAGGCCACGCGGCCAAGACGAGCCAGCCTGCGGACAAGGTCGGTGTCTTCCATGTACATGAAGAAGCGCTCGTCAAAGCCGCCCAGCTGTTGCAGCGCGGCCGTGCGCACGGCCAGGAAGCAGCCGGACGCGTTGGGCAAGTCGATGCGACGGTCATAGCCGAACCATTGCATTTCGTAATCGTAGTCGAGCCGCTTGGCCAGAAAGGGCAGAAAGCGGCGGGCGAAAAGGTTGGCCGGCGTGGGCAGCAGTTTGTTCAGCCGCTGCAGGCTGCCGTCCGGGTAGCGCACCAAGGGCGAGCAGGCGACGATGTCAGCTTCGTCCTCCAGCGGGGCAATGAGTGTTGCCACCGTGTCGGCGCCGAATTCGATATCCGGATTCAGGATAAGGTGTACATCGCTGCGCAGGCCGGCAATGACCCGATTGTGCGCAGCGCCGAAGCCAAGGTTGGCGCCGCTGTGGCGATAATCATGTTGGCCGAAGAGCGCCGCCAGCGCCGTGGTGGGCGAGTTGTCCTGCACCACGAGGCGAATAGGAGTGCTGCTGGCGGCGATGCTGTCCAGCAGCCGCTGCAGCTGGGCGGGCGGGTTGTTGAACAGAACCAGTGAGGCGCTGACTTGCATGGCGGCCTTGTGGTTGGAGTCAGTCGGACAGCTCGGCCTGCGCGAAGCGCTCGCCGGCGGCATCCTTGCCGGACAAGACGGGCTCAATGCCATTCAGCGGCCAGGCGATGTCCAGTTGCGGATCGTTCCACAGGATGGAGCGTTCCGCGTTGACGTTCCAGTAGGCGCTGGCCTTGTATTGCACTTCGGCCTTCTCGCTGAGGGTAAGGAAGCCGTGGGCGAAGCCGGGTGGAATCCACAATTGGCGTTTGTTGTCAGCACTCAGCGCTACAGCCACATGTTGGCCGAAGGTGGGCGAGCCGCGGCGGATATCTACCGCCACATCGAATATTTCACCTGCGGAGCAGCGCACCAGCTTGCCTTGCGCATGAGGCGCCAGCTGATAGTGCAGGCCGCGCAGTACGCCGCGGACGGAGCTGCTGTGATTGTCTTGCAGGAAAGTGATGCTTTCACCCAGCGCGCTGTCAAAGCGGGCCTGGTTGAAGCTTTCGAAAAAGAAGCCGCGTTCGTCGCCGAATACAGCTGGTTCGATGATCTTGACGGCCGGAATGGCGGTGTCGATGACGTTCATGGGTACAGTGGCTTTCAGCGATTGATCAGGCGCAGCAGATACTGGCCGTAGCTGTTCTTTTTCAGCGGTTGAGCCAGTTGTTCCAGCTGTTGAGCGTTGATCCAGCCTTTCTGGAAGGCGATTTCTTCCAGGCAGGCCACTTTCAGGCCTTGGCGGTTTTCAACGGTGGCGATGAACTGACTGGCTTCCAGCATGGACTCGTGGGTGCCGGTATCCAGCCAGGCGTAACCGCGGCCCATGGTTTCCACATCCAGCTGTTCTTGTTGCAGGTAAACGTTGTTGACGTCGGTGATTTCGAGTTCGCCGCGGGCGGAGGGCTTGATGCTCTTGGCGATGTCCACCACTTGCGCATCGTAGAAGTACAGGCCGGTCACCGCGTAATTGGATTTGGGCTGGGTGGGCTTTTCCTCGATGGACAGCGCCTTGCCCTTGTCGTCGAAGGCCACCACGCCGTAGCGTTCCGGGTCGTTGACGTGGTAGGCGAACACACTGGCGCCTTCGGCCTTGTGGTTGGCCGAACGCAGCAGGCGTGGAAAGTCGTGGCCGTAGAAAATGTTGTCGCCCAGCACCAGCGCGCTGGGCGCGCCGTCCAGAAAACGCTCGCCGATGATGAAGGCCTGCGCCAGGCCATCCGGGCTGGGTTGCACCGCGTATTGCAGGCTGATGCCCCACTGGCTGCCATCGCCCAGCAATTGCTCGAAGCGCGGCGTGTCCTGCGGGGTGGAAATGACCAGGATGTCGCGGATGCCCGACAGCATCAGGGTGCTGAGCGGGTAATAGATCATCGGCTTGTCGTAAATGGGCAGCAGTTGTTTGCTGACGGCCAGGGTGGCCGGGTAGAGGCGGGTGCCGCTGCCGCCTGCCAGGATGATGCCTTTGCGATTCATGGACAAAGCCTCGCTTGTCAACGCTGGCATAGTTGGGCGAATACGTGGCGTACGCCGTCTTGCCAGTCCGGTAAGTGGATGTCGAAGGTTGCGCGGATTTTACTGCAATCCAGCCGTGAGTTGTGAGGACGCTTGGCCGGCGTGGGATAGGCGCTGGAGGGGATGGGCTGGATGTTGGCCGAAGACAGCTTCAGCGGCAGCCCCTGCTCTTCGGCCAACATTGCGACCGAGCGAGCGTACTCGAACCAACTGGTTTCGCCAGCGGCGCTCAGATGATAAACGCCGCTGGGAAACGCTTGCGGCGATTGGCGATAGCGCTGGATGACGTGGGCGGTGACATCGGCCAGCAGCGCGGCGGAAGTTGGCGCGCCGATCTGATCGGCAACGATATTGAGCGATTCGCGCTCGCCAGCCAGACGCAAGATGGTTTTCAGGAAGTTGGCGCCGTGCGCGCCGAATACCCAGCTGGTGCGGAAAATGACATGGCTTGCGCCGGCGGCGACGATGGCTTGTTCGCCCGCCAGCTTGCTGGCGCCGTAGACCGACTGAGGGTTGGCGGCATCCGTTTCCACGTAGGCGCCGTCTTTTTCGCCGTCGTACACATAATCCGTGGAGTAGTGAATCAGCAGTGCGCCATGTTCCGCAGCCCAGGCCGCCAGCTCGGCGGGCGCTTCGGCATTTACCTTGCAAGCCGTGTCGGCATCGCTCTCGGCCTTGTCTACCGCGGTGTAAGCCGCCGGGTTGACGATGATGTCTGGCTGATGGCGATCCAGCGTTTGGCGGATGGCGTCTGGCTGGGTTAGGTCAAGGCCAGCGCGATCAAGGCTGACAATGTCGCCCAGCACCGCCAGGGCGCGTTGCAATTCGAAGCCCACCTGGCCGTTGGCGCCGGTAATCAGGATGCGGCTCATGCGCCGGCTCCGTAATGCTTGTCCATCCATTGGCGGTAGGTGCCGCTGGTGACGGCGTCGGTCCAGTCGCGGTTCGCCAGGTACCAGGCTACGGTTTTGCGGATGCCGCTGTCGAAGGTTTCCGCCGGTTTCCAGCCGAGTTCTTTTTCCAGCTTGCGCGCGTCGATGGCATAGCGGCGGTCATGGCCGGGCCTGTCGGCGACATAGGTGATCTGCTCGGCGTAAGGCTTGCCGTCTGCGCGCGGTTGCAGTTCATCCAGGATGGCGCAGATGGTGCGCACCACGTCCAGATTGGCTTTTTCGTTCCAGCCGCCCACATTGTAGGTTTCACCGGTTTTGCCTGCCTCCAGCACGCGGCGGATGGCCGAGCAGTGGTCCTTCACGTACAGCCAGTCGCGGATTTGCTGACCGTCGCCATAGATGGGCAGCGGCTTGCCGGCCAGGGCATTGAGGATGACCAGAGGGATCAGCTTCTCCGGGAAATGGTACGGGCCGTAATTGTTGCTGCAGTTGGTAGTGAGCACCGGCAGGCCGTAGGTGTGGTGCCAGGCGCGAACCAGATGGTCGGAAGCGGCCTTGCTGGCGGAGTAGGGACTGTTGGGCTCGTAGCGATTGGTTTCGCAGAATGGCGCGTCCTCGGCGGTCAACGTGCCGTAGACTTCATCCGTTGATACGTGCAGAAAGCGGAAGTCTTGTTTTTCGCCTTCGGCCAACGTACTCCAGTAGTCGCGCACGGCTTCCAGTAGATTGAAGGTGCCGACCACATTGGTCTGGATGAAGTCGCCGGGGCCGTGAATCGAGCGATCAACATGCGATTCAGCGGCAAAGTTGATGACTGCGCGCGGGCGGTGCTCGGTCAGCAAGCGGCTGACCAGCTCGCGGTCGCCGATGTCGCCGCGCACGAAACGGTGGCGGGGGTCCTGTTCCAGCGAGCCAAGCGTCTGCAGATTGCCGGCGTAGGTGAGCTTGTCGAGGTTCACAACCGGTTCGCCGTTGCAGGCCAGCCAGTCAAGGACGAAATTGGCGCCGATGAAGCCGGCGCCGCCGGTGACGAGAATCATGGAATGAGGCCTCCGAGGCTTGCGGATCGAAGCGAAGGTATGGGCCAGGCGGCCCCGGAAAAGGCCGCCTGCGCGAAAGCCCCGAGTATATCGCAAATCTGTTATTCTCTTGACCCGGCCCGCTTTAAACTGAGTTCAACAGCGCCCTCGGCCACACTCGCCATTAACCCCGGACCCGCCTCTCGATGCTGCAAATCTTATTGACGGCCCTGTTGGTTTCCATTCTGACCGGTTTGGGTCTGCTGCGATATTCTCATCTGCATTCGCGTTTTACTGCGGATTCCGATACCTCCGGCGTTCAGAAATTTCATGCGGTGCCAGTGCCGCGTATTGGTGGCGTGCCTATCATGCTGGGGCTGGTAATGGGCTGTGCGCTGTCGGGCTACCTCAATACCTCGGTCTGGGTGCTGCTGCTCTTGCTCTCCACTTTGCCGGCTTTCGGCTTTGGGCTGCTGGAAGATGTCACCAAGAAAATCGGACCGCTGGCGCGCTTGCTGGCGACTTTTGTGTCTGCTTGTCTGGGCTTCTTCCTTATCGATGCCGGGCTGAATCGCCTGGGCATTCCTTATCTTGATGCCGCCCTCACAAACTACCTATGGCTCTCCTTGCTGATCACCATGGTGGCGGTGGGCGGCGTGGCCCACGCTTTCAATCTTATCGATGGTTACAACGGCTTGTCCGGCATGGTGTCGGTATTCATTTTCACCGCCATGGCTTATGTCTGCCTGAAGGTGCACGATATTCTGTTGATGAGCGTGTGCATGGCCATGATCGGCGCCATTCTGGGCTTTTTGTTCTGGAATTTTCCCCGCGGACTGATTTTTGCCGGTGATGGCGGCGCCTATCTGGTGGGCTTCATGATCGCCGAGGTGTCTGTGCTACTGGTGGCGCGCAATGCGGAAGTCTCCCCGTGGTTTCCCATGTTGTGCGTCATTTATCCGGTTTTCGAAACCCTGTTTACCATCTACCGCCGCAAGTTCCTGCAAGGCAGGGCAGTGGGACGTCCGGATGCCTTGCATCTGCATCAGATGATTTATCGGCGCGTGGTGCGCTGGATGGTGGGTTCGCGCGAAGCGCGCCACCTGACCCAGCGCAACAGTCTGACCTCGCCCTACCTGTGGGTTCTGTGCTCCTTGTCCGTGCTGCCGGCCATGTTGTTCTGGAACAAAACCTGGGTGCTGCTGCTGTTTGTGGCGCTGTTTGTCGCCGGCTACCTCTATCTGTACCGGCAGATTGTGCGCTTCCGCACCCCGCGCTGGCTCACTTTGCGTCGCGACTGACGATTCGGTAGCGGGATGCGGCCTTTTCTCGCATCCCCCCTCTTGAAAGCCCGCTTGCCCGTCCCTATTATTAGCACTCGTCAAGGCCGAGTGCTAAAGCCTCGGTCTCCACTGCTCAAATGGCAGTTCTTTTGTCTCAACGCCACTTGTACTTTTTAGGAGAGATCAATGGCAATCCGTCCCCTGCATGATCGTGTAGTCATCAAGCGCCTCGAGGCTGAAGAGAAGACCGCCTCCGGCATCGTTCTGCCTGGCGCCGCTGCTGAAAAGCCCGACATGGGCGAAGTGCTGGCCGTAGGCAATGGCAAGATCCTGGAAAACGGCGAACGCCGTCCGCTGGAACTGAAAGTGGGCGACAAGGTGATTTTCGGCAAGTACTCCGGCCAGACCGTCAAGGTTGATGGCGACGAAGTCCTCGTGATGCGCGAGGAAGACGTGATGGGCATCGTCGAGTAAATCCGACCCTCGCGGCATTGAGTACCTACCCGTTTAACTGAAGAATTCTGGAGATTTCGAGAATGGCTGCAAAAGACGTAAAGTTCGGTGATTCCGCTCGCGCCAAGATGGTGACCGGTGTCAATATTCTGGCTGATGCCGTTAAAGTGACCCTGGGCCCGAAAGGCCGCAATGTGGTGCTGGATCGCTCCTTCGGCGCGCCGACCATCACCAAGGATGGTGTATCCGTTGCCAAGGAAATCGAACTGAAAGACAAGTTCGAAAACATGGGCGCGCAAATGGTGAAGGAAGTGGCTTCCAAGACTTCCGACGTGGCCGGCGACGGCACCACCACCGCCACCGTGCTGGCTCAGGCTGTTGTGCAGGAAGGCATGAAGTACGTTGCCGCCGGCATGAACCCGATGGACCTGAAGCGCGGCATCGACAAGGCTGTCGTGGCGCTGGTGGCTGAAATCGCCAAGATCGCCAAGCCGTGCGCCACCACCAAGGAAATCGCTCAGGTTGGCTCCATCTCCGCCAACTCCGATTCCGATATCGGTGAAATCATCGCCAACGCCATGGAAAAAGTGGGCAAGGAAGGCGTGATCACCGTTGAAGACGGCAAGTCCTTGAACAACGAGCTGGACGTTGTCGAAGGTATGCAGTTCGACCGCGGCTACCTGTCCCCGTACTTCATCAACAATCAGGACAAGCAGATCGCTGCGCTGGACAACCCGTTCATCCTGCTGTTCGACAAGAAGATCTCCAACATCCGCGACCTGCTGCCGGTGCTGGAACAAGTGGCCAAGTCTGGTCGCCCGCTGCTGATCATCGCCGAAGACGTTGAAGGCGAAGCGCTGGCTACCCTGGTGGTGAACACCATCCGCGGCATCCTGAAGGTTGTCGCCGTCAAGGCTCCGGGCTTCGGCGACCGCCGCAAGGCCATGCTGCAAGACATCGCCATCCTGACTGGCGGCACCGTGATCGCCGAAGAACTGGGCCTGACCCTGGAAAAAGCCTCCCTGGACATGCTGGGTCAAGCCAAGCGCGTTGAAGTGGGCAAGGAAAACACCACCATCATCGATGGCGCCGGCCAGGCTGCAGACATCCAGGCTCGCGTGGGCGAAATCCGCAAGCAGATCGAAGAAGCCACTTCCGATTACGACCGTGAAAAACTGCAAGAGCGCGTGGCCAAGCTGGCCGGCGGCGTTGCCGTGATCAAGGTTGGCGCTGCCACCGAAGTGGAAATGAAAGAGAAGAAGGCCCGCGTTGAAGACGCCCTGCACGCTACCCGCGCCGCAGTGGAAGAAGGCGTTGTTGCCGGCGGCGGCGTAGCCCTGCTGCGCGCGCGCGCCACGCTGGACGCCGTCAAGACCGACAACGCCGATCAGGACGCAGGTGTGAAGATCGTGCTGAAGGCTGTTGAAGCTCCGCTGCGCCAGATCGTCAAGAACGCTGGCGAAGAGCCGTCCGTCGTGGTGAACAAGGTGCTGGAAGGCAAGGGCAACTTCGGTTACAACGCCGCTACCGGCGAATACGGCGACATGCTCGAAATGGGCGTGCTGGACCCGGCCAAGGTTACCCGCTCCGCGCTGCAACACGCGGCTTCCGTTGCCGGCCTGATGCTCACTACCGACTGCATGATCGCTGAGCTGCCGGAAGACAAGCCGGCTGCTGGCATGCCGGACATGGGCGGCATGGGCGGCATGGGCGGCATGATGTAAGCCGACATTGACGCTTGTCAGTCTCAAAGCCCGCCGCAAGGCGGGCTTTTTCATTGTGTCGCGCTTTGCATTCGGAATCCTTCGGCCAACCTTGTGGGCCGAAGGTCGGGGGCAACTCTGGCACAATGGGTTTTTTGATGGCGCGGGCTGCATTTCGGGGGCGCCAACCCTCCGTCGCCTGCGCATGCTTTTGACCTGGAGTCGCGCATGCAACTGAATGAACTTGTCGCCAGCCTGGATCAGCTGCTGGAGCCTTGGCGGTTCAAGGACTACGCCCCGAATGGCCTGCAAGTGGAGGGGCGATCAGAGGTACGCAAAGTGGTGACCGGCGTCACCGCCTCGATGGCGCTGATCGATGAAGCCATCGCTCGCGGCGCGGATGCGTTGCTGGTGCATCACGGTTATTTCTGGAAGGGCGAGGATGCCCGGCTCACCGGTATGAAGCGGCGACGTGTTGCCAAATTGTTGCAGCACGACATCAGCTTGCTTGCCTACCACTTGCCGCTGGACGCGCATCCCGACCTGGGCAACAACGCCACGCTGGCGGCGGAGCTGGGCTTGCAGCCGCAAGGACAGACTGGCGAACAGGGCCTGTTATGGCATGGGCTTTGGCCGCAGTCTGGCACTGCCCGCAGTTTTGCCGACCATGTCGGGGCGATGCTGGGTCGTCCCGCCCAACTGTTGGGCGATGAAAATCAAAGGGTAAGCCGGGTGGCCTGGTGCACCGGCGGCGCTCAGGGTTTCTTCGAGGAGGCGATCAGTCTGGGGGTGGATGCCTTCATTACAGGCGAAGTCTCCGAGCAAAATTTTCACCTTGCCCGAGAGTGCGGCGTAGCCTTCATCGCTGCCGGACATCACGCCACCGAGCGTTTCGGCGTGCGTGCTCTGGGCGAGAAAGTTTCTCATTTGCACGGCATAAGTGTTGATTTTGTCGACGTTTTCAACCCGGTTTAGCGTAAAGCGGCGGTTCCGGGTCAATTTATTTGCATAGGCGCTTCATGTCCCTACAGTTAATCGGGTAAAATCTGGAGGTTTTAAGTTTGAGCTCGGTTTCCACGATTGAGGATGACTGTAATGAGTGAACAACAAGTCGATAAGGGGCGCCGTCGTTTCCTGACGGTTGCAACCAGCGCTGTTGGGGGTGTGGCGGCAGCCGGGGTGGCGACGCCGTTTCTGATGAGCTTCTTCCCGTCTGAGCGGGCAAAAGCCGCTGGTGCGCCTGTCGAGGTGGACATCAGCAAGCTGGAGCCGGGTCAGAAGATCAACGTTGAGTGGCGCGGCAAGCCGGTGTGGGTGTTGTCCCGCACCAAGGAGCAGATTGCCAACCTGCCCAAGAACGACCCGAAGCTGGTAGACCCGAAGTCCGAGGTCGAGCAGCAACCCAAGTACTGCCAGAACGAAGGCCGCTCCATCAAGCCCGAGCTCCTGGTGGCCGTGGGTATCTGTACCCACCTGGGCTGTTCTCCGACTTTCCGTCCCGATCTGGCTCCCGCCGATCTGGGGCCGGAATGGCTGGGCGGTTTCTACTGCCCGTGCCACGGTTCCAAGTTCGATCTGGCCGCTCGCGTGTTCAAGGGCGTTCCGGCTCCGAAGAACCTGGAAATTCCGCCGCACAAGTATCTGTCCGATACCCGCCTGCTGATTGGCGACGACAAATAAGCTGAGGGGGAAAAATGAGCAAAGGACAAAAGCTGCTGAACTGGATCGACGACCGCTTCCCGCTGTCTTCGATGCTGAAAGAGCACGTTACCGAGTATTACGCGCCGAAGAACTTCAACTTCTGGTACTTCTTTGGTTCGCTGGCCATGCTGGTTCTGGTCATCCAGATTGTCACCGGCATCTTCCTCACCATGAACTACAAGCCGGACGGCACGCTGAACGCCGCCGGCATTCCGGTGGCCTTCGCCTCCGTCGAATACATCATGCGCGATGTGGCCGGCGGCTGGATCATTCGCTACATGCACTCCACCGGCGCTTCCATGTTCTTCGTGGTGGTGTATCTGCACATGTTCCGCGGCCTGATCTACGGTTCTTACAAACAACCGCGCGAACTGGTGTGGGTATTCGGTACCCTGATCTTCCTGTGCCTGATGGCGGAAGCCTTCATGGGCTATCTGCTGCCTTGGGGCCAGATGTCCTTCTGGGGCGCGCAGGTGATCGTTAACCTGTTCGGTTCGCTGCCGGTGATCGGCCCTGATCTGTCGGTGTGGATTCGCGGCGACTACGTGGTGTCCGACGCCACGCTGAACCGCTTCTTCGCCCTGCACGTGATCGCCGTGCCGCTGGTGCTGCTGGCGCTGGTGGTGGCTCACCTGATAGCACTGCACGAAGTGGGTTCCAACAACCCGGACGGCGTCGAGATCAAGAAGCTGAAGGACGACAAGGGCATCCCGCTGGACGGCATCCCGTTCCACCCGTACTACACCGTCAAGGATATCTTCGGCGTTGCCGTGTTCCTGATCGTGTTCTCGGTGATCGTGTTCTTCCTGCCGGAAATGGGCGGATACTTCCTTGAGCATCCGAACTTCGACCAGGCCGACCCGCTTAAGACCCCGCCGCACATCGCGCCGGTATGGTACTTCACCCCGTTCTACGCGATTCTGCGCGCGATTCCGTCCTTCCTGGGCACCCAGGTATGGGGCGTGATCGGCATGGGCGCGGCGGTGGTGCTGATTGCCTTCCTGCCTTGGCTTGACCGTTCGCCGATCAAGTCCATCCGCTATCGCGGTCCGAAGTTCAAGTTCATGCTGACCCTGTTCATCATGGCCTTCATCGGTCTGGGCATCCTGGGCGCCATGCCGTCCACCAATACCCGCACCCTGATCGCGCAGATCTTCTCGTTCATCTACTTCGCCTTCTTCCTGGGCATGCCGTTCTATACCAAGAACGACGTTGGCACCGTTCCGGTGCCGACCCGCGTGACCGACACCAACGGCAAGCGTCAGCTGCAGTTTGTGGTGCTGGTGGCGGTAACGGTGATCGCAGCCTATCTGTTCGCCACCAACGTGTAAGCAAGGGGAAAGGACTCATGAAAAGCAAAATCCGTCACCTGATCGCTGCGATGGCGCTGGCCCTGCCGGTGAGTTCCACCGTGCTGGCCAATGAAGGTCCGGCGCTGGAAAAGGCTCCGATCAACATTCAGGACACTGAAAGCCTGCAACGCGGCGCGCAGATCTTCAGCAACTACTGTCTATCCTGCCATTCCGCCAGCGCCATGCGCTACAACCGTCTGACCGATATCGGCCTGTCCGAAGACCAGATCAAGGACCAGCTGCTGCCCAAGGACGGCGGCCTGACCAAGATTGGCGATCAGATGAACGTCACCATGGACAAGAAAGACGCCAAGGTATGGCTGGGTGCTGCTCCGCCGGACTTGTCCGTGATTGCCCGCTCGCGCGGCGCCGATTATCTGTATGCCTATCTGCGCGGTTTCTACCGCGATCCTACCCGCCCGACCGGCTGGAACAATCTGGTGTTCGACAAGGTTGGCATGCCGCACGTGCTGTGGGAGATGCAGGGCGAGCAGATCATGAAGACCGAGAAGAACGCCGAAGGCCATGAAGAGCACAAGCTCGAACTGGTCAAGGCGGGCACGTTGACCAAGCTGGAAAACGGCAAGGCCAATACGGTTGAATTCGACAAGCGCATGGCAGACCTGACCAACTTCCTGGTGTATGTCGGCGAGCCGGCCCAGGTGAAGCGTCATCAGGTAGGCTACATCGTGCTGATGTTCCTGGGCCTGCTGCTGCTGCCGTTGACCTACTTCCTGAAGAAGGAATACTGGAAAGACGTTCACTAAGCGCAATTTTTTTTGCAGCTGATCAAAAAGGCGGGGAATCCCGCCTTTTTCTTTGTAATCAGGCACTTGGCCGCTAGTGCTGGAAATTGCCCTGTTGAAAGTGGTAAACTGCCGCATTCAATATGTCGCAAGACCGTCCAAGGATTGACTCAAGCCATGATGACCCTCTACTCCGGAATTACCTGCCCCTTCAGCCAACGTTGTCGCATCGTGCTGTATGAAAAGGGCATGGATTTCGAAATCATCGATGTGGACATCCACAACAAGCCGGAAGATCTGGCGGTAATGAATCCGTACAACGAAGTACCGGTTCTGGTGGAGCGCGATCTGATCCTGCACGAATCCAACATCATCAACGAATACATCGACGAACGCTTCCCGCACCCGCAACTGATGCCCGCCGACCCGGTGATGCGCGCCCGCGCACGCTTGTTCCTGCACCGTTTCGAGAGCGAGCTGTTCAACCACGTCAAGGCGATGGAAGCCGGCGCTAGCGGCAAGGAAGCCACCAAGGCGCGCGAGGCCATCCGCGACGGTCTGACTACCATTGCGCCGGTATTCGCCAAGCAAAAGTTCATGCTGGGCGACGAGTTCTCCATGATCGATGTGGCCATCGCGCCGCTGATGTGGCGTCTGGAGCACTACAATATTGATCTGGGCAAGGCTTCCGCGCCCATCCTGAAGTACGCAGAACGCATCTTCCAGCGCCAGTCTTTCATCGACTCGCTGACGCCGTCCGAAAAGGCAATGCGCAAGTAAGAGGCTGCCATGAGCACCAGCACCAAGCCTTACATGATCCGCGCCCTTTATGAGTGGTGCACGGACAATGGCCACACCCCCTTTCTGGTGGTGTGGGTGGATGAGCACACCGATGTGCCGCTCGAGTTCGTGAAGAACAATGAAATTGTGCTGAACATCGCCGCGGGCGCGACACACAATTTGCGCATCGACCACGAGTGGGTGTCGTTTTCCGCCCGCTTTGGCGGCGTATCGCGCGATTTGTGGATTCCGGTGGGCAATGTGCTGTCCATCTTCGCGCGTGAAACCGGTGAAGGCATGGGGTTTGAAGTGGAGCCCGCCGCAAGCCGGTCGCAAGGGCCTGTCCTGGCTGCCGTCGAGGATGCCTCTGGGGAGGAGGGCGATGCATCGTCCGGGCACTCTCCTGAGGAGCCTCCTCCGCAGCGGCCGGGTGGGCGTCCCAGCCTGCGCATCGTCAAGTAAGCGGGGAATGTGGATAAAAAGCCGGGATGTTATCCCGGCTTTTTTGCATCTATCCGTCTCCCATGGCCGACTGCAGCGGGCAGTCATTCCTTCGGCCAACGTTCCCGGGGGGGGCGCCATCCCCGTAGGAGGCGCGCAGCCTTGATGGCGCAGCAGGCTGCGCTGGCTATAAAACATGAATGCCGACAGGGTTTTGCCGCTAAGGCATAATCATGTCCGGATCATGATTCGTGATGCGCAAAGCTGGCGGTGATCGGCGAGCGCAAGAACAGCGCAGGCGGGAGAGGGCATAGTGAAGGCAATGCGCAAAGCACTGGGGGCGACGCTGGGCGCCATCGGCATCGTATACGGCGATATTGGCACCTCGCCGCTCTATGCGTTGGACCAGATATTTTTCGGACACGGCAATACGCCGCAGGGTGTTGAGCATGTACTGGGCGGCATCTCCCTGGTGATCTGGGCACTGGCCATCATTGTGGCGTTCAAGTACGCGGCGCTGGTGTTGAGGGCCGACAATGATGGCGAGGGCGGCCTGTTTGCCCTTTATGGCCTGCTGCACGACGGAGCGCTGCGGCATGGCGGACGCTGGTTGTTGTGGGGGCTGATCCTCGGGGCGGGCTTGCTGTTCGGCGATGGCATCATTACACCGGCCATCAGCGTGCTGTCGGCGGTGGAGGGGGTGTCTGTCGCCACGCCGGAGCTGTCTCATACTGTGATTCCCATTACCTTGCTGTTGCTGACCATCCTGTTTGCCATTCAGTCGCGCGGCACGCACGAGGTGGGCAAGGTGTTCAGCCCTGTTCTCATTCTCTGGTTCATGGTCATCGCCGCGCTGGGCGCGCGTCAGATCCTGCTCGCGCCGCAAATACTCGCAGCTTTCAACCCGGTGCATGGTTTGCGTTTTCTCCTGGAGAGCGATTTTCGCGACGCCCTGCTGGCGCTGGGTGCGGTGATGCTGTGCGTGACCGGCGGCGAAGCGATGTACGCCGACATGGGGCATTTCGGCGCTTTGCCCATCCGTTTGGGCTGGTTTCTGCTGGTGTTTCCATCATTGCTGCTCAATTACTTGGGGCAGGGTGCGTATTTGCTGGCGCATGCGGGCATCAAGGGCGGGGGTAGCCTGTTTTACAGCCTGGTGCCGCATGCGGCCTTGTTTCCCATGGTAATACTGGCCACGCTGGCTACCATCATCGCTTCGCAAGCTTTGATTTCCGGCGCTTTCTCGCTGGTATCACAGGCGGTGCGTCTTGGCCTGTTTCCCCGTATTCGCATCCATCACACCCATGAGGAGCATACAGGCCAGATCTACGTCGGCTTCATCAACTGGTTGCTCTATGCCGGCTGCGTGGGGTTGGTGTTGGCTTTCGGCTCTAGCGGCGCATTGGCCTCTGCCTATGGTTTGTCCGTGTCCGGCGTGATGGTGATTACCTCGATAGCCATGGTGCCGGTGTCGCGGCTGCTGTGGCGGTGGAGTATGGGCAAGGTGGCGCTGGTGTGGGGAGGCTTGACGGTAGTGAACGCTTTGTTCCTGCTGGCCAGCACGCTCAAGTTTCTTGAGGGCGGCTATGTGCCGTTCACCATTGGCGTGCTGGTTTTTCTGGTGATGATTACCTGGCAGTGGGGGCGCAAGGCCACGTTCGACGCCTACTCCCGCAAACACACCATGAACATGCAGGAATTGGCGGAGTTGCATCGCGCCAGTGGGCATTTTGTCGATCGCAACGCCATCCTGATGATCCCCAAGCATCTGCGCCATCTGACGGACCATGCGCCAGCGCTGATGCAGCTGATTTGGGATCGTTATGGCGTGTTGCCGCGCAATCTGTTGTTTGTCACCGTCAATCATCCCGAGGTGCCGTACATTCATGGCAGCCGTTACAGGGTGACTGTTTTCGAGCAAGACAAAGAGCGCGGCAGCATTCTCAGCGTGGAGCTGAGCTTCGGTTTCATGGAGGAGCCGAATGTGGAGGCTGTGCTGGAGGAAATGGCGCAGCAGCAAGAGATTGATCTGCCGACCGACCGTCGCAAGTGGATCGTGCATGTTTCACAGGAAAACCTGCTGGCCTCGCGCAAGCTGGGCTTGCTGAAACGCCAGGGTTTCCGCTTGTTCGTCTGGCTGCGTCAGCAGTCGCAGCCTGCCTACTATTATTACGGACTGGGGGTGGGGGTGCAGCTATCCGCGGAGATCATGCCGGTAACAGTGCGTTGAGTCGCCTGCGGCCATGGATTGCCGGCCGGGCAGTGTTCAGCGGCTGAGGGTATGCGCGGTGTGATCCATCGGGTAAAGCGCCACCTGGTTCTTGCCGTTGGCTTTGGCGTAATACAGCGCCTGATCCGCCAGCTGGTACAACTGGGCGAAGTTGGCGCCGTCCTTGGGAAAACTGGCGATGCCGCAAGAAAAAGTGGTCTGAAAGTTGCCGGTCTCGGTCATCTGCAAGGTATTGGCGAAATCCGCCCGCAGGCTTTCCAGCCGCACATAGCCCTGATGGCTGTTGGCCGAAGGCAGTACCACGATGAATTCTTCGCCGCCCAGTCGGCAGACGATGTCTCCCTGCCGGCACTGATGCCGCAGCAAGGTGGCCAGCGCGCACAGCACTTTGTCGCCCACGATGTGGCCATAGCGGTCGTTAATGTGCTTGAAGTTGTCCAGGTCGATCAGCGCGAAACTCAGCGCGGTGTTTTCGCGTTGGGCGCGGCTGATCTCCCGGCGCAGCGTTTCTTCCAGATAGCGGCGGTTGTAGAGCCCGGTCAGCGGGTCGCGCAGCGCCTGTTCGCGCAGCGACTCCTGCAGCGATTCGATTTCATCGATACGGTTTTTCAGTTGCTGGTAGGCCTGATGCAGCGCCTCTTCGGCCAACCTCTGTCTGGAGATGTCGCGCAGTACCAGCATGCGCCCGCCCAGCGTCACGCCGCATTCGCGCACCGGGAACGACCGTACCTCCAGAATGGCGCGGGAACCGCGGCCGTTCAGCTCCACTTGATGTTCGCCATCCTTGTCGGCCACTTCCACCAGCGCCGGAATCGGCAGCTTCTGCCCGGTCATCACCGAGGCCGGTTTGCCGAACAGGCTGGCCGCCGCCGGGTTGATGTCCAGAATCACCTTTTGCGTATCAATGACGACAATGCCGTCCCCCATGGCATTGAAGGCATTGGCGCGGGCTATTGGCACGACATAGAGAAGGCGCAGATACAGCAGGTCGAAGGCGAACACCATCCCGGTAAGGGCAAAGCAGTGCGGCGTGGGGTCCAGCCCTTGTAGCGGGCTGTAGCCAGTCAGATAGAGGACATTGCCCACCCAGGGGATAACCGCGCCGGCCATCAGCAGCAGCGACTGTCCCCGGTAGTGGGCCGGATACAGGTGCAAGGTGCGCACCAGCAGCATCGATCCCATCACCATCATCAGATAGGAGTAGCCGGCCACCAGCACCCAGAACAAGGCGCCGTGCTCATAGACCAGCAGGTTGTAGCCGGCGGGGCTGGAATGGAAGCCGGACCAGATCAGGCTGTGGTGTTCGTTGCTGAGCGCCAGCGAGAGCGCGATGAGGGGAATGGCGAACAGCAACAGCACTGCCCGTGGCTTGAGCACCGAGTCCAGCTGGTTGTAATCCGCCGCCAGCAGCATGAACAGCACAGGCGCGCTGAGCGTGCCAAAGTATTCCGCTTTGGACCAGAACAGTTTGTCCGCCAGCAGGGTGACCGATAGCTCCATCGTGGCCGCGCCGGCCCAGACCGCCACGGCCAGCATCAGCAGCGCCAGCCAGCGCGCACCTGTCATGCGCCGGCGTTCCCAGGCCAGCATGCCTATGACGGCGGCGCAGACGGCGGCGAATCCGGAGATGGCGGCCAGCGGTGTGAAAACAAAGGGCATCGGGGTCGGGCTTGTGCGGGAATGGCTGTGATGACTATAACTTTATAGTTTAACCGCACCGGCAAGATTCACCCATCTTTTTCAGTCGATAGGTATAATGCAGTTATTCCCGAGGAGCGCTGCGAGGCTTGTCCCCAGGCTCGGGTCTTTTACAACGGCGCTCACCTGACCATATCCCGGCCTGGCCGGGAGGGCGGGTGATCCCATCCTCCCTGGCCGGCCACGCGCAAAGGAAACGCACGATGGCTGACTTCAACGACTACCACGTAGCCGACATCACTCTGGCCGATTGGGGCCGCAAGGAACTGGCGATCGCCGAAACCGAAATGCCGGGCCTGATGGCCTTGCGTGAAGAGTACGGCCATCAGAAACCTTTGCGCGGCGCGCGCATCGCCGGCTCTTTGCACATGACCATCCAGACCGGCGTGCTGATTGAAACGCTGGTGGCGCTGGGCGCCGACGTGCGCTGGGCTTCCTGCAATATCTTCTCCACCCAGGATCACGCCGCGTCCGCCATCGCTGCCGCCAACATTCCGGTGTTTGCCTTCAAGGGCGAGTCGCTGGATGAGTATTGGGAATTCTCCCACCGTATCTTTGAATGGCCGGAAGACCAACCCGCCAACATGATTCTGGACGATGGCGGCGACGCCACTTTGCTGCTGATGCTGGGTAGCAAGGCGGAGTCCGACCGCAGCGTGATCGGCCACCCGGCCAATGACGAGGAAAGCTCGCTGTTCGCCTCCATCGCGCGTCATCTGGACATCGACCCGCACTGGTATTCCAAGCGCCTGCAGCACATCAAGGGCGTGACGGAAGAAACCACCACTGGCGTGCATCGCCTGTACCAGATGCAGAAGGAAGGCCGCCTGCCGTTCCCGGCGTTCAACGTGAACGATTCGGTAACCAAATCCAAGTTCGACAACCTTTACGGTTGCCGCGAATCGCTGGTGGACGGCATCAAGCGCGCCACCGACGTGATGATCGCCGGCAAAGTGGCCGTGGTGCTGGGTTACGGCGATGTGGGCAAGGGCTGCGCGCAAAGCTTGCGTGGTCTGGGCGCTACGGTGTGGGTGACTGAAGTGGACCCGATTTGCGCCTTGCAGGCGGCCATGGAAGGCTATCGCGTGGTGCGCATGGATGATGTGGCCGATCAGGGCGACATCTTCGTCACCACCACCGGCAACGTGTCCGTGATCACCCACGACCACATGAAGAAGATGCGCAACAACGCCATCGTCTGCAACATCGGCCACTTCGACAGCGAAATCGAAGTCGCCAGCTTGCGCCAGTACCAGTGGGACAATATCAAGCCGCAGGTGGATCACATCATCTTCCCGGACGGCAAGCGCATCATCCTGCTGGCCGAAGGCCGTCTGGTGAATCTGGGTTGCGCCACCGGCCATCCCAGCTTCGTGATGTCCAACTCCTTCACCAACCAGGTGCTGGCGCAAATGGAAATCTTCCAGCACGCCGATCGCTACGGCAAGGAAGTGTACGTGCTGCCGAAGCACTTGGACGAGAAGGTAGCCCGCCTGCATCTGAAGCGCATCGGCGCCAATCTCACCGAGCTCAGCGATGAGCAAGCCGCCTATATCGGTGTGGCCAAGGCGGGTCCTTATAAGCCGGAACACTATCGTTATTGATTTTGATAACGAAATGGAAGGGCGGCCGCCTGTAGAATGGGCTGTTCTTCCGCCGGGCCCGCCCGGGACAGGCGGGCCATCACGGCGACACCTAACAAGGCGCGACAGACCGCCGGGACAAAGACCAGATGAACGATCAGAAAAAAACCTTCAGTTTCGAGTTCTTTCCGACCAAGACGGCGGAAGGCGCCGCCAAGTTGCGCACCACGCGGCAGCAGCTGGCCCAATTCAAGCCGCAGTTCTTCTCGGTGACTTTCGGCGCAGGCGGCACCACCCGCGACGGCACACTGTCCACGGTGCTGGAAATCCGCGGCGAAGGCCTCGCCGCCGCGCCGCATCTGTCCTGTATCGGCTCTACTCAGGACAATATCCGCGCCATCCTCAATGAATACCGCAATCACGGCATCCGCCACATTGTCGCCTTGCGCGGCGACATGCCGTCCGGCATGGTGGCGGCTGGTGAATTCCGCTACGCCAACGAGCTGGTGGAGTTCATCCGCAGCGAGCACGGCGATCATTTCCATATCGAAGTGGCGGCCTACCCGGAGTTCCACCCGCAGTCAAAGTCGGCCGAAGACGACATGAACAATTTCGTGCGCAAGGTGCAGTCCGGCGCCGATTCGGCCATTACGCAGTATTTCTTCAACGCCGACGCCTACTTCCGTTTCGTGGACGAGGTACAGGCGCGCGGCGTTGCCATTCCGGTGGTGCCGGGCATCATGCCCATCGCCAACTTTGGTCAGCTGTGCCGCTTCTCCGACATGTGCGGCGCGGAAGTGCCGCGCTGGCTGCGTCAACGCATGCAGGCCTATTACGACGACACGGCGTCCATCCGCGCGCTGGGTCTGGATGTGGTGACCGAGTTGTGCGACCGCTTGCTGAGCAACGGCGCGCCTGGCCTGCACTTCTATACGCTGAATCAGGCCGGTTTGGTGTCTACCATCTGTCAGCGCCTGGGCATGTAAGCCCCGCAAGTCCTGTCCTTGGCTCGGCGAGCTTGGACGAACGCCAAAGGCCGCCCCAGAGGGCGGCCTTTGGTTTTGTATGGCGTTGCGCTTTTCCCGGCTTATTGCGCGGTGATCACCCGGTTGCGGCCGGCGCTCTTGGCTTCGTACAGCGCGCGGTCGGCGTCGCTCATCAGCTGGTGCGTGGTCTGTACCGCTTTGAGCATGGCCACGCCGATGCTGATGGTGACGTAGCGGGTGCCGGTGGCTTTCTCGTGAGGAATCGCCAGATGGCGGATGGCGGCCTGTAGCCGTTCCGCAACCTGGCCGGCATGTTCGGCATCCTGGCCGGGCAGCAGCACGGCAAATTCCTCTCCGCCCACTCGCGCGGCCAGATCGCGCTCGCCGGTCAGCGTCTGATCGATGGCTTGCGCTACTTTGCGCAGGCATTCGTCGCCCGCCAGATGACCATAGGTGTCGTTGTACAGCTTGAAGTGATCGATATCGATCTGCATGACACTGAGCGGCTGGCCGCTGTGCATGGCTTCCGCATGGGCGTCGCCCAACCGCTCATCGAACAGGCGGCGATTGGCGATGCCCGTGAGGCCGTCGCTGAAGGCCATGCGCGCCAGATCGTCATTGGCGGTTTTCAGCTTTTGCTGGGTGAGGTTGAGCTCTTGCAGCTGCTGGCGGCGGATGATGGCGTTGGCCAGCATTTCACCCAGCAGACGCGCTTGTTGTTGTTCCTTCGCTTGCCAGTGCCGCTCGCGGCTCACCATATCGCAGCCGAACAGGCCCACCGGCTTTCCCATGTAGTCGATGCGCAGCATGAACAGGCTCTGCACCCGGTGTTCCTGCAATTCCTGCTGTTCCAGCCAGGCTTCTTCGGGCAACTCGTCCAGCCGATCCAGCGACAGCAGGCCATAGCGCTTGAGTTGGCCGAAGGCCCACTGACGAGCCATGAAGTTTTCGCCCAGCATGGTGGCGGTGGTGGGGATGACGCCGTGGGTGCACCACTCATGCACGGCGTTGACGCGCCAGGACTGATCAAAGCCGATCAGATAACAGCGCTCCACCTGCATGAAGTGGCCCACTTCCTCCAGCGCCATGTCGGTGGCCTGATCAATGCCGGCCAGCGGGATATTGATGAAGCGGGTGGAGGTGGCCGCCACCAGTTGCTGGAAACGCAGCAGCTGGTTGAGTTCATCGGTGCGGTTGTCCACCAGTCGCGCCAGTTGATCGCGGTGGCTGGCCAGTTCCTTTTCCACCCGCTCCTTGTCCTGCAGGTAGCGGTTGATGCTGTCGCTCATGTCGACGAAGGCGGTTTGCAGCTGGGTCAGCTCATTGCCTTGCGCTTGCTCATCCAGCGTTGGCGCGGGCAGCGGCGTGGGGCTGCCCGGCTTGAAGCGTTGCAGTGCCTCGGCCAGGCGTTTTAGCGGCGTCACCACGTACCGGCTGAAGAGCAGCCAGATCAGCGCGGCCAGGCCCAGCAGGGCCAGCAGGTATTCACCCATCGACAGCAGTACTTCGCGGCGAATGGTCTGATAGGTTTCCAGATTGGAGACATCCAGCGTCAGCGTGCCGATGTCGCCACTGGCGCTGGGCGACTGCACGTGCAGCTGAAAGTGGCGATCCACGCCGTCCTCCCTGCGTTCCGGATTGTCGTAGCGCAAGGTCTGGCCCAGTTCGGTAGAGAGCGCCACGCTTTTGACGCCCGGCAGCTGGCCGATTTGCTTGAGCTGCAATTGCATGGCTGGAATCTCCACATCCCAGGCGCTTTGCGCCAGCAAGGGCAGGTAGAGCTGGGCCACCGTGTCAGGGATGGCTTCCATGCGGTCCTGGCCGTTCTGAAAGATGACCAGCGCCTTGAGGGCGGACACGGCCATGCCGAACAGCAGGGTATAAAGCAGCAGCTGTCGCAGCAACTGGCGCGTCAGCGAGCGGAAAGCCATGTGGATTCCTGGTTGAGTAGGGGGCCAAAAGCAAAAGAATAACGATTCAGCGCGGGATTGGCGGCCTTGCTGAAGTGTTTGAAGTCGATGCCGCTGAAGTCTCCGGCAGCGAAACGCTGCAGGTAGCGCTGCGCCATGTCCGGGCTGATCAGGCTGAAAGCGGGCGCATTTTGCCGCAGGCCCTCGCCGGCGAAATCCTTGCCGTGGCGGTAATCGTACAGCATCACCAGCGACCACGCTCCCACCATGAAGTGGCCGGCCGCCAGCGCGGCGAACTTGCCGTCGCGGCGTTGCTGCATGGCGCTGGGCGAATTGTTGATGCTGCTGATCAGCACCTGCTTGCCGGCATCCTTGCCGTTGCGTTTTAGCGCGTCTTCCAGGCCGAAGGCCATCTCATCGTTGGCGGTCCAGATCAGATTGATTTCCGGATAGCGGCGCAACAGCCATTGGCCCTGTTCGAAGGCGCGCTGTTTTTCCCATTCGCCGTATACCAGTTGGGTAAGCTCAACTTGATCCCCCGCTTTTGCCAGCGCCTTGCGCGCGCCGCGTATGCGGTCGGTGGAGGCGGGGGTGGAGCTGTCGCCGGCCATCATCAGCAAATGCTTGCTGGCGCCGGGGAAGCGCCGTTGCGCTTCGTTCAGCAGCGCTTGCATGGTGAGCTCGCCGGCGCGTTCGTTGTCCGCGGCCAGCGATCCCAGCCAGAGCTTGTAGCGGGTGCGGGGCGGACCGGTTTCCGCCAGTTGGTTGGCAGTGAGATCGTTGAAGCTGATAAAAACGGGAATGCCGGCCTTGTCGGCCAATTGCAGCATGGCAGGCGCGGCCTGTTTTTCATTCACTACCATCAGGAAGTCCGGCTTGCGGCCGCGCTGGCCGATGTCGCGGGCCAATTGCACCATGCGCAAGGGGTTGCGCTCGGCGTAGAGGACTTCAAGCTGGATATCGAGGCTGGTGGCGGCGGCTTGCATGGCGCGGGTCGCGCTGAGCCAGTACGCCTCGTCGTGGCGGCCGGGAGAAATGAAAGCGACGGAAAAGGCCCAGCTGCAGGTGTGCAGCATTACTGCAACACCCGCCAGCAGAAACTGGACTGCCTGTCTGGTTTTCATGCCCTGCCCCGAGAAAACGCCCGGCCGGAGCCGGGCGGCGCTGTCGTGTTGCGTACTGCCGACTCAGATGCCCCTGAGCTGGCTGAGCGGCAGCGAGGTGGTGCGCTTGATCTCTTTCAGCACGAAGCTGGATTTCACGTCTTCCACACCTTGCTGTTGTAGCAGTTCATCCATCACAAAGCGGGAAAAGTGTTCCAGATCCTCGAAATACACTTGCAGCAGGTAGTCCATTTCACCCGTCATGGCGAAGCAGTTGATTACCTCCGGCCAGCGCTGCACGGCGTCGATGAAACTCTGCACATGCGTATTGCCGCGTTTTTCCAGCACCACGCGCACGTAGGCCTGCAGTCCCAGGCCTATCTTGGCCGGATCGAGCAGGGCCACGTACTGGCGAATGACGCCGGATTCCTCCAGTTGTTTCAGACGACGAAGACAGGGCGAGGGGGATAGCGCCACGCGTTCGGCCAACTCCACATTGGTCAGCCTGCCGTTGAGCTGTAGCTCCGACAGGATGCGCAAGTCTGTCTTATCTAGTGTAAGACTTGGCATGTTTTCTCCTCTGGTTACAGGATTTTGGGGTTTTATTTCTAGTTATTCTATTTCCGGGGAAGGTTTGCAAGATAATTGCCGGGCGATTTCCCTAGAATAAATTGCCTAGCCCGGACATTTTACACGGTGACGCCAGATCGCTGGATAATGTCGGCAAAGAAGACAAGAGGAGATGCCTGATAGCCTGTCCGGCTACCGGGCCGCAATATCCTGTCGGCCGCCAGGTCGCCAGACAAACCGGACAACCCACCGGCATGCGGACGCCCGCTGACTTGCAACTTACGGTTAGCTTACAACTGTTGTTGCGGCAAGTGTAGAGCGTGAGGCAGCAGTGCGTCCGGCGAGCGTCCCGCCGCTTCCTCAAGATTTTCTTTTTGCCAGCATCATCCGCTTTCGCACACCGTTCCGGCCCTTGCCACGACAAGGCGGCCGATCACGAGCCGCCCGCGCATCCCAAGAGGAGAAACGGATGAAAATGGAAACCCCGCTGCACAACCCGCTGTCCACCGACGGCTTTGAATTTGTCGAATACACCGCGCCCACCCAGGAAGGCATCGACAATTTGCGTCAGCTGTTCGTATCGCTTGGTTTTGTCGAGGTGGCCCGTCACCGCAGCAAGAACGTCAGCCTTTACCGTCAGGGCGATATCAATTTCATCCTTAACGGCGAACCCACCCAACCCGCCAGCGAGTTCGGCAAGACGCACGGCCCGTCCGCCTGCGCCATGGCTTGGCGCGTGAAGGATGCCGCCAAGGCCTATCAGTATGCGCTGGCGCACGGGGCCAAACCCTATGTGCGACCGATCGGCATGATGGAGTTGAATATCCCGGCGGTGGAAGGCATTGGCGGCTCGGCGCTCTATTTTGTCGATCGCTACGGCAAGGATCACAACATCTACGACGTGGATTTCCTGCCGTTGCCCGGCGTGGAGCAGTTTCCGGTGGGTGTGGGCCTGTTTGAGATAGACCACCTCACCCATAACGTCTTCCGCGGCAATATGGGCAAGTGGGCGGATTTCTACACCGGCATCGGCAACTTCCGTGAAATCCGTTACTTCGATATCGAAGGCAAGCTCACCGGCCTGGTGTCCAAGGCCATGACCAGCCCCTGCGGCAAGATCCGCATTCCCATCAACGAGTCGTCCGACGACAAGAGTCAGATTGAAGAATTCCTGCGCGAATACCATGGCGAGGGCATCCAGCACATCGCCCTGACCACGCGTGACATCTACGCCACGGTAGAAACGCTGAAGGCCGCGGGCACCCGCTTCCTCGATACGCCCGACACCTATTACGACAAGGTGGACAGCCGCGTGCAAGGCCATGGCGAAGACCTGTCCCGCCTGCGCAAGAACAGTATCCTGATCGACGGCGCGCCGGTGGAAGGCGCGGGCATCCTGCTGCAGATTTTCACTGAAACCGTGATCGGGCCGATTTTCTTCGAAATCATCCAGCGCAAGGGAAACGAAGGCTTCGGCGAGGGTAATTTCCGCGCGCTGTTCGAATCCATCGAGGAAGACCAGATCCGTCGCGGCGTTTTGAAAGCCGACTGAGCCACCATCACTGCGCGGCCGGCCAAGGCCGGTCGCCACAAGGACAAGCCATGCGCAAATGGATCAGTTTCCCGCATCGCGAAGGCACCTTCTCCCGTCAGGCTCATGCAGATCTGCCGGCCGAGGGGATATATGAACGCGAGGTGGGCCGAAGCGGTTTCTTCGGCCCGGCCACCCACCTGCATCACAAGCATCCGCCCACCGGCTGGAGCCAGTGGGAAGGCCCGCTCAAGCCGCGCGCTTTTGATCTGAACGCGTTGCCCAACGCCGGCGAGGCGCCCTGGGCCGCGCCGGTGGTGCTGCACAACAGCCAGTGCCAGTTCCGTATCTGGACTTGCGCCAAGGCCATGAGCAGCCTGTTTCGCAATGCCGACGGCGACGATGTGCTGTTCATCCACGCCGGCAGCGGCGAGCTGTTTTGCGATTACGGCCACCTGAGTTATCGCGACGGCGACTACATTCTGGTGCCGCGTTCCACGAGCTGGCGCATCGAGCCGGCCGAACCCACCACCATGCTGTTGATCGAGGCCAGCAACGGCGCTTACCAATTGCCGGACAAGGGTATCGTCGGCCCGCACGCCATTTTTGACGAGGCCATGCTGGACGTGCCGGCCATCGACGACGCCTTCCGTGCCCAGCAAACCGAAGACGAGTGGCAAGTGGTGATCAAGCGCCACAACCAGCTCAGCACGGTGACGTATCCGTTCAATCCGCTGGACGCCATCGGCTGGCACGGCAATATCGCCGTGGCGCGCATCAACTGGCGCGACATCCGTCCGCTGATGAGCCATCGCTACCACCTGCCGCCCTCGGCGCACAGCACCTTCGTGGCGGACGGCTTCGTGATCTGCACCTTTGTGCCGCGCCCGATCGAGTCCGACCCCGGCGCGTTGAAAGTGCCGTTCTATCACAGCAACGACGACTACGATGAAGTGATCTTCTACCACGCCGGGGATTTCTTCAGCCGCGACAACATCAAGCCGGGCATGATCACCTTCCATCCGGCCGGATTCCCGCACGGGCCGCACCCCAAAGCTTTCGCCAAGGCCATGAGCGACCCGAAAACCTTCACTGAAGAA
Source organism: uncultured Aquitalea sp. (assembly GCF_945957525.1). Taxonomy (GTDB): domain Bacteria; phylum Pseudomonadota; class Gammaproteobacteria; order Burkholderiales; family Chromobacteriaceae; genus Aquitalea. The sequence goes on along the minus strand of NZ_CAMFLA010000018.1, from coordinate 2,087 downwards.
GTGGCGGTGATGATAGACACCCGCTCCGCGCTGGAGCAGGGCCCGGGGCTGGCCGCAGTGGAGTGGACCGGCTATGTGGATAGCTGGAAGCCGAAAGTCTGAACAAGCCGTGCGCAGGTTGGCCGAAGGGCGGCCTGCTCAGGTCCGCGCCCGCGCCTTGACGCGGGTTGTCGGGCAAACCGGCGATGACCGGTCAATAAGGAGAACACGCACATGAAACTTGCTACCTATCGCCAGGGCGGCCGCGACGGCCAATTGATGGTGGTCAGCCGCGATCTGAGCCGCGCGGTTGCCGTCCCGCAGATCGCTCCTACCTTGCAGGCCGCGCTGGATCAATGGCGTCTTGCCGCGCCCAAGCTGGCTGAAGTCTACGCCGCGCTCAATGCCGGCCCCATGCCGGACGAAGTGGCGTTTGACCAGGCCGCCTGCCATAGCCCGCTGCCGCGCGCCTACCAGTGGGCCGATGGCAGCGCCTATCTCAATCATGTGGAGCTGGTGCGCAAGGCGCGCGGCGCGGAAGTGCCCGCCAGCTTCTACCAGGACCCGCTGATGTACCAGGGCGGTTCGGATGCCTTTCTGCCGCCGCGCGCGCCGATTCCCTTGCGCGACGAAGCCTGGGGCCTGGATTTTGAAGGCGAAGTGGCCGTCATCACCGACGACGTGCCCTTGGGGGCGGACGCCGCCGCCTGCGCCCACCATATTCGCTTGCTGATGCTGGTGAACGACGTCACCTTGCGCAACCTGATTCCGCCGGAACTGGCCAAGGGCTTCGGTTTTTTCCAGAGCAAGCCCGCTACCGCGTTTTCCCCGGTGGCGGTAACACCGGATGAGCTGGGCGACGCCTGGCGCGACGGCAAACTGCACTTGCCGCTGCGGGTGGAGTACAACGGTGAACGCTACGGCGAGCCGGATTGCGGCGTGGAAATGCAGTTCAGCTTCCCGCAACTGGTGGCGCATGTGGCCAAGACCCGCGAGCTAGCGGCCGGCTCCATCGTCGGCTCGGGCACCATTTCCAATCACGACCGCGCTACCGGTTCCTGCTGCCTGGCCGAGCAGCGCATGATCGAGATCATCGAGCAGGGCCAACCGGCCACGCCGTTCATGAAGGTGGGCGACAGCGTGGCCATCGAGATGTTCGACGCGGCGGGCCGTTCCATCTTCGGCCGCATCGAGCAACAGGTGGCCGCGCATGGCTGAGGCAGACCGGGTACTGTACGGCTACTACCGTTCCAGCGCCGCCTGGCGCGTGCGCATCGCGCTGGCTCTCAAGGGGCTGGCGTATCGGCAGCTGCCGGTCAGCCTGATCAAGGGCGAGCAGCGCTCAGGCGGCTATCTGGCGCTCAACCCGCAAGGGCTGGTGCCGGCGCTGCAAGATAAAGGACGGGTGCTGACTCAGTCGCTGGCCATTTGCGAATATCTTGATGAGGCCTATCCGGGCGGCGCGCCGCTGTTGCCGCCCGATCCGGCCGATCGCGCGCGGGCAAGGGCCATGGCCATGCTGATCGCTGCCGACGTGCATCCGCTCAACAACTTGCGTGTGCTGCAATTTCTGACCGCGGAATTGGGCGTGGGGGAAGAGGGCAAGCAGGCTTGGTACGCGCACTGGCTGCGCGAAGGGTTTGCCGCGCTGGAGCGGATGTTGGCCGAAGGCGCGGGGCGTTGCTGCCTGGGCGACGAAGTAACGCTGGCGGACATCTGCCTGGTGCCGCAGGTGTACAACGCGCGCCGCTTCAAGGTGCCGCTGGAGGATTTTCCCCTGCTGACGCGCGTCAGCGCCTGGCTGGAAAGCCTGCCGGCTTTTGCCGATACCCACCCGGACCGGCAACCGGACGCGCCGCCCGCAGACTGAGTGCCGACAAACCGCCCGCCAGAAAACGGGCGGTTTTTTCTTGGCTGGGCGGGCGGTAATTTTGGCTCGGGAGCTGATTCGGAATAATCCGGCCGCTTTTGCCGGTTTCCGAAAAATATCTTGACTCAGAGAACCTGCTCTGATTTAATGCGTGGCTCTGATGACGCGAAAGCGCAGCAGTGAGGCCAGTTAGCTCAGTTGGTAGAGCAGCGGATTGAAAATCCGCGTGTCCGTGGTT
>NZ_CAMFLA010000017.1 GCF_945957525.1 uncultured Aquitalea sp. | reverse complement strand
CCTTCGGCAAACCGCAAAACAAAAGCCCCTCTTGCGAGGGGCTTGGGGTCGGGCGTCTCCGCTATCGGGCATGGCGGATACGGATTCACTCTATATCAATGATTCTCGGCCTACTCAACGACGCAACTTGGCAAAAGCGGCCGCCATGGCGGTATCGCCGGCCGGCTTTTGCGCTTGTGTTTGTCGGGCTCGGCCCTGCCCCCCCTCCGGGCGCGGACCTCGGCTGGCTGCGCCCGGCTGATCATCGAGACGCATGGTGAGGCCGATGCGCTTGCGCGGCACATCCACCTCCATCACTTTTACCTTGACCACGTCGCCAGCCTTGACCACTTTGCGCGGGTCGTCGATGAATTTGTTGGACAGCGCTGAGATGTGCACCAAGCCATCCTGATGCACGCCGATGTCCACAAAGGCGCCGAAGTTGGCCACATTGGTGACCACGCCTTCCAGCACCATGCCGGGTTGCAAATCCTTGATGTCCTCCACGCCGTCCTGGAAGGCGGCGGTCTTGAACTCCGGGCGCGGGTCTCGGCCCGGCTTGTCCAGCTCGCGCAGAATGTCCATCACCGTGGGCAAGCCGAAACGTTCGTCGGTGTAGTCCGTGGCGCGCAAGGACTTGAGGAAGGAGGAGTCGCCGATCAGCGATTTCACTTCGCGACCACTACGAGCCACGATACTCTCCACCACCGGATAAGCCTCCGGGTGAACCGCTGACGCATCCAGCGGATTATCCCCTCCGCTGACGCGCAGAAAACCCGCCGCCTGCTCGAAGGTTTTCTCGCCCAGGCGCGGCACTTTCAACAGTGCCTTACGGTTGCGAAAGGCACCATTCTGGTCGCGATAGCTGACGATATTGCCCGCCAGCGTGCTGTTGAGCCCGGAAATGCGAGCCAGCAGCGGCGCGGAAGCGGTATTGACGTCCACCCCCACCGCATTGACGCAATCCTCCACCACCGCATCCAGCGCGCGCGCCAGCTGGCTTTGGTTGACGTCGTGCTGGTACTGGCCGACACCAATGGATTTGGGATCGATCTTCACCAATTCGGCCAAGGGATCTTGCAGACGTCGAGCAATGGATACCGCGCCGCGCAGGCTGACATCCATCTCCGGGAATTCGCGCGCCGCCAGCTCGGAGGCGGAGTACACCGAGGCCCCGGCTTCAGAGACGACAATCTTGCTCATGCCCAGCTGCGGCCATTTCTTGATGAGCTCTTGCGCCAGCTTGTCGGTTTCCCGGCTGGCTGTGCCATTGCCGATGGCGATCAGCTCCACCTTGTGGCGCGCGCAAAGCGCGGCCAGCGTAGCCAGCGCGCCATCCCAGTCGCGGCGGGGTTCGTGCGGGTAGATGGCGGTGGTGTCCAGCACCTTACCGGTATTGTCCACCACCGCCACTTTGACGCCGGTGCGCAGACCCGGATCCAGCCCCATGGTGGCGCGCTGCCCAGCCGGCGCCGCCAGCAGCAGGTCGTGCAGATTGTCGGCAAATACCTTGATGGCCTCACCATCGGCAGCGTCTTTCAGACGGGAAACCAGCTCCAGCTCCAGCGACAGGAAGATTTTAGCGCGCCAGCACAGGCGCACACCGTCCAGCAACCACTTGTCGGCCGGACGGCCGGCATCGCGGATGTTGAAATGGCCGGCAATGATTTGCTCGTAGGCCGAGCGCTCGGTGATGGGCGTTTCGTCCGCCTGGTATTTGAGCGCCAGCGAGAGCACGCCTTCATTGCGGCCACGCAGCAAAGCCAGCGCACGATGCGAAGGCGTGCTGCGGATCGGTTCGCGATGATTGAAATAGTCGGAGAACTTAGCCCCTTCATTTTCCTTGCCAGGCACGACAAGACCAACCAGTTCGCCCTCGGCCCACAGTTTTTCACGCAGGCGGCCAATCAGGCCGGCGTCTTCGGCAAACCTTTCGATGAGAATGGCGCGCGCGCCATCCAGCACCGCCTTGGCGTCGGCAAAACCGGCTTCCGCATTAAGGAAGCGCTCGGCTTGCTGCGCCGGATCATGCAAAGGCTCGGTCAGCAGCAACTCCGCCAGCGGCTCCAGACCCGCCTCGCGGGCGATCTGCGCTTTGGTGCGACGCTTGGGCTTATAGGGAAGGTAAAGGTCTTCGAGGGTGGTTTTGTTGTCGGCGGCGTACAGACTGCTTTCCAGCTCCGGCGTGAGCTTGCCCTGTTCGCGGATGCTGCCGAGTATGGTGTCGCGACGCTCATCCAGCTCGCGCAGATAAACCAGACGCTCCGCCAAGGTGCGCAACTGGGTGTCGTCCAGTCCGCCGGTGACTTCCTTGCGGTAGCGGGCGATGAAGGGAACAGTCGCGCCGCCATCGATCAGTTCGATGGTGGCGGCGACCTGGGATTCACGGACAGCGAGTTCTGCCGCCAGGCGGCTGGAAACACTCTTCAACATCGGCTGCTTGCTTTCGTGTTGCGCAAAAAAGCCGATACTGTACCGCCATCCGGCACAAAATCAAGCAGCCACCGGGCGCACCAGCCAAGCCTGAGCCGCTTCCACGCTTTCAAAGTATTCGAGACGGTTGTGGGTGAGCAGGCCGGCGATATGAGCCGCCAGCTTGATCCAGACATCATCCACCACGATGGCGATGCGACCAAAATCCTGATCGTGCGCGCGCACGAACTTCACCTCTTCCAGCGCCATGTCCAGGGTGAAGTCGCGCAATTCGGACAGATCAAGCAGCACATCAGGCTTGCCGCGTTCGCCGACGCGCTTGAGCAGGGCATCTTCGAACAGCTTGAAATCCGCCAGCGAAAACTCATTGAACAGCGCCACATCAAGGCCATAGTCCTGTTCACGGATCGAGATCATGCTGTTTCTCCTAATTTATGGGTTGGTGAGAGTGTCACAATGGCCGGCCCTGCCGGCTCATGATGTCATTCTAGCGCCGACTGGCGAGGATACCGCTAACTACGATCAAACCCATGGCAAACAGCGCCGGCATTGTCAGCTGGTCGCCCCAGAACACAATGCCGAACAGGCTGGAAAACACCACGGTGAGGTAGGAAAGATTGGCGGCGAGGAATTTGCGTCCCACCTTGTAGGCCCGCGTCATCGCCAACTGCGCCAACGTGGCGGTAAGACCCAGCCCCAGCAGCGCCGGCACATCGCCCAAGGCAACCGGATGCCAGCCCTGCAAGGTCACCAGCACGGCACCGCCCACGGTGCTGATGAAAGCAAAATAGAACACGACCCGCCATTCAGGTTCGCCCACCCGGCCCAATTCGCGCACATGCAGGTAAGACCAACCGGCCAGCAGGCCGGACCCCAGGCCCATCAACCCCGCCTGCCAGGCATCGCTGGCCAGGGTTGGCCGAAGCAGCAGCACCACGCCGGCAAACCCGAGCGCCAGCGCCAACAAGGCGCGCGAGGAGAGTTTTTCTCGCAGCAGCACCACGGACAGCAAAGCAAGAAACATCGGCGAGGTGTAGTTGAGCGTTACTGCCGTAGACAGCGGCAGGCGGGAGATTGCATAGAAATAAAGCAACAGGGAGGCGTAGCCGATCAGCCCGCGCTGCAGATGATAGCGAAAATGCGGCGTCACGAAGCGCTCGCCCCGCCACCATGCCGCGGCGCCCACGCCGACCACGCCCAGTACCGTGCGCCAGAACACCAGTTCGGTAGAGCTGAAATGGCGCGCGCCCATTTTGACAAACACGCCCATCAAACCGAAAAACAGCGCAGCCACCACCATCCAGCCCGCACCCAGCGACACGCCACGCCCTGCCCTTACCGCTTTGTCCACTACCCAATCAGTCCTTCTTGATGGCCGCCAGCAAGCCGGAGCCGACAATCAACAATATGGCGAGCGCGGCTTCCAGCGTCAGCGCGTCGCCCCACACCAGCATGCCCAGCAGCGCGGAAAACACCACCGTGAGATAGGCAAAGCTAGCCACCAGATATTTCCGTCCTTCGGCGTAAGCCCGGGTCATGCACAACTGGCCCAACATGCCGAACACACCAACACCCAAGAGATAGCCCACATTGCTCCAGGTGATGGGCGTAAAGCCAGGACCGATCAACAGCCATACCAGGCCAAACACACTGGCAATGGCAAAGAACCAGAACACCACCCGCCAAGAAGGCTCGCCCATCTGGCCCAGCTCCCGCACCTGGAATACGGCAAAGCCGGCGCTGACACCGGACAGCAGCCCGATCAGCCCGGCAAACCACAGGCTGGAACTGAAGGTTGGCCGAAGCAGCAACACGATGCCAACAAAGCCCAGCAGCAGCGCCAGCGCCGACGCACGCGACATCCGCTCGCGAAAATGCACCATGCAGATCAGGGAGAAAAATAATGAGGAGGTGTAATTGAGCGTCACCCCGGTGGAAAGCGGCAAACGTGTCAGGGCGTAGAACAGCGCCGACATGGACAGATAGCCGATGAAGCTGCGCTTGAGATGCCCGCCACAATGCGGCGTGGCCAAAGACAAGCCTTGTGCCCGTACGCCGATGCCCAACACGACGGCGCCGATGAAAGTGCGCCAGAACAGCAGTTCCACCGAACCAAAGCGACTACCGCCCAGTTTGACGAACAAGCTCATCAGCGCAAAGAACAAGGCCGCCACCACCATCCAGCCAGCGCCCAAGCGACCGGTTTTCAGTCGTGCAAGGATGAGGCTGAACGAGAGTCGGCTTCCGGCGGCGCGGCCGGAAGCAATGCTCATTTGTGAACCTCGTTCACGGACAGACAGATGCTTTCCATCTGCCGGCGATAGGTTTTGAATTCGGACGCGTTGGCAGCGCAGCGCGCTTCGATGATGCGCTTGCCGGGCATGGGCTGGAACACATGGAGATTATGCCGCACGATCCACAAGCCGCCGGAGACGAAGCTACCTTCACGATACTCGGTCACGACGCGGCCGGTTTTGGGGTTGGCGCGCACAAAGGCGGCCGCCTCCCGGTCATCGTCCGCCTGACGGAACCGACGTGCCAGCCTGTCCGGCGCATCCCCGCGCTTTTGCGGCCTGTCCACCACAGTGACTTCAATCGCCGCACGCTCTCGCTGGTCGGGCTTGGGCGGGATGACGCGCAGCACACGCAGGCCGTCCAGCCTGGCCGGACGCACTTTCCAGCCGGCAGGCAAGGTAAAAGACAGCCGGGTGACCGGGTCGACATAGCTGCTGGCCCAGCTCAGCAAAGGCAATGACAACAGCAAGAAAAGGAGCGGCAGTTTGGACGGTGACATGGTCTGCAGGCAAGAAAAAAGGCGCAGTACCAGACTGCGCCCTTCGCATTTTGCACCGATTCGCCGAGCTTAGCCAGCCAAGGCGTCGCCCAGTTTGCGGCGATAGAACTCGTGAAAATGCTGCATGCCCTCTTCGGTGGGGTACTGATACGGACCCACCTCGCTTTCGCCGCGCTCATACAAGGCGCGACGTCCCAAGTGCATGCGATAGCAGATTTCGTCGTCCTCTTTCGCGGTTTCGAAATACGCGGCCTGCTCTGCCTCGACAAACTCCGGCTCAAAGTAGACCACGTCTTCCGGATAGTAGAACTCAGTGATGACCGTGCACTTTTCCGGACCGCGCGGAATCGCCACGCTGACCACCAGCACGTGCGGATACCACTCCACCATGATGTTGGGGTAGTAGGTCAGCCAGATGGCGCCGAATTCGGGCTGCTGCTCTTCAAAGCGGCGACGCACCTGTTCGTGCCACTTGCCGTACACCTTGCTGCCGGAACGGGCCAGCTGGTTTTTCACGCCAACGGTCTGCACATGGTACTGCTCGCCCCACTCCCATTTCAGGTCGCCGCAATTGACGAAATTGCCAAGACCGGGATGGAAGGGGTCGACGTGGTAGTCCTCCGAATACACCTCAATGAAGGTTTTCCAGTTGAAGTCGTACTCGGTGGTGTGCGTGGAGTGGAAAGCAAAACCGTCGAAGCTCATGTGTCTGGCCACGCCCAAACGGGAGAGGTCCGCGGCGATGTCGCGATGGGCATCGAACAGCAGGCCGTTCCAGTTGGTGAGCGCAGTCTGGTTGAGTTTAAGACAGGGCGTTTCCGGGAAATGCGGCGCGCCGATGAGTTGACCGCCGGCGTCGTAAGTCCAGCCGTGCAGGTTGCACACCATGTGATTGCCATTGCCGCGACCCTGATACAACAGGGCCTGACGGTGACGGCACACATTGGAGATCAGCTTGATCTCGCCGGCGACGTTCTTGAGCATCTTGCCGTGCCCCATCCACGCCAGCGTGTGATAGTCGCCCTCATTGGGCACCATCAAGGCGTGGCCGTAGTACTGCGGGGCATCGGCAAACAGCAGCTTTTGTTCCAGCTCGTAATGGGCGGGATCAAAGTAGGTATAGACAGGGAGCTGGGCAGCAGACGCTTGCAGCATCTGCGAAGAAGCCAGATCAGACATTATTCCCACACCTCCGTGGTAGAAGATATAAGACCAGCCGAATCTCGCTAAACGAGTTTACGGAATCATCAAAAAACATCGAATGAAAACAAGGCCGAAGCCAAGTCATGCGAGGGCGGGATTATGCCCCGCCCCTCCCCCCCGGGCAAGTGATATTTGTCAAAAAACATGACGAAATCACCCCCAAAACGCATTTTTTTTGACCCACCCCCCTTGCATGCGCAACTACACACCCGCATCACCCTTAGTAATCATAAACTTAGCCCGACTTTCGCAGTGCAACATCAGCGTATGTTAATCCATATGCTATAATCCCGAGCTGTCAGACTGCGCCACCGCCTCGTGTTGCCCCGGGGAGACATGACACCCTCACCCAGCGACGCCCCAGCCCCGCTGCCCGCCCACGCGGCGACAGGGCTGAAGCGTTTGCAACACAAGAGCTTCCGGCATGAACAAGCTAGTGCAATCCCGCATTGAACTAGCCATCCCGGCAGGGGATAATCCGCAGCGGCGCCAATGCGCAACAAAGGAAGCAAGAGGAGCCATCCCAAGGCTTGCCAACGGAGGCGACACCCCACAAACCAACACAAAGTCGCCCCAAAGCACGGTTATTTACGAAACCGCCCCCTTTTACGTAATTTGCTCACTACATCGCCTATGAAATCTCGCATTCTCGTCATCAACTGCGGCAGCTCCTCCCTCAAGTTCGCCCTTATCGACACCGCCAGCGGCGACGCGGTCCTGACCGGCCTCGCTGAAAAACTGGGCTTGGCCGAAGGCGTCATCAGCTTCAAGCACGAGAGCGGCAAGGACAGCCAGCCCCTGACCGAAGCCAGCCACGACGCGGCCATGCACGCCATCATTTCGCGCCTGCGATCGCTGGACCTGCTGGACAGCGTCAAGGCCGTCGGCCACCGCGTGGTGCACGGCGGCGAGCATTTCAAGGCCTCCGCGCTGATTGACGATACCGTCGTCGCCGAAATCGAAAAGTGCGCCAAGCTGGCCCCGCTGCACAACCCGGCGCACCTGCTTGGCATCCGCACTGCCGTCCAGCAGTTTCCCGGCCTGCCGCAAGTAGCGGTGTTCGACACCGCCTTCCATCAATCCATGCCGGAGCAGGCCTATCTCTACGCCGTGCCGATGTCGCTGTATCGCGACCATGGCGTGCGCCGCTACGGCTTCCACGGCACCAGCTACCGATATGTCAGCGCGGAAGCCGCCCGCATGCTGGGCAAGCCGCTGGCGGAAACCGCCGTAGTGTGCGCCCACTTGGGCAACGGCGCTTCCGCCGCCGCCATTCTGGGCGGCAAGAGCGTGGACACCACCATGGGCCTTACTCCGCTGGAAGGCCTGGTAATGGGCACCCGCTCCGGCGATATCGACCCCGGCGTGTTCGGCTACCTGGCGTCCGAACTGAAGCTGGACGTGAACGGCGTGACCGACCTCCTGAACAAGCAGTCCGGCCTACTGGGCCTGTCTGAAATCTCCAGCGACTGCCGCGAGCTGGAAGACGCCGCCCTGGCCGGCGACGCCGCCGCCATCCTGGCGCTGGAAGTCTTCAGCTACCGACTGGCCAAGCATATTGCCGCGCTGACCGTGGCGCTGGGCCGTCTCGACGCCCTGCTCTTCACCGGCGGCATCGGCGAGAACTCGTCCTACCTGCGCGCCCGCGTGATGAAGCAACTGGGCTTCCTGGGCCTGAAGCTGGACGAAGCGGCCAACAACGCATTCATCCGCGGCAAGGCCGGCCGCATCAGCGCGACGGACTCGGTACCGGCGCTGGTGATCAACACCAATGAAGAGCTGATGATCGCCCAGGACACGGCCACGCTGGCCGGTCTGGACGCCTGAGCCAAGAGGAACCGTCATGCAAACGCTTTTTCTGGCGCCGACAGGTTTTGATGCCGGCCTGACATCCATCACACTGGGGCTGATCCGGGCGCTGCAGCAATCCGGACTGCGCGTGGGCTTCGTCAAACCCATCGCCCAGGGCGCCGACACCAGCGAGCCGGAACGTTCCACCCACTTTGCCCGCGCCATCTGCCACGCCAATCCGCCGGAACCGCTGCCGATGGAACGCGTGGAGCATCTGCTGTCGCAAGGCGAGATCGATCAACTGATGGAAGAGATCGTCTCCCTCTATCAGCAGGCCTCGCACAATGTGGACCTGATGATTGTGGAAGGCCTGGTGCCCGATCAGAAACAGGTGTTTTCCACCTATCTGAACACCAAGATCGCCCGCAACCTGCAAGCGCAAACCATTCTGGTAACCGCCGCCAACAAGCTGGCCAGCCATGAAATCGCCGAGCAGCTGGAAATGAGCATCCAGGCTTTCGGCGGCCAGCCTGATCAGATCGCCGGCTACATTCTCAACCGCGTCGGCAAGGATCAAGACGCCGAGCAACTGGCGCTGGAGATTCTGGAATCAGGCAGCTTGCTGCAAAAGCACCGCCTGAGCATGCTGGGCGCCATTCCCAACGAGCCGGAGCTGTTGGCCCCGCGCACGCTGGACGTGGCCCACTACCTGCAAGCCCGCGTGCTGCACGCCGGCCAGATCAGCCGCCGCCGCGTCCGCAGCATGGCCGTGACCGCCCGCACCGTGCCCAATGTCGTGCATCTGCTGAAGCCGGGCGCGCTCATCATCACGCCGGGCGATCGCGAAGACATCGTGCTGGCCACCTCCATGGCCGCCATGAACGGCGTGCCCTTGGCGGGCCTGCTGCTAACCTGCGACTCCCTGCCCGACCCGCGCATCCAGCAGTTGTGCCACCAGGCCTTCACCAGCGGCCTGCCGGTAATGGCCTCCACGCACAACACCTTCGAAACCACCAGCGTGCTCACCAATATGAGCCGGCAGGTGCCAGCGGACGATCTGGAGCGCATGGAACGCGTCATCGACTTCGTGGCGGAGAACCTCAACACCGAGAAGCTGAAGCGCGATGTCGGCAGCCCGCGCGAACAACGCATGCCGCCGCCGGCCTTCCGATATCAGCTGATCGAAAAGGCGCGCAAGGCCGGCAAGCGCATCGTCTTGCCCGAAGGCAACGAACCGCGCACGGTCAAGGCTGCCGCCATCTGTCACGAGAAGCGCATTGCGCACTGCGTGCTGATCGGCAATCGCGAGGAAATCCTGCAAGTGGCCGAAGCGCAGGGCGTCGCGCTGCCGGATTCGGTGGAGATTCTCGACCCTAATGAAGTACGCGGCCGCTACATCGAGCCGATGGTGGAGCTGCGCAAAGGCAAGGGCCTGAATGCGCCGATGGCCGAGCAGCAACTGGAAGACAACGTGGTGCTGGGCACCATGATGCTGGCGCTGGGCGAGGTGGACGGCCTGGTGTCCGGCGCGGTGCATACCACGGCCAACACCATCCGCCCCGCGCTGCAGCTGATCAAGACCTCGCCGGGCTCGCGCCTGGTCTCCAGCATTTTCTTCATGCTGATGCCGGAGCAAGTGCTGGTTTACGGCGACTGCGCAGTGAATCCCGACCCGTCGGCCGAAGACCTCGCCGACATCGCCATCCAGTCGGCCGACTCCGCCGCCGCATTCGGCATCCCGCCGCGCGTGGCGATGATCTCCTATTCCACCGGCAGCTCCGGCTCCGGCAGCGACGTGGAAAAAGTGCGCGAAGCCACCCGCATCGCGCGCGAAAAACGTCCGCAACTGGTCATCGACGGCCCGATGCAATACGACGCCGCCAGCGTGGAATCGGTTGGCCGCCAGAAAGCCCCGGACAGCCCGGTGGCCGGCCGCGCCAATGTATTCGTCTTCCCCGACCTCAACACGGGCAACACCACCTACAAGGCGGTCCAGCGCTCGGCTGGCGTAGTCAGTGTGGGGCCGATGCTGCAAGGCCTGCGCAAGCCGGTCAACGATCTGTCGCGCGGCGCGCTGGTGGACGACATCGTTTACACCATTGCACTGACCGCCATTCAATCCGTGCAATAACGCCGTACAGCTTGCCACACGCTTCAAAGCCCGCTCCGGCGGGCTTTTTCTTTTGCTAACGCGTTTCAGCCGACACCACCCCGCATTCCGTACAAGCTCATACCGCTGGCAGCTGCAGTTTTCGTTGCTCAATTCAAACGGATGTTTTACATTTCTTCACTGCGACTCAATACTTACAAAACAGCAACATAGCTGTCAGAACAATTAATAAATATTGCAACGAGGAGGAAGCTGCGATGGCTGCCAATACCATTACTGACTGGTTCATCCCTGAGCATGTCCGACAATCACCGGAATCCGCCATTCGCGCGCGCACCGTTGTCGGCGTCGGCCTCTTGGCTGGATGTATCGCCCCCCTGTTTTCCATCGAGTACTTCATGCTGGGCCATCCAGCCATGGGCATCGGCATCGCGCTGGGCGGCCTGTGTCTGCTGCTGGGTACTTTCCTGCTCAAACTCACCGGCGCCGTGCCTTTCGCCGGCCAATTCATCATCGCCAGCATGTTCGCCATGGTGAGCTGGATGGTGTATGTCAACGGCGGCATCATGTCCACCAGCGTGGTGTGGTTCGCCTCCATCCCGTTTACCGCCATTTTTGTGTCATCGCGCCGCTCCGGCTGGATCTGGATGGCAATGACCGTGCTGGCGATCGGCCTGTTCTGGTTTCTCTCCTCGCAGCGCGGCGCCCTGCCGGTCGTGCCGATCAAACACGAAGAAATCCCCACCCTGCAGGCCAAATCGCTGATCGGCCTCACCATTGTGGTGCTGTCGCTGGCGCTGGCCTTCGACAAGGCCAAGGTGAAAAGCTTCGAGCGGCTGGAAAAAGCCCGCGCCGAGGCGGAACAGACCTCGCGCGCCATGCAGGCGCTGATGGAGCAAGTCACCCGTTCCATTCAGGCCGCCAGCAGCGCCAGCCGGGACATTACCGACAGCACCGGGTTAATGGCCAACACAATGGCCGACCAGCGCAGCCGCGCTGAAGATATGGTGGCCGTAGCCCAACAAATGGCCGTGGTTACCAGCCAGAACGCAGAACAATCCGCCACCGCCACCCACCTGGCGCAAACCGCCGGCACTGCGGCGGCAACCGGCGGCGAAGTCATGGATCAGGCCATGCGACAACTGGGCCGCGCCGGCGAGGTGATTTCGCTGGCCGCCAGCAAACTGGAAGAGCTTGGCCAGCGCAGCACGGAAGTCAACGGCATCGTCCAGTTGATTCGCGACATCGCCGACCAGACCAACCTGCTGGCGCTGAACGCCGCCATCGAAGCCGCCCGCGCCGGCGAAATGGGGCGCGGCTTCGCCGTAGTAGCCGATGAGGTGCGCAAGTTGGCCGAACGCACGCAAAACGCGACGCTGGACATCGAAAGCAAGATCAAGCTGATCGTGGACGGCACCAATCAGGCCATCGTCGCCATGCGCGATGGCAACAGCCAGATGAAATCCGGCCGCGACAATGCCCATGAGGCGCAGGAAAAACTGCAGGGCATCATTGCGGAAACCCGCCAACTGGCCGGCCTGCTGGACCAGGTGTCGCAGGCGGAGCAATCGCAGAACCAGGGTTTTGCCCAGTTTGCCAGCGATATCACCGCCGTCGGCGAATCCACCCGCGCCCTGTCCACGGAAACCAGCTCCATCGCCGACGCCATCCGCCGGCTGGATCAGCTGCTGGACGAACTGGGCCGCTCTTCGGCGCAAAGCGAGCGACACGCGACCCTCGTCTGAAACCGGGCGCACGTCGCTTCACCAGCACGCAGGACAAGGCCGCCGCAAGGCGGCCTTGTCACAACTTGCCGATCAAGTCATTGGACAAGATGGCGCGCCCCCCGGAAAAGCCCTGCCTTTCACCTTGGCGGAAGTCGCCAACAGCAGCCCACCGAGGCCCTGAGCCACGGCGCGCCGACGCAGGCAGTGCATAGTGCAACAGGGAGTCGCAACGCAGGATCAGGTATTTTGTTAGCTGGCCTGGCTGAGGCCGCAGGCATTCCACTGATTCCCGCCCCCGCCCTGCAAGGGCTCCTCGCTTTTCGATCAGAAAACAAGAGGGGGTTAGTCGCGTGCTCAGCCGCGACCGGGGCTCTGGTATAATGCGCGCTTTGTGTCTTCCAGCGCTCTTTGCCCCATGACGTCCGTCCCCTCTCTTGCCGAGCTGAAATCCCGCCTGTCCCACTGCCTGCTGCGCGACCGTCACGGCCTGCGCCGCAAACTGGCCGATGCTGCCGATCGGCAAAAGCGCCAACAGCCCGTTGACCGTCTGCTGGCCGACATCACCGCCCAGATCGACAAATCCGCCTCCCGCGCCGAGGCCCGCCGCCGCCATCTGCCCAAGCCCCGCTTCGACGATGCGCTGCCGGTGAATCAGAAGCTGGACGACATCAAGAGTGCCATTGCGGCTCATCAGGTGGTGATCATCTGCGGCGAAACAGGCTCGGGCAAAACCACGCAGTTGCCCAAAATCTGCCTGGAACTGGGACGCGGCATCTATGGCCTGATCGGCCATACCCAACCTCGCCGGCTGGCGGCGCGCTCGGTAGCCACCCGCATTGCGCAAGAGCTGGACACCACGCTGGGCGAGCATGTCGGTTTCAAGGTGCGCTTCACCGACAAACTGTCGGAGAAGTCGGTCATCAAACTGATGACCGACGGCATCATGTTGGCCGAAACCCAGACCGACCGTTATCTGGAAGCCTACGACACCATCATCATCGACGAGGCGCACGAACGCAGCCTCAACATCGACTTTCTGCTCGGCTACCTCAAACAGCTACTGCCGCGCCGTCCCGACCTGAAAATCATCATCACCTCCGCCACCATCGACGCCGACCGTTTCTCCCGGCACTTTGACGGCGCGCCGGTGATTGAGGTGTCCGGCCGCACCTATCCGGTGGAGGTGCGCTATCGCCCGCTGAAGCAGCGCGATGAAGACGAGCGCGAAATGGAAATGGAAGACGCCATTGTCGACGCGGTGGATGAGTTATCGCGCCAGGGCGCGGGCGACATGCTGGTCTTCCTGCCCGGCGAGCGGGAAATCCGCGACACTGCGGAAAAACTGCGCAAATCCGGCATTCGCGGCTACGAAATCCTGCCGCTGTTTGCCCGCCTTTCCAATGAAGACCAGCAGAAAATCTTCAAACCCTCCGGCGGTCGTCGCATCGTACTGGCCACCAACGTGGCGGAAACCTCGCTGACCGTACCGGGCATCAAATTCGTCATCGACACCGGCCTTGCCCGCATTAACCGCTACAGCCCGCGCGCCAAGGTGGAGCAGCTGCAGGTGGAAAAGATTTCGCAGGCCGCGGCCCGCCAACGCGCCGGCCGATGCGGCCGCGTCGAAGCCGGTATCTGCGTGCGCCTGTACGGCGAGGATGATTTCAATGCCCGCCCCGCCTTTACCGACCCGGAAATCGTCCGCAGCAATCTGGCCGCCGTGATTCTGCGCATGGCCGCATTGCGATTAGGCAAAGTGGACGCCTTCCCCTTCCTCGAAGCGCCATCCAGCCGCCTGATCGCCGACGGCTATCAGGTGCTGACCGAACTGGGCGCCGTCAGCGAGGCCGGCGAACTCACGCCGGTAGGCAAGGAATTGGCGCGCATCCCGGTAGACCCGAAAGTGGGCCGCCTGCTGCTGGCCGGCAAGGAATACGGCTGCGCGCGCGAGATGCTGATCATCGCCGCCGCCCTGTCCATTCAAGACCCGCGCGAGCGCCCCTTCGACGCCCGCGAAGCCGCCGAACGCGCGCAAGCACGCTTCAACGATGAAAAATCGGACTTCCTCTCCTACCTGCACTTGTGGGATTTCTTCAGCGACGCGCTCAAGCATCGCAAATCCAGCCGGCAGCTGGTCAATACCTGCCACGAACACTTCCTGTCCTACTTGCGCCTGCGCGAATGGCGCGAACTGCATGGCCAGCTGGCGGAAATCGCCAGCGACATGGGGCTGATCAGTCGCGACGAAGCGCATGCCGACGCGGAACAGCCCGACGCGCAGATGACGCAGAAAAAACGCCAGCAACTGGACGCCGCCATCTACGAAAACCTGCACAAGGCCCTGCTTACCGGCCTGGTGGGCAATATCGGTATGAAACACCCGGAAAACGACGAGTACCAAGGCGCGCGCGGCGTTGGCTTTCATGTTTTCCCCGGTTCCGGCCTGAAAAAATCCCGCCCGAAATGGCTGGTAGCCGCCGAACTGGTGGAAACCACCCGCCTCTACGCCCGTTGCGTGGCCCGCATTGAGCCGGAGTGGGTGGAAAAACTGGCCCCGCATCTGGTGAAGTACCATTACTTCGACCCGCACTGGGAAAAGAGCCGCGGCGAAGTGGTGGCCAGCGAACGCGTCACCCTCTACAGTCTGACGCTGGTGGCGCGACGCCCGGTCAGCTATGGCCGCATCGCGCCGGTAGAAGCGCGCGAGCTGTTCATTCGCGGCGCGCTGGTGGCCATGGACTACGTCAGCAATGCGCCCTTCTTCCAGCGCAACCAGCAGCTGATCCGCGAAGTGGAACAGCTGGAACACAAAGCCCGCCGCCAAGACGTGCTGGTGGACGAAGAAGCGCTGTACGCCTTCTACAACGAACGCATTCCGGCCGATGTGGTGGATGCCGCCAGTTTCGAGGCCTGGCGCAAGGAAGCGGAAAAATCCGAGCCCAAGCGCCTGTTCCTCACCCGCGAAGAGCTGATGCGCCACGCCGCCCAGCATGTCACGGAAAACCAGTTCCCCGAATGGCTGGAACACGAAGACGGCAAGTTGCGCCTGCGCTACCGCTTCGAGCCCAATCACCCGCTGGACGGCGTCACCATCGACGTCCCGCTGGCCATCCTCAACCGTTTACAGCCCGCGCCCTTCGAATGGCTGGTGCCGGGCATGATTCGGGAAAAGCTGCAGCAGTTGATCAAAGGTTTGCCGAAACAGATCCGCCGCACTTGCGTGCCGGTGCCGGATTTCATCACGCGCTTCCTCAGCACCAACCCGGACACCCAGCAGGCTATCGCCTCGCAACTGGCTCGCTTCATCCTGCGTGAAACCGGCGGCCTGAAGGTGGAGCTGGAATCCTTCCAGCAGCAGGAGTTGCCGGCGCACATGCTGTTCAACTTCCGCGTGATTGACGACGGCAAGCAGGAAATCGGCTTGGGCCGCGACCTCTTGGCGCTGCAAAAACAATTCGGTCAGGCCGCACAGCTGACCTTCCGCGACACCTCGGCAGAGTTCGAGCGCGACGATGTCAGCAGCTGGGATTTCGGCGAGCTGCCGGAAAGCATCCAGTTCGCGCGCGGCCGCCAGCAACTTACCGGTTTCCCGGCGCTGTCCGTCGAGCAAGACAAGGTGGCCATCCGCCTGTTCGACACCCAGCCGCAAGCCGAGCGGCACCACCGCCAGGGCGTGATCCGTCTCTTGCAACTGCAGCTCAAAGAGCAGATGAAGCAGCTGTCCAAGGGCTTGCCGGGCATGACGCAGATTGGCCTGCAACTGCGCGCGGTGGGCAATGTCGACCAGTTGCTGGCCGACGCCATCGCCTGCATCTGCGACCGCGCCTTCATCGGTGAAGACGCTTTGCCGCGCAGCGAAAAAGCGTTCAACGATCAGAAATCCCGCGCCCGCACCCGCCTGCCGGCCGTCATTCAGGCCGTCACCCAGTACTTGAGCCAGATCGCCGCCGAGTACAACGCGCTGCAGCCCCGCCTGCAGAAGCACAAGCTGGGTTATGAGCTGCAGCAGCAATTGGGCAAGCTGGTTTACACCGGTTTCCTCAGCGACACGCCTTGGTCCCAGCTGCCGCATATCACCCGCTATATGAAGGCCATGACCCTGCGTATGGAAAAACAGGTGACCAATCCGCAGCGCGATGGCCAGCGCGCGGCGGAAATCCGCCAACTGTGGCAACAATGGGAAGACAGGTTGGCCGAAGAAGAGGACAAGGGCGGCGCTTCCGAACCCTTGCGCGCCTTCCGCTGGCACATTGAGGAGTTGCGCGTCAGCCTGTTCGCCCAAGAACTGAAAACGCCTTATCCTGTCTCCCTGAAGCGGCTGCAAAAGGTCTGGCAAGAGCTGCCGAAACAATGACGCCAGTCAAACAGCAACAATGCCGGATGCATTACCATCCGGCATTTTGTTCATTCCACGATGCCACCGGAGCGGGCCGGCGACATGAAAGACAACGCGCACAACGATAAGCTGAAATCCAGCGCCATCATCATCGGCCAGGAACTGGCGATGAACGTCTACGCCAAGAACGGCCTGCTACTCCTCAAGCGCGGCCATTACGTACTGACGCCGGACATGAAGGCAAAACTGGTCAACATGGGCTACACCGACCAGAAAATCGAAGCCAAACCGGTGGAAAAACCGGACCTCAACGATCACAAGACCCAATCACTGTTTGATGAGGTGATGTTCCTGCATCAGCGCGTGCGCAACCTGCTGCACAATGCCCTGCGCCTCCCCCAGCTGGAACAGCGCGTGCGCGCCATCGCCGCCGACATCATCACCCTTTCAGAGCGGAATCCCGACGGACTGATCGCCGCCCTGCTCTTGCTGCCTTTCCAGGAATATTCGCCGGCCCACGCCGCGCACACCGCCAGCTTGCTGGCCCTGCTCACCGGCCGCCTGCGGTTGCCGGCCGGCCACCGCGAAACACTGCTGTGCGCGGCGCTCACCATGAATATCTCCAAGCTGGAGCTGCACAACGCGCTTTTCGCCCAACAGGAACAGCCGCACAACGATCAGCGCGAACTGATCAACGCTCACCCCTTGCTCAGCTCCGCCATCCTGCGCGAAGCCGGCATCGAGGACGAGCTGTGGCACACGCTGGTGCAATCTCATCACGAGAACTGGCAAGGCACCGGCTATCCCTATGGCCTGCCGCGAGAACAGATACTGCCGCCGGCCCACCTGTTGCACCTGGCCGATATCGTCTGCGCCAAGCTCACGCCGCGCCGCTATCGTCCGGCGCAACTGCCCGCTGCCGCGCTGGGTAATGTCTTTACTCGCAAGGACGTGGATTTCGACGCCAACTTCACCGCCATGCTGATCCGCGAACTGGGCGTTTACCCGCCCGGCAGTTTCGTCAAACTGGCCAGCAATGAAATCGCCGTGGTGTTGCAGCGCAGGCCGCATCGCCCCAGCGAGCCGCTGGTGGCTGCCTTGCGCAAGGTCGATGGCCCCGCTTATGGGCAACCGCTGCTGCGGGAAACCTTTCACGCCGGCTATAAAATCACCGGACCCTGCACCGTTGCGCAGGCCGGGGTGCGCATCTCCTTCCTCGCCGGTTTGTGGAAAGCGTGACCCACGCCCGAAATTTCTGCGCGCCAGGGTGAAATTGCACACCCGCAGTCATGCCATCGCACTATAATCGGGGCTTACTTTCGCCAATCGGCCAGATACCGCCATGCCCAGCAGGCTCCCAGACCTCAAAAAACAATTACAAGACAAGGTTGTCCCGGAACAGATCAACGTCGGCAAAGAGCTGGCGCTGGATGTGTACGCCCGCAACGGCATCCTTCTGCTCAGCAAGGGCCATTACGTACTGACCGGCCTGCAACGTGAAAAACTGCTGGAGATGGGTTACACCGCCGACGGCCAGCGCATCGAGCCACCCGCGCTGGAGCAGGCCGAACGCCCGGAAAACCCGCACGAAAACGTACTGCACGAAATGGCTTTCCTCCAGCAGCGCACCCGCACCCTGCTGAAGTACTCGCTGCAACTACCCGACTTTTCCCAGCGCGTCGCGCGTCTGTCCAACGATGTCATCGACTTGGCGGAAAGCCATCCGGACGGCGTCATCGCCAGCCTGCTGCTAGTGCCGTTCAAGGAGTACGGCCCGGCACATGCCTTGCACACCGCCGCGCTGCTGGCGCTGCTGACCCGGCGCATGCCGCTGAGCGAAGAACAGCGCCACAGCGTGCTGGGCGCCGCGCTGACCATGAACATGTCGATTTCCGACCTGCAAAACCAGCTGCACCACCAACAAGAGGCCTTGAGCCCGGAGCAGGAACAGCAGATCGAATCCCACCCACTGGTTAGCTCCGCCATCCTGCGCGAAGCCGGCGTAGAGGACGAACTCTGGCACTGGCTGGTGCAAACCCACCATGAATCGTGGCTGGGCAACGGTTACCCCTATGGGCTGGCGCGGCAAGAAATCCAGTCGCTCAGCCACATCCTGCACATCGCGGATATCACCTGCGCCAAACTCACGCCGCGCAGCTACCGTCCTGGCCTGCTACCGGCTACGGCGCTTGGCCATCTGTTCAAGCGCAAGGACATCGAATTCGACCCCGCCATCACCACCTTGCTGATCAAGGAACTGGGCATTTATCCGCCCGGCAGCTTCGTCAAACTGGCCAGCAATGAAATCGGCGTTGTACTGGCGCGTCGCCCCAAGGCCAGCGAACCGCAAGTGGCCGCCCTGCGCAAGCTGGACGGCCCGGCCTATATCGACGCGCTGATTCGCGAAACCAGCAATCCCGCGCACAAGGTACTGGCGCCCTGCCCGGCCACCATGGCCGGCGTGCGCGCCTCGCACCTGGCTCGCTTGTGGCGCGGCCAGCATGGCCACGCCTGAGCCGCCCAACCCGGTTCTCCATGAAAAAAGCCGGCGCATGCCGGCTTTTTTACTGCGTGCTGCATAGTACGGCGACTCAATGCGCCTCGCCCACCGCGGGGCCTGCCAGCGCATCCTTCGGCAAACCCAAAGCAGCTACGCGCTGCTGCATGGCAACAAAGGACTGACTGCGCACGCGCGCTTCCCAATCCACCTGTTCGCCCTTGCCGGCCATGTTTTCCAGGCGTCGCGCCAGCTCCGGCTGGGCAGGCGCTTGCAGGCCGGCCAGCACCTCATCGGCGCGCTCCGGTTTGTTGCAGACCAGTACCATGTCGCAGCCGGCGGCCAGCGCCGCTTCTGCGCGTTGCACGAAACCACCCGCGCCGGCTGCTCCCTCCATCCCCAGATCATCAGAGAAGATCACGCCGTCAAAACCCAACTTGCCGCGCAGAATGTCCTGCAGCCATATCGGAGAGAAGCCTGCCGGGCGGCTGTCCACCGCCGGATACACCACATGCGCCGGCATCACCGAGGCCAGGCCTCTGGCCACCAGGCGAGCAAAAGGCAACAGGTCGTCGGCCTCCAGCTGGGCCAGGCTGCGACTGTCTTCCGGCATCACAAAATGGCTGTCGCCCGCCACGTGTCCATGGCCGGGAAAATGTTTGCCGCAGGTAGCCATGCCGCCTTCGGCCAACCCTTGCTGCAGGGCCTCGGCCAAAGCGCTGACCACCTCGGGCTGGCGATGGAAAGCGCGATTGCCGATCACCGCGCAGCGGCCCCAGTCCAGATCCAGCACGGGAGTAAAGGAGAGATCGACGCCACAGGCACGCAGCTCAGCCGCCAATACCTGGCCCACCTGGCGAGCCTCTTCGCAGGCGCGATCCGGCGCCTGATCCCACAGCGCGCCCAGTACGCTCATGGGCGGCAGGCGGGTAAAGCCCTCAAGAAAGCGCTGCACGCGACCGCCCTCATGATCGACGGCAATCAGCAAATGCGGCGAGCGCAAAGCGCGGATCTCGGCAGTCAACGCCTTGAGCTGCTCAATATTCTCGAAATTGCGGCGAAACAGAATCACGCCGCCCACCAGCGGGTGGCTCAACCGGCTTTTTTCTTCATCGGTAAGACTAAAACCGGCCACATCCACCATGACGGGGCCACGAGGAGCATGAAGAGTCTGCATGTGTTTTCCTTGCGCGAGCAAAGCCATAGCCCGCGATTTAAGCGTGTTCCAGCACTACAAACGCCATGGCGTGCCGGACTTCATCAGTAATGGAGACGTGCATGGCGCCAATCCCGCGCGCCGCGAGAAAAGCCCCCAGCTTGTCGGATACGACCAGGTGCGGCTTACCCAGTTCATTATGACTGACGCCAACTGCGGTCAACAGTACCGGATCCACCACCCCGGTGCCCACGGCCTTGGCAAAGGCCTCTTTCACGGCAAACCGCTTAGCCAGCATGCGCCCGGGCTCTTTGGCGGAGGCAAAATGCGGCAGCTCTTCCGGCGCGAGGATTCGCCGGGCGGCTTTGTCGCCCCAGCGCGCCAGCAGCTTTTCCATGCGGGAGATTTCCACCATGTCGGTGCCGATGCCGTAGATCATGCCGCGCAGTCTTTCCGGCGCTCGCGCCAACGGCACGCCAGCATCAGTGCAAGGCAGGGCAAGCCGATATAGAGCGCCTCGGTCCAGACTACGCGCCGACCCTTGGCCGTCATCCAGAATCGGGGAGCAATGGGAGAACCTTCGATCGGCCGCCAGTCCAACAGAAAACGCTGCGGACTGAAGGGCATGAACAACGCCGGTCCATGGGTCGCGTCGGTAAACATGTCGAGCAAGGCATGGCTGGCGATCACGCCAAACAGCAAGACAAAGCCCGCTCGCAGGGAAAAACCCAGGCGCGGCCAAAGGCCGCGCGACAGCCACAGCAACACCAAGGCGGCTGCCGCGGCAAAAAACAGGGAATGGGAAAAGCCGCGATGCCCCCAGGGGCTGGCATAGGGAATGCCCAGTTTGAAAGTGACCACATCCAGATCAGGCAGCATGGCGGCAGCCCCGCACAAGGTCAGCGCCCGCCATGCGCCAGCGCCGTCGGCGACGCCACTCAGTCGCAACCGAGCCAGCGTGGCGCCAAACACCGCATGCCCGACAATGGTGGGCATCAGTCGCGCCCCAGGCGGCGCCCTTCCACCATCAGCGCCTTCATTTCACGCACCGCCTCGGAGAAGCCGACAAACAAGGCGTGGCCGACAATGGCGTGGCCGATGTTCAGCTCGGCGATTTCCGGAATGGCGGCCACAGGCTTAACATTGTGATAATTCAGGCCGTGACCGGCATTCACCACCATGCCCAAGCCCGCGCCAAAGGCGGCAGCATCGCGGATGCGCGACAGCTCCTTGTCGCGCTCGGCGGCATGCACCGCATCGGCGTAGGCGCCTGTATGCAGCTCGATGACTCTTGCGCCAGCCTCATGCGCTTTGCGAATCTGTGCCGCATCCGGGTCGATGAAGATGGAGACACGAATGCCGGCTTCGTTCAGCGCCTGGGTGTAGCGGCGTACGTCGTCGAAATGAGTCAGCACGTCCAGACCGCCTTCAGTGGTGACTTCCTCGCGTTTTTCCGGCACCAGGCAGACATCCTCCGGCTTCACTGCCAACGCATTGGCCAGCATCTCCGGCGTCATCGCCATTTCCAGATTCATGCGTGTCTTGATGGTTTGACGCATGGCCACCACATCAGCGTCCTGGATATGGCGGCGGTCTTCGCGCAGATGCAGGGTAATGAGGTCGGCGCCGGCGGTTTCCGCCACGAGAGCGGCCTCAACCGGGCTGGGGTAGCGGGTGCCGCGCGCCTGACGCAGAGTGGCGACGTGATCGATATTCACACCAAGCAGAATCATGATTTGCTCCTGTAAGGCAGGCTCAGTCGGCAATGGCCTGAATGGCCTGCAAGAGTTCGCGCGAGGCCAGTGGGGTCTCGCCCAATAATCCGTTCAACAACATGCGCGTCAGCAAGCGCGCTTCACGACGAGTAGCAGGTTCGGCGTAATCGTCCGCTTCGATAGCCAGCAGACTGCGTCCGGCAAGGCGCAAGCCGTCACCGTCGAATCCTTGGTCGCGCTGGGGAAATTCGCCAGGACGGCACAGGTAGTCCTCTTCGGCCAACACCGCCTCGCCTTCAGCGTCCCGGCCAAAGGACGGCGCATAGCCCAGGGTTTGCATCAAACGCAACTCATAGCGCCGCAGCACGGCCGACAAGGGCTTGCCGGCGGCCAGCGCGCGCACCGCCTCATCATACACCGCGTAGGCGCGCGGTTCGGGATCGTCCCGCGCGGTAAGCTTCATCATGAGTTCGTTCAGATAGAAGCCGCACACCAGACGCAGACCGGACAGTTGCGGCACGCCGCCGTTCCATTCGGCGGTATGCAGGGTACGGACTTCGGTCTTGCCGAACCACGCTAGCGTCAGCGGCTGAAACGGCAGCAGAATGCCGCGCACATCGGCACGCGGGCGGCGCGCGCCGCGCGCCACCAAGGTGAGGCGGCCATGATTGGGCGTGAAGATTTCCAGCAGCAAGCTGGTTTCACGATACGGCTGGGCATGCAGAACGTAGCCGGCTTGCCGGTCCACCTTGCCCTGCTGGCTCATTCCGTCCCTTCGTTGGAAAAATCGTAGGCGCGCTCGACGCGAGCCACTTTGAGCGAGAAACGCTCATACCACACTTCGCGCCCCAGCTTTTGCGCCACCAGATGCTCGGCATTGGCGCGCCAGGCCGCAATGGCTTCCACACTTTCCCAATAGGAAACGGTAATGCCGAAACCCTGAGCATCCCGACTGCTTTCAGCGCCGAGAAAGCCGGGTTGCACTTCGGCCAACCTCACCATGCGGTCGGCCATTTCGGCGTAACCGTTATCGCCGTCACGGCGTAGCGAGGAGAAAATCACCGCCCAGTAAGGCGGGCGCGGCATGGCGTTGGGCATGGGATCAGTTGAGGCCGAATTCGCGCAGGAAGCGGACATCGTCGGCCCAGCCGGACTTGACCTTGACCCACACTTGCAGGAAGACCTTGCCGTCGAACAGCTTTTCCATGTCCAGACGTGCTTCGGTAGAGATTTTCTTCAATTTTTCGCCACCCTTGCCGATGACGATGGGCTTCTGGTTTTCCTTGTCCACCAGCACGGCGATGTGAATGCGGCGCAGCTCGCCATCCAGCTCAAACTGCTCGACTTCCACATTCATCTCGTACGGCAGCTCTTCGCCCAGATAGCGGAACAGTTTCTCGCGCACGATTTCGGCCGCCAGGAAGCGTTCGCTCTTGTCGGTGACCATGTCTTCCGGATACAGCGGCACCGAGTTGGGCAGATGCGGACGCACGCGATCCAGCAGCTCGGACAGACGTTGACCGTGCTTGGCGCTGACCACTTCGCAATCGGTGAAGGAGAATTCGGCGCGGACGCTATCGATGAATTCGGCCAGCACCTGCTTGTCCTTCACTTTGTCCAGCTTGTTCACCACCAGCACCACCGGGGTATTGGTGGGCAGCAAGGCCATCACTTCGCGGTCGGCGCCGGTCAGGCGACCCGCTTCCAGCACAAACAGCACGCAGTCCACGCTGCCCAGCGTGTCTTTCACACTGCGGTTGAGCGTTTCGTTCAGCGCGCCTTTGTGGAAGGTCTGGAACCCGGGCGTATCCACAAAAATGAACTGCGCCGTCGGTTCGGTATGAATGCCGTTGACGCGGTGGCGCGTGGTTTGCGCCTTCTTGGAGGTGATGCTGACTTTCTGGCCGATGAGATGGTTCATCAGGGTCGACTTTCCCACATTGGGTCGGCCGACAATGGCCACGAAGCCACAGTGATAATCGATGTCTGTCATGCGCTTTTCTTGCTCTGGGCAAGCTTCTGTTCCAGCAAGGCCAGCGCCGCCTCGGCGGCCTGCTGCTCGGCGGCGCGACGGCTGCCGCCCTCCCCGCTGGTTTCAATCATGATGTCACCCAGATCGCAGGCCACCTTGAACCACTGCTCGTGGGCCTCGCCGGTTTGCGACTGGATACGGTATTTGGGCAAGGACCACTTGCGCGCCTGCAGGGCTTCCTGCAAACGGGTTTTGGCGTCCTTGGCGTGTTTGGTGGGGTCGATTGCGGTGACCCGATGCTGGTACAAACGACGCACCACCTCTTCCGCCCGCGCGAAGTCCGCGTCAAAGCTGACTGCGGCAAAGGTGGCTTCCAGTGCGTCGGCCAGAATGGACGGCCGGTTGAAACCGCCGCTTTTCAGCTCGCCTTCTCCTAGATACAGGTAGTCGCCCAGTTTGAGTTCGTGCGCGATTTCAGCCAGCGTATTCTGGTTCACCAGGTTGGCGCGCAAACGCGACAGCTCGCCCTCGCTCAGCTTTGGGAACTGGTCGTACAGCATGCGGGCAACGGTGTAATTGAGAATGCTATCGCCAATAAACTCGAAGCGCTCGTTGTTGGACGCGCCATAGCTGCGGTGCGTCAGCGCCTGGCGCAGCAAGTCGGGTTTGCCGAAAGCATAATCCAGCGCCTGGCTCAGGCGCCGGAAACGGGTATCAGTCTGTGTCACTGTTTGCTTACTGAGGGGTCTGACCAGCCTGGGTGTCGAAGTCGAACACCAGGCCAACATTGGCGAACAGGGGGACCTCACGACGGTAGGTAGCCCGGATATAGGCAGCGCTGCCATTGATCACCACCACCAGATTGTCCGCCTTGATGGAGGAAATATCCGCGACGGAAGACTGCAGCGAAAAATTCTTGCGGATATCCGCCTCGCTCTGGCCACCCGTCTCCGCCAGCTTGGTGATCAGCCGGCGCACTTGCGAGTACTCGTTGTAAACCGGAATCACCTTGCCTGCCAGCAGCAGGATCATGCCGAAAATCGCCACCAGCACGATAACGGAAATCGCCGTCAAACCACCTTGTTTATGCTTCATGTGTCCCCCTGTGACGGAAAGGCCGCAGCTTAGCGGATCATGGTGCCGATACGGGACGGCGCGCTGAAGTTCATCCAGATCAGGAAGGCCTTGCCCACCATCAGCTTGTCGTCGACAAAACCCCAGTAACGGCCGTCCAGGCTGTTGTCGCGGTTGTCGCCCAGCATGAAATAGTGGCCGGCAGGCACCTTGCAGATGAAACCGTTGTCATCATACTGGCACTGATCGCGGTAGGGAAAGTCCGACACTTGTCCCAGCGCCACCACAGGCGTGTCCGGAATGTTCAGGGTCTTGAAGGTCTTGCCGTCCAGCGTTTCCTTGAACTGATCGTTGTGAATCATGGCCATGCCCTGTTCAAGGTAATCGTAGGTGCCGTCGTTCTCGTCCTTCAGCGGTTTTCCGTTGATGGTCAGCCGCTTGTTGCGGTACTCCACAACGTCGCCGGACAGACCGATAACGCGCTTGATGTAATTCACCTTCGGGTTGGGCGGATAGTTGAACACCACCACATCGCCGCGCTCCACTTTATTGACCGGCACCACCACATTGTTGAGCACCGGCACACGGATGCCGTAGGTGAACTTGTTCACCAGGATGAAGTCGCCCACCACCAGACCCGGGCGCATGGAGCTGGAAGGAATCTGGAACGGCTCCACCAGGAAGGAGCGCAGCAGGAACACCACCAGAATGACCGGAAAGAAGCCGCTGGAGTACTCGACAAAATGGGTGGTCGGCGCACCGGAAGCATCGCGCTTCTTTGCCAGCAACCACTTGTCCAAGGCCCATACCGCCCCGGTGATCAGCACGAACACCAGCATGACGGCGGTGAAGCTCATGTAGTTGGCCAGCACGCCGAAGCCGCCGATCACCAGCGCCAAGTACCCCCACTGCACCGAAGCGGGCCAATCCTTGGCCCCCGGCTCGCGCTGGCCGCCGAACGCCACCAGCAACATGCCGATGACTACTGCTACCACAGATACCCAGAACAGGTTCTCGCCCACTTATTTGTCCCCTACTTGAAGGATCGCAAGGAATGCTTCTTGCGGAATTTCCACATTGCCGACTTGTTTCATGCGCTTCTTGCCGGCTTTTTGCTTTTCCAGCAGCTTTTTCTTACGCGTGATATCGCCGCCGTAACACTTGGCCAAAACGTTTTTGCGCAATGCCTTCACGGTTTCGCGCGCGACAATATGACCACCGATGGCGGCCTGCACTGCGATGTCGAACATCTGCCGCGGGATCAGCTCTCGCATCTTCGCCACCAGTTCGCGACCGCGATACTGGCTGGAGGCGCGATGCACGATCAGCGACAAGGCATCCACCTTCTCGCTATTGACCAGCACATCCAGCTTCACCAGATCGGCGCACTGGAATTCCTTGAACTCGTAGTCCAGCGAAGCATAGCCGCGGCTGGTGGATTTGAGCTTGTCAAAGAAGTCCATCACCACTTCGTTCATCGGCATGTCGTAGGTGAGCATTACCTGGCGGCCCAGGTACTGCATGTTCTTCTGGACGCCGCGTTTTTGCGTACACAGCGTAATCACTGCGCCAACATAATCCTGCGGCACCAGAATGTGTGCCGTGATGATGGGCTCGCGAATTTCCTCGATGCGACCGACGTCCGGCAGGCGAGACGGGTTTTCCACTTCGATGATGCTGCCATCTTTCATCACCACTTCGTACACCACGGTCGGCGCGGTGGTGATGAGGTCCATGTCGAATTCGCGCTCAAGACGCTCTTGCACGATTTCCAGGTGCAACAGGCCCAGGAAACCGCAACGGAAGCCGAAGCCCAGCGCCTGCGACACTTCCGGCTCAAACTTCAGCGAAGCATCATTCAGTTGCAGCTTTTCCAGCGCATCGCGCAGCGCTTCGTAGTCATGGCTTTCCACCGGGTACAGACCGGCGAATACCTGAGACTGAACTTCCTTGAAGCCCGGCAAGGCCTCTGCGGCCGGCTCTTTCAGCAAGGTTATGGTATCGCCCACCTTGGCCGACTTCAGCTCCTTGATACCGGCGATGATGAAACCCACCTCGCCCGCTTTCAAGGCATCGCGTTGCACGGACTTGGGCGAGAACACGCCCACCTGCTCCACCAGATGCTCTGCGCCGGTAGCCATGAACTTGATCTTGTCCTTGGGCTTTACTTCGCCGTCCACCACGCGCACCAGCATCACCACGCCAACGTAGTTGTCAAACCACGAATCAACGATCAGCGCCTTGAGCGGGCCGTCCGGATTGCCCTTCGGCGGCGGGATCTTGCTGACCACGGTCTCGAGGATATCTTCTATGCCGATGCCGGACTTGGCCGAAGCTCGCACGGCGTCGATGGCCTCGATGCCGATGATGTCTTCGATTTCCTGGCTCACGCGCTCGGGTTCGGCGGCAGGCAGGTCAATCTTGTTCAGCACCGGCACCACTTCAACGCCAAGATCAATGGCGGTGTAGCAGTTAGCCACGGTTTGCGCCTCAACGCCCTGAGAAGCATCCACCACCAGCAGCGCGCCTTCGCACGCGGACAGGGAACGGGACACTTCGTAGGAGAAGTCCACATGCCCCGGGGTATCGATCAGGTTGAGGTTGTAGATCTGGCCGTCGCGCGCCTTGTACTGCAGGGCGGCCGTCTGCGCCTTGATGGTAATGCCGCGTTCTTTCTCGATATCCATCGAGTCGAGCACCTGAGCACTCATTTCACGCAATTCGAGGCCGCCGCAATACTGAATGAAGCGGTCGGCCAGGGTCGACTTGCCATGGTCAATATGGGCAATGATCGAAAAGTTTCTGATGTGTTTCATCGATATCCAGCAAAAGAGAAGGGCACGCTCGCGTGCCCTTGAGATCACTCACACTGGCGCGGATTTTAGCCGATTTCGCCCAAATGTGCAGCCAGCGCAGTGACGTCGAGATGCCAGTGACAGATTTCCTTGTCGCCATCCATCAACACCGGCACCAATTCATTGAAGCGGGCTTCCAGCTCCGGGTCTGCGTCCACATCCACCACATCAAGCTCAAACCCGTATCTGGCTTGCCAGGGCTTGAGTTCGGCCAACATCTGGTGGCACAAACTGCAGTACTCCCGAAAATACAGCGTCAGCCTCATTCCGCCGCCCCCACGGTCAGGGGCACAAACACGATCATGCCGCGGCGATTGATCTGCAAAGCCAAGGTGCTACCCTTGGCCGCGCCGGCAATCACAGACTTGAACTGGGCAAAACTGCTGATTGCCTCGCCGCCGACACCAAGAATCACATCACCCGGCAGAAGGCCCGCACGCGCGGCAGCGCCGCTGGCACGCTGCACAAGCAATGCATACTTGACGCCCAATTTCGACAATTGCTGCGGGGTGAGTTCAGCCAGGGCCAGACCCACCTGATTCATGCTGCGGGACTCGGGAGCCTGCTGCTGACCTTTGTATTCACGCTGCGCTATGCGCGGGTCTTCGTTCTTCAGCTCTTCAGGCACGACGGTCACCGTGGTGCGAGCGCGATTGCGCCAGACTTCCATCGCCACCGGCTTGCCCGGCTGAATGTTGCCGATCAGGCGAGGCAGATCCGAGGACGACTCCACCGGCTGACCACCCACCGACAAGACGATATCGCCAGTACGCAAGCCTGCTTTCTCCGCAGGACTTTTCTTTTCCACATCATTGATCAGAGCGCCATTCGGCTTGCCCAGACCAAACGAAGCAGCCAAATCCTTGCTCAACTCTTGAATGGCCACGCCAATACGGCCACGACTCACCTTGCCCTTGGCCTTCAACTGGTCGGCCACATTCATGGCGACATCAATCGGAATGGAAAAGGAAATGCCCATGAAACCGCCGGAGCGGCTGTAGATTTGGGAGTTGATGCCCACCACTTCGCCGCGCAGGTTGAACAAAGGGCCGCCGGAATTGCCCGGATTCACCGCAGCGTCGGTCTGAATGAAGGGAACGAAATTCTCGTCAGGCAGCATCCGATTCTTGGCGGACACGATGCCGGAGGTCACCGTATTGTCAAAGCCAAACGGTGAGCCGATCGCCAGCACCCACTCGCCAACCTTGAGGTTGGCCACGTCGGCCATACGCACCACCGGCAAATCGTTGGCGTCTATCTTCAACAGCGCCACATCAGTCCGCGCATCCGAACCAATCACCTTGGCCTTGAACTCGCGCTTGTCGGTCAGCTTGACAGTAATCTCATCGGCGCGCGCCACCACATGCGCATTGGTCAAGACATAGCCATCTTTGGAGATAATGAAACCGGAACCCAGCGAGCTTTCTTTGCGCTCCTGCTGTTGCTGCGGCGCAAAACGGCGGAAGAATTCAAAGAACGGGTCGCCCTCCATGCCTTGCGGCACCATGCTGACATTTTCACGCACAGTTGCTGTCGTACTGACGTTCACCACTGCCCGCCCTTCACTCTCCACAATCCGTGTAAAGTCCGGCAAATCGGCGGCCATTGCCGCCGGCGCTGCAATTGTCAACACAGACACCGCCAACATGGCGGACACAATCAGCTTCTTGATTGGCATGTTCGCTCCATCTTGAATTTAGGCATACAGCCTGACTCGACAATCATCTCAGGCCTGAAAGACACTGCGCCACAAACCATGGCGCAGGTAGCGACCAACTTAAGCGCCGCTTGGAAAATATCGTCGTATTGTTCTGCAACAACACTGAGACCAGGCCCTCCCGGGCCCGGCCTCTCGCCGGCTATGGTTTGAGCGCTATCTTGAGATTCTTGATCATGCCCAGCATCACCGGCTCAGGCATGTCACCCACCAGTGTTACCTGATAGTCACCTTGCTCCGCCGTTGCCATATTGACCGCGCCATGCAGGTTCACCACGCGCTCTGACTTGGCCTCGCCTTGAGGCTCGATGAACAAGGACAGCATCACCAGCCCGTCGCTATACACCATGTGCCGTACCTGACGATCAGGCTGCCCCGGCAAACTCCGCTGCACCGCGCGCAGCAACTTGAAACCAGCCGGCATCCCAGTCACTTCATTTTGCGCGTCGGGATCAATGGTCAACGGCGGCGCACTGGCGCTGCGCAAGACGTAACTCAGCTTGTATTGCGGCTTGAACAGGTTTTTGTCTTTGGGAGACTGCAGATCGATATCGGTAAAAGTGAACTGCTCTATGACATCGCCGGTGCCATTCTGCGTGACAATCTTCAAGGGAAGCAGCGTGGCGGACTCAAGGCACATGCGCTGCACAAAGCGCTGTTTATCCTTGGGCTTGAGATCAACCCAATTGCAGTCTTTTTGCGCCACCCGGTCCTTGCCGGATTTTTTCACGGAATAAGACTGTGCGATGTTGCCTATATCATCCGGCAGCAACGCAGGAAAGAGTCGCATGGCGCTGATCTTCGCCGCAGCCAGCGACTTTTTGTCCGGCGCGTAACAGGTCAGCTCCAGACCATTGCGCACAATCTCGCGGGAAGGGCCATCCAGCGAGGCGCGCTTTTCCTGCACGGCGTCGCCAGCGCCCGAACGCACCATGCGGAAAGTCTCAAGCGAGTTGTTCATCTGATGCAAGTAGGTACCGGACAACGGTTGCTGCCTTGCAGCCACCGCCGCCTTGCGCACTACCTGCCAATCATCATCCGCCTGGGCGGCCACAGCCGCCCCCATCATCACGATTCCGGACAATAAAAACAATCGCATCAACGACGTGCTCCGTTGCCGTAGGATACCTTGTACACGCTCTGATCCGCCGTCATTTCCTGGTGAGCGGAAAGATAGAGATCATCGCGATCCTGCATTGCTTGCGCGGCGACAGGCACGCCCCTGTCGGCCATCATGCCCGCCGGCGAACCGTTATGGGAAAGCTGCTGCCACCCCACGACCGCGGCAAAGCTGACACTGGCGGCCAGCGCCACCGCGCCCGCCCTGCGGGTGCGTATCGGAGCAAACCAGCGACGCGGAGCCAGCACGGTAGGCTCTTCCGCCAACCTGTCGGCAACTTGCCGACTTACGTTTACGGACAGATGGCTGCCCGACCGCATGGCCTCGCCGATCAGATGGTATTCATCCCAAGCGCGCTTCAGGCCTTCGTCTGCGCAAATTGCGCCGATCGCCTTTTGCGACTGCTGCCCATCCAGCTCGCTGTCCATCAGCGCGGATATCGTCTCTTTCATACCTACCACCTTCTGTTTTTGGCCGTATCCAGCAATGGCCTCAGTTCAGCAGCAATAGCCTCGCGCGCCCGGAAAATACGGGAACGCACGGTGCCTATCGGACAGTTCATGACCTTGGCGATTTCATCGTAGGACAGTCCATCCATCTCGCGCAGCGTGATGGCGGTACGTAGCTCCTCCGGCAAAGCCTCCACGGCCGCATTGACCGTCGCCACGATTTCCTTGTTCATCATTTCGGTTTCGGGGGTGTTGAAGTCCGGCACCTGGGAAGCCAGGTCGAAACTTTCGCCATCCTCGTCTTCGAACTCGCTGTGAACGACGGGGCGACGCCCCGATGAACTCAGGAAATTCTTGGCGGTATTGATGCCAATCCTGTAAAGCCATGTGTAAAAAGCACTCTCGCCGCGAAAGGACGGCAAGGCACGATACGCTTTGACAAACGCCTCTTGCGTTACATCTTCGATGTCCGAACCGTCGCGAATGAAACGTGACAACAACCTGGCCAGACGTCGCTGATATTTAGCAACAAGCAGATCGAAAGCTCTTTTTTCACCTCGCTGGGCACGCTCCACCAACTGTTGATCGATCTCACGATCACTCATGTCGTTGTAATGCTCCCTGATGTGTCCACGGGTTTAGTGTTGTGGTGATGCTATGGACTCAACACTAGACCATGGCGCGTGTCTTGAAGTTCCCCGAGCATTATTTCTGGTGCGAACCATACCAGAGCCGGGCCAAAACTTGAACATTCACGCACAGCCTGCTTGCGCTGGGTCAGTAGAGTGATTACACTCCAACCAAGCACTTGCTTGAATGATTCCAAAATTTACCAGACAGCCAAGGACGACGCCATGAGCACTCCCGGACAACGATTCCGCCTCGCCGTAGAACAGGAAAAACCGCTGCAGGTTGTGGGTGCCGTCAATGCCTATACTGCACGTTTGGCCGAACATAGCGGATTCAAGTCCCTGTACTTGTCCGGCGGCGGCGTGGCGGCATGTTCTTGCGGCATTCCCGACCTTGGCATCACTACCCTTGAAGACGTGCTGATCGATGTGCGCCGCATCACCGACGTGACCGAGCTGCCGCTTCTGGTGGACATCGACACCGGCTGGGGGGGCGCTTTCAATATTGCCCGCGCCATCCGCAATCTGGAAAAAGCCGGCGCCGCCGCCGTGCATATTGAAGACCAGGTGCAGCAAAAGCGCTGTGGCCATCGTCCCAACAAAGCCATCGTCAGTCAGGAAGAAATGGTTGACCGGGTGAAAGCCGCCACCGACGCCCGCCGCGACGATAGCTTCGTCATCATGGCGCGTACCGACGCGCTGGCCGTGGAAGGGCTGGACGCCGCCATCGAGCGCGCCGTGGCCTGCGTAGAGGCCGGCGCCGACATGATTTTCCCTGAAGCCATGACCGATCTGGCGATGTACCGCCGGTTTGCCGAAGCGGTGAAGGTGCCGGTACTGGCCAACATCACCGAGTTTGGCTCCACCCCGCTGTTCACCACAGAAGAGCTGGGCGAAAACGGCGTATCACTGGTGCTCTACCCGCTTTCCGCCTTCCGCGCCATGAGCAAGGCGGCGCTGAACGTCTATGAAACCCTGCGTCGCGACGGCACCCAGAAAGGCGTGCTGGATACCATGCAAACCCGCATGGAACTCTACGACCACCTGGGCTACCACAACTACGAGCAGAAGCTGGACGCGCTGTTTGCCGAAGGCAAGAACAAGTAAGGCTTTCCATCCGACAGGCTGGCTCCGGACATTCCACCCGTTAGAGGCGATACCCGGAGCGGCTGCAAACACACGGTTTACCAAGGAGAAATGGCATGACTGAAGTGGTTATCACCGGCAAGCCGAAGAAGTCGGTAGCCCTGTCCGGCGTGGCCGCCGGCAATACTGCCCTCTGCACCGTCGGCCGCAGCGGCAACGACCTGCACTACCGCGGCTACGACATCCTGGACATCGCCGACAAGTGCGAATTCGAAGAAGTGGCCTACCTGCTGGTGCACGGCAAGCTGCCGAACCGCGCCGAGCTGGTGGGCTACAAGAAGAAGCTGAAGGCCCTGCGCGGTTTGCCGGCTTCGGTGAAAGCCGTTCTGGAAGCCCTGCCCGCCGCCTCTCACCCGATGGATGTGATGCGCAGCGCCGTCTCCGCGCTGGGCTGCGCGCTGCCGGAAAAAGACGATCACAATGTGGCCGGCGCGCGCGACATCGCCGATCGCCTGATGGCATCGCTGGGCTCCATGTTGCTGTACTGGTATCACTTCAGCCATAACGGCAAGCGCATCGAAGTGGAAACCGACGACGATTCCATCGGCGGCCATTTCCTGCACTTGCTGCACGGCGAAAAGCCATCCGAGTTGTGGGTGAAGGCGATGCACACCTCGCTGATTCTCTACGCAGAGCATGAATTCAACGCCTCGACCTTCACCAGCCGCGTGATCGCCGGCACCGGGTCGGACATGTACTCCAGCATCACCGGCGCCATCGGCGCGCTGCGCGGGCCGAAGCACGGCGGCGCCAACGAAGTGGCGTTTGAAATTCAGAAGCGCTATGACAATCCGGATGAAGCCGAGGCCGACATCAAGGCCCGCGTTGAACGCAAGGAAGTGGTCATCGGCTTCGGCCACCCGGTGTACACCATCTCCGATCCGCGCAACAAGGTGATCAAGGAGGTGGCGCTGGAACTGTCCCAGGCCGCCAACGATACCCGCATGTACGACATCGCCGAGCGCCTGGAAAGCGTGATGTGGGACATCAAGAAGATGTTCCCCAACCTCGACTGGTTCTCCGCCGTGTCTTACCACATGATGGGCGTGCCTACCGCCATGTTCACGCCCCTGTTCGTGATCGCCCGCACCAGCGGCTGGAGCGCGCATGTGATCGAGCAACGCATCGACGGCAAGATTATCCGTCCTTCGGCCAACTACACCGGCCCTGAGGATTGCCGTTTCGTACCGATCGATCAGCGTTAAGATTAAGCGCACCGGGGGCGCAGGCCGCTCCCGGTGCGTCAGGCCGAACATCGCCAGCCGCACCCTTACCGATTCGATTGCCCCGCCCCACTAGCCGACAAGTCAACGCCATGAACAAAGCACACCGCAAACCCCTGCCCGGCGCACAGCTGGATTATTTCGACGCCCGCGAAGCCGTCAACGCCATTCAGCCTGGCGCTTACGACAAGCTGCCTTACACCTCGCGCGTGCTGGCCGAGAATCTGGTGCGCCGCTGCGAACCGGAAGCGCTGACCGCCTCGCTGCGCCAGCTGATCGACCGCAAGCGCGATCTGGATTTCCCCTGGTATCCGGCGCGCGTGGTGTGCCACGACATTCTGGGGCAAACCGCGCTGGTGGATCTGGCAGGCCTGCGCGATGCGATTGCGGATCAGGGCGGCGACCCATCGCTGGTGAACCCAGTGGTGCCGACGCAGCTGATCGTCGACCACTCCCTAGCAGTGGAATGCGGTGGTTTCGACCCGCAGGCTTTCGAGAAAAATCGCGCGATTGAAGATCGCCGCAACGAGGACCGTTTCCACTTCATCAACTGGACGCGTACTGCCTTCAAGAACGTAGACGTGATTCCGGCGGGCAACGGCATCATGCACCAGATCAATCTGGAAAAAATGTCGCCGGTGATCCAGTCGCGCGACGGCGTGGCCTTCCCCGATACCTGTGTCGGCACCGATAGCCACACGCCGCACGTGGACGCGCTGGGCGTGATCGCCATCGGCGTGGGTGGCCTGGAGGCGGAAACCGTCATGCTGGGCCACCCGTCCATGATGCGTCTGCCGGACATCGTCGGCGTCAAGCTCGCCGGCAAACGCCAGCCCGGCATCACCGCCACCGATATCGTCCTGGCGCTGACCGAGTTTCTGCGCAAGGAGCGCGTAGTGGGCGCTTATGTGGAATTCTTCGGCGAAGGCGCGGACAGCCTGTCCATCGGCGATCGCGCCACCATCTCCAATATGTGCCCGGAATACGGCGCTACCGCCGCCATGTTCTACATCGACGGCCAGACCATCGATTACCTGAAGCTGACCGGCCGCGAGCCGGAGCAAGTGGCATTGGTGGAAAACTATGCCAAGACCACCGGCCTGTGGGCCGACGCGCTATCCGGCGCCGAATACGAACGCGTGCTGAGCTTTGATTTGTCGACTGTGGTGCGCAATATGGCCGGCCCGTCCAACCCGCACAAGCGCCTGCCTACCACCGCCCTGCAGGAGCGGGGCATCGCCGACGCCGCTCTGCTAGACGCCGCCCGCGCCGAAGAGGCACAGGGCCTGCTGCCGGACGGCGCGGTGATCATCGCAGCCATCACCAGCTGCACCAACACCTCCAACCCGCGCAACGTGGTAGCCGCCGGCCTGCTGGCGCGCAAAGCCAAGCAACTGGGCCTCAGCCGCAAACCCTGGGTGAAGACCTCCTTCGCGCCCGGCTCCAAAGTGGCCAAGCTGTATCTGGAAGAAGCCGGCCTGCTGGGCGATCTGGAAGCGCTGGGCTTTGGCATCGTGGCCTATGCCTGCACCACCTGTAACGGCATGTCCGGTGCACTGGACCCGAAAATACAGCAGGAAATCATCGATCGCGATCTCTACGCCACCGCCGTCCTGTCCGGCAACCGCAATTTTGACGGTCGCATCCACCCCTACGCCAAACAGGCCTTCCTGGCCTCGCCGCCCTTGGTGGTGGCCTACGCCATCGCCGGCACCATGCGCTTCGACATCGAACAGGATGTGCTGGGCGTGGTGGACGGCAAGGAAATCCGCCTGAAGGACCTGTGGCCCAGCGACGAGGAAATCGACGCCATCGTGGCCGCCAGCGTCAAGCCGGAGCAATTCAAGCAGATCTACATCCCCATGTTCGATCTGGGCGTGGCCGAGCAAGCCGAAAGCCCGCTCTACGACTGGCGACCGATGTCCACCTATATCCGCCGTCCGCCCTACTGGGAAGGCGCGCTGGCCGGCGAACGCACGCTGAAGGGCATGCGCCCGCTGGCCGTACTGCCGGACAACATCACTACCGACCACCTGTCGCCCTCCAACGCCATCCTGCCGGACAGCGCCGCCGGCGAGTACCTGGCCAAGATGGGCCTGCCGGAAGAGGACTTCAACTCTTACGCCACCCACCGCGGCGACCACCTCACCGCCCAGCGCGCCACCTTCGCCAACCCCAAGCTGGTGAACGAAATGGCCGTGATCGACGGCGAGGTGAAGCAAGGCTCGCTGACGCGCGTGGAGCCGGACGGCAAGGTGTTGCGCATGTGGGAAGCCATCGAAACCTATATGGATCGCAAGCAGAACCTGATCATCGTGGCCGGCGCCGACTACGGCCAGGGCTCTTCGCGCGACTGGGCCGCCAAGGGCGTGCGTCTGGCCGGCGTGGAAGCCATCGCCGCCGAAGGCTTCGAACGCATCCACCGTACCAATCTGGTGGGCATGGGTGTACTGCCGCTGGAGTTCAAGCCGGGCGTCAACCGCAAGACACTGGCGCTGGACGGCAGCGAAACCTACGACGTGAAGGGCGAGATTTCTCCGCGCTGCGACCTGACGCTGGTGATCCACCGCCGCAACGGCGACACCGTGGAAACCCCGGTAACCTGCCGCCTGGACACTGCCGCCGAAGTGCGCGTGTACAAGGCGGGGGGCGTGCTGCAACGCTTCGCCCAGGACTTTCTCGAATCCGCCACGGCCTGAGGGCCGCCGCAGCGTCTGCGGGCAAGCTTGGCCGTAGACGCTGATCGTATGAGGTAAACCGCATGGCACACGCGCCACAAATCCGCATCCCCGCCACCTACATCCGCGGCGGCACCAGCAAGGGCGTCTTTTTCAATCTGGAAGACCTGCCCGCTGCTGCCCGAGTACCGGGTCGTGCCCGCGATGCCCTCCTGATGCGCGTCATCGGCAGCCCCGACCCTTACGGCAAGCAGATCGACGGCATGGGCGGCGCCACCTCCAGCACCAGCAAAACGGTGATCGTCGGCAAAAGCCAGCGCCCCGGCCATGATGTGGATTACCTGTTCGGCCAGGTATCCATCGACAAGGCATTTGTGGACTGGAGCGGCAACTGCGGCAACCTGTCCGCCGCCGTCGGTCCCTTCGCCATCATAAGCGGGCTGATCGACCCGGCAGGTTTGCCGAAGGACGGCATGGCCACCATCCGCATCTGGCAAGCCAACATCGGCAAGACCATCGTCGCGCGCGTACCCATCGTGGACGGCAACGTGCAGGAAACCGGCGATTTCGAACTGGACGGCGTCACCTTCCCGGCGGCGGAAATCCAGTTGGAGTTCCTCGACCCCGCCGATGAAGGCGATAGCGAAGGCGGCGGCAGCATGTTTCCCACCGGCAAACTGGTGGATGACCTGGACGTACCCGGCGTGGGCACGCTCCAGGCCACGCTGATCAACGCCGGCATTCCCACCATCTTCATCCGCGCCGCCGATGTCGGCTATAGCGGCACGGAGCTGCAAGACGCCATCAACGGCGACGCCAAGGCGCTGGCAATGTTTGAAACCATCCGCGCCCACGGCGCGGTGCGCATGGGCCTGATCAAACATATCGACGAAGCCGCCACCCGCCAGCACACGCCCAAAGTGGCGTTTGTCGCGCCGCCGGCTGCGTATACCGCCTCCAGCGGCAAGGCCATCGCCGCAAGCGAGATCGACCTGCTGGTAAGGGCACTGTCCATGGGCAAGCTGCACCACGCCATGATGGGCACGGCGGCGGTAGCCATTGGCACGGCGGCCGCCATACCCGGCACACTGGTGAATCTGGCGGCCGGCGGCGGGGAGCGCGAAGCCGTGCGCTTCGGTCATCCTTCCGGCACGCTGCGCGTGGGCGCGCAAGCCTCGCAGCAGAACGGCGAGTGGACAGTCACCAAAGCCATCATGAGCCGCAGTGCCCGCGTGCTGATGGAAGGCTGGGTGCGGGTGCCGGGCGATACTTTCTGACGCTTGGCCAGTACCAAAAAATCAAACGGCCGCCCCTTGCAAAAGGACGGCCGTTTTTGTTTTTCTTACTGCCCCCGCACCGGTCAGAACACACGAAAGCCTGACCCGGCGGAACAACTGCAACCACCCTGCCTTGCCGAACGCCGGCTCTGCCGAGTCTGGCTTAACGGTGCAACTCCACCCGGTCCCTGCCGCCCCGCTTGGCCAGATACAAGGCCTTGTCGGCCCGGCGCACCCAGTCTTCGCGACTGACATCGCCTCCGGTCAACTCGGCCACGCCCAGGCTGATTGTTACCGGAATGGTCAAGCCGCAATAAACCGTCGGCCCCTGCGCTATCAATTGGCGCAAGCGTTCCGCCAACTGCGCTGCGCCATCGCCGCCGGTTTGCGGCAATACCAGTAAGAACTCTTCACCCCCATAGCGGATGGCTACGTCGCCCACCCGCAGTGTGGACTGAATAACGCGGGCCACCATCATGATTACCGCGTCGCCAGCATCATGCCCGTAGCGATCGTTCACCCGTTTGAAGTGATCGATATCCAGCATGATCACGGAGGCAGACTGCCTGTAGCGACGACTGCGTTGCCAGGCCAGATTGATTTCCGCATCGCCCGCTCGACGGTTGAGCAAGCCGGTGAGTCCATCCAGCCGCGCCAACGCTTCCAGGCTGGCGTTGGCTGACTTCAGCTCGGCCATCAGGCGGTCGTTGATGCCTTGCCAGTGCAAGAACAGCCGATAGCCAAACAACGCGTTGAACACCACCAGCAAACCGAATACCCAGAAAAACACCCAGGCAGTCTGGTTCATCACCATCACCGCATTGGCCAATGCCGCGGGCAAGGCTGAAAGCGATATGGCGGAAAGCTTGCCGCTACCCAGATACAAAGTGGCGAAACCGTACACCAGCACGCCCAACGTCACCAGCGCCAGCAAAAGCAGCATCAGCCGGCGCGAATCGCGCTCATCCGGCCGCATCAGCGCAGGACGGTGTCGGTACCAGCGCTCCAGCCGGGGCCATACCAGCCAGATCAACGGCCCTGCCAGCAACAGGTTCTGCAGGAAAAAGCCCACCCACCACCCTTGCCAGATCGGCAAGGACTGCGCGGCAGCCAGGTGCTGGTTGTAACACCAGATCAGAGCGCCGCTGGAGCCGAAAATACTGCTGACAAAGGACAGCATGGTGAAGTACAGCAGGGAGTCGAATCCACGCAAGTGCCGCAAGGTGGTGATGGCCCGGTACCCCATCACCATGACGCCTATACCCAAGGGGTCGGCACAGGCGAACAGCGCTGCCCAGCCGGGCGACATCCCGGCATACAGCGCCAGCGTCATGGTGGATATCCAGGCAGGCACTGCGCCCCACCACCAGCCAAAGCACAAGGCCCAGAACACGGCAACGAGCAGCGGCGGATACACCGTAATGTAGATGTCCACGCCGCCCAGAGTCAGGGACAGGCCGGACCAGTTATCCAGCACCGACAGCATACCCAGCAGCACGCTGAGCACAAGCGACAGCAACCAGCCGGCGAAAATGAAGGTTTTTTCTCTGCGCGATCCATGCCGCCACAAACGCACAGGCGACACCGCAGCCTGATGCAAGCGAGCGCGCTGGCTGAGCGGAATCTGCGTTACTGGCGCATCCGGCATAGTGTGCGGGCCCCTGAAAGACAATTGATTACCAGGCAGCGACTGGCTCCCGCCGCCGTCCGATCCTTGCGCTGACCACTGGATTTGTTTCATTGGACAATATCACAACCGGAAGTAAATCGATGTGAACGTCATGAAGGCAAGACGCAAAAAAGGCCGTCCATGACGGCCTTCGGCAACAATCCGGCGGGTTCAGGGCCTGTAGGCCATCGCCTCGCCCAGACGCACCGGGCGAGCCGGCTCCCAGCCTTCGGCAAACGTCAAAGTGTCCTTGGGGTATAGCAGCACCACGGTGGAGCCCAGCAGAAAACGGCCCATTTCCGCCCCCTTCTCCAGACGAATGTCCTGATCGTCATAGCGCCATTCCCGGACCTTGCCCGGACGCGGCGGATTGACAACACCATGCCATACCGTAGCCATGCTGCCGACAATGGTGGCGCCCACCAGCACCAGTACGAAAGGACCGTGCTCGCCGTCAAACTCGCACACCACGCGCTCGTTGCGGGCAAACAGACCCGGCACCCCGCGCGCCGTGGCCGGATTGACAGAAAACAGATCGCCCGGCACGTGGATCATGCGACGCAGCCGGCCGGCATTGGGCATATGAATGCGGTGATAATCGCGCGGGCTCAGGTAGATGGTGGCGAAGTGGCCGTCCTGGTAGCGAGCCGCCATGTCGGCATCCCCGCCCACCAGCGCGCGCGTGCTGTAACTGTGTCCCTTGGCCTGGAAGATCTGGTCGCGTTCGATGGGGCCGAATTGGCTGATCGCGCCGTCCACTGGGCAGATGAAATCGGCCTTGGACAGCGGGCGAGCACCCGGTTTCAGAGGGCGGGTGAAGAATTCATTGAAGGTGGGATAGGCGGCGATGTCCGGATTGGCCGCCTCGGCCATATTGACCTTGTAGCGGCCCACAAACCAGCGGATGACCGAGGTGGTCAGCGCGCCGCCCCGGGCACTGGCCAGTTTGCCAAGCAGTTCAGTGAGCGCCTGCTTGGGCAGCAGGTATTGCAGCATTACGGAAAATCGTTCGGACACGTGAGATTCATCCCATCAAGACAGCCGCACATTATACCCGCCGCGCCTCCGCCTGCCAAAAACACCGCCGCAAGCCGACAGCCGCGCCAAGGCCATCTACAATCAGACGGTTCGCTGCCCCGTCAGGGGCGACCATTAGCAACATTCAAGGAGAGTTCTGATGAGCACGCTGAAAGTTCTGGCCATTTGCGGCAGCCTGCGCCGCGCTTCCACCAA
The DNA here is from genome assembly GCF_945957525.1 of uncultured Aquitalea sp. GTDB lineage: Bacteria > Pseudomonadota > Gammaproteobacteria > Burkholderiales > Chromobacteriaceae > Aquitalea. Next base: position 38,872 of record NZ_CAMFLA010000017.1, on the reverse strand, counting down.
TATGGGCTTGCTGCGCTACGCCCAGGCACATGCGCCGGAAGGCATGAGCATCACCATCGCCGATATCGGCGCACTGCCCTTCTTCAATGCCGACCTCAGCGCCAAGCCGGCCGCGGCCACGCAACTGTTCGCACAGTTGGCCGAAGCCGACGCCCTGCTGCTGGCCTGTCCGGAATACAACTACTCGATGGCTCCGGCGCTGAAAAACGCGCTGGACTGGGCCTCGCGCGAACCGGACAACCATCTGCTGGCCGGCAAACCAGTCGCCATTGTCGGCGCCGGCGGCGGCATGGGCACCTCGCGCGCCCAGTACCATCTGCGGCAAACCTGCGTGTATCTGGACCTGCATCCGCTGCAAAAACCGGAATTCTTCGCCAACGCCTTTGCCGGCGGCTTTGACGCGGACGGCAATCTGATCGACCCCAAACTGCAAGACATGCTGACGCAGCAGCTGGCTGCGCTCCGGGCCTGGGCCGCTCGCTTGGGCTGAAGCCGGCCTGCTTTCGCTCTGGCAGCGCCAGCAGGCGTGCGCAGGCGCGACAACAACAAAGCCCCGACTTGCGGGGCTTTGTTGTCTGTCTCACTCTTGGCTGACAAATCGCTTCAGTAAATATCCCGGCCAAAATACTGCAGGCTCAGCTTGTGGAAAGTACCGTTGGCGCGGACCGCTGCAATGGCCTTGTTGAGCCGCACCAGCAATTCCTTGTCCTCCTTGCGCACTGCCATGCCGGCGCCGGCGCCCAATACCTCGCGCTCGGCGGCGTTGTCGCCGTTGATGGACGGGCCGACAAACGCAAACTGCTTGCCCTGCTCGCTCTTGAGAAAACCGGCCTCTACCTGCAGCTCATCCTGGAAAGTGGCGTCCAGCCTGCTGTTGACCAGATCCGCATAGGCCTTGTCCTGATCCTCATAGCGCACAACCTCCATGCCGCGCGGCGCCCAGAACTTGCTCAGGTACATGTCCGCCGTGGTGCCGCGCTGCACGCCCACCCGCTTGCCTTTCATACCGTCAGCCGTGAACTTGAGCGCGCTGCCCCTCGGCGCGATCAGCCGTTGCGGGGTGCGAAAATAGCGCTCGGTGAAATTGACCGCCTTGGCGCGCTCGGCGGTGATGGTCATGGAAGACAGAATGAAGTCGTATTTTTTGGCGACAAGGCCGGGAATGATGCCGTCCCAGTCCTGATTGATCATGCTGCAGCGGGCCTTCATTTCCTTGCACAGCGCCTGGGCAAGGTCGGCTTCAAAGCCGACGATCTGACCGGAGGGGTTCAGCGATTCAAACGGGGGATAGGTGGCGTCCATGCCGATGCGCAGGTTGTTCAGATCAACCGCGCCGGCCTGCAGCGCGGCAAGAGACAGCAAAACGGACAACAGGGTCTGGGTTTTCTTCATCTCGATTTCTCCGGTGTGACAGAATCGGCCTTGGTATGCGGCGCGCCATGCTGCGCGCGCCATGACCGGTCGGGGCCGTTCCGGCCGGTTTGTCTGACGGCGCAGGGCGTCAGGACAGATCGCGCTCCAGCCTCAGCATGTCGTCGAAGCGCTCCTGCCGGCGCACCAGCCGGTACTGCCCGGCACGGTCGATCAGCACGGCGGCCGAACGCGGCTGCGCGTTGTAATTGGTCTGGTTTTCCAACTGGTAGGCGCCCACATCGAGGAAGACGACCACATCGCCGGGCGCGCTGTCTGCCGGCAACAAGAATTGCTCGCCCAGCGGGCCATGGCGGAACCAGTCGCCGCCGTCACACAAGGGGCCGCCCAGCTTCACCGCCAGATCGTGAACCTGCGTGGCGCGGCTGGCGTTGTACACATAGAAATACCAGTCTTTGTAATCCGGCACGGCATTGAAGCCGGCGTCCAGCATACGCCAGAGAACCTGTCCTTCCACCGAGCCGTCTTCTGCGTGCAAGGTTTTGCTTTTGCCGTTGACCAGCGTAGTGAGCAGCACTGCCGCGCTGCCTACCACCTTGCGCCCAGGTTCGATGCACACCTCGATATCGGTGCGCCAGGCGCGCACTTCGGCCAACACCGCGCGGGCGAATTCCGCTGCGCCGATCTGTGGCTGCATGTTCTCCGGCCCGCCGCCGCCCTGATCGGTGGCGTAGCGATACGGCGTGGGAATGCCGCCGCCCACGTTGATCATGCTGAAACGGATGCCCAGCGCGGTTTCCAGATCGCGCGCGGCATTGACCAGCACGCGGGTGGCCAAGCCAAAGGGCTGGGCGTCCGGCACCTGATCGCCCACATGCATGTGCAAACCGCACAACGTCACCCTGGGCATATCCAGCACCGCGCGGCACACGCGCTCGGCGTCGGCCAGATCGATGCCGGATTTGGCCCGATAGGCCGTCATCAGCCCCTCGTGGGTATCGGCCTTGACGTTGGGCTCCACACGGATGCACACCCGAGCCGTCTGCCCCAGCCGGCGGCTGATGCGATCGATGGCCGCCAGTTCCTCTTCGCTGTCCACATTGATGGCGTGCAATTGCTGGGCGATGGCGAACTCCAACTCTTCCTCGCGCTTCACCACGCCGTTGTAGACGATCTGGTCCCCGCGAAACCCGGCGGCCAGGCAGCGGCGAATTTCATTGGCGGAGTTGGCTTCGATGCTGATGCCGGTTTCCCGCACCACCTGCAGCACCGCCAGCAAGGAACAGGCTTTGGAGGCGTAGCAAATACGGGTGGCCGGGTGCTCGGCAAAGGCGTCGCGGATTTCCGCGATGTTGCGACGGATTTCCGGCGCGGAATACACATAGAGCGGCGAGCCGAACCGTGCCGGCAGCAGAGTGAGATCCACCCCTTCGAACAGCAGATGATCCGCCGAGGCGGCAAAGCGCCGATCGTGCGCAAGCGTGTATTTCCTTTGGGAATCAAAGTGGCCGTGCATGTCTGCTCCGTGGTGGGTGTTGTTGCTTTACCAAAGTAAAGAAATCACCTACTTTTCACGAACGAATTATTGGCATGGGCCTATTCCGCATTGTCATGATCAGCCATCACCTACCCTCACTCAACGCGCTGCGCGCCTTCGTGCAGGTGGCGCAAACCGGCAGCTTTACCGAAGCGGCGCGCCGGCTATACCTGACGCAGGGCGCCATCAGCAAGCAGATCCGCCTGCTGGAAGAGCACTACGGCATGCCCTTGCTGCAAAGGCAGAACCGGCTGATCACCACCACGCCAGCCGGCAAGCAACTGTTGCCGGTGGCGCAAGACGTGGTGGAGCGGCTGCGCGAAGTGGAACGGCGGCTGAAAACCCAGTCGGACATCCTTACCCTGCAGGTGTATGTGAGTTTTGCTGTGCGCTGGTTGATGCCGAGGCTGGGCGGCTTTTACGCGCGCAATCCGCTGACGCAACTGCGCATGGAAAGCATGGTGTACGAGCCGGAAGACATCGATCCTTCGGCCAACCAGGCCTACATCCTGTTTGGCGCCGGGCAATGGCCGGACATGGCGTCCGAGCTGCTGGTGCCGGAGAAACTCAGCCCGGTATGCGCGCCAGCCCTGCTCAAGGGCGATCGCCCGCTGAAAACGCTGGACGATCTGGCAGGCCGCACCCTGTTTCACACCACCAAGGATTACGAGGAATGGGGCAGCTGGCTGGCCACGCAGAACATCCGCTCGCTGGCGTCCTATCAGCACCAGATGGTGGATCTGCACCATCTGGCATGGACAGCGGCGGCGGAAGGCTTGGGCGTCGCCATTGGCGACATGGAAATCCTCAAGGAAGAATTACGCGCCGGACGGCTGGTGCAGCCCTTTGAGCACGTGCTGCGCACCGGGGCCGGCTACTACCTGGTCTATCCGGAAGAGTATGCCGAGAACCCGGCCTTGCAGGCGCTGCGGGAATGGCTGTTGGCCGAAGCCCGGTCGCAGTCTGACTAAGCGCCTATGCATGATGTCGCCCGCCGTGCCGGAGAGCTCAAAGACAAAAGGCCCGGGCTTTCGCGCCGGGCCAACGTGGACATACCGCCAAGTACAGAGGGAAATCAGTAGATGGCCGGACTACAGCGGCAAGTGGGTGGCCAGCGAATTGATCTGACGCAGCGCGCGGCGAAAACGGGTGTGTGCCCGCGATACGGTGGACTCGCTGATATCCATCTGCTGGGCGGCGAAATAACCCGTCATGCCCTCGACTTCCATCAGCCAAACTGCTTCGCGTGAACGTTTTTTCAGGCCGATCAGATCGGCCACCTGGTTGAAATCATCAATTTTCATGTCTCAGACTCCGGCATCGCTCAATATCGACTTTGCTCGGCCGCCGGGGGTGCGGCAGCCTGCAGACCCTGAATGCAGACAGGCAGTTTTACCTGTCCTTTCAGCATAGTTACTTGCCAAAAAAATGCACTACTTGATGCAAATCAACCCCTCAGTCACCCGCAAAAAACTCAGCCCTTGTGGTTTTCAAGCCAGCGCAACATGCCCAAGCCCGCCGCCCGGCCGCTGGCCAGACAGGCGGTCAGCAAATACCCCCCGGTAGGCGCTTCCCAGTCCAGCATCTCTCCCGCGCAGAACACGCCAGGCAAGGCCCGCAGCATCAAATGCTCGTCCATGGCGTCGAAGGCTACCCCGCCCGCGGTACTGATGGCCTCGTCGATAGGGCGCGCGGCATACACCGTTACCGGCAAGCGCTTGATGGCGGCAGCCAGAGCCGGCATGTCGGCGAAAACCTCCTTCGGCAAACATTCACGCAGCAATCCCGCCTTCACGCCCTTGAGATTGAGCCGGCTTTGCAAGTGGCTGGAGAGCGAGCGCGAGCCGCGCGGGTGCGCCACTTCGGCCAGCACCTGCTCGGCGCTTTTCTGCGGCATCAAATCCAGATGAAAGGTAGCGGAGCCGCGCGCATCGATAACGTCGCGCAAGGCGGCGGAGAAGGCATAAACCAAATTGCCTTCCACGCCATACGCGGTAGCCACGCACTCGCCGGTGCGGCTGACGCGATTACCCTGCAAGTCGGTAAAATCCAGAGTGACCGACTTCAAAGGCTGGCCGGCAAACTTGTCGACAAAGTGCTGGCTCCAATTGGCCTCAAAACCGCAATTGGACGGCTTTAGCGGCGCAGTCCCCACGCCGCGCTGCGCCAACAAGGGCAGCCAAGCGCCGTCGGAACCCAGTTTTTTCCAACTGCCGCCGCCCAGCGCCAGCAGCACGGCGTCCGCCCGGCATACCATCTCGCCTTCGGGAGTAGCAAAACGCAAGCCGCCCTGCTCGTCCCAACCCAGCCAACGGTGGCGCACCATGAAGCACACCCCGGCCTCGCGCAGCCGTGACAGCCAGGCGCGCAGCAAGGGCGCAGCCTTCATCTCACGCGGGAAGACTTTGCCGGAACTGCCGACAAAGGTTTCCACCCCCAGTTCCAGCGCCCACTGCCGCAACTCGTCGGCGGCAAAATCCTTCAGCAAAGGCGCCAGCTGCGCCTCGCGCGCGCCGTAACGCGACAGGAACAGGCTTTTTTCTTCCGCATGGGTGATGTTCATCCCCCCCACGCCGGCCAGCAAGAACTTGCGCCCCACCGACGGCATGGCATCGAACACCGTTACCGCCACGCCCCGCCGCGACAGCTGCTCCGCCGCCATCAAGCCCGCCGGGCCGCCGCCGATGACAGCGACGCTACATTGTGAGATTCCGCTCATGCCTGCTTTCCTTTGTTTCAATACTGGCGCGCCGCTGGCGCGGCACGGGGGCGGATTGTTGCAGAAAACCCCGCGCAACCCAAGCGCCACGCGCCAGCTTCATGCAGAGCGACCGCCACGGCGAGGTTTTTGCACTCTGTTGGTTTTCAAACGGAATCCATGCACCACTGGCGTAATTTATTGCTTTTTTAAAGCAAAGCTTGCAAACAAAGTGGCCAAGACAGGTAAACTTTGACATAAGCCAAACAGCATCATCTTGGCGTGCGCTAGCCTGCTGCAGCAACGCCAGACCGCCTGCGGCAAGCATTATCAATGCACGCGGCATATAACTATAAGCAAACAACAAAACATCATGATCAGGAGGCGGGGAAGCCCGTAACAACATGCGCAAATTTTCCGAATGGCCGATCTGGCTGCGACTTACCAGCGCCATCTGGTGCTGTCTGGTAGTAGCCTGGAGCGCCATGATCGTCTGGGAAACCAACGTCAGCCGCGATATCGCCGTCTCCCAGGCGCAAGACCTGGCCCACAGCATGAATGAAATGACGCTGGCCGGCCTCACCGGCATGATGATCACCGGCACCGTGGGTCAGCGCGATGTGTTTCTTGACCAAATCCGCGAACTCTCTTCCGTGCGCGACCTGCGCGTGATTCGCGGCGACGCCGTCAGCAAGCAGTTCGGCCCCGGCAACGAAGGCGACAAGGCTCGCGCCGCCGACGACGCGGAAAAAAACGCGCTGGCCAGCGGCAAGCCCTATCTCGCCATTGAAAGCACGCCGGAGCTGGGCGAACACCTGCGCGTGATCTATCCCGCCCTCGCCTCTCCCAAATACCTTGGCAAAAACTGCATGAGCTGCCACATCGTCAGCCAGGGCACCCCGCTGGGCGCGGTCAGCATGCGCATCTCACTGGAAAAGCCCTACGCCTCCGTCGCCAGCTTCCGCAACCAGAGCATCCTGTTCGCCATCATCGCCTCGCTGCCGCTGATGGCCGTGGTGTACTTCTTCATCCGCCGCTTCGTCACCCGGCCGCTGGGCGGCATGTCGCACGGCCTGTCCGAGCTGGCCAAGGGGGAAGGCGACCTCACCCGCCGACTGGAAGTGCGCCATCAGGATGAAATCGGCCAGACAGCCAGCCTGTTCAACCAGATGCTGGGCTCCATAGCAGACCTGGTGCGACAAGTCAGCACCGCCGCCCGCTCCGTGGCATCCTCCTCAGCCAGCCTGGCCGGCGGAGCCGAAAAGTTGGCCGAAGGCTCTCGCCTGCAAACCCGGCAGTCGCAAACCGCCGCCGGCGCCGTGGAACAACTGGCCGAACACATCGCCGACATCGCCAGCCATACCGGCAAGGTGCTGAACCTATCCGACCAAAGCCTGCAACGCTCGCAGGAAGGCCAGCAAAGCCTGGCCCGTCTGCAGCAGCAGGTGAATCAGGTGCAAAGCGCTGTGGAAATGATGAGCGAAGCGGAAACCGAACTGGTGCAATCCACCACCGCCATCACTGGCATGACCCAGCAAGTGCGCGACATTGCCGAGCAAACCAATCTGCTGGCGCTCAATGCCGCCATCGAAGCCGCCCGGGCCGGCGAAATGGGCCGCGGCTTTGCCGTGGTGGCCGATGAGGTACGCAAACTGGCGGAAAAATCCGCCGCCTCCGCCCACCAGATCGACACCGTTACCGCCGCGCTCAACAACAAGACCGAAGCCGTGCGCAACGCCGTGGCCGCCGGCCTCAGCTCGCTGGAAGCCAGCCATCAGTCCGCCGCGCAAGTAGCCAACGTACTGGAAGCCGCCAGCGACAGCGCCGAAGCTGTGCGCGATGGACTGCAGCAAATCGTGCAAGTAACTGAACAGCAGCGCAGCACCAGCCTCACCGTCAGCGACAATATCGACAGCATCGCCACGCTGGCGCGCGACAACGACCAGGGCATCCAGCACACCGTGCAGGCGGCCGAAGAACTGGAACAACTGGCCCGCCAGCTCAACGATTCCGTGTCACGCTTCCGCGTGTGAGCCCACGCCATCAAACGGCGCGCTACAGCGCGCCGTTTTGTTTGCGGCTTCGGGTTGGGATTGGGGTGACGGCGATGAGGACTGAATGGGTGCCCAAGCAGCCTGAGCCTTCGGCAACCCTTGGTGCATGAGACCATCACCCGTAATGGCTTTACGAGATGGGATTCTGGGTTTAAAGAGAAAAAAGCCGTCTTCAGCGGCTTTCGATCCGCTGAAGACCGTTGGATTTTCGGGAAGCAGTCATTCCGAGTACGACGTGAAGCGTAGCTGGCCGACCCTGTGCGGTAGCGCGACTCTATCGCTCAGAAACTCTTCGCAGCCACGCCTGATACCCCGGGTTTACATCAGAAGGCTGACTCTTTATGTGGGATTGAAACTCCTCAGCCATACCGAAGACTTTCCACACCATAGGCGCTAGTCGCGCAGCGGGGCTGTTCGACTGCTCGGCCTCACGTAGCAACTGCAGGCTGCATTCCTTGTATTCCTGAAGAACATCGGAATTGTAATCATATGCTTTACCCAGCCCGGAAAAATACATCAACTTCGGTACTTCTACTGCGGGCCAATGAAGGGTCATATTGAGAGGCCAGTCAAGCATGGCTCGCTCTCCCCATAAACTAGACTTTGATATGTGCTCGTTAGCAAGCAACGTCAGCATGAAAGCTTGCCCGAGCTCGGTCAGATAAACCGACATAACCCCTGCGGTAGGATGCTGATAGAAGGAGTCCAATGGTTGCTCGCGCCTGAGGCCGATACGGGTCAATAGGCGCTTCTCCAGTGTGAGTACCATGGCTCCTAACTCTGCCTGAGTTGCGGTGCCACTTTCGCTGGCTTGTTTGGTGTGGGTACTGCAGTCCCAGAGGCTCAGGGAAATCTGCCACTGAATGGCATCGCCCTCACCGTAACTGCCAATTTCCCCGGTTACGAAATACTTCATCTCGTACGGCACTATATCGAAGAGTGCATTGCCATCGGTTTCACCTCCCGATACAACCGGGCCACCCCCTTCAACGATCATGATGTAGCAACTAGTCGCGTAGTCGCTCCAGTAATGCGCAGCCTCGGCCAGATAGAGCGGAATGGCCCGGGTGAGGCGGCCAAGATCGTCTTCGCGTTGAGATTCGACGCGCTCGTTGCCATCCATGATTTTTGAAAGTGCGAAGAAGCCCACTTTCGGCGCATTTTCAGGCTTCTGCGCGAAGAGCCAGTCCGCATTGCACAGACCGTAGTGCCATATCGGCTGACTCAGGGCAAGGGTGGTGACTTTCAGATTATTCGGATCGACTGGCACGCCTTGTGCAGCCTGCTTGCGCATTTCTTGAAAGGCTTGTGCGAATTGGTCGAGGTGCTGCTTGAAAGGCACCAAACCCAGCGCGTACATGCGATTTAGTAGCGCCTCTCCTTCATCCGCATTACCGAGCTCCTGACACGCTCTCAGCAGGTTGAGACCTGCCATCGGATCGTGCTTATGCTCATCGAAGATCGGGCCAATCAGCTCCAATATCAGCTGAACCTGGCCATTGTTACCCAAGTCGCCAGAGATCATCATCAGCGAATTGCCGTCGTATAAGCCACCTGCCAGCACCTCAACATACAGTGCACGGGCCGCTTCGACCTCTTTGTGTTCTATATGATGGCGTGCCAACCACAGCTTCGCGCGCCAACTGCCAGGCAGTGCTGCTGCAGTGTGCAGTGCTTGCAGATAACCGGCCTCACCGCCACGCTCTCGCTGAATAGCGACCCACCAGAGCAGACCATTGTCCATGTTCGGATCGGCTTGTATCGCTCTCCAGAGAGTTTCATCTGCAAGGGCTTGATTGCCACGTTCAGCAAATATTTTGGCCTGATTAGTCAGCAGAGTAGCTGTTTCTCCAGCCTTAACCATTCCTGCATGCAACACATCTTCTGCAGCGTCTAACAGACCGTTTTTCATTAATACGATGCTACGGATCGTGTGACTACGCTCGGGGATGTCGTCGATCTCCAGCAAACGTTCTGTCGCTGACAACAGGTCTGGTGCGAAACCATCGTTGAGGCCCGAGATGATGAGGTTATAGAGCTCGCCTGCTTCATTCCACTTCTGTTGCAAATTCGGCAGGAAAACTTTGTCGCGCCACTCGTTGCGCGTGATCTTGATCTCGCGACCGTAGGCGTCATAAACCGTAATGAGCCCCTCGTTAGTCTCAATAGTTGAGGCAATAGGCACTACCAGAGACGAGGATGTGGATGGTTTTTTTTTTGCCGCTCAGGGCGGAGAGGATGCGTTTGAGCATGTCCATCACTGCCCTGCCATTCTTTTCTTTATGGAAATAATAATAAATATTATAAAAAATAAATCAAAGTGCAGCATGGCTGCTTCAGCAAATGAGACCACGTATGCAACCACCCAGCCCGTCCTAGGATGCCCGCAAAAATATTTATAATGTACAACACCATCAAAAAGATAGACAAAGGCAACCAAAAAAACCAACAAACCAATAATTAATGAATCCGTCCCAGCCTTAAAGAAAACTGCTCTTCTGCTCATGTTTGACTTGTCTATAAAAAAACAAACACACATCACAACAGATAATGCAGTTAATGCATATCGAGAAATAACTTGCCAGAAAAACATTCCCCGACCCTGATTTGAGCAGGAAAGCAAGTTGCTTGGATCCACCCCAAAGCCAATAGCCACAATATATGCAAACGGAATTCCCAACAGCGCACTTCCGGCGCATATTTTAATAAACACCATTGAAAAATTTTTAATATTCATTATTAATGCATTTCATAATTTGTTTTCGAATTATTTCCATAACATTACTTAAATAGCACTTGCAAGCGCGTAATCGTAACAGTCAGCTCTTGGCTGACAAGCGCCCTCTCCGTTAAAAGCTGCATGACTACAGTCCAAACCGATTCACCACCATATCACACCCGCATCACACCAAGATTCATCCCCTGCAGCCAAGCTCCCCACACAATCCAGCCCCAAGCCGTCATGGCGTTTGGTCCTGCGCCGGGCTGCTGGTACACTTCGCAGCCTGATTCCTCCGCGTACGCCAAGTCATTGTGAAAAAAGCCGCTTTCTCTTCTTTGTCCCTGCCGGACGCCTTCATCGCCAACCTGGACAGCCTAGGTTACACCAGCATGACGCCAATCCAGGCGGCCAGCCTGCCCGTGATTCTGGAAGGCCGCGATCTGATCGCTCAGGCCAAGACCGGCAGCGGCAAGACCGCCGCCTTTGCGCTGGGCATGCTGGCCGCCGTGAATCCGCGCTGGTTCGGCGTGCAGGGGCTGGTGCTGTGCCCTACTCGCGAACTGGCTGAGCAGGTGGCGCAGGAGATTCGCCGGCTGGCGCGCTGTATCGACAACCTCAAGGTGGTGACGCTGACCGGAGGTTCGCCGATGGGACCGCAAATTGCCTCGCTGGAACATGGCGCGCATATCGTGGTGGGTACGCCGGGCCGGCTGCAGGACCATCTGTTCCGCGAAACGCTGAATCTGACCGGCGTGCAAACGCTGGTGCTGGACGAGGCGGACCGCATGATAGACATGGGCTTTATTGAAGAGATTGTCGGCATTGTGCGCGCCTGCCCCCGTTCAAGACAGACGCTGATGTTCTCCGCCACGTATCCCGACTCCATCCGTGAAGCCAGCGCGCGTTTTCTGCGCCAGCCGGTAGAGGTGAAGGTAGAGTCGCTGCACAGCGCGGACCACATCGAACAGTGGTGCTACAAAACCCGTCAGGATGACAAGGCTGACATGGTGACCCGCATCCTGCAGCACGTGCGACCGTCGTCCACGCTGGCCTTCTGCAACACCAAGGAAGCCTGCCGCAACCTGGCGCGCGACCTGCAAGACCGCGGATTCTCGGCGCTGGCGCTGTACGGCGATCTGGAACAGCGCGACCGCGACCAGATTCTGCTGCGCTTCGCCAACAAGAGCACCAGCGTGCTGGTGGCCACCGATGTGGCGGCGCGCGGGCTGGACATCAAGGATCTGGATCTGGTGATCAATGTGGATGTGACGCACGACCCGGAAGTGCACATTCACCGCATTGGTCGTACCGGCCGCAGCGGCGAGCGCGGTCTGGCGCTGACGCTGGCCACCGAGCGCGACGAAAAACGCTTGGGCATGATCGAGAAATACCAGCAGGCCGACATCATCTGGGCAGAGGCGGACAGCCTGACGCCGGCGCCGGGCGGCCCGCTGCTGCCGCCGATGGTGACGCTCGAGATTGCCGGCGGCAAGCGCGACAAGCTGCGCCCGGGCGACATCCTTGGCGCGCTTACCGGCGACGGCGGCCTGGCCGGCGCGCAAATCGGCAAAATCGCCATTCTGGAATTCGCCAGCTTTGTGGCGCTGGAGCGCGATATCGCCGAAGCGGCCCTGCCCAAACTGAGCCAATGCCGCATCAAGAACCGCCTGTTCAAAATGCGCCTAATCGCCTAGGCGCTGCGAAGAAAACATCGCGGGCCCTTGCGCCAAGGCGCTTCGACGCAGGCAGTACCCGTTGAACAACAGCGGAGCACCACCCCGGATCAGGGGTTTTGTGTGCGGGTCTTGCCGCTGCCGCCTGGCATCCAAGCCAAGCAAGCAACGCTGATATACCTTTTGCGAAATGCATGGATGGCCCGGCCCTGCCGGGCTTTTTTCATATCCATGCCCCACGCTGCAAAATGCGTGTTTCACATCAAATAGACCCCGGTTTTTGCTTGACTCACTTGAAAGACAGGCTTTAACGTTTCAGCATAATTACTTAAAAACACCACCAGTGCCAGAACAACCAGAATGGAGACGGATGCATGTTTGGAGCAAGCAAGACAAGGATTCGCGATCTGGAACAACAGGTTGCGGCGCTGGAGAGCCAACTCAAAGGCGCTCAGCAACAACTGGACACCGCCAACGCCCGCTGTAGTGAGCTGGAAAACCAACTGCGCGGCAAACAGGCGCAAGACCTGCTGAACGAGGCTTACACCGCCCCGTTTGGCGACTTCTGCAACAGCATGGGCGGTATTCGCGCTTCTTTCGCCGAACTAGCCACGCTGATGGAGCAGAATTTCGACTCCGCCGCCAATGCGGTCACCACCCTGCACGGCACGCGCGGCGCGGTAGACAAGCTGGCCAACAGTTTTGACGAGATCGCCGAAGCACAGGGCCGCACGGCGGAATCCATGGATTCGCTCAATAGCAAGACCGGCCAGATTCGCCAGTTTGTGCAGCTGATCAAGGACGTGGCCGACCAGACCAACCTGCTGGCCTTGAACGCCGCCATTGAAGCCGCGCGCGCCGGCGAGCAGGGCCGCGGCTTTGCCGTGGTGGCCGATGAAGTGCGCAAGCTGGCCGAACGCACGGCCAACGCCACCAGCGAAATCGCCACGCTGGTGGGCGAAGTGGAACACGCCTCGCAAAGCACCAAACAGCAGGTAACCGAGGCCGCCGAGCAAGTGGCGGGCTACCGCGAAACCGGCATGCAAACCGCCAACACCATCCGCGACATGGTGGACATCAGCCAGCAAATGGCCAATGTCATTGCCCAGGGCACCAACACCAGCTTCATGGAAGTGGTGAAGCTGGACCACATTGTGTTCAAGCTGGAGGTGTACAAGACCTTCATCGGCTACCACCAGCTGACCGCCGACAAACTGGCCGACCATCATCACTGCCGGCTGGGCAAGTGGTATTACGAGGGACGCGGCGCGCGCGAGTGCAAGGGCAACAGCCACTTTACCCTGCTGGAAGGGCCGCACGCCAATGTGCACGCCTTCGGCAAAGATGCGCTGGACGCCTTCCACGCCCGCGACTTCAAGCGGGCTCGGCAATCGCTGCAACGCATGGAAGAGGCTTCCGAGCAGGTGATGGACCTGCTTACCGGCCTGGAACAAGAGCCTTGCAACAAGGTGCGGGCCTGAACCACTGATCGGGCCGGCGGGCGCAACAGTCGCCGCCCGACCGCTCCTCCGCTCATCCGCCCGACGCAAACCCGCCTTGCGCCGCCGCTCTCAGAGCGCGCAAGGCGTTTATCTGTGCCGGCCCGGTGCGGCAGCAGCCGCCTATCAGCCTGGCGCCGCCCTCTCGCCAGCGTCCGGCGTCTTCGGCAAACCTCTCCGCATCCGCCTGTCCATGCCAGCATTTGCCGGCGGGGTCGTAGTGCTCGCCGGAATTGGGATACACCAGCAAGGGCTTACCGGTGGCGCCGCGCACGCTTGCCAGTAGCGCCGGCAACAGCGCAGGATCGGTACAGTTGATGCCGACCGCGACAATCTGCGGCGTGCCTTCCAGCAAGGCTAGACAGGCCGCCAGCCGCTCACCCTGCGACACATGCTCGCCATCCTTGCAAGAGAATGCCAGCCAGGCCGCCGTCTGCGGCAGCTCTTCGGCCAATAGTCGCGCCAGCGCCACCGCCTCCTCGGGGCACGGCAGGGTTTCGCAGGCCAACAGATCCGCGCCGGCCGCAGCCAGCACCGCCAGGCGGGGTCGGTGAAAGTCCATCAACTGCCCCACGCTCATACCATAGCCGCCGCGATATTCCGAGCCATCGGCCAGCATGGCGCCGTAAGGACCCACCGATGCCGCCACCAGCGGAGGCGCAGCTTGCGGTGCTTCGGCCAACCATTGCGCGCGCGCCTCCAGCGCCAGTTGCACGGACAAGCGCATCAACGCCGCGGCCTCGCTCCGCTCCAGGCCTCGACCAGCCAAGCCCTCAAAGGTGGCCTGATAGCTGGCGGTGGTGATGATGTCCGCGCCAGCGCGCAGGTAATCCAGATGCACGTCGCGGATCAGCTCCGGCGCTTCCAGCAGCACTTTGGCGGACCACAGCGGGTCGTTGAGATTGCAACCGCGCTTTTCCAGCTCGGTGGCCATGGCGCCGTCCAGCAATGCAAATGGCTGCCGCGCCAGCAATGCCTTCAGCGGGTCATGAAACGGCATGGTTTTTCTCCTGTTGGCCGGCTTTGGGCTGCATGCGCGGACGCATGTGCTGACGCAGGGCTTCGATGGCATAACGCACCTTGGCCGGCTGGGCGTCGCGCCTGGGGGTGACGGCGTGCACGGCGATGGCCGGCAAACGCCATTCAGGCAATACCTGCAACAAGCGGCCGCGATCCAGATCGTCCTGCACCTCCGGCAAGGGTTGCACCGAAAGGCCCATGCCGGCCAGCACAAACTGGCGCGCCGCCACGATATTATTGCTGACCACCCGCGCGCTGACTTCCGGCTGCACCACCTCGCCGGCGGGCCCGGTCAAAGTCAGCCAATTGAAGCCGCGCGAACCGCCCAGCAGCACCCACTGGTGCTCCAGCAGCTGCGAAGGGTGCTGAATGGCGGGATGGCGGGCAAGATAGGCCGGCGCGGCGCACAACACGCTGTCCCAATCCCCCAGATGCCGCGCCACCAGGCTGGAATCCTTCAACTCGCCGGCGCGCAGGGCGAGATCAATACGATGTTCCACCAGATCAATCAGCTCGTCCTGGAAAAACAGCTTGAGACTAAGCCTGGGGTGAGCGGCAAGCAAGGGAGCCAGCGCACGGGTAAGCATGGGGCCGGCAAAGCCGGTGGGCGCAGAGATGCGCAGCTCGCCCACCGGCGCGTCGCGCAGTTCGGCCAGCCGCTGTTCGGCCAACCTTGCCGCCGCCAGCATGTCGGCGCAGCCCTGATAGAACAGGCTGCCGGCTTCGGTCAGGGTGAGCTTGCGCGTGGTGCGGTGCAGCAGCGACACCTCATGCTCTTTCTCCAGCTTGCTGATGTGCTGGCTTACCGCCGAGGGCGTCATGCCCAACTCGCGCGCCGCGCCGTTCATCGAGCCCTTTTCCACCACCATGGCAAAGATGGCCATGCGTCTGAGCGCATCCATATAGTTAAGCTCCACTACATTATCAATGCCATTTTCCAGCGATTATCAGCTGATTGGCAAGCCAATATACTGCCAACATTGTTTAATTAACGCATTGCAAGGAGATCAGCATGAAAATCGCACTCATCGGCGCCAGCGGCTTTGTCGGTTCGGCAGTACTGGCAGAGCTGCTGTCGCGCGGCCATGACGTCAGCGCCCTCGTATCCCGTCCGGAGCGCATCGCGCCGGCCAGCGGCCTTACGGTGACCAAGGTGGATGCTTACGACGCCAACAGCGTGGCCACCGCCGTTGCCGGACACGATGTGGTGATCAGCGCATTCAACCCGGGCTGGGACAAGGCCGACATCCAGGCTTTGTTCCTGCGCGGTCATGAAGCCATCGTCGCGGGCATCAAACTGGCCGGCGTGGCGCGCTTTATCGAGGTGGGCGGCGCGGGCAGTCTGTTTGTCGCTCCCGGCATGCAACTGATCGACACGCCGCACTTTCCGGCCGAATGGAAAGAAGGCGCGCTGGGTGCGCGCGAGGCCCTGCGCCGCCTGCAAGGCGAAACCGCACTGGACTGGGCCTTTGTATCGCCGCCGGCCATGCTGGCCCCGGGCGAGCGCAGCGGGCGCTACCGCCTGGGCGCTGATGATCTGCTGATGGCGGGCGAACAACCGGCCGGCATCAGCGTGGCCGACCTGGCCGTGGCCATCGTTGACGAGGCGGAACAGGCTCGTCATCAGCGCCGCCGCTTCACGGTGGCCAGCGTGGACTGACGCCCCGCCAAACCCCTGCTTCACCAAGGGCCTTCGATGCTGCAAATGCACATCGAAGGCCCTTTGCGCATCGGCATTGACAGCCGCGCAAGGCTTATCTACATTGCCAGCCAGCCGCATGGGATCGCACCGGAGAGACTATCCTGAAGGATGGCGCCGAAGGGGTATCGCCCCAGAAACTCTCAGGCAAAAGGACGGTGCATCGACGGCTCTCTGGAGAGCAGGCCCGGGCAGGACGCAGCTTCACCGCTGCCGCCGCCCGCACGGCCTCGCCGAAGGAAACAAGGTGGCCCCGCCACCCCAATCTCTCAGGCAAACGGACAGAGGGGGCAAGCCGACGACGATCGGCGCCCGGACTGCCCGTTCAGCTCCGTCATCCATTCTTCGCACCGCGCCCAGGCAGCGCCTGCCGCCACGGCGCAAGCCTTGCGTGGGCCTTGGGATTGATGACGGATTGTGGCCGGTCATGGCCGCAACGGGAACAGCTGCCGCAGGCGCGCTATGGAATGCTCGCCTGCAACACGACACACACCACGAGACAACACCTTATGGCCATCAGCGTTTTCGATTTGTTCAAGATTGGCATTGGCCCTTCCAGCTCACACACCGTGGGCCCGATGCGCGCCGCGCGCCAGTTTGTCGCTCGCCTGGAAAAAGACGGCCTGCTGGACAGCACCCGCCGCGTCCGCTCCGAGATGTACGGTTCGCTGGGCGCTACCGGCAAGGGCCACGGTTCCGACGTGGCCGTGCTGCTGGGCCTGTCGGGCGAATTGCCCGACCAGGTGGACACCGACGCCGTGCCGGGCCTGCTGGACGCCATCCGCCAGCAACGCCGGCTCAAGCTGCTGGGCAGTCACGACATTGCCTTCAACGAGCCGGATGATCTGATCCTGCACAAGCGCAAGACCCTGCCCTACCACCCCAACGGCATGATCTTCGAGGCTTACGACGCCAATGGCGTCTGCCTGTCCAAGCGCGCCTACTACTCGGTGGGCGGTGGTTTTGTGGTGGACGAAGCCGCCATTGAAGCAGGTTTTGCGCCGCCAGGCGTCACCGAACTGCGCCACCCCTTCAACACCGCGGCCGAACTGCTGAACCTGTGCAAGGAACAAGGCAAGAGCATCAGCCAGATCATGCTGGAAAACGAACTGGCCTGGCGCAGCGAAGAAGAAGTGCGCCGTGAACTGCTCAATATCTGGAACGTGATGCAAGGCTGCGTGAAACGCGGCTGCGAACGCGACGGTATCCTGCCCGGCGGCATGAAGGTAAAACGCCGCGCGCCGGACATGCACAAGAAACTGCTGGCCACGCCGGAAGCCTCGCTGCGCGACCCCCTCACCGTCATGGACTGGGTCAACCTGTACGCACTGGCGGTCAACGAAGAAAACGCCGCCGGCGGCCGCGTGGTGACTGCGCCTACCAACGGCGCGGCAGGCATCATTCCCGCCGTGATGCACTACTACAGCCGTTTTGTGCCGGGCGCAAACGAAGACGGCATCGTGCGCTATCTGCTGACTGCCGGCGCCATCGGCATCCTGTTCAAGCTCAATGCCTCAATCTCGGGCGCTGAAGTGGGTTGTCAGGGCGAGGTGGGCTCGGCCTGCTCCATGGCGGCCGGCGCGCTGGCCGAGGTAATGGGCGGCACGCCGGAACAAGTGGAAAACGCGGCGGAAATCGGCATGGAGCACAACCTGGGCCTGACCTGCGACCCGGTGGGCGGCCTGGTGCAAGTGCCCTGCATCGAACGCAACGCCATGGCCTCCATCAAGGCCATCAACGCCGCCCGCATGGCGCTGCGCGGCGACGGCCAGCATTGCGTGTCGCTGGACCGCGTGATCAAGACCATGCGCGACACCGGCCGCGACATGAGCACCAAGTACAAGGAAACCGCGCGCGGCGGCTTGGCCATCAATGTGATTGAAGTGCCGGTCAACATTGTCGAGTGCTGAGTCGCCATCGCGACCACCCAGCCAGCCTTGCGCCGCGCCGGCGACGCAAGATGGCAGGATCAGCCCCAAACAACAAGGCCGCGGCATACGCCGCGGCCTTGTTGTTGCCGACAAAATCATCGGCCAGGACAGAACAGGCCCCTGATTTCACCTATCGCTGCAGCAGCCATTCCGCGCGCTCCCCGACCTGCGCCCTTGCTCTGCAAGATCGCCGCGTTTTCCGACAAGAAAGCGAAAAGGCGGCATGCCAATTGCCAGGCGGCCGCGCTACACCGCCAGCGGTTCCAGCTTGCGCAACTTCAACGCAATGGCCATCAGCAGCGCCAGCCCAAGGCCGATCATGGCCGCCACGCCGTTCCACTGCCCGTGATCCCATAACAAGCCGGAGAAAGAACCCACCGCGCTGGAGCCCAGATAATAGGCCGCCAGATAAAAAGCCGACGCCAATGCCTTGCCGCGCTGGGCTCTTCGGCCAACCCAACTGCTGGCAACAGAGTGACCGCCGAAAAAACCGAAAGTGAACAGCGCGATGCCGGGCACCATCAGCCACAGTGAATCGGACAGGGTGCATGCCAGCCCCAGCCCCATCAGCAGCACCATCAACCACAGCATGTTGCGGCGACCAAACCGGTCGGCCATGCCGCCCACCCAGGCCGACGACCAGATGCCCACCATGTAAAGCGAGAACACAAAACCCAGCACGCTGTGACTCAGATGGAAAGGCGCGCCCAGCAGGCGAAAGCCCAGATAGTTGTACAAGCTGACGAAACAACCCATGAACAGGAAGGCGCAGACATAAAGCCACGGCAGGCCGCCATCGGCGAAATGGCCACCGATATCGCGTTTCAACTCAGCGCCGTTGAACGGCACTGGCCGGAAATGCCGCGAAGCCGGCAGGCTGCGCCAGAATTCCCAAGCGCCAAGCACGCCGATGACCCCCAGCGTCAGCACAGCTGCCCGCCAACCGAAGTGATCCGCCACCACGGCGGCGATGAAGCGCCCGCTCATCCCGCCCAACGCGTTGCCGGCAATGTAGAGGCCAATCGAGTGCCCCAGCGACAAGGGCGCCACCTCTTCGCTCAGGTAGGCCATGGCCACGGCCGGCAAGCCGGCCAGCACGATGCCGAACACCGCCCGCAACCAGAGAAACTGCTCAAAGCTGGAGACAAACGCACCCAGCAGCATCAACAGCGCCGCCAGCGACAAGGCGGCGTTCATCACCGGCTTTCGGCCAACTTTGTCGGCAAGAAAACTGGCCGGAATCAAAGCCAGCGCCAACCCGGTTGTAGGAATGGACAGCACGCTACTGGCCGCCGCCGGCGAGAGATGAAAATCCTGCGCAAACATCGGCATCAACGGCTGCATGCTGTACAGCATGGCAAATGTGGAGAAGCCCCCCACAAACATGGCGCGCGCGGTAGCGCGGAATGCCGGCGTGCCGCTTTCCAGACGGGCAGCAGTGGAAGCGATGTCGGCAGGCCTGTTCAGGGCGGCGACTGAGGCGGAGTCGGAGGGCATGGCATGGTCCATCAATCATTCAGGACTCGAGAATAGAACTTGACTAAACAGCAGTCCAATATATATTTCTGCAAGAATTAATATCAAAAACATATCAAATGGAACTGCGTCATCTGCGTTATTTCGTTGCAGTCGCCGAAGAACTGCACTTCACCCGCGCGGCGGAGCGGCTGCACATCGCCCAGCCGCCGCTGTCGCAACAGATACAGGCGCTGGAGGCGGAGCTGGGTGTCCGCCTGTTCGAGCGCCATCGCCGCAAGGTTTTGCTGACCGAAGCGGGCAAGCAGTTTCTGATTCGCGCGCGCCGCATTCTCGCCGATACCGAAGAGGCCGCGGAGCAGGCCCGCCGCGCCGCTCGCGGCGAAGTGGGCGAGCTGCGCATCGGTTTCACCTCCTCCCTGCCGCTTACCCCGGTATTGCCCGGTACCCTGCACCGCTATCGCCAGCACTATCCGGCAGTGCGGCTGATACTGCGCGAGATGTTCACCACCGATCAGTTTCTTGCCCTGCAACAAGAAGAAATCGACGTTGGTTTTGTGCGCTTCAACGGCCTGTCGCCCGCCGCGCACATCCTGGTGCGCGAATTGCGCCGCGATCCGTTGCAAGTGGTGATCAACCAGCGCCATCCGCTCGCCGGCGAGCGCAGCTTGTCGCTGGGGCAGCTCAAGAACGAAGGTCTGGTGTGCTATCCGCGCAGCGCCGGCACCGGGCTGCACAGCGTGATCCGTCAGCTGTGCGCCGACAACGGCTTTGAGCCGAAGATCAATCAGGAAGCGGGAGAGGCCATTACCCAGATTGGACTGGTGGCGGCCGGACTGGGCATCGCCATCCTGCCGTCTCCGCTGGAGTGCGTGAAAATCGAGGGGGTGAAATATATTCCCCTGATGGACGAGGGGGCCTACTTGGCGATGGGCATCGCCACGCGAGAAGGCGAGATATCGCCCTTGGTGGCGGGTTTCCTCAGCCATTTGAATGAGGAATGCGTACAGACTGACTAGAGCCGCTTGCCAAACCTCCTGGTGAGCCTGAAACGCAAGCAGCGCACGGAGTACGACAAGGTGTTGCAACGCAGGATCAGGGGGTTGGTAGCAAGTCTTTGCGCAGCAATCAGGCAAGGCCGGACGGCCCCGCCTGATATCACACGCTTACTTCTGCTCGGTAGTCGGCGCGCTGGCTTCCTGAGCCTGAGCAGCCTGACCTACCTGCGGCGCGCTGGCTTCCTCAGCCTGAGCGGCCTGACCTACCTGCGGCGCGCTGGCCTCTTCAGTCTGTGCGGCCTGGCCCATTTGCGGGGCACTGCTTTCAACCTGCGGCGCGCTGGCCGGAGCGGGTTCAGCGGCAACAGCGGCAAAAGCAGTGATGGAGGCAAAAGCAGCAGCGATCAGCATCGTGTTATGGGTCATTGTTGAGTCATCCTTATAGCTTGGTTGAACAAGTAGCGCTGACTGTATTGCAATCACCGTGCCAGCCTTTTAAGCAACTGAAAAATAAAGACTTTTCAATATCGCCTTAGTCAAAACACGCCAAAACCGTCGCCCAAGGGCGACAACCATTCGCATAAGACCGTCAACCCGCTGATATATCAGCCTTTTTTTCGTCACCCCTCAACGACACTCGCCGGCATGGCAAAGCTGACTCGCTCTGTCGATACCATTTGCCGCAACTCGCTGAAGGACACTGCGCGCGAAAACAGCCATCCCTGACCGCAGTCCACGCCCATATCCAGCAACTGGCGCGCCATTTCCGGCGTTTCCACCCCTTCGGCCACCACGCTGGCACCGCACTCATGCGCCGCCTTCACCGCCATTTCCACAATGGCCGCCGAGCGATTGCTGCTGATTTCCTTTACCAGCGACATATCTATCTTCACTTCGAAAAAGTCGTAGCGAGACAATAAAGACAGGGAGGAGTAACCCGCGCCCAGATCATCCAGCGACATCCGCACACCATGCTCTATCAGCAACCGGATATTGCCGCTGGCCGTGGGTTCAAGTATCCGGTCCGACCACTCCAGCACCTCCACCTTCAAGGCCTGCGGGCTGATCCGCTCGCTTTGCATCAGCGTCAGTAAACGTTGGCCGAAACCCGGTTCGCACAGGGAGTCACCGGACAGGTTCACCGCCACGGCAAAGCGCTCGGGGCGATCCGGCCAGGACTGGATCCACCGGATCACATGCTCGATCGTGCGCCACTCCAGCTCCGGCAGCCAACCAGTACGCCGCGCATGATTCACCACTTCCAGCGGCGAAAGCGGCAGCCCGCCGCCATCGCTAGGCCGCAGCAAAGCTTCGGCGCCGATGATTTTGCCTGTGCGCAGGTGGATTTTGGGCTGGAAAGCCATTTTCACCGCCTCGCCACTCTTCCAGCGCTCAATCTGCTGATGGATATTCCGGTGCAAGCCGCCCGCTTCGAAGAAGTCCATGCCGAGGTGCACCACCCCGCCGCGAATCGAATTGAGCGCCAGCGCAATCTCGCGGTAGGGCAACTGCCCGGTGGAAAAGCGCTCGATCACCGCCGGCTGGAACACCACGGCCTTGCCCACCACGTACAAACCGGCAAACACCTCATCGGCGCAACGCGTGAGCCAGCCAGCCAGCTCCTCCTCGCGCTTGTTGCCCGCATCGCCGGAAGCCCACAGCGCAATACTGAAATCGCCAAACAGGAAAACCTTGGCAATATCGACGCCCCACTCCCGTTTGGCGCGCCGGGCCATCAGCCGCACGGCCCGCTTCCAGGACACACTCAGCTCCTCCACGCCCATGCACTCCAACAGGTAAGCGGTATTGGCTACTTCCCACACCAGCAACTTGCCGTCGCGGCTGCTTTGTTTTTTTTGCAGATACAGACTGAGCGCGCGCCGATTGGGGATGCCGGTATCCAGATCCGTCATCAGTTCGCCGTTGCGCAGCCGCACCCGATCGTATACCCGGGCATCCAGCCGCAGCATCACCAGGATGACGGCGATGAGAAACAGCGAGAAAGGAAACACATAGGCTCTGGCTACCGCCACATGGCTGAAGGGAATGGCCGCATCCGGCAGCAGAAGCATTGCCAGCAGGATGCCCAGCAGCGATGCCAGCATGCGCACAGTCCACACGGCAAGCACCTGCAAGGACAACACTTCGTGCAGGCGTTGGCCGTAGCGCCGCAGCAGCAAACCCGCAGCACACTGCACCAGCAGATCCGCCGTGGAAGCCCAGAAATTTTCCGTACTGACCCAGTCATAACGGACAGGCAGCACCGCCAGCAAAAACAAGGCGCTGCCGCGCCAACCACCCAGATAGGCCGCCAGCACCATGAAATCGGTTACCAAGCTCACGCGCAAAGCAGCCTGCGCCAACTGCCGGTCCAGCCCGCCCCCGCCAGCCTGGGCCGTTTCGTTATAACGATGCAGACCCTCCAGCAGGGAAACCAGTAACTGGAAGTTGATAAAGTAGACCACGGCGAAAGCCAGCGGAATCAACACGCCATTCCAGCGCGCGTGCATGCCAAGGTACTGCTTGACGATCAGCACCATGCCGACGCCGCCCAGCGCGGCACCCATCTGCATCAGAAACAGAGGAATGAACACATGCAGTTCATTGAATCCGAATTGGGTAATCAATTCTTTCACGCTCACTCCCTCCGCCGTTTGGCACATATCCGACTTGATCAGGATGATCTGAGCCAGAGATCGGAAAATAAAGGCAGTTTCCTAGTACCGGCAACGAAGAATCTGGCATAGATGGCAGAAGGGACAGGTTCATCGCCGCATTGCCCAGAACGAGCGCTACTCAGGCTTTCAGGCATGAAAAAACCCGCCTGGCGGGCGGGTTTTGACTGAAGCCATGCGCATTCAGCCGTGGCGACCGTTGAGTTTCAGTTTGCCAGCCAGCCAGGTGTGGTCGTAGCTGACAATCTCGAAAGGATTGCCGAAGGGGTCGACAAAGCTGATGGAGAAGAAAAACTGATGATCGCGGGCGGAGTCGCGCGCCACGCTCTGGCCATCGCGGGTAATCACCCGCTCGCCAGCCAGCTGATCGATCCACTCGAGAAAATCCTGCCCGCTGACGCCAAACGCCACCGAGCCCGGCTCGCACACAAGCTTGCTTTCCTGTGAAATGGCCAGCCGCACACTGCCGCTGCTATTGGCCAGCATCACCACGCCGTGGTCGCCGCTTTGCAAATGCTTGTAGCGCGCATCAGGCGCCAGATTGAGCACCCGTTGGTACCAGGCTTGCGCCTGCAGCAGGTCGGTGACGCGGATATGAATGTGGTCGATCTTGCCAAGCGTTAGCATCGCTTCCTCGTGTGTTGGTTCGACAGGTTGGCCGAAGGAGGCTCATTCTACTGGTATTGCCGCCAGCGACCAAACCGCACCGGGCGCCGGCTTGTCCGCAGCTTAGTCCGCAGTGCGTTCCAGCAAAGGACGCAGATAACGGCCGGTATGACTGACAGGATTGGCCGCCACCTGTTCCGGCGTGCCGCTGGCGATGATCTGTCCGCCGCCCGCCCCGCCTTCCGGCCCCAGATCGATCAACCAGTCGGCGGTTTTGATCACGTCCAGATTGTGCTCGATCACCACCACGGTATTGCCGTTCTCACGCAACTTGTGCAGCACCTGCAGCAAGAGGTCGATATCGTGAAAATGCAGGCCGGTGGTGGGTTCGTCCAGAATGTAAAGCGTGCGGCCGGTATCGCGCTTGGACAGCTCCAGCGCCAGTTTGACCCGCTGCGCCTCGCCGCCAGACAGCGTGGTGGCGCTTTGCCCCAGCCGGATGTAGCCCAGCCCCACGTCCATCAGCGTCTTCAGCTTGCGCGCCACCGACGGCACCACGCTGAAGAACTCCAGCGCTTGCTCCACGGTCATGTCCAGCACTTCATAGACATTGCGGCCCTTGTATTGCACTTCCAGCGTTTCGCGGTTGTAGCGCTTGCCGTGGCAAACGTCGCAGGGCACGTAGATGTCCGGCAGAAAATGCATCTCCACCTTGATGACGCCGTCGCCCTGGCAAGCCTCGCAGCGGCCGCCCTTGACGTTGAAACTGAAACGGCCCGGCCCGTAACCGCGCTCTCGCGACAGCGGCACGCCGGCAAACAGTTCGCGGATGGGCGTAAACAGCCCGGTATAGGTGGCGGGGTTGGAACGCGGCGTGCGGCCAATGGGGCTCTGATCCACATTGATGACCTTGTCCAGCTGGTCCAGCCCGGTGATCTGGCGATACGGCGACGGCTCTTCGCTGGCGCCGTTCAGATCGCGCGCGGCAATCTTGTACAGGGTGTCGTTGATCAGCGTGGACTTGCCTGAACCGGATACGCCGGTAATGCACACCATCATGCCCAGCGGCAATTCCAGCGTCACGTCCTTGAGGTTGTTACCGGTAGCGCCTTCCAGCTTGAGCAGGCGCTCCGCGTTGACCTCGCGCCGCGCGCTGGGCCAGGTGATGCGGCGGCGGCCGGACAGGAAAGCGCCGGTGACGGAGGCATCGCACGCCGCCACTTCTTCCGGGGTGCCGGCCACCAGCACTTCGCCGCCGTGCTCGCCCGCGCCCGGCCCCATGTCCACCAGATAATCGGCGGCGCGGATGGCGTCTTCATCGTGCTCCACCACGATGACGCTGTTGCCCAGATCGCGCAGTCGCATCAGAGTGGACAGCAAGCGGTCATTGTCGCGCTGATGCAGGCCGATGGACGGCTCGTCCAGCACATACATCACGCCGGTCAGGCCAGAGCCTATCTGGCTGGCAAGACGGATGCGCTGCGCCTCGCCGCCTGACAGGGTGTCGGCGGAGCGGGACAGATTGAGGTAGTCCAGACCTACATTATTGAGGAAGGACACCCGCTCGCTGATTTCCTTGACGATTTTCTCCGCCACCTGCTGTTTGTGACCGTCAAAGGTCAGCTGGCCGAAGAAGCCCGCGGTCTCTTTCAGCGGCATCTGGTTGATTTGATGCAGGGTATGGCCGCCGATGAATACGTGACGGGCCTCCTGTCGCAGCCGCGAACCGGCGCAATGCGGGCATGGCTGATTATTCTGGTACTTGGCCAACTCTTCGCGTACCGCCATGGAGTCCGTTTCGCGGTAGCGGCGCTCCAGATTGGGAATGATGCCCTCGAAGGGGTGAGCACGCGTGAAGCGGGTGCCCTTTTCCGACAGATAAGAGAATTCGATCTGGTCGCGGCCAGATCCGTACAGCACCACATGGCGCACTTTTTCCGGCAGGTCCTCAAAGGCCAGGTCCTCGGCGGAGAAAGCATAGTGCTCGCCCAGCGCCTGCAGCATCTGGAAGTAAAACTGGTTACGCTTGTCCCAGCCCTTGATGGCGCCCGCGGCAAGGGTCAGCTCCGGATGCGCCACAACCCGGCGCGGATCGAAGAAGGTGATTTCGCCCAGCCCGTCGCACTTGGGGCAAGCCCCCATCGGGTTGTTGAACGAGAACAGGCGCGGCTCCAGCTCCGGCAAGCTGTAGCTGCACACCGGGCAGGCAAACTTGGCGGAAAACCAGTGCTCTTGGCCGTTATCCATTTCCACCGCGATGGCGCGGCCATCGGCGTGGCGCAAAGCGGTTTCGAAGCTTTCGGCCAACCTTTGCTGCATGTCGGCGCGCACCTTGAGGCGGTCTATCACCACTTCGATGGTGTGCTTCTTGTTCTTGTCGAGCTTGGGCAGGCTGTCGATTTCGCATACCTCGCCATCCACCCGCACCCGTACAAAGCCCTGCGCGCGCAGATCATCGAACAAGTCCAGATTCTCGCCCTTGCGCCCCATGATTACCGGGGCCAGGATCATCACCCGGCTCTCTTCCGGCAGCGCCAGCACGCGATCCACCATCTGGCTAACCGTTTGCGAGGCCAGCGGCACGTGATGGTCCGGGCAATGCGGCTCGCCCACGCGGGCAAACAGCAAGCGCAGGTAGTCGTGAATTTCCGTCACGGTGCCCACCGTGGAGCGCGGGTTATGGCTGGTGGCCTTCTGCTCGATGGAAATGGCCGGCGACAGGCCTTCAATCAGATCCACATCCGGCTTTTCCATCAGCTGCAAAAACTGGCGGGCGTAGGCGGACAGACTCTCCACATAGCGGCGCTGGCCTTCGGCATACAGGGTGTCGAACGCCAGCGAAGACTTGCCGGAGCCGGACAAGCCGGTGATGACGATCAGCTGATGGCGCGGAAGGTCCAGATTGACGTTTTTCAGGTTGTGCGTCCGTGCGCCGCGAATGCGTATGGTGTCCATGTCCAGAGCCAAGTTACTCAGTCAGTCGGGGAACCTGATAATATACCCGACTTGATGAGGCAGGCTCCACCAGCGCGTGCGAAAGTTCGCTGGTAAACCGCCAGCCATGCCCGACGTTATTAGGCTTATTTCCGCCTTCCAATCCAGAATCCACCTGATGAATTCGCTAGAACTACGCGCCAGCCTCGGGCTGGCAGGCATTTACGCCCTGCGCATGCTGGGCATGTTCCTGATCATGCCCATCTTTGCGCTCTACCTGCAGCACTTGCCGGGCATCGATGGCGATCACACCAAGATTGGCTATGTCATGGGGGCCTACGCCCTGGTGCAAACTGTTCTTCAGCTTCCACTGGGCATGCTCTCCGATCGCATCGGCAGAAAGAAAGTTATTTACGCAGGCCTGCTGATTTTTGCGGCAGGCAGCCTCGTCTCAGCCATTGCCACCAACTACGAAACCATGCTGGCAGGCCGCTGCATCCAAGGCGCGGGGGCCATTTCCGCCGCCACCATGGCCCTTCTCGCGGACCTGACCCGAGAAGAAAACCGCACCAAGGCGATGGCCATGATCGGCATGAGCATCGGCACCACTTTTGCGGCCAGTCTGGTCATCAGCCCGATCCTTGACCGCTACATTGGTTTGCATGGCATTTTCCTGCTCATCAGCGCGCTGTCCATCCTCGCTATTTTCGGCGTCCGATTCATCATTCCCAGTCCAATCATCTCCCGGGCGCACTCCGACACCGGCACCAAAACCAAGCACCTGCCGGCCGTGCTCAAGAACAGCCAGCTGCTTCGTTTCAACTTCGGCATCTTCGCCTTGCACGCCTCGCAGATGGCCATGTTTGTCACCATCCCCTTCGCCCTTGTCAAAACCGCCGGACTCGACAAGGCCCACCACTGGGAGGTGTACCTGCCCGTGACCGTACTCGGCTTCTTGCTGATGGTGCCGGCCATCATCTACGGCGAGAAAAAAGCCCGCCTGAAGCAGGTATTCATCGGCGCCATCGCCCTGATGACCGCCGCCCAGCTGGGCATGGCGCTGGCGCTGGACAGCTTCTGGCAGATCGTGATCTGGCTGGGCCTGTACTTCATCGCCTTCAACATCCTGGAAGCCACCCTGCCCTCGCTGATCTCCAAAATCGCACCGGCCGACGCCAAGGGCACGGCCATTGGTGTGTATAATACCGCCCAGTCTTTCGGCCTTTTCCTGGGCGCCGCAATTGGCGGTTCGATTTACACTCACTTCGGCCCAGCCGGCGTGTTCAGCTTCACCAGCTTGCTGATGCTGGCCTGGCTCATCGCCTCGCTCAGCATGGAAGCCCCCAAGGCAGTCAAGTCCGTCATGTTCCACATCGGCGAGCACTGGCAGGGCGACGCCCTGACCCTGTCCCGCCAGCTGGCCGCTGTCGCCGGCGTCAGCGAGGCTATCGTGGTGCTGGAAGACCGCGTTGCCTACCTGAAAGTGGCCCAGCAAGGGTGGCATGAAGACCAGGTAAAAGCCCTGATCGCAACAACGCAGCACAGCGCCGCCTGAGCGGCGCAGGCAACAGCAACACCGGCAGCCAGCGCGCTGCCGGCATCATTGATTCGGAGAACACATGAACAGCATCACTTTTGACGGTCGCCTGGCGGCGGACCCCGAACTGCGCTACACCCCGAGCGGCGAACCGGTGCTGAGCTTCCGCGTGGCCAGCGACATCGGCTTCGGCGAGCGCAAAACCACCAACTGGTTCAGCTGCCAGGTATGGGGCAAGCGCGGCGAATCCCTGAAGAACTATCTGGCCAAGGGCCAGCAAGTTACCGTGTACGGCCAACTCACCCTGCGCGAATGGCAAGACAAGGAAGGCAACAAGCGCCTGTCGCCGGACGTGCGCGTCAATGAGCTGAGCATGCAAGGCGGCCGCAACGAATCCAGCGGCTCCAACATGGACAATGGCGACGCCTACGGCTATGAAGCCCCGGCCGCCGCCCGCCCCTCCGCCCCTCCCGCCGCCCCCCGCCGCATGGAGCCGAAACCGGCGCCCAAACTGGACGACATGGACGACGACATTCCGTTCTGATCCGTTTCCCAGACGCTCAAAGCAAAACCCCCACCGGCAAGCCAGTGGGGGTTTTTCATTTGCAGTGGCATTCACCCACCCAAGCATTTCGCCCAAAATCCGAGCCGGATCATATACTTGGACGCAGCGCTCTCGCTCCCCAAGCCCCGGAGACCGACATGACAGACCGCATTACCGCCACCCCAGCAGCCAGGGCCTTGCTGCAACGCCTGAGCCAACGCCACGGCCCCTTGCTGCTGATCCAGTCAGGCGGCTGCTGCGACGGCAGCGTCCCGCTGTGCTACCGCCGAGATGAATTTCACATTGGCGACCACGACATCCTGCTTGGTGAAATGACGGGCACGCCCTTCTACATGAGCCCGGAAATATTCGAGTACTGGAAAAACTGCCAACTGACGCTGGACGCCGAAGCGGGCCGAGGCGGCGGCTTCTCCCTGGAAACCACGGAAGACATGCGCTTCATCACCCACTCCAGGCTGTTTGCCGAAGACGAACTGGCCGTGCTGGCCCAGCAGGAAAACACATCAACCAGCTAAGCTGCGCCTGCTTTTCAGCACTCCTGCAGCCCAGTCGTTCAGTGCCCACGGGTCAAGACTGTTTTCACTGCGTCTAGCGGCACAGCAGCCAACCAACCAGGAAGAAAACCAGCACAGCCGCCGGCTAGCCACAACGCGCCGTTTGCAGTACAATCGCAGCTCTTATCTGGGGGCGACCTGGTTTCGACGGGGGTTGCGAAGCGGATGAGGGCATACCGGGATTTCAGTCACCCCGTAAAACGCTGAATTTATATAGTCGCAAACGACGAAACTTACGCTCTGGCCGCTTAATCGCCGCCAGACTCTGCAGCGGTTCGCTGATGGGCCGTGGAGGCAACTCCCGCAGAGTCACTTTACATCAGCTCGCCTGAAGTCGGGTTACTTGACTCTAGGTTAAATCCAAGGTGACTCGCTATTATCCAGCCTGCCCGTCGGCGTGATACTGGTTAAATCCAAATGACACGGCTAAGTATGTAGAACTCACCGTAGAGGACTTTCGGACGCGGGTTCGATTCCCGCCGCCTCCACCAAACTCTAGGCAACGGCAGACAACAAAAGACAGTCAAAACCCATATGTGGTGCGACTTTCCAAGTTGTCTGCCGTTTTTCATTTCTGTCTCACGTCGCCACAAACCGTTCTGGTTTTCTCCCAAATTTCTCCCAAATTTCGCAGACAAAAGCCATCCATGAGATTTACTCATGACAACAACAGCCCATGCATGGCCGTGTCCGAAATTTTGTTTAAAGCTGCCATTGGCCGCTGTTCTGCTGAATGCTAGCTTAGGCCGAATGGCAGCCGACCAGGCCTCGCCACCGGCTGTTGCTCGACCTAAGCGGTCACTCAACAGGTAAGTGTGGAGCGACAGGTTTACACAGAATACCGGACACGTCCGGCCTAACGCCGCAAATCACAGGCGACAAAAAGCAGCGCTTTTGGGCGTCCGAGTGCATTTGCCTTGTTATGAGTGTACTACACAGCCCTCTACACTCCTTTCATTCAAGGTAAATTCAGCTTTAAAATGTTCATTTAATGCCTTTTGAATATCATTAATAGTTACGTTGCCCTTTAGGTATGTAAATCCGTGCAAACTCAAGGAACCTGATACATCATTCTTTATAGAGAATAAGTCTTCTATTAAATCAATCGCTTCTAGGCTCTGCCAGCAAAAAGGAACGACACCAGAGTGAATAAAGGTATTTGTCCATGAATTTATTGATTTCAATAAGTCTATACATACAGGGAAATTTATAAAATTAGGGTTGTCAGCAAAAAAGTCTAGCAGAGAATTTATTGGAACAAACTTAAACCCACCACCAACTTTTTCGATTTTTTTCAAGCCAATCATGTTCTTTAACCTAATTTCTATAGATTGACGTATTAAGGTTGGCATTGTAGAGAAATTAAAGTTTCTACAAGTTGTTTCAGCTATGTTTTTGTGGGTGAAGTATGAAAACTTCGCATGTAGAAAGAATTGATGACTTGATAGACAGTTATCACGGATGACTCGATTTTCCAAGGCTAAATTGCCGACTGAAATTTGATCAAGCAATGAGATATCACAAATTAATTCTTCGGTAAGTAACACTAAATCGTTTTCAGTTAGAAAATTTCGATAATATTCGTTGAACTTAGACTCTTCGTTAGTAACTTTCTCAATTTGATTACAAGCTGATTTGCATTGTGCGTTAAACCAGTCTTGATCTATATCGCTACTGTACAGGTGGTAAAGGTATTGGTCTGTATTTTTATTGTTTAAATAATTTTCCAGCTTAATCTTTAAGTCAATAAGATTGGACTTGTTGTGTTCTAGATTACGCATTGCAATTTTATCTATTTCTTCTGAAATATTCACGTGTGCTCCTTACACTCATAACATGGAAGTAACCGGCCTTGCGCGGCTTTATGCGCAAGGTCCGTGTTGACCGCAGGGTTAGGCATCACGTCATCCGCCCGGGACAACTTAGATATCTCTTGGGCTTCGAAGCAAGTAGCAAGTATTGGATATTTCAAGAAAGCCAGGTAGTAAGCCTGCTGTACCCGGATGCAGCCGTAGCTCCCATGTTTGATTGTTGTATTCCAATATGGGTACATCAAAGAGGATGTTTGGCCTGCAGTCCCGATGGGAGGAAGCGTCGTTGGACAAGTCGACGTTTGCAACAGCTCCACGCCAAGTGAACCCAAGAAGGATTCCGTCAGCAGCGGGTTGCCGATTTGCACCCTGTGGCGTGTGATGAAAGTGTGCAGAACTTACAACGCCAATACCAAAAATCTTTCCTGTGGCATAGATAGATTGGCCAGATTCGTGGTCAGACACATGATAAATCGGTAAGGCCCTCGACTGTTTCGTATCCGATTCAAAGTTAGCGCGAGAATACGGCGTCGCATTAATGGATAGCCATTTGTCAGACAAGGGGGGCGGAGAAAGCATGTTGAGAATCTTGCTAAACATGGTCGTGAAAGTTGAGCGATGCCTAACGCCTGAGTTAAGCGGTGCCGGAGCACCGAGGATGCGCAGGGTACCAATACAGGCCATGATAATGCCGAAGGCATGGCCTTTATCGGCGTCCGCTTGAACGACCAGTTAGGCTGTTCGCCAAAAAGCAAGAACTAATGAGTCGATAATTATGGTTTGCTTTGAAGCTAAGGTAGGACTCGGACATAGTCATTTTTGTTCGGGCAATTAGGAATATGCTTCAACGTTGCTCCATAGCGTGTGCTATACAACTTTGCTGCTTTTGTATTCGATGTCGATACGCCAACGAATACGAGTTGCGAGCAATTTTTTTGAATTGCTTCATGGATCAGTTGATCAATTATTTTCGAACCGTAACCATGGCATCGGTACCCTTGGTAAATGTCGATCGTCACAATTCGAAAGACTCCTCCCGCTACGAAGTCACCTGTAGCGTGCCCAACCTTGACCTTGCAGAGATAGGCTGTAAGGTAGAAACAGTTGGGTGGGAATGCAGTCCACTCAAGCGAGATTTTTAAGCGGCAAAAGAGTCGTCGAAGGATTGTAGTGCTGCGCATTTTGCGGTCCGGGTTGAGCGCCATGTTAGGTACGGGTATTTATTCCTTGAGGCCGAATGCCCATTTCTTGTGTCAGTTCGGCTTGACGCTCGATCAATCCGAGCATGAGAGTCTCAAGATAGGCTTTTGCCCCCGGGGAGATATTCGGATTGTTCAACATTGCTTGGGCCGAAGCTAAATCGCGAATGTTTCTTGCTGTCTGCCCAATTTGACGATTTCTGTGGTCCTGTCGTTGCCTTTCTTCTCTCTCCGCAGCGTAATACAAGTCAGTTATTGTCGTGCTGATGCCTGTTACAGTGATGTCTGGTGGTGAGGTAACCGTGAGGCGAGTGATGATTAAATCATCGCGGCTTATTTCAAATAACGGAGAAAAACTGTCAAGGCTTCGGCGAAAAACAATGGGGCGATGATGTGTTTTTATTACATCCCAGAATTGCTTATAGTTTTCACCTTTGTTCGCAAGCGTCCTGTAGGGCGTCGAATAATCAAATGTAAACGCTTCGTTTGAGACAAGCTTTGCCGATTCCTCGGCGACAATCAGGTCATCATCGGCGCAACCTTCTGCCAATGCCTCACAAACCCTTTGAATAGTTAGGAGCTTGAAATATGTCGTGGACAAGCGATTCAAGTAATGAACGATTGACCAGACTGGAAATGAGGATTCACTAACTAGACGTAATTGCCCGGTGCCATCGTTCAAGAGATTGACCATCTGAGTCGTTCCTTTGTGTACGGCCTAACGTGTGAATTAACTGGCGCGCGTCAGCGCGTCCGGTTGAATGAAATGTTAGAGCTGCGTCGAAGCAGAATCGCACCCGCGCAGCCCACCAAAAAACCTTGCAACAGCAACCAACGAAGCAGCCAGAAGTTGGCCGCATAAACCTGTAATGCCGTCAGCCAGCTTGTTTGCGTCCAACGCGGCAAGTTTTACGGGTGGCAACCCAAGTTGCATGACGAAGCGCCAAGCTGGCAAGTCGCCGCCAGTCGAAGAAACCCACCTGACAGCAACCTTCTAACGTGAAATATACGCCTATGCAGATGTATTTGGTTTATCTGAGTGTATAACTAGGTATGGCATGCGCATTTGTCATTG
The DNA here is from genome assembly GCF_945957525.1 of uncultured Aquitalea sp. Lineage (GTDB taxonomy): Bacteria > Pseudomonadota > Gammaproteobacteria > Burkholderiales > Chromobacteriaceae > Aquitalea. The sequence continues at coordinate 5,238 of NZ_CAMFLA010000017.1, read as the reverse complement.
CTTTGCAAGCTATTGGGGTTGCCAATGCCTGAAAGTACACAGCCAGATGGAACTGCTGCGCCACGCTTGCTCGATGTGTTGCGCCAGACGCTGCGAGTCAGGCACTACCGCCTGCGCACCGAGCAGCAATACGTCAATTGGGGATGGCGCTTTTTGCGCTTTCACCATCATCGGCACCCTCGCGAGATGGGGGCGGCAGAGGTCAGTAGCTTTCTCACCCATCTGGCCGTTGAAGGTCAGGTGCCGGCATCCACGCAAAATCAAGCATTGTCTGCGCTTCTGTTCCTTTATCGTGATGTACTAATGCTGAGCTTGCCCTGGCTAGATGAAGTTGTTCTGGCCAAACCGTCCAGGCATCTGCCAGTCGTTCTAATGTCGGCTTTACTGCCACTAGCTGCCAATGACATCGATGTTATCGACAGCCAGCTTTGGCCGAGTTGTACGTTCAGGCTGTCCGTCAGGTAACCAATCGAAGCGGCTACTCAAATGGCAGGTCTGCGGAAATGGCGACCGGCAGCAGTTGGCCGGTATGTGCCCTGAACGGACGCTCAGGGCAGGCTGGGTGTAGGACCACTAAGGCCGATCTGCCTCCATTCCCGCCTGCTCGGCTGCAAGCCGGCCAGAGCGGTCGCTCAGTTTTTTGACCGCGATGTCAGCAATTTCCAGGAAAGCAGCCCTTCGGGAGGCGGGCATGCTGTGTGGTATCTCGGGGCGAATCATGGGCTTGCAATCACACGAATGTCCACGTTCGCAATGTCCCTCAGATACATATAGCTGGTACCAAGAACTGTCATCACTCTATCGGTAACCTCGCGAACAGAGATGGCCGGCTGCACAATGAAAAAGCCCATGCGCATTTCCACATCGCGCGACTTAAGCCTCAGCAAGTCAATTTGCTGGGGTGTGCCTTTAAGCAAGCGTTGCATACCTCCCTCTTGACCATTGCTATACCGATTGAGCAGGCGTTGGAAGAGCTCAGGCCCCTTGTGTAGCCATTTCGCAGAGCGGCTTGCTTGTCCTGCAACGACATATGCATCATTTACACGCGCACCTGGCTGGTGGCCGCTACTACAGTACTTGCAGTGGTAAAGATCCACCACGATGTGATCTGCAGCATGTCGAACCGCAACCAGGTCAGCAACTTCTCCGGCACCGTCATCGTTGAAGACAATGTCGTAGCCTTCAGAGATCTTCTGATAGGTAAAGCCCTGCACAGAGTCAAAATCTGCGGCATGCGTCATGGACTCTTTGTGGATGTTCGTCGTACCCCAGTCCCAGCTAGAAAGCAGGCTGCTCGGCAGAGTCACATTCAGTGACGCGTGGGTGTAATAGCGATAATTTCCGATGACGATTGAGCCATCGGCTTGAAGTAGGCGCAGACGCTCGCGATCAAGGTACTCGTGAAGGTCGTGTTGTTTGCTACCGATGCGAATACTTGCCTGCCCCGTTGAGTACCGATATCCGTCATCTTCAAGGCTGGCGCGGATTGTCAGTAAATCAAGCTCTTCGCCGGCAGGCGTCACTGCGGAAAGTGGAATGGCAAGCGTATTTGCGCTCTCCTTCACGGGCAGGCCAAGCTTGGTATCTAACAGCGAGTAGGATGTTCCTCCGACGGAGATCGTGCATCGGCTCTCAGTCTCGACACCCAGTGAGTCTGGCCAATCTGCAAAAAATATCCCATCTGGCCAGTGCCCCTGCAATTTCTCTGCACGCATGACGTTACGAAGGATCGCCGCAGTGTCGATAGAGGAGTCGTTGATCTTCGAAGCAACCATGTCGCACCACTCCACCCACTCGTTGACGGCTCCAGTGTCCATCTTCCATAGCTTGCCCTTGGCCGAACACCCCGCCGTTGTACTCTCGCCAGCTGCGTGACCAACGCCAAAGATATTCGACTTGATTGAGCGACCATTCTCTAAGTCATCCATGACACGGTTAACATCTTGTCCGACGTGCATGGTAAAGCGAACATCTCGACCGGACCGACTTAGCCCAACGTTTTGGAGCTTGAGTCGGTTGATGCCATGCATGACTCTGAAAACGTCGTCGCCGTTAATTCGCCGCGCTGTCTTGGCCACAAGAGATTGAAAACGCGCAGCTTGGCGCTCATCACCCGTACACGAGATAAAGAGTGTTGAATCACTCTGACGGTAATAGGCGAGATACAGGTGCCACGTCGAGCCATAGATTGAGTCGCTCTTCGCCCACGCTACAGGGGCAACTTCGTTGGTGACCGCCATGACAATGGTGCCATCATCGCTAACTGAATGAAGCGCCAGCTCCTCTTTGGGACTACCCAGATGCCGGACCGATTGGGGGTGCCAATTTGCTGAGGTAAGCCGGTACGCGAGAGTACTGATATTAGGGGCTGGGTTGAGAGCCGCGATTTTGGCGCTATCCGTGTCGCCTTCGAACCTCGCCTCAAACTCCTGCCGTTGTAGCTCGCGACTGATACGATCAGTACTAACTTCGCGAATTATCAGGCTCCAATCTGCACTTTCCTCGTATAGACGTTTCATCGGGCTGTCAGCGCGCTGGTTGGCAATGTTTGCCACAAACTTCGCGGTTCCCAGACGAGAGTCAGTGCGAGTGAGGCGACCGATGAACTGCAAAGTGACGGCTGGGCTCTGATGTTGGTCATGGATCGCGGCGATCTTGAGCTCAGGCAGATCGAATCCTTCTCCGAACATGTCGACACAAACGACAATCCGACTTTTCCTCGCCCTGATTTGCTCGAAATCGCGCTCTTTGTGCTTACTTTTACTGTGGATGACCACCGGTTCGAACTCGGCACCTAGTTCGGAGTAGAGCCTAAAAATCTGGTTCGCCTTGGCGATCTTGGCACACCGGGCCATAAGGATGTGGTCGAAGCCTGCCTCGACGTCGGCGACTAGGAGCTCGATTGCCTTGGCGGCGATCGTTCGGTCGATTTCGCTAGTCACATATTCTCGGACAGGGAAAAAGTCGATTCTCTGAAAGTAGTTGTCTCGTTGCGCCTGACTCAAAGAGTAGTTGAAGATGATTTTGCCGTTGAGACGCTGCTGGTCGAGCCGGAAGGGAGTAGCAGTGAAACACACCGTCGGCTTTGGCTCAAACGCTTTACGAATTCGGCCCCAAGTCACTGCCGCTACATGATGTGCCTCGTCAAATATCAAATGCGTGTAGTTAGCAGCGAATGCATTCAGTTCATCATCGCTCAACTGCGCGAGCGCAGCAGGCGTTGCGATCGTTACGTTAGCTCCAACGATCGCACCGAGGTTCAGCGTGGCATTACGGCCATCGATGCGATGAACAATAGGGGAGAGAATATCCGGGGAAATTGCGTTTATCGCGCGAAGTCGCGCTAGCGTGGCAAGGCGGTCGCCAATCTGTGTGCGCAGTGCATCGGAGGGGACAATCAGCAAAGTGCGGGGAAAAAGGCCCGCAATGATGATCGAAAAGATAGTATCCGTTTTCCCGGTACCTGTCGGCATGACCACTGTTGCCGGGACTGCGGGATCGGAATCGAGGTGAGAGAATACCGCAAATGCTGCTGCCCGCTGCGGTTTTCGAAATCCTGTGAAGTTGTTGAAATTACTCTCGACCGCGAAGTTCAACCTGCCATCGGCCCAACTCCGGTAGACGGCATTTTCTCGGTAGAAATCGACATCAACATCCATTGCGAATACCCCCTTACTGAAGATCCGATTGTGCCATCGCGTTGAAGATCAAGGCATACCAATACAGGCTGCTGCACTGGTCACCCTGCCAGTGCAGCTCATCCGGAAAACTGGCCGCCCGCAAAGGATCGGCAAACGTCAGCGCCAGTGTGCCGCCAAACAATGCCTGGTTACCCGCGACAAAATCTGACAGAAACGCCCTGGTTTACTCAATATTCAATCACAGCTCCACGGAAAACCCTGCGTCGCTCAACATGCCAATAACGAACACAAGCAGATATGAAAGTCCCTTTGATATCAATAGATAAAAATTACTGCACTTGAGTTACCTTACACCTCACCCCCAGCTCTTTGGCACGCTGTGCCAGCTCCGGCGGCAGCGGCGTCTCCGTTACCAGGATACATTTCACATTGGTTTCGTAAGGTAGGTTTTCCGCCTCTTTTACGGCCCGGTATTTCACGCATTGATAAATGCCACGCTGTAAATCCGCCTCGTTCGATCGGCGCGATTTCACTTCCACCGCGTAATGTTCGTTGCCACAGGAAAACATCACATCCACCTCATCGCCCGAAAGCAAAAGATGTTCTGTCTCTCCCTGGATAAAGCGCTTCGGCAAACCGATGGCCGCCGGATTTTCGGCAACCCACAGCTTCAGACGGCGATGCTCTTCACTTTCGGCAACGCCACCATAGCCCCCCGGATAGTCGTCCGGGTTCTGCTCTTTCTTCAGGCGCACCAGCACATCGGTCCCAAACAGGAGCCCATTGATCTTTTCCCAACGCCCCTCGGCCTGATAGGCATAGATCAGCGCACGCTCCTGCGCTACCGCCTCCAGCTTCTGTTCACGCGTCAGCTTTTCCCAATCGCGGTATTTTCTTTTCTTGTAGCGGTTCGCAAGGTACCCGCCAGCACCAGAACCAGGAATTCCGCTCGGCTGGGTAATCATGACGTTGATCAATGGCGCATCCGAGTCCAGCTCCAGGATACGATTCATCAGGCTGCCCGCCACATGACCGATCTGCGTCGGAAAGATCTTTTTCACACCCAGCTGGAACTCCAGCTCACGCCCGATCGCTCCATAGGTGACGAAAGGTTCATGCCGGGATAGTGCCTGTAACAGCAAAGCCATGGCGTACTGAGGGCCTTCCTCGGATAGCTGCTCGACCGTATAAGTAGTCATGATTTGGTTGTCCGGTCTCAGGGTAGGAAGCCACCATGCGGTGGCGCTGCAAAAGCAAACAGTATCACCATATCGCAATGAGGTGACATTGGCATTTATCAAAAACATCAGCATCACCATCTGGATAGGATAGAAGCAAGCTGATTCCGGTCAGGTACTTCTGGCAGCCGCGAAAGAACTGCAATAACATTGCCATCAACTGAAAAAGCCTGAACAGACCATGTGGATGAAAATGGACGAACTGGACCGCAGCCACTACACCTTGCACGCCTGCGCGCATTGCAAGGGAACAGGTACCTGCACTAGCGGGCCGGACGGGGCCAGCTGCATGGTGTGTGCCAAAGGGCGTGTACTGAATTTTGTGTAAACGGACATTTGGCAGGAAACTGCCACCTAGT
>NZ_CAMFLA010000016.1 GCF_945957525.1 uncultured Aquitalea sp. | reverse complement strand
AAGCTTCAGCGGCTTGAGCCTTCTGAGCGGAAGCGTCCTTCTTGGCTACTTTCTTAGCCTTCTTGGCCGGAGCGGAAGCTTCAGCGGCTTGAGCCTTCTGAGCGGAAGCATCCTTCTTGGCTACTTTCTTGGCCTTCTTGGCCGGAGCGGAAGCTTCAGCAGCTTGAGCCTTTTGAGCGGAGGCGTCCTTCTTGTCAGCCTTCTTCTCAGCCTTCTTGGCCTTGTGGATAGCTACCGGAGCGGAAGCGTTCTTTTCAGCAGCGAAACCGGCGGCGGAGGCCAGGCTGAAGGTGGCGGTCAGAGCGAGCAGAGCCAGCTTTTTCATTTTTAAACAACTCCTAGAGTCATCAGGAAAATTCTGTAAGTGAATGGGAAATACCCATTCTTTCGAGCTGACGATCCTATAGATGCGGCAGTGCAGCGTCTACCCGACCCATGTATCCCTGTGTAACGAAATGTACAATTCAAATCGGCCAGCGCAAGATGAAGCGGGAGCCACCCAGCGGCGAGGCTTCCACTTTCACTTCGCCATGATGCAGACGGGCGATGCCGGCAACGATGGCCAGCCCCAGCCCGTGCCCGCCGGTTTTGCGGCCGCGGCTTTCATCCAGGCGGATGAAGGGGTCGAAAATCCGGGCACGGTCTTCTTCCGGAATGCCGGGACCATCGTCGTCCACCATCACCACGCAATTGCGGTTTTCCACCTGTACCGTGGTGCGGATGGTGTTGCGCGCATAGCGACGAGCGTTGGAAAGGAAGTTGTCCAGCGCGCGGGTAAGCAGGTACTGGTCAGCGAGAAACTCTGTCTCAGCCGGTTCCGGCATCTGCCAGTCCAGATGTTCGGCCAGAGGCAATTGCAGTTCGATCCGCTCGCGAGCCCACTCCACGGCATTGAAACCAGCCAGCTTCAGCGGCGCTTCCGGTCGGTCCAGCTTGGCGTGGAACAGCAACTCTTCCACCAGCGTTTCAATGGCGGTAATGTCCTTTTCCATGGCCTGCTTGGCGGGTGAGTCCTCTTCGCCCTCCAGCAGCGCCAGCCGGTAGCGCAGCCGGGCCAGGGGCGTGCGCAACTCGTGGGCCACCGCGTTGGTCAGCGCTTTCTTGCTGGCCAGCAGGGCGGCGATATTGTCCGCCATATGGTTGAAGGCTTCGCCCACTTGGGAGACGCCGGAGCGGCCGGGCAGGTTGACGCGGGCGGAGAAATCGCCGCCCGCCAGCTTGCCGGCGGTTTTTTCCAGCAGTACCAGATCCTTCCAGTGCGGTTGCATCCACAAGAACACGGGAATGGCCATGGACAGGCCCAACAGGCCCAGTAGGGCGTAATCCACCCATTTGAGCTGGTGCAGGAAGAACAGGTAGCGCAGTGGCCCGGCCACCAGCAGGTAGTTGCTGTCTTCTATCTTCTGCAGGAAGAGATATTTGTCTTCCAGCATGACGATCTCGCCACGGTTGAGGGCCTCTTCCGATTCCTCGTCCAGCACGTAGTTGCTTTGCTTTTCCACGTTCACCTTGAAGGTGAAGTCGTGATTGGAGGTGGCCAGGGTTTCGGTCCAGCGGTCTTCCGGCACTCCGTGCAGATCGGCCTCGATCAGGGACAGCGTGGTGCGCAGCAGATCGGACAGATAGCGCTCGCCCACATCGTCCACCGCCTGCTTGTAGACGGCGCCCACCAGCATGACGGCCACGATGAAGCAGACCATCAACAGCATGTAAAACTGGATGAATAGCCGGCGCACCGATTACTCCCAGCCGGACAGGGAGAACAGATAGCCCCGGTTGCGCACCGTCTTGATGCGGAAGGGCTCGCTGGGGTTGTCGCCCAGCTTTTTGCGCAGGCGGGAAATGGCCACATCGATGCTGCGGTCCAGTCCGTCGTAGCTCACGCCGCGCATTTCCTTGAGCAGGATGTCGCGGTTGAGCGTCTCGCCGGCGTGGCTGGCCAGCAACCACAATAGGTCGAAGTCGGAGGTGGACAGGGCGATTTTTTCGCCCTCCAGCACCACGTCGCGGCTTACCGGGTCGATGGCCAGTTGGCCGAACACCATTTTGCGCTGGGTTTTGGGCGGCGGGTTTTCCGGTGCGGACTGGCTGGGGCGCATATTGCGCAACTGCGCGCGCAGGCGGGCGGCCAGCACCGAGGGCGGGGTAGTCTTGAGGATGTAGTCGTTGGCTCCCAGCTCCAGACCCAGAATCTGGTTCATGTCGCTGTCCAGCGAGGTGAGCATGACGATGGGGCCGTCGAAGCGCGGGCGCAGCTCGCGGCAGATGGACAGGCCGTCCTTGCCCGGCAGCATGATGTCCAGCATCACCAGGTCGGGCGCTTCGCGTTCGATGGCGGCCATGGCGGTGTCGCCGCGCGGCTCGATCACCACGTCCATTTCATGGCGGGAGAGAAAGTCGCGGATCAGCTCGGCCAGGTCCTGATCGTCTTCCACAAACACGATGCGGTGCGTCATCGGCATATCCGTTCTTGCAGTTTCAATATCGATAAGGACGAAGTATCTCGCGCCCGGCAGGCCGACTCAACCATGACCGGCCTGCGGTGTGTCAATCGCGGCCTGAGCGCAGGGCGTCAAGGCGCGATCCGCCTTGACCCGCGCGGGGCGCAGCAAGGATAATTCTCCGTTTGCTTTCAAACGTTTGCCGAAGCGCGCGCCGCCTTCGGCAAACGTCATCACGGATTGTCATGACTCACCCACGCACCTTGCCGTCCCGCACTCTGTCCGTCGCGCCCATGCTGGACTGGACCGATCGCCACTATCGCTACTTCGCCCGCCTGATTACCCGCGACACTTGGCTCTACACCGAGATGGTGACCACCGGTGCCCTGCTGCACGGCGACGTGCCGCGCCATCTGTCCTTTCATGACAGCGAGCATCCGGTGGCCTTGCAATTGGGAGGCTCGGAACCCGATGAGCTGGCGCGCTGCGCCAAGTTGGCCGAAGAGTGGGGCTACGACGAGGTGAACCTGAACGTGGGCTGCCCGTCCGAGCGCGTGCAGAAAGGGGCCTTCGGCGCCTGCCTGATGGCGGAGCCGCAACTGGTGGCGGATTGTGTCAAAGCCATGCGCGATGCGGTGTCCATCGATGTCACCGTCAAGCATCGCATCGGCATCGACCAGATCGAGCATTACGATTACCTGGCCGGTTTTGTCGATCAGGTGGCCGCTGCCGGTTGTCGTACCTTCATCGTGCACGCCCGCAACGCCATTCTCAAAGGCCTCAGCCCGAAGGAGAACCGCGAAATCCCGCCGCTGAAGTACGACTATGTCTACCGGCTGAAAGCCGAACGGCCGGAGCTGGAGATCCTGCTCAACGGCGGCGTGAAAACCAATGAAGAGATCGCAGGGCATTTGCGCCATGTGGACGGCGTAATGGTGGGGCGCGAGGCCTACCACAACCCCTGGATCATGGCTGACTGGGATCAGCGTTTTTATGGCGCCAGCGCGCCTGCGTCCACGCGCGAGGCGGTGGTGGCCGCCATGCTGCCTTATATTGCCGACCGCTTGGCCGAAGGCCACAAGCTGCGCAATATCGCCCGTCATATTCTGGGGTTGTTCCAGGGCGTGCCCGGCGCGCGCGCATGGCGGCGCACGCTGTCCGACGCCCGTCTGCTGGACGGCGCGGATGGCAAGCTGCTGCTGCAGGCGCTGGAGAGCATGGGCAGCCGTCGGCTGGTCGAGTAAGAGCGGCCCGTTCGCCGCAGTTTGTCATCAACCGGCGCAACAATGGACGCGCCGGGCGGCGACGGGTAGTCTCCTCCTTCGGCCGCGTCGGGCCCGTCAGTCGGGCCCGTCTTTACCCACCAACGCCAGAGGACTGTCATCCATGTTCGACAAACTGGTACTGGCCAGCAACAACGCAGGCAAACTCAAGGAATTCTCCGCACTGCTCGCCCAGTTGGGCGTGACGGTGATCCCGCAGGGGCAACTGAACGTGCCCGAGTGCCCGGAGCCGCATTACACCTTTCTGGAAAATGCGCTGGAAAAAGCGCGCCACGCCAGCCGCGTAACCGGTTTGCCGGCGCTGGCGGACGATTCCGGCATTTGTGTGGAAGCGCTGGGCGGCAAGCCCGGCGTGCTGTCCGCCCGCTATGCCGGCGAACCCAAATCCGACGAACGCAACAACGCCAGGCTGATTGAAAAACTGCAAGGCAAGGACAACCGCCGCGCCTGGTATTACTGCGTGCTAGTGCTGGTGCGCCATGCCGACGACCCGCAACCGCTGGTAGCGGACGGCATGTGGTTGGGCGAAGTGCAGGATCAGGCAGCCGGCGAAGGCGGCTTCGGCTACGACCCCTATTTCTTCCTGCCGGACTACGGCTGCACCGTGGCGCAGCTGGACGCCGCAGAGAAAAACCGCGTGAGCCATCGCGGCAAGGCCATGCAGGGCCTGCTGCTGAAACTGCAAGAGCTGGCATGAGCGTTATCGATCTGTCCGCGCTGAAAGGCGGCCTGCGCGAGCTGCCGCCGTTGTCGCTTTACATCCATGTGCCCTGGTGCGTGAAAAAGTGCCCGTACTGCGATTTCAACTCGCACGAGCTCAAGCCCGCCGCCGGTGTTATCCCGGTGGTCGCCGCCCCTTCCTTGCTGGCTGCGGGCATGGATGAGATGGCTTATGTCGAGGCCTTGCTGCGCGACCTGGAGCATGGCCTGCCTGCTGTCTGGGGCCGGCCGGTCAGCACCATCTTCATGGGCGGCGGCACGCCCAGCCTGCTGTCCGCCGGCGCGGTGGACGCGCTGCTGGCTGGTGTGCGCGCCCGGGTGCGGCTGCATCCGGATGCGGAAATCACCATGGAGGCCAATCCGGGCACCTTCGAGGCCGAGAAATTCCGCGGCTTTCGCGAGGCCGGGGTCAACCGGCTGTCCATCGGCATCCAGAGCTTTCAGCCGCATCATCTCAAGACGCTGGGGCGCATTCATGACGGCGACGACGCGCGCCGCGCGGTGGACATCGCCCTGACGCATTTCGACAACGTCAATCTGGACCTGATGTACGCCTTGCCGGGTCAAACGCTGGACGAGGCCATGCTGGATCTGGACACCGCCTTGTCGCACGGCATCACACATTTGTCGGCCTATCACCTCACCATCGAGCCCAATACCCTGTACGCTGTGCGCACGCCGGCCAATCTGCCGGACGACGAGTTGTCGGCCGACATGCAGGAGGCGGTGGAGGCAAGGTTGGCCGAAGCGGGCTTCGAGCATTACGAAACCTCGGCTTTCGCCAAGCCGGGCCGCCAATGCCGGCACAATCTCAACTACTGGCAGTTTGGCGACTATCTGGGCATCGGCGCTGGCGCACACGGCAAGGTCAGCAATCACGAAGGCGTAGTGCGGGAAACCCGCGCCAAGCAGCCAGCGGCCTATCTGCAGACCATCGCCGAGGGCCGTCCGGTGCAAAGCCGCCAGGCTGTGGGCCGCGCCGATCTGCCTTTTGAATTCATGATGAACGCCCTGCGCCTGACCGGCGGGGTGGAAAGCCGGCTTTTTACCGAGCGCACTGGTCTGCCGTTGTCCAGCATCCGTCGGGAGCTGGACGCCGCGCGCGCCGACGGCTTGCTGGACGAGGACGCCGCCTTCATCCGCCCCACGCTAAAGGGGCAGCGCTTCCTCAACGACCTGTTAACCCTGTTCCTCAAAGAAGGAGACCTGTAATGAGCAAAGAAATCATCCACACCGACAACGCCCCGGCCGCCATCGGCGCTTACTCCCAGGCCGTAAAGGCCGGCAACACCGTGTATCTGTCCGGCCAGATCCCGTTGGACCCGGCCACCATGACCGTGGTGGAAGGCGGTTTCGCCGCTGAAACCCATCAAGTATTCAAGAACCTGAAAGCCGTGTGCGAAGCCGCCGGCGGCAGCCTGGACCAGATCGTCAAGCTCAATGCCTATCTGACCGATCTGTCCAATTTCGCCACCTTCAACGAAATCATGGGCCAGTACTTCAGCAAGCCCTACCCGGCTCGCGCCGCCGTGGGCGTGGCCAGCCTGCCCAAGGGCGTGCAAGTTGAGGCGGAAGCGGTGCTGTTCCTCGGCTGATTTTTCCAGCCGGCGCAGTGAAAAAGGCGGCCTTGGCCGCCTTTTTTCTTTGCTGTCCGGGCGGGCAGCAGCGCAAGAAACGCAAAAGCGCTACATCTGCGTTTTTTGCGCTGCCGGTTAATTGCCCGCAAAGCGCCGCCTGCGTAGTGAACCGGTTGTTGCCGACTGCGCGGGGCATGTTGTTGCGATGGCTGGCGGCATCCGCGCGGAGATGCCTGATGAAAAAACTGTGGCTGATATTGTTCTGGCCCATGTTGGCGCATGCCGCCGATGTCTATAAGTGCCGCCATCCACAAGGCGCGCTGGTGTATCAGGATCAGCCCTGCGTCGCACCGCATGCGCAGGAGAGCATGAGTGACGGCTTGTTGAGCGTGGTGGCTTGCGAACCGGACCGTTGCCAACCCAAAGCAGCCGCCAAGGGAAAGACGGCTCAAGCGGCGTCGCGACACAGCGAGCGGCCAGCCGCCGTCCAGCGCCGATGGCTGGCGCAATGTCGCCGGGATCGCGCTGCATGGCTGCGACTGTCTCGTTCTGAAAGCAAAACAATCCGTTTGCACAGCCGTCTTGCCGCCTTGGCTCAAGGTCTGCAGGATAAGGGCTGTCCATGACAACCGAGTTCCGCCATGTCTCGCTATGCCTACCAGTTGGTAAATGTGTTTGCCGAAAGCCCTTTCGGCGGCAATCCCTTGTGTGTGTTCACGGATGCGCACGGGCTGGATGACCGCGCCATGCAATTGCTGGCGAGGCAGATGAATCTGTCCGAAACCGTGTTCATTTTTCCTTCGGAACGCGCGACCGCCAGTTTGCGGATTTTCACCCCAAGCTATGAGTTGCCCTTTGCCGGCCATCCCACCATTGGCAGCGCCAGCGTCTTACATGCTTTACGCGGCTTGGGCGACGACTTCGCGCTGGAAACCCGCGCCGGGGTGATCCCCATCCGGCATGCGCAAGGCTGCTTTACCCTGCAAGCCAATGCCGCGTCGGAGCGCGAGTCGGGCGTGACGGTTGCCGACACCGCCGCCATGCTGGGGTTGGCCGAAGACGACATCCTGGCCTCGCCTACCTGGGTGAATACCGGCACCGAGCAGATGCTGGTGCGCGTAGCCAGCAAGGCCGCGGTATTGCGGGCGCGGCCCCTGCCGACCCTGTTCCTGCGTTCTGCCACCTTGCGCCCCGGGCGCAGCATTGCCTACCTCTGGCATGAAGACCGCGGCATCGCTACCGTGCGCCTGTTTTTTGAGCAACTGGGCGCCGTGATCGAAGACCCCGGCACCGGTTCGGCCTGCGCCAATCTGGGCGGCTGGTGCAGTCTGCATCTACCACCCCCGCTGCAGTGGCGCGTGGAGCAGGGCGAAGCCATTCAGCGCCCCAATGTGTTGTACCTGGGGGTGGATGAGGCGCTGCGCATTACCGTTGGTGGCAAGGTGATGGCGCTGGGCGGCGGAGTGCTCGACCTGTCTGCTTTCCTGTAGCGTCTGATGTCGTTTTGTGATGGCAGGCAAGGCGGCGTCCGTTGCTTTGCTTGACGCTGGCTGGGCGCGTTGGCATGCTAGAGCCGCTGCTCCAAACCAGCGTTTCACATAACGATATCAACACGAGGAAAGACCACATGTTCAAGCATTGCAAGGCAGCCGCCCTGGCCGTTACCGTCGGCCTGTTCTCTCACATGGCGCTGGCCGATACCGCAGCCGGCACCTGGAAAACCATCGACGACGAAACCAAGCAGGTGAAGGCGCTGGTGCAGATCAACGAAGGCGCCAACGGCGAATTGAGCGGCAAGATCATCAAGCTGTTCCAGCATCCGGACGCGGTGTGCGACGAGTGCGACGGCGATCGTAAGGGCAAGCCGGTCAATGGCATGACCATCCTGTGGGGCCTGAAGAAAGACGGCGAAAACTGGAACAACGGCAAAATTCTCGATCCGCACAACGGCAAGATCTACAGCGCCAAGATGAAGCTGGTGGAAGGCGGCAAGAAGCTGGAAGTGCGCGGTTTCCTCGGCGTGTCCCTGCTGGGTCGCACCCAAGTGTGGGAACGCCAGTAAAAGATTCAATCGGCCTAGTGCCGGACAGAAGGGCAGGGCGGCAGGCTGCAAGGCGTGCCGCCCTGTTTTTTCTGTACAATCGTGCCCGATGAGCACGCTCAACGATCCCGCCAACCAGCCGCTTGATGTGGCGCCCGCCCTGGCCAAGAAGCTGGACAAGCTTGGCCTGCGCCGCCGTTTCGACCTCGTCCTGCATCTGCCGCTGCGCTATGAGGACGAAACTCACCTGTTTCCGATTGCCGATGCGCCATATGGCCAGCCGGTGCTGGTAGAGGGTGCGGTCAGCACGCATGAAGTCCAGTTTCGTCCGCGCCGCCAGCTGGTAGTGCGCATCGAAGACAGCGCCGGCGCCAGTCTGGTGCTGCGTTTCATCCATTTCTATCCCAGCCACCTCAAACAGTTTGCCGAAGGCAATCGCATCCGTGCGCTGGGTGAAATCCGTCGCGGCTTTCTGGGCGACGAAATGGTGCACCCCAAAATTCGCCAGGTGGACGACGGCGCGCCGCTGGCCGACAGCCTCACACCGGTGTATCCCACGGTAAACGGTGTCACCCAGCCCATGCTGCGCAAGCTGATTCGCAGTGAACTGTCGCGCCAGCGCATGGAAGAAACCCTGCCGGCCGGCATGGCGGACTCTTTGCGGCTGATGCCGTTTGCCGAAGCGGTACGGTTGTTGCATAACCCGCCGCCGGATTACAGCGCAATCCAGTTGAGCGACCCAATGCTGCCGGCCTGGCAGCGATTGAAGTTTGATGAGTTGCTGGCTCAGCAATTGTCAATGCGGCTGGCCTATCGCGCGCGTCGGCAAGGCAAGGCGGCCCGCTTGCAGGGCGACGGCTCGCTCAGCCGCCGGCTGCTGGAAAGTTTGCCGTTTGCGCTTACCGGCGCGCAGCGCAAGGTGCTGGATGAAATCGTGAGCGATTTGCGCCAGGCGCATCCCATGCACCGCCTGCTGCAAGGCGATGTGGGCAGCGGCAAGACCATTGTGGCGGCGCTGGCCGCCTTGCATGCCATGGAGGCGGGTTTTCAGGTGGCGCTGATGGCGCCCACCGAGATCCTCGCCGAGCAGCATTACCGCAAACTGGCCGGTTGGCTGGCGCCTTTGGGCATCCGGGTGAGCTGGCTGACCGGAAGCCTGCGTAAGAAGCAGAAGCAAGCCGCCTTGGAGGAGATTGCCAACGGCGAAGCCCGGCTGGCGGTGGGAACGCACGCCTTGTTTCAGGATGATGTGGCTTTTCAGCGCCTGGGCCTGGCGATCGTCGATGAGCAGCACCGTTTTGGCGTCGGCCAGCGGCTTGCGCTGAAAGACAAGGGCGTGGAGCCTCATCAGCTGATGATGTCTGCCACCCCGATACCGCGCACGCTGGCAATGAGCTTTTACGCCGATCTGGATGTCTCCGTCATCGACGAATTGCCGCCGGGCCGTACGCCCATCACCACCAAGCTGATCAACAACGCGCGCCGGACGGAAGTGGTGGCTTATGTGGACAAGACCTGCGCCGAAGGCAATCAGGCGTACTGGGTTTGCCCTTTGATTGAAGAATCGGAAACCTTGCAGTTGCAGACGGCGGTGGACACCCATCTGCAGTTGGCCGAAGCCTTGCCGCACCGTCAGGTGGGGCTGGTGCATGGCCGCATGAAGCCGGATGAGAAAGCCGCCGTGATGGCGGCCTTCGCCGCAGGCGAGTTGCAAGTGCTGGTGGCCACCACGGTGATTGAGGTCGGCGTGGATGTGCCCAATGCCAGTTTGATGGTGATCGAGCACGCCGAGCGCATGGGGCTGGCGCAATTGCACCAGCTGCGCGGGCGGGTGGGGCGGGGCAGTGCGCGCAGTGTGTGTATGTTGTTATACGAGAATCCCTTGTCTGATTTGGCCAAGGCGCGCTTGAAAGTGATTTACGAAAATGTCGATGGTTTCGAGATCGCGCGGCAGGATTTGCAGATACGGGGGCCGGGCGAGTTCCTCGGCGCGCGTCAAAGCGGCGTGCCGATGTTGCGCTTCGCCGATCTGGAGGCTGACGTTTCCCTGCTGGAACAGGCGAGGGAACTGGCGCCCCTGATGTTGCAGCGCCATCCGGAAGCGGTCGAGGCCCATCTGGATCGCTGGCTTTCCGGGCGAGAACAGTTTCTCAGCGCATGAAAAAAAATGCCTCGGCTGGGGGGCCGAGGCAATAAGGGGATTGCTGCAAACAACAAAGGAGAAACCATGATGAAGCGTTGTTATATTAGCAAATCGTTAATTTCGGAAGCAATGAGATGCTGTGCAAAGTTTGACCAATATCAAATAAGCCAGCCGGCGCGATGATGCTGTGCCAAAGAAAAAGCCGCCCGGAGGCGGCTTTTTCTTTGCGCTGGCGAGCTTACTTCAACCAGCTGGCCGCCAGATAGTAGAGGCCGCCGGCCAGTAGCATCGATACCGGCAGGGTAAACACCCAGGCCAGCAGGATGGAGCGGACGGTGGACATCTGCAGGCCGGCCTTGTCGGCCACCATGGTGCCGGCCACGCCGCTGGACAGCACATGGGTGGTGGACACCGGGAAGCCGAACTGGCTGGCAAGGCCGATGGAAACGGCCGCGGTGAGTTGCGCGGACATGCCCTGCGCGTAGGTCATATCGCGTTTGCCGATACCTTCGCCCACCGTTTTCACCACGCGTTTCCAGCCAATCATGGTGCCAACGCCCAGCGACAGCGCTACCGCCACAATCACCCAGGTGGGCGCGTATTCGGTAGTGGCGGTCAGATCCTTGCGAAGATTGGTCAGCAGTTGCTTGTCGTCGGCGGTGAGGTTGGGCAGTGTGGCCGCCTTCTTGGCAGCGTCATCCAGGCAGAGCAGGTCGGTGCGCACATCCCAGCGCTTGCTGTCCGGCAGGTTGCGATAGCTGCTGCCATCGCCCAGTGCGGTCAGCAGATTATCGGCGGTTTTCAGCGTATCGCGGGGACGGCACTCATGTTTGCTCTTGTCTGCGTCATTGGCGGCAGGCTTGAACATGGCGTCCAGTTCCACTTGATGGCGGTTGTAGAACTGCTGCAAGTGCAACGCCGCATCGCGGGTACGTTCGATCTGGTAAGGCGTGCTGTTCAGATCCAGCACGTATTTGGCCGGTACGATGCCGATCAGCACCAGCATGATCAGGCCCACGCCTTTTTGGCCGTCGTTGGAGCCATGCGAGAAGCTCACGCCCATGGAGGTGAGAATCAGCATGAAACGCATCCAGAACGGCGGGTGCTTGCGGCCTTCGACTTGCTGACGCTGGAACGGCGTTTTGTGCATGTTGCTGTCGGGACGGAACCGGCGCAGAGACAGTACAAGCAGCCCGGACAGCAGTGCGCCGACCAGCGGCGAACACAGCAGCGACAAGCCCACATCAATGGCTTTGCCCCAGTTGATGCCCTGTGCCAGCGAGGTGCTGTTGATCAGGCTGTTGGCGATGCCGACACCCAGAATGGCGCCGATCAGCGTATGCGAGCTGGAGGCCGGCAAACCGAAATACCAGGTGCCGAGGTTCCAGGCGATGGCGGCGGTCAGCAGCGCGAACACCATGGCCATGCCGCGGGCGGTGTTGACCGAAACCAGCAGGTCTACCGGCAGCAAGTGCACGATGGAGTAGGCGACAGCCAGGCCGCCGGTGATCACGCCCAGAAAGTTGAACATGCCCGAGGCGAATACCGCCAGACGGGGTTTCATCGACTGGGTGTAGATGACCGTGGCGACTGCGTTGGCCGTGTCATGGAAACCGTTGATGAATTCAAAAGCCAGGACGAAACCCAGCGACAAGACCAGGGTGATAGCCACATGGGAATCAAGCCCCGCGAAGAGGTCCAGCATGATGGATAAAGAGAGTGTAAAAGAAGCCGCGATTGTTGTTTCCAGCGCATGACACGTCAAGCGTTTGAAACAAAAAAAATACGGCTTGTGGCATTCCTGTTGCGAAGCATCAAACTTCCTTGACAGACCCCATTGCGAGGGGGGTCAAGTGTTTGAATTCCATGAGGATCATGCCGGCATGTTTCTTCGGCAAACCTGCCCCCCGAAGCAGAAAAAGCCCTGCCGGCGAAGGGCCGGAGGGCTTGTGAGAGGGCAAAAGGCGCTTAGCCGAACTTGCCGGTGATGTAGTCTTCGGTAGCCTTTTGCTTGGGCGCGGTGAAGATGTCGTCAGTAGCGCCGAACTCCACCAGCTCGCCCAGATACATGTAAGCGGTGAAGTCCGACACACGGGCCGCCTGCTGCATGTTGTGCGTCACGATGGCGATGGTGTAGTCCTCTTTAAGCTCATGAATCAGCTCTTCGATGTGGGCTGTGGAAATCGGGTCCAGCGCCGAGGTAGGTTCATCCAGCAGCAGCACTTCCGGCTTGGAGGCCACGGCGCGGGCAATGCATAGACGCTGTTGCTGGCCGCCGGATAGCGAATTGCCAGACTGCTTGAGCTTGTCCTTCACTTCGTCCCACAGCGCGGCTTTGCGCAGCGCCCATTCCACGCGGTCGTCCATTTCAGTCTTGGACAACTTCTCGTACAGCTTCACGCCAAAAGTGATGTTGTCGTAGATGGACATCGGGAAAGGGGTGGGTTTCTGGAATACCATGCCCACCTTGGCGCGCAGCAGATTGATGTCCACGTCGCGGGCCAGGATGTTTTCACCGTCCAGCAGGATCTCGCCTTCGCTCCGCAGGCCGGGGTACAGCTCATACATGCGGTTGAAGGTGCGCAGCAGGGTGGATTTGCCGCAACCGGACGGGCCGATGAAAGCGGTGACCATGCGCGGGGCGATTTCCAGATTGATGCCCTTCAGGGCGTGGAAATTGCCGTAGAAGAAGTTCAGGTTGCGTACCTGAAGCTTGGCGTTGTTGTCAGCCATCGTCGTCATGCCTTAATGCGATTGGGTTTTTTGTCTGCCCATCCAGCGGGCAAGGATGTTGAGCGTCAGAACACTGAGCGTAATCAGCAACGCGCCGGCCCAGGCCAGGGTGTGCCAGTCTTCGTACGGGCTCATGGCGAACTGGAAAATCACGATGGGCAGGTTGGCCATCGGCTGATTCATATTGCTGCTGAAGAACTGGTTGTTCAGCGCGGTGAACAGCAGCGGGGCGGTCTCGCCGGAAATGCGCGCCACCGCCAGCAAGATGCCGGTCATGACGCCTGCCTTAGCGGAACGCAGCGTCACATACAGGGTGATTTTCCACTGCGGCGCGCCCAAGGCCGCCGCAGCCTCGCGCAGACTGTTGGGTACCAGGCGCAGCATGTTTTCCGTGGTGCGCACCACCACCGGAATCACCAGCAAGGCCAGCGCCAGCGAACCCGCCCAGCCAGAAAAGTGCCCCACGCTCACCACGTACACCTCATAGACAAACAGGCCGATCACGATAGACGGGGCGGACAGCAGGATATCGTTGATGAAGCGAGTGGCCGGCGCCAGCCAGCCGCGCTGGCCGAATTCCGCCAGATACACGCCAGCCAGAATGCCGATGGGGGTGCCGATCAGCGTACCGGTTATGGTCATCGCCACGCTGCCGTAGATGGCGTTGGCGAGCCCGCCCTGGCTGCCCGGGGGAGGGGTGCTCTGGGTCAGAGCCTGCAGGGTCAGGCCGGACAAACCGTGCTGTAACAGGGTAAAGAGAATCCAGAACAGCCAGAAAAGGCCGAAGCCCATGGTCAGAGTTGATGCGACCATGTTGAAGGAATTGACGAACCGCCGACGGCGGTAAATGGAGTTGTTCATGCTGCTGTTTCCGCTGGAGCCCTGTGCTTGCAGGGTATCACTCAGAGTGGAGTTGGCCATGATTCCCTACGCTTTACTTAGTGTGCGCGGCCTTCCTGTTTCTGCAGACGCAGTAGCAGGAACTTGGCACAAGCCAGCACAATGAAGGTAATGAAGAACAGGATCAGGCCCAGTTCGATCAGCGACGCCATGTGGAACACGCCGGTGGCTTCGGCAAACTCGTTGGCCAGTGCGGAAGAAATCGACTGTCCCGGCTCAAACAGACCCACGGCAAAGCGGGTGGAGTTGCCGATGACAAAGGTAACCGCCATGGTTTCACCCAGCGCGCGGCCCAAACCCAGCATGATGCCGCCGATAACGCCCGCTTTGGTGTAAGGCAGCACCACGTAACGCACCACTTCCCATGTGGTGGAGCCCAGGCCGTAAGCGGACTCCTTCAGCATGGTCGGCACTACTTCGAAGACGTCGCGCATCACCGAAGCGATAAACGGGATCACCATGATGGCGAGGATCAGGCCGGCGGTGAACACGCCGATACCCATGGGCGCGCCCTGGAACAACAAGCCCAGCAGCGGAAGATCGCCCAGATTGTCGATCAGCCAAGGCTGCACGTGCTCGGAAAAGAGCGGGGCAAAAACAAACAGGCCCCACATGCCGTAAATGATGGAGGGAATGCCCGCCAGCAGTTCTACGCAAACCCCCAGAGGACGTTTCAGCCAGGTGGGACAGAGTTCGGTGAGGAACACGGCAATGCCAAAGCTGACAGGTACGCCAATCAGCAGCGCGATGAAGGAGGTGGCCAGCGTGCCGAAAATCGGCACCAGCGCGCCGTAATGTTCCGCTACCGGGTCCCAGTCCGAATTGAACAGAAAGCCGAAGCCGAATTTCTCGATGCTTGGCATTGCGCCGATCAGCAGCGAAATCAGGATGCCAACCAGCAGGGCCAGCACCAGAAACGCAAAACTGCGCGTGGTAAGCCGGAAGATGTTGTCCAGCAGCATCTGCTGCCGCATTTTCTGGTGATTGCTGAACTTTTCCATGTAGGACTCAATTAGGCTTGTCAGACAAAAAGCCGGGGCTGCTCACCCCGGCCTTTCTGCCTTGCCAGCGTCGCCCTTCGGCAAACATCGCGCTGGCGAAAGCGGGCGATCAGTTCAGAACCGGCTTGCCGCTGGCGTCGGTGATCTGCTTCCAGCTGGAGCGGATCACGGTTTTGACGCTGTCCGGCATCGGGATGTAATCCAGATCCAGCGCAGTCTTGTCGCCGTTCTTGTAGGCCCAGTCGAAGAACTTCAGCACTTCGGTACCCTGCGCCGGCTTGTCCTGCTTCTTGTGCATCAGGATGAAGGTGGCGCCGGAGATCGGCCAGCTGTCCTTGCCCGGTTGATCGGTCAGGATCAGATAAAAGCCCGGAGCCTTTTTCCAGTCAGCGTTGGCGGCGGCGGCCTTGAACGCCTTCTCGTCCGGAGACACATAAGCGCCGGACTGATTCTTCAGTTGGCCGTAGGTCAGCTTGTTCTGCTTGGCGTAAGCGTACTCAACGTAGCCGATGGAACCCTTGATGCGGGTTACATAGTTGGCCACGCCTTCATTGCCCTTGCCGCCCACGCCGGTAGGCCAGTTCACGGCAGTGTTGGAGCCCACTTTGCCGGCCCAGTCGGAAGAGACCTTGGACAGGTAGTTGGTGAAGATGAAGGTAGTGCCGGAACCATCGGAACGGCGAACAACGGTGATCTTCTGATCCGGCAGTTTCACGCCCGGGTTCAGACTGGCCAGCGCCGGGTCGTTCCACTTGGTGATCTTGCCCATGAAGATTTCAGCCAGCAGCGGGCCGGAGAATTTTACTTGGCCCGCAGCGATGCCCGGCACGTTGAATACCGGTACTACGCCGCCGATCACGGTGGGGAATTGGGTCAGGCCGGACTTCTCCAGCTCTTCAACCTTCAGCGGCATGTCGGATGCGCCAAAGTCCACGGTCTTGGTCTGGATCTGCTTGATGCCGCCGCCCGAACCGATGGACTGATAGTTCATGCTGTTGTTGGTAGTGGATTTGTAGGCGGCAGCCCACTTGGCGTACAGCGGGTACGGAAAGGTGGCGCCGGCGCCGGTGATGTCGGCAGCGGTTGCCGAAGCGGCAAAGCCGACGGTCAGGGCGAAGGTGGCGGCCAAGCGTACAGACTGTTTCATTTGATGTCTTGCTCCTGAGAGGATGAGATCAGCAGGTGACTGCAGTGAATGTTGGGCATCCTATCGCCGCAAGTTTTCAGAAATATTACAAGTCGTCGAATGTCCGGCGGATGGGTTTGGCCCCTGTTGCGCCTGAGGTTATAATCGCCGGCATCTTGTGGAACTCAATATTTGAAAGCGGGCGCATCATGGCGGACAAGCTGATCATAGGCAACTGGAAAATGAATACCCGTCGGGACAGCGGCAAAGCGCTGATCGATGCCCTGTCCGCCAGCGATATCACCAACCAGCCCTGGGTGGGCGTGGCTGTGCCGACGGTGTACCTGGCGCAAGCCGCGGAGTGCTTGAAGGGCAGTCGCATCGCACTGTCTTCGCAGGATGTCAGCCGCTTCGACAAAGATGGCGCTTTTACCGGAGAAGTCTCCGCTGCCATGCTGAAAGATGCCGGGTGTGCTTATGCGCTGGTGGGACACTCCGAGCGCCGTCAGTATTTCGCCGAGGGCAACGATGCACTGTTGAGCAAGATGCGCCATGCCATCGCAGCCGGCGTGACGCCGGTGTTATGCGTGGGCGAGACGCTGGAGGAGCGTGAGGCTGGGCGCTACCTGGATGTGGTGTTCAGTCAGCTTGCCATTTTGTCCGAGCTGACCGCTGGCGACTACGTCATTGCCTACGAGCCGGTATGGGCCATTGGCACCGGGAAGGTAGCGAGTCTGGAGCAGATCGCCGAAATTCACAGCGCCATCAAGAATTGGTGCTTGCAAAACGCCAAGGCCTCGGATAAGATTCGCGTCCTCTACGGCGGCAGTGTAAAGGCAGAGAATGCCGAATCCATTCTGGCTACGGAAAATGTCGATGGAGCCCTTGTTGGCGGGGCATCTCTGGACGCCGATTCATTCAGGATGATTTGCCAGGCCGCAGGAAAATTGATATAGTATGGAACTTCTTAAGACGCTCATTTGGGTAGTAAATCTACTGTCCGCAATCACCATTATCGTCCTTGTCTTGATGCAGCACGGCAAAGGGGCGGACATGGGTGCGGCTTTCGGAAGCGGTGCTTCCGGGAGCCTGTTCGGGGCGTCTGGTTCCGCGAATTTTCTGAGTAGAACCACCGCAGTGGCGGCGGTTGTATTCTTCGCTACAAGTCTCACCCTTGTTTATCTGTCTGGGGGCGGAAAAAACGATCTGGGTGTGATGGGTGGCAAGGTTGAGCAGGTTGCGCCGCAAATCCCGGTCGGGGCAACGACTGACAAAGCTTCGGGCACGACATCAAAAATACCGGAGTGATCAAAAGCTATACAGTGCCGACATGGTGAAATTGGTAGACACGCTATCTTGAGGGGGTAGTGGCCGTAGGCTGTGTGAGTTCGAGTCTCACTGTCGGCACCACCATTCAAAAATAGGCCACCGGGATTCCGGTGGCCTATTTTATTTGGAGCCAAGGAGAGGGTAACTTCTCCTTTTTTTGGGGGTGTACGGGAAATGCTGCAAAATTATTTTCCCATTCTGCTGTTTGTCATCGTCGGTCTCTTGGTCGGCGTGGGTCCTATTGTCCTAGGCAAGATCCTCGCGCCCAATCGTCCCGACCCTGAGAAACTCTCTCCTTATGAGTGCGGCTTCGAGGCCTTCGAAGACGCGCGCATGAAGTTTGACGTCCGCTACTACCTTATCGCCATTCTCTTCATCCTGTTCGATCTGGAAATTGCCTTCCTCTTTCCGTGGGCTGTTGTCCTGAAGGAACTGGGCACCTACGGTTTTGGCGTGATGGTTGAGTTCTTGGCGGTGCTGACGCTCGGCTTCGTCTACATGTGGAAAAAGGGAGCGCTGGAATGGGAGTAGAAGGAATCCTGGAGAAAGGCTTCGTTACCACGACGGCCGACAAGCTCATCAACTACACCCGAACGGGTTCGCTGTGGCCGATGACCTTCGGCCTCGCTTGCTGCGCGGTTGAGATGATGCACGCCGGCGCCGCGCGATACGACCTTGACCGCTTCGGCATTGTTTTCCGCCCCAGTCCGCGTCAGTCCGACCTGATGATCGTGGCGGGCACGCTGTGCAACAAGATGGCCCCGGCCTTGCGCAAGGTATACGACCAGATGGCCGAACCGCGCTGGGTGATTTCCATGGGCTCCTGTGCCAACGGCGGCGGCTACTATCATTATTCCTATTCTGTTGTCCGTGGCTGTGACCGCATCGTGCCGGTCGATGTCTACGTGCCGGGCTGTCCTCCGACCGCCGAGGCGCTGCTTTACGGCATCATCCAGCTGCAGAACAAGATCAAACGCACCTCTACTATCGCCCGATAAGGTAAACACTTATGGCCTCCAACAAAATGGAAGCATTGGGTTCGGTCCTCGAGCGGGTGCTGGGCGACAAGCTTGTTTCAAGCACGCTGGCTCTCGATGAACTGACCATTGTCTGCAAGGCCGCGGACCTGATCGACGTGGCGACCAAGCTGCGCGATCACGCTGAACTCTCCTTCGAGCAGTGCATTGACGCCTGTGGCGTGGACTACAGCGACTATCGCGACGAAGTCTGGGACGGCCCGCGCTTCGCCGTGGTGTATCACCTGCTGTCCATCAAGCACAACTGGCGCCTGCGCCTGCGTACGTTTGCCGAAGACGACGGATTCCCGGTTGTCGATTCGGTGGTGAACGTATGGAACGCCGTCAACTGGTTCGAGCGCGAAACCTTCGATCTGTTCGGTATCGTATTCCAGGGTCACCCGGACTTGCGTCGCATCCTGACTGATTACGGTTTTGTCGGTCACCCCTTCCGCAAGGACTTCCCGCTATCCGGTCACGTGGAAATGCGCTATGACCCGACCCAGCAGCGCGTCATCTATCAGCCGGTAACCATCGAGCCGCGCGAAATCACGCCGCGCATTATCCGCGAGGAGAACTACGGTGGCTGAGATCCGTAATTACACCCTTAACTTCGGCCCGCAGCACCCGGCAGCGCACGGCGTGCTGCGTCTGGTGCTTGAGCTGGATGGCGAAGTGATCCAGCGCGCCGACCCGCATATCGGTTTGCTGCATCGCGGCACCGAGAAACTGGCTGAAAGTAAGACTTTCATCCAGTCGTTGCCTTACATGGACCGGTTGGATTACGTCTCCATGATGTGCAACGAGCACGCTTACTGCCTGGCCATCGAAAAGATGACCGGGGTTGACGTGCCGATTCGCGCGCAATACATCCGCGTGATGTTTGCCGAAATCACCCGCATCCTGAACCACTTGCTGTGGATCGGCGCACATGCGATCGATATCGGCGCCATGACCATGTTCCTCTATGCTTTCCGCGAACGCGAGGATCTCATGGACTGCTACGAGGCGGTATCTGGGGCTCGCATGCATGCGGCCTACTTCCGTCCGGGCGGCGTCTATCGCGACCTGCCCGACAGCATGCCGCAGTACACCGTTTCCAAGATCAAGAACGCACGCGAGCTGGCTCGCCTCAATGAAGGCCGCCAAGGCTCGTTGCTGGACTTCATTGACGACTTCACCAAGCGCTTCCCGACCTATGTCGACGAGTACGAAACCCTGCTGACCGACAACCGTATCTGGAAACAGCGCACGGTAGGCATCGGCGTGGTGACGCCGGAACGCGCCCTCAATCTGGGTTTCTCCGGCCCCATGTTGCGTGGTTCCGGCATCGAATGGGACTTGCGCAAGAAGCAGCCTTACGATGTTTACGACAAGCTGGACTTCGATATTCCAGTGGGCGTCAACGGCGACAGCTACGACCGCTATCTGGTGCGCGTTGAAGAAATGCGCCAATCCAACCGCATCATCAAGCAATGCGTTGAATGGCTGCGCAAGAACCCCGGCCCGGTCATCACCGAAAACCACAAGGTCGCTCCGCCGTCGCGCGAGGGCATGAAGACCAACATGGAAGAGCTGATTCACCACTTCAAGCTGTTCACCGAAGGCATGCACGTTCCCGAGAGCGAAGCCTATGCCGCGGTTGAGCACCCGAAGGGCGAGTTCGGCATCTATCTGGTGTCCGACGGCGCCAACAAGCCGTACCGACTGAAGATCCGCGCCCCGGGCTTTGCCCACCTCGCCGCGCTGAACGAGATGGCCTGTGGCCATATGATCGCCGACGTCGTCGCCATCATCGGTACTCAGGATATCGTGTTTGGGGAGATCGACCGCTAATGCTATCCGCACAATCCCTGGCTCTGATCGACCGCGAAGTCGCCAAATATCCGGCCGACCAGAAGCGCTCCGCCGTGATGGGCGCACTGCGCATTGCCCTGACCGAACGTCGCGAAACCGGCGCTACGCCGGAAGAGCGCTGCCTTAATACCGAAGTCATCGAATTCGTGGCCAACTATCTGCAAATCGCGCCGGTAGCTGCTTACGAAGTCGCCACCTTCTACAACATGTACGACATGAAGCCGGTGGGCAAGTACAAGATCACGGTCTGTACCAACCTGCCTTGCGCCTTGTCCGGCGGCGTCAATGCCGCTGAATACATCTCCAAAAAGCTGGGTGTCGGCATCGGTGAAACCACCGCTGACGGCATGTATACCCTGCTGGAGGGGGAGTGCATGGGAGCCTGTGGCGATGCGCCCGTCTTGCTGGTGAACAACCACAAGATGTGCAGCTTCATGACGCCCGAAGCAATCGACAAGAAACTGGCGGAGTTGAAATAAATGGCAGTCTTCGTCAATGGTGTGATTTTCGATGGCATCGATACCTCTGCGCCGGACTGCTGGCGACTGGACGCTTACGTAGCCCGCGGCGGCTACCAGGCGTTGCGTCGCATCATCGAGTCCAAAATGCCGCAAGAGGATGTGATTGCCGAAGTGAAAAACTCCGGCTTGCGCGGTCGCGGCGGCGCCGGCTTCCCCACCGGTCTGAAGTGGAGCTTCATGCCCCGCTCCTTCCCCGGCGACAAATACGTGGTGTGCAACACCGACGAGGGTGAACCGGGCACGTTCAAGGACCGCGACATCCTGCGCTTCAATCCCCACTCGCTAATCGAAGGCATGATCATCGCCGGTTACGCCATGGGGACTCGCGCCGGTTACAACTACATCCACGGCGAAATCTTCGCGGAGTACGAGCGTTTCGAGGAAGCGCTGGAAGAGGCTCGCAAGGCCGGCTTCCTGGGCAACAACATCCTCGGCAGCGATTTCTGCTTCGATCTGTTCGCTCACCATGGTTACGGCGCCTACATCTGCGGTGAGGAAACCGCTTTGCTGGAGTCGCTGGAAGGCAAGAAAGGCCAACCGCGCTTCAAGCCGCCGTTCCCGGCCAGCTTCGGCCTGTACGGCAAGCCGACCACCATCAACAACACCGAATCGTTTGCCTCGGTGCCCTTCATCATCCGCGACGGCGCTCAGCCGTTCCTGGAAAAGGGCAAGCCGAACAATGGCGGCACTAAGCTGTTCTCCGTGTCCGGCCATGTGAATCGTCCGGGCAACTACGAAATCCCGCTGGGCACCCCGTTCTCCGAGTTGCTGGAGATGGCGGGCGGCATGCGCGACGGCAAGAAGTTGAAGGCAGTGATTCCGGGTGGTTCTTCCGCCCCCATCCTGCCGGCTGACATCATGATGCAGTGCACGATGGACTATGACAGCATCGCCAAGGCCGGCTCCATGCTGGGTTCTGGCGCGGTGATTGTAATGAACGAGGATGTCTGCATGGTGCGCGCGCTGGAGCGTCTGGCCTACTTCTACCATGAAGAATCCTGCGGGCAGTGCACGCCGTGCCGCGAAGGCACTGGCTGGCTCTATCGCGTGATCCATCGCATCGCCAACGGCGAAGGCCGTCCGGGCGATCTGGAGCTCCTGGATTCGGTTGGCAACAATATGGCCGGCCGTACCATCTGTGCACTGGCAGATGCTGCCGTGTTCCCGGTTCGCAGTTTCACCAAGCACTTCCGCAATGAGTTCGAATACCTCATTGAGCACAAGAAGCCCTTGGTGGACCACAAATGGTGTTGAGCGATGCTTGAAATCGAAATCGACGGTAAAAAACTGACTGTCCCGCAGGGCAGTACCGTGATGGATGCCGCCCATTCCGTAGGCACCTACATCCCTCACTTCTGCTACCACAAGAAGCTGTCCATCGCGGCAAACTGTCGCATGTGTCTCGTGGAAGTGGAAAAAGCGCCCAAGCCGCTGCCGGCTTGCGCCACGCCGGTAACCGACGGCATGAAGGTTCACACGCATTCCGACATGGCCAAGAAGGCTCAGGCGGGTGTGATGGAGTTCCTGCTGATCAACCATCCGCTGGATTGCCCGATCTGCGATCAGGGCGGCGAATGCCAACTGCAGGATCTGGCTGTGGGCTACGGCAAGGGTTCTTCCCGTTACGAGGAAGAAAAGCGCTCCGTAGTCGGCAAGGACATGGGTCCGCTGGTGTCGGCCGAAGAAATGTCGCGTTGCATTCACTGCACCCGCTGCGTTCGCTTCACCGAGGAAATTGGCGGCTTCCAGGAAATCGGCATGGCCAACCGTGGCGAGTTCTCGGAAATCATGCCGTATCTGGGCAAGACCGTTAACTCGGAAATCTCCGGCAATGTGATCGACCTCTGCCCGGTCGGCGCGCTGACCTCCAAGCCTTTCCGCTACAGCACTCGCGCCTGGGAGTTGTCCCGTCGCAAGTCGGTGAGCCCGCACGATGGCCTGGGTTCCAACCTGATCGTTCAGGTCAAGGCCAATGAGGTCATGCGCGTGCTGCCGCTGGAAAACGAAGACATCAACGAATGCTGGATCGCCGACCGCGACCGCTTCTCGTATGAAGGCCTCAACAGCGCCGAGCGTCTGACCCGTCCGCAGATCAAGTACGACGGCAAGTGGCACGAAACCGACTGGGAAACCGCTCTGGCTTACGTGGTCAAGGGCCTGAACGGCGTCTCCGCTGATCACGGCAAGGATGCCATCGGTTTCCTGCTCAGCCCGCACTCCACCACTGAAGAGCTGTATCTGGGACAGAAACTGGCCCGCGCCTTTGGTGTGCATAATATCGACTACCGTCTGCGCCGCAGCGATTTCTCGGCCGACGCCGCCCAGCAGGGCGCGCAATGGTTGGGTTCCAGCATCAATGAGCTGGCTTCGGCCAAGTCCATCCTGGTGGTGGGCAGTACCCAGCGCAAAGAGCAACCGCTCTTGGCCGCGCGCCTGCGCCAGGCCGTGAAGAAGGGCAGCCAGCTGAACCTGGTGCATGTGGCCGACGATGAATTGCTGACTGCTGTGCACGGCAAGCTGATCGTCTCTCCGCTGGCCTTGGTGAATGCGCTGTCGCAAGTGCTGAAAGCTATTGTCGAAAGCAAGTCCGCACAAAGCGCCGTTGATCTTTCCACCGTAAGCGTTGGCGAAGAAGCCCGTCGCATCGCCGCGAGCCTCTGTGAAGCGGAAACCGCTTCCGTGGTACTCGGCAACGTAGCACAGCATCATCCGGCTTTCGGTCAGCTGCTGGCGCTGGCGCAAGACATCGCGGCTCACACCGGCGCGCGTTTCGGTCTATTGGCCGAAGCCGCCAACAGCGTGGGCGCCGAACTGGTTGGCGCCTTGCCGCACCGCGGCGCATTCGGCGCCAAGGTGAGCGCCGGTCTGAACGCCACCGCCATGATCGCTGCGCCGCGCAAGGCCTTTGTGCTGCTGAACACCGAAGTGGAGTTCGACAGTTACAACCCGCAAGCCGCCGTTGCCGCCATGAAGCAGGCTGAAACCGTCATCGCGTTGAGTGCGTACAAGGGTGCCGGTCTGCTGGATTACGCCGATGTGCTGCTGCCTATCGCGCCGTTCTCCGAAACCGCCGGCTCCTTCGTCAACATGGAAGGCAAGCTGCAGCCGTTCAACGGCGTCGTGCGTCCGCTGAACGAAACCCGCCCGGCCTGGAAGGTGCTGCGCGTGCTGGGCAACATGCTTGGTCTGTCCGGCTTCGACTTCAACAGCGCCGAAGAAGTACGCCAGGAACTGTTGGCCGAAGGCGATATCGCCGCCGCTTTGTCCAATAAGGTTGCCGACGTGGCGGTCAACGCCGCTGCGACTGCTGGCCTGGTGCGTATCGGCGAAGTGCCGATGTACCAGTCCGACGCCATCGTCCGTCGCGCCGTTTCCCTGCAGCAAACGCAGGAAGCCGCTGCGCCGGTTGCTTCAGCCAACGCCGCTGTGCTGGCTCGCGCCGGCATCGCGTCCGGCTCCGAAGCGGTGCTGCGTCAGGGCGATGCCAGCGTCAAGGCTATCGTAGTTGCCGACGACAGTCTGCCGGCCGATGTGATCCGTCTCGCGACGGCTCATCCGGCTACGCAAGCACTGGGCGGCATGTTCGATTCCATCGAGATTACACAGGGGTAAGACATGGAGTTCCTGCAAGGCATTCTCGGCAATGAAATCGGGCTCGTCGTCTGGACCCTGCTGAAAATCATTGCCATCGTGGCGCCGATGATGATTGCTGTGGCCTACCTCACCTACGCCGAGCGCAAGGTGATCGGCTACATGCAAATCCGTATCGGCCCCAACCGGGTAGGCCCTCTGGGCCTGCTGCAGCCCTTGGCTGACGGTATCAAACTGTTGATGAAGGAAATCATTCTGCCGGCCGAGTCCAGCAAGGGTCTGTTCCTGCTGGCTCCGGTGCTGGCGATCGGCCCGGCGCTTGCCGCTTGGGCGGTGATTCCCTTCACCGACAAACTGGTGCTGGCCAACATCAACGCCTCGTTGTTGTACATCCTGGCGCTGTCCTCCATCGGCGTTTACGGCATCATCGTGGCCGGTTGGGCGGGCAACTCCAAGTACTCCTTCCTCGGTGCGATGCGCTCGGCGGCTCAGATCGTATCTTACGAACTGGCCATGGGCTTTGCCCTGGTAGGCGTACTAATGGTGTCCAGCAGTCTGAACCTGGTTGACATCGTCAACAGTCAGGCGCAGGGCCGCGCTGGTGGATCCATCTTCTCCTGGAATTGGTTGCCGCTGTTCCCGCTGTTCATCGTCTACCTGATCTCCGGTGTGGCTGAAACCAACCGCGCGCCGTTCGACGTGGCGGAGGGTGAGTCTGAAATCGTGGCCGGTTTCCATGTGGAATACTCCGGCATGGCCTTCGCGGTGTTCTTCCTCGCCGAATACGCCAACATGATTTTGGTGTCGGCGCTGACTTCGCTGCTGTTTTTGGGTGGCTGGCTGTCCCCGTTCCCGGCAAGCTGGGGCCCGCTGGGCGCAGGCGGTTTCTTCTGGCTGGCCGCGAAAATGGCCTTTGTGCTGTTCTGCTTCCTGTGGTTCCGCGCCACCTTCCCGCGCTACCGCTATGACCAGATCATGCGCTTGGGCTGGAAAGTGTTCATCCCGGTAACCCTCGTCTGGATCCTGGTCCTCGGCGCGTGGATGATGACTCCGCTGTCGCTGTGGAAGTGAGGGGAGAGAGAAAGAACATGGATACGATTCGCAATTTCTTCAAGACCTTCCTGCTGGTGGAGCTGGTCAAGGGCCTGATGCTCACCGGGCGTTATTTCTTCGCCCGCAAGATCACGGTCCAGTTCCCGGAAGAGAAGACGCCGCTGTCTCCGCGCTTCCGCGGCCTGCACGCCCAGCGTCGTTACGCCAACGGCGAAGAGCGCTGCATCGCCTGTAAGCTGTGCGAGGCCGTTTGCCCCGCCATGGCCATCTCGATCGAGTCGGAACAGCGCGAAGACGGCACCCGCCGCACCTCGCGCTACGACATCGACCTCACCAAGTGCATCTTCTGCGGTTTCTGTGAAGAAGCCTGCCCGGTGGACGCCATCGTCGAGACCCACATCTTTGAATACCACGGTGAAAAGCGTGGCGACCTCTACTACACCAAGCCGATGCTGTTGGCGGTGGGTGACAAGTACGAGGCCGAGATCGCAGCCCGCAAGGCCGCGGACGCCAAGTATCGCTAAGGGGCCCTCATGGACATTACGACCGTAATTTTTTACATCCTGTCCGCCGTGCTGCTGTTTGCGGCTGTACGGGTGGTGACGGCCAAGAACCCGGTACACGCCGTGCTGTATCTGGTGTTGGCTTTCTTCACCAGCGCGGGCCACTGGCTGTTGCTGCAGTCCGAGTTCCTCGCCATCACGCTAGTACTCGTGTACGTGGGCGCAGTGATGGTGCTGTTCTTGTTCGTGGTGATGATGCTGGACATCAACGTGGAAAAGCTGCGCGAGGGGTTCTGGCGCAATCTTCCCGTCGCCGCGACCGTGGCGCTGATCATGGCTTTCGAGATGGTGCTGATCCTGACCAACCAGCATACCGGCTTGGGCGAATTCAAGGCCGCCGCGCCGCTGGCGGCCGACGCCAGCAACGTGAAGGTGCTGGGTCGCCTGCTGTACACCACTTATTTGCTGCCGTTTGAACTGGCGGCGGTAGTGTTGCTGTTGGCGATGGTGGCCGCGATCGGCCTGACCATGCGCAGCCGCAAGGACACCAAGGTGGTGGACCCGGCCGATCAGGTCAAGATCCGTCGCAACGACCGCGTTCGCATCGTAAAGATGCAGGCGGAAAAGAACGTGGAAGCGGCCGACGCGGCCGAATCCGGTGAGCAACAGGCCTGACGGCCGAACAACATAAGGGAGGAACCGTGCTGACACTGACTCACTTCCTGGTGCTGGCCGCTATCCTGTTTGCCATCAGCGTGCTGGGCATCTTCCTCAACCGGAAGAACCTGATCGTACTGTTGATGGCCATCGAGCTGATGCTGCTGGCAGTGAATTTCAACTTCATTGCCTTCTCGCATTACCTGTCGGATACCGCAGGCCAGATTTTCGTCTTCTTCATCCTGACCGTGGCGGCCGCCGAATCGGCGATCGGCCTCGCGATCCTGGTGGTGCTGTTCCGCAATTTGCGCACCATCAATGTTGAAGACTTGGGCAGCCTCAAAGGCTAAGGCAAACCGGATACCAAACTGCAAAGCACACAAGCATGGATATGAAAAGCTTATACCTGCTGATTGCGCTCTCACCGCTGGTGGGATCCATCATCGCAGGCTTGTTTGGATGGGCGATCGGCCGCCGCGCTTCCCACGTCGTGACCATTCTCGGCGTGGGCGTATCGGCTGCCCTGTCCCTCAAGGTACTTTATGCCTTCCTTACCGGGCAGGCAGAAGTTTTCAATGCGCCGGTCTACACCTGGCTGACTGTGGGGGGCTATGAGTTCTCCGTAGGCTTCCTGGTAGATTCGCTGACCGCGATGATGCTGGTGGTCGTGACCTTCGTGTCGCTGATGGTGCATATCTACACCATCGGCTACATGCAGGAAGACCCGGGTTATCAACGCTTCTTCAGCTACATCTCGCTGTTTACCTTCTCGATGCTGATGCTGGTGATGAGCAACAACTTCATCCAGCTCTTCTTCGGTTGGGAAGCGGTGGGCTTGGTGTCCTATCTGCTGATCGGCTTCTGGTTCAAGCGCCCGACCGCCATCTTCGCCAACCTGAAGGCCTTTCTGGTCAACCGCGTGGGTGACTTCGGCTTCCTGTTGGGCATCGGCATGGTGCTGGCCTACTTCGGCGGTTCGCTGAACTACAGCGATGTGTTCGCAGCCGCTCCGGCGCTGGCGCACAAGACCGTGCAGATCATCCCCGGCGTTGAGTGGTCTCTGTTGTCGGTCACTTGCATCCTGCTGTTCATCGGCGCGATGGGTAAGTCGGCTCAGTTCCCGCTGCACGTCTGGCTGCCGGACTCCATGGAAGGCCCGACCCCGATCTCCGCGCTGATCCACGCCGCCACCATGGTGACGGCCGGCATCTTCATGGTGTCGCGCATGAGCCCGCTGTACGAGCTGTCCGACACCGCGCTGAACGTGGTGATGGTGGCTGGTTCCATCACGGCGCTGTTCATGGGCTTCCTCGGCATCGTGCAAAACGACATCAAGCGGGTGGTGGCTTACTCTACCCTGTCGCAGCTGGGTTACATGACGGTAGCGCTGGGCGCTTCGGCCTACTCCGTGGCCATGTTCCACGTGATGACGCACGCCTTCTTCAAGGCGCTGCTGTTCCTTGCCGCCGGCTCTGTGATCATCGGCATGCACCATGACCAGGATATGCGCAATATGGGCGGTCTGCGCAAGTACATGCCCATCACCTGGCTGACCTCGCTGCTGGGCTCGCTGGCGCTGATCGGCACGCCGTTCTTCTCCGGCTTCTACTCCAAGGACTCGATCATTGAAGTGGTGCAGGTCTCGCATCTGCCGGCAGCCGGTTTTGCCTACTTCGCAGTCATCGCTGGTGTGTTTGTGACCGCCTTCTACTCTTTCCGCATGTACTTCCTGGTTTTCCATGGCAAGGAACGCTGGATGGAGAAGAAGGATGATCATCACGATCATGGTCATGACGATCACGACCATCATCACGGTCTGGGCCCGAACGACAAGCCGCATGAAAGTCCGTGGGTGGTTACCTTCCCGTTGCTGATGCTGGCTATTCCGTCGGTGCTGGTGGGCTTCTTCGCCATCGAACCGCTGTTGTATGGCCATTTCTTTGACGGCGTCATTTCCGTTAACGCGGAACTGCATCCGGGCATGGAAGAATTGAAGCATGAGTTCCACGGCGCCGTCGCCATGGGCCTGCACTCCTTTACCAGCCTGCCGTTCATTCTGGCGTTGGCCGGTGTGGTGACGGCCTGGTTCTTCTACATGAAGGCCCCGCAGATTCCCGCGGCCATCAAGAAGAACTTTAGTGCGGTCAACACCGTGCTGGAAAACAAGTACTACATGGACGATCTCTATTTCAACGTGTTCGCCAAGGGCTCCCGCGCGCTGGGCACCTTCTTCTGGAAGGTGGGCGATATGCTGTTGATTGATGGTCTGGTGGTGAACGGCACGGCCAAGCTGGTTGGCGCCGTCTCCAAGGTGGTGCGCAAGCTGCAGACCGGCTTCATCTACAGTTACGCCACGACGATGATCATCGGTGTGCTGGGGCTGATGTCGCTCTGGTTCTGGCAGATCATCGCCCGCTAAGGTCCAGAACTCTGGAATCGGAATAACAACTTAGGTTTTGACTATGTTCACTAATCAGTTAAGTCTGGTGATCTGGACCCCGATCGTGGCCGGCTTGCTGGTGCTGGCCACGGGGGGAGACCAGCGTGCCACATTGGCTCGCTGGATCGCCGTGGCGGGTGCGCTGGCCGGATTCCTGCTGTCCGTGCCCTTGTATTGCGGCTTCGACAATCTGAACGGCGGCATGCAGTTTGCCGAAAACCTGCCGTGGATCGACTCCTTCGGCATTCGCTACAGCCTGGGCGTGGATGGCATCTCCATGCTGTTCGTAATCCTCAACAGCTTCACCACGCTGATGGTGGTGCTGGCGGGCTGGGAAGTAATTCAGAAGCGCGTTGCTCAGTACATGGCCGCCTTCCTGATCATGTCGGGGCTGATCAACGGTGCGTTTGCCGCGCTGGACGCCATCCTGTTCTATGTCTTCTTCGAAGGCATGCTGATCCCGATGTACCTGATCATCGGTGTCTGGGGGGGGCCGCGCCGCGTTTACGCTTCGATCAAGTTCTTCCTGTACACCCTGCTGGGCTCGTTGTTGATGCTGGTTGCGCTGATCTACCTGTATTTCCAGGCAGGCAAGACCTTTGACATCCAGGCGTTCCAGGCGATCGCCAAGATCCCGCTGCACGTGCAGATCCTGCTGTTCATCGCCTTCTTCCTGTCCTTCGCGGTGAAGGTGCCGATGTGGCCGGTACACACCTGGTTGCCTGACGCTCACGTGGAAGCGCCGACCGGTGGTTCCATGGTGCTGGCCGCCATCACGCTGAAGATCGGCGCCTACGGTTTCCTGCGATTCGCGCTGCCCATCCTGCCGGACGCGGCCCGCGAGCTGTCCACCATCATGGTGGTGCTGTCGCTGGTGGCCGTGGTGTACATTGGTCTGGTGGCGCTGGTGCAAAGCGACATGAAGAAACTGGTGGCTTACTCCTCCATTTCTCACATGGGTTTCGTCACGCTGGGTCTGTTCATGTTCACGGGTTCGCATCTGAACCAGTGGGCGGTAGAAGGCGCGCTGGTGCAAATGGTGTCGCACGGCTTTGTTTCCGCCGGCATGTTCTTCTGCATTGGTGTGATGTACGACCGTGTGCACAGCCGCAACATCGCCGACTACGGCGGCGTGGCCAACAAGATGCCCATCTTTGCCGCCTTCATGATGCTGTTCGCCATGGCCAACTCCGGTCTGCCGGCCACGTCCGGCTTTGCCGGCGAGTTCATGGTGATCATGGGCGCCGTGCAAGTGAACTTCTGGTACGCGGCATTGGCCGCCACCACGCTGATCTTCGGCGCCGCCTACACCCTGTGGATGTACAAGCGCGTGATCTTCGGCGAAGTTGCCAACTCGCATGTTGAGGAAATGTCCGACGTCAATAAGCGCGAATTCCTAGTGCTGGCTGTGCTGGCCCTGGCTGTGCTGGGCATGGGTCTCTACCCGCAGGCTTTCGTTGCCAAGATGCACTTGGCTGTCAATGACCTGATTGCGCATGTTGCGCAGACCAAGCTCTAAGGCGATAAGGAAATATCAATGAACTGGGCTGATCTGAACCTGATGCCTGCCTTGCCGGAGATCTTCATGATCGCGGCGGTGCTGGTCATCCTCATGCTCGATCTCTTCATTTCGGACGCCAAGCGGTGTATCACCTACGGGCTGACTTTGCTGACCATCGCCATTTGTGCCGGTCTGCAGGTTTACACTTACGCGCCGGTGCCGGAGCACACTTTCTCCGGCATGTTCGTCAATGACGCGTTGTCCGCGCTGATCAAACTGTGCATGTACGGCGCTACCGCCGTCGTGCTGGTTTATACCCGCCAGTACAACGAGACACGCGGCCTGTTCCGCGGCGAATTCTTCACCATGTCCCTGTTCGCGCTGCTCGGCATGAACATGATGGTGTCGGCTTCGCACTTCGTCTCCCTGTACATGGGTCTTGAGCTGCTGTCCCTGTCGCTGTATTCGCTGATCGCGCTGCAGCGCGACTCGGTGAAGGCGACCGAAGCTGCCATGAAGTACTTCGTACTGGGCGCGCTGGCATCCGGTCTGCTGCTCTACGGCATTTCGATGATCTATGGCGCTACCGGCACCATGGAGCTGGCTGGCGTGGCCAAGGCTATCAAGTCGCACAATGCCAACGGCATGCTGCTGGTGTTCGGTCTGGTGTTCATCGTGGCGGGTCTGTGCTTCAAGCTGGGTACGGTGCCGTTCCACATGTGGGTGCCTGACGTTTACCAAGGCTCGCCGACTGCCGTCACGCTGATGGTGGGCGCTGCGCCCAAGCTGGCTGCTTTCGTCTTTGTACTGCGTATTCTGGTGCAAGGCCTGGATGCCATGGTTGATCAGTGGCAGGGCATGCTGGCGCTGGTGGCGGTACTGTCGATGGCCATCGGCAACGTCACGGCTATCGCGCAGACCAACCTCAAGCGCATGCTGGCTTACTCCACCATCTCCCACATGGGCTTCCTGCTGCTGGGTCTGATTGCAGGCACTGCCGACGGCTATGCGTCCGCGCTGTTCTACGCCATTGTTTATGTCCTGATGTCCATGGTGAGCTTCGGCATTCTGCTGGGTCTGTCCCGCGCAGGCTTCGAATGCGAAACCCTGGATGATCTGAAGGGTCTGAACGGTCGCAACAGCTGGTACGCCTTCCTGATGCTGCTCACCATGTTCTCCATGGCAGGCATTCCGCCGCTGGCAGGTTTCTATGCCAAGCTGTCGGTAATCAAGGCCATTGTGGATATCCATCTGTACTGGTTGGCTATCGTGGCGGTGATGATGTCGCTGATTGGTGCCTTCTACTACCTGCGTGTAGTGAAGAACATTTACTTTGACGATGCGCAGGATAGCTCCGCAATCGTGATGCGCGCCGACATGAAGCTGGTGTTGTCCGTCAATGGGCTGGCTTTGCTGGTGCTGGGTGTGATGCCGGAACGTCTGGTTGTGTTGTGCGTCGAAGCGATGAAACATTCGCTTAGCGCCATCTGACAAGGAAATTCACATGCAAGCCAGTGTCGTCACTCTGCTTCTGGTCGCTTTTCTGGCCGCCAACCTGCCTTTCATCACTACTCGATTTGCCGGGGTGGTGAAGCTGGCGCGCAAGCATTTCGGTTGGCAGCTGCTGGAGCTGGCGGCGCTGTTTTTGCTGGTTGGTCTGTTCGCACGCTTTCTGGAAGGGCGCGAGATGCCGGTGCAAAGTCAGAACTGGCAGTTCTATGTCACTACGGTGGCCTTGTTTCTGGTTTTCGGTTTTCCCGGTTTCGTTTATCGATACTTCTGGCGTAAACCGGCCCACTGACGCCAACTTGTGAATCGTCTGTGAAAGCGCTGCCTCGGCAGCGCTTTTTTGCATTCCGGGATCTGGCACCTACATGCTCGTCACACCGTCTTCTCTACAAGGCTGGCAATGCCCTTGATAAGGATTGAGGCACGTTCGTCGGGCATTCTGTTGCCGGACAACGATATGGTCGGCAGGCATAGACAGGCAGTGCTTGCTGCGACTCTGATGAGGGGGTGTCATCGTGAATCATTCCGTGTTGGCGATTCACTGCCGCTGCGGGGGCGCGGTAGCATCAGTCTGTCTGTTGACAGCGAAATGCCGGAAGGAATCATGCTCTGCGCTTGCAAGGCATGGCGAGACGTTTTGCTCTGGCAAAATCAAAAAGCCCGCATAGCGGGCTGTTGGACCGGGGCAAGGCACGCGGAAGCGCGTGGGAGGATGCTCAGTAGACGCGGGGCTCGCCTTCCGGGCGGGTTTTGAAGCGCTTGTGCAGCCAGAAATACTGTTCGGGGATTTCCCGGATGCGATCCTCAAGAAAGGCGTTCATTCTGCGCGTGTCGGCAACAACGTCGGCCGAAGGGAAGTTTTCCCAAGCGGGATAGAATTCCAGCTCGAACCGGTTGCCCACCCGGCGGGCGATGGTGGGCACGACGCGGGCCTTGGCCAACTGGCTGATGCGGGACAAGCCGGTAATGGTGGCGGCCTCGGTATTGAAGAATTTGACGAAGACCGAGTCGCGGGCGCCGAAATCCTGATCCGGCAGATAAAGAAAGGGCGTGTGGTCCTTGCGCATCGCTTTGACGATAGGGCGCAAGCCGTCTTTGCGCGGCACAATGAACGCATTGTTGTAACGCTGCCGGCCTTTGTAGATCTGTTCGTCCAGCGTGTCATTCTTCTGCTGTGAATACACGCTAACCAGCGGCAAATGCTGGTTCAGGGCAAAGACGCACATTTCAAAGCCGACAAAGTGCGGGTAGAACAAGATGATGTCCTCGCCCTTGGCGCGCAGTTCTTCAACAATGTGCAGGTTCTTGATGGTGACCAAGTTGTCGATGCGCCTGGCGTCGCTCCACCAGCACACGCCGTACTCCAGCACCATGCGGATCATGTAGGCGAAGTGGGCCTTCAGCAAGCGGCGCTTCTCGGTATCGGACATCTCCGGGAAGCACAAGCCGAGGTTGATCATGCCGACGCGGCGGCGTTCACCGGCCAACAGATAGGCAAGCCGGCCCAGCAAAGTGGCCAGCAGGCCGATGACCGACATCGGCAGCAGTCGTAGCAGCCAAAGTAGGGCGAATGCGAATCTCATGCGTTTCCTTCGGTAGCCGCCGGGCGTTCCACGTCGGGCGGGCACTTGTAGCGGTTGTAGCTCCACAGGTATTGGCTGGGGAAGCGGCGGATCAGGTTTTCCACGGTGCGATTGAGCAGGGCGACATCGCCCTCCTTGTCGCCGGAGAAGGGCTCATCCATTTTCTCGATGTGCACGGCAAAGCCCTGGCCCTTCGGCAAACGTTCGCCGACGAAAAACAGCACCTCCACACCGCGCACCTGCGCCAGGCGCGGCACCAGTGTCATGGTGTAGGCGGCCTGGCCAAAGAAAGGGGCCCAGACGCCTTCTCCATTGGCCGGCACCTGATCGGGCAGAATGATGGTGGCTTCCCCGCTTTTCAGCGCCTTCATCAATACCCGCACGCCAGCGGCGGTTGCCGGCGCGGTTCGACCCTTGCCGCGCGCGCGTCCGGATTGCATTACCGGCTCCAGCCAGGCGAGCTTGGGCGGGCGATACATCGCGGTCAGCGGGAAAGGCAGGCGAGAGCTGATGTAGCGGCCGGCGATGTCGTAGCTGCCCAAGTGGGGGGTGACAAACACAATGCCGTCGCCGCGCGCCAGCGCCGCTTCGACATGTTCCCAGCCATGACAGGCTTTCACCATGGCGGCGATGTCTTCCGGCTCCCTGCACCAGGCTATTGACAACTCCAGTGCGCCTTTGCCGGTTTCCTCGGCGGATTGTTTGACGAGGTCGTGCAAAACCTGATAATTTCCACAGATTTTACTCGCTCCAAGATTTGCCTGCAGCCGCTCAGCGTAACGCGGCGAGGCGAAGTAGGTCAGGCGGCCCAGCAAAGCCCCCAGGCGTTGAAGCCAGGGTAGCGGCAGGCGGGCCAGCGCGGACAGCAGGAGTTGAACCAGCTTGGACATGAATTATCTGTGGTGATCGGTCAAGCGGGCTATTTTATCATCACACTGTTTTGCTTTGATTCGGGAATCAACAACAATGAGCGAATATCTGTTTACTTCGGAGTCGGTTTCGGAAGGCCATCCGGACAAGGTCGCCGACCAGATCTCCGATGCCATCCTCGATGCCATCCTGCGTGAGGACAAATACGCCCGTGTCGCGGCTGAAACGCTGGTGAACACCGGACTGGTGGTGCTGGCGGGTGAAATCACCACCACGGCCAATGTGGACTACATCAAGGTAGCGCGCGACACCATCAAGCGCATTGGCTACGACAATTCCGAACTGGGCTTCGATTACCACGGTTGCGCGGTGATGGCCTGCTACGACAAGCAGTCTCCCGACATCGCCCAAGGCGTCAACGAAGGCGAAGGCCTTGATCTTGACCAAGGCGCCGGCGACCAGGGCTTGATGTTCGGCTACGCTTGCGACGAAACCCCGACGCTGATGCCGTTCCCGATTTACTACGCTCACCGCTTGGTGCAGCGCCAGGCTGAACTGCGCAAGGATGGCCGCTTGCCGTGGCTGCGCCCGGACGCCAAGAGCCAGATCACCTGCGTCTACGACAGTAAAACCGGTTTGCCGAAGCGCATCGATACTGTGGTGCTCTCCACCCAGCACGCGCCGGAGATCGATCACAAAACGCTGACCGACGCCGTCATCGAAGACATCATCAAGCCGGTGCTGCCGCCAGAAATGCTGACACCAGAAACCAAATATCTGGTCAACCCGACCGGCCGCTTCGTCATCGGCGGCCCAATGGGCGATTGCGGTCTGACCGGCCGTAAGATCATCGTCGACACCTACGGCGGCGCAGCCCCGCATGGCGGTGGTGCCTTCTCCGGCAAGGATCCGACCAAGGTAGACCGTTCCGCCGCCTATGCGGGCCGCTATGTGGCCAAGAATATCGTGGCGGCTGGTCTGGCCCGGCAGTGCCAGATTCAGGTGTCTTACGCCATCGGTGTGGCTGAGCCCACCTCCATTGCAGTGGATACCTTCGGCACTAACGCCATTCCCAACGAAAAGATTGTCGAGTTGGTGAAAAAGCATTTCGATCTGCGTCCGAAAGGCATCGTGCAAATGCTGGACCTGCTGCGCCCAATCTACGGCAAGACCGCCGCCTATGGCCACTTTGGTCGCGAAGAGCCCGAGTTCACCTGGGAGCGCACCGACAAGGTGGCTGCCCTGCGCGCAGACGCCGGCCTCTGATACTCGTCCAGCCATAGCATGCCAAAGCCCCGCCAAAGCGGGGCTTTTTCTTTGCCGGCAGACATGGCGTTGACTTTGTCCTTGTGGCTGGTCTGGTTTGCGATCACTGCGGTGACATGTTTTGGGCTCGGGTGCGCGGGAGCGGAATGGGGGTAGGCTTCGGCCAGGCTTGCAGGGCAGGAGACGCAGTTTGGTGTGCGCGGGCAGTTGCGCCAGGGGGCATGCCGAGCGCAAAAAAATGGGGCACCGAAGTGCCCCAAAGTCCCTTACCACAACAAGAAAACCTTTTTGTCCGGCGTCTTTGCTTACTCGACGCGTTCGCCGTGCAGCACCACGTCCAGACCTTCGCGTTCTTCGTCTTCTGCCACACGCAGACCCAGAACCGCATCAATGATCTTCAGCAGGATGAAGGTGATGATGCCGCAGTAAACCACCGTCACGCCGACGCCCAGCGCCTGGGTGGCGAGGCTGCCTTCCGAGCCGCCGATGCTCTTGACCGCGAATACGCCGGTGAGCAACGCGCCGACAATGCCGCCTACGCCATGCACGCCAAACGCATCCAGAGAGTCGTCGTAGCCCAGCATGTGCTTCAGGCCGGTCGCGCCCCAGAAACATACGACGCCAGCCACCGCGCCGATGATCAGCGCGCCCTTCACATCCACGAAACCTGCAGCCGGGGTGATGGCCACCAGACCCGCGACCGCACCGGAAGCGATACCCAGTACGGACGGCTTTTTCTTGTGGATCCATTCAGCGAAGGTCCATGCCAGGGCGGCAATGCCGGTGGCAACCTGCGTCGTCACCATGGCCATGCCGGCGCGGCCGTCGGCTGCGACTGCCGACCCGGCGTTGAAGCCGAACCAACCCACCCACAGCATGGAGGCACCGATCAGGGTCAGAATCAGGTTGTGCGGGGGCATGGCTTCCTTGCCGAAGCCCACGCGCTTGCCCATCACCAGTGCGGCAACCAGGCCGGCGATACCGGCGTTGATGTGCACCACGGTGCCACCGGCAAAGTCCAGTACGCCCTTGTTGGCCATCCAGCCGCCCGGCGCCCACACCCAGTGGGCCACCGGTACATAGACCAGCAAGGACCACAGCGCGGTAAAGATCAGCAGCGCGGAGAACTTCATGCGTTCCGCGAAGGCGCCGGTAATCAGGGCAGGAGTGATGATGGCGAAAGTCATTTGGAACATCATGAACACCGATTCCGGAATCGTGCCGGCAGACGGGTGCACGGCCAGTTTCTTGGTATCGGCGATGTAATCCATGCCGTTAAGCAGGAAGCGGCCCAGATCACCCAGGTAAGGCGTGCCCACGGTAAAGGCCAGGCTGTAACCGATTACCGCCCACAGTACCGTCACCAGCGCAGTAATGGCGAAGCTCTGCATCAGCGTGGCCAGTACGTTTTTCTTACGCACCATGCCGCCGTAAAAGAGGGCAAGGCCGGGAATGGTCATGAACAGCACCAGCGCCGTGGAAACCAGCATCCAGGCGGTATCCCCCGAGTTGATCACTTTGAAGTCGGCCATGGCCGGACCTGCCGGCGCGTCAGCCAGTACCGGTAGTGCCAGAGCGGCGAGGCCGGTTCCCAATGCAGCAAGTTTCTTCTTCATTGTCTTTATCCCCAGTTGGCTTGATGTCGTGTCAGACAGCGTCGGTGCCGGTTTCTCCGGTCCGGATCCGTACGATCTGTTCAAGGTCGAACACAAAAATCTTGCCGTCGCCGATCTTGCCGGTGCGGGCGGATTTTTCGATGGCTTCCACTACCTGGTCCAACAGGCTGTCATCAATGGCGATCTCCAGCTTGACCTTCGGCAGAAAATCCACCACGTATTCCGCGCCGCGATAGAGCTCGGTATGCCCCTTCTGACGGCCGAAGCCCTTCACTTCAGTGACGGTGATGCCCTGTACGCCGATGGCGGACAGCGCCTCTCTGACTTCATCAAGCTTGAACGGCTTGATAACGGCGGTGACCAGTTTCATGTTCACTCCTTTGCGATGGGTGAGGTGTGGTTTGAGCTGCTGAGTGCACTACTGCATAAAGCGTGCCAGCCTGCATTGAGCGTTGGATTCGGCATTTTCCTGTCCGAATGAGCAGCTTGCCGGCGGAAAATGACAACTGGCACCATGTCGGCGCACGTTAAATCCGGCTACTGCACCGATGTGGTGCGCGGCGCGCTTCTGCCGGGAATGTCCTTTTTTGCTACACTGATTCCGACATTCCCTTTTTGCAGGAGGCGCAGCATGCTCAGCCAGAAATTGTTTGATGAAATCAGTGCCAAGATCAGTGAAACCATCGCCGCAAGCCCAGCGAGGGACATCGAAAAAAATGTCAAAGCCATGATGGCAGCCACATTTTCCAAGATGGATCTGGTTACGCGAGAAGAATTCGACGTGCAACAGGAAGTACTGGTGCGCACTCGTGAAAAACTGAGTGCGCTGGAAGAAAGACTGGCTCGTCTTGAAGCTCTGGCATTACCTGAGGCGAGCACAGCCAAACAGGTGGAGGAGGCTGAGCCGGGCCACTCCTGAAAGGCCCATGTCCCTAGCCGTCATTCATAGTCGGGCCCTGTGCGGTCTGAATGCGCCTGAAGTGGCTGTCGAGGTGCATCTGGCCAACGGCCTGCCGCAATTTACCCTGGTGGGTCTGCCGGATACGGAGGTCAAGGAAAGCCGCGATCGGGTGCGCGCGGCGATCCAGACTTCCGGTTTCGAATTTCCTGCCCGCAAAATCACCGTCAATCTGGCACCGGCCGATTTGCCTAAAGACTCAGGCCGGTTCGACCTGCCCATCGCCATTGGCATTCTTGCCGCCTCCGGCCAGATATCTTGCAGCAGTC
Organism: uncultured Aquitalea sp.; assembly: GCF_945957525.1. GTDB lineage: Bacteria > Pseudomonadota > Gammaproteobacteria > Burkholderiales > Chromobacteriaceae > Aquitalea. Next base: position 46,930 of record NZ_CAMFLA010000016.1, on the reverse strand, counting down.
TTGATCAATACGACTTTGTCGGCGAACTGGCGTTGGGCGGGGAAGTGCGGCCTGTAAGAGGCGCGCTTGCAATGGCATGCCATGCAGCGCGAGCTGAGCGCCGCTTCATGCTGCCGGCAGGTTGTGCGCACGAAGCGGCGTTGGTGGGCTCGGCGCAAATTCTCCCAGTAGCCAGTTTGTTGGAGGCGGCCGCGCATCTCAATGGCCTGACGGAGATCGCCGTGCTTGAGAGCGAGCTTCAGGTTGTAGTGCGTCACTATCCTGATTTGTCTGAGGTGCGTGGACAGCAGGCTGCGCGCCATGCATTGGAAATCGCCGCCGCAGGCGGACACAGCCTGTTATTGATGGGGCCGCCGGGGACAGGGAAATCCATGCTGGCCAGCAGGCTACCCGGTATATTGCCGCCGATGAGCGATGCCGAAGCCTTGGAGTCGGCAGCCTTGCAATCTTTGGGTTCGCAGGGTTTTCGGATTGATAGCTGGAAAACGCGCCCCTTCCGCTCTCCCCATCACTCTGCGTCGGCTGCCGCGCTGGTGGGGGGCGGAGCGGATCCGAGGCCTGGTGAAATCAGTCTGGCGCATCATGGGGTCTTGTTTCTGGACGAGTTGCCGGAGTTTGATCGGCGGGTGCTGGAAGTGTTGCGCGAACCTTTGGAAAACGGAGAGATCCATATTTCCCGGGCAACCCGGCAGGCTGTTTTTCCGGCCCGCTTCCAACTGATTGCGGCAATGAATCCCTGCCCCTGTGGTTTTCTGGGGCATCCGGCAGGACGATGCCGCTGTACGCCCGAGCAGGTGGCGCGCTATCGCGGCAAGCTCTCTGGCCCGCTGCTGGATCGTATCGACCTGCATTTGCAAGTGCCGTCGTTGACCTCGGAAGAGCTGACTGGCGCCCATCAGGCAGAGTGCAGTGAGGCGGTCCGGGGCCGCGTCATCGCGGCGCGAGAGTCGCAGTTGTCGCGACAAGGCAAGACCAATGCGGCATTGACCAGCGCGGAGCTCGACAGCCATGCCCGCTGCGATGACGATACCACGGCGTTTTTGCGCAGCGCGCTCGACCAGCTTGCCTTGTCTGCTCGCGGCTATCATCGGATACTGCGCGTTGCGCGCACCATTGCCGATCTTGAAAGAGTGGCCAAGGTTGGCCGAAGCCATGTCCTGCAAGCCATTCAATTGCGGCGCGCGAGTTTTCCCGGAACCTAGCTGAAATATATTTTCACCGGGAATTAATAGATAATAAGGTGTTGGACTGAACCGGAGTGGTAGCTGTACATGGCAAATCGTGATGTAAAGAATTCTTCCAGGACTTCCTCCCGCAGCCGCGGCTCGTCCGGCAAGAGCGGAGGCGGCGGTCTGGTGGCCGGCATCCTTATCGGCCTGATTGTCGGCGTAGCGGTGGCAGTGGGTCTTGCCATGTATCTGAACCGCTCGGCGACGCCGTTCTCCAATCTGGAGAAGCTTGATCGCAAGAACGGGCAAGCCTCCGCCCCCTCAACCGAGTTGCTTGAGCCCGGAACTAAAATAGCCGATGTGACGGCTTCTGCACCGGCCGCGCCAGCGGCTAGTGCCACAACTGGCTCGGCCAAGCTTGACGAGCTGCCTCCGGTGCCTCCGCCCATGCCTCCCGAAGCTACGCCGGCCAAGCCAGCCAAGTCCCCTCCTGCGCAGAGCAATGCTGGACAGCAGGCGGGCAAAGATGAGCAGCGCTTCGACTTCTACAAAATTTTGCCAGGACAGGCGGATGCCGTACCCGGCGATGCCAAGCAGGCTGGCAAGGAACCTTCTTCGGCTAACTCTGCCAAAAAGGTCTACTTGCAGCTGGGTGCTTTCCAGAATGAAAACGAGGCCGACAATCTGAAGGCCAAGCTGGCCTTGTTAGGTGTCGAAGCCAAGATCCAGTCGGTCAACGTGCCGGACAAGGGCTTGGTGCACCGCGTCCGCGTTGGCCCGCTCAGCCGTCAGGATGATATCGATCGTGTCAAAGCGCAATTGAAGCAGGATGGCATCAACGCCACCTTGGTGCGCGCAGAGTGACAAGACCAACCCAAACAAGAGGATTCGCAATGAAGAAGTGGCTGTTGATTGCCCTGGTGGCAGTAAGCGGTTTTGCCAATGCCGCTATTGAGCTTGGCAAGGATTATGTGGTGATGGACAAGCCGCAACCGGTGGCCAATCCCAAGAAAGTAGAAGTGATTGAATTCTTCTCTTACACCTGCATTCATTGTTTTCATCTTGATCCGCTGATGTCGGCATGGGAGAAGAGCAAGCCTGCTTACGTCGACATGCGCAAAGAACAGATTGTTTGGCAAAAGCCGATGGAGGGCTTTGCCCGTTTCTTTGCCACCATGAATACGACGGGTACTGCGGCCAAGCTGCATTCTCAGGCTTTCAAGGCGGTGATGGAGCAAAAGGTCAACCTGTCTGATCCGGCTATCCTGAAAGGCTGGTTGAAGAAGCAGCCTGGCGTCGATTTCAACAAGTTCATGCAGACCTACAACTCCTTCGGCATTAACAGCCAGGTAGCGCGCGCGGCTCAAATCACTCGCACCTACAATATCGAAGGTACGCCTACCATCATCGTCAACGGCAAGTATCAATTGCTTCCCGCAGAGCCGGCGAGACTGATCCAGGTGATGAACGAGTTGATCGCCAAGGCCAAGGCCGAGAGCAATATCAAGTAACGAGTTTCTTTTTGATAAAACTAGGGTGGCCTCAGCCACCCTGTTTTTTTGCCGCAGCGTAGAAAAGGCTTGACTACGTAAAAATACGAAGGTATTATTCAATTCTCTGCCGCGGGGTGGAGCAGTCTGGTAGCTCGTCGGGCTCATAACCCGAAGGTCGTAGGTTCGAATCCTGCCCCCGCAACCAAGTTCTCACAAGAAGACCGCCTTGCAAGGCGGTCTTCTTGTGTGTGCTTAGGCGCAACACCATACGTTCAGCTGTTCAGGAACGTATTCCCTCGAGTCATATAATTGGAGCCTTGCCCGGATGGGCAGGGCTCGTTTCTTTTTGTCCTCGCGAATCTTGCTTTTGAGCCCCGAGTGATTCGGGAATACAAAAAGGCCGCCTGGTGGCGGCCTTGGCGGCTGCATGGCTAGCCTGTGCCTCAGATGCGCTTGGCCAATTCTCCGGCCTTGCCGACATACGTTGCCGGTGTCAATTCCAGCAGGCGAGCCTTCTCCGCGTCCGGAATTTCCAGACCCTTGATAAAGGCGGACAGGGTTTCGCGCGTGATGCCGTCCTTGCCGCGCGTCAGCTCCTTGAGCTGCTCGTACGGGTTGGGCACACCGTAACGACGCATGACGGTCTGGATCGGTTCTGCCAGCAATTCCCAGCTGCGGCCCAATTCGTCGGTAATGGCCGCTGGGTTGATTTCCAGCTTGTTCAGACCCTTCAGGCAGGCCTTGAAGCCGAGCATGGTGTAGCCGAAGCCCACGCCCATATTGCGCAGCACGGTGGAGTCGGTCAGGTCGCGCTGCCAGCGGGATACCGGCAGTTTTTCCGCCAGGTGGCCGAGGATGGCATTGGCCATGCCCAGATTGCCTTCGGAGTTTTCGAAGTCGATCGGGTTGACCTTGTGCGGCATGGTGGAACTGCCTACTTCGTCCTTCTTCACCTTCTGTTTGAAGTAGCCCAGCGAGATATAGCCCCAGATATCGCGATTGAGGTCGATCAGGATGGTATTCACGCGCCCTGTCACCTGATACAGCTCGGCCATATAGTCATGCGGCTCGATCTGTATGGTGTAGGGGTTGAAGGTCAGGCCCAGGCCGGAAACGAAGCGGCCGCACAGGCTTTCCCAGTCGATTTGCGGGTAGGCCACCAGATGTGCGTTGTAGTTGCCGACGGCGCCATTGATCTTACCGAGGATCTCCTGGTTCACCAGCTGTTCGCGCTGACGCTTCAGGCGATACACGGTGTTGGCCAGCTCCTTGCCCATGGTGGACGGCGTGGCCGGCTGACCATGAGTGCGGCACATCATGGGCAGATCAGCCAGCTCATGCGCCAGCAACTGCAGCTTCCCGATGACTTCCTCCAGAGCGGGCAGAATCACGGTATTGCGCGCAGTTTTCAGCATCAACGCGTGGGACAGGTTATTGATGTCTTCGGAGGTGCAGGCGAAATGGATGAATTCGCTGGCGGCCATGACTTCCGGATTGCCGGATAGGCGTTCTTTCAACCAGTATTCGATGGCTTTAACATCGTGGTTGGTGCGGGCCTCGATGGCTTTCACTTCCTCGCCATGCTCTACCGAGAAACCGGCGATTACATCATCGATTTCGCGCACGGTGGCTTCTGAAAACGGCTTGACTTCTTCAATGCCGGGTTCGGCAGCCAGCATTTTCAGCCATTCCAGTTCCACCTTGATACGGAACTTCATCAGGCCGTATTCGGAGAACAGATTGCGCAAGCCTTCAACCTGGGCGGCGTAGCGGCCATCCAGCGGGCTCAGGGCGGTCAGAGGGTTCAGATTCATGACTCGGTATTTCCAGGCTTTGCCGGCGAACCGGCGGTTTCAGTACAAAAACGGGTAGGGAGCAGTTTAGCGGCCCAGCCGGCGGCAGATGCCGTCAGCCAATTGCTCGGCGGCTTCCGGGTGGAAGCGGAAAAACAGCTCCGGTTCTATCATTTCCAGTTCCATAATGGCCAGCTGCGCATGGTTGTCGCGTACCATGTCCACGCGCGCATACAGTACATCGTGCGGCACTGCGGCGACGGCCGCTTCGGCAAACCTTGTTTCTTCATCGCTAGCGCGATGTTCATGCACGCTGCCGCCGTGATCATCCTGCACGCGGAAGTCGCCATGCTTTGGTGTCTTGCGGATGGCATGGCTGACTTTGCCATCCAGCACCATCAGGGAAATCTCGCCCTGTACGAGAACCTGGTGCTGGAAGGGTTGCACCATCATGGCCTCTTGTTGCACCAGCTTGGCGAATATGCACTCCAGCTCGGCGGCATTGTTTGGCGAGACGCGGTAAGTATGTCTTGCCGAGCCGGAAATCGCAGGCTTCAGAATGGCGTCTTCAATGCCGTTTTGTTCCAGTACTTGGCGCAAAGTGCGCGGGTCATGCTTTTCAATGTAGTGGGTGGTGACGGTGTTGATGCCTTTTTGCGCCAACTCACCCAGATAATGCTTGTCGATGTTCCAGCGAATGAGCCCTGCGCTGTTGAACAGGCGGGTGGCCTGGCTGGCAGCCGACAACCAAGGGGCAAACTCCGGATAGCGTTCGAAATAATCCCAAGTGGTGCGAAACAGCAGCGCGCCGGCCTGTCGCCAGTCAAATTCGCTATCGTCCCAGGCCTTTCGGCAAACCTTGAGGCCGCGGGCGGCAAGTGCATTCAGCACTAGCCCGTCTTCCTTGTGGACCTGTTGGCTGTACCAGTCGCCGTGCTCCAGCTCAAGCAGGCGGCGGTCTGTCAGTACGACTACATCAAAATGCATCGTTGTCTTCATCTCAAGAAAAACGGGTGACTCGCACCCGTTTTCGATTACATCCCGGGCATCATGCCCTTCATACCGCGCATCATTTTCATCAGTCCGCCCTTGGCGGAGAACTGCTTCATCATTTTTTGCGTTTGCTCAAACTGATTCAGCAGACGGTTAACCTCTTGCACGGTCACTCCCGAGCCGGCGGCGATTCGCCGCTTGCGACTGGCTTTGAGCAGTTCCGGCTTGCGTCGCTCCTCCAGTGTCATGGAGTTGATGATGCCTTCGATGCGACGCATGGATTTTTCCGCTTCGGCCCCCTGAATGCCCTTGGCCATCTGGCCGAGTTGCCCAGGCATCTTGTCCAGCAGATTGGCCATGCCGCCCATCTTCTTCATCTGCTGCATCTGGGCCTTGAAATCCTCAAGGTCGAAACCTTTGCCGGACTTGAGCTTCTTGGCCATGGCCACGGCTTCATCCTGATCGATGCCTTTTTGCACTTCTTCGATCAGGGACAGCACGTCGCCCATGCCGAGAATGCGACTGGCGATACGGTCGGGGTAGAAGGGCTCTAGGCCGCTTACCTTCTCGCCGACACCGATAAACTTGATCGGCTTGCCGGTGACATGGCGCACGGACAGGGCGGCGCCGCCGCGCGAGTCGCCGTCCATCTTGGTGAGGATGACGCCGGTGAGCGGCAGAGTTTCATTAAAAGCTTGTGCGGTGTTGACAGCGTCCTGACCCTGCATGGCATCCACCACGAACAGGGTTTCCACTGGATTGATGGCAGCGTGCAGCGCCTTGATTTCCGCCATCATGGCGTCGTCAATGGCCAGGCGACCTGCGGTGTCCACCATCAGTACGTCAAAGAAATGGCGCTTGGCGTGTTCCACGGCGGCGCGGGCGATGTCCACCGGTTTTTGCGCGCCATCCGAGGGGAACCACTCTACGCCCACTTGCTCGGCCAAGAGTTTCAGTTGCTCAATGGCGGCGGGGCGGTAGACGTCGGCCGACACCACCAGCACTTTCTTCTTCTGTGTTTCCTTCAGTAGCTTGGCCAGCTTGCCGACGGTGGTGGTCTTGCCCGCACCTTGCAGACCGGCCATCAGCACGATGGCCGGGGGTACGGCCGCCAGATTAAGGGCGTCGTTTTTCTCGCCCATCAGCTTGACGAGCTCTTCGTTCACCACGCCCACCAGAGCCTGGCCTGGCGTGAGGCTACCCATCACCTCCTGGCCCAATGCGCGTTCCTTGATCTGAGCGATGAAGGTTTTGACGACGGGCAGGGCGACGTCGGCTTCCAGCAAGGCCATGCGCACTTCGCGCAGGGCGTCCTGGATGTTGGATTCGGTCAGGCGGGCGTTGCCGCGCAGGTTCTTGATCACGCCGGACAGGCGGCTGGTCAGGTTGTCTAGCATGCTGCGTCCTTACTGTGCCAACGGGGGACAGGTTGGTGTAGACTTTCAAACTGTCGATTTTACCACGAGCCTGCCGGGTAACGCCCGGATTTGATGGCGTAATTTTTCATGACCGGATTCCTGTTCATTCTGAGCCTGTTGCTCATCCTCGCCTACGGCGGCCTTTCCTGGCATTTCATTGGCAACTGGAAAGGCGCAGCAAGCTTGCCGCGCAACCCGAGGCTGGAGCACACGCTGCTTGGCGCCTTGCTGTTGGCGCATGCTTTTGCCGTAATGTCGCCGGTACTGCAAGGCCCCATTGTTTCACTCGGCGTAGGCCGGGCGCTCTCCATTGTGGTGTGGATCATGCTAGTCATTTACTGGACTTGCGGCTTCTTTTACCGGGTGGAGGGGCTGCAGTTGTTCATGATGCCACTGGCGATGGCGACACTGGCGTTCGCACTGGCTTTTCCCGGTGAGCATGTCATGCATGATCTGCGCAATCCCGCCTTTGCCTTGCACGTGTTGGTGTCCATTGTGGCTTACAGCCTGTTTGCCATTGGCGCACTACTGGCTGTGCTGATGCTGTTCATGGAGAAAGCACTGCATCAGAAGCGGGGGCTGGCGTTGGTGCGGCAGCTGCCACCTTTGCTTTCGCTCGAAAAAATGATGTTTCAGGTCATCGGGGTGGGATTTCTGCTTCTTTCGGTATCACTTCTGACCGGCGTGGTGTTTTCGGAGGAAGTCTTCGGCAAACCTGCGGCGCTGACTCATAAGACAGTCTTTGGTGTGTTGTCCTGGGGGCTGTTCGGTGCTTTGCTTGTCGGGCGCAAGCTCAAGGGGTGGCGCGGTAAGCTGGCAATCCGCTGGACCTTGGCTGGCTTCGCTGCCTTGCTGCTGGCATACATTGGTAGCAAGATGGTGCTGGAGCTTGTGTTGCATCGAAGCTAGCCTCAGGAGTCAAACCCTGTGGCGAGCTGCTTAAATCTTGTCGAAACGAAGGAGTCGTTCATGAAGAAACTGCTTGCCGCCTTGTTGGGTTTCCTGTTTGTTTGCGCATCTGCTTTCGCCGCCGTCAATATCAATACGGCTACTCAGGAGCAACTTGAGTCCCTGAATGGCATCGGCCCGGTGAAGGCTAAGGCCATCATTGATTACCGCGCTAAGAACGGTGCTTTCAAGAGTGTAGATGATTTGAAAAACGTCTCCGGCATTGGCGATAAAACCCTGGAGAAGCTGCGCAAGGATATCGCAGTGAGCGGCGCTACGACTGCGCCCGCAGCAGCGGCCAAGAGTGGCGCACCTGCGGCGGCCAACAAACCGGCAGCCGCTCCCGCCGCGACGGCTAAGCCGGCAGCGCCGGCAAAACCGGCCAAGAAGGACGCCTCTAAGTCCGTGGCCAAGAAGCCTTGAACAAGGTGCAATAAAGAAACAGAAGCCCGGCTTTGGCCGGGCTTTTTGCATTGTGCGTTTATGCAGGTTTGCCGAAGAGGGCCAGCGCCTTTTCTCTCTGCACCGCATGATCGACGATGGGGTGTGGGTAGTCCAAGCCCAATCGGAAACCTGGGGGCGTTGTCTTTGCTTGCCAAGGGGCGTGGATGGCTTTGTCATCGAAGGCTGCCAGCTCTGGCACATAGCGGCGGATGAGCTTGCCTTGCGGGTCGAACTTTTCTGACTGACTTACCGGATTGAAAATACGGAAATAGGGCTGTGCGTCGCAGCCCGTGGAGGCCGACCATTGCCAACCGCCGTTGTTGGCCGCCAGGTCGAAGTCCAGTAACTTTTCAGCAAACCACGCCTCCCCCCATCGCCAGTCAATCAGCAGATCTTTTACCAGGAAACTGGCCACAATCATGCGAAGGCGGTTGTGCATATAACCGCTATGCAGCAACTGGCGCATGGCTGCGTCAACGATCGGGTAGCCGGTGCGTCCTTCTTTCCACGCGGCAAACCACTCCTCATTATTTTCGTAGGCTAGGTTTTGGTACTCGGGCTTGAAGCTCTGCTTGGCGACGTTCGGAAAATGCCAAAGAAACTGCTGATAGAAATCGCGCCAAATCAGCTCCCCAAGCCAGCAGTCTGCGCCGGCGTTTTGTCTTTCATATGCCAGTCTGGCCAACTGTCGGATTGAGATCGTACCGAAGCGCAAGTGAGCCGACAGATAGGAAACGCCTTTAACCGAAGGAAAGTCCCGCAGCGTTTTGTAGTGTTCTATCCGATCGCTGAAGTCATCCAGTAGCACTCTTGCCCCGGTACTGCCCGGCGCGATCGGCAGCGAAGACAGATCGCTGCTTTCAAAGCCGAAATCCTGCAAGGCGGGCAGATCGGTAGCCGGATGCTGCGCCAGCTTGTGAAGCATGCTGGCTGAGTCTGCCACCTCCAGATCCAGATGGCGCACTTTCTTCTGCCAATTGTTTTTATAGGGGGTGAACACGGTATAAGGCCGGCTTGCGGCTGTCAGGATTTCATCCTCCTCAAAAACCACATGATCCTTATATAAGGACAGACGCCGGCCCTCGGCCTCCAGCAGCTCGCTGACGCGTCTGTCTCGCAGGATGGTCGCGGGTTCGTAATCTTTATTGGCGTAAACGCAATCGACGCCAAGGTCGCGAGCCAGTCGAGGGATCTCTTCTATAGGTAGTCCATGTCGTACCAGCAGCTCGCCACCATGTTGGCGCAGTTCAAGCTGGAGGGACTGCAGGCTTGCCATGATGAAGTCCACGCGCCGATCCTGACGGGGCAGAGGGTCCAGGATTGAGCTGTCCAGAATGAAGGCGCAATAAACCTGGTTGTGCTTTGCAAGGGCCTCGTACAGGCCGCGGTTGTCCTCGGTGCGCAAGTCACGGCGAAACCAGAACAGAGCGCTGGGCTGTGTCATTTGCAGGTCTTTTCCAAGTGTTTAATGGGGTGAAGATTGGCATTTGTGGGTGTTTTTGCAACACTTTTACAGTGGTGTTGTTTTTTTGTCTCTGCTGTTTTTTGATTTTGATTTTTGTAAAAACGTATATTTTTCAATTGCTTATTATAATTTTTTGCCATTGTCGTGCTGCGTGTCTGGCCGAGTGCTGCCGAGCCCTTTTGTATTTTTGCAACGAGCGCTTTATATTTCGATCAGCAACTTGCCGGGAAACCGGTGGTGAGAAAATGTCCGGAGGCCAGTCGTCAATCTTGATGGCCGGCAATCTAACAGGACTACATTGAACTGACTTCGAAAGGAATTAGCGATGAACAAGAAGCTGATCGCTCTGGCTATTGCAGCCATCCCGGCCGCCGCAATGGCTGACGTTACCCTGTACGGTTCCATCCGTGGTGGTATCGAAAGCAACAAAACCTACGCTGCTGGCGTTACCGATGCCAATGGCAACCTGAAGAGCAACACTCAGATCAACGACTGGACTTCCCGCATCGGTTTCAAGGGCAATGAAGATCTGGGCAATGGCCTGAAGGCTATCTGGCAAGTTGAGAACCGTGTAAATGTTGACGGTTCCAGCAACACCGGTTTTGGCACTCGCGACACTTTCGTTGGCCTGGAAGGTGCTTTCGGTAAGTTCCGTCTGGGTAAGTTGTCCAACTATGCTAACTCCGACATGGAGCAAGTTGACCCGGGTTATTATTCCGGCAAGAGTGTTGCAGGTCTGGGCTACTTCACCCGTCTGGACGGTCGCGTTAACAACGCCGTCCGCTACGACACTCCGAATCTGGCTGGTTTCAACGGCTCCCTGCTGTACGGTACCGATGAAACTCGTAAGCTGGTTAACGGTTCCAATACCAACAACCAGACTTGGAACTTGGGTCTGAGCTACGAAAACTCCGGTTTCTTCGGTAAGTACAACTACCAGCACTGGGGTTCTGCTCAGGAACTGGGCACCATTCAGTCTTGGCACCGTCTGGAAGCCGGTTACAATGCTAACAATCTGTACGTAGCCTTTGGCTATCAGCAGACCCAAGGTTACGACTTGGCTGGTCAGTTCTACAGTGCTGATCTGGCTGCTGGTGCCTCCGCAGGTAATGCCAAGGTTAAGACTAAGGAGTACGCACTGACCGCTGGTTATACCTTTGGTGCCCTGACCCCGTACCTGAGCTATGCCAAGGGCAAAAACATTTCCGTGGATAGCAATACTATCGACAACACCGGCTATAGCCAGTGGGTTGCTGGTCTGAACTACGATCTGTCCAAGCGCACCAGCGTGTACGGCGCTTACGGCCATGTAAGCTGGAAGGGTGACACCCCGAGCGAAAGCTCCCTGGGCGTTGGCCTGATCCACAACTTCTAATTCTGATTTCAGAGTTAGTTAGTTTGAAAAGGACTGCTTCGGCAGTCCTTTTTTCATGTCTATTCAACTTGTGATCGTCGCTTGCTTAGAGTTGACCCTATTGTTGCGACATGAGCTTATAATTGCTGCAACTGGCGGCGACTACGCTGCGCAACTGTTTTGTGAGGGTGCTTGATGGATGCGTCTGCAGGGATTTCCGGTCTGGGTCGTGCTTTGGTGCAAAACAATGCCTTGTTGTTGCAGGATGCAGAGGCCATTCAGAAGCAGGCTCAAGCGTCAAACATTAGTTTTGTTGAGCAGTTGATCGCCAGCAAGAAAATGGGCGCGGGTGAGGTGGCTTCATTCGCCTCCAAGGTGTTTGGATACCCGCTGCTGGATATGGGGGCCATTGATCCTTCCCAGTTACCCAAGGGGCTGGTGGATGATGAGCTAATCGGCAGCCGGCGCTTGGTTCCTTTGTTCAAGCGTGGCAACAAGCTTTACATTGGTACTTCGGATCCCACGCAAACCTCAGCTTTTCACGCTATCACTTTCAAGACCGGCATGACGGTGGAAGTGGTGGTGGTCGAGGACGACAAGCTGTCAAAGGTGATTGGCAAGTATACGGAGGACGCCAATGCCGCCATCAACTCACTGGCTCAGGAAGATTTCGGCGATCTTGAGTTTGTCGACCCGGATGCTGCGCCTGCGGCCTCTGATGCGACTCAGCCCGATGTTGATGATGCCCCTGTCGTAAAATTCATTCACAAGGTATTGCTGGATGCGATCAACGGTGGCGCATCTGATATCCATTTTGAGCCTTATGAAAAGTTCTACCGTATTCGCTATCGCGTGGATGGCATCCTCAAGGAAATCGCGCAGCCGCCCCTGCTGTTGAAGGAAAAAATAGCCTCCCGCATCAAGGTGATATCGCGGCTGGATATTTCAGAAAAGAGGGTGCCTCAGGACGGTCGTCTGAAGCTGGTCATATCCAAGACCCACTCCATTGATTTTCGTGTCAGTACCTTGCCTACCTTGTACGGTGAGAAGATCGTGATGCGTATCCTCGATGCGTCGGCGGCATCGCTGGACATTGAGCAGCTCGGCTTTGAGCCCATGCAGAAAAAATTGTTGCTGGATGCCATCGCTCGGCCTTACGGCATGGTACTAGTAACAGGGCCTACGGGTAGTGGTAAGACCGTTTCCTTGTACACCTGCCTGAATATCCTCAACAAGCCGGACATCAATATTTCCACTGCGGAAGACCCGGTCGAAATCAACTTGCCAGGCATCAATCAGGTGAATGTCAATGAAAAGGCCGGCCTGACGTTTGCATCCGCGTTGAAGGCGTTTTTGCGGCAAGATCCGGATGTGATCATGGTGGGTGAAATTCGCGACTTCGAGACGGCGGACATTTCCATCAAGGCTGCGCAGACGGGTCACATGGTATTTTCCACGCTGCACACCAACAATGCACCCGCGACGCTGACGCGTTTATTGAATATGGGCGTCGCACCTTTCAACGTGGCAAGCTCGGTCTTGCTGATCATGGCTCAGCGTCTTGCGCGACGCCTGTGCAATCATTGCAAGAAACCGATTGATATCCCGGAAGAGGCACTGCTGCGCGCAGGCTTCTCCAAAGAGCAACTTGATGGTTCTTGGAAGCCCTACGGCCCTGCCGGATGCGAGGAATGCCGAGGTTCAGGCTATAAAGGACGAACAGGCATTTACGAAGTAATGCCCATCTCTGATGCAATCACCCGACTGATCATGCAAAATGGCACGGCGATTGATATTGCTGACCTGGCCCGTAAAGAGGGCATGGTGGATCTGCGCCAAGCCGGTCTGCTCAAGGTCATGAAGGGTGTGACATCGCTGTCGGAAATTGAAGCTGTGACTAACGAGTGACCGGATAACCTGCAAAGAGAATAAAGATGGCTACCGTGGCTAAAAAGGCGACCCCGGGTTTTATCTGGGAATGGGAAGGCAAGGATCGTGCAGGTAAGGTGGTGCGTGGGGAGTTGCGCGCAGAAAGCGAAAACGTTGCGAAAACCCAGCTGCGCCGGCAAGGCATCAATGTCTTGAAGGTGAAGCGCCGTCGCGGAGGCTTTGGGCGCAAGATCACCGAGAAGGATATTGCGCTGTTCACCCGGCAGCTGTCCACCATGATGCGCGCTGGCGTACCTTTGCTGCAGGCTTTCGATATTTCCGCCAAGGGGCATGGCAATCCGGCCGTCACCAAGATGTTGCTTGAGGTGCGTGCGGATGTGGAAACTGGTTTGTCGCTGGCGGAGGCATTCCGCAAGAAACCGCTGTATTTCGACAAGCTGTTCTGCAACTTGATCGCTGCTGGTGAGACGGGCGGTGTACTGGACTCGCTGCTGGACAAACTGGCCACCTACAAAGAAAAGGTGCTGGCGATCAAGGGCAAGATCAAATCCGCCCTGATTTACCCTTCCGCGATTATCGCGACCGCTTTCATCATTACCGCAGTGATCATGATTTACGTGATTCCTGCGTTCAAGGATCTTTTCTCCAGCTTCGGCGCCAACTTGCCTGCGCCTACCATGTTCGTCATCTGGTTGTCCGATGGTTTTGTGCATTGGTGGTGGTTGATATTCGGCACCATTTTTGGTGCAATTTTTGGTTTCTTCTATGCCTTCAAGCGTGTGCCGAAGATGCAGGAGCAGATGGACCGAATTCTGCTGAAGCTGCCTGTTATCGGCGATATCATCCGCAAGGCGACCATCGCGCGCTGGTCGCGCACGCTGGCTACTTTGTTTGCGGCGGGCGTGCCCTTGGTTGAGGCGCTGGACTCAGTGGGCGGGGCTTCGGGCAACCAAGTGTATAGCGAGGCTACCAAGCAGATTCAATCCGATGTGAGCGCCGGCTCTACGCTGAATTACTCCATGCAACGCACCAATCTCTTCCCGAACATGGTGCTGCAGATGACCTCTATCGGCGAGGAGTCTGGCTCGCTGGATCAAATGCTGGAAAAGATTGCCGACTTTTATGAAGAAGAAGTCGATAACGCCGTGGCATCACTGTCCAGCCTGCTAGAACCGGTGATCATGGTGATTCTGGGGGTACTGATTGGTGGTCTGGTGATTGCCATGTACATGCCGATTTTCAAAATGGGCCAGGTGGTGGGCTAAGTATGTCGTCTGTTGTGGAAATGCTGGCGCTCAGCCCGCTACTGTTGTCTGTGTGTGTTTTGGTGCTGGGGTTGTTGATTGGCAGTTTCCTGAATGTGGTGATCTATCGCCTTCCCCTCATGATGGAGCGTCAGTGGCGCGCAGAGTGCGCTGATCTATGCGACTGCCAAAGCTCCGGCGAGGCGTTGCCTGTCTTCAACCTGATGACCCCCCCCTCGCGCTGCCCGATGTGCGAGGCTCCTGTGCGGGCTTGGCAGAACATTCCGCTTTTCAGTTATTTGGCCTTGGGCGGCAAGTGCGGCACCTGCAAGGCCCGTATCAGCTTTCGCTATCCCATGGTGGAATTGCTGACCGGGGTTCTTTTTGCTGTCGTGGCTTGCAAAGTAGGGTGGAGTGCGACGTTGCCAGGTTATCTCTTTTTGACGGCTGCGTTGGTGGCGCTCACCTTCATTGACGCTGATACGCAGTTGCTGCCGGACAGCCTCACGCTTCCCTTGCTGTGGGCCGGTTTGCTGTTCAATCTTGTCACGGGTGCCGTACCGCTGGCTGATGCCGTGATTGGCGCGATGGCAGGCTATCTTAGCCTGTGGAGTGTTTACTGGATTTTCAAGCTGGCGACCGGCAAGGACGGGATGGGGTTTGGCGACTTCAAACTGTTGGCTGCTCTGGGTGCCTGGCTTGGATGGTCCATGCTGCCCCTGATCATCTTGCTTTCATCTTTGGTGGGTGCTGTTTACGGCGTGCTGATGATTTTACTGGCGCGTCACGGACGCGGCCAGCCGTTGCCGTTCGGGCCTTACCTGGCCGCGGCAGGCTGGATTGCGCTGCTGTGGGGGCCGGGCATTGTGGCTTGGTATTTGCATGGTTTCTAAGGTAGTAGGGCTGACTGGTGGCATAGGGTCAGGCAAAACCAGCGTTGCCAATCTGTTTGCCGAACGTGGTGTGGCAGTCGTGGATACCGATGTGATTGCTCATGCGCTGACTGGCCCGCATGGCGTGGCCATGCCAGCCATCATGTCTGCCTTTGGCAATGCGATGCTCAATGCCGACGGCAGTATGAATCGTGCGGGCATGCGCGAGCTGGTGTTTGCCGACGCTGCTGCCAAATCCCGTTTGGAATCCATCCTGCATCCCCTGATCCATGTGGAGAGCGTACGCTTGCTGGCTGAGGCGGAAGCGCCTTATGCGCTGCTGGTGGTGCCGCTGCTGTTTGAGCATCCGGAATACCGGCCCTTGCTGGGCAGGACGTTGGTGGTGGATTGCCTGGAGTCGGTGCAGCTTGAGCGGGTGCGCAAGCGCAACGGTTTGCCCGATGAGCAGATAAAGGCGATCATTGCGTCACAAATGCCTCGTCTGCGGAGGTTGGCGCTGGCGGACGATGTCATCGAAAATAATGCAGGCTTGGAGGCCTTGGCGCTTCAAGTTGAGCAGAAACACCAGTATTATCTTGCAAACCTTGCCAACGGCCAGTG
Organism: uncultured Aquitalea sp.; assembly: GCF_945957525.1. Classification (GTDB taxonomy): domain Bacteria; phylum Pseudomonadota; class Gammaproteobacteria; order Burkholderiales; family Chromobacteriaceae; genus Aquitalea. The sequence continues at coordinate 31,226 of NZ_CAMFLA010000016.1, read as the reverse complement.
ACAAGGCATTTTTCAAGCCACCGAGAAGGGCAAAAGTGCTGTGATCAGTTTTGAGTTTCCCGTCACCGAGCGTACTCGTACCTTGCTCAGGCTTGAGCATTTGTACGGGCGGCTGGCCTATTTCTTCGGCAAGGATCATCCGCTGGATCACCACGCCGGGTTGCTGGTGTTGTTCGAGCTGATGGAGACTGCGTCGCGTGCAGATCTGAAAGCCGATTTGTTGCAAGAACTGGAGCGGCAGAAGCAGATTCTCGAGCCGCTGCGTGAAAACCCCAATGTGGCGGAAGATACGCTGGAGCGCGTGCTGGAGGATATCGAGCAGGCTTCGGCCCAGTTGCTGGGCATTACCGGCAAGTTCGGCCAGCATTTGCGCGAGAACGAGTGGCTGATGGCCATCAAGCAGCGCGCCGGCATCCCCGGCGGTACGTGCCAGTTCGATCTGCCGTCCTATTTCCTCTGGCAACAAAAGCCGGCGGAGGAGCGTCGTCAAGACCTGAAGCGCTGGGCGGGGCCTTTGATGCCAACCGCAGAGGCTGCGCGCATTCTGCTTAAACTTCTGCGCGACGGTGGGAAAACGCACCATTATGTGGCCCGCGCCGGGGCATTCCAGCAAATGTCCGGAGGCAAGATTGTGCAGTTGATCCGCGTCGCCTATGATCCGGCGTTGAATGTGCTGCCTGAGCTCTCCGCCAATAAATACGCTCTCAATATCCGTTTTGTCAGCGCGGTAACCGGCGAGACTCGCCCGCGCCAGACTGAGCAGGATGTTGATTTCAGTCTGACCAATTGCAAGTTCTGATGACCAAAACACCTTCTGTTCGCACTGTTGCCTGTCCTGTTTGTCGCGCTCCTGTTCGTTGGGAGGCTGCGAGCCGTTTTCGGCCATTCTGCAGCGAGCGTTGCAAAATGATCGATCTGGGCGAGTGGGCTGCCGAGAGCTATCGCGTAGCGGCTGTAGAGGAGAGCCCGGATTCCGAGATGGATCCGTCCCGGCAGGCCTGACATAAGGTTGGCCAAAATGAAAAAGCCCGCGAGCAGCGGGCTTTTTCATGGATGTTTGCCGAAGCGTTGATCAGGCGCGGGCGGCCAGGGCCGCCCCTTGAGCGAAGTAACTCTTTATGCCGCTGAGCAGAGCTCCAGCCATTTGCTGCTGAAAGTCTCCGTCGAGGAGGCGCTGTTCCTCATCCGGATTGCTGATGAAGGCAGTCTCTACCAGGATGGAGGGAATGTCCGGCGCTTTCAGTACGGCAAAGCCAGCCTGCTCCACTTGGCGGCTGTGCAGTTTGTTGAGGTCGCCCACTTTGCCCAGCATCATTTTGCCCAGTTTCAGGCTGTCGTTGATGGTGGCGGTTTGGGTCAGGTCCAGCAGTGTATGGGCCAGGAACTTGTCTTTGCTGCCGATCTTCACCCCGCCGATAAGGTCGGCGTCGTTTTGCGTTTGCGCCAGCGTCTTGGCGAAGGCGCTGGACGCGCCCTTTTCCGACAAGGCAAAGACAGACGAGCCGCGGGCACTGCGATTGGGCGCGGCGTCGGCATGAATGGAGATGAACAGGTCTGCATTCAGTTTGCGCGCCTTGGCTACCCGCACGCCCAGTGGAATAAAGATATCTTCCTCGCGCGTCATGAAGGCTTTCATATTGCGCTCGGCGTCGATCATGCGCTTGAGCTGCTTGCCGATCTTGAGCACGATGTCTTTCTCGCGGGTGCCGTTCATGCCGATGGCACCCGGGTCCTCGCCCCCGTGGCCGGGGTCCAGCATCACCACGATGGGGCGATTGCTGTCCTGCTTCTTGGGCTTGATTTGGGGAGCGGGCTCTTGCAGCTTGCCCTTGTTGTAGTCTTCCAGCAGCGCCAGCAGCGGGTCATCCTGCGCGCCGCTGGCGGGGTAGAGATCGACTACCAGTCGGTGCTTGTATTCAGCTACCGGCGTCAGCGTGAACGCTTGAGGTTTGATGTCCGTTTTCAGATCCAGCACGATGCGGACGGTGTCCGGTGTGAACTGGCCGGCGCGGGCCGTTTTGATGTACGGGTCAGCGTCGGCAATCTGGTTGCCGATGTCTTTCAGTACGCTGTTGAGTTGCACGCCTTCCAGATCTATGACCAGCCGGTCAGGATTGGCAATGGTGAATTGCTTGAACTTGATGGCGTCGCTGGCTTCCAGCGTGATGCGCGTATAGCTGGCGGCCGGCCAGATGCGAATGGCCACCACCTGGCTGGCGGCGGCAAAACCGATTCGGCTGACGCTCAGCAGGAAAGTGGCGGCGGCTGCGCCGATCAGCTTGCGGCGGTTTGGGTCGAAAATCGAGTCAGGCATGACTGTCCGGAATCTGTACTGGCAATTAAACGATAGCTGCGACCGTTGGCGTCCGCTGCAAGTTCCAGCGTCAGGTCGGCGCGCGGCAGTAAAGCATCGGCCTTGTCCGGCCATTCCACCAGACAAACACTGTCCTGGCCGAACAGGTCGCGGAAGCCCGCGTCGTCCCATTCTTCCGGGTCGGCGAAACGGTACAGGTCGAAATGATAAACGGTGAAACCGTCCAAGGGGTAGCTTTCCACCAGGGTATAGGTCGGGCTCTTTACTTTGCCGGCATAACCCAGCGCGCCGAGCAGAAAGCGGGTGAACGTGGTTTTGCCCGCGCCCAGGTCACCCTGCAGATAGATAACCAGTCCTGATTGCAGGACGGCGGCGAGACGGATGGCTAGCGCCTGCGTCGCCATTTCGTCGGGCAGGGAGCCGCTGTAAACACTGGTATCATCCATGGCCATGAACGAAACATCCTGTCAAAAGCCGGATTATCCCGAATTGGCGCGGCAAATCAAAGTCTGGGCTCAAGAAGCCGGCTTTGCCGATGCGCGCATCGGTCGCGCGGAGCTGCCTCAGGAGCACGAGGCGGCGCTGATGACATGGTTGGCCGAAGGCAATCACGGCGAGATGGACTACATGGCGCGGCATGGCGCTTTGCGTGTGCGTCCGGCGGAGCTGGTGCCTGGCACGCTTAGTATTGTCAGTGTGCGCATGAACTATTGGCCGGAGGAGGCGAGAGCCGCTGATGCGGTGCTGGCGGACAGCAGCATGGCCTACGTATCGCGTTACGCCTTGGGGCGGGATTACCACAAAGTGTTGCGCCAGCGGCTGCAAAGGCTGGCAGATCGCATTGCGCAGGCGGTGGGCCCGTTTGGGTATCGGGTGTTTACCGACAGCGCGCCAGTGGCGGAGGTGGCGCTGGCGGCCCGGGCGGGGGTGGGCTGGCGCGGCAAGCACACATTGCTGATCAATAAAGGCCAAGGGTCGCTGTATTTTCTGGGCGAATTGTTTACCGATCTGCCCTTGCCGGTTGACCAGGCGGAACAGCAGCACTGCGGCAGCTGCACTCGCTGTATCGACGTGTGCCCCACGCAAGCCATTGTTGCGCCTTATAAAGTGGATGCGCGGCGATGTATTTCCTATCTCACGATCGAACTTAAAGGCGCCATACCAGAGCCCTTGCGGCCATTGATCGGCAACCGGGTTTATGGTTGCGACGACTGCCAGCTGTGTTGCCCGTGGAACCGCTTTGCCGTACCGACGGCAGAGGCGGATTTCGCCGTGCGACATGGGCTGGACGATGTGAGCCTGGTGGCGCTGTTTGCCTGGTCGGAAGCGGAATTCCAGCAAAAGATGGCGGGCAGCCCGATTTACCGCATCGGTTACGACAAGTGGTTGTCCAATCTGGCGGTAGGGCTGGGCAATGCGCCCCGCTCGGAGGCGGTGCTGGCTGCGCTCAGGGCGCGGCAGGACAGTGAGTCCGAGATGGTGCGCGAATGTGTGTGGTGGGCGCTGCGCCGCCATGGAGCGACGCAGGCTTGAGCGGCTGCTGAACGATCAGACCAGCGGGCGAGTGAAGTGGAAGGAACTGATGCTGAATCCCTCGCGGAAATACAGCTTGTGCGCGGCCGTGCGCCAGGTGCCGGAGTCCAGCACCAGAAACTCGCAACCGCGTGATCTGCCTTCCTCCGCACACCAGTCAAGCAGGCGCTTGCCAATACCGGCGGAACGATGCGCTTCGTCGGTGACCAAGTCATCAATATACAGCCGCAGGTTTTCGTAGGTGTTTTCATACACCCGGTACAGCGCCAATCCCAGGGGCTGACCCGTCTCCTCCACCGCTACAGCGATGGCCGCGCCGTACTGGCAGACACGTTGCATTTTCGCCGCATAGCGCTCGCCGTCTTCGGGCAACATCGGCCGCAGTTGGCGGTGCAGCGCGGCGCAACGGGCTAGCAGCGCATGATCCTGCACCAGCCCGGCAGCGTCGGTCAGACGTTGAATGCTGATTTGCGCCATGCGCTCAGGCCTCGCGACTGGGGGCGATGACCAGCGATTCGCCTTCCAGAATCACCTTGCCCTGAACGATGCATTCGGTGCTCAGTTTGACGCGTTTTTTTTCCGGGAACAGCTCGATGACCGTGGCGCGGGCCGTGATGGTCTGGCCGATTTTCACCGGGGCCTTGAAGCGGGTGGATTGCGACAGATAGATGGTGCCGTTGCCGGGCAGGCGGGTACCTACCACGGTGGAAATCAGGCTGGCAGTGAGCATGCCGTGCGCGATGCGGCCGCCGAAGGGGGTGGTTTCGGCGTATTCCTGATTGATGTGAACCGGATTGTCGTCGCCGGAGACGGCCGCGAACATCAGGATGTCGGCTTCGGTGATGGTCTTGGCGTACTCGGCGGAATCGCCGATTTTGATGTCTTCAAAGTAGACGGTCATGCGAGGATCTCCGGTTATGACGGTGAAATTGCTGCGGTGCATTGTGACACGCGGCGGGGGAAATGCAAATTAAGCGGAAATGACGTAGTATCTGCACAAAGTTGTTTTTTTGCTACGTGCTGTACATTGCAAATCAACCAAACGCTCGTTTGAAAGCGTATTGGGGCATAATCAAGGCAACACCACGATTCAGGTGCCTTCCGAGTTCGATTAACCCAGAGAGATATTCGCTGGAGGAATATGAAAGTTCTAGTCGCTGTTAAGCGCGTTGTGGATTACAACGTGAAAGTCCGGGTGAAGGCCGACGGCACCGACGTCGACGTCGCCAACGTGAAGATGTCCATGAACCCGTTTGATGAAATCGCCGTGGAAGAGGCGGTTCGTCTGAAGGAAGCCGGCAAGGCGAGCGAAATCGTGGTGGTTTCCATGGGTGTGAAGCAATGTGAAGAAACCCTGCGCACTGCGCTGGCCATGGGTGCGGATCGCGCTCTGCTGGTGGAAACCGACGCCGAGCTGCAGCCTTTGGCCGTGGCCAAGCTGCTGAAGGCCGTTGCCGAAAAAGAACAGCCGCAGCTGGTGATCGTGGGTAAGCAAGCCATCGACGATGATGCCAATCAGACCGGCCAGATGACCGCCGCCCTGCTGGGCTGGCCGCAAGGTACCTTCGCTTCCAAGGTGGATCTTGCCGCCGAAACCGCCGATATCACTCGTGAAATCGATGGCGGTCTGGAAACCGTCAAGCTGCGTCTGCCGGCACTGGTTACCGCCGACCTGCGTCTGAACGAACCGCGTTTCATCAAGCTGCCCAACATCATGGCCGCCAAGAAGAAACCGCTGGATAAGACCACGCCGGCTGATCTGGGCGTGGATGTGACGCCGCGTCTCAAGACCCTCAAGGTTGCCGAGCCCGCCAAGCGCTCCGCCGGCATCAAGGTGGCCAATGCCGCCGAGCTGGTCGCCAAACTCAAGAACGAAGCAAAGGTGCTGTAAGCCATGGCCATTCTCGTTATCGCTGAACACGACAACCAGAGCCTGAAAGCAGGCACCCTGAATACCATCACCGCCGCCGCCAAGCTGGGCGAAGTGCATGTGCTGGTGGCCGGCCATAACGCCGCGGCCGCCGCCGACGCCGCGAAGTCCGTGGCCGGCGTGGCCAAGGTGTTGACCGCCGACGCCGCTCACTACGCGCACGGATTGGCTGAAAGCCTCTCGGCGCTGGTAGTGGATGTGGCCAAGGGTTACAGCCATGTGCTGGCCCCGGCTTCTTCCTTCGGTAAAAACCTGTTGCCGCGCGTGGCCGCCTTGCTGGATGTGGCGATGATCTCCGAGATCACCGCCGTTGAGTCCGCCGACACTTTCGTGCGCCCGGTTTATGCCGGCAACGTGATGGCCACCGTGCAATCCATCGATCCGATCAAGGTGCTCACCGTGCGCACCACCGCTTTCGATGCGGCTGGTCAGGGTGGCGCTGCCGCGGTTGAAAGCGTGGCGGTTGTGGCTGATCCGCAGCTCTCCAGCTTTGTCGGTCAAGAGCTGACTAAGTCCGATCGTCCGGAACTGGGCTCCGCCAAGGTAATCGTCTCCGGTGGCCGCGCGCTGGGCTCGGAAGAGCAGTTCAAGGCGGTTATCGACCCGCTGGCCGACAAGCTCGGCGCAGCTGTGGGCGCTTCCCGCGCTGCCGTTGACGCAGGCTACGCGCCGAATGACTACCAGGTCGGCCAGACCGGCAAGGTAGTGGCGCCGCAACTGTACGTAGCAGTGGGCATTTCCGGGGCAATCCAGCACCTGGCTGGTATGAAGGACTCCAAGATCATCGTCGCCATCAACAAGGATGAAGAAGCGCCGATTTTCCAGGTGGCCGATTACGGTATCGTGGGCGACCTCTTCACGGTGGTGCCCGAACTGATCGCCGAGCTGTCCAAGTAATACGCATCATCAGGGGAGAGGCTGACTCTCCCCGCCATGCGGCAGCATAGCCGCAGGCCATAACAACAAAACCGGCAATGACCGGTCTGCTTCATGGAGGAGCACGGCATCCCGCCAGCGCGGGATGCCTGCTCATGCATTGGGTGGACGGCATGCCGGTTTTTTCATATCTGCAACGACGATTCATGTCGACAAGACGACTGAGGAGAAAACGATGATCTACAACGCTCCGGTTAAAGAAATCCGCTTCGCGCTGAACGAACTGGCCGAGTTGACCTCGGTGTGCAGCCTGCCGGGCTATGAAGATTGCTCCGTCGAACTGGTGGACGCCATTCTGGAGGAGGCCGCCAAGTTTGCCGAAGGCGTGCTGGCGCCGATCAACAAGCAGGGCGACAAGGGCGCGAAATGGCAGGATGGCGAAGTGACCGCAGCTCCGGGTTTCAAAGAAGCCTGGCAGCAGTATGTGGAATCCGGCTGGGTGGGCTTGCGCGCGCCGGCGGAATTCGGCGGCCAGGGCATGCCTGCGCTGGTGGCGATCGCCGCCGAAGAAATGTGGTGTTCGGCCAACCTGGCGTTTTCGCTGGCCCCTTTGCTGACGCTGGGTGCGGTAGAGGCGATTCATCATCACGCTTCGGACGCGCTGAAGGCGGTCTATTTGCCGCCCATGTCCAGCGGCGCCTGGACCGGCACCATGAACCTGACCGAACCGCAGGCGGGCTCCGATCTGGCGCAGGTGCGTTCCCGCGCCGTGCCTCAGGCTGACGGCAGCTACCTGGTAACCGGTCAGAAAATCTTTATCACCTGGGGTGAGCACGACATGGCCGAGAATATCGTCCATCTGGTGCTGGCCCGTCTGCCCGACGCTCCGGCTGGTGTGAAGGGAATTTCCCTGTTCATCGTGCCAAAGTTCCTGGTGAATGCGGATGGCAGCCTGGGGGCGCGCAATGACGTGCGTTGCGTGTCGCTTGAACACAAGCTGGGCATCCATGGCAGCCCTACCGCCGTCATGAGCTTTGGGGACAATGGCGGAGCTGTGGGTTATCTGGTGGGCGAGGCCAACAAAGGCCTGAACTACATGTTCACCATGATGAACCACGCGCGTCTGGGCGTGGGTGTGGAGGGGATGTCGGTTTCCGAGCGCGCTTACCAGAAGGCTGTGGAGTACGCGCGTGACCGCGTGCAGAGCCGTGCGGTGGGTTCGCCCGATCCGGCTGGCGTGCCCATCATCCGTCACCCGGACATCCGTCGCATGCTGCTGACTATTCGCGCACAGGTGGAGGCCCAGCGCGCGCTGGCTTATTTCACGGCGGCATCGCTGGATCGCGCCGCTCGTCATCCGGTGACGTCCGAGGCGGCGCGCAACCAGGCACTGGTGAATTTCCTGATTCCCATCGTCAAGGGCTGGAATACCGAGCAGGCCAACGAGTTGACCAGCCTGGCGGTGCAAGTGCACGGCGGCATGGGCTTCATCGAGGAAACCGGCGTGGCCCAGTACTATCGTGACGCCCGCATCACCGCCATCTATGAAGGTACCACCGGCATTCAGGCGCTGGATCTGATTGGACGCAAGACCTTCAGCGAAGGGGGCGCGACCGCCCGCTCGTTGTTGGCCGAAGCGCTGGCTACCGCCGACAAGCTGGCTGCCGCCGGCTTTGACAGCTTTGCGGCCAACCTCAAATCGGCGGCGGCGGAGGCTGAGCGCTGCGTTGCCTTCATCCTCTCCACCTTTGGCGAGCAACCGCAGTTGGCGGCGGCCGGCTCGGTGCCTTTCCTCAAGCTGATGGGCATCGTGCTGGGTGGCTGGCAGCTGGGGCGCGGTGCCTTGATCGCCCGCGAGCGCTTGGGCGAAGACGGCGCCGACGAGGATTTCCTCAAGGCCAAAATGGCCACCGCACGCTTCTTTGGCGAGCATTTGCTGCCGCAAGCCTCCGGCCTGGCCGCCGCCATTGTCAGCGGCGCTGACAGCGTGATGGAGTTGGACGAAGCCTGGTTCTGAATGATGTAAAAGCAGAGCGAAGAAAGGGCGTCGCGCGTGCGACGCCCTTTTTGCTTGCTGTCGTTGAAGATAAATCCCTGTCGGTTTTGCAAGAAAAACAAGCCATTACCTATTGCCTGCTGCGCCGCAAAAGGTTATTATAGAAAGGTTTAACCAAACGGGACGGGTGCGGGCGCATCCTGTCCCGTTATTCACATAAAAACCGCAAAAACACGCAAGCAAACGCAACAGGAGCCAGTCAGTGTCTACCGTACCAGCGATCCTCGTCTTGGCTGACGGCACCCTCTTCAAAGGGGTTGCCATTGGAGCTACCGGCCACACGGTCGGTGAGGTGGTATTCAATACCGCTATGACCGGTTATCAGGAAATCCTCACGGATCCTTCCTACACCAAACAAATTGTCACCCTGACATACCCCCATATCGGTAACGTCGGCGCGAATTCGGAAGATACCGAATCCCGCGCCGTTTTTGCATCGGGTCTGATCATTCGCGATCTGCCGCTGCTGCACAGCAACTTCCGCGCGGAAGAGTCGCTGTCCGGCTATCTGCAGCGCCACAATGTGGTGGCCATCGCCGACATCGACACCCGCCGCCTCACCCGCATTCTGCGCGAGAAGGGCGCTCAGGCCGGCTGCATCATGGCCGGCGACATCGATGAAGCGCGCGCGCTGGAACTGGCCCGCGGCTTCGGCTCCATGGCCGGCCAGGATCTGGCCAAGGTAGTGAGCTGTGATGAGTCCTATCAGTGGAACACCCGCGAGTGGCGCTTGGGCAAGGGTTATACCCAGCAAGCTCAGCACGACTTCCATGTGGTGGCCTACGATTTCGGCGTCAAGCACAACATCCTGCGCATGTTGGCCGAACGCGGCTGCAAGCTGACCGTGGTGCCGGCTCAAACCCCGGCGGCCGATGTGCTGGCGCTCAACCCGGACGGCGTGTTCCTCTCCAATGGCCCTGGCGATCCGGAGCCGTGCGATTACGCCATCGACGCCATCCGCGCCATCCTGGAAACCCGCAAGCCGGTGTTCGGCATTTGCCTGGGGCATCAGCTGCTCGGTCTCGCCACCGGCGCGCGCACCAGCAAGATGAAGTTCGGCCACCATGGCGCCAACCATCCGGTGCAGGATCTCGACACCGGCCGCGTAATGATCACCAGCCAGAACCACGGCTTCCAGGTGGATGAATCCACCTTGCCCGCCAATGTGCGCGTGACCCATCGCAGCCTGTTCGATCAAACCGTGCAAGGCATCGCGCTGACGGATCGCCCGGCTTTCTCCTTCCAGGGTCATCCGGAAGCGAGCCCGGGCCCGGAAGATGTGGCCTACCTGTTCGACCGCTTCATCAAGGCGATGCGCGAAGCGAAGTAAACGGAAACGACGGAGAACCGGCATGCTGGGCATTACCGACCTGAGTACCTACCTGATTGGCACCATCATCATCGTGCTGCTGCCAGGCCCCAACTCGATGTATGTGCTGTCCGTGGCGGCGCAACGCGGCGTGCGTCGCGGTTTCGTGGGCGCCTGCGGCATCTTCCTGGGCGACGCCATTCTGATGACGCTGACCGCCGCGGGCGCGGCCAGCGTGCTCAAGGCTTACCCGGCGGTGTTTGCGGTGGTGAAGTACTCCGGCGGCGCTTATCTGGGCTGGCTGGGCCTGCAAATGCTGCGCGGCGCGTGGCGCTCCTGGCGGGAAACCGGCCGTCTGGAGGCCGCGCCACAGCGACAGGTGGACGATAGCCGCCCCTTTGCGCGCGCCCTCACCATCAGCCTGATGAATCCCAAGGCCATCCTGTTCTTCGTTTCCTTCTTCGTGCAATTCGTCGACCCGGCCTACCCGCACCCGGGACTGACCTTTGTCGCGTTGGGCGCGATCCTGCAGACGTGCAGCGCCATTTATCTGGCCGCCGTCATCGTGTCCGGCGCAAGGTTGGCCGAAGCCTTCCGCCGCCGCCGCAAACTGTCCTCCGTCATGTCTGGCGGAGTGGGCGCGCTGTTTCTGGGCTTCGGGGCCAAACTGGCTGCGACCAGCCTGAACTGAACCATTGAATTGATTGAGCGATAACATGCCGAAACGTACCGACATCAAGAGCATTCTCATCATCGGCGCCGGCCCCATTGTGATTGGCCAGGCGTGCGAGTTCGACTACTCCGGCGCGCAAGCTTGCAAGGCCCTGCGCGAAGAGGGTTACAAAGTCATTCTGGTGAACTCCAATCCGGCCACCATCATGACCGACCCCAACATGGCTGATGTCACCTACATCGAGCCCATCACGTGGCCGGTGCTGGAAAAGATCATCGCCAAAGAGCGCCCGGACGCCATTCTGCCCACCATGGGCGGTCAGACCGCACTGAACTGTGCGCTGGATCTGGCGCGCAACGGCGTGCTGGACAAGTACAAGGTGGAGTTGATCGGCGCGACCGAAGACGCCATCGACAAGGCGGAAGACCGCGGCCGCTTCAAGGAAGCCATGGCCAAGATCGGCTTGTCCTGCCCGCTGTCCTTCGTCTGCCACTCCATGGAAGAATCGCTGGATGCGCAGGCCAAGGTTGGTTTCCCGACGCTGATCCGTCCGTCCTTCACCATGGGCGGCTCCGGTGGCGGCATCGCCTACAACAAGGAAGAATTCCTCGCCATCTGCGAACGCGGTTTCGAGGCCTCCCCGACGCATGAACTGCTGATCGAGCAGTCCGTGCTGGGCTGGAAAGAATATGAGATGGAAGTCGTGCGCGACCGCAACGACAACTGCATCATCATCTGTTCCATCGAGAACTTCGACCCGATGGGCGTGCACACCGGCGACTCCATCACCGTGGCGCCGGCGCAAACGCTGACCGACAAGGAATACCAGATCATGCGCAACGCCTCGCTGGCGGTGCTGCGCGAGATCGGCGTGGATACCGGCGGTTCCAACGTGCAGTTCGCCGTGAATCCGGACAATGGCGACATGATCGTCATTGAAATGAACCCGCGCGTGTCGCGATCCTCCGCGCTGGCGTCCAAGGCCACCGGTTTCCCGATCGCCAAGGTGGCCGCCAAGCTGGCCGTGGGCTACACCCTGGACGAACTCAAGAACGACATCACCGGCGGCGCCACCCCGGCCTCCTTCGAGCCGTCCATCGACTACGTCGTCACCAAGATTCCGCGTTTCGCCTTCGAGAAATTCCCGCAGGCCGACAATCGTCTCACCACCCAGATGAAATCGGTGGGCGAGGTGATGGCCATGGGGCGCACGCTGCAGGAATCCATGCAGAAAGCCTTGCGCGGGCTGGAAACCGGTCTGTCTGGCTTCAATCCGGTCACCAGCAATGAAGAAGCCATCCGTCACGAGCTGAGCACGCCGGGGCCGGAACGCATCCTCTACGTGGCCGACGCCTTCCGCATCGGCATGAGTCGCGAAGACGTCTTCGACGTCAGCAAGATCGATCCATGGTTCCTGGCGCAAGTGGAAGACATCGTCGGCGAAGAGCAGGCGCTGGCCGGCCGCAAGGTGGAAGAGCTGACCTTTGACGAGCTGCGTCGCCTGAAGCGCAAGGGCTTCTCCGACCGCCGTCTGGGCGAACTGCTGGGCACCGATCAGGCCGCCGTGCGCGCCAAGCGCTGGGCGCTGGGGCTGCACCCGGTGTACAAGCGCGTGGACACCTGCGCTGCCGAGTTCTCCACCTCCACGGCCTACATGTATTCCAGCTACGAAGAAGAGTGCGAATCGCATCCTTCCGACCGCAAAAAGGTCATGGTGTTGGGTGGCGGCCCGAACCGTATCGGCCAGGGCATCGAGTTCGACTACTGCTGCGTGCATGCCGCGCTGGCACTGCGTGAATCCGGTTTCGAGACCATCATGGTCAACTGCAATCCGGAAACTGTTTCCACCGATTACGATACCTCCGACCGTCTGTATTTCGAGCCGCTGACGCTGGAAGACGTACTGGAAATCTGTCGCATCGAGAAGCCGTTCGGCGTGATCGTGCAGTACGGCGGCCAGACCCCGCTGAAACTGGCGCGCGCGCTGGAAGCCAATGGCGTGCCCATTATCGGCACCACGCCGGACATGATCGATGCCGCCGAAGACCGCGAACGTTTCCAGAAGCTGCTGAACGAGCTGGGCCTGAAGCAGCCGCCCAACCGCACCGCGCGCACGCCGGCCGACGCCATGAAGTTGGCCGAAGAGATCGGCTATCCGCTGGTGGTGCGTCCGTCCTATGTACTGGGCGGCCGCGCAATGGAAATCGTGCACGAACCGGCGGACCTCGAGCGCTACATGCGCGAAGCGGTGAAGGTGTCCAATGACAGCCCGGTGCTGCTGGACCGCTTCCTCAACGACGCCATCGAAGTGGACGTGGACTGTGTGTCCGACGGCACCGATGTGGTGATCGGCGGCATCATGCAGCACATCGAACAAGCCGGCGTCCACTCTGGCGACTCCGCCTGCTCGCTGCCGCCTTACAGCCTGTTCCCGGCCGTGCAGGACGAAATCCGCCGTCAGACCATCGCCATGGCGCGTGCGCTGAACGTAGTGGGCCTGATGAACGTACAGTTCGCCATCCAGGGCGACACCATCTACGTGCTGGAAGTCAACCCGCGCGCCAGCCGTACCGTGCCTTTCGTTTCCAAGGTCACCAGCGCCTCGCTGGCCAAGATCGCCGCTCGCGCCATGGCCGGCATCAGCTTGGTCGAGCAAGGCTTCACCAAGGAAGTGATCCCGCCGTACTACGCGGTGAAGGAAGCGGTATTCCCCTTCATCAAGTTCCCTGGCGTGGATACCATCCTTGGGCCGGAAATGAAGTCCACCGGCGAAGTGATGGGCGTGGGCAAGACGTTTGCCGAAGCCTTCGTCAAGAGCCAGCTGGCCGCCGGCGACAAGCTGCCGCGCACCGGCAAGGTATTCCTCTCCGTGCGCCAGTCCGACAAGAACGGTGCGGTTGACGTGGCGCGCGAACTGCAGAGACTGGGTTTCGGCGTCTGCGCCACCCGCGGCACCGCCAAGACCCTGGCGGAAGCCGGCATCATCGTGCAAGTGGTGAACAAGGTGAACGAAGGCCGTCCGCACATCGTCGACATGATCAAGAACGGCGAAATCGACGTGCTGGTCAATACCGTGGACGAGAAGCGCCAGGCTATCCAGGACAGCCACTCCATCCGCCGCAGCGCGCTGCAGGCCCGCATCCCGCAGTACACCACTCTGGCAGGTGCCAAGGCCGTGTGCGTGGGCATGGCCCACGTGGAAGAGTTTGGCGTTTACAGTGTCCAGGAATTGCACGCTTCCGTGAAACACTGAGCGGAATGAGCGGCTTGTACGGAGGGGCGGCTGCGCTTGTCCCTTCGGTCAACCTTTGAATCCAAGCCGATTTGCCGTTACAATCTGCCTATTCAACCCGCTAACACAAGCCGCCGTCTCGTACGGCGGCTTCTGCTTTTGATGAGGGCGGGGTTCCGCCTCTGGAGAACAACCGAATGAACAAAGTCCCGTTGACCGTGCGCGGCGCCGAAATGCTCAAGGAAGAACTGCAACGCCTGAAAAGCGTTGAACGCCCGGCGGTCATCGAAGCCATCGCCGAGGCACGCTCCCATGGCGACCTGTCGGAAAACGCCGAGTACGACGCCGCCAAGGAGCGCCAGGCTTTCGTTGAAGGCCGCATCGCTGAACTGGAAGGCAAGATTTCCAACGCCATGATCATCAATCCGGCCGAGCTGGATGCCGATGGGCGCGTGGTGTTCGGCGCTACCGTCGCGCTGATGGATCTGGAAACCGAAGAAAACGTCACCTACCAAATCGTGGGCGACGATGAAGCCGATATCAAGGTAGCCAAGGTGTCGGTGAATTCGCCGATTGCCCGCGCGCTGATCGGCAAGGAGGCCGGCGACGTGGCCGAAGTGGTGGCCCCGGGCGGCATCCGCGAATACGAAGTACTCGACGTTCAGTACATCTGAACCACGCAGGATCTCGATTCAACGCACGCCAGCCGTGCGTTTTTGCTGTAAGCGGAAGGGGGGGAGGGCATGGATAGCTTGCGCGCCGTCGCGAAGACATTCTGGATTGGTGGCCTGTGGATAATCGGGATTGTGGTGACACCGGTGCTGTTTTCCATGCTGGACCGCGTCACCGCCGGCATGGTGGCCGGCAAGTTGTTCAGCGCCATCGCCTGGGTGGGTTTGGTGTGCGGCGTCATCCTGCTGGTGGATGAAATCTGGCGCAACGGCGTGCGCGGCATGAAAGAAGCCGCTTTCTGGCTGGTCGTGGGCATGCTGGCCTGCACCATCATCAACCAGTTTGCCGTGGCCCCCATCATCGTTGACCTCAAGCAGCAAATGAACCATGCGGCCGAGGGCATGTTTGGCGGCGGTTTCGCCACTTGGCACGCCATTTCCAGCCTGATTTATCTGGTGCAGAGCCTGATGGGTCTGGTGTACGTGCTGCGCCGGGATTGATCAGGCGCGCCGACGGGGTCTATAAACGACAAAAGCGGTGGATATCCACCGCTTTTGCCATGTGCGAACCTCGCGTCGGATCAGGGCTGGGCCTTGAGCGCCTTCTTGCTCTTGGGCAGCTCGATGCGAGCCTTGTCGCTGGGACGCCACAGCACCAGCAGTTTGCCGATGTGCTGTACCGGGGCCGCGCCCAGTTCTTCGCAGACTTGCTCGAACATGGCCACGCGGGCTTCGCGATCGTCGCCCAGCACGCGCACCTTGATCAGTTCATGGGCGTCGAGATTGATGGCGATTTCACGCACCACGGCTTCAGTCAGACCGTTGTTGCCGATCATTACCACCGGGCTCAACGGTTGGGCCAGACCCTTCAGGTACTGGCGTTGGAAAGGTTGCAGTTCGATTTTCATGGACAGGCTTGGTTTCAAATCAAAACGGGATTCTACTCGACTTTGGCCCGTAGCCCAAACCTTGTCCATAAACAGACAGAAAAACAACAGGATAGCCGTAACGGCTGCCTGTTTTCAGGCAGGTAAAGCATCATGGCGAGAAGCACATCCAGCAATAACTGGCTCCGGGAGCACGTTAAAGACCCGTACGTCCACATGGCGCAAAAGGACGGCTACCGCGCGCGCGCGGCTTACAAGCTGCTGGAGATCAACGATAAGGACAAGCTGATCCGTCCGGGCACCGTACTGGCCGATCTGGGCAGCGCGCCTGGCAGCTGGTCGCAGGTGGCGGCGCGCATCGTCGGCGATAAGGGCAGGGTATTCGCTCTGGATATCTTGCCGATGAATCCCATTGCCGATGTCGAATTCATTCAGGGCGACTTCCGCGAAGACGAAGTGCTGCAGCAATTTATCGATTTGCTTGGCGGACGCGAGCTTGACCTTGTAATTTCCGACATGGCGCCCAATATCTCGGGAATGAGCGCCATGGATCAGGCCCGCAGTTTTCACCTCTGCGAACTGGCGTTGGAATTTGCGCGCGATCATTTGAAACCTGGCGGCAGCTTTCTCGTCAAAGTGTTCCAGGGCAGTGATTTCCAGCCTTATCTGAAATCCATGCGCGAACTCTTCGATGAAGTGCTCAGTCGCAAGCCCAAGGCATCGCGCGACCGCTCCAACGAAATTTACCTGCTGGGCAAAGGGCGGCGCTGACATCCATCCCCTCGGGGTTTACAATCAGAATCTCCCATGCATAACGCAATCACCAAGTCAGGGCACAGAGGAGTCCTCAACTCGTGAACAATATCGGCAAAAACATCGCCATCTGGGTCATCATCGGTCTGGTACTGATGACGGTCTTCAATCAGTTCAACAAGCGCCAGGATACCCAGAACCAGATCGAATACTCGCAGTTCATCAGCGATGTCGAGTCCGGCAAGGTGGGCACTCTCAGCATCGAGGGTCACCCGCTGCGCGGTCAGTGGCTCAAGGGCAAGCGCACTGACGGCTCCTCCTTTTCCACCTATGCGCCTTATGACCCGCAGCTGGTGGACGACCTGATCAAGAACAACGTCCGCTTCTCCGCCAAACCGGAAGAAGAACCGTCCATGCTGATGAGCATTTTCATCAGCTGGTTCCCCATGCTGTTGCTGATTGGCGTCTGGGTGTTTTTCATGCGCCAGATGCAGGGCGGCGGCAAGGGCGGCGCGTTCTCGTTCGGCAAGAGCAAGGCGCGCATGCTGGACCAGGACACCAACACCGTTACCTTTGCCGATGTCGCCGGTTGCGATGAAGCCAAGGAAGAGGTGAAGGAAATCGTCGACTACCTGCGCGACCCGTCCCGCTACCAGAGCCTGGGCGGCCGCATTCCGCGCGGCATCTTGCTGTGCGGTTCTCCGGGTACCGGTAAAACGCTGTTGGCCAAGGCCATCGCTGGCGAAGCCAAGGTGCCGTTCTTCAGCATCTCCGGTTCCGACTTTGTGGAAATGTTCGTCGGCGTGGGCGCGTCCCGCGTGCGCGACATGTTCGAACAGGCCAAGAAAAACGCGCCGTGCATCATCTTCATCGATGAAATCGATGCGGTAGGTCGCCAGCGCGGCGCCGGTTTGGGCGGCGGCAACGATGAACGCGAGCAGACGCTGAACCAGCTGCTGGTGGAAATGGACGGCTTCGAGACCAACCAGACCGTCATCGTGATCGCCGCGACCAACCGTCCCGACGTACTCGACCCGGCGCTGCAACGCCCGGGCCGTTTCGACCGTCAGGTGGTGGTGCCGCTGCCGGACATCCGCGGTCGCGAGCAAATTCTCACCGTGCACATGCGCAAGGTGCCGATTGCCGCCGATGTGGAAGCCTCCATCATCGCGCGCGGCACGCCGGGCATGTCGGGCGCGGACTTGGCCAACCTGGTCAACGAAGCGGCGCTGTTCGCTGCCCGCCGCAACAAGCGGCTGGTGGACATGCTGGACTTTGAAGACGCCAAGGACAAGATCTTCATGGGCGCCGAACGCAAGTCGATGATCATCCAGCCGGATGACAAGAAGAAAACGGCTTACCATGAGTCCGGTCACGCCATCATTGGCGAGCTGCTGCCTGGGTGCGATCCGGTCCACAAGGTCACCATTATTCCGCGTGGTCGTGCCCTGGGGGTAACTTGGTCACTGCCGGAGCAGGATCGCTTCTCGCTGTACAAGGACCAAATGCTGGCGCAGATCACCATGCTGTTTGGTGGCCGCGTAGCTGAAGACCTGTTCACCGGTCAGGTTTCCACCGGCGCTTCCAATGACTTCGAACGCGCCACGAGCATCGCCCGCGACATGGTGACGCGCTACGGCATGTCCGACAAATTGGGGCCGATGGTGTATGGCGAGAACGAGGGGGAGGTATTCCTTGGTCGCTCCGTCACCACGCACAAAAACCTGTCCGAGGCCACCATGCAGCAGGTGGATCAGGAAATTCGCCGCATCATTGACGAGCAGTATGCGCTGGCCGTCAAGCTGCTGGACGAGAACCGCGACAAGGTCGAGGCCATGACCGCCGCGTTGATCGAATGGGAAACCATCGATCGCGAGCAGATTCGCGACATCATGGAAGACCGTCCGCCGCGCCCGCCCAAGCCGGGTGGCGGTTTCCCGCCGCGCAGCGAGGACAAGCCGGCTGCGCCTGCCAGCGAACCGTCCGAGCCGGCGGGTTCCGCACCAGCTCAGGACGCCTGATTCCGCGTTTTGCCATCACAGGGTGACAGCCAGGCTGTCGCCCTGTTTTTCGTTCCGGCTTTTTGTTCTGGATTGCCTCATGTCCCATCTGCAATGTGGTCGTTTCCAACTCGACCTCTCCAGCCCGCACATCATGGGCATTCTGAATGTCACCCCTGATTCTTTCTCCGACGGCGGCCGCTACAGCACTCTTGATGATGCCTTGCGTCGCGCAGACGCCATGTTGGCCGAAGGCGCGGCCATCCTCGACATCGGCGGGGAGTCCACCCGACCGGGAGCGCCTGATGTCAGCGCTACAGAGGAAATGGACCGTGTGTTGCCGGTACTGGAAAAGCTCAAGCAGCTGGGGGCGCCATTGTCGCTGGATACCCGGCGCGCTGTTGTCATGCGCGAGGCGCTGCGCATCGGGGCGGTGGATCTCATCAATGATGTCTCCGCCTTGGAGGACGAGGGGGCGCTGGAGACGGTGGCTTCGGCCAACGTTGCCCTGTGCCTGATGCACAAGCAGGGCAATCCGGACACCATGCAGCTGGCGCCTCGGTACGACAGCGTGGTTGACGAGGTGGCGGGCTATCTGTCCCGACGCGTGGCGCTTTGTCGCGATGCCGGCATCGCCGCCAACCGTCTGCTGGTAGACCCCGGTTTCGGCTTCGGCAAAACCTTGCAGCACAACCTCATGCTATTGGATCGCCTGGCGGAGCTGGAAACGACGGCGGGTGTGCCGGTACTGGTGGGCCTGTCGCGCAAATCCATGCTGGGCGCAATTACTGGTGAAGAGGCTCCGGCGGAGCGCTTGGGCGCTACCGTTGCCACCACCATGGCCTCGCTGGATCGCGGCGCGGTGATCGTGCGCGTGCACGACGTGAAAGCCAACTGGCAGGCGATGAAGGTATGGCAGGCCCTGCGCCAGCTGCGCGCTTGATCTGACACTGTGGCGGCGAAGGGCTGGACAGTGCCACAATACGCTTTTGTATCGAACAATCGGGTGGTCTCCGCCGGAGGCCCAACTGGGATGATGTGGGATGAGTCGCAAATATTTTGGTACTGATGGCGTGCGCGGTGAAGTAGGGCAGTTTCCCATTACGCCGGAGTTTGTGTTGAAGCTGGGTTACGCTGCTGGCCGCGTGCTGGTGGATCATGACAAAGGCCATCGTCCTACCGTGCTGATCGGCAAGGACACGCGCATTTCCGGCTACATGCTAGAAGCCGCCTTGCAAGCGGGCTTCACCGCTGCGGGCGTTAATGTGCTGCTGACCGGCCCCCTGCCTACGCCGGGCATCGCCTACCTTACCCGTGCCCTGCGGCTGGAGGCTGGTGTGATGATCTCCGCGTCGCACAACCCTTATCAGGATAACGGCATCAAATTTTTTGCCGAGGGCGGCAAGAAGCTGGATGACGGGCTGGAGCTGGAAATCGAAGCCATGCTCGAGCAGCCGATGAACACCAATGTATCGGCTGAACTGGGGCGCGCGCGTCGCATTGAAGGGGCCGCCGAGCGTTACATTGAATTCTGCAAGAGCACTTTCCCTGGCGAGCGCAACCTCAAACAGCTCAAGCTGGTGATCGATTGCGCCAATGGCGCTACTTATCACATCGCGCCCAAGGTGTTTCATGAACTGGGCGCCGAGGTCGTGGTCATCGGCGGCGAGCCCAATGGCTACAACATCAACGACAAGGTGGGTGCCACCTATCCCAAGACCCTGCAGGTGGCCGTGTTGGAGCATCACGCCGACTACGGCATTTCGCTCGATGGCGATGGCGACCGGCTGATCATGGTGGATCGTCATGGCAAGGTGTACGACGGCGATCAACTGATTTACGTGGTGGCCAAGGCCCGCGCTGCGAAGGGCGAGTTGCGCGGCGGCGTGGTAGGTACGGTGATGACCAATATGGCCATGGAGCTGGCGCTGCAAAAGCAGGGCGTGGCGTTTGGCCGGGCCAAGGTGGGCGACCGTTACGTGCTGGAAATGCTGCATGCCAATGGCTGGCAAGTGGGCGGCGAAGCCTCCGGCCACATTCTGTGCCTGGACAAGCACTCCACCGGCGACGGCATCATCTCCAGCCTGCAGGTGCTGGCCGGACTGGCGGAAATGGGCATCAGTCTGGAAGAGGCCTGCAACGACTGGACACCGTTCCCGCAGACCATGATCAATGTCCGCCACAACGGTTGCGACTGGAAGTCCGCGTCTGCCGCTCTGTTAGCCGAAGCCGAGCAGGCGTTGGCCGGCGTGGGACGCGTGGTGCTGCGTCCTTCCGGCACTGAGCCGGTGGTGCGGGTGATGGTGGAAGCCAGCGATCGCGCGCTGACCGATAGATGGGCAAAAACCATCGCCGCCGCCATCGAACAGGCAGCCGTCTGATTGTCGTACTGACGGGTAATGAAAAAGGCCGCACGGTGTGCGGCCTTTTTCATTGGGGCGTCAACAGGCGACCTATGCACAGCGGCCACGCGCGGCAAGCGATGAAGGGCCACGGCATGGCGTCATGGGCTCAGCGAGCGAGTCGCGGTACGCGCGGCGCTACCGCGCACATCAGCTCGTAACCGATGGTGCCGGAGGCTGCGGCCACCTTCTCAATGGGAATCTCTTGTCCCCATAATTCCAC
This sequence comes from uncultured Aquitalea sp., assembly GCF_945957525.1. Classification (GTDB taxonomy): domain Bacteria; phylum Pseudomonadota; class Gammaproteobacteria; order Burkholderiales; family Chromobacteriaceae; genus Aquitalea. The sequence goes on along the minus strand of NZ_CAMFLA010000016.1, from coordinate 10,367 downwards.
CCTGCTGCCCACGCCTGCTTGCGGCAAGTGGGTAAGATCCACCACCATCATGTCCATGGAGACGCGACCCACGGTACCGCTCAGCTGGCCATCAACCGCGACAGGGGTGCCGTTGCCGGCGATGCGCGGGTAGCCGTCGGCGTAGCCGCAAGCGACGATGCCGATGCGCATCGGGGACTCGGCGGTAAAACGCAAACCATAGCCTACCGCGTCGCCGGGCCGCAGCTCCTGAGTGGCGATGATGTCGGCCGACAAGGTCATGGCGGGCAGCAAGCCCAGTTCCTGCCCCGTGGCATCGTCAAAGGGCGAGCAACCATAAAGCGTGATGCCGGGTCGGCTTGTCTGGCCATGCGTTTGCGGGTGGCGAAATACCGCGGCCGAGTTGGCGGCGCTGACGGCAAGCCCGCTTGCCTCGGCGACCGGGGCAAAACGCTGCCACTGCGCCTCAACGCCGCGCTCGTCATCGGCGGTGGCGAAGTGGGTCATGATAGTGGTGAGACGGGCGTGCGGCAGTCCGCGCAGTTGTTCGATTGCGCTTGGCGCTTGCTTTGGGGTAAAGCCAAGCCGGTTCATGCCGCTGTTCACCTTGAGCCAGACTTCAACCGGGCGTGGCAGGGAACCTTCGGCCAACCATGCCATCTGGTGAGGGGAGTGAATGGCGCCGGCGATGCCGTATTCCGCCATGGCTTCCACCTCCCGCCGGTCAAACGGCCCCTCAAGCAGAGTGATGGGCTGGCGGATGCCGGCGGCGCGCAGGCGAATGGCGTCTTCGATGTTGAGCAGGGCGAAGCCGTCGGCTTCATCCGCTAGCGCGCGAGCGGTCAACAGTGAACCATGGCCATAGGCGTCGGCCTTGATGACGGCCAGAGCGGTGTTTGAGCGGCTGAGTTGTTTGCAACGGCGGTAATTGTGTAACAGGGCTGAGGGGTGAATTTCCACCCGGATGGGGCGTGTCATGTCAAGAAAGTGTCGGGAGTAGGTGTGGTATTATAAGCCCCCGATCATGAACCCGGACAACCAGCCCTCGGCCTTATCTTGCTTCAGGACAAGACTGTTCCGAGCGGCGGAGTACTATGGACATACTGCAGATCCTTCTCGATTTCTTTACCGGTTACGGCTATGTGGCTGTGTTCACGGTGCTGCTGGTGTGTGGATTCGGGGTCCCGATTCCGGAGGACATTACCTTGGTGGCCGGCGGGATCATTTCCGGCTTGGGCTACGCCAATGTGCATGTGATGTTTGCGGTGGGCATGGCGGGCGTGCTGGCCGGAGACGGCATCATGTTTGCTGCAGGCCGTTTTTATGGCCACAAGGTGCAGCAGTTTCGCCCTATCGCGCGGATACTGACCCCCGAACGCTTTGAAGCGGTGCAGGAAAAATTCGAGAAGTACGGCACCTGGGTGCTGTTTGTCGCCCGTTTTTTACCTGGCTTGCGCTCGCCTATCTTCATTACCGCCGGCATGACCCGGCGCGTGCCTTACTGGCGCTTTCTCTTGATGGACGGTTTTGCCGCACTGATTTCCGTGCCGGTGTGGGTCTATCTGGGTCATTACGGTGCTACGCAGCGGGAATGGCTGATGCACGTCGTGCATCGGGGCCAGGCTGGCATTCTCACTGTCATCGGCGTGCTGGCCGTGGTGCTGACCGTGGTGGTGTGGCGACGCCGGCGCAATCACGGCGTCCAGCGCTGAGCGCGTTTGCGCAGATAAAAAAGGCCGCGGATGCGGCCTTTTTTTGTGTTTGCCGAAGGGCGATCAGCCCACTTGCAGCAATTCCACTTCGAATACCAGCGTGGCATTGGGCGGGATCACGCCGCCAGCGCCGCGCGCGCCGTAGCCCAGCTCCGGCGGGATGGTCAGCTTGCGCTTGCCGCCCACTTTCATGCCGGCCACGCCTTGATCCCAACCTTTGATGACATGCCCGGCGCCCAGCGGAAAGCTGAACGGTTGAAACCGGTCTTTGCTGGAGTCGAACTTGCTGCCGTTGGTCAGCCAGCCGGTGTAATGCACGGTGACTTCCTGGCCGGCGACGGCTTCAGCGCCTTCGCCGACGTGCAGGTCTTCGATGATCAGTTGGCTCATGTGTGCTCCTTGAATCTGCAGCCTGTGGTGGATGGGCGATTGTAGCAGCCTGGCAAGGGCTTGTCGCAGTGCGTCACAAGATGCGCTTTTTGTTTTCCGATCAGTGGCTTATAACACAATCATTAATCATTCCCAATCAGGTTCACCCACCCGCTCACCTGAAACAAAGGGAGATTTTGTCATGGACATTACCCACGGTTCGTCCCGGGAACACCCGGTGGTTCATCATGTAGACGCTTCTCAGTCCCTGCAATGGTTGCGACAGGGTGTGCAAGACCTGCGCGCAGCGCCCGCCGATGCGATGTTTTACGGCGCGGTTTTCGTCTTGATGGGGTATTTGCTGGTGTCTTATTTCGAGGCGGCGCCGCAGTTTGTCATCACGCTGGCGACCTTGTTCTTGTTGGCGGGGCCGTTTCTCGCCATCGGACTGTATGATCTGGCGCGACAGAAAGAAATGTTTCAGGGCGGTAGTCGTGTCAACCTGCTGCACAGCATGACGGCGTGGCGGGTAAATCTGCCCGGCTTCACCCTCTACGCGGCCTTGCTGGCGGTACTGGTGTTCGCCTGGTTCCGCGTGTCTCTATTGATGTTCGCCTTGTTCTTCGACATGGCCACGCTGCCCACGCTGGACGGCATCGTCATGAATGCGTTCAAACCGGAGAATCTCTCATTCCTCATCGCTTACTTTGGCGTGGGCTTCTTCTTTGCGCTGGCGGTATTCGCCATCAGCGTCGTGTCCATTCCGATGATGCTGGACAAGGAAGTGGACACCGTTACCGCCATGGTGACTAGCGTGCAGGCGGTGTACAAGAACTTGCTGACGATGGCAGTATGGGCCGCTATGATTGTGGCGTTGACTGCGGTGGGCTTCGCCACCTATTTCATCGGGTTGATCGTGATCATGCCGGTGGTGGGTCTGGCAAGCTGGCATGCCTACCGCGCCATGATCACCTACGAGACCTGACGCCCGCCCGATGACACATCACATCGTATTTCTCGACCGGGACAGCCTGCCTGTCCCGGTGCCTGCTTTTGACTTTCCCCATCACTATCGCGAATTTAACGCTACCTCGGTGGAGCAGCGCATTGCGCATGCGAGCGAAGCCGATATTGTCATCACCAACAAAGTGCCTTTCGATCGGCAAACCTTGCAAGCGCTGCCCCGACTGAAAATGCTGGCGGTGGCGGCAACGGGTTACAACCATATAGATACCGATGCCTGCCGCGAGCTCGGCATCGCCGTGGCCAATATCCGGCATTACGGCGACGAAACCGTAGCCGAACACGCTTTCATGCTGATGATGGCGCTGATGAAAAACCTGCCGGCCTATCAGCGCGATGTGGCGGCGGGCGTTTGGGAGCAGTCTGATCAGTTTTGCCATTTCGGCTCGCCCATTCGCGATCTGCAGGGCGCTACGCTGGGTATTCTGGGCGCCGGAGGCATAGGCAGCGCCCTGGCACAACGCGCGCGCGCCTTTGGCATGCGGGTATTGCTGGGCGAGCGCAAGGGCGTGACAGCGGCAAGGCCGGGTTACGTGGCTTTTGACCAGTTGCTGGCGGAGTCAGATGTGCTGTCTTTGCATTGCCCGTTGAATGAGCAGACGCGTCATATGATCAGTCAGCCGGAATTGATGGCGATGAAGCCGGGGGCGATCCTGATCAATACCGCGCGCGGCGGGCTGGTGGACGAAGAGGCGCTGATTGCCGCGCTGAAGTATGGCCAGCTTGGCGGAGCCGGTTTTGACGTATTGACGCAAGAGCCGCCGGTTGACGGCAACCCGCTGTTGAAGGCCCGTTTGCCGAACCTGATTGTCACGCCGCATGTGGGGTGGGCCAGCCGGCAGGCCATGGAGCGCCTGGCGGCCCAATTGGTCGGTAATATCACTGCTTTTGTGGCGGGCGGCGAGCAGAATCGCTTGGTGTGAAACGGGCTGAAGTGATCTGAAATGCATGCCTTTTGAAGCGGATAGTGTTTTTATTTGTAATATTTTATGAAATTTTTGATCACCATCAGCTTTAATATCATTTTATGCGAAAAGCATGCTTTAAAGAGTTGTTAACGTTTGATTTAAGCGTTAGTATGGGTTCGTTCGAGCCTTTCAGGTTCGGACTGCCCCGCTTGATCCGCCGTGGTTGCTAGTCTTCCACGGCTCTTTTTTTGTCTGCCGTTCAGGCCTCAGTCCGGTATTTCATTGGGATTCAGGCGCGGCGCGTCTTCTTCTCCCATACCCAGTTTGCCCCGCACACAGCTGATGTAGCGATTGACATCCGGCCCGCCGCCGTAGCGCTGCGCATGCCAGATCATTTCCCCCAGACACTCCATCATGTCGTGTTGCGCCTTGTGCTCATTGCCATGGCGCAGGGCCAGTTGCGCGTACAGCGAGCGTATGCCGAAGGGCTGGTCGATGGAGCGCTGCTCCTCGATGGCCACATGTAGGCCCAGATGCAGGAAGGGATTGGTCTCCCCCATGTCTGGCGTCCACTCTTTTTCCATGTAGGTGGCCGGATCATTAAGGATGGGATGGTATTCCGGGTGGTCTATAAGAATGGAAAGTACGATTTTTTCCAGATCAGTCAGCGGCTGGTTGCCCCTATGCTTTTTCCAGGTGTCGAAAAAGAAGGCGCGGGCGTCCTGACGGCTTGGCGAGAACAGCATGGCAATACCTGAGTGTGTAGCTCGGAAATGCCGGATTATAACGGAGACCACCATGACCACGCTTTACGAATTCACCGCACGTCGCAATAACGGCCATGAGGAAGCCCTGTCGCTATGGCAAGGCAAGGTGGTTTTGCTGGTGAACACTGCCAGCGAGTGCGGTTACACGCGGCAATACGCCGGGCTGCAGGAGCTGGCGGCGATGTTCCGCGACGATGGTCTTGTTGTGCTGGCTTTTCCGTGCGACCAGTTTGGCGGGCAGGAGCCGGGCAGTGACGCGGAGGTCGCGGATTTTTGCGTCTCGCGTTTTGGTGTGGATTTTCCGCTTTATGCCAAGCAGGCCGTCAATGGCAAAGAGGCGTCGCCGCTATGGCGCTGGCTGACGCAGGCGGATTCCGCGCATCCACATCCGGTGAAGTGGAATTTCACCAAGTTCTTGGTTGACCGGCGCGGTCGGGTGGTGAAGCGCTACGAGCCGGCGGTGGAGCCGCATGAGCTGATTGGGGATATTCGCAGTTTGCTGGGTACGACAGGGTAGAAACGACTTCGGCCAACCCTAAGGTTGGCCGAAGAGAGAAAGAGGCAGGAGCCATCAGGCCTTGCGGCGGAAGATGATGTCCCACACGCCATGGCCAAGGCGGATGCCTCGGGCTTCAAACTTGGTCAGCGGGCGATAGTCCGGGCGCGGCGCATAGCCGTCGGCGGTGTTCTCAAGACCTGCGTGCTGGCTGAAAACTTCCATGATCTGGAGCGCGTAGTCTTCCCAGTCGGTAGCGGCGTGCAGGTAGCCGCCCGGCTTCAGTTTTTTCACCAGCTTTTCCACCAAGGGCAGCTGGATCAGCCGGCGCTTGTGATGGCGTTTCTTGTGCCAGGGGTCGGGGAAGAAAATATGCGCACCGTCCAGGCTGGCGTCCGCCAGCATCAAATCCAGCACTTCAACCGCATCATGGCGGATGATGCGCAGATTACTCAGTTGCTGTTCTTCGATCAACTTGCAAAGATTGCCAACGCCCGGAGAGTGAACTTCAACGCCCAGGTAGTCCTTGTCCGGATTGGCGGCGGCGATCTCCGCCGTAGCCCCGCCCATGCCGAAACCGATTTCCAGAATTTTCGGCGCTTCGCGACCGAAGGCGGCGTTCAGATCAACGGGTTCTGGACGGAATTCGATGCCCCACTTGGGCATGCCCTCGTCCATGGCGCGTTTCTGGCCTGCGGAGAGGTGGCCCTGGCGCAGCACAAAGCTGCGGATGGTGCGCTGGAATGCCGGATTTTCCATGTGATTCAAACAGATAAAGTGCGAAAGACGGGCATGTTACCGAATCTTGCCCGCCTTAGCGAGTATCTCGGCGCGCAGGCCGGCGTCCGCAGACAGCTCTTCAAGTAAAACGCGGACGGTCGGGTAGCGCAGCACAGCCTTTAATTCCCTCCGGAGTCTGGTGTTGTCCACGCGACGCGATTCGGCGAGGAAAGACCACAAGCCCGGGCTGACCCGTTGTTTTACTTCCTCGCGCGGCAGCATCTCCGGCAGCGGCAGCAAGAAACAGTCGGCCAACTGGCTGTACCAATCGGTAACCGAGAGCGGTTCGTCGTCGCAGGCGTTGTAGCAGCGCAAACCACCGTTCACGCGCAAGAGGCCCGCCACGCACAAGCGCGCCAGATCATCGGCGTGGATGTGATTGGAAAAGCTGTCCTCTTCCGGCCGGATCAGCGGCAGGCCGTCCAGCAAGCGGCGCAAGGGCAGGCGATCCGCCGCGTAAATCCCCGGCGTGCGCAGGATAGTGAGTTGCACGCCATGACGGCGCGAGAAGGCCCGCAACGCGGCCTCGGCGTCGGCGCGTCGTTGGGCGCGGTCGGATTGCGGGCGCAACGGGGAGGTTTCATCCAGCCATTCGCCGCCGCCATCGCCATAGACGCCAGTGGTGCTGATATAGCAGAGCCTCTGTGGTATGCTGTCCGCTTTTGTCATTGCGGACAACAACTTGCGCATGCGCGGGTCTGTCCTGCCGTTTTCCGGCGGCGGCGCGGTGATCAACACGTCGTCGATGGCCAGTCCGGCCACTCTCTGCAGGCTTTTCCAGTCGTCAAGGTTGGCCGAAACGGGCAGGGCACCGCCGGCTCTGGCGATGCGCGCTGCCTGGGGGCTGCGCGTCACGGCCAGTACGCGCCAGTGGCGGACAAGATAGGGCAGGGCTCGGCGGGCGACATCGCCCAGGCCGACGATAAGCAAGTTTCGCATGACGGCATTCTAGCTAGATTCGGATTAAAAGGTACGACATGACGTTCCAGGTGAAGGTGCTCCCCAGTGGGCACACGTTTGGTGTTGAAGCGCAGGAAACCGTGCTGGAAGCGGCCTTGCGCCAGAATATCGGCCTGCCGTACGGCTGCCGCGACGGCGCTTGCGGCGCGTGCAAGGGCAAAGTGACCGAAGGCGATGTCAGCCAGGATGGCTTTCAGGAAAAGGCCTTGCCTGAAAGCGAACGCATCCAGGGCATAGCCCTGTTCTGTTGCGCTCGTCCACGAAGCGATCTGACCATCGAAGTGCGAGAAGTGACCGGCGCAGGCGACATCCAGGTAAAAACCCTGCCTTGCCGGGTGGAAAACATCAGTAAAGTGCATGATGTGGCGGTGCTGAAGCTCAAGTTGCCGGTATCCGAGCGCTTGCAGTTCCGTGCTGGGCAGTACATCGACATCCTGATGAAAGACGGCAAGAAGCGCAGCTTCTCCATCGCCAACGCCCCGCACGACGACGCTTTCATCGAACTGCACATTCGTCATCAGCCGGGCGGTTCTTTCTCGGAGTACGTCTTCAATCAGATGAAGGAGCGCGAGATCATGCGCTTCAAGGGCCCGTTGGGTTCCTTCTTCCTGCGTGAAGATTCCGACAAGCCCATCATCTTCGTGGCCAGCGGCACCGGTTTCGCACCTGTGAAAGGTATCATCGAGCATGCCATCCATCAGGGCATTCAGCGCGAGATGGTGCTGTACTGGGGCGCTCGCACTCAGGCTGACCTGTACATGGCCGAAATGGCGGCCGGCTGGCAAGCCGCGCATCCCAACATCACTTTCATTCCGGTACTGTCCGACAGTTTGCCGGAAGACAACTGGCCGGGCCGTACGGGCTTTGTCCATCAGGCGGTGATGGATGACTTTGCCGACCTCTCCGGTTATCAGGTGTACGCCTGCGGCGCGCCGGTGATGGTGGAAGCCGCTCACGGCGCTTTCACCAAGGAGCGCGCCCTGCCGGAGGACGAGTTCTTCTCAGATGCGTTCTTCCTGTCCAAGGATATGGGCGGCAGCAAATAAGCTGACGCCAGTTGCTGAAAAAGCCCTGCAGAGCAGGGCTTTTTTTATTGCCGCGCATGATAGCCAAGAGGCTGATGTTCCGATTCTTCTGAGCTAGATCAAATGCAATGTCCTGTTTGTGCAGGAAATTTCATATGCGCTTGGGAATTTGATTCAGGTCAAAGTCACTGCCAGTTGTGTGGTTATTATGACTATCAATTAAACAAGCAAGGCGGCGCTGACCGCGGCAAAGGAGTGGATGATGGCACTGTTGGGACAACTTCTTTCGGACGATGTGGGCGTAATGAGCCTGATTGTGATTTGCCTGACCACCGTGGTGGTGTGCGGCGCCATATACATTGTGAACAACAAGGTAAAGAAGGCCGGCCCGAACGAATAAACGCGCCAGGGCTACTCGCCGTGGTGTAACGATTTCCTCTTGATGTGTGTGTTGGTGGATACGGTGGTGGGCCGTATCCATTTTTTTTGCCCGAAGTGGATATGTAAATTTTATTTAAATAAAAATCAACAAAAAAGTATTGCTTTGGAATTTAAAATATCAATTTCTACATCGCGTAACTACCATCTATAACGTGCTGACCGTAGTCGGCATCGTCCAGTTCTGTTCTCGTTTTTTCTTTTGATCTGAGTCAAATTTCTGTTTGTGCCATCTGGTACATGGCCACTCGCAGTATTATCATTACTTCAACGAATAAGAATTTAATAATATACATATAGTTTTCAGATTAACGTAAATCATACGGAGAACGAAAATGTCCACGGAAACTGAAACACAAGGCGGAGGTGCCCCCAAGCTAAAGCTTGGCGCCCTGACCGCTCTCGTCGTGGGTTCGATGATTGGCGGCGGCATCTTCTCGCTGCCGCAGAACATGGCTGCCGGCGCGGGGGCTGGTGCCATCATCATCGGTTGGGTCATTACTTTCCTCGGCATGCTCACGCTGGCGTTCGCATTCCAGATGCTGGCGACGCGCAAGCCTGAGGTGGAAGGTGGTGTTTACGGTTATGCCCGCGCCGGTTTCGGCGACTACATGGGCTTCAACTCGGCCTGGGGTTACTGGATCTCGGCCTGGATCGGCAACGTATCCTATTTCGTTGTGATGTTCTCGGCGCTGGGTTTCTGGTTCCCGATCTTTGGCGACGGCAATACGCCGGCTGCCATCATCTGTGCTTCGGTACTGTTGTGGGGCCTGCATTTCCTGGTGCTGCGCGGTGTGCATGGCGCGGCGTTCATCAACACCATCACCACGATCGCGAAGTTGGTGCCGCTGGCGATGTTCATCCTGCTGGTCGTGTTCGCATTCAAGGTGGATACCTTCCATCTGGACTTCTGGGGCACTGCGAAGCTGGGTTCCATTGTTGACCAGGTGAAGAGCACCATGCTGGTGACTGTGTGGGTGTTCATCGGTATCGAGGGCGCTTCCATGTTCTCTGGCCGTGCCGAGAAGATGAGCGATGTGGGCAAGGCTACTGTGGTGGGCTTCCTGCTGACTATTGCCCTGCTGGTTGCCGTGTCCGTGCTGTCGCTGGGTGTGATGAGTCAGGCTGAACTGGCTGCGCTGAAGAACCCGTCCACCGCTTATGTGCTGGAAAAGGCTGTTGGCCCCTGGGGCGCCAGCCTGATGAATGCCGGTCTGGTGATCTCTGTAGGTGGTGCGTTGCTGGCCTGGACACTGCTGGCTGCTGAAGCGCCTTACCTGGCAGGCAAGGACAGCGTGATGCCCAAGGTGTTCGGTACTACCAACGCCAACGGTTCCCCGGCTGCCTCGCTGTGGCTGACCAACGGTCTGATCCAATTGTTCCTGGTCATCACTCTGTTTAGCTCCGCCGGTTACCTGGCACTGCTGTCGCTGGCCACCTCGATGATCCTGATTCCGTACCTGCTGTGCGCGCTGTACTCCTTCCTGGTTGCCAAGCGCGGCGAAGGTTACGGTCAGAGCGAATCGGCCGGCAAGGATCTGAGCGTTGCCACCATCGCCTCGGTATACGGTGTCTGGCTGATCTACGCCGCTGGTGTGAAGTATCTGTTCCTGTCGATGGTGCTGTACGCCCCGGGTCTGCTGTTCTACCTGTGGGCCAAGAAAGAGAAGGGCGAGAAGCCGTTCAAGGGTGCTGAAGCCGCTCTGGCAGCCATCATCGTAGTGTTGGGCGTGATCGCGGCTTACGAGCTGATCACCGGCCAACTGACCCTGTAAGACTCATCTGTACCGCTTCCGAGGGGCGCCCCAAGACGGCGCTCCCACTACCTCCCCCTAAAAGTTCTAAGGAGTGTTGGTCATGACTAAGTTTGGTGTTCATTCCGAATGTGGCAAGCTGCGCAAGGTAATGGT
>NZ_CAMFLA010000015.1 GCF_945957525.1 uncultured Aquitalea sp. | reverse complement strand
GGCAGTACAACGAACTGCTGTTTGACGACACCCCGGGCGAAGTGCGGGCCAAGCTGTCCAGTGAAACGCACAAGACGCAACTCAATCTCGGTTTTCTCACCCACCCGCGCAGCAACGGCAAAGGCCAGCCGCGCGGCGAGGGGGCGGAATTGCGCTCTGACGCCAGCATTGCCATCCGAGCCGCTCAAGGCTTGTTGCTGACCACCTACGGCAAAGTCCAGGCCAGTGGCAATCAACTGGAGCGAAAGGAAATGATCGAGCTGCTGGATCAGTGCGCCGAGCTTTTCAAGGCATTTGGCGATTACGCCAGTAGTAGCCAGGCTCTCAAGCTGGATCCGCAGTCGCAAACCGAGCTGATTGAACACATCAAGAATTGGGAAAAGGGTAGCAATACCGACCCCAAGTCTTCGGGAGGTGGCCAAGCTGTTCTTGGCCTGACGGCCATGGCAGGGCTTTCCTACAGCTCGCCGAAAGGCATCATCGGTTATGCCGGGCTCAACTATGACCTGGCCGCCAAAAAGCATTTGCAGTTCACCAGCGGAGAGCAGTTTGTGCTCAATGCCGGCAACGGTATCAGCCAGTTCGCCCAATCGGGCGATGTTCGCCTCATCGCGCATCAGGGGCAGTTCCTGATGCAAGCCCAAGCCAATGATCTGGTGGCACAAGCAGACAAGAGTATCCGCATCATGGCCGTGAACGGTGAGGTCTTGATTCATGCGCCGACTATCCGCTGTGTGTCGCAGGCCGGGTCATTTATCAAGATCGACAGCAACATCACCCTGGGTACTTCCGGGCAGGTGCTGATCAAGGCGGCTAGTAAGTCCATGTCTGGGCCGGCAACAGACAGTGCGGACTCTCCACATTTCCGCTCCGGCCCCACCGATCAGAAATTCCAGCTGCACTATCCCGGTAGCGACGGAGGACAGCCACACCTTGCTGCTCATCGTGACTACGAAGTCACGCTTAAAGACGGCAGTAAGTTGACCGGTACTTCTGATGCCGAAGGCAAAACCAAAATCTTGAAAGACCAGGCGATGCAGGTGGCCAAGGTTGCCATTCTGCCGAAACGGAGCTCATGACCATGTCGAGCGCGGAAATCTCCAAAGATATTTTTTATGCAGGCAAGAGTTCGGCCGTGTTGATGCCGAACCGTTACAAGGATCACCCGGTTGAGGTGAAACGGAATCACGTAGGCGTGTTCATCCTGGTGCATGGCGTCAATGATGTCGGAGTGAGCTACCCGGAGATGGATGTGGGTCTCTGCGCCGGTCTGAATGAGCGTCTCGATCGGGTGGATCTGTTTCCCAACGATTTCCGTATTCCCAAGGAAAAAGAAGCGGTAGTCACTGACCCGGACGCGGTATTCTATCAACGTGTTGCCAACGACCGAACCAACAGCCCGGTGATTCACTTTCATTGGGGCTACCGGGCATCAAAATATGATATTGCAAAGGAGAAAGTACACGGGCAGGTTGTAGACAAGCATGGCAACCGTCTTGATGTGCGCAATGCCAAGATGGGCGGCATGTTCGCCAACGCTACCAGCAATATCCCAGACATGTTCGGCGGGCACTTCAAGTCGGGTTTCTTTACCTGGATAACAGATAAAGCGGTGATGGATGATGCTCATAGCCTCAAGACTTGCCCGGATCGCAAATACATGGCGCTGGCCGCAAAGCGGCTGGCTGCGCTGATTACCCAGATTCGCACCATCGACCGCAACGAAACCATCACCCTGATCGGTCACAGCCAGGGCTGCCTTATCTCGCTATGTGCTCAGGCGTTTTTGAAAGAAGATGGTGGCAAGCTCGGTTATGCGGATTGTCTGATCATGAATCACCCGCCGTATGGTTTGCATGAGTCGTTTCTGGATTACGCCTCACAAAGCGGGCACGAGCAGCAAATCACCGAAGCCCGGGTGGAGACCTTGGTCAATCTGGTTAAGCTGATCACGGATAATCCTCACCCCTTGCCCGAATTCACCACACTGTCTCCCGACCAATGCAAGGTTGGCCGAACAGGCTCCGCCTGGACGCCAGAAGCGGGTAAGCGCATACCGCGTGATACGGATGAGGGGCGGGAGGCGAATGGTTACGACAATGTCAGCGACGATACCAAAACAGAGACTTTTGCTGAGCGGGATAACAGGGGCAAGGTGTATCTGTACTTCTGCCCGCACGACCAGACTGTAGGGCTTGCCAATGTGCAAGGTATTGGCACGTTGGGTGTGCCAGCAGCCGTGGATACAACATCGGCACACAAAAATGGTGGAGGCCGCTCGGCAAAGTCGCCCATGCCGGTATTAAGTGCCCTGGGGCCAAGATTCTTGCAGCGGGTGTGGACTTGGCGTAGCCGCAATGGAACACGTACGCCCGTGGGCGCGGCACCGGGGTCTTATGCTCCCCGAGCCGAAGATGAGAAAAAGTATGACGGTACCGGCTTCTTTGCCACTTTGGCGAGGGTTGCATTAAAGCCTGGCGAGCAGGTCCAGATTACTGGCGAAGCGCTGAACCCAACGTTTACCCCGGATCTGCACCATGGGGAAGATAGCGGGGCAGCAGCCAAGATTAATACCGAGAAAGAAGCAGAAGTGCATGGGCCAGGCTACGTTGGCGTGATCAATATGGATCCAATTGATGCTACGGATGCCTTGGTAAAGGGTGGGTTGAAGGGGCGGGCGGATGCCAAGGAGGCACTTCAGCATTATCAGGATGAGGGCACCTTCGAAAACTCCTACCACTCGTCCATCGTGGCCAACCGCGAGCATCACCGCTGGGTAACGGCGATGGATGTCGCTATTGGGCAGGCTAATAGCATTGATGACCCTGAGTGGCTTGAGTTGTTGCTACGCGTTGCAGACTGGCGAACGAACTGGATGCTCCTCAAGGCGACTACTAAGAAATATAACGAAATGGACGGTAAAGTTCGCGAGCTTGTGGAAGCCACGTATCAGTACTACTCGGATGGCACATTCCCGGCAGTACTTGATCGGTACAGCCCTGCCAAGCCCCCAGCTCCAGTTGTGAGCAAAACCCGTGCCGACCGCCAGAAAGAGGAGGACGCATGATGCTTCGCTTAGATGCTCGTCCTCGTTTTTGGGTTTGGCTCATTCCCTGTCTGACTGTTATTGCTATTTGGATGGTGGTGGCAGAAACCGCCATTCGCCCTACCTCGCTGATTCTGGAGTCGACCCCAATGCTGAATCGTTTTGCCTGGTGGCTACTACCGCCGATGTTGCTCATTGCCTCCTTGTTTACCGGTCAATGGGTGCTGGCCAGCTCGCGTTTGAATGCTGCCGAGGCGCTGCAGCAACAGCAGGCAGAAGAGGAGGCCGCTCAAAAGGCGCAGGCGGCACAAGCAGTGACTGATGCCAAAGCGCATCAACAGTTTGCGCTGGAGATACGCAGTGTTGGTGTGACCGTGGACCGCTTCCGCCAGATGAAGCTGTGGCAGCGGATCGATGAGATAAACAATCCTTGGCAAAACGTGCTGATACAGGATCCTGAAGCTTATCCTTGGAGCTGGGAGGAGCGAGGCACAATTATGACTCAGCGCACTAACAAGACGTTTGAAAACGCCTTGCGCTTATGGGTAGAGCGTTGGCCAATCCCCGTGTTGGTAACTGACGGTATCGGATGGGGGAATAATCACATTTTGCAAGCCCAAAACGGCTCAGGATTGGCTATCCACATGTTTACCGGACTGGATTCTCATAAAGGGGATGGCGGAGATGTGCTGGTAGAACGGTTATTCCGTTTTTTTGACGAGAATCCAACTTTGCCTGCCGCAGTACTGCTTGGTGTGGATAGCCAGGCTTTTTATCCGAAGGCATCTAAAAATGGCAAATCCATCCCCTCCATGCCGGACAGCATGAGCGCGATACTGGTGACGCGTACCGACCGCGTTAACCAGTTTATCCGCCCTTATGTGGTTGATGTGCCGTACAACATCAACATAGATGACACCAAGTACGACGTGATCAAGTTGTCCAAGTATTTTTTTGATATGGAATATGCTTACAAAGCAGCAAATAAGGGCCAGCAGGTTATGCCCACCACTTACTGGAACGAGCAGACTAAGACACTGATCGGCCAGGTGGACCCTAATGCCGGGCAAGGCGGCATGATTCCGTTCTGGCATCAAGGCAAGGAAGGATTCAAGCCCACGCCTTGGGTGCCGGTTCGCTGGACCAAGTGGCAATTGGAAGATGAGTACGATCGCGCGCCCTTGGTGGGATATCTGCACCGCCCGATCGAAGTGAAGCTGAATGGCGATATTCATCAACAGACGCAGGCCATGGCGAATGGCTGGAAAGCAGCGCTGGCAACACTGCCAGATGGCCAGGCCCCGCAATGGCTGTTCTATGACACGGGCGGCAACGACAAGCGAGTGATCCCATTCAGTAGTGCCATGGCGTTGGCCGATACCCCGCACCGGCTGGATTTCAGCGATGCCAAGCACAGCTACAACCTCACTCGTCGTGTGGCAGATACCGGCGCCTCTTCACCATTCATACAACTGGCCCTGGCTACCATGCGTAGCTACGACAAGGGCGGGGTGAGTGCAACGGTGAATCTGCGTCAGGATGGTCGTGCCAGCATCATCATGGTATCGCCGCCTTCTGCCGTGGAGAAGGCCAAGAACAAGCCCAATGATTACAACGGTGGGCCAGCGCCGGACCTGAGCAAACCGTATGACCCGTTTGTGGAGAAGAGGCTGTAGCCGCATGCCGAATGTCATTCTGGAAGGCTCTGATACCAGCCATGGTGGCAAGGTGGTGTCGTGTAGCAGCAATGTCACCATCAATGGCAAGAAGGTTGCCAGGGTGGGGGATGTTTGCAGTTGCCCTCTGCAGGGCCATTCTCATTGCGTGATTGTGGAGGGAGATGCCAGCGACACCATCGATGGCATTCCCGTTGCGTATGAAGGCCATAAAACCAGCTGTGGTGCTGTGTTGATGAATGGTGCAGCCAATTGCAGCAAGCAGTAAGTAGCAAGGCAGATTGTTGGTGAGCGCAACAAATCTCAATGCATTGCCACAAGCTGTTCAAGACGCCATTGGTTGCTGGCAGCTGCTGCTAACCGGTGACTACCCCGAAGTACCGCTCGGTACAAGTACATAAGTTCTCAAAGTGAATTTTAGCTTATCAGATGTAGCCCGCTCATTGATTAATGTGACTTATCAGAATAGTGAAGATGGTGCCTGCCTTGTACTGGCCATATTTTGATCCAATTTTATATTAAGAAAAGTATTGATTATCAATTATTGCGAGTATTGGTGAGTGATGCTTAATTTTGGCATGATGTGAATTTAATTGACTGGATGTACCGGAGGGTTTATGAGAATTTTGGCTGGTTTTTTTGCTATAACTTTTGCGGCATCTTGCTATGCACAGGATGCCTCTTGTATGGCAACGGAAGCGACAATTGATAGGCAGGTGGGTAATACGATAGATTCCCTTGTGAGGTCGGAGTTTATTAATTACGAAACCATTGGTGATTATCGATTATTTAGCAGGGAGATTGCCGATTCTATCTCGGCAAGTGATAAGTTGAAGGAGGATTATTTTGATAGCATTAGGAAGATTTACTTCTACTCTGGTATTTATGAAATAAATAAGAATGCTGTATCGGGTGATTACAGTAGCTATGATAGTAATCGTAGAAAATGTACGATTCGTAAATTTAAGTCGGAAATAGAAAAAGATGGGGAGGCGGCTAAAAATAAGGATGCCGCAATTGATGAGTATTTGGAGAAATACAAATCAAATGCAAAGTCATTGAAAGTGGCCGAGGGTATAGTGCAATCTATACAGAATGATGTGAAGGTGAAAGTGTACAATTATCTGCATGAATTTCATTACCAAAAATAGATGATTGGTGGGGCTAGGGGGCGATGGTGACTTCGAGCATGCCCCACTGCATGTCCTTGTTCATGCCGGGGAGGAAAATTTCACGGTGGGTCTGTTTCTTCTAGGCGGACTGTTTGAGGGTGGTGAAGCCCCATTATTGAGCATTTCCAGTTATCGGAGCGGTGGGATTGAGGAATTTTAATGGGAGGGCCGGAACTTATTCTGGCCTTCCCATGTTAATTATTTTGATGGGGATTTAATTCCTGCAAGTGCGAGGCCGGCCTAAGTGAAATTCTTGATAGCAATGTTTTTCATTATCGTCCTGGCAAAAGCTGCCGCTGCAGTTGAGTTAACATTGGGCGGTAATTTATCAATAAGAAATATAAAAGTAGTCAACAAGCAGGTCGTCCGCCTGGTTAATAGAAAATTTGATCGTCAATTAGTCATAAGAAACACTGGGCGCAGTGAAAACATATTGGGTTACATAAGTAAAGAATATTACACAGATGATTATTTGCAGGAAATTATTAATCAAAAAAATGAAGTGGTCGCTATTAATATTGCAACGTATGGAATAATAAGGCAGCCCAGTGGCGAGCAAGGCTATCATGAAGTTGCTAGCTGTGTTTTTATAAATATGGCAACAGGATGCATAATTAGTAGGGAGAGCGCCGTGGCTTGCTCAGGTAAATGGATTGGCAGCGAGGAGTGGGAAACTGATCAAGGTGAAAAAATAGATATGGCGGCGCTGAAAAAATCGATCTTAAAAAAGGCTACTGCAGATGCCGTTCTGATAAGAAACGAGAACTATAGCCGATGTAAAAAATCACAATTTAATCTTAAGAATATCAAATAAATTCCAACTCTGTGTGTTTTCATTTCATAGTCTTGGGTATCTTCGAAATGGTCCGTGTGGAATAAGTCCGCTTGAGGGGTGCTTTAGTCCAATCGATTTGTACAGCAAAACCTTGTGAAATAAAACATGAAACAGCAAAGAAAATAACCTGCGGGGGGGTAAAATGTATTTCGCTTCTTTTCTTGCATTTCAGATGGCAATCATTTCTATCATCAGTTATTTTTTAAATAAAAATTATCACAAATCACTTAGTGGTAATAAGAGCAGTTTTCTTTGGGAGGGTATGCTGGGTCGGTTTGTGTCCATGTTTTTTGCCTTTGTAGCCATAATCATATTGTTAATATCGCTATCAGGCCTGCGCTACTGTGCTGCGATTACTGACAATGCATGCAAAAGGCAGATATTTGCCAGTGCTGATATATTTGTTGCCTTTAAGGCATTCACCCTCTCAATGGCGATTGCATGGTTTTTTTCTGATAGATTTGCATTGTATGCACTGGCTACAAAATACAAGAAAAAATATAGCGAAGTCGTGCGGGATAGTAGCCTAAATAAGCTATCAAAAAAGTACACGTTATATTTTTTAATTTTAAATTTAATGCATTTTTTCTGTTATGTTATTTTTCACTAGTGCTATGCGCTTTCGTCTTGATTTTGGCTTGTATACGTTCTGCTAAATCAATGAAGCAGCCGCTGTTAGCGAAAGAGAAGCCAAAATTATGAAGGAAAGTATATTTATATACCCCTCGATCCGCCTCAGAGTACGCCAAGCTTCATGATACGTCATGGACCTACTTCCCCCCACTGCGTAGCCGGCCCTAGGATGTGTGGGTAAAGACTTTTCGGAGTTTCTAAATGAAAATCAATCATCTTGTCGGAATTTGTGCCTTGCTACTACTGTCTCAGCAGACGCTGGCAGCCTGCAGCAAGCACGACTGGCAGCAATTAATAAAACATGCTGATACTCCAACTGTAAATAATTATATCAGGAACCAGAACTGTAATATTGACCAATCTCTGGACGACGTTTCGAAGACGCCACTAATCTACGCAATTGAAGCGCGAAACCGAGCTGCGGTGCAGGCATTACTGCAGGCAGGTGCCAATCCAAACATCGATGGTTACGATGGCAATACGCCATTATTTTATGCCATAGCCACCAAGGATATGGACATTGTGCAGGTTTTGATTGCGAAGGGGGCAGACGTAAATGCCGCTACACGCATGAGTGAGATCACCGTATTGATGGTGGCAGTACTTGACTCCTCCCCTGGCATCGTTGCCTATCTAGTGGCCCATGGAGCCTCCGTGGATGATGTTGACAAATATAACCACAAAGCAATGGATTATGTTCTAAAACTGCCGCCGAACAGACGAGTAGAAATGCGAGCAGCACTGAATAGGCATTAGAAAATTACATCTAGATCAACAAAGTTTAGATTTATGGAATGGATACTCACTTACAGCACTAACCGCTTTTGTATATGTAAATATTTTACAGATTTCACTTCATAAAGGCTTTTGTTGTACAGCCAGATTTTGTGCTACTAGGTGGTAATGGTTGAAAATTGATAATAAAAAATGGAATCATTGAGATTGTTGCTAAACTTATAAAGACCAATAGCAGCGAAATAAACCACGAACTTGATGGCCTATCCAAGACTCCGCTAGTATATGCGGTTGAATAAAAAAACATTGACGTGATCACTTAAATAGTAAATGCAGGGGTGGTGTTGACTAAGATAGATACGATGAAAAAATACCACTCTACTATGCGATCAGTAGGGAGCAAATAAAGAGTGTGAAATACCTCATTTCGAATGGGTTGGCGCAAATTTCAACATTCGCACGTCAGCTCAATAAAAAAGAAAAGCAGGGTGCTCGATATGAGAAATTTTTTCATGTTTTGGGTGGTGGTTGTTATCTCTATAGTGCCTATGCGGGTTTTTGCCATAGATTGTATTAAGGTAAGGTCACTTCAGGAGAAAATAATTTGCAGCAATTCAGGTCTTCTTAAGCTGGACTAGGATTTAAATAAATTTTATGCAGCTAAGATTGTATTGACTGATAGTTTAGATGCTGAAAAATTAAGTCAGAAGGTATGGCTTTCTGATGTTCGAAGCACTTGTAAAACTGTTGAGTTTTTGGATGGTAAGTACAAGAGCAGGATTCAGGATTTGGCCTTGCAAATAATTAAAATGGCAGAGACGTGTGAAGTAAAAGAAGCTCAGCTGATGGGGGAGTGGTCTGGTGAACGTTATGCAAGGTTCGATGAATTTGAATTTGCTAAGGATAATGTATTTAATAGTTGGTTAGGTGGGCATCCAGAGTATGTCAATGGTGGCTGGAGTCTGAAAAAATCGTCTTGTACACTTGCGATTAAAGTGGTTCAGGGTGAAAGAGTAATTGTGAGTGACTACTTTGCTGTGCATAAAGGGGCTGGACGTTTGGTCATGATTAGCACTGATGGGAAGTCTGTAAGTGTTTATGAAAAATTAAACAATAAGTCTGAGTGGTTTGCGGTAGGTGCGGTCGTGTTGGCTTGTGCATTTGTTTTGAGGTTTTGTATCGTTTTAATTTGACGCTTTTGCTGAATTTTGCCGATGGCTTTGGTATTGATATAAGGAAATGTCGATGAGATGGGGGCTGGCGGTAGCTGGGTATTTATTAGGTGTTGTGCTGGCGTTTTTCAATGATTGGTCAATCAATTTATCTGGCGTTGTGACTGCGGGCTTGGGGTACTGGTTGGGTAGCACCGTTTTGAAAAACGGTCAGAATACGCCAAAGCGCTACCCTCTTACCGCCGAGACTGCAGAGGCCAAGACGCTGGCCGAGAGGGTTAGCTATCTTGAAGCTAGAGTGGATACGCTCAGCATTGAGTTGGAGAGACTCATGCGGCAAACGCCAGATTACCTGGCAAGCCCGGATCCGGAGCACACGGCTGACGCTGTGAAATATGAGCCCTTTCAGCCAGTTGAAACAAGCATTCAGCATGCCGTATTCCATGAAGCCCCGATAGAGGTCGAATCGAAACCTTTGCCTGACTTTGCGTATGCTGGAGCAGAATCAGTTGTCGCAGTAGCAAGCACAGAGCCGTCAAGCCAGCCTTCCCCAGTGGTTGAGGTTCCCGGGTTTATTGAACGTGCTTTCAAGGCGGGGCGCGATTGGTTGCTGGGTGGCAATACTGTGGTGCGTATTGGCATTATCGTGCTCTTTTTCGGCGTAGCTTTCCTGCTCAAGTATGCTGCGGACAACAGCTTGCTACCCATTGAGTTCCGTTTGGCGGGCACGGCTGTTGGTGCAATGGCCTTGCTGGCCATCGGTTGGCGTTTGCGTGCCCACCGCGCTGCATATGGTCTGGTGCTACAGGGTGGTGGAGTAGGGGTCTTGTACCTCACTGTGTTCTCAGCCGTAAAACTGTACGCATTGATTCCCGCCAGCGCGGCCTTGCCTTTGCTGGTGGTGATATGCGCGTTGAGTGCTTTCCTTGCGATTCGGCAGGATGCCGCGCCGCTAGCTTTCATGGGCAGCGCCGGTGGTTTTCTTGCGCCTGTGCTGGTGGCCAGCGGCGGGGGGAGCCATGTTGCGCTTTTCAGTTATTACGCATTGCTCAATGCCGGCATCCTTTCCATTGCCTGGTTCAAAGCCTGGCGATCGCTCAATTTGTTGGGCTTTGTTTTTACCTTTGTGATTGGCGCAGCGTGGGGGGCGACGGCTTATCGGCCCGAGTTGTTTGCCAGCACTGAACCGTTCCTTGTGCTGTTTTTCCTCATGTATGTCGGTATTGCGCTCCTGTATGCCATACGGCGCGAGTTGGCGCTCAAGCACTATGTAGACGGCTCATTGGTGTTTGGTACACCGATTGTGGCGACGCTGTTGCAAGGCGCGCTGGTGAAGTCCATGCCGTTTGGCTTGGCTTGGAGCGCGGTAGGCTTGTCTGCCTTTTATTTGTTGGTGACGGCTGGTCTGGCGCGACAGCGGCAACGCTTGGGCTTGCTGTTTGATTCGACTTTGGCGCTGGGCGTAATTTTTGCCACGTTGGCGGTGCCGTTTGCCTTTTCTGGACAGACAACCAGTGCGGCCTGGGCGTTGGAGGGAGCGGCTATTCTGTGGCTATCTGTACGTCAGCGCCGGCTATTGCCTCTGCTGTTTGGGCTGTTGATGCAATTGGCGGCAGCATTGGCGTTCTTGGTGTCTTTGACCGAGCCTGGCAGCGAAGCTGCATTACCTGTGCTGAATAGTGCCTGCCTGGCAATGCTGATGATTGCGTTGGCAGGTTTGTTTGTTGGCTGGTGGTTGCAGGTGCGCAGCGATGCGCGTGAGTGGCTGACCTGGTTGCCGGGATTTGGCACTGTGGCGGCTATTTGGGGGCTGTGCTGGTGGAGTGCTGCTGGTATCCGCGAAGTCGTCATTCATGCAGCAGGACTGGCGCCTGCTCAGACAGCCTCGTTCATACTGCCGGCGCTGGTGCTTTTCGCCGTATTGACCGCGTGGTTGGCCCATGCTGCGCGATGTGGGCTTGGTTGGTTACTGCCGGAGAAGGTGGCGCGAGCGCTACCGCCAGTTATAGCCTGGCTGACGCTTGGTTTATTTGTGGTGCATCGCGCGCCGCTGACTGGCTTGGGTATGGTGGCGTGGCCGCTGGCTTTGGCGTCGATCTATGGCATTTTGTGGCGCTTGCCGTCCGGTAGAAGCCTTGACGACAAATTTACTTCACAGCCGCGATACGCTGTTCTTCATGTGCTGAGCTTCTGGACGCTCTGTGGCTTGCTGGCTTTTGAAGGATATTGGCGCCTGCGGGAATATGTGCCGGAAGGGGCTTGGAGCTGGAGCGCCTGGGCATATGGCCTTGGCTTTTGCCTGCTGACCGTATCCACCTTGGGCTCGCGGTTGCGTTGGCCGGTACAGGCTTATGCTCGGTCGTACCAGCTATGGGGTGCTGTGCCACTAGCGTTGCTGCTGTGGGGCTGGAGTATCGCCAGCACTGGGAGTGATGGTGACGCAACACCCTTGTTCTGGCTTCCTCTGCTCAATCCTATGGATGTCGCCCAGATGTTGGCTTTCATTGCAGTGGCTGCGTGGGGTCGCCGACTACGTCAACTTGGCATCGCTCAGCAGCCGGTTGCCGTGGATTATCTTGGGCTTGCCACGATTTTCCTGTGGTTCAACGCCTTGTTGCTTCGCACTTTGCATCACAGGTTTGGCACTCCTTACGAGCCAGAAACGGTCCTGAGTACTTTTCGTTGGCAACAGGTGTTCATGCTTGGCTGGGGTGGGTTTGCCTTTGCGGCCATGTGGGTAGTGCGCGCCGAACGGCTGAGGAACACTTGCGTGGCGGCTTCCATGCCGTTGATGTTGGTGCTGTGGTTATGGTCGCTTTATGCGAACGTTACTCAACCCGGCGGCGACTGGATGCGCGTGCCCTTGCTAAATCCGCTGGACGCGGTCCTGCTGGCGATCTACATCCTTATTGCTTTCTGGTTCTCTCGTTTGGGCCACTTGGGCAAGCAGCTTGATCAATACCGCATGCAGCTGCTGGCGGCTGCAGGAGCCACTGCTTTCCTCTGGCTCAACGCCATGATGCTGAGAACGCTGCATCACTGGACGGGGATACCCTATACGCTGGAAGACATGTCCCACTCAATGCTTGTTCAGGCTGCATTGACGGTGTTCTGGACTTTGTGTGCGTTGGCCACGCAAATATTTGCTACTCGACGAGGTGCGCGTTTGTTGTGGTTCGTAGGGGGGGGCTTGCTTGCGATTACTGTACTCAAACTGTTTTTGTTCGACCTGTCACATGTACAGGGCGTAGAGCGGATTGTCTCCTTCATTGGCGTCGGCGTTCTACTTTTGTTGGTGGGTTATTTCTCACCATTGCCTCCAAAGACTGCCGAGCATGTTGAGAGAGGCGAATGATGCGTAAGTTAATTGCAGCCTGCCTAGGCATCGTGATGGGCGTGGCTTGTGCGGGAGATGTGCCACTGATTTCATTTTCCCAGCGATATGCGCTGGATTTGAACAGTCGCGGTGCGTATTTTCGGCTGACTTTGCCCCATCAGGTCTATGCCGCAAGCAAACGGAGCGATCTGGGTGACTTGCGCGTATTTAATGGGGCGGGTGAGTTGGTACCGTTCTCATTGGAGCAGCCCAAGCCAGTACCTGTTCGGCAAACTTTGCTCAAGCCAGCTGCTTGGTTCCTTGTTCCGTCTGAGGGGGCGGCTAGCGACAAGACGCGCCTGGGCGTTTCGGTTGGTGCGGATGGCACCTTGCGGGCCGAGGTGGCTGCGACCCCCGGTACGAAGCGTGATAGTGATGCTGTTTTAGTTGATCTGGGTAAGGGCGGCGCGGCGGTGGCCTTGTGGATCCGCTTGCGAGACGAGCGGTATCAAGGTCGTATTCATGTTGAGGCCGGTGATGATTTGAATGAATGGCAAGCGGTTGCCGATGCCACTTTGCTTAAGGTGTCTGCGGGCGGCAAGCAGCTAACTCAGGAGCGGGTTGCACTTGATGGCGTGAAGCAGCGCTATCTTAGATTGAGTTGGCCGGACGGTATGCCTGGGATCGCGGCTGTTGAGGTAGAGAGTAGTACTCAAGAGTCTGCATCAGATGCGGCTATCAAGGCCTTGCTTTGGCAAGAGGCGGCACAGGTCAGGGCTGGCGCTTCTTCTGGCGAGTATTTATTTGAAAGCGATGGCGCATACCCGGTAGAGAGTCTTCGAATCAGCTTGCCGCAGAGCAATACTATTGCGAGCGTGACAATTCAGAGCCGCGGCGATGCCAAGTCGCCATGGCATGATGTGGCGAGTGGAACCGTGTTTCGGCTGCAAGGCAATAATGGGGAACGGGTGTCTTCATCTTTGAGGTTTGACACCGTGTCCCAGCGCTACTGGCGGATGCTGGTAGATATGAGCAATGGCGGGATTGGCGGAGGGATGCCACAGTTGTCGCTGGGTTGGCGGCCAGCGGTGCTGACCTTTGTCGCGCGAGGGTCTCCGCCTTTTACGCTGGGAGTTGGTAATGCAGCTCTGACGTCTACCGCCTTGAGCAAGGATGCCTTGCTAGTGGGCGAGCATCCGGAGATTCGCGATGCCAGCTTGGGTGCCTTGTTGTCTACGGGGGCGGATAAGCAAACAGATGTTCCCTCCGATGCGACTCGCCGCACCGTGCTGTGGGCGTCCTTGATCGCAGCAGTCGCAGCACTGGGGATGATGGCATGGCGACTTGTCCGGAGCGGTGCTCCTGATGGCAAAAGATAGGCGGGTGGATTGTCTACAGGAGCCGGGGCTGGCCAGGCTGACCTAAACAGCCCAGCAGGCCAAATCTACTGGGCTGTTTTTTCATCTTAACGGGTACATTATGGCAACCGTCACCCTCTGCCTAGATATCGGCAAGAACAGCTTTCACCTGATCGGACATGACTAGCCCGCTGGTCAGTTACGCCTGAGCGCGGAGGACATCCTCGCCATCGATGGGCTGGAATTCGGTGGCTGGCTGGTGAGCCCGGCTGGGCCGGCCCCAGAGTGGGATGGTTGACAGGCCGTCGTTTGCCGAGGTCTGCCACCGGCTCATCGCAGAGGTCGTAGTTATCATGAGCGCCGGCCAGTCTAACGTCCGGTTTTCAATTCACTCCATAGTCGGTGCTCAAGCCGCAGAATGTCGGAGGGCAAGGGCTTGAGCAGGAACAGCGTTTTTATCACCGAGTCCGGTGGGTAGATGGCCGGGTTGTTGGCCAGCTCTGGTTTGACAAACTGCCTAGCCGCCAGATTGGCCGTAGGGTAGTACACCTTGTTGGTGATTTCCGAATTAATCTGCGGCCGCAGAATGAAGTTGATCCAGGCCATGGCAGCAGCCGGATTGGGGGCATCCTTGGGCACCACCATCATGTCGAAGCCGGCCGGGGCCCCGCTGGCCGGGATGATGTAGTCTATGCGGTAGGGTCGGCGCGCCTCCATGGCCCGGTGCCGAGCGATGTTGACGTCGCCGGAATAGCCCATGGCCACGCACACATCACCGTTGGCCAGATCATTGATATAACCGGATGAATTGAACTGGGTGATATAGGGACGGATTTTCTTCAAGACCCGAAAAGCTTCTTGGTAATCCGCTGGACTGGTGCTGTTTGGGTCTTTATGCAGATAGTGCAGAACCGCGGGGAGTACATCGGTCGGTTCGTCTAGTATCGATACCCCGCAGCTTTTCAACTTGGATAGGCTGGCCGGATTGAATAGCAGATCCCAGCTGTCTATGCGAGACTCGGTGCCTAGCGCGCTTCGCGTTCGCTCGACGTTGACACCCAGGCCGATGGTGATCCAAGCCCAGGGCACGCTGTATTTCTGTCCGGGATCGGCGTCCGCCACTAGGCGCATGATGTTTTTGTCCAGATTCACCAGGTTGGGCAGCTTTGCCTTGTCCAGCGGCTGATAAATGCCGGCCTGAATCTGTCTGGCCATGAAGTTGGCCGAAGGCACCACGATGTCGTATCCCGTCCTGCCTGCCAGCAACTTGGCCTGCAGGGTATCGTTGCTATCGTAAACGTCATACTTCACGGTAATGCCGGTCTCTTGCTGAAACCGGGCTACCGTCTTGTCGCCGATGTAATCTGACCAGTTGTAAATATTAAGCGACTGGCCGGAGGTATAAGGCGCGGCCAAGCTCAGCAGGCCCGCCAGCCAGCCGGCGCGGATAGTTGCATTCATGTCGACTCTCCCAAAGGCAAAGCAGGTTCCGCGCCCCCTGGCGCAAGAGCGGGCAGCGGCTTGTATTACGGTTAATGACCTGGCGGTTCAGGGCTGCCGTCTAGATCCGGCGTACTGCGGGGAGGTGATGCAAGCGATATTGCCGCCGCCCAACAGGATTTCACGGGTGTTGGGGATGCCGATGATTTGATGCTGTGGGAACAGGTCGGCCAGCAATTGCTGGGCGGGGAGGTCGTTGGGATCGCCGAACTCGGGCACCACCACCACGTTATTACCTACGTAGTAGTTGATATAGGACGCACAGATACGCGTGCCAGCCACCCGCGATAGGGCGGCATCCCCATGATCCAGCCCGGCGGCCTCCGCTTCGGTCCAGATCAGGGCGGCAGGGGCCTGCATCTTGTGGATCTTCAGACGGCGCCCCCGGGCATCAGTGGTACTGGATAGAATGTCGTAGGCTTCCTGGTAAATTTCATGCTGGGGATCCTCCGGGTCATCCGTCCACTGCAGTACCACCTCGCCAGGTCGGACAAAACAAGCCAGATCATCGATATGCCCGTCGGTTTCATCAAATTTACATCCGCGTGGCAGCCAGATGACCTTGCTGGCCCCAAGGTAGTCGAGTAGGTGCTGCGTAACCGCTTCCTTGCCCAGATGAGCATTGCGATTTGTGTTGAGCAGGCACTGTTCGGTGGTGATGACAGTCCCCTCGCCATCGCACTGGATCCCGCCCATTTCTGCAATGATGGGGGCACAGTAACGATCAGTATTTTCCACCTCCAGAATCTTGTGCGCGATCTGCTCATCCCGGTCCCAAGGAAAGTAAATGCCGCTATCCAGACCTCCATAGGCATTGAACTGGAAATCCACCCCTCGCACTTCTCCCTGCTCGTTCAGCAGCCAAGCCGGGCCAGTATCGCGGAACCAGGCATCATTGACAGTCATTTCCAACACCCGTACCTGCGACGGCAACATGGCGCGCGCATTCGCGTACTGCCCGGCGGAGGCGCAGACGGTCACCGGCTCGCTGCGCGCAATGGCGCTGGCGATGGCCACCCACACTTTCTGGGCCGGCTTGCCGCCATTGCGCCAGACATCGGTGCGCTCGGGCCAGCCAAGCCAGCAGCCCGCCTTAGTTTCAAATTCGCCGGGGCAGCGAAAACCGTCTTGCAAGGGAATAGAAGTGATAGTGCGTGCCATGCGTATGCTCCAGGTGAGGACAGCGTTGCCGACAGGGTTCGGCTTGCATGGCTACAGGCTATGGTGAATTTTTCTACTCGACTATTGATCAATTCTCCACTTTGGATGAATTCATTTCACACATAAAACCAGCGGAGCGGCAAAAGGCCACGAAGGCTGCCAGGCGGGGATCTTCGCGCTTGCGGCGTTCGGCTAGCAAATAGTAGTTGCCAGGAGAAGGCACCGCCCCCGGGAAAGGTCTGATTAGGCGCCCGCTTTTTAATTCTTCGCCAGCAGTCAGCGCATCGGCTAGGCAGATCCCGTGCTTCTGCAATGCAGCCTCGAGCGCCAGCCCTGAGTGGGCAAAATGTATATGCCGTTGCGGCATCGGCAAATCTGCGGCAAACGTGCCCAGCCAGGTTGCCCACGTCTTGCCGTCTGCATCATCGTGCAACAGGCAGCAGTGGGCGAGGTCGGACGGGCTGCGCAAGCCCTGCTCGCCTTCCAGTAAAGAGGGATGACACACCGGGAAAAACTCAATGGCCTGAAAGGGCTGCGCCCAGTAACGTGCCCAGTCGGCATGGCCTATGGCATACAGGATGGTGATGTCGGCGGCAAGGTTGACTACATCCGAATCGCTATCATGCACCAGCAGATGCAAGTGCAAGCCCGGATGGCGCTGAGCAAATTCGGCCGTCACTCGGGTAAAAAGACGGTGAGCCAACTCCGCAGGCACCGAGATTCTGAGCGTACCGTTCATGCCGGGCCTAGCGGCATTGCCGCAAGCCTCGGCAATCATGTCTAGAGCGTGCTGAACCTCCTGCAGTAGACGCAAACCGGCATCCGTCAGGTATTGCTGTCGTCCCCGCCTCTCGAACAGCGCGCACGCCAGCACCTGCTCAAGCGAGCGCACCTGATGGCTGATCGCACTGTTGGTGACACACAGTTCGGCAGCTGCTTTGCCGAAATGACCATGACGGGCAGCGGCCTCGAAAGCCCGGAGCGCCCCAAGCGGTGGAAGTTTTCTCATGCGGACAGCCTACCTCAAGGCTGCCGGTACCCGCTGGAAATTCCGCTCCGGCACCGCGGAAATAGGCAGTGCCAGTAATCACCGGCAGAAACTGACACGCCGCGAGCGTATACCACGCTGCGAACTTGCCCACTAGCAGGCTGTTGAAAAGACCATCAGCCGGGTGCATTCCTACATCTGCTTGCGTATGACGCAGTCAGTCACGATTCTTGCTGAATACGGAGTGGTTCCAGACGGAGTCTTCATTGGCTAGGCTGATGAACCAGCGGAACGGCAGGTTGTAGGAAATCTGCTCGACCAGCTGCCGCTCGCCGCGGATGCTGTACGCACTTGGAGCAGCATGGCCGGCATCAGTTTCTCAGGCGTGATACTTGGTCGTCCGCCTTTGACATCGGCCTCGTACATAGCCGAGAAGCGGGCATTCATGTTGGTGAGGGCTTCGTTGAACCAGGCGCGGATGGGACGCAGAGGCTGGTTGGCCGGAACGAATTCCTCAAGCCGAATGGTGGTGAACAACGCTTCGTTATAACCGTCCGCTCCACGCATGGAGCAACCTTCCGTCATGAGTGTTTGTCTGCATCGATCGCTGATTGGTGCACGAGATGCCAGTATTTCAACAGCCTGCTAGCTAGACCTGCGGGCTCTTTGATATGGAACTGATTCTCAAACTCAAATGCAGCATCCAATTTCGACAGATCACAGCACTCACATCGGCTTCAAGTGTAAATTAAACCTGTTTTAAAGTTAAATTCAAAAGATACTTCCACAGAAAACACTATACTATCCAAAGACAAGCAACCTGCATCAATCCTGACTAGCGAGGTCAATGTTGATTAAAACCATAACATCATTACTTCTCATTGCAATAAGCAGTATTGCTTTTTCGGCTGCGAGTATATCTTTTGCTACAGGGGAATTCCCGCCTTATGTATCCCGAGATATTTCAGATGGCGGCACTGTAAATAGAATAGTTCAAGCAGCCTGTATTGAGGCAGGAATAAAAGCTAGCATTGCCTACTACCCATGGTTGCGAGCTGAGTCAAGGGTGCGATCAGGTCAAGACTTCGCAGCGTACCCTTATGCATGGGATCATGAAAGAGCGAGTGAATTTCTTTACTCTGACTCATTAATGCAAACCAAATCACGCTTTTTTTATCTGAAATCAAAATTCAAGTCGAAGCCAAATTTTAAAACCTTCCCTGAACTGAGAGAGTTCACCATTGGAGGTACCCTTGGATATTGGTACGTTACAAAGCTATCCGAAGAGTCACTTAAAACTGACCTCTCCCCCAACGAGCAGGATGCCTTCAAGAAGCTTGCTAATGGGCGTGTGGATTTTGTCCCCGCTGATGAGATAAATGGATGGCACATCATCCATCAACTCTTTCCAGGTCGAGAAAAACAATTTGCCATGCTTGATGCCCCCATTCGGATAGGAACCCTGCATTTGATTGTCTCTTGGAAGTATCCAGACTCCCTTAATTTGCTTTCTAAATTTAATCAAGGCTTGGCCGCAATTAAAGCAAATGGAACATACCAAGCAATTGTTGGCAGCAAGCAATTAGACAATGATTCGAGAGTGGATGTCTTCATAAAGCAGTGAATAATGCAGACGCCCCCTATTGGCAACAATGCCAATAGGCAGTTCACCAACCCGCCCCAACGGCGGGTTTTTTACGCCTATTACGAGGCCGACATCCCCCCTGTATTGAGTAGCTGGACTGACCCGGCTCCTGTAGGCCTTCCTGCCTTGCATGGGATCTTCGATGTCGAGACCGACGAACCAACGGAACGGCGGGTTGTAGGAAATCTACTCGGCCAGCTGCCGCTCGCCACGGATGCTGTACGCACTTGGAGCAGCATGGCACGCATCAGTTTTTCAGGCGCATACTTGGCCGTCCGCCTTTGACATCGGCCTCGTACATAGCCGAGAAGCGGGCATTCATGTTGGTGAGGGCTTCGTTGAACCAGGCGCGGATGGGACGCAGAGGCTGGTTGGCCGGAACGAATTCCTCAAGCCGAATGGTGGTGAACAACGCTTCGTTATAACCGTCCGCTCCACGCATGGTGCAACCTTCCGTCATGAGTGTTTGTCTGCATCGTCGCTGATCGGTGCGGGAGACGACAGTATTTCAACAGCCTGCTAGTGGCCTGCTGTGATCTGCCTTAGTAACAACGCAATCGCGGCACTGCCCGTACAAGATGATCTCGTGTTCTTCGACCGTGAATCCTGTTGGCGCTAGGTGTTCCAGATTGCCCGGGCAGGCCTTGAAATCAAATACCCGCCCACACCGGCGACACTGAAAGTGATGATGGTGCCCATAGCTGGCCAGCTCATAGCGCGGGTTCTGGCCTGGCAGCACCACCGGCTTGATGGTGCCCTCGTCTTGCAAGGCCTTGAGGTTTCGGTACACGGTGGCAATGGACAACTGCGGTACAGCCTCTGAGGCCAGCGCCAGAATTTCCTGCGCCAGTAATGGGCGCTCGGCGGTAGTCATCACATCAAAAATGGCCTGATGTTGTCGGGTTCTTCGTTCCATATATGTTCAGCACTCTCGCCCGTCGGGCATCGTTGGCGGTATCGCCTGTGGGATTGTGCCGGCTTCTTATTGCGAATACAATCTCAAAAAGCTAATGCGAATACAATAGCAATATGGGTGAAACTACATGTATGCCACTACTAATACTAACCGCTTGCCGGTCACCGTACTGTCCGGGTTTCTTGGTGCAGGCAAGACCACGCTGCTCAATCACATCCTCAATAACCGAGATGGGAGACGGGTCGCGGTCATCGTCAACGATATGTCCGAGGTGAATATCGACGCCAGCCTTATACGAGACGGCGGTGCACAGCTGTCGCGGACCGAGGAGAAACTCGTCGAAATGAGCAATGGTTGCATCTGCTGTACCTTACGGGAAGACCTGCTGATTGAGGTCGAACGCTTGGCCAAAGAGGAGCGGTTCGACTATCTGGTGATTGAGTCGACAGGCATTTCCGAGCCGCTGCCGGTAGCTGAAACCTTCACCTTCGCGGGTGAAGATGGCCGCAGCCTCAACCATGCCGCCCAGCTTGACACCATGGTCACCGTGGTTGATGCCTTCAATTTTCTGCGCGACTACAGCTCGAAAGACAGCCTGAAAGAGCGTGGCGAGTCACTGGGCGAGGCAGACGAGCGTACGGTTGTAGATTTGCTCATTGAACAGGTCGAGTTTTGCGATGTCATCGTGCTCAACAAGCTGGACCTAGTCACCGCAACCGAGCGTGACTGCCTGATGGGCATCTTGCACAGCCTCAATCCGCGGGCACGCATCGAGATTGCCACTTTCGGGCACGTTCCTCTAGATCGGGTGCTGGGAACAGGCCTGTTCGACTTTGAACAGGCATCCCAGTCCCCGGGCTGGCTGCAGGAAATGCGCGGTGAACATGTACCGGAAACTGAAGCGTTCGGAATCGGCAGCTTTGTTTACCGGGCCCGCCGTCCTTTCCATCCGGACCGGTTCAAGCAGTGGAGCGATAACGAGTGGCCGGGAGTGATTCGCTCGAAAGGCTATCTCTGGCTGGCTAGCCATTCGGCGCTGGCTATCGCCTGGTCACAGGCGGGTCCGGTTGCAAGATTCGAGCCTGCTGGCTATTGGTGGGTGTCGGTGCCGAAAGAAAAATGGCCTGACGATGCAGAAACCATTGCACGGATTTACGAGGAATGGGATGAGCAGGTCGGCGATGCCCGCCAGGAACTGGTACTGATCGGCATGGGTATGGACGAGGCAGAGTTACGCAGCCGCTTTGATGCCTGTTTGCTAACCGACGAGGAAATGGCCCAAGGCCCTGCGGACTGGACAACATGGTGCAACCCGTTTCCTGACTTGCACTGATTTGACCGAGCTCCCCAAGCTGAGTCACCCAAGGCGCATTTCAATGATTTTCGCGACTGGTCAGATCTAGCAGTAACACCTGGCACCAACTGAAGTACAGAGACACGGGGAAAGGCCAAAGTCAAATGCTCTGTTGCCTCGCTAGGCGAATTTTCATCGGGTATATGCCCAAACCCATTGATAGGAAATGGCTGCAATCACATATCCAATGGATTGTCTCCTTCTTACTGTGGCTTTGCATCTCTGGCTGGACAGGCATTTTGTGCCTTAGTGCCGCGGTGTTGAATTCGGGTGGTAGCGGAGCAATTTTGCCAATCAAAATGGATTTCAAACATGAGCGCAGTACTTCCAGACATTTCACTGACTGACATTGCACCTAGGCTGAGCGCCTTGGCATGGGTTGGCATGCAGGGTATCGACCTGCCGGTCACCGTGGCCGAGGGCGGATATCGGCGCGAGCTGCATGCTAGAGTCGACGCACAGGTCGATCTGCCGGCACCGCATGTGAAGGGCATCCACATGTCCCGGCTGTACCGTCTGCTCGAAACGCTGGGAGATGATGCGGCACTGTCTCCGGCTGGGCTTTTGCGGGTATTGCAGGGCATGGTCGATAGCCACCGCGACTGTGAAACGCGCAACGCGCGGCTGCTAATTGGCTTCGATCTTCTGGTGCAACGGCCGGCACTGGTCACGCAGGGTTTGTCAGGCTGGAAATCCTACCCGGTGCAGCTGGACGCCACGCTTATCGACGGCACTTTCCGCTGTCGCTTGCGACTGACTGTAACTTATTCATCGACCTGCCCTTGCTCGGCCGCACTTTCGCGGCAGATCATCGAACAAGCGTTTATGCAGGACTTCGCTGGCCTGCGCCGCGTTGATCCAGCGCGCGTGGCTGGTTGGCTGCGCAGCAACGCCACGCTCGCGACGCCGCACAGCCAGCGCAGCGAAGCGCAAGTTGCCGTTGATTTGGCTCGAGACGCGCCAACGTTTTGTCTGCTCGAACTGGTCGACCGTATCGAGTACGCCGTGGGCACGCCGGTGCAAACGGCAGTCAAGCGTGCCGACGAACAGGCATTCGCTGCACTCAATGGCCAAAATCTGATGTTTGTCGAAGATGCGGCCCGTCATATTGAGGCGGCGCTGCGTGATTATGTTGAGCCCGTCATTTACGTGCGGCATCTGGAAAGCCTGCATCCGCATGATGCGGTGGCCTGGGCCTTGCCGGCTGCGCAAAGGGTGGGCGCATGAGCAGAGAATCGGCCGACCTTATCCCTGTCAGGCTGCAAACCGAGCAGGCCGATGCATTAGTCATGATCAGCAAATTCGGTGAGCTGGTGCTCGACCAACGCGGCGCCTACTGGTTGGGCGCACGCTTTGGCGCGCTGTTGCAAACCGCCAGAAACTTGCGTTTCCTTGGCGTCGCGCGGCTGCCACAACTTTGTGCTGCAGATGTTGCTCTATCCACTGTACCTGCAGCTGTACATGCCATAGATCGTAGAGGCGGATGCCGGCATCATCATCAGCGCCATGCTGTAGTGGTGCCTGCCACCTCTGGTGGTGGCGGTCGTCCTGGACAAGGTGTGCCTGCTGCTTGGCAGGCTTCAGCGTATTCGGCACCAGCGAGGGACTTACGTGGTGACGACAAGCACAAGCGGAGCGCCCACTTAGGATTCGTAGTAGAAACCCGCGCGAACATTTGCCACAAACTTATTTTGGCGCAGTGGCAAGAGAAGAATATGACCAGAAGAGCTTTCACCGACCAGTTGGTGGTCGAGTCACTTCAACTGTGGTGCGACAACGTCGTCCGGATTGGGAGGATCCATTCCGAAGGCGGCGATGTGGTGGCTGCTGTAACGCAGATACTCAGCGACAACTACGACTACGACAAGGGCAAGGTGCTCTTCAAGCCCACTCTGGCGTTCGGTCCGCATACCTATCGCCCGACCAAGGAGGGTGCGCTGGCGTATTTCATTGGAGGCAACCCCGACTTTCCGAACGACAAGGGTTTCAAGCTCAAGCCTTGGGTGAGAGTCTGGTTCAACAAGCTCGACTATGTACTTCATGGCGATCTCGCCATCGCGCAGTGCAATGTCTACCTCGTCAGCGATGACGATAGCCATATTTTCGTCAACAAGAGTTTTGTCTTCAAAATTTGCGATGACGGCAGAGTTAGGATCGTACTGCACCAGTCGTCATTGCCGTTCCAGCCAAAGGTGCAATAAATGGCCTCCATTGCTTCAGCTCAGAAGCTCACCATCACACTGCCCGACGGATCACAGCGCAACTTCAACGAACCGGTCACCGTAGCAGAGGTGGCTGCAGCTATCGGAGCCGAGCTGGCGAAAAACACTTTGGCCGGCAAGGTTGACGGCCAGTTGGTGGACGCCTGCGATCTGATCGACCGGGATGCGACGGTACAGATCATCACCCCGAAGGACGACGAGGGGCTGGCGACCATCCGTCACTCCTGTGCTCACCTGGTTGGCCATGCCGTCAAGCAACTATACCCGAGCGCGAAGATGGTGATCGGTTCGGTGACCGAGGAAGGTTTCTACTACGACATCGCCTGCGAGCGCCCCTTCACTCCCGATGATCTGTCCGCAATCGAGGCACGCATGCGTGAGCTGATCGCGAAAGACTACGGCGTCATCAAGCGCTTTTTACCGCGTTACGAGGTGATTCGCACGTTCAGTGCGCGTGGTGAGGACTACAAGTTGCGCCTGATACACGACATGCCCGATGAAGTGCAGATGGGCTTGTATTTCCACGAAGAGTACGTGGACATGTGCCATGGCCCGCACGTGCCCAACACGCGCTTTCTCAAGCACTTCAAACTCACCAAGCTTTCCGGCGCATATTGGCGCGGTGACGCGAAGAACGAGCAGCTGCAGCGTATCTATGGCACGGCCTGGGCAGACAAGAAGCAGCTCGACGCCTACACCAAGGGTATTGAGGAGGCCGAAAAGCGCGACCACCGCAAGCTGGGTCGCGAGCTAGATCTGTTCCACTTCCAGGAAGATGCTCCTGGTGCGGTGTTTTGGCATACGCGCGGCTGGGTGGTTTTCCAGCAGCTAATCGCCTATATGCGTCGTCGCCAGGATCAAGCCGGCTACGTGGAAGTGAATTCACCCGATGTAATGGATCGCAGCCTGTGGGAAATCTCCGGTCACTGGCAGAGCTATCGCGATCACATGTTCACCACCAAAACCGAGGATGGCCGGGCGCTGGCGATCAAACCGATGAACTGTCCCGGCAGCGTGCTGCTGTACCGACATGGCATAAAGAGTTACCGCGATCTGCCAATCCGTATGGGCGAGTTCGGCAAGGTACATCGCTACGAGCCCTCGGGGGCACTGCATGGTCTGTTGCGCGTGCGCCATTTCACACAGGATGATGCGCACATCTACTGTACACCGCAGCAGATGGACGCCGAATGCCGCGATGTGGTGGCGCTGGTGCTCGACATCTATCGCCAGTTCGGTTTCGACGACGTGCGCATCAAGCTTTCCACCCGCCCCGACAACCGTATGGGCACCGACGCCACTTGGGATCTGCTCGAAGGCGCGTTGGTCCAGGCACTGCAACGCATGAGCCTGGATTACCGGATCAGCCCCGGAGAAGGTGCGTTCTACGGTCCCAAGCTCGAATTCGTGCTGCGCGATGCTATCGGCCGCGACTGGCAATGCGGCACGCTGCAAGTGGACATGAATCTGCCCGAGCGCTTCGGCATCGATTACGTCGACGAGGACGGTCAGCGCAAGCGCCCAGTCATGCTGCATCGTGCACTGTTCGGCTCGCTGGAGCGCTTCATCGGCATTCTGATCGAGCATCACGCCGGCAAATTACCGGCTTGGCTCGCGCCGGTGCAAGTTGTGGTGCTGGCTATTAGCAAAGATCACGCCAGCTATGCGCATGACGTGGCGAAACTCTTGTGTGGTGCCGGGCTACGTGCCGAGACCGACGTGCGCAACGAAAAGATCGGCTACAAGATCCGTGAGCAAACGTTGCAGCGCGTCCCCTTCCTGCTGGTCGCCGGCGACAAGGAGCGTGATGCTGGCGCCATAGCCATCCGCAGCCGTGATGGCGAGGATCTGGGCGTACTGCCGCTGGCACAGGCGGTAGCTTACTTAAAGGGCGTCGCCAAGGCGCCTGATTTCGCAGCACGACAGGCCGTGCTGCAAGCACTGTGCGCCCGACTTGGCGTCCATTTCAACGCATTAGACAGGAATGAACCATGAATCATGCTCACATTCCTCAAACGTATGAAGAATGGCGACACTGCATCACAGTCATTTGTCGTCAGCCGCTCACCATGCCATATCTTGAGGCGCGCATCGCGGCACTGAACACCGGCAGCGATCCTATGACCGCTAGGTTCGTCGAACTGTATGGCGAAGCGCAGCGGCTAAACGCCATAACCTGGTTCAAAGAGGGTCGTCATGACTTCTGAAAACCACGCTTTCATTGCGGCTAGGCAAGCTCGCCACGCAGATCTGTTGGTGCTCGGCGGCATGGTCATCACGCCGAACGGTGCCGAGCGTATCGATGTCGCCTGCGCTGATGGTCGAATCGTCGCGCTGGGCGATCTGCGCGGAAGCTGGAGCACCAAAACCACGATAGAAGCCAGTGGCCTGCATGTGCTGCCAGGAGTGATCGACAGCCAGGTGCATTTTCGTGAACCCGGTCTCATGCACAAGGAGGATCTGGAAAGCGGCACGCGTGGCGCGGTGCTTGGTGGCGTAACCGGCGTATTCGAAATGCCCAATACCCAGCCGTTGACGTTGTGTGAAGCCGACCTGCAAGCCAAGCTTGATGCTGCACATGGGCGATCATGGTGTGATTACGCCTTCTATATCGGTGGCTCGGCGGTCAATGCCGAGCGGCTTGGTGCATTGGAAAACCTTCTAGGATGCGCAGGCATCAAAGTGTTCATGGGCAGCTCCTTCGGCGATCTGCTGGCCGACGAGGAGGATGTGTTACGCCGCATCCTGCGCCACGGCCGCCGCCGTATGGCGGTGCACGCCGAGGACGAAGCCCGGCTGCGTGAGCGTAAAAAGTTGGTCGAGGTCAGCGGTGATGTACGTGAACATCACCACTGGCGCGATGTTGAAAGCGCATTGCTTGCTACGCAGCGCATTGTTTGCCTTGCCGCCGAAGCTGGCCGACGCCTGCATGTGCTGCATGTGAGCACAGCTGAAGAAATGGGGTTTCTGGCCCAGCACAAGCACCGCGTTACCGTCGAGACCACGCCGCACCACCTGAGTATGCATGCGCCCGACTGCTACGAGCGTCTCGGCAGCTTGGCGCAGATGAACCCGCCATTGCGTGAAAAGCATCATCAGGATGCGCTGTGGCACGCGATCCGCGATGGTGTGGTCGACGTAATAGGCAGCGACCACGCACCGCACACCCTGGAAGAAAAAGCCAAGCCGTATCCACAATCGCCAAGCGGTATGACTGGCGTGCAGACACTGGTGCCCTTGATGCTTGATCACGTGAATGCCGGCCGGCTCAGCCTGCAGCGCCTGGTTGATCTGACTAGCACAGGCCCGGCACGTATTTTCGGCATCGAAGGCAAGGGGCGCATAGTGCCCGGTTTCGATGCCGACCTCACCTTGGTCGATATGGCTGCCCAGCGTACGATCAGCAATGACTGGATCGCCAGCCGCAGTGGCTGGACGCCGTATGACGGTGTTCGCATTACCGGCTGGCCCATCCACACCGTGATCCGTGGTCAGGTAGTGGTGCGAGACGAGCAGCTACAAGGCGTGCCGCAAGGTCAGGCCATCCGTTTTCTGGAAACCAGCGCTGATATTGCATCGGCCAAGCAAGGAGCCCTCCCATGACCAATCCAAATCCTGAATTACAAGCCCGAAATTCGATCCGCTTCGAGACCCGCACCTCGATCGAACAGGTCGAGGAGAGCCAAGATCTGGCACCAAAATTTGATAAGGATGGCCTGATTGCTTGCGTGACCACCGACGCAGTTAGTGGTGAGGTTTTGATGTTGGGCTATATGAACGGTGAAGCGCTGAAAAAGACCATTGCTAGCGGCGAAGCACATTACTGGAGCCGTAGCCGCAAGATGCTGTGGTACAAGGGTGCCACCAGCGGGTTGGTGCAACGCGTCGTTGAAATGCGCATTGACGACGACCAGGACGCAGTGTGGCTGCGTGTAGTACTGGCCACCGGCCCGAAGGCTGCACCAGCCAGCTGCCACGTCGGATATCGCAGCTGCTTCTACCGAACCGTGGAGCTGAAAACAGGCAGGATTGGCTATGCTGAAACTGAAAAGACCTTTGATCCCAAGCTGGTCTACGGTGACGCGCCTAATCCCACGATTTTGTAACGCGAGTGCAATGTGCCTGAATTGGAGGCGCGTGTTCATCGGCTGGAGCAAGAAAAGTCCATCTTAAAAAAAGCTACCGCTCTCTTGATGTCAGACGAAATCAATCGTCCGCGCTGGTAGACCAGTTAAGTGAGCAATTCTCTGTTGTGATGGCCTGCAATGCGCTGAGTATCAGCCACTCGGCGTATTACGCTGCACGAAAGCAGCAACGGGATATCGATCCTGAGCAATTGGCCCTTCGTGCCAAGGTTCGCCACCTGTTTGGCCAAAGTCGCGGCGCAGCCGGTAGCCGGACATTGGTTGCCATGCTCGCACATGAAGGCATTGCGGTTGGTCGTTACAAGGTTCGTCGCTTGATGAAAGCGGCTACGTTGACGAGTTAAGCAGCTTGCGGCGTCCGAGTCTGATCAGAACGCGAGAGAGAGGGCCGTAATGTGAAGGCCGCCCTTGGGGCGGCCTTGGCAAGCTTTACGGCCAACTTATTGTTTACACTTTGTAGAGGGATACCGTTTGCAGGATGGCGCGCGCTTGCTGATGCAGATCGCGCGCCGCGGTGGCTGAGCTGCTGGCGGCGCTGGAATTCTCTTCCGCCATCTGGGCTATCTGTTCTACCCGCTGGGCAATGGTATTGCTGGTGCTGGTCTGTTCGGAGATGCTGCCGGAAATGTCCTGCACCAGTTCCATGGCTTGGCGGGTATTGCTCTGAATGCGGCCGATGGCATCGTTGGCTTCGGATGCACTGTCGGCTTCCAGATTGGCCTTGCTGACCACGTCTTCCATGCTGGTGACCGCTTCGCGGGTGCCGGCTTGCATCTTGCTGACAATGCTGGAGATTTCTCCGGTGGATTTGGCCGTTCTTTCGGCCAACTTGCGAACCTCATCGGCCACGACGGCAAAGCCTCGCCCCATTTCTCCTGCGCGTGCGGCTTCAATGGCGGCGTTCAGCGCCAGCAGATTGGTCTGGTCGGCGATGTCCTTGATGATGCCCATGACGGTGGCGATGGTGTGGCTGTCGGTTTGCAGTTGCGTGATGTGACCGGCGGCGTCGCGGATGGAGTCGGAGACCGAGCGAATACCGTCCACGGTGGCAAGAATCACCAGCCCGCCCTGAGTGGCGGTTTGCCCGGCTTCGCTGGTCTGGCCCGCGGCTTCGCGGGCGCGGTCGGAGACATGGTTGATGCTGACGGTCATTTCTTCCACGGCGGCGGCCATGGCGCCGGCAGCTTCGCTCTGTACTTCACTGCTGCGGGCGATTTGGCTGGTGTTGGCAGCCATGCTTTCAATGGCTT
The DNA here is from genome assembly GCF_945957525.1 of uncultured Aquitalea sp. GTDB lineage: Bacteria > Pseudomonadota > Gammaproteobacteria > Burkholderiales > Chromobacteriaceae > Aquitalea. Next base: position 77,345 of record NZ_CAMFLA010000015.1, on the reverse strand, counting down.
GATCCACGCTTTCCACGCTGCTGCGGATGCTCTGGAAGCTGGATTGCAGTTGTTGCACCAAGCTATTGAAGGCTTCGGCGGTTTCACCTATCTCGTCGCGTCTCGTAGTGGGCGCGCGTAGGCGGAAGTCCAATGTGTCCCGCACTTGCAGCACCACGGTGCGTATGGTGTTCAAGCTGCCGCGAATATGACGGAATAGCGTCAGCCCCATCAAGGCGCAGGCCACAAGGCAGGCTCCCATCAATGAGACGGAGTACAGCATAGCTTGGCTATAGGCGGTTTCGTTGTCGCGCGACAGGCCTTCGGCCAGGTCGTAGTTGAACTTGCCGTGCTCCTGCAGTTTCTTGTTGAGCGAGGAGGTGAGGCTGCGCATCTGACCTTGCTGGATAGCGGCTTGAGCTTCGCTGGTCTTGTGCGCGTTGGACAACTGCAGAATGGCGTTGCGCGACACACGGTAGCTGGCCAGCAAGGCGCGATCCTGATCCAGCAATTTTTTGTCGTCGTCGCTGGAGATCAGATCCTTCTCGTAGTGGGAGAGCGCGTCGTCCATTTTCTTGTCGGCGGCATCGATGGCTTTCTGGTCAGCGGCTTTCTGATTGTCGGTTTCGTCCAGAATATGCCGGTAAGTTCCTGTGCGGGATTGGGTCAAGCCATCCTGCGCGTCATCCAGCGTGGCGATACTGGGGAAGGTATTGAGCTTGAGATAGGTAAATCTTTCCTTGGCCTGTTTTTGCTCCCACAGGCCGAAGCTGCCGACGGCAACAAGGGCAAGCAGGGCGATGGTCAGGGTCAGGATGAGCCGTTGCGAGATGTTCATGAAATTCCTCATTCTGGCGGGCTGTCATTGATGGCTTCGTGTGTGTCGTCTGTGTCGACGCTCTTCCCTGAAGCATAGGAAATCGGCGAGAAGAAAAAAGTAAGATGTCATGTATTGGCATAGATGTCCGGGGCTTTGCTTGTCATCGACGGGGAGGCGGTGAATAATTCGCGCTTCCTTTTCGTTTTCGCAGCCACATTCATGACTATCCAGATCGCCGAATCCCGTGTTGAACGCCTGGTGGTGCATCGCGTGGGCAACGCCACGCGCGGCGAACCGCTGCAGTTGTCCGAACGCACTACCGAGGTAGACGATGAAGTGTCGTCGCTGATTCTGTCCGGCTATTTGCGCGGTGTGGTGTCCGATAAAAAGAAGCACCAGTTTTTTCATGAGACAGATCTCAATTTGAACGAGGTCTATCACTTCAGCCGCCAGTTTTTCCGTGGCGAGATCGACTTCCTTGCCCTGTCCCAGCGCTTGGCCCGTCATTTGCATGCGCGTTCGCAGCATCCCAATATCAGCGCGGGCGATCTGTTCGTGATCCAGTTTGCGGGCTTGTCGGACGGCGAGCGCGAGTTGCGCGCGCTGGGGGTGTTCAAGTCGGAAGTGCGCGACGATTTTCTGTCCATTATCGAGTCAGGCGAGGTGTTCGACATCCGCCACGCTTCTGGCATCAACCCCAAGCTGATCGACAAGGGGGCGTTGATTCTGGAAAACGGCCCGCTGGTGTATGCGGTGGATAGGGGCGGGCAGCAGGCCAAGTTTTGGCTGGACGATTTCCTCAAGGCCATGCGCGTGCCGGACGCCAGCACGACCACCCGCATGGTGGCCAGCGTGGTGGAGCAGTTGTCCGAAGAGATTGTCGATCCGATGGAGCAGGCGCGTTTCAAGGATGAGTTCCTGGCAGCCTGTCAAAACGAAGAAGAGATGTCGGCCGGGCAGGTAGGGGCTATTGCCGAGAAATTCGTTCCCAAGGAGCAGGTAAACCAGGCGTTTGACGCGGCGGCGGAATCCTACGGCTTTGGCGTGGACGAAGAAGCGCGTCTGCCGGCGCAGAACATGGCCAAGCGGCTGGAGAAATCCTTGTCCCGCTATGGCGTGGGTCACGGCATCAGCGTACTGCTGCCGGCTGGCATCACCCTGAAGAATATACAGTCGGTGAATGATGGCGAAGGCGGGCTGACATTGACGCTCAATCTCAACAAGCGGGATTGATCTTGCTTTTGTGCGGCGTCAAGCCGCGTGAGTCAGCAAAAAGCCCGGAAACTTTCCGGGCTTTTTTGCAAGCAATTCCCTTTGATAAGAGGGTTAGTCCTGCAGCACGGTGGCCATGGCTTCCGCTACGTAGCCGACATTGCGGCTATTGAGACCGGCTACACACATGCGGCCGGAACGCACCAGATACACGGCAAACTCCTCGCGCAAGCGATCCACTTGCGCCGGGCTGAGGCCGGTATAGCTGAACATGCCTTGTTGTTTGACGAAGTAGCTGAAGTCGCGACCCGGAATGCGGGCACTCAATACGTCAAACAGGCTGTGACGCATGGCCTTGATGCGCTCGCGCATGGCGGCCACCTCACCCTGCCATTCGGCAAACAGCGCCGGGTCGTTCATCACGGCGGCGGTAATCTGGCCGCCGTGGGTCGGTGGGCTGGAATAGTTGCGGCGCACGGTGGCCTTCATCTGACCCAGCACGCGATCCGCCTCCGCCTTATCCGCACAGACGATGGACAGGCCGCCACAGCGCTCGCCATAGAAGGACAGGTTCTTGGAGAAGGAATTGCTGACAAAGAAACTGACGCCGGCATCGGCCATGGCGCGGATGGCGTAGGCGTCTTCGTCCAGGCCTTCGCCAAAACCCTGATAGGCGATATCCATGAACGGAATCAGCTTGCCTTCCACCACAGTCTTGACCACCTGGTCCCACTGGGCGCGGCTCAGATCCACCCCGGTAGGGTTGTGGCAGCAGGGATGCAGCAACACGATGCTCTGGGCCGGCAGCTGGCGCAGGGTGGACAGCATGGCATCAAATTGCACGCCGCCGGTAGCCGCGTCGTAATAGGGGTAGTCGTGCACCACGATGCCCGCGCCTTCAAAGATGGCGCGGTGATTGTCCCAGGACGGGTTGCTGATCCAGGCCTCGCTGGCCGGGAAGTAGCGCTTGAGGAAGTCCGCGCCCACTTTCAGCGCGCCGGATCCGCCAATGGTCTGAATGGTGGCGATGCGCTGGGCGGCCACGGCGGGATGTTCAGCGCCGAACAGCAGCTTCTGCACGGCGCTGCGGTAGTTGGCGGCGCCCTCCATCGGCAGGTAGGGGCGTGGCAACGGCGACGCGGCGCGGGCGGCCTCGGCTTTTTGCACCGAGGACAGCAGCGGGATGCGGCCCGCTTCGTCGTAATACAGGCCAATGCCCAGATTCACCTTTTCGGCGCGACTGTCGGCGTGAAAGGTTTCCACCAGAGTGAGGATGGGGTCGCCGGGGTAGGCGTCGACGTGTTCGAACATGGTGCGGCAATTCCTTTGTAGCGAGTGGTGACGGCAGACGCGGCGAGGCGTCCTGCCCGACGGTTTCTCCTGGCGCCGGGCACAAGTCCCACATCTTCGCGCAAAGCCTTGCGCTGGGGCAATACGCGAAATTGCCTTTGGCATTTCCGGAAAGCAGGGGGGCTATTTGGTTTTTGGGAGGGTGACTCGGGCGACAAGTGCTGGCATAATCCGCCACTCGGTGCGCCCATGGCGAAATTGGTAGACGCAAGGGACTTAAACAATTTGAGCACCAGCGTGCGAAAGCCGCTGTGTGAATGGCGTCAAATTCAGCGAACCCCCTGCCTGACGGCGAGGCAACGCTGAGCGAAGCCCCGGTTCTTCGGGGAACGTGCAGAGACTTGACGGCGCCGGCCTAAGGCACTAGCTACGGTCAAGACAAAGTCCAGACCACGAACGCCCGCAAGGGCGGCGGCGAAAGCCGAAGTGGTAAGAAAATCCCTCGACTTCGGTCATGCCGGTTCGACCCCGGCTGGGCGCACCAACCGACTGCCTGTCTCAATGTTCGCACGGCATGTCGTTTTCCAGCGCTTGCAGGCCTCCTTTGGCTGGCAAGGCCGGCGAAGCTGCATTAAGATACGCTGCGTCGGCAAGCGCCGGCGCGAGGAACAGGGCAGGCGGCGATGCAGACCGCCATTAATGTTGGGGCAGTCGGACTGCCCAAGCTTGATGCGTTACAGGATCTAGACAGAAGTTCATGAAGCCAAATACCGAAACGGCACTGGGTGCTGCACTCAAATCCGCCGTACAAAGTCTGTCCAAGAAAAAGCAGACCGAGATGATCGCGGAGCATGTTTACAGCAAGTTCGAAGTGTTTCGCCAGTTCCGCCCGCTTGCGCTGGGCATCCACGAGAGCCTGATCGCTTCCTTGCCGCAATTCGAGCCGGTGCTGATTTCCCGCGTGGTGGCCAACCACTGTCGCAAGCCGCGCTACGTCAAATCGCTGGCTCGCGGCGGCAAGCGCTTTGATCTGGCCGGCAAGCCGGCCGGCGAAGTCACCGCCGAAGAGAAAAAAGCCGCTCAGTTGATGTCCGCGCCCAAGCCGGCAGCAGAGGCCGCGCCGGTGGTAGAGGCCCCGGTGTCGGACGCGCCGGCCGCCGAGAAGGCGCCGGAATAAACCAGCAGACCGCGCACCTGCGCCTCGCTTAGACAAAACCCTCCGTTGCTCCGCGCCGGAGGGTTTTTTACATTCACTGTCCATTGTTTTGAGGTGACGCCATGCGCTGGCTGCTCGCTCCCGATTCCTACAAAGGCTCCTTGTCCGCCGCCGAGGTGGCGCAGGCCATGCGTCGCGGTTTGCTGCGTGCTGACCCCGCGGCGGAATGCGTACTGAAACCCATGGCGGACGGCGGGGAGGGGACGCTGGATGCCTTGCATGCTGCCAGCGGCGGCGAGTGGCTGTCATTGCCGTCGCTGGATGCGGTGGGGAGGGCACAGGAAGTGGCGTGCCTGCGTTTGCCGAACGGCATGGTGGTGGTGGAGGTGGCACGCATTGTCGGCTTGCCTCAGGCTGGAGAAACTGCGGTGCTGCAGCGGCATAGCGGCGGAGTCGGCAGTGTATTGCGTCAGCTGCGCGAGTCCGGCGTGCGCCGTATTGCAGTGGCGCTGGGCGGTTCCAGCACTAATGACGGCGGCGCAGGTTGTCTGGCGGCTTTGGGCGCAGAGTGGCGCGACGCGACGGGGGGCGTCCTGGATGGCAGTCCGGCGCAGATGGCCGCTTGTGTCACCCTGTTGGCCGAAGGCCTGCGTGAAGCATGGCGCGATGTTGAGCTGGAAATCTGGTCGGATGTGGATAACCCGCTGACCGGCTCGCGTGGCGCTACGGCTGTGTTTGGCGCGCAAAAAGGTGTCAGCGCTGACGTCGCCCAAGCATTGGATGCCGGCATTGAGGCCTGGGCTGGGGAACTGGACGCCTTGCATGGCGAGGCGGTTCGTCTGCGGCCGGGCAGCGGTGCGGCCGGCGGTTTGGGCTATGCCTTGCAATGGCTGGGCGGCTGCATGCGTTCCGGCGCGGAGGCGGTGGCCGAGCATACCGGTCTGGCGGCGGCCCTGACGCAGGCTGACTGGGCGCTGAGCGGCGAAGGGCGCAGCGACAGCCAGACCCTGTCCGGCAAGGCGCCTGCCTGCGTGGCGGCGCTGGCCGCCACCGCTGGCGTGCCGGTCAGTCTGATCTCGGGTGCCGTGGAGGCGGATGCCGAGGGGCGGTTGGCGCAACGCTTTCAGGGCATGTTTTCACTGTGCAACCGGCCGATGACGCTGGCTATGGCCCTGGATGAAGCGGCGGAGCGGGTGGCGGAGTGCGCAGAGCAGCTGGCTCGCGCGATACTGGCGGCAAGGAGAGGCGGATGACGCAGTTGGCCGTGATTCAAGGCGATATCACCACGCTGGCGGTAGACGCCATTGTCAATGCCGCCAACAGTAGCTTGCTGGGCGGCGGTGGGGTGGATGGCGCGATACATCGCGCAGCCGGTCCTGCCTTGCTGGTCGAGTGTCGCGCCTTGAACGGCTGCCAGCCGGGGGAGGCCAAGCTGACCGGCGGCCATGATTTGCCGGCGCGTCATGTCATTCATACAGTGGGCCCCATCTGGCAGGGCGGTCAGCACGATGAGGCGGCCACCTTGCGCCGTTGTTACGCGGCGAGCCTAGATCTGGCGTTGGCACAAGGGATGAGCAGCATCGCTTTTCCCGCCATCAGCTGCGGCGTATACGGTTATCCGCTGGAAGAGGCATGCTGGCTCTCGGTGGAGGCGGTGCATCACTGGATGTACCAGCATCCGGACGCCTGCGTGCGGGATATCTGGCTGGTGGCCTTTGACGAGCGCGTTGCCGCCGCGTGGGCGGCTTGCGGAGTCAAACGGCTGCCGTTTCCTGCCTAAGACCCAGCTGCTCAGTCCCGGCGCCGCTAACCACGCCTCGCAGAGGCGTCTGAGCCAAGACGCGCCGACGCAGGCGGTGCCCGGAGTACGGCAAGAAGGCGCAACGCAGAATCTGGGGTGTGTGAGCGGGTTTCAGCTCACCACATCCTTGGCCGGGCGCGGCAACTTGCCGCCGCAATGTTTGCAATACAGCGCATCCCAGTCATGTCCTTCGGTGAAACAGTGCGGGCAGAGGCGGGTGCCGGATTCGTGGTCCGGGTGTTTGAGGCTGTTGCGGGCGATTTCCGCTGTGACAATGCCAGTAGGTACGGCGATGATGGCGTAGCCAGTGATCATCACCACGCTGGCCAGCGCCTGCCCGAGCGGCGTCTTGGGTGTGATATCGCCAAAGCCCACCGTGGTGAGGGTGACAATGGCCCAGTAAATGCTGGTGGGAATGCTGGTGAAGCCGTGTTCATCGCCCTCAATAACATACATCAGCGTGCCAAGGATGATCACCAGCATCATCACGGAGGCGAGAAACACCGTGATTTTGCGCCGGCTGGCCAGCATGGCGCGGCGCAGCTCCCTTGCTTCGCCCATATAGCGCGTCATCTTCAGGATGCGGAAAATCCGCAGCAAGCGTAGCACTCGTATGTCCGCCAGAAAGCGGCTTTCCGGCACAAACAAGGCCAGGTACAGTGGCAGGATAGCCAGTAAATCCACCACGCCGAAAAAGCTGCGTGCGTAGCGCAGCGGTTTGTGCACGCATAGTAGACGCAAGGTGTATTCGATGGTGAAAAAGACCGTGAACAGCCAGTCCAATGCTTTGAGTTCCACACCCCATCGAGCGCGGATGCTGGCGACGCTTTCCAGCGTCACCGTCAGCAAGGACAAAATGATGGTGACGATCACGGCGAGGTCGAACAACCGCCCGGTGCGGGTGTCCGCTTCAAAAATGATGATGTACAACTTGCGGCGCCAGCCCTGCAGCGGCACCAGATCTTCCTGTGTTGGCATATCGTGCGAAATTTTATGGTTAATTGGTTATAAGAAAACACTATTAGCCAGCAGGGGCCGGTCATATATTATAAGCGCTATCTAACTTCACTCTTTTGTAGCCCGGGAGAATAAGACTATGGCCATCGCCCAGAGCATTACCGACCTGATCGGCAACACACCGCTGGTAAAACTCAATCGCGTCACCGCCGGCAGCGTGGCTACCGTGGCGGCCAAGCTGGAGTTCTTCAATCCGGCGCACAGCGTGAAAGACCGTATCGCTCTGGCCATGATCGACGCTGCCGAAAAAGCCGGCAAGATCGGGCCGGGCACCACCATCGTCGAGCCCACCTCGGGCAACACCGGCATCGGCTTGGCCATGGTCTGCGCCGCGCGCGGCTACAAGCTGGTGATCACCATGCCGGAAACCATGAGCCGCGAGCGCCGCCAGTTGCTCCGCGCTTACGGTGCCGAACTCATTCTCACGCCGGGCCCGGACGGCATGGGCGGCGCCATCGCCAAGGCGCGCGAGCTGGTGGAAGCCAATCCAGACACCTGGTTCCTGCCGCAGCAGTTTGAAAACCCGGCCAACCCGGAAGTGCACCGCAACACCACGGCCGAAGAAATCTGGCGCGATACCGACGGACAGGTAGACATTCTCGTGGCCGGTGTCGGCACCGGCGGCACCATCACTGGCGTGGGCGAAGTGCTGAAAGCGCGCAAGCCCGGCGTGCAGGTGGTGGCGGTAGAACCGGACGCCTCGCCGGTACTGTCCGGCGGCCCCAAAGGCCCGCACCCCATTCAGGGTATCGGCGCCGGCTTCGTGCCGCCCATCCTCAACACCGGCATCTACGACGAAATCATCCGCGTCAAGAATGACGACGCTTTCGATACCGCTCGCAAGGTAGCGACGCAAGAGGGCGTGCTGGTGGGTATTTCCTCCGGTGCGGCGGTATGGGCTGCCTTGCAACTGGCGCAACGTCCGGAAAACGCCGGCAAGCTGATTGTGGTGGTGATTCCTTCTTTCGGCGAACGTTACCTGTCTACGCCCTTGTTTGAGCATCTGGCCGGCTAAGCTCGCCAGCGGCTTTTCAAACCGGCCCGCGCCTTGGCGTTGGCCGGTTTTTTCATGCCCGGCGAAACATGCGCGCAGGCGGAGGGTCCAAAACCGGCCATAATCCGTTACACTCACCGCCATGACTCTCGCCCCGTTTTCCCGCCTAGCGTCATCCCTGACTCTTGTGTTGCTTGCCGGTTGCAGTTTATTGCAACAGCCGGCGGCTCCGGTGCGTTCCAGCGCGCCGTCTTCCGCGCCGGCGCAAGCACCGCGGCAGGATTCCCGCGCAGATGCGCTGGTGCGCGAAGCCACCCGCCTGGCAGGCAAGGTAAAGGCGGGCGAGCTGTCACGCACCGCGGCGGCGGACCAGCTCAACCTCACCCGTCTGAAGTTGGTCGGCCCCAATCTGGTGGACGACAATACCTTCGCCATGTATCGCTACCTGGCGGTGGAACGCGACGCCGGCAGGCTGACCCAGGAAGAGTCGCAAGCGCGCATGGAAATGCGCCTGCGTGAATGGATGCGCCGCTGGCCCCGCATGAACCCCCGTCCGCCCGAGCCCGTCTTCACCGATTTTCTGCTGAAAGTCTACGGACTGCCGGCACTAGACCACTGATCACCATGAGCAAGAGCAAGAAAAAGAATCAGACCGAGGGCTGTCCCTGCGGTCTTTCCGCCGCCTATGAATCCTGCTGCGGCGAGTATATCGAGGGCAAGGCCTTGCCCGCCACCGCTGAGAAATTGATGCGCTCCCGCTATACCGGCTATGTGTTGGTGAAGGAGCCGTATCTGCTGTCCTGCTGGCATGAAAGCACCCGGCCAGAGTCGCTGGATCTGGCGGCGGATTCGCCGGTGAAATGGATCGGCTTGGAAATTCGCGCCGCCTCAGGCGGCAAGAAGGCCGACAGCGAAGGCACCGTCGAATACGTAGCGCGCTACAAGGTGGCCGGCAAGGCTTATCGCCTGCATGAGATCAGCCGCTTTGTGAAACAGGACGACCGCTGGTTCTACGTGGACGGCGACGTGCTGGAAGAATGACACCCTTGAGCCGGGACAAGCCGCCACAAGTGCGGCATTGACCCGGCTGCCCCTCTGCGGGAGCATGGTGGCTTCCTTTTTCCGGGAGGTTTCCATGCTCACCTTCTACAGCGATGCCCATCGCTTGCAGCACGGCAAGGCCGAGCTGATCGACGGTACCCTCAAGCCCTGTTTCGAAAACCCTTCCCGTGCGGACATGGTGTTGGCCGAAGCGCAGCGGCGATTCCCCAATAGCGTGCGACAACCCGCCGAACATGGTCTGGACCCCATCTTGCGGGTGCATGACGCGGGCTATGTGAGGTTTTTGGAAACGGCCTGGGCCCGTTGGAGCGCCATGGGCCGCGATTACGATGCACTGCCAAAAATGTGGCAGATCCGTCGTCTGCGCGAAGCCATTCCTGAACACGTGGAAGGCCAGCTCTGCTATTACTCGATGGACTGCGGCACGCCCTTGACCGCCGGCACCTGGCCTGCCATCCGCGCTGCGGCAGATGTGTCGCTTAGCGCCGCCGACCGGCTGGTGGCTGGCGACCGCGCGGCGTTCGCGCTGTGCCGCCCTCCCGGCCATCATGCCGCCTTCGATTACTGCGGCGGTTACTGTTTTTTCAACAACGCTGCCATCGCCGCCCAACACCTGCGGGACAAGGGCGCCTCGCGCGTGGCGGTGCTGGATGTGGATTACCACCACGGCAACGGGACGCAGGACATTTTCTATCGTCGCAAGGATGTGCTGTTTCTGTCGGTGCATGGCGATCCGCGCACCGAATACCCTTTCTTCCTTGGGTTTGCCGATGAGAAGGGAGAGGGCGAGGGGCTGGGTTACAACTTCAACTTCCCGCTGGCGGCGGGGACACCGGCGGATACTTGGTTTGCTGCCCTGGATACCGCGCTGGCGGAGGTGGACCGCTATGCGCCGGAAGCGCTGGTGGTATCGCTGGGAGTGGACACTTTCGAGGGCGATCCCATCTCCCGTTTCCGCTTGCGCTCGGAAGATTTTCTGCGTATTGGCGAGCGTATCGGCAAGCTACATATTCCCACGGTGTTCTGCCTGGAGGGCGGATACGCCGTGGAGCCGATCGGCGTCAACGCCGTGAATGTGTTGCAAGGGTTCGAGAGCGCCTGATGCCTCCTGTTCACTCGAAGACCGGCGCCGCAACGCCGGTTTTTTTCGTCTGGCTTTTGCCGCCGACTGATCTATGGTTTGGTGATGTCGCGGGTGATCGTTGAGTGTTTGATATGAAAATACTGTTTCAGATCAAGCGCATGTCGATTGCAATTAGGTGACGGCCACCTGAGGCGGCTAGGCTGAAAACGAGGGATGAGAGGAAAGGAGGCGCGCCATGGGCATGGCGTTGAAACATCTGCTCCATGAGCTGGAGGAGTGCCGCAGCACGGGTGGCGAGGCCGGTGTGGTGCTGGCTTTGCAACAGGTAAGAACCATCGAAGTACCGCTGGACTTGGTGTCTTGTCGCGAGTTGCGGGTGTTGGCGCATGTATTCAGTGGCGATCAGCCGGCGCTGGCGGCGTTGGTATTGAAAGCCGCCTTGCTGGACATGCAGGAGCATCTGGATGACGACCTCGACAGCTTGGCGGACATCGCGCGCAAGTTGATGGAAGACCCCTGCCAGAAAGCCAGTGAAGTCATTTGAGCGCAGCGGTGCGCGCGGGGCAGCAAGGGCCGGCTTGTCCGGCTCTTCTTCATGATGTTTGCGGCGTTCATGCCGGCACGGCCAACAACTCGGCGATGTGGTCTTCCAGCGATGCGGGCTTGCGATAGGGCGCGGCGCGTTTCACCACGTTTCCCTGCCGGTTCAGCAGAAACTTGGTGAAATTCCACTTGATGCGGCGGGAACCCAAAAGACCCGGCTTCTCGCGTTTGAGCCAATCCCACAGCGGGTGGGCCGTGTCGCCGTTCACCAATACCTTTTCCATCATCGGAAAACTCACCCCGTAGTTCAGTTCGCAGAAACTGGAGATGTCTTCTTGCTGACCAGGTTCCTGTTTGCCGAACTGATTGCAGGGAAAGCCCAGAATCACCAGACCTTGATCCTGATAGCGGCGATGCAGCTTTTCCAGTTCGGCGTACTGCGGGGTAAAGCCGCAACGGCTGGCGGTGTTGACCACCAGCACCACTTTGCCGCGCAGGCTGGCCAAATCGTAAGGCTTGCCGGTGAGCGAGCGGCAGGGCATCAGATAGAAGGGCGAAGTCATCAGACGCGCTCCGGTAAAGGAAGCGGGCATGGTGGCAAGAACCATCATGGAAAACAATGAGCCAAGGCAAAATTGATGGCTTCTAGCGGTTTGAGATGGTTCAGGTTTGTTTTTTATGAATATGGAATGGTTTGTGGAAAAAAAAAGGGGCGTTACGGCAAGGGGGAACCGCGACGTCCCAAGAAGAAACAGCTTTGCAGTGCCAGGGTTTTGCCACCGGGAAAGGTGCCGAACCCACTGTTCATCCTAGAACAAGCAGCCGATTTTGCGACCCGCTTTTTCAGCTGCGTCAGTCGGTGTTCTTTGAACAATCCTGCGATGACAAGACCCGTGGCGGGCGGGAGCGATTGTTGAGGGCAGACGTAAAAAAGGGACAGCGCAAGCTGTCCCTCAGGCGGCTGATAGAGTCATGGGATGAGTAGGGTGCGGGGCCCGACAGGGCCGGGTCCTTCGGCTAACCTATTGCTGCGAACCTTCCCATTGACCTCCTCCCAGCCAGAGAGCCTCGATTTTCGGGCAGAAAGCGAGAGGAGGTTTTTCAACAATCAGAAGTGCAGGCAGTGTCAGGGGCGCGGCAGGGTCACGCCGACCTGGCCCATGTATTTGCCGCTGCGATCCGCGTAGGACACGTCGCACACTTCGTCGGATTCAAAGAACAGCACCTGCGCCACGCCTTCGTTGGCGTAAATCTTGGCCGGCAGGGGGGTGGTGTTGGAGAACTCCAGCGTCACATAGCCTTCCCATTCCGGTTCGAACGGGGTGACGTTGACGATAATGCCGCAACGGGCATACGTGGATTTGCCCAGGCACACGGTCAGCACCGAGCGCGGGATGCGGAAGTATTCCACGGTGCGGGCCAGCGCGAAGCTGTTGGGCGGGATGATGCAATAGCCCTTGCCGGATACCTCTACAAACGAATCCGGGTCGAAGTTTTTCGGGTCGACGATGGTGCTGTTGATATTGGTGAACACCTTGAATTCGTCGGCGCAGCGAATATCGTAGCCGTAGCTGGATGTGCCGAAGGAAATGACCTTTTGACCGTCGACGTTCTTGATCTGGTTGGCTTCGAACGGCGCGATCATGCCTTGTTCTTGCGCCATGCGCCGGATCCACTTGTCAGATTTGATGCTCATGGGCCTGGGTCCGCTTCTGATGTCAAATAGTGAGGATTCTAAACGCTCTCGTCGGTGCAGGCCACTGCCGCGAAAGGGGCGGGCGGCAGGTTTGACGCGCGTCAAACCGCATGCGGGCAAGTAATGGAAAACCGCGCAAGGCACAGGGGCTTCTGGTTATAATAATGCAAATAATTCGCGTTACAGGGTTGCATGCTTATGTTGTCGCTTGATCAGTTCCCATTGGGAAAGCCGGGGGTTGTCGACAGCCTTGATCTGTCTGATGAGGCTTATCGCCGCGTGGCCGCTTTCGGCCTGATTCCCGGCTGCCTGTTCAGTCTGGCTCGCAGCGCGCCCTTTGGCGGCCCGCTGGTGCTGGAGGTGGGTGCCACTCGCTTTCTCTTGCGCCGCAGCCTTGCCCGTTCCATCAAGGTGCGGGACGCGGCATGAAAAGATTCGCTCTGATAGGCCTGCCCAATACTGGCAAATCCACTGTTTTTAACCGCCTTACCGGCATGTCGCAGCGGGTAGGCAACTGGCCCGGTCTGACGGTGGATCTCACTAGCGCCAAGCTGTTGCTGGGCGGCAGCATGGTGGAGTTGATCGACTTGCCCGGCGTCAACGATCTTACCGGTTACTCCGATGACGAAGCCGTGGTGCGCGATGTACTGCTGAGCACCGGTTTTGACGGCGTGCTGCTGGTGTTGAACGCCGCGCAGCTGGATCGCCAGCTGCCGCTGGCCTTGCAGGTGCAAGCGGCGGGCTTGCCTTGCGTGCTGGCGCTGAATATGGCGGACGAAGCCCACTTGCTGGGCGTGACGCTGGACGTGGAGCAACTGTCGGCCCGCTTGGGCATGCCGGCGGCGCTGGTGTCCGCCAAGCGCATGCAAGGTTGGCCGAAGCTGATGGACGCGCTCAACAAACTGGCTTGCCGCGAGGGCGGGCCGGTGCATGCCGCGCTAGACAAGGTGCCGGAAACCGAAGCCGCCTTCGAGGCCGCGCGCGGCAAGCTGGCCGGCGCATGGAGCCTGCCGCCGGTGTTGCCCAAAGGCCTGACCGAAAAGGTCGACAATTGGCTGATGCATCCCTGGCTGGGCTTGCCCTTGTTTTTTGCCTTTATGGCGGTGCTGTTCAACGCCACCTATCAGATAGGCACGCCCTTGCAGGGTCTGGTGTCCGGCGGTATGGACTGGCTCAAAGAACACGCCTTGTCGCTGTTGATCGCGCCGCTGCCGGCCATTGTGCAAAGCCTGCTGGTGGATGGCATCTGGCAGGGGGTGTCCACAGTGGTCACGTTTGCGCCCATCCTGTTTGTGTTCTTTGTGCTGATGGCCATGGTGGAGGATAGCGGCTATCTGGCGCGCGCGGCGTTTCTTACCGATGCCTTCATGGCGCGGCTGGGGCTGGATGGCCGTGGTTTCGTCATGCAGCTTATGGGGTTTGGCTGCAATGTGCCGGCCATCCTGGGGACCCGTGTCATGCGGCAGAAAAAACAGCGCTTGCTCACCATGATGGTGATTCCGTTTTCCCTGTGTTCGGCGCGTTTGCAGGTGGTGGTGTTTTTCGCCGGCGTGCTGTTCAAGCCTTCACAAGCGCCCTGGGTGCTGAGCGCGCTTTATGCCTTGAGCTTCGCCGTGGCCATTTTCACTGCCTGGGTATTCAAGCACCGCTATCGCAGTAACGAGGCTTTTCTGCTGGAGGTGCCGCCTTACCGCCTGCCGGGCGCGCGACACATGCTGATTCGCGCGGTGGGCGAGGTGCGGGCTTTCTTGCAGCTGGCTTCCAGTTTCATCTTGATGGGGGTGGTGCTGGTGTGGCTGGTGTCGCACATTCCGGCTGGCGGGGACAAATCGCTGGCGGATGTACTGGGCACGGTGTTTGCGCCGGTGCTGGACCCGATCGGCATCCGTCACGAGCTGGCCGTGGCGCTGCTGGTGGGTTTTGTCGCCAAGGAGATTCTCCTCGGCGGTCTGGCCGTCATCTACGGCGTACCGGAAACCGGTCTTGGCGCCGCGCTGGTGGCCCATCTGGACTGGGCCTCGGCCATGAGCTTCCTGATCTTCACCCTGGTGTATGTGCCTTGCCTGTCGACGGTGGCTGCCATCCGTCGCGAGTCCGGCAGCCGCAGTTTCACTGCGCTGACGATTGGCTGGTCGGTGCTGCTGGCCTGGGTGTTGTCTTTTGTCTTCTACCAGACGGTGACCCATTTGCGTTGAGACCCACCCGCCGTCTCCGCCAACAGCCGCCTTGAGCGGCTGTTTCTGTTTTTGGCTTGATCCTGCTCATGATATTAGAAATCAATGATATATATGCTGCAGCCTGTTCTCATTACTCCCCGGACGCGCCGTCATGACTGTTGATCTTTCCGTTTCCTGGCTGGGCATGACCATGCCCAACCCGCTTTACAATGCCTCCGGCGTGATGTGCCGCAGCGTGGAGGAGCTGGAGCGGGTGCGCTTGTCCGCGGCTGGCGCGGTGATCACCAAAAGCTGCACGCTAGACCCGCGCGAAGGCAATCCGGAGCCGCGTTACGCCAGCACTCCGCTGGGCAGCATCAACTCCATGGGTTTGCCCAACGCCGGCTACCGCTATTACTTCGACTATGCCCGCCGTTACCCGCACCATGCCGGCAAGCCGCTATTCCTGTCGCTGTCGGGCCTATCACTGGAAGACAATCTGACCATGCTGGAGGCGCTGGCGGTTGAGCAACTGCCCTGTTTGCCGGAAATCAATCTGTCTTGCCCCAATGTGCCGGGCAAGCCGCAACTGGCCTACGATTTTGCCGCTACGGCCATTGCCTTGGCGGAGATCAGCCGCGCCTGGCACGGACCATTCGGGGTGAAGCTGCCGCCGTATTTCGATCCGGTGCATTTCGTGGAAATGGCCCATGTGCTTGGGGGGTATGCAGGATTGCGCTTCATCACCTGCATCAATTCCATTGGCAACGGGCTGGTGATTGATGTCGAGCGGGAAAGCACGGTCATCCGGCCCAAGCAGGGGCTGGGTGGGCTGGGCGGCGATTACGTACTGCCGACGGCGCTGGCCAATGTGCGCGAGTTTGCCCGGCTGTTGCCGGAGAAACATGTGATTGGCTGCGGCGGCATTCGCAGCGGCAAGGAAGCGTTCATGCACATTCTGGCTGGGGCCACAGCGGTACAGGTCGGCACCTGTTTGCATGAAGAAGGCGAGGGTGCCTTTGAGCGCATTCTGGGCGAGTTGACCGACATCATGCGCGCCAAGGGCTACCACCGGCTGGAGGATTTCCGCGGTCGCCTCAAAGTGTGCTGAGCGCGGTCGCAAAAAGATAAGGTTGGCCGAAGGTTTTCGGCCAACCTTATCAATGACCCCGTTTTGGCGTTGATTCAAAGCGGTGCGGGCACCGTCCTGGATTGGTCAGTCGAAGCGCCAGCAGGCCATCGACAAAGACCCCATGCGCCAGTCATCGTGCAGCTTTACCGGTGGCGTGTCGTCCGAAGCCGCTCCCAGCATGACCAGCAGCGGATTGAAGTGCTCGTCGCTGGGGTGGTTTTCCCGGCAGTGCGGCGCCCGTGTTTTCCACTGCAGCATGTCGCTCTGGCGGTTGTCTTGCAGCGCCTGGTTCATCCATTCGGCAAACTCCGCCGCCCAGGCGGGCGGCGCGCTGCCGTCGCGCATCAGCGCCCACAGATTATGGGTGTAGCTGCCGGATCCGATGACCATCACATTGTCGTCGCGCAGGCTGCGCAGCGCCCGACCCATGGCGAAGTAGGTGTCGGCGGACGCGCCGTGCGGCAGCGACACCATCACCAGCGGCACATCGGCTTGCGGATACATCAACATCAACGGCGTCCACATGCCGTGATCCAGATCGCGGTGGTCGGTGGTACCCACGCGCAGACCGCTGTCGCGCAGCAGATTCACCACCTCGCCCGCCAATGCAAGGTCTGTGCTGGCCGGGTAGCGCAAGGTATAGAGCACGGCCGGGAAACCGCCAAAATCGTACATCGTGCCCGGCTTGGGGCTGAGGTTGACCAACGGCGCGGCGCTTTCCCAGTGGGCGGAAACAATCACGATGGCGCGCGGGCGCGGCAGGGTTTTGCCCAATTGCGCCAGAAAATGGCGGGTGGGGCTGTCTTCCAGCGGCAGCGTGGGCGCGCCGTGGGAAATGAAAAGGGCGGGTTGTCTGTTGCTCATGATCTGGCTGCCTGGAGTGTTGTCATGGCATCAGCTTAATGCAGACGCGAAGTGAGAAATACCCCTGTTACGGGAGTAGGTTATTTACCGCCAGTAAACAACCTGCAGGTATTCGACACTGTATGGGGCAGGCTATTGCCTGCCGGCGGGATGCGCTGTTGCGAGGTGGCCGACCGATGCCGGGAGGCGCGGCGGGCGCACTCAAAGATGACTGAGCAGCCAGAGCCAGCCAGCAGCCACCACCAGCATGCCCAATTGGCGCTGGGCGCTGCGATGGAAGACGATGGGCGCGGCGGCGAGGCGGTTGGCGCTAAGCGTGCGGTTCATAGTGGTGCTCCTTGCTGTTGATGGCTCGATTGTGGTGCAAGGCTTCTCATTTATCAAATTGAATATAAATCTTTAATTGATAGTTATTTGTTATTGATGAGAGTGGGCAGGCTGTCGCACAGCACACACAAAACAATTTCGGCCAACGCAGGGTTGGCCGAAGGGTATGAGAACTCGGAGAGATGACGCGGGTGGCTTCATTGCAGCCAGGCAAAGCTGGCCAACATGTCCAGCAAGGCATCTTGCCATTCATGCGGATTGTTCATGGTGCGCTCCTTGGCTTGTCGACAGACTAGAGTATGGCGGCTCCTGATAGTTTGGTTAAATTGATTGTTGTTAATCCATTGTTTGCTATCGACTATAGACAAAAAAAGGAGCCGATGGCTCCTTTCTGTCTAGCAGCACCCGGGATCAATCCCAAGGAACATCCGCAACTTCGGCGTTGCCGTCAGCGGCGGCGCGTTCCGGCGCGGCGGCGGCAGGAGCGGCTTGCGATGCTTCCAGCCCGCCCAGCGCGGCGATCAGGGCCTCTACCAGCTCGCCCAGCTCTTCGCTCATCAGCGTAAAGGTGGCTTCAAACAGGCTGTCGCGGTCATCGCCGGCATGGCTGGCCTCTTCTTGCAGCACGTCAAGGAACTGAATGCGCTTGAGTTGCAGTGTATCGGTCAGCATGAAGCGGATCTTTTCCTGCCAGATCAGCCCCAGACGGGTTACCTGCTTGCCGGTGGCGATGTGCTGGCGAATCTCGTCGGCCGTGAGGTCGATGCGGCTGCAGCGCACCACTGCGCCGTTTTCGCTGCTGTCTTTCAGCTCACAATCCGCGTCCAGCTCAAAACCCTCAGGCGCTTCGCCGCCGGCCAGCCAGTCGGTCATGGCCGTATGCGGCGCAATGGCGGTGCGCGGCAGCGCGGCGGGGAAGGGCGGCAAGGCCTCGCGCAGTTTGGTCACCAGGGCCTCGGCCTTGCTGGCAGTGCCGGAATCCACCATCAACCAGCCGCGCCGGGTGTCCAGATAGGCGGACAGGCGGTGGCTGCGGACAAAGGCGCGCGGCAGCAGGTCGTCGGTGACCTGCTCTTTGAGCGCCAGTTTTTCCTTTCGGCCCACCTTGCGCAGCTCGCGGGCTTCGATGTCGGCCACCTTCATGTCCACCACATCGCGGATCACGCCGGCAGGCAAAACCTTGTCTTCGCGCCGCAGCGATACCAGCAGGCTGCCGCGAGCGCTGTACACGGGTTCATCAAGGTGCCCGGCGACGGAAACCCAGCCTTCGCTGAACCAGTCCAGGCCGGAGCAAGGCTGGAACGGCCTTTTCCCCAGAGCATCAGACAGTTGCGATTGATCGGGGATGGCGTCCGGGCTCAGACGGTAAAAAGATAGTTGCTTAAACCACATAGTTGTTCCATAATGCGCGTCCTCTGAGCCGCAGATTGTAACGCGTCAGCGACGCGAGCGGCAGGCTTTACAGAGAGCGGTAATTGTGGGAGCGGAGTGTAGCTTAGCCTGGTAGAGCGCTACGTTCGGGACGTAGAGGCCGGAGGTTCGAATCCTCTCACTCCGACCAGCAATAAAAACCGTAAAATCCTTGCAAAGCAGCACGAAACAAGGTAAATTTCTCGTCTCCCAGCCGTCAGGGTGGGGATGCAAAATCGGAGTGTAGCTTAGCCTGGTAGAGCGCTACGTTCGGGACGTAGAGGCCGGAGGTTCGAATCCTCTCACTCCGACCAGATTCAAAAAAGCCTTGAATTTCTTTACAGAGACTCAAGGCTTTTTTACCAAGTTGGTTTGCCGGTATAGCTCAGTTGGTAGAGCAGCGCATTCGTAATGCGAAGGTCGGGGGTTCGACTCCTCTTACCGGCACCATAGAAATCAAGGGGTTAGGCTATCTTCAGGCCTGACCCCTTTTCACTTTGTGCCATATTTGTGTCATCGCCTCCCAAAATGGCGTCCAGCTTCTTCGCGTGATCAGACAAGTGACTAGGTGTAACGGCGCGGGAACCTTTGCACCGCTTTGCACTTAATTTTGCGCTGGCCTAACCGCCAAAGCTGCCGCAAAACTTACTGCACGCAACAGCCTTGGCTGGGGGCGTTAGAACAGACCGCCCAGAGCCTCTGGCTCCCAGTTGGTAATCACAAGCTCTCTACTGGTTTCGGCCGTGCCATAGTTGTTGGCTGTGCTGTACTTGATATCCAGCCCCTCCATCCAGAAGCCATCAAATACTGCCCGAATGTCCGGGTGGTCGTTAATGCTGACCATCACTTTACCCTTGCATGTCTGCATAGCTTCAGCCAACTGCTCATACTGGCCGAACTCAAACGGCACACCATAGCCTTCTGTCTGCCAATACGGCGGGTCAGCGTAGAAGAAGGTATGCGCCCTGTCGTATCTCTTAAGGCAGTCCTGCCACGAGAGGTTTTCGACGTAGGTGCCGGCAAGCCGCAGGTGTGCGGCACTAAGGTTCTCTTCGATCCGACATAGGTTGATGGCTGGGCCGGTGGTGGCCGTACCAAAGGTCTGTCCCGTAACCTTGCCAGCGAAAGCATGGTGTTGCAGGTAGTAAAATCTGGCCGCGCGCTGGATATCAGTCAACGTCTCCGGGCGGGTCATTTGCTGCCACTTAAATACTTCGCGGCTGCTAATTGCCCACTTGAACTGGCGGACAAACTCTTCCATGTGGTTTTGCACCACCCTGTACAGATTCACCAGCTCGCCGTTAACGTCGTTTAACACTTCGACGGGAGCAGGGACATGGCGCAGGAAGTACAACGCTGCGCCACCGCAAAACAGCTCTACATAGCACTCATGCTTCGGAAACAGGGGCATAAGCTTGTCAGCAAGGCGGCGCTTACCGCCCAGCCACGGGATGATCGGACTGGAGTCCATCGTCTTCTCCTAGACGTGGCGCTCCTGGGCGCTCTATAGGGAGGCTCTCGGCCTTCAGATGATTCAGCGCCCGACAGCGCGGGCACTTGATGGTCAATTCAAGATACCGGCCAGAGGCCAGTTTGCGGCCGCACTGGCCGCACCGGATTTCATGGTTAAACACTGCAAGCCCCTTAGAAGCTCTGTCAGAATGGATCATCAATCCTGAACACAAGGCCATTGAGTGCGGCATGGGCCGGCCTGGTGTGCTTGTCCATGATGGCCACGTATTCCAGATAGGGCCGGTTTGCCTGGTTGTCCACAAAGAACTTCCAACGGCTGGCCATGTAAGCCGGCTGCAGGTTGTTCTGGTGGATGGTCTTCAGTCGCCAGGGCGACAGGCCCTTGCCCAGTACTTCGCCGGTCTCCTTGTCGGTCTGGGCATCGCGGCCCTACCAGCCACGGCGCTGCAGCACCGGAATCAGCTACTTCTCAAAGTCGCTGTAGGTCTGCCCGGTCGCCAGCGCCTTGTCCACGGCCTGGCGAATGTCCACCAGCACATCCATCTTCATCACGCCAGCCACCGTGAAGGCTTTCGCCTGGGCCTCTTGCCAGACAATCATCTGCTCTTGCGCGATAGTAGTGAAATTTTAATTGATAATGATTTATCATTTGCATTACTATTTGAGAATGAATATTATTCTCAAATTGTGCAATCAATAAAGATAGGGAATTGTTTATTCATGAAACCCAAGTCTTACTCAGAAAGCGCTCAGATCTTGGCGCCTCTTGTTGTGGCGCGAGCCCTGGGGCCAAGTCCCTTGGCGCTTCACTTGGCCCTTGCAGGGGTGCTATGTATTGGCTTCTTCGGCCAAGCATTCGCCGACGATGCGCCTATCTTGCCGACCGTGACGGTTAGCGCTGATTCGTCAGGTGGCCAGCTGTTGCCCTATGCAGGCGGGCAGGTCGCGCGAGGTGCGCGGCTAGGGTTGCTAGGCAATACCGATACGATGAAGTCGCCGTTCAATATCAGCAGCTACACGGCGCAAAAGATGCAGGATCTGCAGGTGGATGCTGTAGCGGGTGTTGTAACCCAAGATTCCTCTGTCCGCGTGAGCCAGAACGGCGGCGTGGTTGATTCTTATTTCATTCGAGGGTTTCCAATCAATGAAGGCAATCTAGGTGAGATCGCCTTTGACGGTCTGTATGGCGTGGCACCCAACTACCGCGTTTTTACCGACTACGCTGAGCGCGTCGAGGTGCTTAAAGGTCCAGGGGCTCTGCTGTACGGTCTGTCACCGAATAGTGGTGTCGGTGGGGTGATCAATGTGGTGCCTAAGCGGGCGAAGGCAGAAGATTTGACCCGTGTCACCACCGACTTCGCTACGTCTTCTCAAATAGGTGAACATTTCGATCTCAGTCGACGTTTCGGTGCCGATCTTGAGTTCGGTTTTCGCCTTAATGGTAGGCATAGTCAGGGTAGTACTGCTGTGGACAAGCAGTCGCGCAAAACGGTTGTCGGATCTCTGGCTCTCGACTATCAGGGAGAACGGCTGCGCGCCTCGCTTGACGCATATAACCAGGAAGAAAAGTATGACGCCCCGTCGCGTCCATTTCTGATTGCATCGGAAGTTGCCGTTCCGTCTGCTCCAGCTAACAGTAACAACGTTAGCCAGCCTTGGGCCTGGTCGAAGATTAAAGAGCAGGGAGTCTTATTCAAAGCTGAGTATGACCTCATCGACAAGCTGACACTTTTTGTCAATGCAGGTGGCTCCCACTCCGACGTGGCGCGCCTGTCGGATCAGACACCGAAGATACTGAATAGCGTTGGAGATACCAGCGCGACGCCGATGTATTACAAGTTCGGCGTGGATCGCTCCAGTGCTGACGCCGGGTTGCGTGTTTATTTTGACACTGGCGTGGTTCACCATGCCGTTACCGTGCAGGCAAGCAGCTATCGTGACGAATTGTCGCGCTCGTCTGGCAGTGGTACCTCGGTGTTGTCGAACATTTACAGGCCGGTCGACAGTGCGAGCCAGGGCATCAGCTTGCCGTCCTCGATACCGAAGGTATCCTCGACTCATCTCTCAGGTGTAGCACTGGCCGACACTATGGTTATGCTTGACGAGCGCCTGCGAGTGACGCTTGGCGTGCGCCAGCAGCAAGTCAAATCGGACAACTTCGGAGCTGGCGGCGCGGTTACCTTGTCCTATGACAAGGCAGCTGTTACTCCGGTGGCCGGAGTGGTGATCCAGCCTTGGCAAATGGTGTCACTCTACGCCAACTACATCGAGGGACTAAGCAAGGGCGATATCGCTCCGTCGACGGCCAGCAACGCTGGCCAAGTGTTTGCACCATATAAAACCAAGCAATACGAGACGGGTGTCAGGATCGACCATGGCCGGCTGATGACAACGCTGAGCTTGTTCCAGATCACCAAGCCGAGTGGCCAAGTTACCAACAACGTGTTTGCCGTGGATAGCGAGCAGCGTAATCGTGGTATGGAACTTAACTTGTATGGCGAAGTGGCCAAGGGTTGGCGATTGCTCGGTGGAGTGACTTTGCTCGACGCTGAGCTAACCAAGACCAATAACAGAGCTACGCTTGGTAAGCGACCGGTTGGTGTGCCAACGGTACAGGCCAACCTGGGAGGCGAGTGGGATACGACTTGGGTGAAAGGGCTCACGCTGACCGGTAGCATCATCTACACCGGCAAGGAGTACGTCAACCAAGCGAATACCCAGAGCCTCCCGGCGTGGACTCGCTTTGACTTGGGCGGCCGCTACAGTACCAAGATCGAAGGGAAATCAGCCACATTCCGGGTGAACCTGTTGAATGTGTTCGATCGCCATTATTGGGCTGGAGTCGCTTCGTACGGCACGATCTCGCAAGGGACTTCGCGCACCCTGCAAGTGTCGGCTGCGGTTGATCTTTAAGTATTGGAAATGCCGACCATGGCCCTCCCCCTCCCCTTAAGGCCCCTCGCTGGGCGCGCCCATTCTCTTCCGCCGCTGCTGGATCCGGTCATCGCGAAGTTTCTACATGTGAAGCAACACCTGTTGCAAGTGCTGACCATGGAGTACGGCTCTCCACTCAACCTCGTGTGGCCACATTGCTTGGCACAAAACGTCAAAGCAATGCGTGCCGTGCTGGATCGGCACGAGGTGCGCTACGAGATATTTTACGGGGCCAAGGTTAACAAGTCACAAGCGCTGGTGCGCGCCGCAGTGGAAGCCGGCATCGGCGTAGACGTGTCGAGCATTTACGAAATGAACGACGCGCTGCGTGCGGGCCTTAATCGGGTTCGGCTGTGCGCCACAGGACCGGCTAAAACGCGAGCCTTTCACGAAGAACTGATTGCCAGGGGGGCGCTGATCTCGGTCGACTCTGTCGAGGAGTTGGCCGACTTGGCCGAGTATATGCACTCGGCCACAACAGGCTGCGCTGCACGCGTGCTGTTGCGCTACAGGCCGACTGGGGCACCGACTAGCCGCTTTGGTATGGGGGGGGATGAGCTCTTGCAATGCCTGCAACGGCTCGCAGAGCCGTCCAGCCGGTTTGCCTTCGAGGGCTTCCATTTTCACCTGGGTGGCTACGATGTCGAGTCGCGTGTGCAGGCGTTGCGGGAGCTGACTCGCTTTGTCGAGATAGCTCGCGAGCTTGGCCTGGCTCCACGCATGCTCGACATCGGCGGGGGCTTTCCGATCCGATATGCCGACGCAGGCGGCTATGCAGCATTCCTGCATGGGCAACGCGCCGGTGACTACCGTACCGGCAAGGTACCGGCTTCTTTCTATCCGTACGGCAGTAGCATGGGAGCGTGCGAGTGGCTCGACAGCTTCTTACTGGCGCAATGCAAGGAGGGTGTGTCGGTCGCTCGCTATCTCGATGACGAACGGTTGACCTTAGGATTGGAGCCGGGCCGCAGTTTGGCTGACCAGGCTGCCATTTCGGTGTTCCGCATCACCCGCGTCAAGCGTTTGGCGATGGGCGATTTGGTGATCTTGGTCGAGGGCAGCAGCTTCAGCGCTTGCGAAACCTGGTTCGCGTCCGAGTTCCTAGTCGATCCGATCCTGGTGTCCGGCCGTAATGACAACGCGACACTAAGCACCGATCTCCCACCTACGTCGCTGCGCGCCTATATCGCCGGGCACAGCTGCCTTGACGACGACGTGATCACCAACCGCTGGCTGTCGTTCGATACCCCACCGCAAGCCGGCGATCTGTTGGTGTACGCCAACACCGCCGGTTACCAGATGGATCTGCTGGAAAACGAATTTCACCGCCATCCTATGCCGCGCCGCGTTGCCGTGACTTACGACGCGGCCGGTATGCTGGCGGTTACCCCTGACGACCTCATGGAGTAAAGAGATGGTTCTGAACAAAGTAACCGATCTAATCGGCAATACCCCGATTCTTAGCATTTCTGTGCCGGCCAAAAATACCCGATTGCTGCTCAAGATCGAGAAGAACAACCCGGGCGGCAGCATCAAGGACCGCATGGCTCGCAATATGGTGATTGCGGCGCTCAAGTCAGGCCGCCTCAAGTCCGGCGGCGTGGTGGTGGAGTCGTCATCCGGCAACACCGGTTGCGGTCTGGCGATCGCAGCCATCGAATTCGGCTTGCGCTTCATCGTGGTGGTAGACCACCACGCGGCACAGGACAAGATCGCAGTGATGCGCGCGCTCGGTGCCGAGATCCGCTATGTCGAGGGGGACTACCGCGAGGATGAGGTTGCGGTGGTTGAGCGCCAACGCCTGGCAGCCGAAATCGCCTGCCAGATTCCCGGCGCGGTATTCATGAACCAGTCGGACAACGCGGCTAACGCCGGTGGTTATGGAGACTTTGTGCACGAACTGATCTGCCAGACCCGCAATGTAGATGCCTATGTCGGCTGCGTGGGAACCGGTGGTTCTATGACCGGCATCGCGCGCGGACTCAAGGTGCACAACCCGCGCGCTAAGACCATCGCGGTGGAGCCGGCCGGCTCCATCGTGTTCGGTCAGCCCGGCCACCCTTACTATCAGTCCGGTACCGGCACGCCGGCCGGCGACACTGTGGGTCTGGTACTAGACTACAGCTGCATTGATTTGGGTGTGCAGGTGACCGATGCGCAGGCGTTCGAAACCGCGCGTTACATCGCACGGCGTACTGGCCTGTTGGTAGGCGGATCCACCGGCGGCGCGATCTACAAGGCTCTGGAGCTCATTCATAGCGGCCTGATCGGTGGCAATGTGGTGACGGCGGTGGCGGACGGCGGTGAAAAATACCTGCACACCGTGTTCAGCGAGAGCTGGCTCAAGGAGCGCAATCTGCTCGATTCGAACATCTGGACCCAGCTCGACAACTGGTTGGCCCCGGGACATCTGGAAATTGAAGACGCGCCGCTGGCGATGCCACAGTTGAGCGCCGCATGATGGCGCAGTCGTTGAATGTCGTGATTTGCGGCGGCGGTCGCACCGGGCATCTGAGCGCTGTGCTGTTCAAGCAACTGCCCGGTGTGCGCGTATCGCTGCTGACCCATAACCCGGACGTGATCGAGCGCCATGCCGAAGCGAGCATCCGTGCGCTGTTGCCGGATGGGATCACCTTGTCGGCGCGGCTGGATGCGGTGTCGGACCAACCGCAACAGGTGCTGATCGATGCCGACGTGGTGATCGTTACCGTGCCGGCACAGGCGCGGCCTGCGTTACTGAAGACAATCGCTGATAATTTGCCGGAGCACAAGCCGGTCTACGTTGGCGCGATTCCGGGCTTCTGCGGTTTCGATTGGCTGGCCGAGAAGGCGCTGGCAGCACGGCCCAACGCGGTGATCTGGGGCATGAAAGATGTGCCGTATATAGCCTTCGAACTGCTGCCCGGCGTATCGGTGCGCATGGGCGGAGCCAAGAGCACGCTGTACGTTGGTACCCATCCGCGCGAAAGCGAAGTAGCGCGCCAAGCGCTGCTCGCGCACTTGCGTAGGCTGTATACCATGCCGGTCGAACTGCTCGGCCACTATCTGGAAATCACCCTGACCCCGGGCAATCCGATCATGCATCCGTCGGTGATCTACGGGCTGATCGGTCCGTATGCGCAGTGGCACAACAAGCCGTTTACCGTGCCGCTGAGCTGGTGGACTGATTGCCCGGAGCTCGGCGCCTATTACCTTGAGCGTTGCGACGAGGAAAGCCAGCTGCTGTGCAAAGCGGTCGAACAGCGACTGGGTGTGGATATGTCCTCGGTGCAGACGCTCAAGCAAGAGATTATCGAAGCCTACCAAGAGCAAATACGAGATCACTCCACCATGCTGTCGGTACTGCGAACCAATCAGGCCTATGACTCGATCCTGGTGCCGATGGTGCACACCGCGGATGGCTATGTGATTGACAAGGAAAACCGCGCTTTCCACGAAGACGTGGCGTTCGGTCTGGCGCTGCTGGTCGAAATGGGAAAGCGGCTGGGTTTGCGTATGCCATATATCGAAGAAATTTTTCACTGGAACATCGCCTACATGGGGGGATTACGCAGTTCCGCGCTCGATTATTTCCCGCCCATTTGGCCGGCTTGCGACTTATGAAAAGCAATCTGAATCCCCGACAAATCGGGAGCAACATGTCCGCAGGGCGCGAAGCCGTCGCCCTGCACAATGCCGAACGCAATGCACTGCGCCGCGTAGTGCGTTGCCTGTTCGCCGAAAAGATCATTGACCCCGCAATGTTGGTATTTGCTCCACAAGGCCGCAGCGTGTGGTTGCCGTTGTGGCATCGGCTAGCCTTGGTCTACTTCGAAGACTTGCAGGTGGCTCCCGCCAATACGTTCATCAATCATGGCGCGATCACCCTGATTGAGCACGGTGGCAAGCGCAGTGCGATCGTAAGTGCCGCACAGCTGATCGAGACCTTGCGTGAGTGCTTCGATTTTGCCCCGAGCGACGAAGGCGTAGCCGGCTTGAAGGCCGATATGGCCAACAGCGTCGCTAACGATGCACTGGCGCGCCTCTACCGCGAAGCGTGGAACGGCGAACTGCGCGAGCATATCGGTGTTGCCGGCGCTTGGGGCCTCACCGACTACTTGCGCCGACACTCCAGCACCAGCGCGGCGGCGGTGCTGCTCGACCAATGGGGCTCGCTCGAAGGACACCCGTTCTACCCGACCTGGAAATCCAAACCGGACTTGACCCCGGAACAGGTGGCCGCGCTGTCGCCCGAGTTCAACGCCAAAGTGCCGGTACGCATCGCCGCGCTTCGCGCCGATAACGCGTACTTGGAACGCATGCCGCACGTGCATAGCTACCATGACTGGTTCGCCGCGAATTTCCCCACACAATGGGCGAGTTGGAAGGCCGGCCTGAATGCCAGAGGACTCGATGAAACGGACTGGCTGCCGCTACCGCTCCACGCTTGGCACTTGGAGAATTTCGTGCGCAAGGAATACGCAGCCGAGATAGAGGAAGGTATCCTGATCCTGGATGGTCCAGACATCGAAACCCTGCCGACCATGTCGTTTCGTACCATGCTGCCGCAGTTGCCGGGCACGCCGCCGTTCATCAAGCTGCCGGTAGCATTGTGGCTGACCAGCGAGCAGCGCAGCCTGCAGGCGAAGTCGATCCATATGGGACCGCGCATCAGCGCAGTGATCAAGCGCATCCTGGCTGTCGAGCACGGTTTCGACCGGATGCTCGACATCTTCCCGGAAGAGGTGGCGTTCCACTATAAACATGCGGTGCGGCAGGAAGACCACCCGGGACGCCATCTGTCGGTCGCCTTCCGCAACAGCCGGGAAGCGTTCGAACGCTCCGATGGTCTGCTGCCAATCACCGTGGCTGCCTTGCTGACTGGTGCGCCGGTTAGTGGCCGGCCGCTCATCAGCGAACTGATCGAACGCGGTGGTGTGCGAGCATCCAGAGAGACGGTTGAAGCATATTTCCGTCAGTATGCGCGCGTAGTTACGCGCCCGGTGATCGCGATCTACCTGCTGTATGGAATCGCGCTTGAGGCGCACCAGCAGAACACCTCGGTGCTGTTCGATACGGATGGTGCGCCGAAGAGCCTGCTAATCCGCGACTTCGGCGACGGCCGCACCTACACGCCTCTACTGAATGCGCGCGGCTACGAACTCAAGCCCTATGTGTATCCTGGCATTCTGCCGACCATGTTCGATGGCGACATCGAGCCGGTGCGCTCGTTCGTGGTGGATGCATGCTTTGTGTGCCACCTGCACGAAGTGGCGCTGCTGTTAACCAACGAGTACGAACTAGCTCCGACCCGGCTGTGGGAGATACTACGCGAGGAGACCGAGGGCGCGTTCGATGCCGTCGCGGAGCGGGTCGATCCGGTGCTGTGGCAGCGAGAGCGGGTGGCCTTCCTTACGCAACCGTGGTTCACGCGCTCTGTGTTGCGCATGCATCTGCTCAAGTACGCCGACTACCGTCTGCAGCACCAACTGCCCAATCCACTGGCAGCGGCACCGAGCGGGAACTGACAATGGCACACGCTCCGATCGCGCCGGCACGGTCGTCACGGCTCATTCATCTGCTGTTCGTGGTCCAGTTGGTATCGATGGGCGCCATGGAGATGAGCGGGCCGTTCTGGCCCATTCATCTCCGGGCGCTCAGCACTTCCGGCTGGCAGTTCGGTTTTGCCGGCGTCGCCATTTACGTCGGCCCGATGCTCGGCATCGTGCTGACCAGCACATTCTGGGGGCGGGTCGGTGATCGCTTCGGCCACAAGCTTATGATGGTCCGCGCACTGCTCGGCCTGGCGCTGACTCAGCTTGCATTGGCCTTTGCCCAAGACGTGTGGACCATCCTCGTGCTGCGCCTCCTGCAGGGAGCCTGCGCCGGCTATATTGCGCCGGCGCAGGCGTATGGGGTCAGCATAGAGTCGCCCGCACGGCACGTGCGCCTGTTCGCCTATTTACAGGTGTCTACCAATGTTGGCTCGCTGTTCGGGGCCGTGGCAGGTGGCCTGATCCTCGATCATGCCAGCTTTTACTGGATCAACATCGGCGCCGCCGTGGCATGCGCAATCTGTGCGGGCACCGTTGCGCTGATCCTGCCCTCTGTGCGACCCGTTGCCAAGGCAGTGCCCTCCGTGAGTGACACTATGCTCGAACCTGGGGCGCTGTGGCGCAAGCCTCCGATCGCCGGGCTGCTTTGCGTGACTGGACTCCTGCTTTTGAGCCGTATGATCACCCAAACCCCATTCTCGCTCTATGTCCGCTCGGTGTTCGGCGTGAGTAATTGGCTGGTGGGTTTGAGCTACGGCTTGCAGGCGTTCGGTTTCGTGGTGTCGGCTACGCTGTGGGCACGCTATTTCGAACGCAAGCAACTGGACGACGCACTGCGCAGCATCACCCACGTGGCGATGGCTTGCGCGATATTGACGGCGGTAGCCGGCCTCACCCGCAGCATTGCGGTATTCATCGCTATTCATTTCGCCTGGGGTGTGCTGCTTGGCGCGACCACACCGGTACTGATGGCCTTGATCTCCAAGGCGGCTGGCAGCCAACGCCAGGGCTACATTCTCGGCATCGGTCAGAGCACTGCGCAGTTCGCGTCGATCACCGGCATCGCGCTTGGCGGCTGGCTAACCCAAGTCGTGGGGCTTCGCTACACCTATTTCTATGTGGCGGCATGCTACGCATTGGCGATGGTGGCCGTGTTGGCAATGCGGAGTGAACGGGTAACTACTGCCCGCCCACAGGAGGAGCATGGCTGAGTTTGCGCCAAGCGCTTGTAGTCTTCAGTCAGGCCCTTCAGCAATACGAGGCATTCAACCGAAATGGTGGGTAGCGCCGGTTTGACCGACTACTCATTCTTGGATTTCAAGAGATTCATCATGGCATTCCATCGTCGATGGGCATTTGCAGCCCTCATCCTGGCGGCATTAGCCGGTCTGCTGGTTTTCCTGGCAAAGCCGGTCAGAAGCAACGCTACCGCCGCAGCCTTACCCGGTGCCACCACGATTACCGACCTTGCCGGTCGCAAGGTGCCAGTGCGCCTGCCAGTACGGCGCGTGATCCTGGGCGAAGGCCGTCAGCTTTACCTGGTAGCGGCACTCGATACAGACAACCCTATGCAGCGCATCATTGGCTGGCGTAAGGATCTGATCCAGTCCGATCCGGACACCTATAACGCCTATCTGCGTAAATTTCCCAAAATTGCCGAGATTCCGACTTTCGGCGGTTTCGAGGATGGCTCGTTCGACATTGAGCAGGCGATCGCGCTTAAGCCCGACGTGATCATCATGAATATCGAATCGCAGCGCGCTACTGATGATGCGCGGTATATCGAGAAGCTCGGCGAACTCGGCATTCCGGTGGTCTATGTTGACTTCCGCCACTACCCGATGGAAAACACCGAGCCGACCATGCGTCTGTTCGGCAAGCTGTTCGGCAAGGAGGCACGGGCCGAAGCATTCATTGCGTTTCGACAGCAACAGATCAAGCGCGTCACCGACGTCATCGCCGCCTGGCAGCCGGCACGCCCCAAGGTGTTCATCGAACGCATCGGCGGCTATACCCAGGACTGCTGTCTGAGCTTCGGTAACGAGAACTTCGGCAAGTTCGTCGAGATGGCGGGTGGTCGCAACGTGGCGCACGATATCATCCGTGGTACCTTCGGCCAGCTCAACCCCGAGCAGGTAGTCGCCGCCAACCCAGACCAGGTGGTTATCACCAGCGCCAACTGGGAGGCGTTCGTTCCGCACGGTAGCTGGATCGGGGTTGGGCCGGGCGCAGACCTGGCGGAAGCCGCGCACAAGCTCGCCGCCTATACCAAGCGGCCGGCTTACGCCGGCGTTACCGCCAACCGGAACCAAGCCTTTCATGCCATCTGGCATCAGTTCTATAACAGCCCGTACCAGTTCGTGGCAATCCAGCAATTGGCCAAGTGGTTCCACCCGGGACTATTCGCCGATGTCGATCCGGATGCTACCTTTCGCGAATTGCACCAGCGTTTTTTGCCGATTAGCTACCAATCCGGCTATTTCGTGAGCCTTCCAGCCAAGGGGAAACAGTTATGAATTCCAGCCATGTAGCCCGGGTGGGGCAGCAGGCAATCTATCGCACGCTGGTGCGGCGCAAACGCAGCCTGCTCAGTGTACTCGCAGTGCTGCTACTGTTGAGCCTATTGCTCGACCTGGCATTGGGCCCTGCCAGCTATAGGCTCGAAGACGTGATCGGCGCCTTGTTGCATCCGAGCAGTGCCCCTGACCAGTTACGGGTGGTGCTGTGGGAGATTCGCCTGCCGGTGGCATTGATGGCAGCGACGGTGGGTGCCGCGCTTTCACTCGCAGGCGCGCAGATGCAGACTATTCTCAACAATCCCCTGGCGAGCCCGTTTACTCTCGGCGTATCCGCTGCTGCCAGCTTTGGTGCCGCGCTCGGACTGGCGTTCGGTCTCAAGCTGTTTCCGACCGCAACTGAGTATATGGTGCCGCTCAATGCCTTTGCCATGGCCATGGTGTCGGTTCTGATCATTCACTTGCTGAGTCTGCGTCGTGGCGTGGGTACCGAAACCATCGTGCTGCTCGGTATTGCATTGGTATTCGTCTTCAACGCGCTGCTGGCCTTGGTGCAATACTTCGCTAGCGAGCAGGCGGTGGCTGCTGTGGTGTTTTGGACCATGGGCAGCCTGACCAAGGCTACCTGGCCCAAGCTGGCCGTAACCTGTCTGGTAATTGCGCTCACGCTGCCGCTGTTCGTCAGACGAGCTTGGGCTCTCACCGCCTTGCGCCTGGGTGACGACAAAGCTGCCAGCTTTGGCATTAACGTGGCAAGGCTACGTTGGCAGACCCTGGTCCTCGTCAGCCTGCTTGCGGCGATCCCGGTCGCCTTCGTTGGTTCCATCGGTTTTGTCGGTCTGGTTGGCCCGCATATCGCACGCATGCTAATTGGGGAAGACCAACGCTTTTTCCTGCCGGCCTCGTTGCTGACCGGCGCGCTGGTGCTGTCGGTTAGTTCGGTGGTCAGCAAAACCCTGATTCCGGGCTCTATCTTTCCGATCGGAGTGGTGACCGCGCTGATTGGCGTGCCGTTCTTCATTTCCCTCATTCTTGGCAGCAGGAGAAACATATGGTGAAGCTGCGTTTGGAACGTCTCGGCGCAAGTTATGGAGGGAGGAAGGTTCTCATTGATGTCAGCACGCCCACCTTCTGCGGTGGCGAAGTGGTGGCAGTTGTCGGCCCTAATGCGGCTGGTAAATCGACCCTGTTCAAACGCATCGCCGGCCTGATCGATGGGCCTGGGCGTGTGGTGTTGGATGGAGCGCGCAAGGGGTATGGCAGCATCGGCTACATGCCGCAGGACATCAGCGCCAATGCGCGGATGACTGTATACGAATCTGTTTTGCTGACACGCAAGCAACAGGCACCGACGTGGATGGTACATGACAAGGACCTAGCAAAAATCGACACCATTTTGGCTTCGCTTGGCATCATCGAACTGGCGTTTCGCCAATTGAGTGAACTCAGCGGCGGACAGCGTCAACTGGTATCAATCGCACAGACGCTGGCACGTGAGCCGGAAGTGATGTTGATGGACGAACCAACCAGCGCGCTCGACCTGCATCGGCAGATACAGGTCCTCGACTTCATGCGCAAGCAGGCACACGAGCGCGGGCTTCTGGTTTTCATCGCCATTCACGACCTCAATCAGGCCTTGCATTTTACTGACCAGGTTGTAGTAATTGCTGGAGGCACCGCACGGGCCAGTGGTCCCAGTTGCAATGTCATCACGGAGCAGATACTGCGAGAGGTGTATCAGATCGACGCACGCATCGAGCGCTGCTCGCAAGGCATCGCTCATGTGATCGTAGATGGTGTGGTGTAATGGGATTTATCGAATACTCGGCCTCACTCAATTGCGCGCGGGGATACTCGATGTTCAAGGTGTCAATAGTGTCGGCTTAGCACTAGTGCCGGATGCAGTGCTTCAGCACTCACACGCGAGGTGAAGAGCGGTGGCTACGAATCAGCTCATCGGAGAGCACCTAGAACAGAGGTATCAGGCAGAACGCTGGCCTGTTCAAGATAGGGTGCGATTTGGCTGTCGCTGGGCATTGGGAGGACGGGGCAAGGCCAAAAAGCCAATCGTGCTTTGTTTTATGCTGGATGATGAGTTTTCGTGACTTATTAGCTTGGCGGATAGTGTGCGTCGGTGCGAGCAGCGAATCGGTCGATAAGTGCTGCCAGACGCCATCGGCATAGATGACCCCCTCTCGCAAGCACTGCCATGCTGTTCAGTGATTAGTCATGGCATTGGTTTCCAGCTGGCACAGGCTCAACAGATTTACCATCACTAGTTTGGCCTGCGGGGTTTTTTTCGGGGGCGACTTGAACGACCATACCGCACCTTGCCAAGCCGTTTCGAGATAGCAGCCCAACTCCTCGGCCTGATTCATTTCGCGCAGCGTCCTGCACCAAGTGGGCACGCAACGCGTAATGGTCCGCCATGCGGCGTAGTGCGGGATCGGTGATGAGGTCTTCGGGCTTCTGGTAATCGGCCAGCAAGCTGTCCAGTAGTGTGTCAGGTACGTCGTGTTTCTTCGAGCTCATTGTGTCTCCAGACTAGGTGGCAGTTTCCTGCCAAATGTCCGTTTACACAAAATTCAGTACACGCCCCCCTTTTGTTATTTGCTTGCACGAGCATTGCACGGCTCGTGCAACAGGCCATC
Organism: uncultured Aquitalea sp.; assembly: GCF_945957525.1. Lineage (GTDB taxonomy): Bacteria > Pseudomonadota > Gammaproteobacteria > Burkholderiales > Chromobacteriaceae > Aquitalea. The sequence continues at coordinate 43,694 of NZ_CAMFLA010000015.1, read as the reverse complement.
CCGGTTGCGCCCAAGAACCTTGGCGCGCGCCACAACAATAAATCCGTCATTTGACTCGCTTCTATATTTCTATAATATTGGAAACATGGAAACTTTAACCGCTGCTGAAATCCTTGCCGCTCTCGGGCACGAGTCGCGTCTTGCTATCTTCCGCCTGCTCGTGGAGGCTGGCCCGGAGGGGGTCAACGCCTCCGCCATTGGTGAGCGCCTGAATATTCCGAATGCCACGCTGTCCTTTCACCTGTCGCACCTGAGTCGTGTCGGTCTTATCAAGGGCGAGCGTGAGAGTCGCTTCATCCACTATTCCGCCGAGTACGGGACGATGAACGAACTGATTGCATTCCTGGCCCACAACTGCTGCCAGGGAAAGGCATGTTTGCCGAAGACGACGGCTTGCGACGCACTCGCCAAGCGTCGGACCCAGAAGCCCCACTCCCAAGAGAAATGACCATGAGCAACCCGAAAACTGTCCTTGTTCTCTGCACGGGAAATTCCTGCCGCTCCCAGATGGGTGAAGCAATCCTTAACCACGATCTGGCTGGCCTCGTGCGCGGCATCTCCGCCGGCACCCTCCCGCAACCCAAGGTCGCCGATGGCGCCATCGAAGCCTTGCAGTTGGCGGGCTTGCCGACGGAAGGCCTGTTCCCGAAAACGGTTGAAGACGTCATGGACCAGGAAATCGATCTGGTGGTCAGCGTTTGCGACAACGCCAAGGAAACCTGTCCCGTTTTCCCGCGGCCGGTGAAGCGTATCCACGTGGGCTTTCACGACCCGCACGGCGAGCCGCTGGAAAGCTTCCTGGCGGTGCGCGACGACATTCGCGCACGGCTGGTGCCGGCTGTGCGCGAAGCCCTGGGCTTGTGAGGAACCATCATGTCTGTTGTTCAATGTGAAGCTGGCGCCAAGGCCGCGGCCGGCGCGCCGATGAGTGTTTTCGAGCGTTATCTGACCCTCTGGGTGTTTCTCTGCATCATCGCCGGTATCGCTGCCGGTCAGCTGGCGCCCCGCGTGTTTCAGGCCATCGGCCACATGGCGGTGGCGCAGGTGAATCTGCCGGTCGGCCTGCTGATCTGGGTCATGATTATCCCCATGCTGGTGAAGGTGGATTTCAGCGCCTTGCATGAAGTGAGGCAGCACGTCCGCGGCATCGGCGTCACGCTATTCGTGAACTGGCTGGTGAAGCCGTTTTCGATGGCTTTTCTGGGCTGGTTGTTCGTGCGGAATCTCTTTGCCCCCATGCTGCCCGCCGATCAGCTGGATAGTTATATTGCCGGCCTCATCCTGTTGGCGGCTGCACCCTGTACCGCCATGGTCTTTGTCTGGAGCCGGCTGTCCAACGGCGATCCGCTGTTCACGCTGTCGCAGGTGGCGATGAACGACAGCATCATGGTGTTTGCCTTTGCCCCGATTGTTGCGTTCCTGCTCGGCATTTCGTCCATTGCCGTGCCATGGGCCACGCTGCTGACCTCGGTCATCCTCTATATCGTCATCCCCGTCATTCTGGCCCAGCTTTTGCGCAAGACCTTGCTGGCCAAGGGGCAACCCGCCTTCGACGCTGCCATGGCCAGGATTGGCCCGTGGTCCATCTCGGCACTGCTTGCAACCTTGGTGTTGCTCTTCGCCTTCCAGGGCGAGGCCATCATCAAGCAACCTCTGGTCATTGCATTGCTCGCCGTGCCCATCCTCATCCAGGTATTTTTCAATTCGGCGCTGGCCTACTGGCTGAACAAAATGGTTGGAGAGAAGCACAATGTGGCTTGCCCATCAGCACTCATCGGGGCGTCGAACTTCTTCGAACTCGCCGTGGCTGCCGCCATCAGTCTGTTCGGGTTTGAGTCTGGCGCGGCGCTGGCCACAGTCGTCGGGGTTCTCATCGAGGTGCCGGTGATGTTGCTGGTGGTGAAAGTGGTCAATGCATCCAAGGGCTGGTACGAGGCCTGAAGCGCGCAAGGAGGAAATCATGAAGAAACTCGAAGTGTTTGATCCGGCCATGTGTTGTGCCACGGGTGTTTGCGGTGTTGATGTTGACCCGATGCTGGCCCAGTTCGCAGCCGACCTGAAATGGGTTGAAGCGCATAGCATCACCGTTGAGCGCCACAACCTCGGCCAGGAGCCGCAGGCCTTCGCCGCCAATGCGGACGTGGTCAGGGAGATGAAAGCCGGCATGGATCGCCTGCCCATCCTCGTCGTTGATGGCCATATCGTGTCCACCGGCATGTACCCGTCGCGCGCCCAATTGGCCCAGAAGCTGGGCATCGCGCTGACAACGGCCGAGAAACCGCGCATCAAGGCGGGTGGCTGCGGCTGCAAGCCGGGATGCTGCTGAGCAAGGGGTTGATCATGTCGTTGCCCGCTATCCAGACCCGCTACCTGTTCTTCACGGGCAAGGGCGGCGTCGGTAAGACATCGCTTTCCTGCGCTACTGGCCTGGTACTGGCAGAGGCTGGCAAGAAGGTGCTCATCGTCAGCACCGACCCGGCCTCCAACCTGGACGAGGTTCTGGGCGTGGATTTGAGCCAGTTCCCCACCGCCATTCCGGGCGCTCCGGGGCTGTTCGCCTTGAACATAGACCCGGAAACGGCTGCGCATACCTACCGGGAACGGATGGTGGCGCCGTATCGCGGCATCCTGCCAGCTGCAGCCATCCTGAGTATGGAGGAGCAATTCTCCGGCGCCTGCACTGTCGAGATTGCGGCCTTCGATGAATTCTCGAAACTGATCGGCGACCCCGCGATTACTGCCGGGTTCGACCACGTCGTTTTCGACACGGCTCCCACCGGTCACACGCTGCGCCTGCTGACGCTGCCCTCGGCGTGGGGCGAGTTCATCTCCTCTTCGACGGGCGGCGCTTCCTGCCTGGGGCCCTTGGCCGGGCTGGAGAAACAGAAGGCTTTGTATGCCGCAACGGTAGCCCGTCTATCCAGTGCCAGCGAGACGACCGTCATTCTGGTAGCGCGTGCAGACACGGCCTCATTGCGTGAGGCTAACCGCACCCGCCTTGAGCTGAACGGCCTGGGCATTTACAACCAGACGCTAGTCATCAACGGTTTGTTCTCTGGCGATACGGCTGGCGATGCGATTGCAGTTGCCATGGCGGCGCGCGCCGCTGACGCTATCGACTCCATGCCGTCTGAACTTGCCGACTTGCCGCAAACGCGCGTCCCCTTTCTGCCTCTTGGCGCAGTGGGCCTGGATGCCCTGCGGGAGATGGCGCACCCGGAGACGGCGGTGGCCCCAAACGGTATCGTCATGCCGGAAACCCTGTTGCCGCCCAATCTCCATGGTCTTGTCGACGCTATTGCAGCAAAGGGGCATGGGGTCATCATGACCATGGGCAAGGGGGGCGTCGGCAAGACAACGGTGGCGGCAGCCATTGCCGTGGCACTGGCCAAGAAAGGCCATAAGGTCGTGTTATCCACAACCGACCCGGCAGCCCACACGGCTGCGGCCATTGATGGCGTCGTGCCTGGACTTGCGGTAACCCGCATCGATCCCGTGCTGGAAGTGAAGCAATACACTGATGAGGTGCTGGCCAAGGCCGGACAGCATCTCGATTCGGGTGGGCGCGCCATGCTCGAAGAGGACTTGCGCTCTCCCTGCACCGAAGAAATCGCCGTATTCCGCGCCTTTGCGCGCACTGTGGATGAAGGCAAGGATGGTTTTGTGGTGCTGGATACCGCGCCAACTGGGCACACCATTCTTTTGCTGGACGCCGCTGAGGCCTATCACAGGGAAGTCATGCGGATCCAGGGCGACATGCCCAAGGCCGTGCTCCAATTGTTGCCTCGACTGCGCGACCCCAGCTATACCCGGGTGCTCATTGTGACCCTGCCGGAAGCCACGCCAGTTCATGAGGCGGAACGCCTTGCCGCCGATTTGGCGCGGGCAGGTATTCAACCGCATGCCTGGATCGTCAATCAGTCGCTCTTGGCGAGTGGTACAAAGCATCCCATTCTTTGCCAGCGTGGTGCATATGAAGAGCCGTACATTCGCCGGGTTGCAGACAGTCTATCCAAGCAATCGGCGCTGATACCGTGGCTGGTTGAAGCGCCGGTTGGCGAGAGTGGCCTGGAGCACTTGATCGGCGCCTGACTCGCAAGCAAATGCGTTGAGTGGATTTTGACAGCTTGCGCAGTGTTGCAGCCATTCAGTCAAAGACAGCGGTGAGCGGGGCAGACCGTGCGGCGTAGTCGCCGTGGAAGAGCGCTTTGGCCAAACTAGCTGCCGCCAGCCAGGCGCCTCGTCAGTGGGTCGGCCAGGGTGGTTCATGCCGGACAGTGCGTTTTGCATTGCTTAGGGATACTGAAAGTAATTAGCGCAGCCGGGGTGATTCAGGGGCGACTCCGCTTGCCGGCGCCATTCGCATCAAGGCCTTGCAGCACGCTTGCTGCAAGGCCTTTCTGTTTGACTCGCAACCCGGGAGGGGATGGCGGACAAGCAAGCTGTCCACGCGGTCGGCTTGGGCCCGGCAGCTACGCTGGCTGTTGTTGCGTGGTGCAATGAATGCCGCCGCCGCCCGCGGCGATGGGGTCGATGTTGAGCTGGACAATATCCCTGCCGGGAAACAGTTCGCGGAGAATCGCGCGGCTGTTGTTGTCCGCCCTGGCATCGCCAAATTGCGGCGCGATGACGGCTTTGTCGCAAACGTAGAAGTTGATGTAGCCGGCAGCGAACTCTTCGTTTTCATACTGCTTTCTTACCGAAGAGGGGCCGGCCATTTCCACCACTTGCAGCTTGCGGCCGCGCGCATCGGTGGCATTGCGTAAGATGCCGAGGTGGCGACGGGTCACGGCGTGGTCGTAAGAGGATGGGTCGTTATCCAGCCCGGCCACCACGACGCCGGGGCTGGCAAAGCGGGCGTAGAAGTCGGTATGGCCGTCTGTGATGTCTTTGCCGGCGATGCCGGGCAGCCAGATGATCTTGTCCAGCCCCAGCAGGGTTTTCAGCTCGGCTTCGCACACCGCCTTGCTTACACCCGGATTACGGTTACGGTTCAGCACACAACTTTCGGTAATGATGGCGGTACCTTCGCCATCCACTTCAATACCTCCTCCTTCCAGCACCAGCTTGCTGCGCAGCAAGGGGACGCCCGCCTTGCCGGCAATGTATTCGGCCAACTTGGCATCGTCCGCATGCGCTTGCTTGTTGCCCCAACCATTGAAGTTGAAACTGACCGCAGAGCGCTCGCCATTGCTGTTTTTGACAAAGACCGGGCCGGTGTCCCGCAGCCACAAATCATCCATTTCCGTCTCAAGCAGGTTGATGCCATTGCCGCACAAGCGGGCGGCAATATCGTACTCCTCGGGTCGCACCAGCATGTTGACCGGCTCATACTGCGCAATGGCGCGGGCTATTCCGGCCAGCGCCGCGCGGGCGCCGTCCCGCAGGCGGGCTCCCCATATTTCTTCGTCGGGACCAAAGCCCATCCAGGTGGCGGCGTGTCGCTCGCCTTCGTCCGGCATGCGCCAGACAGCAGGGGCAGCTTGGGCGAGGCTGGCACTCAGCCCGGTGGCACCGACAAGCAGTCGGCTGCCGGCCAGCATCAGTCCTTGTGCGATAAACGCGCGTCGGGTATTCATTTTGCGCTCTCCTGAAAGCGGCGAATCCGGCACGGTTGTCGTGCCGGTCGCGTCTTACTTGCCTGTCTTGAAGGTAGTCCACAGCCGGTTTTCCAGCCGGCTGCTTTCCGCACTTTGGGTACTGAGCGTGAATAGGGATTTGCGCACGGATTCCGGCGGGTAAACTCCCGGGTTTTGACGCAGATCCGGCTCAACAAAAGGTTGGGCCTTCAGATTGGCATTGGCGTAACGGGTGGCGTTGGAAATATGCGCCACGATATCAGGCCGCAGAATGAAGTTGATGAACAGGTGGGCATTGTTCGGGTGCGGTGCGGTTTTGGGTATTGCCATGCTGTCATACCACATCAGTGTGCCTATGGCGGGGATGCTGTACACCAGTTCCCGACCCTTGCCCACTTCGCGATTCTTTTGAGCGGCCAGATTGATGGCGCCCGAGTACCCGGCAAACACGCAAAGTTCTCCCTCCATCAGCTCGTTGGCGTTGGCCGAAGTGGCAAACAGGCTGATGGCCGGTCTGATCTTCATCAGCATGTTGCGCACGGCATCGTAGTCTTTGCTGTCCGCATTCTGCACATTGCGCCCCGCATAGTGCAGGGCCAGCGGCAGGATCGTGCTGGCGGAGTCCTGCAGCCCCAATGCGCAATGCCCAGCGGCCAATCGTTTTGCAATCTGCGGATTGAACAGCAAGTCCAGACTGTTGGCCGGCATGTCTTTGCCGAGAATCGACGCCACTTTCTTGCGGTCGTAACCGACACCGACAGTGCCCCACATATAGGGTACGCCATACTGATTGCCCGGGTCGGAGCGCGCCATCAGCTTCAACAAGGCGGGGTCCAGATTGCGCAGATTGCTCAGGCGGCTCTTGTCCAGTTTGCGAAAGGCACCGGCCTCTATCTGTTTGGCCATGAAGTCATTGCTTGGCCATACCAGATCGTAGCCGCTATTGCCGGTAAGGAGCTTGGCCTGCAGCGTCTCATCGCTGTCATAGCTGTCATAGCGCACCTTGATACCGGTTTCTTTCTGGAATTGCGCCAGCGTATCAGGCGCAAAGTAGTCGGACCAGTTGTAGAGGTTAAGCACTTTTTCCTCTGCCGCGTGCGTGAAGCCTGACGCCAGCATTGCGGCAAGAATGAAGACCTGTCTGGACATCATGCGAGCTCTCCCGTTTTGCGATAGCAGGATGCCTGGCCGTCGCTGGTCAGCAGCGCGCGGTACATTTCCGGACGACGGTCGCGGAAGAAACCCCAGGATTGGCGGTCCGCCCTGATGGCGTCCAGATCAAAGGTATGCAGCAGGATGGTTTCTTCGGTGCGGCCGGCTTCCGTCACTTTGGCGCCGGTGTGATCGGCAATGAAGCTGGAGCCATAAAACACGCCGGTCAGTCCCTGCTGCCGGTCATTGCCATTGCCGAAGCCGGTTTCGGCGCCGATCCGGTTTGCCGCTACCACCGGCAGCATATTGGCGGCGGCATGGCCTTGCATGGTACGTTGCCAATGGCCGGAGGAGTCGTATGCGGCGTCAAACGGTTCGGAGCCGATGATGGTCGGGAAGCACAGTACTTCCGCCCCCATCAGCGCCAAGGCGCGCGCGGTTTCCGGATACCATTGGTCCCAGCAAATGCCGATGCCGATACGGCCAAAGCGCGTATCCCATACCCTGAAGCCGGTATCGCCGGGCGTGAAGTAAAATTTTTCCGTGTAACCGGGGCCGTCCGGAATATGTGTCTTGCGATACACGCCCAGTACGGCGCCGTCGGCATCGGCCACCGCCACCGAGTTGTAAGCGGCATTGCCGGCGCGTTCGAAAAAGCCGATGGGCAGTACGATGCCCAGCTCGCCGGCGAGCGCGGCGAAGCGGGCAATGCGCGCGTTTCCGGCAAAAGGTTCGGCCAACTCTAGATGACGAGCATTCTGGTCCAGGCAGAAGTACGGCATCATGAACAGTTCCGGGCACAGCACCAGCTGGGCCCCTTGTCCGGCCGCCTGGCGGATGAGCCGTTCCGCTCTCGCCATATTGTCTTCCAGGTTCCAGCTGCCGGATGCCATCTGTATCGAAGCCACTGTCAGGGTGCGATGAGTCATAGGTTGTTCCTTGTGCTCAGTGAGAGGCCGCGACAAGCGGCTGTTGCTGGGTGGAGCAATGCAGGCTGCCGCCGCCTATGGCAATGCGGGTAACCGGCAGCAACAAGACTTCCCGATCCGGGAATGCCCGAGCGAACACCTCCCTGGCCGCATCGTCCTCCGGGACGCCGAACGCGGTGGAGATCACCGCGCCATTCACCAGGATGTAATTGGCGTAACAGTCGCAATAGCGCTCAGACCCATAGCGCTCGCTGACCATGGGTGATGGCAGGTCGAGCAGTTCAAAGCGGTTTCCCTTGGCGTCTGTCGCCAGCTCCAGTGCCCGGCGGTTTTCCCGCATGATGCGGTAGTAGTCGCCTTGCTCTTCTTCGGCAGACTGGCAAAGCAGCTTGCCCGGCGCGATGAATGAGGCAATGCCGTCAACGTGGCCATTGGTTTCGACTTCTTCGGGGTTCCCCGGCAACCAAATGATTTTTTCCACGCCCAGCATGCGTTTGAGCTCGGTCTCGATCTCGGAGCGACTCCAGGAGGGATTGCGATTGGGGTGCAGCAAGCAACTCTCCGTGGTCAGCAAGGTGCCTTGCCCGTCCACATAAAACGAGCCGCCCTCCAGAATGAGGTGGGAGTTGAAAATGACGGTGCCCGCATGGCGAGCCATGTCTTGTCCCAATTGCTGGCAGCCATCGTAAGGCTGGTATTTCTCGCCCCAGGCGTTGAAACGGAACAGCGCTGCGCCCAGTTGCCCGCGATCGCCTTGCAGGAATAGGGGGCCGCAGTCCCGCACCCAGTTGTCTTCCGCCGCCACCGCCAGCACGCGCACCGTGGGGCCGCACAATGCTTGGGCCCGCTCGGCCTGGCTGAAATGGGCGGTGACGATGCAAGGCTGAAAGCGGGCGATGGTTTGCGCTGTCAGCGCGAATTCGGCGCAGACTGCCTGATAGTGCTCGCCCCACAGTCCTTGCCGGTACTCCGCCACGGGCCAGCCCAGCCAGGTGGCTTGCTGCGTTTCCCACTCTGCGGGCATGCGAAAGCCGGCTTTGCGGGCATCAAACTGCATCATGGTCATCTCCTTTGCTTGTGGGTGGTGAGCGGAGTATGTGATAAATCATGCTTGATAAAAATTGATGTTTATTGGCTTAATTGGCCAATTTTTCTCATGAGTTTCTGCCATGCACCGTATTCCGTCCCTGAAGTTGCTGATGGGGTTTGAGGCCGCTGCGCGACTGGGCAGCTTTGCCCGGGCTGCGGACGAGTTGTGCCTGTCTCAATCGGCCATCAGCCACCAGATACAGCAACTGGAAGAGCAGACCGGGCAGACGCTGTTCAGGCGGGTGGGGCGGGGGGTTGAGCTGACCATGGCGGGCGAAGTGCTGCAAAGGACCGTGCAGCGCTCACTGGAAACCCTGCGCAGCGGGCTGGGGCGCATTGCTACTTATCTGGACCCGGGCCTGGTAGTGCTGGTGTGCCCGGCGCCGCTGTTGCATGGCTGGTTGCAACCACAATTGGAACAATTGCAGCGCGACCTGCCTGGCTTGTGCCCATTGCTGTCCACCGATGAAACCGCCCGCTATGTTGATGAGATTGATGTCGATATCACTATCGGCAGCCGTCCCATCCAGCAGCCGGGCTTGCTGGAACTGCCGTTGCTGCAGGATCAATGGGTGGTGGTGGCCAGGCAGGATGTGGCGGGTCGGCTGAATGGGCTGCCGCAAGAACAGCATACCGGGCATTGCTCGCTGATTTGCCTGGAGGAGCATCTGACCGGCGAGTTCACCGGGCCGTTATTCCGGCAATGGCTGAACAGCTTCCGCATGGCGGCCATTTATGACGACCAGCGCTGCGTGCTGGATGCGGTTGCTCGGGGGCGCGGCATGGCCTTGGTATCCAGACTTGCCGCGCTGGAAGGTTTGCAAGACGGTACGCTGGCAAGGGTAAACGGCTACCCGGTATTGCCTGGCCAGAGCTGGTGGTTGTCCCGGGTGACTGGTACGCCGCGTTCGGATCAGGTTCGCCAGGTTTTTGACTGGCTGCTTGAGCGTGCGGCGGCGCAAACGGAAGCGCAGCCGGCCGGGTAAAGCGGCGGGTGCGAAGACACCGCCTTGCTTGTCGCTTAGCGAGTGGCCAGCTCTTCTGGCAGGGGAACGCTGGCGCGCAGCAGGCGATCCCGCACCGGCAGCCAGTCGGGGTGGTCCGGAGGAAGTTCAATCAACAGATGCGTGCATGCGCTGGCATCGGCTTCATGCAGCACGGCGTAGATCCGGCTGGCGCAAGCCGCCGGATCATCTGGCAGCAAATGGGTTTGCCCGGTGTTTTCCGGGGCGGGGCCAAAGCCGATATAAGCCCAGCGGCGCTCCGGGTGCGGGGGCCAGCGCAGAGGCCTGGCCTGGTTTTCCACCCGGAAGCAGGGCAGTCGGGGTGCGTAGTGAGAGGCTAGGGCGCCCGGCACTCTGGGCGCTGGCGCGCTGGCGCGGGAAGCCAGTGGTAGTATCTCGGCCAGTTGGGCCTCGCTGATGGCGCCGGGTCTGAGAACCCTGGCCACCGGGCCGCTGAGGTCGACAATGGTGGATTCGACGCCTACGCGACAGGGGCCGCCGTCCAGTACGGCGGCAATACGCCCTTGCATGTTCTTCAGCACATGCTCGGCGCAGGTCGGGCTGATGTGACCGAAAGGGTTGGCCGAAGGGGCCACTACCGCATGGCCCAGCTCATCCAGTACCGCCTGAAACAGCGGGTGGGCCGACCAGCGCACAGCGATGGTGTCCTGCCCGCCGGTAATCAGCGGCGATGCTTGCGCCGACGCTGGCAGAACCAGTGTCAGCGGTCCAGGCCAGAAAGCTTCAGCCAGGCGCAGCGCCGCTGGCGGTACGGATGCCACCCAGTGGGCAAGATGCGCCAGATGCGGAATGTGCACGATCAATGGATGATCGGCGGGCCTGCCTTTGGCCTGAAAGACCTTGGCGACGGCGTCCGGATTGCGGGCGTCGGCAGCCAGTCCGTATACAGTTTCGGTGGGGAGTGCCACCAGTTCACCGGCGGCGAGCAGAGCGGCGGCGCGGCGGGCATGCACCGGGTGATGGTCGAGATATTCCATGGTAGGGATTCAAGGATTGCGGGCATCGCAGCACTCAGGCGCGGTCGGAGCGTGCGCCGCATTGCTGGCGGCGGGCTGCTCATGCATGGCGCCGCGGCTAATATCGGGCTGCCCACGGGGCCGGCCGCCCCGGCGCGCTGCCGCGGACACTTGTCTGTAGCCGGCGGGCGAAGCGAATACCTTTCACTCTGAAGGAAAATGTATGTTCCGTAAAATACATTAAACATCAGAAATCGATCGTTAAAACAGAATAATTCTGCCTGTGGGGTCCGTCAGATCCGGGGAGGAATGGCGATGCGGCGACCGCATTGTCTGCTTGCTGCTCGGACATTTCCTACCCGTTCGGTCTATCATGGTTAAACCATGCTTTTGACATGGCCATGATAAAAACGACATCGCTCGAACGGAGTCAGAGATGTTTTTCAAACGCGCCAAAGCCGAGGCAATCGCCTCGCCATCTTCATCCAGCCAGTCACTCATCCAGGTCATCAAAACCCGCAGCGGCAATCTGGACGCCGATCTGAACGCGGCGTCGCGCGCTGGCATCCGGCTGGTGCTGGGTTTCATCGCCCCTTCGGCCAACCTTGATCAAGTGGCCCGTTCCGCAGCGGCGGCGTTTCCAGGCGCCCGCGTGGTGCTGACCACCACCGCCGGCGAGTTGTGTTCGCTGGATGGCCGCGACGGTCTTTACCTGCCGGCGCAAGGGCAGTGGGACAGCATGGTATTCCAGCTGTACAGCGAGGAGGTGCTGTCGGATGTGCATGTGGCCAGCGTGTCGCTGGAGTGCGAAGACATCAAGCGCGGTCAGCCCAAGCTGAGCCACGGCGAGCGCGTGAACCGCATCGCCGGCAGCCTGGGCAAAGTCGCGCTGCCCTTCACCATGAATTACCAGGAAGGCTTCGTGCTGACCTTGGTGGACGGCCTCTCCAACAGCGAGAGCTATCTGATGGAAGCGGTGTACGACTCGGAGCGCTTCCCTTTCCTGTTTGTCGGCGGCTCGGCCGGCGGGCCGCTGGATTTCACCATGACCCGGCTGCACGACGGTCAGTCTGTCCGCGACGGTCACGCCGTGCTGGTGTTCATCAAGCTCAAGCCTGCCTACCGCTATGCGGTGTTCAAGTCGCAGAACTTCCAAGAAACCGGCGTCAGTTTCACCATTGCCGAAGCCAATACCGAGTTGCGTCAGGTGCAGTCGGTGTTTGATCGCGACGGCAAGGTCTGCAATGTGCTGGACGCGCTGGCGGCGCATTTCTCCTGTCGTCGCGAAGACGTGGGCGGCAAACTGGCCAAATACAGTTTCGGCATTCGCATCCGCAACGAGATGTTCGTGCGTTCCGTATTGAGCGTGGACGCGGTGCGCGGCATGCTGCAGTTCGCTTGCGATCTTTCCTTTGGCGAAGAACTGCTGCTGCTCAAGCAAGAGGGCCTGGTGGATCGCACTCGCAACGATTTCAACCGTTTCAGCCAGGGCAAGCCGCAACCGATAGGCGGTCTGCTCAATGACTGCATCTTGCGCCGTCTCAACAATGCGGCGGAACTGTCGGCGGGCAATGTGTACGGACAAGTGCCGGTGGCGGGTTTTTCTTCCTTCGGCGAACTGCTGGGCGTCAATATCAACCAGACGTTGACCGCTGTGTTCTTTTATCCGGCGCAAGGCTTCAAGGATAGCTTTGTCGAGCTGTTCCCCGTGCATTACGCCAACTACAAAAATTACTTTTCATCGCGTGAGGTGCTGCGCGCCCGCTGGATTGACCGCATGAAAAGCAAGGTGATTCACGAACTGCAGGGCTACAAGAGCTTTGCCAGCCAGTTGATGGAAAGCCTACCCATGTTCCGCCAGACCTCGGCGGAACTGGTGGCGCATCTGCGCTCCATCCAGCAGGAAATCACCCGGTTCACCTCCAGCGTGGACGAAGGCAACAGGGCGTCCAGCGCGGTGAACGAACGCATTGGTGACCTGGAAAAAGATGCCCGGCAGATCGGCGAAGTCATGATGATGATCAAGAAGATCGCCGAGCAGACCAATCTGCTGGCGCTCAACGCCGCCATCGAAGCCGCCCGCGCCGGCGAGGCCGGGCGCGGTTTTGCCGTGGTGGCCGACGAGGTGCGCAAGTTGGCCAACAATACGCAGTCCAATCTCGATTCCACTGGCGGGACGGTCCAACATGTGATGGACGGTGTGCAGACCGTGGGGCTGGGCATGCGGCAGATGAACGAACTGGTGGGCAACTTTGCCGGCGAGATGCAGCAAGTGCTGGGTCTGCTGCAGCGGCTGGTGGACACCTCTTCGGGCAGCCAGGTGCAATTGGACCAGATGGTGAACAGCACGGAAGAGCTTTATCAGCGCATGCGGGTGGTGGATCAGGATCTGGAAGCCATCATCGCGCTGGAGCGCTAAGCCGCCAGATGCGCCGCAGGCTGCCGCAAAGAAGACTGCCGGGGCGGTTCCCGCAGTCTTTTGCATGCCCGCAACCCTGCCGGCATCAGGGTTGATCTTTGGAATCGTATGCATGACAATGCGGTGTAGGCCGGCTGCTTGTCCGGCTGTCTCTCACCGTTAGCCCCGGAAAGCCCGGCATGTTTGAATCCTTTTTCATCCGCGAGGGCACGCCCACCGCGCTGCTTTTACAGGGCAGCTATCGTCCCGGGCTGGTGCTGCTGTCGCTGTCGGTGGCCTCGCTGACGTCCATGGTGGCGCTGCAGGTGGCCGGCATGGCGCGCGAGGCCGGCAGCCGGGGGCTTCGGCAAACCGCTTTGCTCAGCGGCTCATTCGCGCAAGGCGTGGGCATCTGGGCGATGCACTTCATCGGCATGCTCGCCTTTGATCTGTGCTCCAGCGTGCGCTACGACCAGGGCATTACCTTGTTGTCGATGCTGCCGGCGGTATTCGCCTCCTGGGTGACGCTGAACATGCTCTCGCACGAGCGGGTATCGCCTGCGCAGCTGATGGTGGGCGGGGTGCTGGTGGGGTCGGGCATTGGCACCATGCACTATACCGGCATGGCCGCCATGGTGATGGCGCCGGCGTTGCGCTATGAGCCCGGCTGGTTTTTCGCCTCCATCGCCGTGGCGGTGGCGCTGGCCATGCTGGCGTTGTGGATTCGTTTCGGCCTGGGACGCGGGGGTGTTTTCACGCCTTTGCAGTCCATCTTGCTGGGCGGGGTAGTGATGGGCGTGGCCATTGCCGGCATGCATTACACAGGCATGGCGGCGGCTCGCTTCATCGGCAGCGCAGAACCGGGCTACCAGGCGGGGGCGAACCAGAACGGCAGTCTGGCGCTGGCGGTGTCGCTGTTTACCGTTTGCGCCGGCGTCTTTGTCATGGCCGGCAATGCCTTGCTGCGCTACCGGCAGCTGATGGGCGAGCGCACCGCCGGCGAGGCGCGCTTGCGCGCCATTGTGGATACCGCCGTGGACGGTATCATCACTATCGATGCACAGGGCAAGGTACTGTCGCTTAATCGTGCGGCGGAACAACTGTTTGGCTGGCGCGCCGATGAACTGGTGGGGCGCAACGTCAATCACCTGATGCCAGAGCCTCACCGCTCAGCTCATGACGGCTATCTCTCGCATTACCTGGACAGCGGCGACGCTCGCGCCATCGGCGTGGCGCGCGAAGTGTCGGCGCTGCGCAAGGATGGCACGGTTTTCCCCATACGCTTGGCGGTGGGCAAGGTAGAGCATGGCGGCGAGCCCATGTTCGTCGGCTTCATCACCGACATCAGCCAGCGCCGGCAAATGGAGCGTGAGCTGGCCAAGCGCGAAACCCAGTATCGCACGCTGATCGCCAATATCCCGGGCGTGGCTTTCCGCAGCCTTGTCGATGAGCAGTGGAGCAAGATCTTTATCAGCGACGCCATTACCGAATTGTGCGGCTGGGACAAGGAGCTGATTCTCAGCGGCAAGCTGAGTCTGGCCTCCATCATCCACCCTGATGATTTGCAGCGTGTGCGCGATACCGTGGCCGAAGCCGTGGCCAACCATCGCTCCTATATCGTGGAATACCGCATTTTCCATTTTGGCGGCGGCGAGCGCTGGGTGTCGGAAAGCGCCGGCATCGTGTTTGATCTGGACGATACGCCGCAATGGATAGACGGCGTGCTCATCGACATCACCGACAGTAAGATGCGCGCGGCGGAGCATGAGGGTGTGGTGTACGCCATACGGCGCGCCCTTGCTGTGGCCGAGTTCGACATGAATGGCCGCATTCTTGACGCCAATGACAATTTTCTTGCCCTGACCGGCTACAGGCCGGATGAGTTGCTGGGGCAGCATCACAGCATCTTGTGCAACCCGGGGGAGACCGATGCCGCGTCTTACCGGGCATTCTGGCTTGCCTTGCGCACAGGCGCTTTCCAGGGTGGCGAGTATTGTCGCCGTCGCCGCGATGGTCGCGAACTATGGATTCAGGCGGTCTACAACCCGATTCTCGATGCCGACGGCAAACCCTGGAAAGTGGTGAAACTAGCCAATGACGTCACCGTGCGCAAGGCCATGGAGCGCGATCTGACCGAAGCGCGCGACCGCGCCGAGCAGGCCGCCGCCGCCAAGGGCATGTTCCTCGCCAACATGAGCCATGAAATCCGCACGCCGATGAACGCCATCATTGGGTTTGCCGAACTGCTGCTGGACACGCCCCTGACGCCGCAACAGCAGCGTCATCTGCAAACCGTGCGTCAGTCGGCGCGCTCCCTGCTGGGTTTGCTCAACGATATTCTCGATACCGCCAAGCTGGAGCGGGGCGCGCTGGAGCTGGATGAGGCCGACTTCTCCCTGCATGGTCTCTGCGAGCAGTTGATGGAGTCTTTTGCGTTGCAAGCCAAGGCCAAGCCGGGCTTGGCCTTGCGGCTGGAATACGATGCCGCGTGCCCTGCATGGGTACATGGCGACGCCTTGCGCATGCGCCAAGTGCTGACCAATCTGCTGGGCAACGCGGTGAAGTTTACCGAGGCCGGCAGCGTCGTCCTGCATGTGGCGCGCGACGGCGGCGCGCTGCTGATCGAGGTGAGGGATACCGGCATCGGCATCGCGCCGGAGCGGCTGGATTCGATTTTCGCCCCGTTCACCCAGGCAGACGCCAGTATGGCGCGCCGTTTTGGCGGCACCGGGCTTGGCACCACCATCGCCCGCCAGTTGATCGAATTGATGGGCGGGGTCATTACCGTGGACAGTCGCATTGGCGAGGGCAGTGTGTTCAGCCTGCGCCTGCCGTTCCAGGAGGCGATAGGCGCTGCGGCGCTGTCCCCCGTGCCCGGGCGCTTGGCGCTGCCAGCGCTCAGCGTACTGGCGGTGGACGACGTGCCAGAGAATCTCGAGCTGCTGCAGATGATGCTGGCGCGGGAGGGCATGCGGGTGACCGTCGCAGAGGGCGGCTCAGCGGCGCTGCAGCGGTTTGCCGAAGCGCGCTTCGACATCATTTTGATGGACGTGCAGATGCCTGATATGGACGGATTGACCGCCACCCGGCAAATGCGTGAACGGGAGCGCCTGCTGGGTTTGCCCGCCGTGCCCATCATTGCGCTGACGGCCAGTGTACTGAGTCAGGATCGTCACGATGCACAGGCTGCGGGCATGAACGGTTTTGCCGGCAAGCCGGTGGACATGGATGCCTTGAAGCAGGAAATGGCTCGCGTGCTGGGGCTGGCGCATGCTGTAGAAACGGGGCATGCGCCGGCCGCCGGGGTGGTGATCGACTGGAAAGGCGCCGCTGCGCGCTGGGGCGGGGCGGCTGCGCTGACGCCGCGCATCCGCCGTTTCCTGACGGATTATCAGGATGCGCCCTCGACGCTGGCCGGCGCGGACCGAGACGCGTGCCGCCAGCTGGCTCACCGTTTGCGCGGCGTGGCCGGCAATTTGGGCCTGACTCAAGTACAGCAACTAGCCGAGGCGATCGAATCCGCCGGACATTGTGATCCCGCTTCGAGCAAGGCCTTGCGGGAAACGATGGCCGCCGTGGCAGCCGAGCTTCCCGCAGAAGCCGCTCACGACGAGCCGGCAAACGACGCGCCGCTGAATGCCGCCGCCTTGCCCTTGCTGCAGCGCGTGGCGGAAGCCTGCAGGCAGGGCAGGCTGGACGATGATGCGCTGGCGGCATTGGCCGGCCTCTTGCCGGCCTCTGGTCTGGGCGCGCTGTGCCAGGCACTGGATGATTTTGATTTTGACGCAGCCGAAGCCTTGGTGGCCGACTGGCAGGCAAAGTGGGACAGCATGGCCGCCTCGGGCGGAGAAACGGAAAACAATGACGCGCCCTGACGACCTTCGGCCAACCTTGCTGCTGGTGGATGACGAGCCCAATAATCTGCAAGTGCTGCGCCACATCCTGCAAGACGCTTATCGCTTGCTGTTTGCCCGCGACGGGGAGAAAGCCTTGGCCTTGGCCCGCGCTGAACGACCGGACCTGATCCTGCTGGATGTGATGATGCCGGGCATGACCGGGCTGACGGTATGTCGCGAACTCAAGGCCGATGCGCAGACCGAAGCGGTGCCGGTGATTTTCGTCACCGCGCTCAGCGACAGTAGCGACGAGGCGGAGGGTTTCGCCGCCGGCGCGGTGGACTACATCACCAAGCCCGTCAGTCCGGCCATCGTACAGGCCCGCGTGCGCACGCACCTGTCGCTGGTGCGTGTGGACGAGTTGCGGCAAACCCGCTTGCAGGTCATTCAGCGGCTGGGCCGCGCAGCCGAATTCAAGGACAACGAAACCGGGCTGCACGTCATCCGCATGAGTCATTACGCCAGGGATCTGGCACTGGCTGTCGGTTGCGACGACAGGTTTGCCGAAGACTTGCTCAACGCCGCGCCCATGCACGATATCGGCAAGATAGGCATTCCGGACGCCATTCTGCAAAAACCGGGCAAATTGGACGACGAGGAGTGGCGGGTGATGCGCACGCATCCGGAGATCGGCGCGCGCATTATCGGCGACGACAGCTCCAGCCTGCTGCGCATGGCGGCCAGTATCGCGCTGGCGCACCACGAGCGTTGGGACGGCAGCGGTTACCCGCAAGGATTGAAAGGGGAGGCGATTCCACTGGCGGCGCGCATTGTGGCCATCGCCGATGTATTCGACGCGCTGACCAGTCGCCGCCCGTACAAGGGGCCGTGGAGTGTGGACGATGCACTGGCGTGGGTCGCCGGCGAGGCGGGCAAGCATTTTGATCCGTCGCTGGTCAGCGGCTTCCTCTCTTTGCGGCCACAGCTGGAGGCCATTCGACAACGCTGGGGGGAGGAATGAACAAGGGGGCCTGCGGCCCCCTTGTTCATTGGTTGAGTCAGTGTCAGTGGCTGGTGTGCGGGGCGGCTACATCGCGCAACTTCTGCACCAGTTGCGTCAAGGCTGCCTGCGCATCGCCAATGTCTTGCTGCGAGGCCAGCACGCCCTCTATGGCTTCATTGAGCACGTAGGCGATGTCTTTCTCCTGTGCGTCTGTCAGGAACATGCCGATGACAGACGCCATCATCGTCTGGCGCAGGTTCTCGATACCCATGCGTACCGCTACCTGATTGTTGCGCTGGGTGGCGTCCAGTTGCTCCATGCGGCCGGTCAAGGCAAAAACCAGCTCGGCGATCTGCTGGTCGCGCTGCTTGTGCCTTTCTTCATTGATCAGACCATCCAGCTTGTAATTCACCCCGTCCAGCAGCAGCGCCAGATTGTCGCGCATGCGGCCCGCCAGATCGTGGTTGTCGCGCGGTACATTCTTCACCAGCAAGGAGACGTGGGGGTAGTTGATCTGCATCATCGACTTGAACTGTACCAGGCGGCCCATGCCCCGCTGGTTGGACAGGATCGCCGCCTCCAGCTGGTTGACTTCATTGTCTAGTTTCTTCAGGAACACCTCGGACAGACCATGCACTTCCAGACAACCCTCCAGCCCCATGTCGCTGACCGAGCGCAGTACCACGGCGGAAAGGTCATCAATGCCCGAACAGGTGGCGATGCGTTTGAACGCCTCCACCAGCACACCCAGTTCGTTCATGCCCGCCATGGCCGTCATGGCGGCCGAACTGGCGTAGGCAAGGCTGTCGTGCAACTGGCGCATGCGCTGCAGATTGTCCAGATAGGTGGCTACCTTGGCCTGCAATACCGCCATGTCCACCGGCTTGGCGATGTAGTCGACGCCTCCCACTTCATAGCCGCGGATCTTGTCTTCGGTTTCTGCATGGGATGAGACAAAAATCACGCAAAAGCTGTTGGGCTCCTTGTGCTGGCGCAACTTCTCGCAGACGTCGTAACCCGAGATCTCATCCTGCAGGTCAACGTCCATGATGACGAGATCGATATCGTTGTTGATGAACGCCTGCTCGGCTTCTCCGGCGTTGATGGCGCCGTGAACCGTATGATTTTCCATTTCCAGACCGGTGCGCATCAGTCGCTGGATGATTTTCTGGTCGTCTACAACCAGGATGTTGCCCATGAGCTTTCCCTTGCTGTTGGCTGTCAGCTGGCTACCGGCGAAACCCGCAACGGATGCCCTTGTTGCCCCCTGTGCGGGCAGCGGTGTCGGCATGGGGTTGTACTGGCAGCGCTGGTCGTTTTTATGGAGAGGGGCCACTGTCGGTAGTCAGTTTCCAGTCAATAATATAGCCAGCGCTTGATGGGATGTCTGAGTAATCACTTGTCAAAATGGGAATGCTTGGCCGGAATCCTGAAGCTCAGGCAGGCTGCGCCTGTGCAACGTGTTCTGCCAGGCGCTGCGCCAGAAACTCCCGCAGCGCTTGCACTGCCGGGCTCAGCAAGCGTCGGCTGGCGCACATCATGTTCAAGGGCGCGGGGTCGCCTTGCCATGCGGGGCACAGCGCCACCAGCCTGCCGCAGGCAAGGTCGGCGGCCACGTCCAGCCCGGATTTGTAGGCAATGCCCAAACCCGCCAGCGCCCAGCGACGCACCACGTCGCCATCATCGGCCTGACGATTGCCGCGCACGTTGACGGTGAGCGTCCGGTCGCCTTCGGCAAACCACCAGCGGTCGTGAAAGCTGTCGCCCAACATGTAGCAAAGGCAGTTGTGCCCGGTCAGCTCGCCGGGGTGAACCGGCGTGCCGTGCCTTGCCAGATAAGCCGGCGAGGCGCACAGCACCCGCCTGTTGGCCGGGTAAAGCGGCAGGGCGATCATGCCGGAGTCCGGCGGCTCGCCATAGCGGATGGCCAGGTCCACCGGTTGCCGATACACATCGGCCAGCCGGTCCGACAACTGGGCACGAATGGCCACCTCCGGGTGACGCGCCATGAATTCGTCCAGCCAGGGCAGGATGACATTGCGCCCCAAATCGGAAGGCATGGACAGTTGCAGCGTACCGCGCAGCACCTGATTGCCGCTGTGCAGCGCCTCGCGCGCCCCGTCCAGCAACTCCAGCGCCTGGCGGGCGCTGCCGAGAAACTGCTCGCCTTGCGGCGTAAGGCGCAGGCTGCGGGTAGAGCGGACAAACAGCTGGCATTGCAGCTCGGCCTCCAGCCGCTTTAACGCGGCGCTGGTAGCGGCCGGCGTCAGCCCCAGCTGGCGGGCTGTGGCGGTGAGGCTGCCGGATTCCGCCGTCTTGATGAAGATATCTAAGTCCTGAAGCGCTTTCATGGTCAAAAAATATTTGATAGTGGTTCAAACATGGATCGGTTTTTCAAATTGTCAGCATGGTGCATGATGGCGGCCAATGGCAATACGGCTTGTCGATTCCGATATGAAAATCCGGATGTCCGGCCGCACGCCCAACCCGCTTTCACATGGAGAAACCGAGATGAACGTCGCTGACATCGCCCAAACCCGCTACACCACCAAGGCCTTCGACCCGGCTTACACTTTGCCCGCCGATATCGTCGAGCAGATTGAAACCCTGTTGCGCTTCAGCCCCTCATCCACCAATGCGCAACCCTGGCATTTCTTTATCGCCGCCAGCCAAGAGGGCAAACAAGCCGTCGCCAAGGCCACGACGGGGCCTTACGCCGCCAATGAAGCCAAAGTGCTCAACGCCTCGCACGTGGTCGTGTTCTGCACTCGCGCCGCGATTGACGAGGCGCATTTGCAGGCGGTGCTGGACAAGGAGGAGGCGGACGGCCGCTTTGCCAATGCCGATGGCAAGGCCGGTCAGCACAAGGGTCGTTCTTTCTATGTCGACATGCATCGTTTCGAGCGCCGCGATGCCCAGCACTGGATGGAAAAACAGGTGTATCTGGCGGTGGGGACGCTATTGTTGGGCGCGGGCGCACTGGGAGTGGACGCTTGCCCCATTGAAGGTTTCGATCAGAAAATCCTCGATGACGTATTGGGCTTGCGCGAGAAGGGCCTTACCAGCGCAGTCATCGTGGCGCTGGGCAAGCGCAGCGAGCAAGATTTCAACGCCAAGCTGCCCAAATCGCGTCTGGCTGCCGAAACCGTCATCACTCGCCTTTGAGCCCGGCGTCCGCCGGTCCCGACAGAGCAATGAAAAAGCCGAAGCAGTTGCTTCGGCTTTTTTTTCGGCCTTCGGCCAACCTTGCCGCGCCGCCCATGCAGGGAGACTAACAAAAAACAGCGACTCGGCTAAGACCACACTCGCCGGCGCGGGCTGTGCGTGGCGCGCGGCAAGGAAGCACAACGCGGCATCAGGGGGTGTTGGTCGCTCTTATTGGCCTGCCGGGGCCAGCAGCGGCGCGTAGCCCATATTGCGCAGTTTCTCCACGGCCTCGTCGGCTTCGGCGCGGGTCTTGAAGGGTCCAAGTTGAACGCGGGTTTCGGTATGCGCCTCAATCCCCTTGGCCTTCAGCTCCTTCAACAGTTTTTCCGCGTTGCCCATGCTGGAGAACAGGCCCAGCTGCACCTTGTAACCCACCGAGCTGCCGGCAGGCTTGGCTTTCACCATCGGCGCCGCTGGCGCGGGCGTCTCTGCAGCGGTTGAAGGCGCCGCTGTCGGCGTGGGGGCCGCGGCTACCGGCTTGGCGGCAGGGCTGGCCGACGCTACGGCGGGGGCGGCCTTCTGAGGCGCGTGACTGGCGGGCGGAGCGCTCACCGGCGGCTTGCTGTTGGCCACCGCCGGCGTCTTGCTTATGTCTGGCGCTTTGGGACTGGTCTCGGCAGGCGTTGCCGGCGCCGCGGGTGCTTCCTGCGCAGGCACGCTGGCCTCGGGCGCCGCGGGCGCGCTGGCTTCCGCAGCCGGTTCGGAGGCGATCGGATCGGTAATGGGCGAGGAGGCGGGACTGACGATCTTACCCGAGCTGTTGTTGGTGGGCGTCGCCGCCGTCATGTCCACCTTGCCGCCCTTCATGCTGTCCATCACGGGGATGGCGGCCAAGGCCACGGCGACCAGCGCGCCGGCAATGGCCAGCCTCTTTTTTAACTTGCCGCTGAGCTCTTTTTCATCGTTGCCGTCGCCGGCGTCGCGCTGTGGGTTTTGTTCTGTCATGGCCTTAAATTTTATGCAGCAGTGGCTTGAAAAGGCTGGTAAAATGCCGGGTTCCTCAGAATTGGGTTACCCGGGTGGCTGTTTTGATTGAAACCTAGTTTAGCCACTTGTTCTGACATTTGGGAGTATTTGGGAGATTTTTATGGCAAATGAACGTACCCTGTCCATCATCAAGCCGGACGCTGTCGCCAAGAACGTTATCGGCAAGATCTACGACCGTTTCGAATCCGCTGGTCTGAAGATTGTCGCTGCTCGCCTGAAGCAGCTGTCCCGCGCCGAAGCCGAAGGCTTCTACGCTGTGCACAAAGAACGCCCCTTCTTCAAGGATCTGGTTGACTTCATGGTTTCCGGCCCGGTGATGATCCAGGTGCTGGAAGGCGAAAACGCTGTCGCCAAGAATCGCGAACTGATGGGCGCCACCGATCCGAAGAAAGCCGACGCCGGCACCATCCGCGCCGACTTTGCCGAATCCATCGACGCCAATGCCGTTCATGGTTCCGACAGCGCTGAAAACGCCGCTATCGAAGTGGCTTACTTCTTCGCTTCTTCCGAAATCGCCGCCCGCTGATTTCGCGACGCTGTAACAGTTTCACCCGTTGTAAGGGCGGCGGCTCCGGCCGCCGCTTGCTTCCGAGGATTGCATGAAAACCAACCTGCTCGACTTCTCCCTGGACCAGCTCACCGCGCATTTCGCCGAGATGGGTGAAAAGCCTTTCCGCGCCAAACAGGTGATGCGCTGGATGCATCAGATGGGTGAAGACGATTTCGACGCGATGACCGACCTTGCCAAAAGCCTGCGCGCCAAGCTGCATGAGCGGGCCGAGGTGCGCGTGCCGTCGCTGATGACCGGGCAGGCCTCCAGTGATGGTACCCGCAAGTGGCTGCTCGACGTCGGCACAGGCAATGGCGTCGAAACCGTTTTCATCCCCGAAGACGATCGCGGCACCTTGTGCGTGTCATCCCAGGTGGGATGCGCCCTCGAGTGCACGTTCTGCTCCACCGGCCGTCAGGGGTTCAATCGCAATCTCAGCACTGCGGAGATCATCGGTCAGCTGTGGTGGGCCAACAAGGCCATGGGCGTAACGCCGAAAAATGAACGAGTGATCTCGAACGTGGTCATGATGGGTATGGGCGAGCCGCTGGCCAACTTCGACAACGTGGTCAGCGCGCTGCAGATCATGCTGGACGACCACGGCTACGGCCTCAGTCGCCGTCGCGTTACGCTGTCCACCTCCGGCCTCGTGCCGCAGATGGATAGACTGCGGGAAGCCTGTCCGGTGGCGCTGGCCGTTAGCCTGCACGCGCCCAACGACGCCATTCGCGACGAAATCGTGCCCATCAACAAGAAATATCCCTTGAAGGAATTGATGGCCGCCTGCCAGCGCTATCTGGAGAAGGCACCGCGCGACTTCATTACCTTCGAGTATGTGATGCTTGACGGTGTCAATGACAGGCCGGAACATGCTCGCCAGCTGCTTGAGCTGGTGCGTGACGTGCCGTGCAAGTTCAACCTGATTCCGTTCAATCCGTTCCCCAATTCGGGGTACGATCGTTCCAGCAACAACGCGATCCGCATTTTCCGCGAGATGTTGCAGGAGCAGGGTTATGTGGTTACCGTGCGCAAGACGCGCGGCGACGACATCGACGCCGCCTGCGGTCAGTTGGCCGGGCAAGTACAAGACAAGACCAAGCGTCAGGTCAAATGGATGCAGATAGCCCAGGAGGGGGACAAGGCATGAAATTCTTGCGAGTGTGGATGGCTGTATGCCTGATGACGGTCACCGTTTCCGCATTCGCCATGCCCCCAAATCGGAAGTTGGCCGAAATCCGCAGTCAGCTGGCTCTGGAGTACGCCAGGTTGGGCAATATGGCTGTGGCAGTGCAAACCGTCAACGAGGCCATTGAGGCCGATGCCTCTTATGCGCCGGCCTTTTTGACCAAGGCCTACCTCCAGAGCCAATTGGGCCAGGATGGCGATGCCGAGCAAAGCTACCTGAAAGCCCTGCAGCTGGATCCGGGCAATCCTGAGGCCAATAATAATTACGGTTTTTTCCTCTGCGAACATCAACACCCGCAGACGGCCATCGATTTTTTCAACAAGGCCTTGGCCAATCCTCTGTATCAGACGCCGCAAACGGCCTACCTCAATCTGGGCCGCTGCAGCGCCAAGTTGGGGCAGGTGGATAAAGCCAACGACTACTTGTTGTCCGCCTTGCGCATCGTGCCCGACTATCAGCCGGCTTTGCGTGAATTGGCTGTGTTGCATCTCGATCAGGGGAATGCCAAGCTTGCGGCTTTCTATTTCGATCGTTTGATGCGGACTGCAGGGACTGCAGGCCCATTGCCCGCGGATACGCTGTGGCTGGGCGTGCAAATCGCCCGTCGCAACGGTGATCGCGTGCATGAGGCGGAGTACGGTGCCATTTTGAAGAACCGTTTCCCCGATTCGAAGGAAACACAACTGTTGTTGAGCGGAAACTGAGGATGGAAAACAAGCCTGAGAACACGAGTCCGCTGAGCGCTGGCGTCGGGGCCTCGCTCAAAAAAGCTCGTGAAAATGCCGGCCTGGGGCTGGGTGAAGTGGCCGATCGGCTCAAACTGTCGGTACGCCAGCTCGAAGCCATCGAGAAAGATGATTTCCAGCAGTTGCCCGGCGCGGCTTTTGTGCGGGGTTTCGTGCGCAATTACGCGCGATTCTTGAACATTGACGACACGCCCCTGTTGGCGGCGCTTGAAGAGCACTTCCCGTCGGCGGTCAATGATGTCGTCAATCTGGTAAAGCAGGGTGGCGATGCGCGTCCTTTGCGCAGTGTTGATGAAATGTTGCAAGGACAGGCGCCCGGCGGCAAGTCTGGCTTGCCCAAGGCGCTGCTGGCGTTGTTGGCGCTGGCGGTCGTATTGGGCGGTATTGCCTGGTTTGCAATGAGTGGTCTGGGCGGCAAAACGCCGGAAGCAACCATCAAACCGGTGGATGCAGTCGCGGCGAGCGATGCTCCCGCTATTGCAGCTAGCGATGCGGTTCCGGCGGTGGCTTCCGAACCGACTCCAGGTACGGTGAGCCTGCCGGTTGAGCCGGCATCGGTCCCAACCCCGACCCCATCGACTGCAGTGCAATCGCAAGTTGCGGCCAGTCAGCCGCTTGTCAAAGCACCGGCCGCATCGGCGCCGGGGACGGCGACGGAGTCTGTGGGCGAGGGCAGGATATCCCTGAGCGCGCGTGAGGCGGCTTGGATTTCCGTGATTGACGCCAATGGCAAGAAACTTCAGTTCGGCACCCTGGAAGCGGGTGCGAGCAAAGAATTGAGCGGTACGCCCCCGTTTCAGCTGAAAATCGGCAATGCGGCGCAAGTACAGCTGAACTACAACGGCCAGCCAGTGGCGTTGACCGACAAGATCCGTGGTACCACGGCCAAGATTGAACTCAAATAGGTTCGGATTGTTGCATGAATAGCGTGACTATCGCGCGACGCCCCACCCGCCAGGTGCGCGTGGGGCATCTCATTGTAGGTTCGGATGCGCCGGTAATGGTGCAGTCCATGACCAATACCGACACGGTGGATGCCCTTGCGACTGCGCAGCAGGTGCATGAGCTGGCGCAGGCCGGCTCGGAAGTCGTGCGTATTACCGTCAACTCGCCCGAAGCGGCGGCGCGCGTGGCGGAAATTCGCCAGCGGCTGGATGACATGGGTTGCAATGTCCCTCTGGTGGGCGATTTCCATTTCAATGGCGATCGTTTGCTGAAGGACTACCCGGACTGTGCCCGTGCGCTGGCCAAATATCGCATCAACCCCGGCAACGTGGGCAAAGGTGCCAAGGGCGACGACAAATTCGCCTTCATGATTCGCACCGCCGCTGAGCTCGACAAGGCCGTGCGCATCGGTGTGAATTGGGGCAGTCTCGATCAGGCCTTGCTGGCGCGCATGCTGGACGCCAACAACCATCGCCCTGACCCCTTGCCGCTGGAAGTTGTCATGCGCGAAGCGCTGATCGTGTCTGCGCTGGAGTCGGCCGACAAGGCGATCGAACTGGGCTTGCCGGCAAACAACATCATCCTGTCTTGCAAAGTCAGCAATGTGCAAGACCTGATCACGGTTTACCGCGATCTGGGAAGCCGCTGCGACTACCCTTTGCACTTGGGCCTGACCGAAGCCGGCATGGGCAGCAAGGGCATCGTTGCCTCATCCGCGGCGCTGGCGGTACTGCTGCAGGAGGGCATTGGCGATACCATTCGCATCTCCCTTACGCCCCAACCGGGCGAGACGCGCACCAAAGAGGTGGTTGTCGCGCAGGAATTGCTGCAAACCATGGGTCTGCGCAGCTTTACGCCGCTGGTCACTGCCTGTCCGGGTTGTGGTCGCACCACCAGCACTTTCTTCCAGGAGTTGGCTGATAGCATCCAGCACTTCCTGCGCGAGCAGATGCCGGTATGGCGTTTGCAGTATCCGGGCGTGGAAGACATGAAGGTGGCCGTGATGGGTTGCGTGGTGAACGGTCCTGGCGAAAGCAAGCTGGCTGATATTGGCATTTCCTTGCCGGGTACGGGCGAAGTACCGGTGGCACCGGTCTATGTCGATGGCCAGAAGGACGTCACGCTGAAGGGTGACAATATCGCCGAGGCCTTCAAGGCCATCGTGGAGAATTACGTGCGTACGCGATATGGCGAGGGCGGCGTTAAGCGCCGCGAGACAGCTGCCCGCACCATTCCCATTCGTCCGGTGGGCTGATCCTTCGGCCAACCCGATAGCACCGTCTCAGGGCGGCATCAACAGAAATTCAAGACAGAACAAGACATGGCTCAGAAACTGCAGGCAATCAAGGGCATGAATGATGTGCTGCCCGCCGAATCGCATCAGTGGGAATTTTTTGAAAGCGCGCTGCGCCAATTGCTGGCGGACTACGGTTACCAGAATATCCGCACCCCCATCGTGGAAACCACGCCGTTGTTCGTGCGCGCCATTGGCGAAGTGACCGATGTGGTCGAGAAGGAAATGTACACCTTCGTCGACAGCTTGAATGGCGACAGCCTCACGCTGCGCCCGGAAGGTACCGCAGGCACCTTGCGCGCCGTCGTCGAACACAGCCTGCTCTACAACGCCACGCAGAAACTGTGGTACATGGGGCCGATGTTCCGTCACGAAAAACCGCAGAAAGGGCGCTATCGCCAGTTCCACCAGATGGGTGTGGAAGCGCTGGGCTTTGGCGGCCCGGACATCGATGCTGAAATCATCGCGATGACCGCCGATCTGTGGCGTCGACTGGGCCTGTCCGAGTTCGTGCGTCTGGAAATCAACTCGCTGGGCAATCAGGAAGAGCGCGCTGCGCATCGTCAGGCGCTGATCGCTTATCTGGAGCAGCATGTCGACATTCTGGACGAGGACGGTAAGCGCCGCCTCTACAGCAATCCCTTGCGCGTGCTGGATACCAAGAACCCGGCATTGCAAGAAATGGCCGACAAGGCGCCGCGCCTGTCTGACTATCTGGGGGAAGCCTCTCGCGCGCACTACGAAGGCTGGAAAGCCATGATCAGCGCGCTGGGCATCGAGTTTGTCGAGAATCCGCGTCTGGTGCGAGGTCTCGATTACTACAACCAGTCTGTGTTTGAGTGGGTAACGACCGAGTTGGGCGCGCAGGGTACTGTGTGCGCTGGTGGTCGCTACGATGGCCTGATTGAACAATTGGGCGGCAAGCCCGCGCCGGGCATCGGCTTCGGCATGGGGCTGGAGCGCGTGCTGCTGTTGTTGCAGGAAAAACAACTGTTGCCGGAACGTCCGACCGTGGATGTCTATCTGGTGCAGCAGGGCGTTGGCGCGCCGGTGTACGCCATGCAGCTCGCGCAGCGTTTGCGCGCTGCCGGTCTGGCTGTGATCCAGCATTTGGGTGACGGCAGTTTCAAGTCGCAGATGAAAAAAGCGGACGGCAGCGGCGCCGCATTTGCCGTCATCGTCGGCGAAAACGAGATGGCCGCCGGCCAGGCAGTGGTGAAACCGCTGCGCGCTGATGCGGCTCAGGAAACCGTGGCGCTGGATCAGGTAGCCCTGACCATCGCCCGCCTCAAGGCATAAGGGGAAACGCCATGGCTTACGATTTGCAGGAACAGGAACAGATTGATTCGCTGAAAGCCTTCTGGCAGCAATGGGGCAAGCTGATCGGCGGTGCGGTGTTGGCCGTTACCATCAGCTATCTCGGCTACAAGGGCTATGCCTACTATCAGGCAGGACAGGCCGCCAAGGCAGCAGTGGTGTTTGCCGATCTGGAGCAAGCCTCCGCCACGGCTGACATCGCCAAGGTCAAGGCTTCGGCCAACCTCTTGCAGTCGGACTACGCGGGTACGTCCTTCGCCGCCGAAGGCGCGCTGCTGGCCGCCAAGGTGGCATTCGACAAAAACGACACGGCAACCGCGCAGACTCAGCTGAGCTGGGTCGTTGCCAACAGCAAGGACGAAGCCTTGGTGGCGGTTGCACATTTGCGACTTGCCGCCATCCTGTTGGACCAAAAGCGTTATGATGGCGCCATCGCTGAATTGACGCAGG
Source organism: uncultured Aquitalea sp. (assembly GCF_945957525.1). Lineage (GTDB taxonomy): Bacteria > Pseudomonadota > Gammaproteobacteria > Burkholderiales > Chromobacteriaceae > Aquitalea. The sequence goes on along the minus strand of NZ_CAMFLA010000015.1, from coordinate 15,045 downwards.
CGCATCCGTCGTCCTTCGACGCCTTGTTCCTCGATCAAAAGGGCGATGTGTACGCCGCCAAGGGCGAGCAGGCCGCCGCGCGCGACGCCTATAAGGGCGCGCTGGCCAAGCTGCAGGGCGAGTCGCCCAATCGCCAGTTCATCCAGACAAAACTCGACGCGCTGGGAGGTTGATTGATGCGCCGCCAACTGTTGGTCACTGCAGTTCTTTCCTCTTTCATGCTGGCCGGTTGCGCCAGCTGGTTTGAAGGCTCCTCCGCGGCCAAGCCCACACCGCTGGCGGCGTTCAAGTCCATCCAGACCCTGTCCGTCAAATGGAGTGTCAATCAGGCGGCGCCGGGTACCGGCTTCCTGCCGGTATACAGCAACGGCAATGTGATCGCCGCCGATGCCGCCGGTCATATCCGCACACTGGATGCTTTGAGCGGGCGCGTCGTTAACGATGTGGCGCTCAAGCGCAATCTGTCTTCCGGTGTGGCCGTGGACGGCAATACCGTCGTTGCACTGACGCAGGACGCCAAAGTGGTGGCGGTGGATCGCGCTAGCGGCAAGACCCTGTGGGAGCAAAGTCTGACCAGTGTGGCGCTGGAAGCGCCGCAAATCAGCGCCGGCATCGTCGTCGTGCGCAGCAATGATGGCCGCATCACGGGTTTCAAACTGGCGGATGGCACGCAACAATGGTCTGTCAGTCGCGTGCAACCGCAACTGGTGGTGCGCAATAGCGGCTCCATGCAGGCGGTGGCCAATGAGGCCGTGATGGTTGGCCTGCCCGGCGGCAAGCTGGACATCATCAGCCCGGCTTCGGGCAACCCCCTGTGGGAGGCTGCGGTAGCCAATCCGCGGGGCGCGACCGAGCTCGAGCGTATTACCGATATCACCAGCCGCCCCGTGTATGACGGCGGCCAGGTGTGCAGCGTGGCCTATCAAGGCCGCGTGGCATGTTTTGAAGCGCGTACCGGTAGCCTGATCTGGGCGCGTGAGTTGTCATCCAGCCGCGGCGTGGCCATGGATGCAGGCAAAGTGTATGTCACTGCAGAGGATGGCTCCGTCTGGGCCTACGATCGCAATACCGGTCGCAACCTCTGGAAGGCCGACATGCTGAAATTCCGCAACGTATCCGGTCCGGCCATGCTGGGACGCTTCGTGCTGGTGACGGATGGCGAGGGCTATGCCCATCTGCTGTCCAACGAAACCGGCGCCATGGCGGGTCGGGTTAAACTGGGCGGCGAAGGCGGCACCGATCAGCCACTGTCTCTGGGCAGCTCCGCGCTGGTGCAGGGACAGAACGGTCGCCTCTCGCTGCTCGCCCTTGAATAAAAGCTGTATACATGAAACCAACCGTAGCACTGGTAGGCCGCCCAAATGTGGGCAAGTCAACCCTCTTCAACCGGCTCACGCGTAGCCGCGACGCTCTCGTCGCCGATCAACCCGGCCTGACTCGCGATCGCCATTACGGCCATGGCCGGGTGGGAGAGAAACCGTATCTGGTGGTGGACACCGGCGGTTTCGAACCGGTGGTGGATGAAGGCATTCTCTTCGAAATGGCCAAGCAGACCTTGCAGGCCGTTGACGAGGCAGACGCGGTCGTGTTCCTGGTGGATGGCCGTACCGGCCTGACGCCACAGGACAAGATCATCGCCAACCGCCTGCGCCAGATTGGCCGTCCGGTCTACCTGGTGGTCAACAAGGCCGAAGGCATGAGCCATGCCATGGCTGGCGCGGAGTTCCACGAACTGGCCTTGGGTCAGCCGCTGGTTATCTCCGGCGCGCATGGAGATGGTGTCCGCGAGCTAATGGAAATGGTGCTGGCCGACTTCCCCGATGAAGTTGACGAGGATAAGCACCACCACCCCAAGTTTGCCATCATTGGCCGTCCCAACGTGGGCAAATCCACCCTGGTCAACGCCATTCTGGGCGAAGACCGCGTGATTGCCTTTGACCAGGCAGGTACTACCCGCGACAGCATCTATATTGATTTTGAGCGGGATGACCAAACCTATACCATTATCGACACCGCCGGCGTGCGTCGCCGGGCCAAGGTCAACGAGGTCATCGAGAAGTTTTCCGTGATCAAGACCATGAAGGCTATTGAAGACGCCAACGTGGCTGTGCTGGTGCTGGATGCTCAGCTGGATATTTCCGAGCAGGACGCCACCATCGCCGGTTTCGCGCTTGAAGCGGGTCGCGCTTTGGTGGTGGCTGTCAACAAATGGGACAATCTGGACGCCGAGAAGAAGGAAAATGTGAAGCGGGAAATCGCACGCAAATTGAACTTCCTCGAGTTTGCCAAGTTCCATTACATCTCGGCTATCGAAGGCCGGGGCGTGGCGGACCTGTTCAAGTCCATCGATGAGGCCTATCAGGCCGCCATGGTGAAACTGGCAACGCCGAAGCTGACCCGAGTGTTGAATGTTGCGGTTGAGCGTCAGGCTCCGCCGCGCAGTGGTCTGGTTCGGCCCAAGATGCGTTATGCTCACCAAGGTGGCATGAATCCGCCCATCATTGTTATCCACGGCAATTCGCTGGACGCAGTGCCGGACAGTTACACGCGTTACCTGGAGCACACCTTCCGCAAGGTGTTCAAACTGCAGGGGACGCCGTTGCGAGTCCAGTACAAGACCTCGGAAAACCCGTTCGATGCCGATGAAGGCAAGGAAAAGCCTCGCGCCAAGGCCAAGCCGCGCACCAAATTGCCGGGCCGCGAGAAGGAAGTGCGTTACGGCAAGAAGGCCAAAAAATAGTACGGTTGGATTTTTTCTGCTAAAACTAAGCTTACCAGCCGGTGCTTTACATAATTACTTAATACAACAATCAACGATTCGGAGATAACGAATGAGCTCTAAAGGGCAAATGTTACAAGACCCGTTCCTTAACATTCTGCGTAAGGAACATGTGCCGGTTTCTATCTATCTGGTCAACGGCATCAAGCTGCAAGGTCAGGTGGAGTCTTTTGACCAGTATGTGGTCCTGCTGAAGAACACCGTAACCCAGATGGTCTACAAGCACGCCATTTCCACCGTTGTGCCGGCCCGCCCGGTCAACATCCCGCACGAACATCCGGGTCAGAAACAGGACCAGCAAGACGCCTGATCTCTTGTTGCATCCTGTCGGGCCGTCAGGCCGTGCCTAAGGGCATGGCTTGCCGGCCTTTTTTCTTTTTACAAAGACCCGACTGGGTCATACGGACTGGTTTCTCATTGTGTTTGATCGTCCCGATATAGGTGATCAGGCGGTATTGGTCTGCCTGGATTTTGGTGATCCTGACCATCAGGAAAATGTGGCTGAATGCATTGAGCTGGTACGCAGCGCTGACGTCTCGGTCAGCGGTGTGGTGCAGGGCAAGCGGCAGCGGCCGGATGCCGCTTTGTTTGCCGGGAAGGGCAAGGTGGAGGAGGTGGCCGAGATGGTGCGCGCCACTTCGGCCAACGTAGTGATTTTCAATCATCAGCTATCCCCGGCGCAGGAGCGCAACCTTGAGCGCGCCTTGCAGTGCCGCGTCATCGATCGCACCAGCCTGATTCTGGATATCTTTGCCCAGCGCGCGCGCAGCCATGAAGGCAAGCTGCAGGTCGAGCTGGCGCAACTGTCGCACATCGCCACCCGCCTGGTGCGCGGCTGGACTCACCTTGAGCGGCAGAAGGGCGGTATCGGTTTGCGCGGGCCGGGTGAGAGCCAGCTGGAGACGGACCGTCGCTTGCTGGGACACCGGGTCAAGGCGCTCAAGGAGCGGTTGGCGCAAGTGCAAAAGCAGCGCAAAACGCAGCGGCGCGGTCGCCAGCGCACGGGTATCGCCTCGGTGTCCATTGTCGGCTATACCAATGCCGGCAAGTCCACGCTGTTCAACTCGCTCACCAAGGCGCGCATCTACGCGGCAGACCAGTTGTTCGCAACGCTGGACACCACCAGCCGCAAGCTGTTCCTCAATCCGCAGGCCTCCATCATCTTGTCGGATACCGTCGGCTTTATCCGCGATTTACCTCACACGCTGGTGGCGGCCTTCCGCGCTACGCTGGAAGAAACCATTCAGGCCGATTTGCTGCTGCATGTTGTGGATTCGGCCAATCCCATGCGCGATGTGCAGATTGATGAGGTTAATAAAGTGCTGGCCGAGATCGGCGCGGATGGCGTGCCGCAGCTCATTGTCTGGAACAAGACAGACCTGCGCGGCTTGCCGGCTGAAGTGGAACACGACGAAACCGGCGCGGTGGCGGCCGTGCGGGTGTCCGCACTAACCGGCGAAGGGCTGGAACTCTTGCGGGAGGCGCTTGCCGAACGTGTTCAACCCTTTGATAACGAACACGAAGAACAGAACGAGCATGTCGCAGAATGATCCAAACCGCGGCCCGCGGGGAAGTGACGGGCCGCCGGACCTAGATGAGGTTTTCCGCAATATCAACGCACGTCTGGCACGGCTTCTTGGCGCCAAGAACGCTGGCAACGGCCAACAGCCGCCATCGCCCAAGCTGGCTTTCCGCGGCACTGCGCTGGCGGTGGTCGGCGTGGTTGGTGCCTTGTGGCTGGCTAGCGGTTTTTACGTTGTTGACGCCAAGGAGCAAGGCGTAGTGCTGCGCATGGGCAGCTACAACCGTGTGTCGGACCCGGGCCTTCAATGGCATTTCCCGTATCCGTTCGAAAAGGTGGAGATCGTCAACCTGACCGAACTGCGCAGCGTGGAAGTGGGCTATCGCAGCAACGCCAAGAATCGCGTGCCGGAAGAATCGCTGATGCTGACTTCGGATCAGAACATCATCGATGTTCAACTCTCCGTGCAATATGACGTGAAAGACCCGAAATCCTTCCTCTTCAACAACGCCTCGGCTGATCGCAACGCCAACGACATCGTCAAGCAGGCGGCCGAAACCTCCATTCGCGAAGTGGTAGGGCGCAACAAGGTGGACTTCGTGCTCAACGAAGGTCGCGGGCAGATTGCCGCGGACACGCAAAAGCTGATGCAGGAAGTGCTGGATCGCTATCGTCTTGGCGTGCGCGTCGCCAAGGTCAACATCAACGACGTGCAACCGCCGCAGCAAGTGCTGGCCGCCTTTGACGACGCGGTCAAGGCGGGTCAGGACAAGGACCGGCTGCGCAATGAAGGCCTGGCTTACGCCAACGATGTGGTGCCCAAAGCCCGCGGTATGGCCGCACGACTGGAGCAGGAAGCCGAGGCCTACAAGCAACAAGTGGTGGCCAGAGCGGAAGGCGATGCCTCACGCTTCAAGCAAGTGTTGTCGGAATACAACAAAGCGCCCAAGGTCATGCGCGATCGTTTGTACCTCGACATGATGCAGCAGGTGATGAGCAATACCAGCAAGGTGGTAGTTGATCAAAAGGGTGGCAACAGCTTGCTCTATTTGCCGCTGGACAAGCTTATCCAGGCCAGTCAGCCTGGCGCACCTGTGCCGGTGCCTTCGACCAACCCCGCTCCGGCGCAGGCGGCTCCCGCCGTGCCTCCGGCAGCCTCTCCGTCTTCTGCCGGCAACGGCAAGAACGGGCGCGATGTGACGCGCAGCAGAGACATTTTTGCAGGAGAGCGCTAAGCCATGGACCGTTTGATACCTACTCTGGCGGCAGTGTTCGGTGCGCTTTTGCTGGCCAGCCTGTCCTTGTTCATCGTTGACCAGCGGCAATACGCCATGGTTTTCCAGTTTGGCGAGGTCACTCGCGTCATCAAGCAACCCGGTATTCATTTCAAAATTCCGCTGCTGCAGAACGTGCGCTATTTCGATAGCCGCGTGCTAACCATCGATGCAGAATCTCCTGAGCTTTTTAATACCCGGGAGAAGAAAAACGTACTGGTGGACAGCTTCGTCAAATGGCGCATCGTGGATGTCGAGCAGTTCTACAAGAGCGTCGGTTCCGAACCTGCGGCTGTGGCAAGACTGAAACAGACCATCAACGACGGCCTGCGCGCGGAGTTCGGTCAGAAAACCGTCGCTGACGTGATTTCCGGCCAGCGCGACCTTGTCATGGAGACGGTTCGTCAGCGCGCCGATGCCGATGCGAGGAAAATTGGCGTGGAAATTTTGGATGTCCGCTTAAAACGCGTCGATTTTCCGGATAAAATAAGCAATTCCGTCTACGACCGCATGCAGTCAGAGCGCCGCACCGTGGCAAGTCAGCTGCGCAGCGAAGGCGCGGCTGATGCCGAACGCATTCGCGCCGAGGCGGAAAAGGAACGCGACGTGTTGTTGGCCGAAGCCTACAACCAGGCCCAGCAACTGAAGGGCGAGGGCGACGCCAAGGCGGCCGCCATCTATGCCGATGCTTACGGTAAGAGCCCCGAGTTCTATGCCTTCTGGCGCAGCATGGATGCTTACAAAGAGTCGTTCAAACACAAGAGCGACGTGATGGTGTTGGACCCGAGCAGCGAGTTCTTCAAGTACTTCAAGAACCCGCAGGCTTCGGCAGGCAAGGGCAAATAGCCGCCTGTCAAGGCTGGCAAGCTCTCGCCGCAGCTTCTACAATCTGGTTTGAACATGACTGGCCGGGAGCTCCCGGCCAGTTTGCCGTAAACAGGGCGGGGTGATGAATCCCGCCTTTTATTTGTCGAAAATCGGAATATGCGTAACTGGCTGTTACCGGAATACATTGCTGACATCCTGCCCGCCACCGCCCGTCAGGTGGAATCGGCCAAGGCTGCGATGCTCGAGCGATTTCGTTGTGCGGGCTATGAACTGGTCCTGCCTCCCCTCATCGAGTACGTCGACTCGCTGGTGGCCGAGGGCGATACCGCCCTCGATCTGAAAACCTTCAAGCTTGATGACCAGCTGTCGGGTCGCCAACTGGGTCTGCGCGCGGATATCACCCCGCAAGTGGCGCGTATAGACGCTCATTTGCTGGGTCATCGTACCGGCGTTACCCGCCTGTGCTACGCCGGCAGCGTCGTGCATACCCGTCCGGACGGTCTCATGAGCTCGCGCCAGCCCATGCAGGTGGGCGCCGAGCTGTACGGTTACGCCGGCATCGAGGCCGACATCGAAATCATCGAACTGATGCTGTCGACGCTGGATCAGGTGAAGGTGCCCAGCATCCGGCTGGACGTTGGCCACACTGCCATCTTCCGCGGATTGGCTACCGCCGCTGGTCTGACGCCGGAGGCTACCAGCGAACTGTTCGCCGTACTGCAAAACAAGGACGCCGCCAGCATTTCGGCTCTGGTAGGCAATCTGGCTGAGCCTTATCGCAGCGCCTTCCTCGCCCTGCCCGAGCTTTACGGCCCCGCCAGCGTGCTGGAGAAAGCGCGCACCCGCCTGCCGTCCTTGCCTGAGGTGGAGTTGGCACTGATGCAGCTGTCCGCCATTGCCCGCGCGTTTGAAGGTCGGGTTGAAATCAGTTTCGACTTGTCCGAACTGCGCGGCACGCATTACCACACCGGCCTCATCTTCGCCGCTTACGCCCCGGGTTGGGCGCGCGAGCTGGCGCGCGGCGGTCGTTACGACAATGTGGGCCGCCGTTTTGGCCGCGCCCGCCCGGCTACCGGTTTCAGTCTGGACCTGCGCGATCTGATCCAGATCCTGCCGGAGCGCGATACCACCAAGGGCATCCGCGTTGCTGCCCGCCACCTGCCCGCCGCCATGGATGCGGTACAGGCGCTGCGCGCCGAAGGCGAGGTGGTGATGATCGATTATCTGGGCGAGTCCGCCGCCGCCATTGGCTGCAACCGAGAACTGGTTCCGGCTGCCGATGGTTGGCAAGTGCTTCCCTTCAACTGATTTTTAGTTTGACTCAAGAAGAGGTTTTCCAATGTCCAAGAACGTTGTCGTGATCGGTACCCAATGGGGTGATGAAGGCAAGGGCAAGATCGTTGACTGGCTGACCGACCACGCACGTGCCGTGGTGCGCTTTCAGGGCGGCCACAATGCCGGCCACACCCTGTGGGTGAACGGCAAGAAAACCGTGGTGCGTCTGGTGCCGTCCGGCATCCTGCGTCCCGATGTCGACTGTTTTATCGGCAACGGCGTGGTGTTGTCCCCCGAAGCCCTGCTGAAGGAAATCGACGAACTGGAAGCCGCCGGCGTCAACGCTTCGGCCCGTCTGAAGATTGCCGAAGGCTGCCCGCTGATCCTGCCGTATCACATCGCGCTGGACCAGGCTCGCGAAGCCTCCTTGGGCGCCAGCAAGATCGGCACCACCGGTCGTGGCATCGGCCCCTGCTATGAAGACAAGGTAGCCCGTCGTGCGCTGAAGGTGATCGATCTGTTCAACCCGGCCCGCTTCGCCGCCAAGCTGAAGGAAAACGTCGATTACTACAACTTCCTGCTCACCAACCTGTTCAAGGTTGAGCCGGTAAGCTACGACACCATCCTGGCCGACACCATGAAGATGGCCGAGCGCATCAAGCCGATGGTAGCCGACGTGTCCCGTACCCTGTACGACCTGGACAAGGCCGGCACGCCCATCCTGTTTGAAGGCGCGCAAGGCACGCTGCTGGACATCGATCACGGTACCTATCCCTTCGTGACCTCGTCCAACTGTGTTGCCGGCGCCGCTGCGCCGGGCGCTGGCGTACCGCCGCAAATGCTCAACTATGTACTGGGCATCGTGAAGGGCTACTGCACGCGCGTGGGGTCAGGTCCTTTCCCCACCGAGCAGGACAACGATACCGGCATGTTCCTCGCCAAGCGCGGCAACGAGTTCGGTTCCGTCACCGGTCGTCCTCGTCGTTGCGGCTGGTTTGATGCCGCCGCGCTCAAGCGCTCCATCCAGATCAACGGCGTGTCCGGTCTGTGTGTGATGAAGCTGGACGTGATGGACGGTCTGGAAGAAATCAAGCTGTGTACTGGCTACATGCTGAATGGCCAGAAAGTGGATATCCTGCCGTTTGGTTCCGATGCCGTTACCCAGTGTGAACCGGTCTACGAAACCCTGCCGGGCTGGACCGATTCCACAGTGGGCGCCAAGCGTTGGGAGGACCTGCCGGCCAATGCCCAAGCCTATCTGAAGCGCATCGAGGAAGTGTGCGGCGCGCCGGTTGACATCGTGTCCACTGGTCCCGATCGCGAAGAAACCATCGTACTGCGCCACCCGTTCGGCCTGTAAGCCGGATTTGTCCGCAGATAAAACCCGCCTTTGCCGGCGGGTTTTTTTATGGGCGCGACACAGGCATGATGACCGGCCGACTAGCAAAAGGAGCAAGGCATGGTGGATAGAATTAATACGGCACTGGTGGGTTACGGATATGCCGGCAAGACTTTTCACGCACCCTTGATCGCGGCATGCGAAGGTCTCTCGCTGCATACCATTGTCAGCAGCCGGCCAGATGCCGTGCTGGCGGATTGGCCTGGTTGCAGAGTAGCCGCCACGCTGGAACAGGCGCTGGCAGACCCGGCGGTTGCTCTGGTGGTGATTGCTTCGCCCAATGACCAGCATTTTCCGCAGGCGCGCGCGGCCTTGCTGGCTGGCAAACACGTGGTGGTGGACAAGCCTTTTACGGTAACGCTGGCAGAAGCAGAGGCTTTGCAGCGCTTGGCCGAAGAGCAGGGCAGGCTGCTATCGGTATTCCACAATCGACGCTGGGACGCGGATTTTCTGCAACTGCGCGCCTTGTTGCTTGAGGGCCAGTTGGGCGCGATCAGCCACTTTGAATCCCACTTCGATCGCTACCGGCCGCAAGTGCGCGCCCGCTGGCGCGAGCAAGACATTGCCGGCGCCGGGCTGTGGTTTGATCTGGGACCGCATCTGCTGGATCAGGCGCTCTGCCTCTTCGGCCAACCTGAGGGGATTACCGCGCATCTGGCGCGCCAGCGGGAAGGCGCACAGGCAGTGGACTATGCCCATGTGCACCTGCGCTACCCGGCGCAGTCGGTGGTGCTGCACGCTTCTTGCCTGGTGAGCGGTGGTTCGCCGCGTTACCTTGTGCATGGCAGTAAGGCCAGCTTCGTCAAATACGGTCTGGACACGCAGGAAGGCGACCTCAAGCAGGGCAAGCTGCCCGGTCACCCTGCGTGGGGGCTGGATGTCGAGTCGGGTTGCTTGCTGACGCAGGAGAACGATCTTGTCAGCCGGCAGGATTTGCCCGCGCCAACTGGCGATTACCGGCAGTATTACCAGTCAGTGGCCTCCGCCGTAAACGGGCATGGCGACAACCCGGTGCCGGCGGAACAGGCGCTGTCGGTGATGCGCTGGTTGTCGCTGGCGGTGTTGAGCGATGCGCAGCGGCGGGAAACCCGCCTGACGGATTTGCCGGCGCTGACATAGCCTTCCCCGCCCCCTTGCTAGAGCGCGGCGATGCAGGCGACGTGTTTGGCGCCGCCCGCACATCGCTAGAAGCCCTGGACCATGGCGCAACGCGGGAGCAGGGGTTTTGTTAGCGGGCCTTACTGAGGCGAAGTGGGGTGGTAACCATCGTTCAGGGTTTGCAGGAAGGCGAGCAGGTCGTCGATTTCCTGCTGGCTTAGCGTGGGACGCCCCCCAGGCAAGCCGCCAAAAGGTGCTTCCTGATTGATGTTGTCCTGGTACGCGGCCGGCAGATCGTCAAATTTGACGGTTTTGCCGGCCGCGTTTTTGCGGTACCAGCGTTTGGGATTGGTATCGCGACTGGCGTAGAACTCCAGCGCGGTGCGCAAATCATGGAATACACCGTTGTGGAAAAACACCTGCCGGCTAGCAACGTTGCGCAACGTGGGTGTGCGGAACAGGCCGCACCAGTCTGTGCGGTCCGAGTGGTCGGTGCGGGCCGGGCCACACAGGCCCAGATCGTAATAGGCCGGATTGCGGTTGGCGGGCAGCGTGTGGTTGCGCGGCACCCCCACGGCAATATGGCCAAAGTCGGTAAACGCCGGAAACGCACCGCCTTCCGTGCGCTGGCTGATGTGACAGCTAGCGCAGTTGCCCCGGTTCTCATCATTGAATACCGCCAAGCCGCGCTGTTCGCGCGCGCTCAGCTCGGCCTGGCCGCGCAATACCGCATCGTATTTGCTGCTGTAGGGGTAGAACTCGGTAGGGTTCTGCTGGAATACCTCCAGCGCCAGCGTCAGTTGGTCGAAGGCGCGTTCGCTATCTTCAAAGGCATGTTGGCCGAACACCTGCTTGAACAACGCGCCGCTGGCGCTATGCGCCAGACGCTCCACCAGCTCGGCCTTGGTGGCATTGGCCATCTCGTTGGCCGCCAGCAGTGGAATGGCCGCTTGAGCGCGCAAGCTGTCCGCTCGGCCATCCCAGGTAAAGCCGCCGGTAGGGCCGGCGTCTTCGCTGTCATTCCCGTCGTTGTCGCGGAAGTGCTCGCTGAATGGGCCGTTGCTTTGCAGGTAGCGCAAGGAGGGCACTGCGCGTGCGCCGGCTTGCTGCCCGTCTTTGCCGCCATATTGAACGGACAGGCCGTTGGGCGGCCCGTAGGCATGGGCAGGGTCATGGCAGGTGGCGCAGCTCATCAAGCCAGAGGCAGACAAGGCCTTTTCTGAAAACAGCGCTCGTCCCAGTGCATCCAACGCCTGATAGGAAGGCTGCGCGGCAGGCGCTACTGCCGGCGCGGCAACGTTGGCCGAAGGCGCGCCGCAGGCGCTTAGCAGCAGGGCGGTCATGCAGGTAAAAAGGCGGAGGCAAGCGGGCGGGATGTTGGGCATAGGGGTCAGTTCCGTCTGCGCGGTATTGTCAGCTGGCGCGGGTGGCAGTCTAATGCGGCGATCATACGTGTGAAACAAGACAAATTGATAATGGCAGCATGCTCATTGCAAAGGAACCGACCATGAAAACAGTCAGAATGACCGCGCTTGCCCTCGCCGTCGCCGCAGGCCTTGCGGCTTGCGCCAGCCCGGATAGCCCCAAACTCACCGCCGCTTCGCTTGAGCCCATCCAGAATGTGGTGGTGATTTTTGCCGAGAACCGTTCGTTTGATAATCTGTATGGTCTGTTTCCCGGCGCGGACGGCGTGCCGGGCGTCAACCCCTCCGCTAGACAGGCCTTTGTGCCGCAGAAGGACTTCAACGGCACCGTATTGCCCAGCCTGCCGCCTACCTGGAACGGCCTGACGGCTGCGGGGCAGAGCGTGACCTTGCCGCAAGCCCAGACTACCGGTTTCGCTAATCGTCCTTTTCAGATCGATGCGGCTGACGGCGTGGCCCATACCGGTGTCAAGCTGACCCAGGCCGTTACCACGCGCGATCTGGTCCACCGCTTTTACAACAACCAGATGCAGATCAACGGCGGTGCCAATGACAAGTTCGCCGCCTACTCGGACGCTGGCGGCCTGGCCATGGGCTATTACGACGGCAGCGGCATGGAAATGTGGCGGTTGGCGCGCGAATACGTGCTGGCGGACCACTTCTTCATGGGCGCGTTCGGTGGCTCCTTCCTGAACCACCAATACTTGATTTGCGCTTGTGCGCCTGCTTATCCCAAGGCCGATGAGTCGCCGGCCAAGGGCTCCATCTCCGCCATTGATACCGATGCTCAGGGCCGTTTCGTGAGGCTGACGCCGGCGGCGAATGCCACAGCCTCTGTGCTGGAGGGCAAGCCGCTGTACAAGAATGACGGCAACCTCACGCCGCGCGACGCTAAGGGCATGTATTACGCCGTCAATACCATGCAGCCGGCTTTCCAGCCCAGCGGCAATGCGCCGGCCGGTGGCAACAACCAGTATGCCGACCCGGCCAAGGCAACGACCTTGCCGGCACAGACCGCCGCCACCATTGGCGACCGTCTTAGCGACAAGGGCGTCAGCTGGGCCTGGTATGCCGGCGCGTGGAATGCGTCGCTGGCTGATCGCGGCAATGTCTACAACAATACCCAGCCCAATTTTCAGGCACACCACCAGCCGTTCAACTATTACGCCCGGTTTGATCCGCAAACCGGCGCGAGCGAGCGCGAGAATCACCTGAAGGATTTTGACCAGAGCTTCCTGCGCGACGCTGCGGCCGGGAATTTGCCGGCGGTGTCTTTCTACAAGCCTCAAGGCAACCTGAACCAGCATGCAGGCTACGCCAATGTCAGCGACGGCGACGCTCATATTGCCAAGGTTATTCGTCAGCTGCAGCAAAGCCCCCAGTGGAAGAACATGCTGATCGTGGTTACCTATGACGAAAATGGGGGCTTTTACGACCATGCGCCGGTGCCAAAGGGTGACCGCTGGGGCCCGGGCTCGCGGATTCCCGCCATCATCATCTCGCCTTATGCCAAGCGTGGTTTTGTGGATCATACCCAGTACGACACCGGGTCCATCCTGCGCTTCATTACCCGGCGTTTCGATCTGAAACCCTTGCCTGGCGTGGTTGAGCGCGATGAGGCGCTGCATGCCAACGGTCAGCCGCCCATGGGCGATCTGAGCGCGGCGCTTGATTTGCCTGCTCGCTGAGAGTCATTTCCTTCGGCCAACGGGGCGCGTTTGTCGCCCCGTTTTCTTTGCTTGGGCGATATGGCAGCCATGCTTAACGATCATTGACAGGTGTAAGCGTGGCGCTACAGGCAAGCGGTGCTAGACTGCCTGTCTGCCTCCCGGATGTCGTTAACATGCTCCCTGTTGTTGCCAGCGCCATGCTGACCCCGTTGATTGTTGCTACTGCCCTGTTCATGGAGAATATGGACGCAACGGTCATTTCCACTTCCCTGCCTGTCATCGCACAGGATCTGCATGTCGACCCGATTTCGCTGAAGCTGGCGCTGACCTCCTATCTGGTGAGTCTGGCGGTATTCATCCCAGTCAGCGGCTGGATGGCCGATCGTTTCGGCGCGCGGCGTATTTTCCGCTGGGCCATCGCCATCTTCATGGCCGGATCGCTGTTTTGCGCCTTCAGCAAATCGCTTGAAGGTTTCGTCTTGGCGCGTTTTCTGCAAGGTATGGGCGGAGCCATGATGGTGCCGGTGGGGCGGTTGGTGATTTTGCGCACCACGCGGAAGGAAGAGCTGGTCAAGGCCTTGAGCTATCTCACCATTCCGGCCTTGCTGGGGCCGGTGTTCGGGCCGCCGTTGGGCGGCTTCATCAGTACCTACTTTCACTGGCGCTGGATTTTCCTCATCAACTTGCCCATCGGCGTATTGGGCATCGCGCTGGCGGGGCGTTTCATTGCGGATTTGAAAAGCGATAATGTGCCGCCGCTGGATATTCCGGGTTTCCTGTTTACCGGCATCGGCTTGTCCGCCTTGATGCTGGGTTTGGCTTCGGAAGGCAAGCACATGCTGTCTGCAGACTTGTCCATCGCGGCCAGCGTGCTGGGCATAATACTGCTGCTAGCCTACCTCTGGCACTATCGCCGAGTGGCGCACCCCCTGCTGGATTTGTCCTTGCTGCGACTGAAGACCTTCCACGCCAGCGTGATTGGCGGCTTTTTCTTCCGTGTCGGCACTGGCGCCACGCCGTTCCTGCTCCCCCTGATGCTGCAACTTGGATTGGGCTACTCGCCTTTCGAGTCGGGCTTGCTGACATGCTCCACTGCTATCGGGGCGATTTTCATGAAAACCATCGTGGCGCGGGTGCTTGAGCGTTTCGGCTTCCGTCGCGTGCTCATTGTCAATTCGGTGCTGGCGGGGGTGTCGATGGCGGTGTATGCCTTGTTCCAGCCAGGAACGCCTCATCTGCTGATGCTGCTAGTATTCCTGGCGGGGGGCTGTCTGCGGTCCTTGCAGTTCACCAGCCTCAATGCCATCGCCTTTGCGGATGTGGATCAGGCGAGAATGAGCCATGCCACCAGTTTGTCTAGCGTCGCGCAGCAGTTGGCGGCGGGCTTCGGCGTGACCGTAGCGGCCATGTCGTTGCAAACAACGACGTGGTTGCAGGGTAGGGCTCAGCCGCAACTATCCGACTATGCCTGGGGTTTTGTGGTGATGGGGGCGTTGGCTGCCGGTTCGGTGCTGCACTTCTTGCCGCTGGATCGTACTTCCGGCGCGGCATTGGCTTCAACGCGAAAGGCTTGAGGGCGAGGTTGGCCGAAGAGGGCGGCGTCCGGCAATCTCTTGCAGGCAACGCCACTGCAGCCCCTTGCTCACGGAGATCGCTTGGGAGGTGTATATCTGGGAGAGAAATGAAAAAAAGCCGCTGACATCGTCAACAGCTTTTTTAAATGGTGCCCAAGAGAAGACTCGAACTTCCACACCCTTGCGGGCGCTAGGACCTGAA
>NZ_CAMFLA010000014.1 GCF_945957525.1 uncultured Aquitalea sp. | reverse complement strand
CGCGCCTGCCTTCGGCAAACCTCCCGCCTCTTCATCACGCCTTATTGGCCCATTGCCTTGGCAACGGTTACTTCCCTGGTGTCCTCGCATCGGGATAAAACTCCGTCTGTCGGAATAAACCTCCAAAAACTAAGAAAATTCATATCATTCACTAGGCAAATGCGTGGAGAGTGTAATGAGGCGTGAGCCCTTGCGGAAAGGCTTTACTCTGATCGAGTTGGTGGTTGTGATTGCTATTGCAGCAATTTTGCTTGCTGTGGCTGTTCCTTCCATCATGAGCTTTGTACAGTCCAATCGAATTGCTGCCATTTCCAATGACCTGCAGCAAACTTTCCTATCCGCCAGAAATAATGCGGTCCGTACAGGCGTACCCGTAGTGGTTTGCGCAAGTAGCTCGAATGGAGGGTGCAACGCCTCTAGCTTTAATGCAGGTTGGGTGGCTTTTGCTGATCTCAATCGGAATGGGGCCTTGCTGATCGCCAGTTCGACCAATTTCGGCAATGCAGTGGCTTCGGGTACTACTGATCTGGTGGTTTTACGGCGCTCGGATGTCAATGCGAATCTGAGACTGAGCGTGTCCACCGCCTCTTCGGTGACCTCATATCGTTACCTGCCGACAGGGCGTGCAGAGATGTACAACGGCACGTGGGGGGCCCCGGCCAGTTTGTTGGTGTGCGACAGCTCGTCCAATACATCGCTTGCCAAAAAAATTGTTTTTACATCTTCTGGCCGACCCTATGTCAGTGCCTTGGATGTCGGGGATGCCTGCCCATGAGAAAGTACGAAGTCGAACGAAGCCAGGCTGGCTTTACCATGCTTGAGATCCTTGTTTCCATTGTGATTCTGGCTATCGGGCTGCTGGGTATCGCCGGCATGCAGTTGAACAATCTGCGCTACTCCTCTCTCAGTGCGAGTCGCGCGCAAGCCTCCCTTCTGGCAGAGCAGATGGCGGAGCGTATTCGCAGCAATCCCGGCGTTGATTACTCCCAAGTCTCATCTGGTACAGCAACCAATTGCTACACCGCAAGCTGTACGCAGACGCAACGCAGAGATTTTGATATTACGGAAATGTCGCAGATTGCTTCGGACTCGGTCAGGGGGGGATTAGCCAGCGGTACGTTGACGGTAACGGCGGCCTCCGGTGGATATACCGTGTTGATCGGCTGGAATGAACGGGCCGGTTTTAATGGTGGAGCGGCCTCTCAGGCCGCACAGTTTCAGTATTTTGTAAGGCCAAACTGATGATGAAGCCGAAAATGAAGCGTTCGTCAGAGCTGGGCTTGACACTGGTCGAGTTGATGGTGGCCATAACGATTGGCTTGGTCATCACGTTTGCTGTAACCAGTTTGTACATCTCGAACCAGCAGACTTACAAGGCACAGGCTGGCAATGCGCAAATGCAGGACAATGCCCGCTTTGCGATGGCGCAGGTAGGAAGAATCATCAAGCAGGCCGGCTACTACGATGTGCTTGGCGGCGTGACGTTTGACGCAAGCGGATCGTATAGCATGCCTACCGATGCCAGCGGCAATTATGCCTACAACACGATTCAGGCTTCGGATGTCGTTACTGCGTCAAATGATGTGACGGTCAGTAATTTCAATGCGTCAAATGGTTTGGCGATTTTGAACGGGACAACGGCGGATCAATTGACCCTGGCTTTCAAGACGGGTCCTCAGGCTGCCACTGGCAATGCAATGCCGGACTGCCTTGGTAATTCGGTGACAGCGGCGAACATGCTGGTCAAAAACAGGTTTTATATCGATGTGAATACCACCGGCGGCGTCACCCGCCCCGCGTTGAAATGTGATGTGACGTGGAATGGCGCGGCGCCGACAGGTACTAATCTGTCCACCGGTGTTGTTGCCGACAATATCGAGAGGCTGCAAATACTGATGGGTGTGGATAGCGGCAGCGATGGAATGCCGGATATGTATCTCAGCCCTGCCGCCGTAGCGGATATGAAAAAGGTCATTTCAATTCGTATCGCCTTGCTGGCGAGGACGGATCCGGTCTATTCGCAGAATCGGGCAGAACCTGCCACCTTCAACATGTTCGGCGCCAACTACACCCCAAGCAATGATAGTGGGACTATCGTCACGCCACTGTCCACGCAGACGACTTGTACTGCATCTGCCCCTTGCTGGACCCGAAGGGTTTTTGAGAGCACGTTTGTCCTGAGGAATCGCAAATCATGAAGCGGTCTCACGGATTGCAGTCCCAGCGGGGTGTGACCCTGATCATTGCCTTGGTTTTTTTGGTGGCATTGATGCTGGTGGGTTTATCCGCAGCCTTCTCCTCGTTGCAAGAGGAGCGTTTTGCGCGGAACGGGCGTGATTTCACCTTGGCGGCTGAGTCGGCAGAGGCCGCTTTGCGTTATGTCGAAGGGCGTGTGGCGACAGGAGCCATCAAGGATGACAATGGATTTGCTGTTTGTTCCACAGGGGGTGTAGTGGCAAGCAGTGTCACCGCAAATGGTTTGTGCAAGTTCGATGCGAGCGGGCCCTTGCATGTGTTCCTCAACAGCAATCTGAGCAATTCTGCGGATACGGTGACCGGAGCCATCGCCAGTTCAGCATGGTCCGCACCGTACTCCGGCATGATGACGCCACGCTTCGTAGTGGAAGTTTTTCCCGGTGCGGCACTATCGGGTGGCGGTGTCTCCCTTGATGCTACTGCGGGCAATCAAAGCTTTTTTTACAGAATCACCGGACGGGGGTTTGGTTTGAATCAGCAAATCAACGTCACGCTGGAAAGCATTTTCCGGCCTTATGGCAGCTGATGTGAGGCGAGTGAGATGAAAATTTTTAAACAATTGTCCCGGATTGTTACTGGCGCGACCATGTTGTTGACGGCATTGCATGCCTCCGCCGCCGTGACCATTGCGACTTCGCCTTTGGCGGGGGTGGGGGGGCGCTACGGCCCCAATGTACTGCTTGGGTTATCCGTGGAATTTCCTACGGCTGGCGAGGCATATACAAACAGAACCTTCAACACGACTGAAATGGCCAACGATCACCGTGGCTATTTCGACCAGTACAAGTGCTATAGCTATGACTCAACCAATGGCTATTTCAAACCGGTAGCTTTGGTGAACAATAAAACCAACCGGACTTGTAGTTCTGGCTACTGGAGTGGCAGCTTGCTTAACTGGGCGACAATGTCGGCCATTGATATCTTTCGGCAAACCCTAACTGGTGGCAATCGGGCATTGGGTACAGCGGGCACTTCGGCAGACTACACAAGCGGCGACACGGCGACGCTGACCATCTTGCGCCGGGCCAGAATCGTTTCCGGCCAAAACCAAGGCTATGGTTTCAATGGTTCCCGCGTCCTGACGACAAATGCCTCTACTCTGACGCCTTATAGCAGTTATTCCCAGCTGAAATTCACCAGTCTTAATTGGGGGCTGACTGTTGCCGGGTCGAATGACGGTTCCAACTGGACCACCTTGGACTCATTCAATGTGATGGTTCAGGTGTGCAAATCGGTTAGTGGTATTACCGCGAGCGGCTACACCACTCTCGGCCTCACGTCTAAATACAATAACGGGATTGAAGACAACTGCACCGCTTACGGAAGCAATTACAAGCCGGAGGGCCTGATACAACAGCGTGGCGCGGACATGCGCTTCAGCGCCTTCGGTTATCTGATCGACGCCAACTACATGCGCAATGGCGGGGTATTGCGTGCGCGCATGAAATATCCGGGCATAAGCAGTTCGACTACCTCCGCCACCAACACTTCAACGACATACACGCTGGGCGCTGAATGGAGCAGCGTTGACGGGACATTTGTCGTGAACCCCGATACCAACGATGCCAGCAATAGCGGCGTTACCAATAGTGGTGTTGTGAACTACGTAAACAAGTTTGGTGATGGCAACGGTTACAAGACATACGACCCGGCGGCGGAGCTGTATTACGCAGCGCTGCGCTATTTTCGCAAGATAGGCAATTATTCCGACTACACAAGCAATCTGACTACGGCGATGAAGGATAACTTTCCGGTCATCACCGACTGGGATGACCCCATCATCAATGCCTGTCAGAAGAACTTCATTATTTATATTGGCGATACCAACACTCACGGTGACGTAGACTTGCCGGGTTCCGGCTGGACTGCATCAGGCAATCAGACTTCGGTGACGCCGCCTACGGACGATCCGGCATCCAATATGAGCACGCCGCCCGTGAGCGTTTCCGGTTCGGGCGTGGTGGCATGGGTAAACGCCATCGGCAGCCAGGAAGGCGTCAATAATCTGGCCACCACCAACACCGGTTCTACCAACTCACCGCCATATATTGCGGGGCTGGCTTACTGGGCCAACGTGACCGATTTGCGCTCCGACCTGTTCGGTAACCAGACGGTTAGCGCGTTCATGATCGATGTGGTGGAAAATGGCAACGCAAAAACCCAGACTTCCAATGCCTTCTATCTGGCCGCCAAGTATGGTGGTTTTACCGACAGCAACAACAGCCAGACGCCGGATGTGAGGTCCGAGTGGACCTCTGACGCCGCGGGTGCCACTAGCATTGCAGCCTACCCCAACGGCACGCCGAGCAATTTTGCGCAGGCGAACAATCCGTCGAAGATGACAACTGCCTTGCAACAGGCCTTTGCCAACATTACGGCGGCAACCGACCCGACGATGGCGGGCTTGTCGACAACGGGCAAGGGGTCGCAGGTATTCTCTTCCGCTTATGTCTTTCAGTCCTCGTTTGACTCGACGGACTGGCATGGTGATCTGATTGCTTACCAGATCGTGCAGACTTCCAGCACTACTGCACCCACCCTGGTGCAGGATGCCACTCATGGTTGGCGGGCGAAGAGTACGCTAGAGACGCAGTTGAACGGTACGTCCGGGGTGGCGAACCGCAATGTGCTGACATATGACCTCACCAGTCGCAGCGGCGCTGCTTTCAATACCACTTGGTTTAATGCGCTGTCCGGTTCGGCAACACAGAAGACGCTGCTGAACAGCACGGATAGCCAAGGTGCAAACCGGGTCAACTATCTGCGTGGCGACAAAACTAATGAAGCGAGCGGTTCTTCTCCTAGGTTCCGTGCGCGCAACTATCGGCTTGGCGATATTGTTGATTCCACGCCGATCTATGTGCCGGCTCCGACATCCAGTTTGTCTTCTTGTGCCTATGCGGCCAACAGTACCAATCAGAGCAGTGACCAGACCGCAATCTACGGACGCCCAAACATGGTGATGGTGGCGGCCAACGACGGTTTCCTGCACGGGTTCGACATGACGGGTACGGAGCGTTTTGCTTATCTGCCTGCCGGTACATACGCCAATCTGGTGAATCTGACTTCGACGTCGTATGCGCATCGTTATATCAATGACGGCACACCCAAAGTGGGCGAGGTATGTTTTGTTCAATCGCCTTCTACCGGGCAAACCCTGACCAACCTGGAGGCGCACACCGTGGTGGTGGGCAATACAGGCATGGGTGGTAGTGGTATTTATGCACTGGACGTAACCCGGCCGGACAGCATGAGCAGCAGCAATGTATTGTGGGAGTTCACCAGCACGGATGACAGCAGGTTGGGTGTCACCATTGGCGAGCCGCAGATTGTCCGCTTGCAGAATGGTCGACCAGCCGTGTTGTTGGCGAATGGTTATAACAACAGCGCTAGCGGCGGCGGTGCCTCTTTGTTCATCCTCTATCTGGATAAAAAAATTGGTGACGCATGGCAGCTCAACACCAATTATTTCCGGATCGATCTGCCTGACCAGACCGGTCAGACCATTACGCCTAACGGGCTTAGCACGCCGTTTGCTGCCGATGTCAACGGTGATGGCAAGGTCGACTATGCCTACGCTGGCGATATCAATGGCAACCTGTGGAAGATCAACCTGACCTCGGCGACGTATTCCGGTTACACCAGTCAATTGCTGTTCACCGCTTACGGGCTCAAGAGCAACGATACGGCACTGGATGTCCGGCAGCCCATTACCGCGCAGCCGGTGGTGACGCGCGACGCCACCAAGGGCTATATGGTGCTGTTCGGCACCGGCATGTTCCTGTCTGACAGCGACCGGACCGAGTCGACCCAGTCCCTGTACGGCATACGTGATACCGGTACTGCGGTGGGCAATACGTTGACCGGCAGTCTGGTCAAGCAGACCATTGGCACGACGGTTTCCGGCACCTCGGGTGGTACCTATGTGACTACTTCAACCAATACGCTGGGCAGTACCAACAATGGTTGGTATATGCCTTTGACCACCAATGAGCGCGTGATAGCGGCGCCGGAGTTGCGCAATCGCGCAACCGTGCGCTTTACCAGCATCATTCCCGATACGACGGGTTGTTCCAATGGCGGCGACACCTGGTTGACGGACGTCAGTATTTTCAACGGTGCAATGACGACGTATGCGGTGTACGACACGAATGGCGACGGCAATATTGATGGTTCCGATGCCCAAGCCTCACGTTTCAAGCCGAGCACTTCAAGCGGTATCAGCAGCAGCAAGGCGCTGAGACTTGTCGATCAGAACGGGATCGAATGGGTCTGCGAGGCAGGTTCGGGCGGTTTGGGTACTTGTAAACGGGTCAACAGCTCAACCAGCGGGTCGGGTCGGCTGGCCTGGCGTGAAATCATCCAGTCCTGGTAAAAGAAGGAAATGCAATGACGAAGCGATCGGGAAAGGGTTTTACCTTGATCGAACTGATAGTTACCGTAGCGGTAGTGGGCATACTCGCAGCGATTGCCTACCCGTCGTACTCCGCTTATGTGATGAGAGGGCGGCGGGCGCAGGCGGAAACCACGTTGACGCAGATGGCGCAGGAGCAAGAGCGCTGGTTCACCATGAACAACAGCTACAACGCCAGTCAGAGCGCCACGACGGTGACCACCTCAAACGGAAACACGGCATATTCAATCAGCACCAATGCCACTAGCAGTACGTTCACCATTACCGCAACGCCCAGTTCGTCTTATCAGAACGATGGCTGCGGCGCGCTGTCGCTGGACAATCTTGGTACGAAGACGGCGGCAAGCGATACTGTCGCCAATTGTTGGCGTTGAGCGCAGCCGGCTGATTTGGGATAGCCAACAGGGGGATGGTATGCTACCTCCCCCTGTTGGCGTTTCTGTCCGTCAGGCTCTCAGTCGCAAGGAAATCCATGTCGTATCCCGCCCCCGCATTCGAAGACAAAATCGCCGATGCCGAGCAGCTGGCCGCCAAGCTAGCCGCGTTGCCGCGCCCCATCGTGTTTACCAACGGCTGTTTCGACATCCTGCACCGCGGTCATGTGACCTATCTTGCTCAGGCGCGCGCGCTGGGCGCGTCGCTGGTGGTGGGGCTGAATACCGATGCCTCGGTCAAGAGGCAGGGCAAGGGCGAGGATCGTCCCATCAACAACGAACTCAATCGCGCCGCTGTGCTGGCGTCGCTGGAAAGCGTCAGCCTGGTGACCTGGTTCGATACCGATACGCCGGCTGACCTCATCGCATTGGTGCAGCCCGATGTGCTGGTCAAAGGCGGCGACTGGAGCATAGACCGCATCGTCGGCAGCGCAGAGACGCTGGCGCGCGGCGGCAGCGTGCACTCCATTCCTTTCCTGTTTGACACCTCCACTACCCAGACCATCCGCAAGATCCGCGCCAACGAGGGCAAGGCGTGAGCGAGCACGCTTTTGCCGTGCTGCGCCTGCTGACCGACGGGCGTTTTCACTCCGGCGAAGACATGGCGCGCGAGTTGGGCTGTTCCCGCACACTGGTCTGGCAGGCGGTGCACGCTATTACCGAAGAACTGGGCCTGACCGTGTTCAGCGTGCGCGGGCAGGGCTACAAGTTGGCCGAAGCCTTTGAATGGCTGGATGTGGCCCGCGTGCGCGAGGCGCTGTCGCCGGACGCGGCGGACGTTTTTACGCTGGCGGTGGCTGAGCGGACCGATTCCACCAATACCCAGCTGACCGCCCGCGCCGCCAATGGCGGCTTGCACGGCCTGGTGCTGGCGGCGGAGATGCAGACCGCAGGCCGGGGGCGGCTGGGGCGGCGCTGGCAAATGAAGCTGGGCGCGGGGCTGACCTTCTCTTTGCTGTGGCGCTTTGATCGCGGGTTGGCGCAGCTGGCCGGCCTGTCGCTGGTGGTGGGCATCGCGCTGGCGCGCGCCATGCTGCGCCTTGGCGCGCCGGTGCAATTGAAGTGGCCCAATGATGTATTGCTGTCCGGTCGCAAGCTGGCCGGCATTCTGATCGAACTGTCCGGCGACGCGCTGGGCCCGGCGGCTGTTGTGATCGGCATCGGTCTCAATGTCAGCGCGCCGGGCGAGGTGGATCAACCCGTAGCCGCGCTGAGCGATGTGGGCATTCACGTTGGCCGAAACACCTTGCTGGCGGAGGTGCTGAACGAGCTGGCCGCCGTGCTGGAGCAATTCAATCGCGAAGGTTTCGCGCCGTTTCAGGAGGAGTGGATGCGCTGGTCCAGCCACCACAACGCGCCGGTGCGGCTGTCGTTCTCTCATGGCGAGCCGGTGGACGGCGTAGCGCGCGGCGTGGCGGAAAACGGCGCGCTGCTGGTAGAAACCACCGACGGCGTGCGCGTGTTCCATGTAGGTGAAGTCAGTTTGCGGAGCCGCGCATGAGACTGCTGGTGGACGCCGGCAACAGCCGGGTGAAATGGGCAGTGCACGATGGTCGCGACTGGGTGGCGCAGGGCGCGGTGGCGCATGCCGATATCGCCGCCCTCAAGCCGCAATGGGCGGCATGGCCGCTGACCCGGGCCGCCGGCGCCAGCGTGGCCAGGCCGGAAGTAACCGCGGCCTTGCAAGCGGCGGCTGCTTGCCCGTGGCGCTGGGTGCGCAGCGCGGCCGAATTTGGCGATGTGCGCAATCATTATCGTAACCCCGCCGAGCAGGGGGCCGACCGCTGGCTGGCGGTGCTGGGTGCGCGCAGCCTGTGTCGGGACGATGTGGTGGTGGCCTGTGCGGGCACGGCGCTGACCGTGGAGGCGCTGACCGCCGAGGGCGACTACTTGGGCGGTTATATTTTGCCCGGCAGGCAGTTGATGTTGAGCAGTCTGGCGCGCGGCACCGCCCAGCTGGATCGCCCTGCTGGCCAGCTGGAAAACTTCCCGCAGGGCACGGAGGCGGCCTTGGCCAGCGGCGTGATGGCGGCGCAATGCGGCGCCATAGAGAACATGCGGCGACAGTTGGCCGAACGTACCGGCCGCGCCTTGCCCGAGGTGATGCTGACTGGTGGCGACGCCGCCTTGCTGGCCCCGCAACTCGCGGCGCCGGCGCGTATCGTGGATAATCTGGTCCTGACAGGACTATTGAGAGTGGCAGAGTCGACATGAAGTGGTTTCTGGTAGTGGTGGTGGTGCTCAACCTGCTGGTGGCGGGCTACGGTTCCTTGAAGCAGCGGCCCGTGGGCGACGCGCATGCGCAGGAAATCAGTCCCAATCAGGTCAAGCTGCTGCCGGCCGACTGGAAGCCGGCCTCGGCGCCGGAGGCCAGCGCCCCGGCTGCCGCTTCCATGCCCGCCACGGAAAAACCGACCGCTGCCGAACTGGGCAAGGCGGATGCTTCTGCTGCGGGCGCGATCAAGCCGGAAGCCGCCTCCGCCGCCAAGGCCGATAAACCGGCGGCAGACAAGCCGGCGAAAGACGAGAAAAAGCCCGTCGACGACAAAAAGCCGGCCAAGACGGACGCCAAAGCGGATAGCAAACCCGCCGGCAAGGCCGAGACTAAGCAGGACGCCAAGCCCGAGTTGGCCTGCTATGACTGGGGCGCGCTGGAAAGCCATCTGCTGCAGCGGGTGAAGGGCGGCTTGCCCTCGCTGCATCTGAAGCCGGAACAGCTGGTGGAAAGCGACAAGGGAGAAACCAAGGGCAATGGCAAGTTCTGGGTCTACCACCCGCCGCTGGCTACCCGCTCGGAAACCCAGACCTTGTCCGCCGAGCTGAAAGACAAGGGCTTCGACAATTACATTGTCAGCAATGAAGACTTCAAGGGCAGCGTGTCGCTGGGCCTGTTTGGCAAGGAAGACGCCGCCAAGGCCATGGTGGCCAAGATCAAGGCTGCCGGCTTCGACAAGGCGGCCATGCAACAGAAGGGGCAGAAGTCCAATGCCACGCTGCTGACATTCAAGGGGCTGGACCCGCAGCAGGCCGACAAACTGCGCGCGCTGCAGAGGCGCCTGACGCCGGGGATTGCGCTGCAAGCCTGTCGTTAACCCTTGTTCTTCGGCAAACCCCGGCTTGATGGGGCTTGCCTGACGCCGTCTGGCGACGGATGATGACCCAGCGGCAGCCCTGAGCTGCCGCTGTCCATTTTGCAGATACCCATGTCGCGCCACTCATCCAATATCACCCGCCTGCTGGACCGGGGCAGCTTCAACGATCGCACCCTGCGTCAGCTGGGCGCGTCCATGGCCTTCATTGCCGGTGCGCTCAACGCCGGCGGCTTTCTCGCCGTGCATCGTTACACCTCGCACATGTCCGGCATCGTGTCCGGCATGGCGGATCATCTGGCACTGGGCGAGGTGCGGCTGGCGCTGTCGCTGTTGGTGATGCTGGTGTGTTTTGTGCTGGGCGCCATGCACTCCACCTGGCTGATCCTGTGGGCGCGGCGTCAGCGCCTGCGCGGCGGCTATGGCGTGTCGATGATGGAGGAGGCCGGCCTGCTGCTGGTGTTCGGCCTGCTGGGCGCTGTCTTGTCGCTGCATCGCGGGTTTTTTACGCCGGTGACGGTGATGCTGCTGTGTTTCATCATGGGCATGCACAACACCATCGTGACCAAGCTGTCCGGCGGCTTGCTGCGCTCCACGCACATGACCGGCATCGCCACTGACATTGGCATCGAACTGACCAAAATGAGCTATTTCAACCGGGGGCAGAATCCGCGCGTCAAGGCAGTGCAGGCCAACCGCAACCGCTTGTTCGTCTACCTGATGATTCTGCTGTCCTTCTTCGCCGGCGGCGTGGTGGGCGCGCTGGGCTTCAAGCATCTGGGCTACGCCTTCACGCTGCCGCTGGCGGCCTTGCTGTTTACGCTTGGTTTGCGGCCGGTGTGGTACGACATGCGTCTGCGCTGGCGCTGGTGGTGGCATCACCTGCAGCAGGGCCGGCAAGGACGATAGTCATGAGCACGGGAGGCAACCGTGTTTCAACCGCCTGCCGGGCACTGTGCCCCGTTGGGGTGGCTGCGCTCTTCGGTTGACGGATGGCTGGCCAGCAGGTTGGCCGAACCGTCGTCGCGGCCGCTCATGCGCTGCAGAAATTGCCCCAGCACGCAAGGCGAAACATGGCGGGCTTCCAGCTGCGTGAAGGCGAAATGGTCTGCTTCGCGTTCAAAATCCCTTGAGTATTTCATGTCGGCCAGCAGGGCCGGGGCCAGCGCCAGCATGGAGGTGCTGTCGCCGGTCAGCAAGGTAATGGCTAGCGATACGCCGCCATATTGCACCACGCTGCGCAGGCCATGCCGGTTTTCCACGTGGCCGGCCTCATGCGCTAGCACCGCCATGATTTCGTCGTCGGATTTGGCGGCTCGCACCAGTTGATCGGTCATGAGCACGTGCCCGCCCGGCAGGGCGAAAGCGTTGGGGCCGATGTCGGCGGAATCCACCAGCGTCAGTTCGTAGTGATAGGGACTATTGGCGGGTTTGACCTGATCCAGCAGGCCTTGCAGCTGGCGCTGGCGGGCGTCGCTGAGGCCGGAGGGACGCAGATTGACGGTTTTGTTCAGCAGGGCCATGGTTTGCTCTGCCATCTGTTTTTCCATGGCGACCGGTGTTTGCCGTACCACCTTGGCCGCCAGCCAGGGCAGGCCGTCGCGGTAGGCGAACCACACCGCCGCCACGGTGGCGATCAGCAATACCACCAGGATGGTCCAGCCGCCGTGCAGCCATGCCAAGAGGCGCTCCCATGGCGGCGGTCCGCCCGCCA
Organism: uncultured Aquitalea sp.; assembly: GCF_945957525.1. Classification (GTDB taxonomy): domain Bacteria; phylum Pseudomonadota; class Gammaproteobacteria; order Burkholderiales; family Chromobacteriaceae; genus Aquitalea. The sequence goes on along the minus strand of NZ_CAMFLA010000014.1, from coordinate 119,630 downwards.
TGTGGCGGCAGCGGTGTTGTTGCGCCACTTCAATCACGCCGCCGTCCGGCAGGCGCAGCTTGTCGGGCAGCCCGGGCAGGCCGGTTTCGAAATCCACTTGGCCGGCGGGATAGCGATGCGTCTTCACGCCGTCCGTGAATACCAGCTGGTGGTGGTCCCGTTCCAGCATCACCGGCCGCGGCACGGGGCTGCGGCCATCCAGATAACTGCCCGGCAAGCTCATAGGCCCAGATCCAGTTCGAAACCGTCCGCGGCGGCGTCGCCCAGCGCGGCATTGTCGCTCAGGGGGCGGGCGCGGATGGCGTCAAGGTTGTCATCGGGAAAAACGGTCAGATTGCTTAATCTGTAGTCCAGCACCCGCAATTTGGCAAAAGGATAGTAAAAGCCGGCCGACAGCAAAATCAGGATGGCGTTGCCGGCGTGCAGCCTGGCCAGCCCGCCCAGCGTCATGCCGCTCTGGAAGCGGTGCAGGCGGCCATCGCTGTTGAGTACGGTGTGGTTCCACATGGCGTTGCTGAAGCCGTCGTGGATGATCTGGCCCACCGACATCCACATCACCAGTAAAAACAGGTAGGCCAGCACTACATAAAGCACGATGCCGATACCGAACGCTGTTTTACCGCCACCGCTGACAATGCCTAGTCCGAAGGTGAAGATCAGGCCGACGACAACCAAGGCTACCGAAGCGCCAATGGCCATCAGGATGCCCTTGAACCATACGCCGTAGTATTCGCGCACGCAGCGGCTCATGTCGAAGCGCGCGTTGCCGAACCAGCTGTGTCCCACCAGAAACTGATGCAGCCGGTGGCGGGCGTAGGGCAGGCCAAAGCCCAGCGTCAGCACCACGATGACGATATTCATGGCGATCTGGCTGGAGGTTTCCCACGTGGTGGCGCGGAAATTGAAGCGCATCTGGCGCCAACTGGTATTGCGCAAACGGAAGCGCATGGCGGCGGTGACCGCCCACGGCAGAAACAGCGCCAGACCCAGATACATGCCCAGCTCCAGCAGCGGCGATACCTGCTTGGCCACGGCCAGCAGCACGATCACGCCGACAATCAGCGCGCGACCCTTGAGAATGGCCAGTGGTTTGCCGTGGTAGTCGAAGCCGGAACCGGCAAAGCGGGTGTGGCCGTACAGGTACTTTTGCGTGCGCACTTTGCCCCAGGCGGAGTAGATGCCCAGCGTGAGGATGGATAACAGGATATTGACGAACCAGATGCGGAAGAACTCCGCGCCGTCGCCGCTGAAGGTAAAGCGCAGCGGCGCGGCGGGCGGCGGCGCGGCGGGGGCGGGCGATGGGGTAAAACCCGGCTGGATGCGGTTTTCGGCGTTTTCGGTCATGGGGTTTCCTGTCTGCGGCGTGGCGATTACGCATCGCCGTCTTCGGCAAACCTTGAACAGCGGCCGCACTCGCGGCACACTGCCGGTTCCGCGCCGTGGGGCGCGGCAGCCTTAACCCGTCGGCTGTGCAAGATGGACGGCAATCGTCGGTTTCGCACCATTAAATCATCATTCATTTTGCATGAAAATGGGGCGTGGCATGGCCGGCGTACTCTTCTCTGACGGAGAGTTCATGTCTGAAATCATCAAGGGCGACGGCGCCATCCGCCGTCAGGGCCTGTACGGCTCTTCCATTGAAAACACCTATGCCGGCGTGCTGTCTTTCATGCGCCGCAACTACAGCCGCGATTTGAGCGGCGCCGATGTGGTGGTGTCCGGCATTCCGCTGGACCTGTCCACCACCTTCCGCTCCGGCGCGCGCATGGGCCCGCAGGCCATCCGCGCCGCCAGCGTGCAGCTGGCCGAACTCAAGCCCTTCCCCTGGGGCTTTGACCCCTTCGACGATCTGGCCGTGATCGACTACGGCGATTGCTGGTTCGATGCGCACAACCCGCTGACCATCAAGCCGTCCATCATCGAGCACGCCCGACACATCCTGGCCTCCGGCGCCAAGATGCTGACCTTTGGCGGCGACCACTTCGTCACCTACCCGCTGTTGATCGCGCACGCCGAGAAGTACGGCAAGCCGCTGGCCCTGTTGCACTTTGACGCGCACTGCGACACTTGGCCGGACGACGAGCCGGACAGCCTCAATCACGGCACCATGTTTTACAAGGCGGTGAAGGAAGGCCTGATCGACCCGGCCAAGTCGGTGCAAGTGGGCATCCGCACTTGGAACGACGACTTCATGGGTCTGAACGTGCTGGACGCGCCGTGGGTGCACGACAATGGCGTGGACGCCACCATCGCCCGCATCAAGGAGGTGATCGGCGACCATCCGGTGTACCTGACCTTCGATATCGACTGTCTGGACCCGTCCGCCGCGCCGGGTACCGGTACGCCGGTGCCCGGCGGCCTGACCAGCGCGCAAGCCTTGAAGATCGTCCGCAATCTGGGCGACCTCAATATCGTCGGCATGGACGTGGTGGAAGTGGCCCCGGCCTACGACCAAAGCGAAGTCACCGCGATTGCCGCCGCGCACCTGGCCTGTGACATGCTGTGCCTGATGCGCAACCGCAAGCTGGCCGGCAAGCTGTAAGCTGTTTGCCGAACCCGCCGCAGCGTCAGGCCTCCAAAGGGTCTGGCGCTGTTTTTTTTTGATAAGACCCGCCTACAAAAGCTCAGGGCCTCTACGCGCTTTTGCCGGCGGAACAAAGAACGGCTAACAAAATCGGATTCACGGCTGAGGCGCAACGCAGCATCAGGAATGGGTTAGCCGCTCGAAAGGAAAGCGAATGAAAACAAGGCATATCATGGGCGGCTTCCTGCTGTTGGCAACGGGCGCGGTGCAGGCTGGCGCGCAGGTGTATCAGGGGCGGGTGGGCAACGCGCCCATCGTCATGGAGTTCGACGTGGGCCAGGACGGCCAAGTGGACGGGCGCTACTTCTACCGCAAATACCACGCCGATATCGCTTTGAGCGGCAAGCGCGGCGCTGACGGCGCGCTCAGCCTGGGCGAGAACCTGCCCTACGACAGCGAGCGCATCGATATTGTGCTCAAGCCACAAGGCAAGGGCTGGGTGGGCGAATGGAAAGGCCCCAAGGCCAAGACTGCTTTGGCCATGGAACTGGTGCCGCTGGATGTGGCCGCGCTGAGGCCCTTCGACCCCGCTTCCGCAGTGGCAAAGCAGGAGTCCGCCTATGATTACGCCCGTTTGAGCGGGCTGGTGTTCAAACCCGGCAAAACGCAGAAATTCAACGGCTACAACCTGCAATGGATGGAAGAGCCGGTGAGCAAGATCACTCTCTTCCGCGTGCAGGACGGCTTGCCCGCCGACACGCTGACGCGCCTCAATCGCATGCTGGCCGAACGGCAGTGGCGCGAGGTCAGCGGCTACTTCGGCTGCATGGGCGGCGCGGCGCGCTCGTCCGGCGGCGGCGATTATGAGCAAACCATCACCCCGCGCTTCATCAATGGCCGCTTCTTCAGCGCCAGCGTATTCACCAGCTATTACTGCGGCGGCGCGCATCCCGATTTTGGCGACAACCCCATCAATCTGGATCTGAAAACCGGCAAGGAATTGCAACTGGAAGACTTGCTCTGGCTGGGCAAGGCTGAGGTCAGATTGCCGCGCAAGACAGACGGCAGCCGCGTGGACTACCAATACGAAGAAAAAACGTTGGGCCCCTGGCTGCAGCGCGCCATGAAACAACAACACCCCAAGGACATGGTGTCCGACCCTGAGGGTTGCGATTACAACGATCCGTCGGTATGGCAATTTGTCAGCTGGTATCTCACGCCCAAGGGCCTGTATGTGGGGCCGTCTTTCCCGCGGGTAGCGCGCGCTTGCGAATACCCGGAATGGAGCGTGCTGCCGTGGAAGCTGGTGAACCAGCATCCCGGCGCTCTGGGCGTCACGCAGCCTTGAAAAAGGGCCAGACGGCGCGCAGCTTGCGCGGACGGTCATGCGACGTCCGCGTTTTCAATTCCAGATACTGTTCGCCGCGCGAGAGCGGGACAAAGCCCAGCTGACGGTAAAACGGCCGCGCGTCACGCGATACCAGCAGAAAGCGCCGCAACTGCTGCAGCTCAGGGTGATCGATCGCGGTTTGCACCAAGCGCTGGCCAATGCCGCAACCGCGCCAGGCCGGCAGCACGAACACATCGGAGAGATAAGCGAAGCTGGCGTAATCGGTAATGACGCGGGCGAAACCGGCTTGCTGACCGTCGATGTAGGCGCCGATCGCCAGCGAGTGGCGGAGGGCGGTGTCCAGTTTCTCCGCCGTCAGGTCGCCGGCCCAGTGCGTGCCGCGCAAAAAGTTCAGGATCATGGCGCGATCCAGCCGCGCCGGATCATGGCTGATTTCAATGTGCGCATCGTGACGCGTCATCACCTTCTCCCGCTGTGGCATGAGCGCAGTATCGTGCGCTGGCATCACCGCAACGTGACGATCACGTGTCAGGGTTTTGACAAGCGAAGGAAGGTTGGCCGAAGCCGGGAGAATTCATACCGGCAGCAGCAACAGCGCCAGCAACAGGATTTCACACACTTCGATGCCTGCGCCGAGACAGTCGCCGGTCATGCCGCCCAGCTTGCGCTTGAGCCAGCCCCACCAGAACAGCCCGGCCAGCGGCGCCAGCAGCAGCGCCGGCGCGAGCCAGGCGGACAAGCCGGCCAGCGCCATGGCCGATACGGCCTGAGCAAACCATTGCGGTTGCCAGGCAAACCGCTCGCCGCTGCCGGGCGCCAGCGAGGGCAGGGTGGCCGACCAGCTGACGGCAAACAGCCGCGCCCAGGCGGGAATCAACAACAGACCGGCAAGATGTGGCCCGCTGGCGTTCAGCATCAGCAACAGTGTTTTGCTGATCAGCGCCGTTGCCAGCGCGATGACGCCGAAACTGCCCACATGCGGGTCTTTCAGCACGGCCAGAAAACGCTCGCGCGAGCGATGGGCCGCGCCCAGCGCATCGGACAGATCCGCTAGCCCGTCCAGATGCAGACCGCCGGTCACGCCCACCCATAGCAACAGGCCGGCCAGCGCCGCCAGCCAGGGGTCGTGGCGCAGACCCAGCCACACCGCACCCCACAGCAGCGCGCCCAGCAGCAAGCCCACCAGCGCGAACCAGCGCGCGCTGTGGGCCAGCCACTCCGCACGGAACACCTTGAGCTGCGGCGTGGGCAGGCGGGTGAGGAATTGCACGGCCAAAATCAGCGATTGCCACCAGCGCGGCGAAGCGGGAGCCTCGTTCATGCTTCACCCGGCCCTTCCAGATGCATCAGATAGGCCGGGTGGCCTTCCAGTATCGACAGCTGCGCGAAGCCGCCGCGTTGCACGGTCATCAGCTTGGCGATGGCGAAATCCGCGCCCAGGAGTTCGGCTAGCAGCACGGTGATGACGCCGCCATGACTCACCAGCACGCGGTGGCTGCCGCGCGCGCCCTGCATCCATTCGCTGAAGGCGGTGAGCACCCGGGTGCGGAAAGCCTCATAGCTTTCGCCGCCCGGCGGCACCAGTCCGTTTTCCGCCACTTTGCGGCCCCATTCGGGATGCTGGCCGGAGAGCGTCTCGCGCGACATGCCGTCCCAGTCGCCAAAATCGAATTCGGCGAAGCGCGCATCCACTTTCAGCGGCAGCGAGCCGTGCAGCGCCTGGTGCACGGCGAACTCGCGGCAGCGCTGCAAGGTGGAGCTGGCCATGCAGGTGACCGGGGCCAGCTGGTTGAGCTTGTGCCAGCTGCGCGCCATCTGCTCGCAGCCAAGGTCGTTGAGCGGCAGGTCGGTACGGCCGATCAGCCGGCCTTCGTGGTCGATCTCACCGTGGCGCAGCAGGGTCAGCGTGTAGGGGTTCATCAGGCTTTTTCCGTGACGCCGGCTTCGGCAAACGTCGCCATCTCGTTGTGCAGGCGGATGGCCAGTTGCAGCAGCGGCACGCTGGCGGCCGCGCCCGAGCCTTCGCCCAGACGCATGCCCAGCGCCACCAGCGGCGTCAGCCCCAGCGCTTGCAGCGCCAGCGCATGGCCGGTTTCTTCCGAGCGGTGGCTGGCCAGCAGCCAGTCGGCCACGGTCGGCTCGATGGCGCGGGCGGCCAGCGCGGCGGCGCTGGCAATGAACCCGTCCACCAGCGAGGGCACGCCCAGTTGCGCGCCTTCCAGATAAAAACCGGCCATGGCGGCGATTTCCAGCCCGCCCAGCTCGGCCAAGACAGTGAGACCGTCCTGTTGCTGGCCGGCCAGTCGCGCCAGCGCTTGCTTCACCACCCGGCGTTTGTTGATCAGCGTGGCGTCGTCGATGCCGGTGCCGCGGCCGACGATGGCATCGGCGTCCTGGCCGGCCAAATGGCAGATCAGCGCGGCGGACGGCGTGGTGTTGCCAATGCCCATGTCGCCGGCGATCAGTAAATTGGCGCCGGCTGTTACCGCGCGACGGGCTGCGTCGCGGCCCACGTCCAGCGCCGCTTGCGCTTCGCTCAGGCTCATGGCAGGGCCGACGGCAAGGTTGGCCGAAGCGGCGCGCACGCGGGCGTGCACGATGGGGAGGCCGTCCAGCGGGCTCATCACGCCGGCGTCCACCACTTCCAGCCGCGCCTCCAGCGCGCGCGCCAGCACGCAGATGGCCGCGCCGCCGGCGACGAAATTCTTCACCATTTCGCCGGTAACTACCGAGGGGTAGGCGGACACGCCTTCCTCCGTGACGCCATGGTCGCCGGCAAACACGGTAATGGCCGGCTTGATGGCGTCCGGGCAGGTTTTGCCTTGCCAGGCGGCAAAACGGCAGGCCACGTCCTCCAGCACGCCCAGGCTGCCGGCGGGCTTGGTGAGAACGGATTGGCGGGCGCGGGCGGCGTTGTAAGCGGCAAGGTCGGGGCGGGGCAGTGCGGTGGTGGCGGTCATGAGGGTGCGGGCAAGGATTGAGGTCAGGTTGCGACTCTATGCCAAGGCCGGGGAGGGGGCAAGCCGGAATCCGGGAGCAGGTGCATTTTGCGCCGACGGCAAAGTCACAGCCCGGCGTTGCATTGCAAGACTGTGCTGGCGCGGCGCGGGTTTTCTCTGCGGCGCGGCGGTCGCATGCGTTATAATCGCCGGCTGCAGGTGTTCCACGCTTCATGAGTTGTCATGAGGCGAGGAATGAAACGGGAAGCCGGTGAAAAGCCGGCGCTGCCCCCGCAACGGTAAGGTCTGGCCGCAAGGCCCAGGTGTCGCAACACGCCACTGTTCCGCAAGAACGGGAAGGCGCGATCCCGCAAGACCCAGCCCGGAGACCGGCCTGCAAATGGAACCAAAGCCAGGGCCGCGCAGGCGCGCGGCACACTTGCGCCGGTTCCCGGGCCTGCCTGGAAAGCAGGCCGTCGCTGGAGTATCGCGGGGAGGCGATCCGACAGACACCTGCCGGCCTGACAAGGCCAAGTTGTCCTTGAGAATTTCGTGGCGCAAGCCGTTCCTCTTCGCTCTCCTGAACGGTGGACTCAACGTCCGCCGGATCATTTTCATTCAGGGAGTGTGTTTCGCATGTTCAAAATCAAACAAACCGCCATGCTGGTGTCGCTGGCCTGCGCTGCCGGCGCGGCCGCTGCTCAGTCCGCTACGCCGCAATTCCAGGCAGAAGAGGTGGTGGTAACCGCCACCCGTCAGCCGCAAGCGGTCAGCAAGACCCTGTCCGATGTCAGCGTGATCACGCGTGAGGACATCGACAGCAGCAGCGTTTCCACCTTGCCGCAACTGCTGGCCCGTCAACCGGGGCTGGAAGTGGTGAGCAATGGCGGCGTGGGCAGCCAGTCGTCCGTTTTCATTCGCGGTGCCGAGTCCAAGCACACCGTGGTGCTGATTGATGGCGTGCGCATCGTGTCGGCCACCGCTGGCACCACCGCGCTGGAAAACATCCCGCTGGCCATGGTGGACCGCGTTGAAATCCTGCGCGGCAATGGTTCCAGCCTGTACGGCGCGGACGCCATCGGCGGCGTTATCCAGATCTTCACCCGCCAGGGCGGCGGCAAGCCGCGCGTCAATTTCAATATCGGGGCGGGCGATCACGGCATGGTGAAAGTGGGCGGCGGCGTGGACGGCAAGGTGGACAACACCGCCTTTAGCCTGCAACTCAGCCAGCAGACCACCGACGGCATCTCGGCCACCAATAAAAACAATACCTACAGCTACAACCCGGACCGCGACGGCAACCGCAATCTGGCCTATACCGCCAATCTCACCCAGACGCTGGCCGCCGGGCACGACCTGAGCTTCCGCGCCTTCCAGTCGTTTGGCCGCGTGGGCTACGACGCTTCGTCCACCGTACTGGGCGAAGACTTGCAGCGCACCCGCCAGACCGGTTTGGCGCTGGAATCCAAAAACGCCTTCACCAGCGACTGGACCAGCACCCTGCGCTACAGCCGCAGCGCGGACCGCCAGGAAACCTGGACCGGCGGCAACATGGTCAAGCGCAACAGTCTGTTTGAAACCAGCCAGAACGACTGGCTGTGGCAAAACGACGTGAAAACCGCCATCGGCAGCTTCCTGTTGGGCGCGGACTACACCCAGCAGCGCGTGGATACCCAAAGTACGCTGACCACAACCGAGCGCCACAATACCGCTTTCTTTGCCGGCTATACCGGTGAATTCGGCGCAAACCTGCTGCAAGCTAACCTGCGCCACGATCAGGACGAGCAATTCGGCGGCAAGACCACCGGCCTCGTCGGCTACGGCTATCGCCTGACCGATACCCTGACCGCGCGCGCCAGCTTCGGCACAGCCTACAAGGCGCCTACGTTCAACGATCTCTATTATCCGGATGACGGTTATTACTCGGGCAATCCCAACCTGAAGCCGGAAACCTCGCGCAACAGCGAAGTGGCCTTGAGCTATCATGCCGGCGCCACCAAGGCCTCGGTGACGGCTTTCCACAACAGCGTCGACAATCTCATCACCTATGTGAGCGATCCTGTTACCTACCACGGCACCATGATGAATGTGAACCAGGCCACCATTACCGGTGTGACGCTGGCCGCATCCAGCAGCTGGGGCAATTGGGATCTGTCCGGCTCCGCCACCTACCAGGACCCGCTGGACGATACCAATCACAAGCAACTGCAGCGCCGCGCGCGCGCCTTCGGCCAACTGGCCGCCAGCTATGACTGGGGCAAGCTCACCACCGGCATCGAGTGGTCGGCCAGCGCCAAGCGCCGCGATGTGAACTACAGCATCGGTCAGGATATCTGGCTGGGCGGCTACAGCCTCACCAACCTCTACGCCAACTACCGCATCGACAAGAACTGGAGCGCCAATGCGCGCATCACCAATCTGTTCGAGCGTCAGTACACCACCGCCTACGGCTACAATACCCAAGGGCTGGGCGGTTTCATCGGCGTGAACTACCAGGGCGACTGATCGTCCGCGCGCTGAACGCCGCCTCGCGCGGCGGCGTTCAGCCAGTTTGTTGATTTCCATCCCGGGAGCGGACATGTTGCATCTCATCACCGGCGGTTCCCGCTCCGGCAAGAGCCGTTACGCCGAACAGTTGGCCGCCCGTCACGACGGCCCGGTGTGCTATGTGGCCACGGCGGAAGTACGCGATGAAGAGTTTGCCGAACGCGTGCGCGAGCATCGCCGCCACCGCCCGGCGCACTGGCGCTGGGTTGAGGCAGAGCGAGCTCTGGCCGCCGAGCTCTTGCGCCACGACCAAGAGGATGGCCTGCTGCTGGTGGATTGTCTCGGCATGTGGCTGATCCGCTTTTTCGACGATAAAGACGAACTGGACGCGGCAGGGTTTGCCGAAGAGCGCGCCCTGCTGCTGGAAGCCGTCGCCAGCCTGCAAGGGCAGCTCTTGATCGTCACCAATGAAATCGGCTGGGGCGCCATGCCGGTCAGCGCCATGGCGCGCCGCTATGGCGATTTGCTCGGCAAACTCAATCAGGACCTGGCCGCCCAATGCGATCACGTCACCCTGATGGCCTGCGGCTTGCCGCTGGCGCTGAAACAGACTGCACACTCATGACCCGTTGTTTTCTGATGCTTTGCCTGCTGACCGGGTTTGCCGGCCCGGCGCGGGCAGCCGTCTCCGTCAAGGATGCCGCCGGCCAGACCGTCGCACTGGCGCAGCCGGCGCGACGCATCGTCTCTCTTGCCCCGCATACTACCGAAATGCTCTATGCAGTCGGCGCGGGCAAGCAATTGGTGGGCACGGTGGACTACAGCAACACCCCGCCAGCGGCGAAATCGCTGCCCCGCGTGGGGGGCTACAGTGGCGTCAGTCTCGAAGCCATTCTCAGGCTCAAGCCCGATCTGGTGGTGGCCTGGCAGGACGGCGGCAACCCGCGCGAACTGGCGCGCCTGCGCGATATGGGAGTGGCGGTCTACATCAGTCATCCGCTCAGGTTGGAGGATGTGGCCAGTGAAATGCGTCAGCTGGGCGAACTGGCCGGCTCGTCCCGGGCGAAGAGCGCGGCCGACGCCTATCTGGGCCGGCTGGCCGGGCTGCGTCAGCGCTATGCCGCCCGCCCGCCGGTGTCGGTGTTTTATCAGGTCAGCAGCGCGCCCATCTTTACGGTGAGCGACAAAAGCTTCATGGGACCAATGATCACCCTGTGCGGCGGCCGCAACGTCTTTGCCGCTTTGCCGCTGCCCGCGCCGCAAGTGAGCATGGAGGCGGTTGTCGCGGCGCAGCCACAAGTGATGCTGGTGTCACATCGCGACATGCTGGCCATGTGGGACCGCTGGAACGTCATTCCCGCCGTGGCCAAAGGCGCGCGTTACGCGCTGGATGCCGATGTCGTCAGCATTCCCGGCCCGCGGCTGGTGGATGGCGCGGCCACAGTCTGTCGCACGCTGGACACGGCCAGACGCCAACTGGGTTTGACGCTGGATTAGCCGACCGTTATCCTCGCCGCCATGGACAAGGAACTGGAATACCTCGAATCCCGCGTGCAGGCGCTCATCGCCCGCATCAAGGAACTGGAAACCCAGAACGGCCGTTTTGCCCAGGCGCTGGCCGAAGCGCTGAAGGAAAACGCCGAGCTGAACTTTCGCGTGAACGAAACCCGCAGCCGCGTGGCTGCGCTGGTGGAACGCCTGCCCAAGGCTGAAGAGCCTGGCGATGGCGAAGGGAGTGCGCAATGAGCGAGCCGGTACAGGTAGACATCGAACTTCTTGGTCGTCACTTCACCATCGCCACGCCGCCTGACGAACGCGAAACCCTGCAAGAGGCGGTGCGTCTGCTGGAAGGCAAGATCGAAATGATCCAGCAGCACGCCAAAGTGATGGACGCCGACAAGATCGCCATCATGGCCGCGCTGAACATCGCGCACGATCTTTTGCGCACCAAAGTGGGCGAAGGCTTGGAAATGGCGGCGTTCCAGCGTAAAATACGCAACATGAGCGAGGCGGCGGACACCGCGCTTCGCGAAAGCCAGCAAGCTCTGTTCTGAGTTTTCGCTGGCGGACACACAGGTCAGTCTATCCCCTGCGGTGTTCGTGAAGGCACACAATTCCTTTGTACCAATGCGTTCGCTTTTGGCTGCCAGCGTTAGACATGGGCGTGTCGCGTCCCTTCGAGGACGCGCCCGAAATGTCTGGCAGGCGGCCCTCCCTGGAAACAGGGTACAAGCGAATTTTGCCAGAACGACACTCGCGGGGGTCTCTCTTCCGATGGCTTCCCATCCCGAGCCCATCTCCCTCGTTGCAGACAAGCAAGCACTGCGCCGGCAAATACGCCGCGCGCGCATAGCGCTGTCGCCGGCCTATCGGCGCGACGCCGCGCATCGCATCGCCCGTCATGCTTCCCGCTTGCTCAAGCGCGGCAAGCGCCTTGGCGGCTACCTTGCCGCCGGCTCCGAACTGGATCTTTTCTCTCTGATGAACGCGGCGCTGTGGCGCGGCGCTGAAGTGTATCTGCCGCAGATTCCGGCGCGCGGCCGCCGCCTCTGGTTCAATCGTTTGGGCGCGGCCGATCTTTGGCATCTGCACCCGCGTTACCGTATCTGGGAATATGCCGGGCCGCGTTTGCGCGCCGAGCGGCTGGATGTGTTGTTCGTGCCTTTGCTGGCGGTGGATCGCGATGGCTACCGCATGGGGCAGGGCGGTGGTTTTTACGACAGCACGCTGGCTTTTCGTCGTCGTCATGCCGTCTTTGGCAAACCTCTGCTGGTGGGGGTGGCGTTTGATTGCCAAGTGGTGACTGCCGTGCCTCGCGAACCCTGGGATGTGCGACTAGACTGTCTGCTTACCGAGTCCGGCCTGCGCCGTTTCTGAACTTGCTCCACAGCCGCAGCATTTGTGGGCACCGCATGCGCAGTGCTGGTGGCGTTACGTCCATTCTGCTTGCTCAGCCATTCCCCCGGCTTGCCGGATTCGATGGCCTCGCCATGCAGGCGGTGCCGAGCGCAAACAGGTCTGGACGGGCGCTGCGCAGAAGCAAGGAGAGTTTTGATGCGTTATTCCACTTCAATTTTACTAGGCCTGACCTTGGCGCTGACGACAGCCGCCGCTGTTGCCAATCCGCCGGAAGGCAAGGGCAAGCACGGTCGCGGCGGTAAACCGGATCAGCAACAAGGCACCGAGGACTTGGTCCGCGCCGGCATCAGTGCCGCAGCCGCCCATGCCTTGCTGCGGGAGACCGGTTTGCCTTCTGCGCATGTGAAGCCTTTGCCGCCGGGCATCCGCAAGAATCTGGCGCGCGGCAAACCGCTGCCGCCGGGCATCGCCAAGAAGGCGCTGCCGCAGCCCTACCTTGATCGCTTGCCCGCGCATCCGGGCTACGAATGGCGGCAGGCCGGCGCGGATCTGATTTTGGTGCGTATCGGCGCGCAGATCATCGCCGATGTCCTGAGCGATGTATTCCGTTGAACCGGTCTGGTCGATTTCCGGTCAAGCCCCCCTCCGATGCCGACTGAGGCCGTACAGCGCTCAGCGTCCCCAGTAGCGATGTTCAGGCACGATGACCGGCACCACTTCCACCGGACGGATTTCCGGGCCGCGATAGGCGACGCGCGGCGGCGCGATGACGCAGGCGCTCAGTGAGGCGGCGGCAAGCAAGGCGAGCAGAAGGCTTTTCATGTTGGTTCTCCCTGGGGTGAGGTTCGGCTGCATGGGCCGGTTGTCTTGCGGCCAGTGTGGCCGGGAGATGTCAAGCAAGTGCGAGCCAATCATGTGCAATGGTAAATTCGGGCTTCCAGTCGTTAAGAAAGTTTGTCCATGAACTATTGGCTGATGAAATCGGAGCCGGACGAAGTCGGCATCGATCACCTTGCCGCCGAGCCGGATCGCGCCTTTGAATGGACCGGCGTGCGCAATTATCAGGCGCGCAATTTCATGCGCGACGTCATGCGGCCAGGCGACCTCTTGCTGTTCTGGCATTCCAGCTGCCCGCAACCGGGCATCGCCGGCATTGCCGAGGTGGCTTGCCTGGCGCACCCGGATTCTAGCCAGTTCGACCCCGCCAGCCCCTATTACGACCCGACCTCCACGCCCGGCAAGCCGCGCTGGGTTTGCGTGGATGTGCGTTTCATCCGCAAAACGCGGCTGGTGACGCCGGCTGAGTTGCGCCAGCATCCGGCCTTGCAGTCCATGCAGGTCCTCAAGCGCGGCAACCGGCTGTCCATCACGCCGGTGACGGCGGAGGAGTGGGCCTGTCTCCAGTCGGTCTTGCTGAGCGATTGAGGGCGTGACACCATCAACGCCATCCCTTGTCGATTTGCGGAGCCGCGCATGCTTTACCCCCCGATAGAACCCTTCCGCCACGGCATGCTGCCGGTGGATGGCCTGCATCAGTTGTATTGGGAGGAGTGCGGCAGTCCGGACGGCGCGCCGATTCTTTACCTGCATGGCGGGCCGGGCGACGGTTGTTCGCCCATGTGCCGTCAGTTGTTTGACCCTGCCTGGTACCGCGCCGTGCTGTTCGATCAGCGCGGCAGCGGGAGGTCGGTGCCGCGCGGCGAGCTGCGGGACAATACCACCGCGCACCTCGTGGCCGATATCGAAGCGCTGCGACGCCATCTCGGCATTGAGCGCTGGCTGGTGTTTGGCGGTTCTTGGGGCAGCACGCTGGCGCTGGCTTATGCACAGACGCATCCGGAGCGGGTGACCGGCCTGTTCTTGCGCGGCATCTTTTTGGGGCGCGAGCGCGAGGTGAACTGGTTCCTGCACGGCATGGGGCAGTTTTTCCCGGAAGAAGCCAAAAGGTTTGCCGAAGCGTTGCCGCCGGAGGAACGCGGCGACTTGCTGGCATCCTATTACCGTCGCCTGACTGACCCTGATCCGGCCGTACATCTGCCGGCCTGCCGCGCCTGGGGCCGCTACGAAGGCGCTTGTGTGGCGCTGCTGCCCAATCGTGACGCCATGGAGCGGGCCGCCAGCGAGTACGTTTCTCTGTCGCTGGCGCGGCTGGAGGCGCATTACTTCGTCAATCGCATCTTCCTGCCGGAGGCGGCATTGCTGGACGGCATCCACCGCATTCGCCACATCCCGGCCGTCATCGTGCAGGGGCGTTACGATATCGTCTGCCCGCCGGCCAATGCGGCGGATCTGGCCGCCGCCTGGCCGCAGGCCCGTTTCCGCATGGTGGAAGCCGCTGGGCACTCTGTGTGGGAGGAGGGCATTCTGTCGGCGTTGATGGGCGAGCTGGAGGCCTGCAAACGCCATGGCGGAGTGAACCCGGCCTGGGGTTGACGGTCTGTTTTGCATGAACCGCTTTTCTATTCCCGCTTGCCTGGCGGCGCTGCTGCTCAGCGCAGGCCTGTCTCTGCCTGCGCAGGCTTACACCGATGAAGGGCGCTTGCCTTTTGTCGGTCAGCCGGGCGAATTGCCCGCCGAGCTTGCCTTGCGTTTCGTTCACGCCCGCCTCGGGCAGCATGGCCGTTTCGACTACCGCACCCTGAGCCTCGTCCAGCAAAGCGAGCCGGAAGCCTTCGACAGCGTCCGGATGGAGATTGTGCGCGATGGCTTGATGGACGACAGTCTGGCTGCCGTGCGCCAGCGCCTGGCGCTGGATTGGCGCGACGGCGCGTGGCGCATTGTCGGCGTGGAAGAGGACTTCCGCTGCCGGCGCGGCGAGGAGCGCGGCTGGACGCGCCGCCCCTGCCCGTGATCCCGCCCAAGTTTTTGTTTTTTTAAGCCCTTATCGGCAAGCCCTCTAGGCCGTTATAATGGGCGACAGACGATGAGACGGACTGCCCAAGCCGCCCTGCCGCAGGCGGAGCCTTGGGCAGTCCGCCGTTTTTGTTTTCAGCCATTCCAGACAAAGATCACCATGCAAGAACATTACAGCCCGCGCGAGGTGGAAAGCGCCGCCCAGCAGAAGTGGAAACACACCGCCGCCTTCAAGGCCGTGGAAGACGCCAGCCGTCCCAAGTACTACGCCTTGTCCATGTTCCCCTATCCGTCCGGCAAGTTGCACATGGGTCACGTGCGCAACTACACCATCACCGACGTGCTGGCCCGCTTCAAGCGCCTGCAGGGTTTCAACGTGCTGCAACCGATGGGTTGGGACGCCTTCGGCCTGCCGGCGGAAAACGCCGCCATGAAAAACGGCGGCGCGCCGGCCGCCTGGACCTACGCCAACATCGAGTACATGAAGACCCAGCTGGACAGCCTGGGCTTTGCGCTTGACTGGGAGCGCGAGCTGGCCACCTGCAAGCCGGACTACTACCGCTGGGAACAATGGCTGTTTACCCGCCTGTTCGAGAAGGGCGTGATCTACAAGAAAAACGGCGTGGTGAACTGGGACCCGGTGGACCAGACCGTGCTGGCCAACGAGCAAGTGGTTGACGGCCGCGGCTGGCGCTCTGGCGCCATCGTGGAAAAGCGCGAAATCCCGATGTACTACTTCGCCATCACCCGTTATGCCGAAGAGCTGCTGCAAAGCCTGGACACCCTGGACGGCTGGCCGGAACAGGTGAAGACCATGCAGCGCAACTGGATCGGCAAGAGCTTCGGCTCCGACGTGGTGTTTGCTTACGACGAGACCAGCATTGGCCACGCCGGCGAAATGAAGGTGTACACCACCCGTCCGGACACCCTGATGGGCGCCACTTACGTGGCCGTTGCCGCCGAGCACCCGCTGGCCGCCCAAGCCGCCGCCAACCGTCCCGAACTGCAGGCTTTCATTGCCGAATGCAAGGCCGGCTCCGTCGCGGAAGCCGACGTCGCCAAGATGGAAAAGAAGGGCATGGACACCGGCTTGTTCGTCGTGCACCCGCTCACCGGCGCCAAGCTGCCGGTATGGGTGGCCAACTACGTGCTGTGGGGCTATGGCGAGGGCGCGGTGATGGCCGTGCCGGCGCATGACGAGCGCGATTTCGAATTCGCCAACAAGTACGGCCTGCCGATCACCCAGGTTTACGCCAGCATGGCCGGCGACGCTTTCGACGCCGCCGTTTGGCAAGACTGGTACGCGGCCAAGGACGACAGCGTGCGCACCGTCAACAGCGGCAAGTACGACGGCAAGACGTTTGCCGAAGCCTTTGAAGCCATCGTCGGCGATCTGGAGGCCAAGCAGGCCGGCCAGAAGAAGACCCAATACCGCCTGCGCGACTGGGGCATCTCCCGCCAGCGTTACTGGGGCTGCCCTATCCCCATCATTCACTGCCCGAGCTGTGGCGATGTGCCGGTGCCGGAAAAAGACCTGCCGGTTGTGCTGCCGGAAAACGTGATTCCGGACGGCGCCGGTTCGCCGCTGGCCAAGATGCCGGAATTCTATGAAACCAGCTGCCCCACCTGCGGCGGCGCGGCCAAGCGCGAAACCGACACCATGGACACCTTCGTGGAGTCCAGCTGGTATTACGCCCGCTACGCCAGCCCGAAGTGCGACACCGCCATGCTGGACAAGGCGGCGGCCGACTACTGGCTGCAAGTGGACCAATACGTGGGCGGCATCGAACACGCCATCCTGCACCTCTTGTATGCGCGCTTCTTCCACAAGCTGATGCGCGACGAAGGCCTGGTGTCTTCCGATGAGCCGTTCAAGAGCCTGCTGACCCAGGGCATGGTGATCTGCGAAACCTTCTATCGCGATCTGCCCAACGGTTCCAAGGACTGGATTGCCCCGCAAGACGTGGTGCTGGAGCGCGACGGCAAGGGCAAGATCACCGGCGCAACGCATCGCGTGGACGGCCAGCCGGTACAGGTGGGCGGCATCGAAAAAATGTCCAAGTCCAAGAACAACGGCGTGGACCCGCAGGAATTCATCGAGAAATACGGTGCGGACACCGCCCGTCTGTTCATGATGTTCGCCGCGCCGCCGGAGCAAAGCCTGGAATGGTCGGATGCCGGCGTGGAGGGCGCGTTCCGCTTCCTCAAGCGTCTGTGGAAGCTGGTGCGCGATCACGCCGAAGCCGGCGTCACAACGGCCTATGCCGGCGGCGAATTGAGCGCCGCGCAGAAGGAGCTGCGCTTCAAGCTGCACAGCACCATCCAGAAGGTGGCCGATGATTACGGTCGTCGCCAGCAATTCAACACCGCCATCGCCGCGGTGATGGAGCTGTTGAACGCCTACGACAAGACCGATCGCGCCGATGCCGCCGGTCGCGCCGTGGCGCAGGAAGTGCTGGAATCCGTCACCATCCTGCTGGCCCCCATCGTGCCGCACATCACCGACGCCTTGTGGAACATCCTGCGTCCGGGCACCGAGCTGTTGGCGCAAGCCTGGCCCAAGGTGGATGAAAGCGCCTTGGTGAAGAGCGAGATCGAGCTGATGGTACAGGTGGGCGGCAAGCTGCGCGGCAGCATTACCGTCGCCGCCGACGCCGCCAAGGATGTCATCGAAGCCGCCGCGCTGGCCCATGAAAACGTGCAGAAATTCATGGAAGGCAAACCGGCCAAGAAGATCATCGTGGTGCCGGGTCGCCTGGTGAACATCGTTGTCTAAGACCCGCCAGCCAACCCCCTGATCCTGCCTTGCGCCGCCTGCCGTACTTTGTGTACTGCCTGCGGCGCGTCTTGGTTCAGGGCCTCGGCGAGGTATTGTTGGTGGTTCCAAGCAAGGCTGTGCGCCCGAGGGGCGTTCGCGTCGTCCGTTGCAACGGCGACGCGTGGCCTTTTTTTCAGTATGCGGCCCCAGGAAAAACCCGAGCGGGCCGAAACGGAGATACCCGACATGAAACGACTGGCGTCGTTGCTGTTGCTGGCGGCCAGCGCGCTGTTGCTGAGCGCCTGCGGTTTTCATCTCAAGGGCCTGGGCGGCCAGGTGCGGCCCTTGCCGTTCTCCAGTGTTTATCTGGAAACCGGCAACGCGCAGATTGCCGGCGCGCTGCATGACGAATTGGCGCGCAACCCTCAGCTGACGATTGCGGGCAGCCCGCAACAGGCGGAAGCCGTCGTGGCGGTGGTGGATGAAGGCCAGTCCAAGGATGTGGGCACCATCAACTCCGGCGGCAAGGTCAACGAATACCAGCTGACCTACCGCGCCGTGGTGCGAGTGACCATGGGCGGCGCGGAACTGGGGCCGGATCTGCAGGTGGTGGTTCGTCGCAACATGAACTACTCCGACAGCGATGTGCTGGGCAAGGAGCAGGAGGAAGCCTCTCTGTGGGCGGATGCCCGCCGCGACGCGGCCGAGCAGATTGCGCGTCGACTGTCCTACCTCAAGCGCCCGGCTGGCATGTCTCCGTCCGGACCGCAAAGCCTGAAGCCGAATGCCGCAACTCAGCCCTGATGCGCTGGAGGCCGCGTTGTCGCGCGGCCTCGCGCCCTTGTACGTGATTCACGGCGATGAGGCGTTGCTGGCGCTGGAGGCCGCGGATCTGGTTCGTGCGCAGTCTCGCGACATGGGCTATCAGGAGCGCGAAGTGCTGACGGTGGAGGCCGGCTTCGACTGGTCGCAGCTGCGCGACGCCATGAGCAGCGTGTCCTTGTTTGCCTCGCTCAAGCTGCTGGAGATTCGCATTCCCGGCGGTAAGCCGGGCAGCGAGGGCGGCGAGGCCTTGCAAAGGTTGGCCGAAGCGCCGCCGGACGACACGGTCACCCTGATTACCCTGCCCAAGCTGGAGCGCGCGCAACAGCAGTCCAAATGGTTCTCCGCGCTGGAAAAGTCCGCCGTGGTGGTGGAGGCCCGCACTGTGGGCCGGCAAGAGTTGCCGGGCTGGATCGCTCGGCGCATGAAGCGGCAGGGGCAAAGCCTGCCCGCTGAAGCGCTGGAGTTCTTTGCCGACCGGGTGGAGGGCAACCTGCTGGCTGCGCGACAGGAAGTGGACAAGCTGGCCTTGCTGCATCCCCCCGGTGAAGTCAGCTTGGAGCAAGTGCGCGAGGCGGTGGCCAATGTTGCGCGTTTCGATGTTTTCCACTTGTCCGAAGCCTGGCTGTCCGGCGATACGGCGCGGGTGCAGCGCATGCTGGATGGCTTGCTGGCCGAAGGCGAGTCGCCGGTGCTGGTATTGTGGTCATTTACCGAAGACGTGCGCATGCTGCTGCGTTTGCGTCAGGGGCTCAAGGAAGGCAGGCAAGTGCGCGATCTGGCCCGCGAACTGCGTTTGTGGGGCGACAAGCAACGCTTGGCGGAGCCGGCATTGCGCCGCATCGGTCCGCGCAAGCTGATGACCGCGCTGGCGGAGTGCGCCCGTATCGACCAGCAAATCAAGGGTGTGGACGGCAACGATCCTTGGCATTCGATCCGATCGCTGGCAACCTTGTTGTCGGCATGATGCAGAAAAAAGACAGATATCTTTAATGGCCGGCTTATGTCGGCCATTTTCATTTTAAAGGCTGTCCCGTTTTATTATCATGTTGATTATTTTTGGTTTAAACATCTGTTGTTTATCGTTTTGGGCTGGCCTATCATTAAGTGGCCAGTGAAATCATTTGTTACGTTTTGCTTAAGAAAAGGCGCTATGCTAGACGAGGTAGTTCATGTTGCAGCGTCTGCGGGAGAGAGCAGGACCCGCAGCAAGGTCGTTTTGGTAGAAATCATTCATCAGGCTCTGGAAGTATTGTTGGTGGCGGAAGAACCCCGCATCGTGCATTGGGATGGACGCATTCTGCGCATACACAAGCTGTCGTCGCGCAAGGGCAACCAGATCATGCACACTCCTGATGCTTATCCCGGTCTACTGGGCGTTTTCGACCATAGGGCCAATTATCGGGATCTTGCCGAGCCGTTGGGCGAGATCATCGGCGTGCAACTTTAAAGACGAGTGGGCGGGCAGTCATACCAATGCCCAATACAACAAAAAACAAAGGCCTTCGCGAGAAGGCCTTTTGCTTGTCTGCGGTACGTCGATGAGCTTACAGCGCGCTGCCGTCCGTACCGGCCGGCATGGCTATGGCGGGCATGATGACGGCGCGCACGCGACGGTTGGCCGGTTGCAGCGGCGACTGGCGCTGGTAGCTGACGCCGGTGCGTTTCTCGTAGGACGCCAGCACCTTGGCGACGTAGTCGCGGGTTTCGTCGTAAGGCGGGATGGTATTGCGGTATTTCTGCACGGCACCTTCGCCGGCGTTGTAAGCGGCTACCGCCAGCGGCAGATCGTTGTTGAACAGGCCGAGCAGAAAGCGCAGGTAGCGCGCACCGGCGCGCAGATTCTGCTTGGGATCGGACAATTCGGTAACGCCAAAGCGTTCACCGGTGGCGGGTATCACCTGCATCAGGCCCACCGCGCCCTTGGGCGACAGGGCTTGCGGGTTGTAGCCGGATTCAACGGTAACGATGGAGTGCAGGAGGTTGGCGTCCAGCTTGAACTCGCGCGCGGTCTGGTTGATCAGACGGGTGTACTGGGCGGCGAGTTTGGCGTTGTACACCGGGGCGGGGGCGGGTTTCAGGCCTTCCACCGCCGGGCTGACCGGACGCGGCGCGTCCAGGCTCAACGTGGCGCCGAGGCCGGGCGTGGTGGCATCGCTCAAGGCGGCAGTCGCATCGGCAGCGCCGACGGAAACCGACTTCTGGTAGAGCTGGTAGCGCTCGTCGATCTTGCGGTTGGCCAGGTGGACCTGCCCGTCGGCATCCACGAAACCATAAAGATCGGCATGTACGCTGGTGGCGAAAACAGCCGCCAGCAGAGCGGCAAAGCAGTGAATCAGGCGCATTTTTTAAGAAGATCAAACCGTCTTGACGATGACTAAGGCGCTATTGTACTGATTTTTCGTGGTAATTTTGCAAACACTTTTCATGATCTCATTTTAAAGCGAAAGGAAGCGTATGAGCCTCTTCGATCAATTGGGCGGCCTGTTGGGCGGCGACAATGCCGGCGGCGCGGCCGGCGCGGTGGGCGAATTACTGAACCAGCAGGGTGGCGTGGCCGGCCTGTTGCAGCAGTTTCAGAGCGGTGGGCTGGGCGAGCTGGTGTCGTCCTGGGTGGGCAGTGGCGAGAACCTGCCGGTGAGTGCCGAGCAGATCCAGGCGGTGCTCGGTAATGAGCAGGTTTCCGCCTTGGCCTCGCGTTTCGGTCTGGACCCGCAGCAGCTGTCGGAACAGATCGCTCAGGTGCTGCCGCAAGCGGTGGACAGCATGACGCCCAACGGTCAACTGCCGCAAGGCAGCGATGCGCTGTCGCAGGGCCTGGACCTGCTCAAGGGCTTTTTCAACAAAGGCTGAACAAAAGCGGGCGGCTTAGGCGTTCCGAAGGGTTTGAGGACGCTGCGAGTGTTGTCTGCAGGAGACAAAAGGGCCGCGCAAGCGGCCCTTCTTCTTCGGCAAACCCGTCCGGGCTGCCGGGAGGCGGCATGAGTCAGCGCGCTTGGAGCCGCTGACAAAACCTCGCCGCGCCCCAGATCTACGCCGCGCCGCCGCAGGCCGTACGCGCAGTACGACGAGGCGGCGCAATGCCGGGTCGGGGGGATTGCCAGTGGGTTTTAGTGGTGATGCACCTCTCCGGCCGGGGTTACGGTCAGTGCCGCTGCCGGGCTCTTCAGCGCATGGGCATCCTGGCCTTCGGCCGGAATCTGCACCCAGTCGGTTGCGCCTTGGGCGCATTGCTGCCGCACTTTGATGAATACTTTGCCCGGTTGCGCGGCGACGCGCGTCTGGAAGGCAAACTCATCGTACTGGTCGTCCGGCAGGTTGCCGTCGCTCCAGCTGATGCGGGTCACATCTTCTTTGACCAGCGTGCCGTGATTGTCGAAAGGGGTAACCGGCTGGCGCACGATATCCAGTTTCCAGCCTGCCTTGGGCATGGGGTGAGCCAGTTGCAGGCCCGGCGGCAGCTCGATGCTGACACCGGTGGTAGCGCTGCCGTCGCAGCCATGCGGCACTTTCAGCACGGCCTTGTAATAGCTGCCGGTGGCGGCATTGGGATTGTCCAGAGACACGTGGGCGAAGGCCGGGGCGGCCAGCAAAGCGAGCAGGGCGAGTTTTTTCATTTTTCTGATGCTTGAGGTAGAGTCTGACAAAGCAACAGTTTACATGAGAATGATTCTCAATATGTGCGACAAATTGTCGCAGCCACTACGAGAAAGCCGTTTCATGCGAGAAACCCTGCAGCAGTACTTGTTGGACAACATTCCGCTCAGCCGCGCCATGCAGGTGGAGGTGCTGGACGCGGGAGGCACTGGCGTCAGCGTGTGGGCGCCTTTGCCGGCCAATATCAACCATGGCGGTACGATGTTCGGCGGCAGCCTGTCGGCTGTGGCGTTGTTGTGCGCCTGGGGATGGGCGCATGTACGGCTGCTTGGTTCAGGGCTGTCCGGTCATATTGTGGTCCAGCGCAGCGAGATGGACTATCTGCTGCCGGCGGCCAGCGCGGTGAGGGCAAGCACGGAAGCGGTGGACGAGGAGGATTGGGACAAACTGCTGCGCGCAGTGCGACGTGGTCGCAAGGGGCGCATCGCCTTGTCAGTGAGACTGGAAGACGAGCAGGGTGCGTGTTGCGCCCGTATGAGCGGCGTGTTTGTGGTGTTGCCGCCAGCCTGAGCCGCGCAGGGATTATTCGCGGTGGTAGGGGTGATTGTTGAGGATGGACCAGGCGCGGTAGATCTGTTCGGCCAGCATCACCCGCACCATGCCGTGCGGCAAGGTCATGGCGGAGAGTTGCAGCAGTACGTCGGCGCGCGCCTTCAGCTCGTCGGACAGGCCATCCGCGCCACCGATGATGAAGCAGACGTCGTCGCCGCCTTCCATCCAGCCTTTCAGTCCTTCGGCCAACTTGACGGAGGTCCAGTTGCGGCCGCGTTCGTCCATCACCACCAGCCGCGAGCGCGGCGGAATGGCGGCGACCAGGCGCTCGTGTTCGGCGGCAATGCCCTTTTCCGCCGTGACGCCGCCGCCGCGCTTCTCCGGTTTGATTTCTTTCAACTCCAGCGTCACGTCGCGGCCAAAACGCTTGGCGTAATCTTGGTAGGCGTCGTCTACCCAGCGCGGCATTTTGGTGCCGACAGCGAGAATGGTGAGTTTCATGGCGTCAGACCTGATGAGAACCTGCGGGAAAATCCGCGCAAGGCGGCATGGCAAAGCCAGACCGGAGCGCGGCTATGAACAAGTTGGCCGAAGCGCACGGGCTTCGGCCAAGAGGGGTCCGACCACAGGCGCGAGGCGTTGACGGGCCTGAGCGCGTCAACGACAGGGCGCGCCGGAGATCAGGCGGCGTTCCAGGGACGGCCGCCGGCCGGGGTAAAGCTGGGCTTCTGGCCGCCCCACAGGGCTTCCAGATCGTAGTAGTCGCGCACGGCGGGCAGCATCACGTGCACCACCACGTCGCCGGCGTCCACCAACACCCATTCACCGGACTCTTCGCCTTCGGTGCCCACCAGCTCGATGCCGGCTTCTTTCAGGGTGACGGCCACGTTGTTGGCCAGCGCTTTGACCTGACGGTTGGAGTCGCCGGTGGCGACGATCAGGTGCTGGAACAGCGAGGTCAGCTTGCTGGTGTCCATCTCGACAATGTCCTTGCCCTTGACGTCTTCCAGGGCTTCCACTGCCAGTTTGACGATGTCTTGTACTTCCATGTTGTCCTTTGCTTTCGGCTGACGGTACATGGCGGCGGCATCAGTCCAGAGGTACCGAAAAAGATCGTTTGCCGCCCGACCGGGCGGCGCTGAGCTAACCGGCGAGCTTTGTCACGGAGGACGGCTGGCCGGCGCGTGGCGAAGGTTGGCCGAAGGCCGCTTCGCCTGAGTTAGAGGTATAGACCGCGTTCGCGGATATAGGCGAGCACGGGGGCGCTGATGAACTCTTCCGGTGCGTCTCCGTGCCGCAGGCGCCGACGGATGTCGGTAGCGGAAATGTCGCGGGGAGGCAGCGCCAGGGGGCGCATTGTACCGGAAGCGGTGCTGTTTGGAAAATCAATCACTTGGCGCGACAACCATTCCCGTCTCACAGGCTCGGGCAAGGCCTCGGCGCTGAAGCCGGGACGCAGCGCCACGGCGATATTGGCCAGCGAGAATAATTCGGTCCAGCGGCGCCAGCTGCCGAGACCGGCCAGCGAGTCGCCGCCGATCAGCAACCACAGGGCCGGTTCGGCGCCGATGTCGGCGCGGATTTCTTCCAGCGTGTCGATGGTGTAGGCGGGGCGCTCCCGCCGCGTTTCGCGGTCGTCCACGCAAAGCCGCGGCAAACCCTCAATTGCTAGCCGGGTCATGGTAAGCCGGTCGGTGGCGCTGGCAGCGGGGCCTTGCGCGCGGTGATAGGGTTGCCCGGCCGGAATCAGCCGCACCTCGTCCAGCGCCAGTTCGTCGCGGAACGCTTCAGCCAGGCGCAGATGCCCCAGATGGATGGGGTCGAAGGTGCCGCCGAACAGGCCCAGCGAGCTCATGCTTGCGGGTTGGCTTCCGGGGCCTTGCCGGTGTAACCGTCGATAAGGAGCTCCAGCCGGCCGGTGGATGGGTGAATCACCATGCCGTGCACCGGGATGTCTTTCGGCATCAGCGGATGGTTGCGGATGGTCTGCACCGAGTGGCGAACGCTGTCGGCCACGTTGTCGAAGCCTTGCAGCCAGGTGTCCAGATCAATGCCGGCGGCGCGCAAGGTGGCGATGGTTTCTTCACTGATGCCGCGCTCCACCGCGTGAGCCAGCACCTTGGTGGGGTCAATGGCGCGCATGCCGCAGTCGCGGTGCGCCACCACGCAGATTTCTTCCGCGCGCAGCTCATAGACGGCCACGATCAGGCTGCGCATCACCGAACCCCAGGGGTGGGTGATCAGCGCGCCGGCGTTCTTGATCAGCTTGGCGTCGCCGTTTTTCAGGCCCATGGCCTTGGGCAGCAACTCCACCAGCCGCGCATCCATGCAGGCCAGCACCGCCAGGCCCTTGTCGGGAAATTTGTCGGTCTTGAACTGCTCGTATTCGCGGTTATCGACGAAGGCCCGATTGTGCTCGAGAATGGTAGTCAGCACACCCATGCGCTTCAACTCCTTGAAAGATTTCGGTTAGATGATTTGCTCTAACGGGGCGCCATGCTAACACCACTTTTGGTGGTGTTTCTTGATTTTCTGCAGGAAACCGATGCCCGGCGCCGGCTATGGTAGCCGGGTTGGCGTGGATGGGAAAACATTTGTCGCAAGACAAGAGCGCGCGCTGACGAGATGCGGCTGCCCGATGGCAAGCCTGGAAATTACAGCTGCTTTCTGAAAATATTCTGATTCGTTCCCGGTTGATAGCCTTGTTCTGCGTAGAAGTCGGGAATGTCTTCGCCGTAGGCGGCAGAGCGCAGCGTGATCAGCGTGGCGCCCTTGCTGCGCGCCCAGTTCTCGCAAGTGGCCAGCAACGCCGCGCCCACGCCCTGACGTCGCCAGCGTTCACCTACCGCCAGTCCGCCCACCTCCACGGCTGCCGGTGATTCCAGCAGCGGCCGCCAGAAGCCGTGAATCCAGCCCGCGGTTTCGCCGTCCACTTCGGCCACCCACAGCTGATGCAGGTCCGGGCTGCCCAGGAGCAGGGTCAGGCGATTGGCCAGCGCGATGGGGTCTGCGGCATAGCCGAACTCTTCCGACAGGGCGGTCAGCATGGAAACATCCTGGTGACTGGCGGGGCGAATCGATATCAGCATGGGAGCTACCAGCGGGAAAAGTGGTCCTCGGTGACGCCACAGAGCGCGGAGACAAGATGCTTGGCGCCCGTGTCGGGGTGGGTGACGCTGCCGTCGAAACGGCCGACTGGCTGGATATAGCGGCTGGCGGCGATCAGCAGATTCTGATTCTGGCTGCGCGCGCCTTCCGGCGTGAAAGTGAGGGATACCAGCCCGTCTTCGGTATCAATATGCCACGTCGACAGCGGCTTGTGCGAGTCGAAACGGAAGCGTGCTGCTGCAGTGCGGAAAATGTGCCCATTCAGCCACACCGCGTTTTCGGCGTCGCCCATATAACCGGCTTGCAGATTGAAGCCGATATCCGGGCCGTGGGCGCTGGCCCAGTGCCAGCCGGTTTCGCGCGCCAGCAGGCCGTCGGAGCAGTCCAGACTGGCGTGGCCGCCGTCCAGAGAGAAACGTTGGCCCCCACAGTCGACAAAGCCGCTTACCGGCAACGCGGAGGTTTTATGGGTGGCGTGCGCCAGCCAGTCCCCAGGGGCGATGGCGGCAAGCACCTGTTCTTGCGCGGGCAAGGCGATGTGGGCGGCGGCGCTCAGACCTTTGCCGGCCAGCTCCAGGGCCAGCCTGTCGTCTTCGCGGCGGAAGGCCAGCGTCAGCCCGCCGTGTGCGAAGCCGGCATCGCCAAAGGGCCGGCGCGCCAGCCGGGGGCGGGACAGCGGCGGACTATTGGCGGACAAGTCGGCCAACAGCGTGCCGCTGCGCCGATCAAACAGATAGGCGAAAGCGCTGCCTATCCAGCCGGCGTCCACCACCGCGGCGGCAAAGACAAAGTCGCGATGGGCAACGGCCACGTACTGCCAGCGCTTGTGGCGCATCGGCGCCAGCAGACGTTGGCCGAAGGACAGCGGCAACGGCTGCCAGTCCAACTCTGGCACGACACCGGCGTAAACGCCGAAAGCGGGTTGGCGGGTGTCTTGCGTCAGACGGGCGGGGGCGGCGGGCAGGGTGGTGGTCATGGCAGGGCGCGGGCGCGCCCGCTAGTAAGAGTCAAACACGCGTTCGAGTCTACAGCAGGTCGAGAGGGATTTTCAGATAACGCGCGCCATTGGCTTCCGGCGGCGGCAGTTGGCCGGCGCGGATGTTGATCTGTACGGCAGGCAGGATCAGCACCGGCATCTCCAGCGTGGCGTCGCGCGCCTGGCGCAGCTGTACAAATTCAGCCTCGCTGACACCGTCGTGCAGGTGGATGTTGCCGGCGCGCTGCTCGGCTACCGTGGTCTGCCACTGCGGCTCGCGGTGCGCGGGTGGGTAGTCGTGGCACATGAACAGCCGGGTGTCCGGCGGCAGCGACAGCAGGCGTCGTGCGGAATGGTACAGCGTGGCGGCGTCGCCGCCGGGGAAATCGCAGCGGGCGCTGCCGACATCCGGCATGAACAGTGTGTCGCCGACGAATACCGCGTCGCCGATGCGGTAGGCCATGTCGGCCGGGGTGTGGCCGGGAACGAACAGCGCCTCACCTTGCAGCTCGCCAACATGGAAGGATTCGCGATCGGCGAAAAGATGGTCGAACTGACGCCCGTCAGTGGCGAAGTCCGCTTCAAGATGGAAAATGCCTTTGAAAATGGCTTGCACCTGGCCAATGCCGTCGCCGATGGCAGTTTTGCCGCCGGTTTCGCGTTGCAGCCAGGCCGCGGCCGACAGATGGTCTGCGTGGGCGTGAGTTTCCAGTATCCAGTCTACGGTCAGGTTGTGTTCGCGGATAAAATCACGGATGGCCGCCGCGCCGCGCGTGCTGGTGCGGCCCGATTTGGGGTCGTAATCCAGCACCGGATCGACAATAGCGGCGCGGCCGCCATGCCGGTCGTACACCACGTAGGAAACCGTCCAGGTGGCGGGGTCGAAAAACGAAGCGATCTGCGGTGTCATGGCGTTCTCCTTGCTGGGGACGGCGCGGCATTCGGTATATTGAAAAACATTATATTGAGAAATATAATGTAATGACAACCCAAGACCATAAAGCACTGGCCGATCAGGAGGCCATCATGGATTTGAACATTCTGCGCGACAACGCCAGCCGGGCATCCGCTTTGCTGAAAAGCCTGGCCAATGAAGACCGGCTCTTGTTGCTGTGCCAATTGGTGGATGGTGAAAAAGCGGTGTCGGAGCTGGAAAAGCTCACCGGCATCAAGCAACCCACCCTGTCGCAACAACTGGGCGTCTTGCGCAACGAGGGCCTGGTGGCGACGCGCCGCGAAGGCAAATGGATTTACTACAGCATAGCCAGCGCGGAAGCCATGGTGATGCTCAACGCCCTGCACGGCTTGTTCTGCGGGGACGATGCCCCCACCGTCGCCCAAACGGCGGCGGACTGACGCAAGGATTCGATATGCAAATAGCTTGGAACAGTTTCACGCCTTACGCCTCGCTGGCTGGCGGTGTGCTGATCGGTCTTGCCGCCGCCTGGCTGGTGTTGCTGAACGGCCGCATCGCCGGCATCAGCGGCATTGTGGGCGGTTTGTTGGACCGGCAGAGCGGCTGGCCGTGGCGGCTGGCGTTTACGGGCGGCCTGTTGCTAGCGCCGCTGGCGTGGTTGTTCGCGGTCGGTCCCTGGCCCGTGGTGCGCATCGAGGCGTCGCCGCTGTTGCTGATCGTGGCCGGTTTGCTGGTGGGCGCGGGTACGCGGCTGGCGTCCGGCTGCACCAGCGGACACGGTGTTTGCGGCCTGTCGCGGCTGTCGCCGCGCTCGCTGGTGGCCACGCTGAGTTTCATGGGGGCGGGCTTCGCGACGGTTTTTCTTATTCGCCATGTGTTGGGGTAAGCCATGAGCAAGATACTTTCCGCCTTTGTGGCCGGCCTGCTGTTCGGTTTGGGCTTGCTGTTGTCCGGCATGGCCGATCCGGCCAAGGTCAGCGGTTTTCTTGATCTGGCCGGCGCTTGGGACCCCAGCCTGGCGCTGGTGATGGCCGGCGCGATCGGCGTGGGCTTTTCCGCTTTTCGAGTAGCTGGGCGGCGCGAGCGCTCCTTGCTGGGTGAGCCGATGTCGCTGCCCGATACCCGTGCGCTGACGCCCAGGCTGGTGATGGGCAGCCTGTTGTTTGGCGTGGGCTGGGGGCTGGTTGGTATCTGCCCAGGACCGGCGTTGGTGCTGGCCGGGATGTTGTCCGGCAAGGGCTTGCTGTTTGTCGCGGCCATGCTGACCGGCATGCTGCTGTATCACCCCTTGGCCAAGTGGGTGAAATGATCCGCCTCTTGCCGGACTGGCTGCGCGACTATCGGCGCGAATGGCTGGCCGGCGACCTGAGCGCTGGCGTGTTGGTGACGCTGTTGCTGGTGCCTCAGGGCCTGGCCTATGCGCTATTGGCGGGTTTGCCGCCCCAATTCGGCCTTTACGCCAGTCTTGCCCCGCTGCTGATCTACGCGGTGCTGGGGCAGGGGCGGGCGCAATCCGTCGGACCGATGGCGGTTACCTCCTTGCTGGTGGCGGCCAGTCTCAGCCGGCTGGCGGAACCGGGCTCGGGCGATTATCTGGCGCTGGCGGTCGGGCTGGCGGTATTGTCCGGCCTGATCTTGCTGGCGCTGGGTTTCGCCAGGTTGGGTTTCATGGCGGATTTTCTCTCGCAACCGGTGTTGGCGGCGTTTACATCGGCGTCCGCGCTCATCATCCTGCTGTCCCAATTATCCGCGCTTGCCGGCGTGCGCGGCGGCGCCTCCCTGCCGGCCCTGGCCACGGGACTGTGGCAAGGTTTGCCGAAGGCCAACGGGCTGGCGCTGGCTTTTGGCGCGGCGACGCTGGCTTTTCTGACCCTGGCCCGGCGCTTCGGCCAACCGTTGCTGCAAGTCTTGGGGCTATCCGCTGCGCGTGCCGTGTTGTGGGTGCGTTGTGCGCCGACGCTGGCCGTCGCAGTCAGCATGCTGCTGGTATCCGGCTGGGGGCTGACAGGGCGCTTGCCGCTGGTGGGCGAGGTGCCCGCCGGCTTGCCGGGCCTGCGCTGGCCTGCGCTGGAGGCGGGGCAATGGGCGGATTTGCTGCTGCCGGCGTTTTTCATCGGCCTGATCAACTATGTGCAAAGCTTGTCGGTAGCGCAGATGCTGGCGGCGCGGCGCGGCGAGCAGATCGATCCCGATCGCGAACTGCTGGCGCTGGGCGCCTGCAATATCGGCAGCGGCTTGTGCGGCGGCTTCCCGATAACCGGCGGGCTGACGCGTTCGGTGGTGAACGCCGATGCCGGCGCGCAAAGCCAGCTCTCCTCGCTGATTACTGCCTTCGGCATGGCGCTGGCCATGCTGTTTGCCGCTGGTGCTTTGGCGACGTTGCCTTTATCCGTGTTGGCGGCCACCATCATCAGCGCGGTGGCCGGCATGGTGCGGCTGGATGCGTTGAGGCTGGCTTGGCGCAGCGACAAGGCGGACGCCGCCGCCTGGTTGCTGACCTTCTTGCTGGTGCTGTTATTGGGCGTGGATAGCGGCATCGTGGCCGGCATGGCGGTGTCGCTGGCCGCTTTGCTCTGGCGCGGCAGCCGGCCGCACATCGCCGAGCTGGGGCGGGTGCCCGGCACCCAGCATTTTCGCAATCGCCTGCGCCATGCGGTGGAGGGGCTGCCCGGCGTGCTGACGCTGCGGGTGGATGAAAGCCTGTATTTCGCCAACGCGCGGCAGGTGCGTCTGGCGCTGATCGGCAAAGCCGCCGGGATGCCGTCCTGTAGGCAGCTGGTGCTGGTGATGAGCGCGGTCAACCGCATCGACACCACCGCGTTGTTGATGCTGGAAGAGCTGGATCGCACTCTGGCCGAGCGCGGCATTGTCCTGCATCTGGCGGAGGTGAAAGGCCCGGTGATGGACGTCATGGAGCGCGCCGGGCTGGGCCGCCGCTTTGCCGGCCGCACCCATCTCTCCCTGCAGCAGGCGTGGCAGCGTCTGACGCCTTCGCCCGACTACCATATCTAGGCATCATTGGCGGCGCGGCGGCATCTGGCTATGCTATGGCCTGTCGTCGGCGCGGCCGGTTCGGGCCGTGCAACTTTCCCACGCAGCCACGGCTCCTACCTTCCATGATGAAAAAAACGCTTCTGGCCACCATGCTGGCCGTCTCGCTGATTCAAGTCCCCGCCGTCTACGCCATCGATCTGCCCGACCTCGGCGACAATGCCGACACCGCCCTCTCCATGGCCGATGAGGCAAAGCTGGGGCGCGATTTCATGCGCGCCATGATGGACGCCGGCGATGTGCTGGATGATCCGGAAGCCACCGCCTATATCAATGATCTGGGCCATCGCCTGTCCTCGCAGGTGCGCATGCCCGGCCTGCGGCTGACCTACTTTGTCGTCAACGACAAAGCCATCAACGCCTTCGCCATGCCGGGCGGCTACATCGGCATCAACGAAGGGCTGATCCTCACCACCCAGAGTGAAGGCGAGCTGGCCTCCGTGGTGGGCCATGAAACCGCCCACGTCACCCAGCGCCACATGGCGCGCATGAAAGCCGCCAACGACGCCACCAGCCCGTTGTTGTTGCTGGGCACCGTGCTGGCGGCTGTGCTGGCCTCGCGCGCCGGCGGCGGCCAGGGCTCGGTGGGCGCGCTGTCCGCGGGGCTGGGTTTGCAGATTTCCAACCAACTGGCCTATTCGCGCGATTTCGAACGCGAAGCGGACCGCGTCGGCATGCAGTATCTGGCGCAGGGCGGCTACGACGTGCGCGCCATGCCGGCCTTCTTCCAGCGCCTGGAAAACGCTAACCGTTACAGCGACAACAGCGCTTTCGCTTTCCTGCGCACTCACCCGGTAACGGTGGAGCGCATCAGCGAAGCGCAGAACCGCGCGCTGGAGTACCCGGTAAAGATGAAGGCCGACAGCACGGCCTATTTGCTGGTGAGGGAAAAGATCCGCGTGACCGGCATGCAACCTGAAGAGGCGGTGCGCTATTACAAGACCATGCTGGACAAGGGCCAGTACCTCAGCGAAGGGGCTGCCTGGTACGGGCTCTCCCGTGCCCAACTGGCGTCCCGCAATGTGGCTGCCGCGCGGGAGGCGCTGGCCAAGGCGCGCAGCAAATTGCCGTCCGATCCCATGCTGTTCGGACAGGAAGCCGCCATCGATCGCGAAGCCGGCGACTGGACGGCCGCCCGCGCCGCGCTGCAACGCGGCCAGGCCGTCTTCCGCAACAACGCACCGTTGCAACTGGCCGAACTGGATGTCCTGATCGATAGTAATAACCGGAGCGCGGCCCTGGCCATGTTGCGCGAACTGCAAACCACCCGTCCGACCGATGCGCCCTTGTATCGTCGCGAGGCCGCGCTCTACGCCGATCGTGAACCGCAGCGCTATCACTGGGCGCTGGGCAACGCCTTGTACTTTGAACGTCGTTACGAGGCGGCGCTTGAGCAGTACCAGTTCGCCAGTCAGGCCAAGGGCGACGACTTCTACCTGCGTTCCTCCATCGAGGCGCGCATGCGCGAAGTTGAAAAGCTGCTGAAGGAAGAGAAGAAAACGGCCGGCAAGTGACCCGGCTGTTTTTCGCTGTAGCGGGGCTATCGCAAAAAAACAACATGATGCGCCGCAACATGTTGAAAAAACGGGCAAATATCGAGTGAAAACCCTAATTGCCTATTCCTTTGTCCGCTCGTGAAACTATACACTGCCGCTCATTGGTACGGTTTTTCAGAAGCGAACATTTTTCTTGCGAAAACGATCGTTTATAATCTGGGCCAATCGAGTACGGTTCGTTTTTTCGTTTTCGATCCGGAAACACAATAAAGCGGGCGTTGTCCACGAGGCAGCGCCCCGTTCACCCCCGATGTGAGGATGAGATATGGCTGCAACCTTCCCTGACGATATCGATCCGCTGGAAACCCAGGAATGGACCGAAGCCCTGGAGTCCGTGCTGGACGCCGAGGGTGCCGAACGCGCGCACTATCTGCTGGAAACCATGGTTGAACGCACCCGTCGCCGCGGCGCGCACCTGCCGTTCGACGCAACCACCGCTTATCAGAACACCATCCCCGTGGGCAAAGAGCAGAAGTCCCCGGGCAATCATGAGATGGAGCACCGCATCCGCTCTATCAACCGCTGGAACGCCGCGGCCCTGGTGCTGCGCGCCGGCAAGAAAAACCTGGAGCTGGGCGGCCACATCGCCTCCTTCCAGTCTTCCGCCACTCTCTACGATGTGGGCTTCAATCACTTCTGGCGCGCCCCCAACGACGAGCAAGACGGCGATCTGATCTATTTCCAGGGCCATATTGCGCCGGGCGTGTATTCCCGCGCTTTCCTAGAAGGCCGTCTGACTGAAGAGCAGCTGGACAGCTTCCGTCAGGAAGTGGACGGCAACGGCTTGTCTTCCTATCCGCACCCGTGGCTGATGGACGACTTCTGGCAGTTTCCCACCGTGTCCATGGGCCTTGGCCCGTTGATGGCCATTTACCAGGCTCGCTTCCTCAAGTATCTGGAAAGCCGCGGTCTGGCCCGCACCCCGGGCCGCAAGGTCTGGTGCTTCTGTGGCGACGGCGAAATGGACGAGCCGGAATCCCTCGGCGCGATCGCGCTGGCGGCCCGCGAAGGCCTGGACAACCTGATCTTCGTCATCAACTGCAACCTGCAGCGTCTGGACGGACCGGTGCGCGGCAACGGCAAGATCATCCAGGAACTGGAAGGCGACTTCCGCGGTTCCGGCTGGAACGTCATCAAGGTAGTGTGGGGCAGTCGTTGGGACCCGCTTCTGGCCATGGACACCAAGGGTTTGCTGAAGAAGCGCATGGACGAGTGCGTGGATGGCGATTACCAGACCTTCAAATCCAAGAACGGCGCCTACGTTCGCGAACATTTCTTCGGCAAATACCCGGAGCTGCGCGAAATGGTGGCCAATATGTCCGACGACGAGATCTGGGCGTTGAACCGCGGCGGTCATGATCCGCACAAGGTGTACGCCGCGTATCACGAGGCCACCCACAACGCCAACGGTCGTCCCACCGTGATCCTGGCCAAGACCATCAAGGGTTACGGCATGGGTTCCAGCGGCGAAGCGCAAAACATCGCTCACCAGGCCAAGAAAATGGATCTGGACAGCCTGCGCAAATTCCGCGACCGCTTCGGTATCCCGATCTCCGATGAAGATCTGCCGAACGTGCCGTACTACAAGCCGGCCGAAGACAGTCCGGAAATGAAATACATGCGTGAACGCCGCGCCGCGCTGGGTGGTTTCCTGCCGTCCCGCCGTCCGGTGAAGGCGCCGCTGGCCGTGCCGGGCCTGCACGTGTTCGACAGCCAGCTGGGCGACTCCGGCGAGCGCGAGTACTCCACCACCATGGCCTTTGTGCGCATGCTGGGCACGCTGCTCAAGGACAAGAACATCGGCAAGCAGATCGTGCCCATCGTGCCGGACGAGTCCCGCACCTTCGGCATGGAAGGCATGTTCCGCCAGTACGGCATCTGGTCCAGCCAGGGTCAGAACTACGTACCGCAGGATGCCGACCAATTGATGTTCTACAAGGAATCCAAGGACGGCCAGATGCTGCAGGAAGGCATCAACGAGCCGGGCGCGATGTCCTCGTGGATTGCCGCAGCCACCAGCTACGCCAACCACGGCATCCCGATGATTCCGTTCTACATCTATTACTCGATGTTCGGCTTCCAGCGCATCGGCGATCTGGCCTGGGCTGCCGGTGACATGCGCGCCCGCGGTTTCATGCTGGGCGGTACGGCTGGTCGCACCACGCTGAACGGCGAAGGTTTGCAGCACGAAGACGGCCACAGCCATATCCAGGCTGGCCTGATTCCCAACTGCGTGTCCTATGACCCGACCTTCTCCTACGAGCTGGCCGTGATCCTGCAGGACGGTCTGCGCCGCATGTACGGCGAGCAGGAAGACATCTTCTATTACATCACCCTGATGAATGAGAACTACACCCACCCGGCCATGCCGCAAGGCGCCGAGCAGGGCATCATCAAGGGCATGTACCTGCTGAAAGACGGCGGCGACGCGCAGGTGAAGGTGCAGCTGATGGGCTCCGGCACCATCCTGCGCGAAGTGATGGCCGCCGCCGATCTGCTGCGCAACGATTTCGGCATCGCTTCGGACATCTGGAGCGTCACTTCCTTCAACGAACTGCGCCGCGACGGCATGGAAGCCGCCCGCTTCAACCTGCTGCATCCGGCCGAGCCAGCCAAGCAGAGCTTCGTCGAGCAGCAGTTGTCCGGTCGCAGCGGCCCGTTTATCGCCGCCACCGACTACATCCGCAACTACGCCGACCAGATTCGCGAATACGTGCCGGGTCGTTACGTGGTGCTGGGCACTGACGGTTTCGGTCGCTCCGACAGCCGCGCCAAGCTGCGCGAGTTCTTCGAGGTGGACCGCTACTACGTGGCGCTGGCAGCGCTGTCCGCGCTGGCCCGCGAAGGCAAGATCGACGCCGCGCGCGTGCAGGATGCCATCGCCAAGTACGGCATCAACGTGGACAAGCTGCCGAGCTGGAAGGCTTAAGCAAGCATGGTCAGCCGGTTGGCCGAAAGGCTGCCGGCCGCTGTTACCGATACCGGCGGCGCGCTGCGGCGCGCCTCGCCCCGCAAGGATGTGGATAAGCCATGAGCAAGCTGATTGAAATGAAAGTGCCCGACATCGGTGGGCACAACAATGTAGACGTGATCGAAGTGTTCATCGCTCCGGGTCAGACCGTGGCCGTGGACGATAGCCTGATCACGCTGGAAACCGACAAAGCCACCATGGAAGTGCCCGCCGACCAGGCCGGCGTGGTGCGCGAAGTGAAGGTCGCCGTTGGCGGCAAGGTGTCCGAAGGCGATGTGATCGCCCTGATCGAAGTGGGCGCCAGCGCCGAAGCGCCGGCGGCACAAGCCGCGCCGGCCGCCGCCCCTGTTGCCGCCGCCCCGGTTGCAGCGCCGGCAGCGGTTGCCGCCGCGCCTGCGGTTGCCGCCGCGCCTGCGGCTGCCGGCCGCGTCGATATCGTGGTGCCGGACATCGGTGGCCACAACGGCGTGGATGTGATTGAAGTGGCCGTGAAGGCGGGCGACATGATCAGTGTAGACGACAGCCTGATCACGCTGGAAACCGACAAGGCCACCATGGAAGTGCCCGCCACCGCAGGCGGCAAGGTGCTGGAAGTGAAAGTGAAAGTGGGCGACAAGGTCAGCCAGGGCGATCTGATCGTCGTGGTGGAGGCCGTTGGCGCAGCCGCAGCCGCCCCGGTGGCCGCTGCAGCGCCTGCTCCGGTCGCCGCGCCTGCCGCCGCCGCCCCCGTTGCCGCCGCTGCGCCGGTGGTGGCCAATGTGCCGGCCCCGGTTATCGACGAAGCCGCCTTTTCCAAGGCCCATGCCGGCCCGTCCGTGCGTCGTCTGGCGCGCGAACTGGGTGTGGATCTGGGGCGGGTGAAGGGTTCCGGCCGCAAGGGTCGCATTCTCGATACCGACGTGAAGTCCTTCGTGAAGGGCGTGATGCAGAACCCCGCCACGCTGGCAGCGCCTGCCGCCGCGCCGGCCGGTTCTGGCATGGGCCTGGACCTGCTGCCGTGGCCGAAGGTGGATTTCGCCAAGTTCGGTCCGGTGGAAACCAAGCCGCTGTCGCGCATCCAGAAGATTTCGGGTGCCAACCTCAGCCGCAACTGGGTCATGATTCCGCACGTTACGTTCAACGACGAGTGCGACATCACCGAGCTGGAAGACTTCCGCAAGACTATCGGCAAGGAGTGGGAAAAGTCGGGCCTGAAGATCAGCCCGCTGGCCTTCATCATCAAGGCCGCCGCCGAAACCCTGAAGGCTTTCCCAGCGTTCAACAGCTCGCTGGACGGCGACAATCTAGTGCTCAAGCAGTACTACCACATCGGCTTTGCCGCTGACACGCCGAATGGTCTGGTGGTGCCGGTGATCAAGGACGCGGACAAGAAGGGCCTGAAGGAAATCGCCCAGGAACTGACCACGCTGTCCGGCTTGGCTCGCGAAGGCAAGCTGAAGCCGACCGACATGCAAGGCGCCACCTTCACCATCTCCAGCCTCGGCGGTATTGGCGGCAGCAGCTTCACGCCCATTATCAATGCGCCGGAAGTGGCCATTCTTGGCGTGTGCAAGAGCCAGATCAAGCCGATCTGGAACGGCAAGGAATTCGCGCCGCGCCTGATGTGCCCGCTGTCGCTGTCCTTCGATCACCGCGTGATCGACGGCGCGGCCGCCGCTCGCTTTACCGTGCATCTGGGCAAGCTGCTCTCCGACGTGCGCCGTCTGATCCTGTAAGCACAGGGCGGGGCCCCCGCCGGGGCGCTCCGTCTTGCCATGCGAGAAGCAGGCGGGTTTCCGCCTTGCAGAATCAAGCCCAGACTCGAGGCGGCCGGCCTTGCGCCGGCCCCCAATATTGCGGATGGAAAACCATGAGCAATCTGATTGAACTGAAAGTCCCGGACATCGGCGGCCACAGCAATGTGGACGTGATCGAAGTCTTCGTGAAGCCGGGCGACGTGGTGAGCAAGGACGACAGCCTGATCACCCTGGAAACCGACAAGGCCACCATGGAAGTGCCGGCGGAAGCTGCCGGCGTGGTGAAGGAAGTCAAAGTCGCCGTGGGCGGCAAGGTCAGCGAGGGCGATGTGATCGTCATCGTGGAAGCCGCTGCTGTTGCTGGCGCTGCGCCGGCCGAAGCCAAACCGGTGGAAAGCACCGGCGTGGCCTCCGCCACCACCCAGGCCGGTTTCGCCCCGCAAAGCGCCCCGATCGCCGCCACCCATAGCGGCGGCGCCGACATCGAATGCGATGTGATGGTGCTGGGCGGCGGCCCCGGTGGTTACTCCGCCGCCTTCCGCGCCGCCGACCTTGGCCTGAAGGTGGTCATTGTCGAGCGCTATTCCACCCTGGGCGGCGTGTGTCTGAATGTGGGTTGCATTCCGTCCAAGGCGCTGTTGCACAACGCCGCCGTGATTGACGAAGTCAGCCACCTGGCCGCCAACGGCATCAAGTTCGGCAAGCCGGAAGTGGATATCGACGTCCTGCGCGGCTACAAGGAAAAGGTCATCGGCAAACTGACCGGCGGTCTCGCCGGCATGGCCAAGGCGCGCAAGGTGGAAATCGTGCGCGGCAACGGCCACTTCATCGATCCGCATCATCTCGAAGTGTCGGTCACCACCGGCGCCGGGCGCGAAGAAAGCGGCGAAAAGAAGATCGTCAAGTTCAAGAACGCCATCATCGCCGCCGGTTCCCGCGTGGTGAAGCTGCCCTTCATTCCGAATGATCCGCGCGTGGTGGACTCCACCGGTGCCTTGCAGCTGAAATCCGTACCGGAAAAGATGCTGATCATCGGCGGCGGCATCATCGGCCTGGAAATGGGCACCGTGTATTCCACGCTGGGCGCTCGCCTGGACGTGGTGGAAATGCTGGACGGCCTGATGCAGGGCGCGGATCGCGATCTGGTGAAGGTATGGCAGAAGTGGAACGCGCACCGTTTCGACAACATCATGCTGAACACCAAGACCGTGGGCATCGAGCCCAAGGAAGACGGGGTGTGGGTCAGCTTTGAAGGCGACAGCGCGCCCAAGGAACCGCAGCGCTACGACCTGGTGCTGTACGCTACCGGCCGCGCGCCCAATGGCAAGCTGCTGGGCGCGGAAAACGCCGGCATCGCCGTTACCGACCGCGGTTTCATCCCGGTGGACAAGCAACAGCGCACCAATGTGCCGCACATCTTCGCCATCGGCGACATCGTCGGCCAGCCGATGCTGGCGCACAAGGGCGTGCACGAAGGCCATGTGGCGGCGGAAAACTGCG
Source organism: uncultured Aquitalea sp. (assembly GCF_945957525.1). Lineage (GTDB taxonomy): Bacteria > Pseudomonadota > Gammaproteobacteria > Burkholderiales > Chromobacteriaceae > Aquitalea. The sequence goes on along the minus strand of NZ_CAMFLA010000014.1, from coordinate 81,074 downwards.
CCGGCCACAAAGCCTTCTTTGATGCGCGCGTGATTCCGGGCGTGGCCTATACCGACCCCGAAGTGGCGTGGGTGGGTATGACCGAAGACGAAGCCAAGAAGCAGGGCATGAAGGTGGAGAAATCCGTCTTCCCGTGGGCGGCCTCCGGCCGCGCCATCGCCAATGGCCGCGATGAAGGCTTCACCAAGCTGATCTTTGACCCGGCCACCCACCAAGTGATCGGCGGCGGCATCGTCGGCCCGCACGCGGGCGACATGATCGGCGAGATTTGCCTGGCCATCGAAATGGGTTGCGATGCGGAAGACGTCGCCAAGACCATCCACCCGCACCCCACCATGGGCGAGTCCATCGGCATGGCGGCGGAGGTGTTCGAAGGCACTTGCACGGACTTGCCGCCGCAGCGCAAAAAGTAGTTGTACTTGCGCCGCCTCGTCAGGGCGGCCATCTCTCTCAGTCTTGCGGCGGGCATTCCCCGCCGCTTTTTTTATTCCGTTCCGTTGCGTTGCAGCGTTGAGTTGGCCGAAGGATGTGCTAGACCGAAGAACGCCTTTCCCATATTGCGGACGTTTGCGTTGTGCCGGCCCCGCCAGGGTTGCGCGCGGCAAAGCCGGCCGCCAAGGAGCGCAACATGGTTTTCACGCCTGTCCGCCTGGCTTCGGCTTTACTGTTCATCGCGCCGCTGGCGCTGGCCTGCAATGGCACGGCCACGCCGGAAACCGCAGCTCAGTTCAATCAGCCGGACATTCACGGCATTGCGGTGTTTCTGCCGGTAGTACTGGAAAACACGGTCGACAGCCCTTTCGCCAACCTCATCAAAACGGTGGGGAAGTATTATCCGGAGGGGCGCATCAGCCTGAGCATAGAGCCGGTGCGGCGGGTGTATCTGGACACCAATGACCAGAATGCGGATTTTCGTTTCCCCATCATGAAAATCCGCGACGGCGCGGACAACCAGACGCCCTACCAGTTTTCCAGCGAGATGCTGGGCAAGGTCACCTTCGTGCTCTACACCAACAAGGCCAAGCAACTGGACAAAGCGGCCCTGCTGGATATGGCCAATCTCAACAAGTACGAGCTGCATGCGCCGCCCACCAACTGGGGTTTTCATACCAATAGCGTGGTGGATCTGGAGCGCTCGCTGAAAATGCTTAATCAGGGACGTATCGACGGCGTGATCTGGGCGCAGGAAGAAGCGGATTATCTGATTCGCAAGCTCAAGCTGGGCAGCATTCACCGGGCGCATTACGACGACTATCCGGACGTGCTGTTCCTGTCCTGCAACCGGCGCGGCGACTTCGTCAACAAGGCCTTGAGCAAGGCGATCGCTGCCGCGCGCGCCAGTGGTGAACTGGCCCGCGCCTATGCGCGGGTACACGGCCCCTACGACAACTGGCAGCCCTGAGACACTGCGTTTTTCCGTCGTCTGGCGAGGGTTGGCCGAAGGAAGATTTCGCGCGGCGGGTGCGAATGAACCTCGCCCACTCGCCAGACGGAACCAGTTTGGATACCATCGGTCGGATTCCCGATGACCGTGACCATGCCGATTTCCACTTCTTCCACCCCGTTTCGCCTTGCCCTGCTGCCGCTACTGGCGGCTGCGCCTGCCATGGCGGCGGTGGACTATCAGGTGGACGTCGCCGCGCCTTCCGGCCTGGCCGACCTGCTCAAGAACAACCTCGAGCTGGTGTCCGCGCAAAAAGATCCCGATATCGACGACTACCAGTTGCGCGCTCTGGTAAAGGAAACCCCGGCCGAGGCTGCCAAACTGCTGGAAACCGAGGGCTACTTCCGTCCCAAAATCAGCATCAGCGAAACCGCTCCGCTGCGCTTCACCGTCAAGGTAGAGCCGGGCGAGCCGGTCATCATCGACGACGTTACCATCAAACTGGACGGCACCATCCGACAGGAAGGCAACTTCCCGGCCCGTCTGGGCGAAGCGCTGGAGGCCTGGAGCCTGCCCATGGGCGCGCCCTACCGGCAATCAGACTGGGACGCCAGCAAACGCGCCGTGGTGCGCGTGCTGACAGCCGACCGTTTTCCACTGGCGCGCATCACCTCCAGCCAGGCGAAACTGGACCCGGAAACCGGCAAGGGCGAGCTGGAGGTGGTTGTGGACAGCGGCCCGCTGGTGCGTTTCGGCAAAATGTCCATCACCGGCAACCAGCGCTATCCGGCCAAAGTGGCGGAGGGCTTGGCGGACTTCAAGGAAGGCGATCCCTACCAGCAGAAAAAGCTGCTGGATTATCAGTCTGCTCTGGAACAGGACGTGCATTATTCCGGCGTGGTGGTCAGCACCGATATGTCGCGGGTGGATGCCGACAATCGCGTGCCGGTGGATGTCAGCCTGACCGAATTCCCGCGCCAGAAGCTGGAGCTGGGCCTGACGTACGATTCTTCCGATGGCCCCGGCGTGCGCCTGGGCTACGACCACTACAATATTTTCCGTCGCGGTTTCACCGGCTCCATGCTGGTGGACTGGAAACAGAACGACAAGAACGTGTCGTTCGGTCTGGGCTTTCCGCGCCAGGCGGACGGTTACTCCCATTCCATCACGTCCCGCTGGAAGCAGACCGACATCCAGGGCATCAAGACCACCTCGGTGGACGCCGGCGCCTGGCGCATCCGTGCGCGCGACAATATCAACGCCCGTTTCGGCATCGAGTTCATTCGCGAGAGCGAGGAAATCGGTTCTACCATCCAGAATGACACCTATGCCTTGCTGGGCGTGTTCGGCTGGACCCAGCGCGCGGTGGACGACACCATGCGGCCGCGCAACGGCCGTCTGCTGGATGTGACCTTGTCCACCACGCTGGGGTCGGCGCTGACCTCCAGCCAGTTTGTGCGCGCCTATTCCCGCGCGGTGGGGTACTGGACGCCGCTGCCCAAGCTGGGCACGTTTGTCGCCCGTTTCGAGGCCGGCCAGGTCTGGACCAAGGACAGCAACGATGTGCCGACTTCCCAGCTGTTCCGCGCCGGCGGAGCAAACAGTGTGCGCGGTTATGAATACCAGAGCCTGGGTTTGCCCGGGCCGAATGGTTCCGTGCTGGGCGGTCGCGTGATCGGCACCGTCTCGCTGGAGTGGCAGATTCCGGTGGCCAAGGACTGGGCCGTGGCGCTGTTCCACGATGCCGGCAATGCCGCCGACAGCTGGCAAACCTACAAGATGGAGCACAGCAACGGCTTGGGCGCGCGCTGGTACAGCCCGGTGGCGCCGCTGTCCTTCGACATCGCCAAGGCGGAGAAAGATGGCCGCCTGCGCTGGAACATGAGCCTGGGGCTGGCGTTCTGATGGCGCAACACACCGACTTGCCCGCTTCCCCTTCGGCCAACCCGCCTGAAGCTCCCGCCACGCCGCCCGCGGCGCGCCCGCGCCGTCGCTGGTTGTGGGTCATGGCCGTCCTGTTTGCCGGCCTGCTGTCGGCCCTTGGCTGGCTCACGGGCAGCGAAAGCGGCTTTGCCTGGTTGTGGACGCAAATGCCCGCGCTTACCGGCAAGGCCTTGTCGGCGCGCGCCGAAGGCACGCTGTGGTCGGGTTTCACCTTGCACGAGCTGCGCTGGCGCAGCGCCGACACCGATCTGGACATCGACCGCGCGCATCTGGACTGGCAACCTTCCGCCCTGTGGCACGGGCGCTTGCATCTGGCCTTGCTGGACGTGGGCAATGTGAAGATGAGCAGCCGGCCCGGACCGAGCAAGCCATCCACCGGCGCGCCCAAATCGCTGGAGTTGCCGCTGAATGTGCAAGTGGACCAGCTCAAGCTGGCCAGCCTGACGCTGTTGCCGTCCGATTTGCGTTTTTACGGGCTGGATCTGGCCTATCGCTATGAAACCGGTCGTCACCAACTGGAGCATGCCCGGTTGCAAACGCCGTGGGGCAATGCCCAGGCAAGCCTGGATCTGGCCGGCAAGGCGCCGTTCGATATTCACGGCGAACTGAAAGCCAACGGCGAGCTGGAGCAAGTGGCGGTGCGGGCGGCGGTTCGCTTGGGCGGCAATCTCAGCCTGCTGGACATCAACGGCGAAGCAGACGGCAAGGGCATACTCGCCGAGGCGCATGGTCAATTGCGACCCTTCGCCATCAATCCCTACAATCGTTTCACCCGGCTTGATCTGCGCGTAGGCGGCGTCAACCCGCATGCGCTGATGCCTGGCTGGCCGCAGGCGCGGCTGGGCTTTGCCGTGCATGCCGAACCGCAGGCCGGTCAGGGCGTGAAAGGCGGCGTCTCGCTCATCAACAATGAGCCGGGTCTGATCTCCGACGGCAAGTTGCCGATAGCGCTGGCGGTGGGCGAATTCAGCGCCGACGACAAGCGCTTGCATCTGGACCGCTTGATGACGCGTCTGATCGATGGCCAGATCGACATCACCGGCAAGGCCGAGCCGGGCTCGCTGGACCTGGCCGCGCTGCTGGAAGGCGTGCGCTTGCGCTCTTTGCACGCCGCCGCGCCGGACGACACCATCAAAGGCACTTTGCGCGTATCCGGGCCGGCCGCCGGACCGGACATCAAGGCCACGCTGTATGGCCGTACCTTGCAGCTGCTTACCCAATTGGGCTTTGCGCAGGACAAGGCCGGCAAAACCCTCTTGCTGCACCAGTTGGATTTCAGCGCCGGCGCGGGTAGCCTGTCGCTGACCGGCAAGCTGGGTCTGGCCGGCAAGCAGGAATTCGAAGTGAATGGCAAGTTGAGTAAGGCGGACCCGTCCCGCGTGTCGCCCTCTTTGCCAGTGGGCGATCTTAACGCCACGCTGAAGGCCAGCGGCCAGCTGGCCAAGCCGCTGTCCGGCAAATTGGCGCTGCAGTTCGCACCCAGCCGTCTTTCCGGCGCGCCGCTGACCGGACAGGCCACGCTGGATCTGCAAGAGCAGCGGCTGCGCCAGTTGCAGGCCGACCTGCGTCTGGCGGACAACCGCCTGCAGGCCAACGGCGCTTACGGCGCGCCCGGCGACAAGCTCAAGCTGACGCTGGACGCCCCCAATCTGGCTTTGCTGGGCAAGGAATTCTCCGGCCTGATCAAGGGGGATGTGGAGCTGGCGGGTACGCCCAAAGCGCCGCTGATCAGTGCCCGTTTGCAGGCCAGCCGGCTGCGCCTGCCCGGCAATCTGGCGGTACAGAGCTTGAATCTGGACGGCAATGTGCAGGCCGATGCCGCCAGCCCCTTCCGTTTGCAGCTGGCGGTTGATGCCCTGCAAGCCGGCGGCTTTGTCGCCGATCAGCTGCGAGCCCAGGCCAGCGGCACCCGTGCGCGGCATCAGCTGCAACTGGATGGCCGCATCCATCTGGCCGATCACCCCTATGGCGTGCAGTTGCTGGCCAGTGGCGGCCTGCCGGCCAATGGGGGGCAATGGCAGGGCATGCTGCAGAAGCTGGAGCTGACGGGCAAGCCGGGGCTGAGCCTGCTCTCGCCGGTGGCGCTGGAGGCCGGCCCGGAGCGCGTGAAGCTGGGCAGCACGCGCCTTGCCTTGCTGGGCGGCAGCCTCAGCCTGAACGAGTTTGTGCGTCAGGCCAATGGCAGCCTCAGCAGTCGCGGCCGCGCCGACGGCATCCGTCTGGCGGAGCTGGCGCCGCTGGTGAGTCTGCCGCTGGAACACAATCTGGTATTTGACGCCAATTGGGATCTCAACCTCAACGGCGCGCACCCGCAAGGTTCGCTGTTGATCAATCGCAGCGCCGGCGACATCAATATCCCGGGCGACAGCGGCCGCACCAGCCCGCTGGGCCTGCGGCAGGCGCGCGTCAATCTGCGCTTTGACGGCGGGCAGGTGCTGTTCGACACGCTGGTGGACAGCCGCTACGCCCGTCTGGACGGCAAGGGCAGCTTGCCGTGGAACAACGGGGTGATCGACGGCCGCACCCCGCTGTCGGCCAGCGCCGCGCTGTCGGTGCCTTCGCTGGGCGACATCGCCAAGCTCGCCTCGCCTTCGCTGGAGTTGGGCGGACAGCTTTCGGCCAACCTGGCGCTTAGCGGGCCGATCGCCCAGCCGCAGGGCAGCGGACTGATTGTCGGCCGCGATCTGATGCTGGCCGACCACAAGACGGGCATCCGCCTGGCTGAAGGGGTGCTGCAGGCGCGGCTGGCCGGCCGCAGCCTGATTCTGGAGCGCCTGCGTTTTGCCGGCGGCAAGGGGGAGGTCACTGCTACCGGCGCACTGGATCTGCAGGCCGACAACCCCAACGTTAATGTGAAGGTAAACCTCGACAAGTTCAGCGTGTTCGACAAACCCAACCGCAAGCTGGTGGTGTCCGGCGGCGCGGAATTGGCGGTGCTGGACAAGAAAATTTCGCTGACCGGCCGCATCCGCGCCGATCAGGGGCGGGTGGATCTGCCCAAATTCGGCGCGCCAAGTCTGGGCGACGATGTGGTGGTGAAGGGGCGTCAGCCGCCCGAGCCTTCCGCCTTCTCCAGCCTGCCGCTGACGGTGGCGCTGGATCTGGACCTGGGCGACCGCTTCCGCTTTGCCGGTCAGGGCCTGGATGTGGACCTCACCGGCGTGGTGAAGGTATCGGCCAACCCCGGCCTGCCGCCGGCGGCGCGCGGTCAGGTGCGGGTAGTGCGGGGCCGTTACAAGGCCTATGGCCAGGATCTGGATATCGAGACGGGCATCATCACTTTCGTCGGCCCGCTGGACAACCCCTTGCTCAATGTGGTGGCCAAGCGCCATTTGTCGCCGGTGGGCGCTGGGGTGGAAGTGTCGGGCAGCGCTAGCGCGCCGCGCATCCGGCTGGTGGCGGACGAGTCGATGTCGGAGAAGGACAAGCTGGCCTGGCTGGTGCTGGGGCACGCCGCCAGCAGCGATCGCGACGACAACGCGCTGGCCGCCGCTGCCGGCTTGATGCTAGCGGGTTCCATCAACGATCAGGTGGGTTTCTTTGATGATCTGGGCCTGACCAGCCGCAAGGAAAAAACGCTGGCGGACGGTTCGGTGAGTCCGGCGGAGCAGGTGGTGACGGTGGGCCGTCAGCTGACGCGCGAGCTGTATCTGGGCTACGAGTACGGCGTCACCAGCGCCGATCAGGCGGTGAAGCTGGCTTATCAGCTGACGCGAAACTGGTCGATGGTGGTGCGGGCCGGCACCAATACCTCGGTGGAATCGCGCTACACCTTGCGTTTTGACTAGCGCCGGGCCCGTTCAAGCCGGGTCTTTCCATTTGCTTCAGCGCGGCCCACAAAAATCAGCTTCACGGCTGAGGCAAGGCGCAACGCAGCATCGGGAATTTTGTTAGCCACTCTTGGCGCCGCTGACAACGCCTCGCGGAGGTCCCGGGCCAAGGCACGCGGGGCAGGCTGCATGGGCAGCATGACAAGGAAGCGTCATGCAGGGGTAGGGGGGGTGTTGGCGGGTGTGGCTTGATGATGCCGCAGCGTTCCTGTTTGCACCCCATCTATCCGACCTTGCCCAGCAAGGGAGCTCCGCTTTCCGACCAGAAGCCGAGAGGGCAATAATCTGACAAAACCGGGCGCAGGCCCGGTTTTGCTTCCCCCCTCCCGGCGCGCCCGCGAGGAGGGTTGGCCGAAGCGGCCGGCCTGCTTGCCGGCGCGCTAAGGCGCAGCAGGGTTCAAACCGATACCGCGGGCAGTTCGCGCAAACGTTGACGCAGCGCGTCGGCCGACAAGGGCGCGCCCATCAGATAACCTTGCATGCCGCCGCAACCCAACTCGGTGAGGAAGGACTGCTGCCGGTCGTTTTCCACGCCCTCGGCCAGGGTATGCATGCCCAAGGCCTTGGCCAGCTGGATGATGGCGGTGACGATCGCCGCGTCGTCGCTGTCTTGCGGCAGATCGCATATGAACGAACGGTCGATCTTCACCGTATCCGGCGCAAAGCGCTTAAGGTAAGCGAGGCTGGAATAACCTGTGCCGAAATCATCCACCGACAAGCGCACGCCCATAGCCTTGAGCACGGCCAGTTGTCGAGCCGCGAAATCGGCGTCTTCCATCAGCGTGCTTTCGGTCACCTCGATTTCCAGCAGATGACCGGGCAGCTGATAGGTTTGCAGGGCGCTGCGCACGGTGTCGATGAAGTCGTGGCGCGCCAGTTGCCGGGCGGAGACATTCACTGCCACCCGCGACAGCGGCAGGCCTTCGGCGCGCCATTCGGCCAACTGGCGGCAGGCGCGCTGCAATACCCACACGCCCAACTCGACGATGATGCCGCTTTCTTCCGCCACGGGGATGAAGCGGCCGGGCATGATCAGGCCTTCCTGCGGGTCCTGCCAGCGCAGCAGGGCCTCGCAGCCCAGCAGCGCCGCGCCGTCCATGTCGTACTGCGGCTGATAGACCAGATACAGCTCGTCGTTCTCCATGGCGCGGTGCAGGCGGTTTTCCAGCTGCATGCGTTCGGCCACTTGCGCGTTCATTTCCCGCGTGTAGAAGCGGAAGGTGTTCCGGCCGTGCGCCTTGGCGTGGTACATCGCCAGATCGGCGTTCATCAGCAAGGTCTGGATATCGTCGCCGTCGTCCGGCATCAGGCTGATGCCGATGCTGCAGCCGACCACTAGCGTGTCGCCATCCAGCCGGAAGGGTTCCTTCATCGCGCGCAGGATGCGTTCGGCCACCTGCGCCGCCTCTTCCGCCTGGCCGACGCTGGGCAGGATCAGCACGAACTCGTCGCCGCCGGTGCGTCCCACGGTGTCCATGTCGCGCACCGAGCCGCACAGCCGCTCCGCCACCTGCTTGAGCAGCAGGTCGCCGTTGTTGTGGCCCAGCGTATCGTTGATGTTCTTGAAGTGATCCAGATCCACAAACATCACCGCCACGCGTCCCTCCTGCAAGGTGGCCATGCGGATGGCGCGTTGCAACCGGTCGTTGATCAAGAGACGGTTGGGCAGGTCGGTGAGGGTGTCGTATTCGGCCAGATGCTGGATGCGCGCCTCATGCTCCTTGCGCTCCGAGATATCGGTGAACAGGGCCACGTAGTGCGAGATATCGCCCTGAGAGTCGGTCAGTACGCTGATATTGAGCCATTCGGGGAAGATCTCGCCGTTTTTGCGGCGATTCCACACTTCACCCGACCACTGCCCGCGCTGGGTCAGTCCTTCCCACATCTGCCGGTAGAAGTGGGGATCGTGGCGGCCGGAGCGCAGCAGCGCCGGGGTTTCGCCCATGACTTCTTTCTCGCTGAAGCCGGTAATCACGCAGAAGGCGTGATTCACCGCCACGATGCGGTTGTCGGCGTCGGTGATGAGAATGGCTTCGTTGCTGGACTCGAACACCTTTGCCGCCAGTCGCAGCTGGTAATCGGCCTGATGCCGCTGGGTGATGTCGCGCGCGGTGGCGCAAAGGAAGCGTTCGTTCTGGTAATGCAGGCCGCTGACCGTTACTTCCAGCTGGCGCACGCCGTCCGCGCACTGCATGGCTACTTCGAAAGTGTGCGGCAGGCGGGCTTCGGGATAGGCAAACAGCGTTTCGGCCAACACCTGCCGGCGGTCCTGATTGTCTGCGAGACTCTCCAGCGCCGCCCGGTTGGCGTAAACCAGCTCGCCCTCGGCCCGGCGCAAGGCCACCATATCGGTGGCGTTGTCGATCATGAAGTGACTGAGGCGCAGCTCGCGCGCGCTGGCTTCCAACTCTTGATGGCTCTGGCTCAGATCAGCTTGGTACCGCGCCACCATGGCGTTCATCCAGCGCACGAAAAACCAGGAGAAGGCGCCGGCGGCCAGCATGGCCAGCAGGGTCATCAACAGAATGGTGGAGACGCGGCGCAGCAGCTGCTCGTCAAGCTCCCGCCGCGCTTTTTCGCTGTCGTCCAGAATGGATTGCACATGCAGGCTGGTCACCAGCGTCCAGTTCCAGCCCGGCAGTTTTTTGGCATAGGCGAGGTGGGCGGTTTGTTGGCCGGGCCGGTCGTCGCCCGAACTGTATTCGACAAAGCCGCCCTGCTTGCCTTTTTCCATCAGGTCCAGCACCCGCGCGCGGGTGTCGGGCGGCAGGGCCAGGTAGTGCTTGCCCTCGTACAGGGGGTTGGCCGGGTAGAGCAACAATGCGCCGCTGTCGTCGATCACCATGAAGTCGTCGCTGTCCTCGCCCAGCCGCATGCGCGAGAGCAGGGTGAGCGCTTGCTGCTGCAGGCGGCTGTCGACGTTGGCCAGATACTCGCCGCTGCCGATTAGCCAGTCGTAGGGAGCGAAACGGCGCGAATAGGCGATCTTTTCCGACATTTGCCGGGTGCCCGGCAAATACCAGCGGTAGGAGGAAAAGCCCATGCCTTCGCCACTGGCCACCGATTGGATCAGCGTTTTCATGATGTAGCGGCCGCGGTCGTCGCGGTTTTCCAGCAGCGAACTGCCCTCCCGCTCCGGTTGGGTCGGCAGCAACACGCAGTGGCCATCCAGCGTGTCGATGAAAAAGTAGCCTCGGCCATCGAAAAAGCGCAGCGGCCGCAGCGCTTCCACGATCAGTCGTTGAACGCGCGCCTCTGGCAAGCGGCCATGCTCGCGCCGCCAGATGCCGTCGGCCACGGCATAGGCCTGGTCAACCTGTTCTTTGAGTTGCTGCTTGAGAATGTCCGAGGAGTGGTCGCGCAGGGCCAGCAAGGTTTGCGCGCTGTGCTGATTGTAGGATTGCAGATAGTCGCGGGCGCGACGGTAGGCGTCCTGTTCCACCCGGTCTTCGCGGGTGCGGAAATCGCTCCAGCTGGTCAGCAGGAAGTAGCCGGACAGCGTCAGGGCCAGCATGAAAACGATGGCCAGCGTGCCGAATAGCTGCAGCCGCGACAATTTGCCGGAGTTGAGCTCCATTATTAACCAGGTTCCTAGGAAATTGCGGGTTAGTATAAATGAATGGTCTTGGCATGTAAGGAAAAATACTCAGGCCTGCGGGGCTTCAGGTAGAATGCGCGCTGGAAGTCAGCCAGACAGTCGCCGCAAAGCCTCGCAAGGGGCAATGGGGAGGAAAGTCCGGGCTCCGCAGAGCATGATGCCGGCTAACGGCCGGGCGCCGTGAGGCGACGGAAAGTGGAACAGAGAGCTGAACCGCCGATGGCCGCGCCGCCTGTCGCAAGACGGACGGACGGATCAGGCAAGGGTGAAAAGGTGCGGTAAGAGCGCACCGCGGACGTGGCAACACGGACGGCAGGCTAAACCCCATCAGGAGCAAGACCAAATAGGGGGGCGCTAACGTGGCTCGCGTTGTCCCCGGGTAGGTTGCTTGAGCCTGCCGGCAACGGCAGGCCTAGAGGAATGACTGTCCAACGACAGAACCCGGCTTATCGGCTGACTTCCAATTCCCGCCAGCAGTTTCAAGAAGATGTTTCCCCGATTTCCTACGGCTATCGAGCCTGCTCAAAAAATAAGCAAAAAGATTTTTACTGCTCAAAAAAAAAGCATTACAATGGCCGCCCTTCTGTACGTTTGACCCTGAAAAGCGGATGCGAATCGGTCCTTATACCCTGAAAAACCGGCTGATAGTGGCGCCCATGGCCGGCGTGACGGACAGACCCTTCCGCATGCTGTGCAAGAAGATGGGCGCCGCCATGGCCGTGTCCGAGATGATTACCGCCAACAAGGCCTTGTGGCATACCACCAAGACTTTGCGCCGCGCCGATCACGAGGGCGAAGTGGAGCCGATTTCGGTGCAGATCGCCGGATCGGACCCGGCGCAAATGGCCGAGGCGGCCAGGGTCAATGTGGAGCAGGGCGCGCAGATCATCGACATCAACATGGGTTGTCCGGCCAAAAAGGTGTGCAATGTGGCCGCCGGTTCCGCCCTGTTGCGCGACGAAGCGCTGGTGGGACGCATTCTGGAGGCCGTGGTCAAGGCGGTGGATGTGCCGGTAACGCTGAAAACCCGCACCGGCTGGAGTCGAGAACACCGCAACGCCTTGCGCGTGGCCAGGTTGGCCGAAGACTGCGGGATCGCGGCCCTGGCCTTGCATGGCCGTACCCGCGAAGACCTTTATCGCGGCGAGGCGGAGTACGACACCCTGCGCGCGGTGAAACAGGCCATCAGCATTCCGTTGATTGCCAACGGCGACATCGACAGCCCGCAAAAGGCCGAGCACGTGCTGGAGCACACCGGCGCGGACGCGGTGATGATAGGCCGCGCGGCGCAGGGCAGGCCGTGGATCTTTCGCGAGATCCAGCACTACCTCGACACCGGCGAGCTGTTGCCGCCGCCGTCGGTGGCGGAAATCCGCCAGGTGATGCTGGAGCATCTGGATGATCTGTACGGTTTTTACGGCGAGTACTCGGGCTGCCGCATCGCCCGCAAGCACATCGCCTGGTATACAAAAGGGCTGCGGGACGGCAATGTCTTTCGCCAAGCCATGTATCAGCTGGAGGACACCGGCGCGCAACGCCGGGCAGTGGGGGAGTATTTCGACAGGCTGGGCCAGTTTTCCGAGAGACTGGTGTACGAAGACAGCCTGGGGCTGGACGAGGCGGCGGAGGCCGTTTGAGGGATCAGGAAGGCGCGCCGGCAGTGAGCGCAAGCTGGCGGCCTTGACCAAACATGCTTGAAGATAAAACCAAGAATATGCAAAACAACGACCATATCTCCCAGTCGGTGCGACTGGCGATGGAGCAGTATTTCCGTGATCTGGACGGCGAGGACCCCGCCTCCATTTACGACATGGTGCTGGCCTGCGTGGAAAAGCCCCTGATAGAGGTGGTGCTGACGCATACGCAGGGCAACCAGACCCGCGCAGCGGAGTTGCTGGGTTTGAACCGCAACACGCTGCGCAAAAAAATGAAATCGTATGATTTGATATGAAGATAAACCGGCCATACCGTTACCACAGGATGGCCGGTTTTTTTGCGCGCTCGCCGCGCGCCCCGGCCGGCCGACCCCGGCGGGGCATACCGTTTTCCATCCATCTATAGACAACACGGTAGAGAAACATGACCAAAATCGAACGTGCCCTGATCAGCGTCTCCGACAAGACCGGCATTCTGGATTTCGCCCGCGAGCTGGCTGCGCTGGGCGTGCATATTCTGTCCACCGGCGGCACCGCCAAACTGCTGGCCGATGCCGGCGTACCGGTGACCGAGGTGTCGGACTACACCGGTTTCCCGGAAATGCTGGATGGTCGCGTCAAGACCCTGCACCCGAAAGTGCACGGCGGCATCCTGGGGCGTCGCGATTTGCCCGAGCACGTGGCCAAGATGGCCGAGCACGATATCGGCAACATTGATCTGGTGTGCGTGAACCTCTACCCGTTTGAAGCCACCATCGCCAAGGCTGACTGTACGCTGGAAGACGCCATCGAAAACATCGACATCGGCGGTCCGACCATGGTGCGCTCCGCCGCCAAGAACTGGGCGCATGTGGCCATCGTCACCGACGCGGCCGACTATGCCGGCCTGGCTGCCGAGCTGAAAGCCAACGACGGCAAGCTGGCTCGCGGCACCCGCTTCGAACTGGCGAAGAAAGCCTTCACCCATACCGCCGCTTACGATGGCGCGATTTCCAACTACCTGACCAGCCTCGCCGAAGGCGTCACTGCCGGCAAGCCGGAACGCGTGGCCTTCCCGAATCGCCTGAACGCCCAGTTCGTCAAAGTTCAAGACATGCGCTACGGCGAAAACCCGCATCAGGCCGCCGCCTTCTACCGCGACCTAGACCCGGCCGCCGGCACCATCGCCAATTACCGTCAGCTGCAAGGCAAGGAACTGTCCTTCAACAACATCGCCGACGCCGACGCCGCCTGGGAAGCCGTCAAGACCTTCGACGACACCGCTTGCGTCATTGTCAAGCACGCCAACCCCTGCGGCGTGGCCGTGGCGGCGGATACTCTGAGCGCCTATCGTCTGGCTTTCGCTACCGATACCACCAGCGCCTTTGGCGGCATCATCGCCTTCAACCGCCCGGTGGATGCCGAAACCGTGGAAGCCGTCACCGGCCAGTTCCTGGAAGTGCTGATTGCCCCGTCCTTCACCGAAGAAGCCAAGGCCATCATCGCCGCCAAGAAGAACGTACGTGTGCTGGAGATCCCGCTGGAAGCCGGCGCCAACCGCTTTGAGCTGAAACGCGTGGGCGGCGGCGTGCTGGTGCAGACCCCGGATATCCGCAACGTCAGCCTGGAAGAGCTGCGCGTGGTGACCAAGCGTCAGCCTACCCCACAAGAACTGTCCGATTTGCTGTTTGCCTGGCGCGTCGCCAAGTACGTGAAGTCCAATGCCATCGTGTTCTGCAAGAACGGTCAGACCGCCGGTATCGGCGCAGGCCAAATGAGCCGTGTGGACTCCACCCGCATTGCCGCCCGCAAGGCGCAGGATGCCGGTTTGAGCCTGCAAGGCGCGGTGGCCTCCTCCGACGCCTTCTTCCCGTTCCGCGACGGCATTGATGTGATCGCCGAACAGGGTATCAAGGCCATCATCCAGCCGGGCGGCTCCATGCGCGACGAAGAAGTTTTCGCCGCCGCCGACGAACACGGCATCGCCATGGTGCTGACCGGCGTTCGTCATTTCCGCCATTGATAGCGCATCTCGCCGCGCGGCTTGCGAAGGCAGGCCGCTCGGCGCGTGAGCAAACATGAAAACCCTGTTCAGTCGCATGGCCGTCATTGTGCTGGTAGTGGGCCTGTTGGCCGGCGTGGCGTGGCTGGAGTGGCCGACGCCGCCCGCCCCGCAGCCCCTTGCCGCGCCGGTGGATGAAGCCAGGCTGGCCGAAGCCGCCATTGCCGCCTATCGCGAAGAACACGAGATGGCGGCGGCCGGCAAAGCCGGGCAATGGAAATTCGACGCCAGCGCCAGCAATGGCGGCGGCGAGTTTGTCGGCGTGTTCGGCCCGCTGGTGCGGGTGCGCGATGCGGCTGGCCAGGGCTGGCTGCTGACCACGCTGAACGCCGACACCGCCGAATCGGCCGGCGACGGCATGGACAGCTTCGCCGCCTCCGGCGTCAACCGCATGCTGCTGTTCGCCCTGCGCGACGGGCAGTACCGGCTGGCGGCGGAAGAACAGCTGGAAATGGGCACCAACGGCATGGCCGGCTCTGCCAAGGTGGCGCAGTTGGGCCCGCGCCAGTGGGGCTGGGTGTTGCAAGGCGGCTATCTGCAACAGGGTTACAGCGCGACCAATGTGCATTTTTTCCGCGCCGACGGCGGCAAGATCCGCTCAATGGGCACGCTGGTGTCGGAGGCCGACAACAGCGGCGCCTGCGGCGAGCAAGGCAGCGCGGCGTGTCCGCTGACCGCGCTCAAGGTCGAATGGCGCTGGCAGCAGGTTGCGGACGACTTCTGGCCGCTGCAAGTCAGCTGGCGGGGCAAGCTGGAGGGCAGGGCGGTGACGAAGCAGCTCAGCCTGTTGCCCAACGGGCAAGGGGAATACCCTTTCCCGCAAGAGCTGAATATCCAATTCTGAGCGGGCCGTCGCGACGGCCCGCCCATACCGGACAGCCCAGGCTGTCCATTCAGGAAGGATCGACAAGATGAAAGTTCTGGTTATCGGCTCCGGCGGCCGCGAACACGCGCTGGCCTGGCGCATCGCCAAGTCCGCTCGCGTGTCCAAAGTGTTTGTCGCGCCCGGCAACGCCGGCACGGCGCTGGACCCGAATCTCACCAATGTGGACGTATCCGGCAATGCCGAGCTGGTGGCGTTCGCCCAGCGCGAAGGCGTGCAACTGACCGTGGTGGGCCCGGAGGCCCCGCTGGCCGCCGGCGTGGTGGACGCTTTTCGCGCCGCCGGTCTGAAGATTTTCGGCCCCACGCAATACTGCGCGCAGCTGGAAAGCTCCAAAGACTTCGCCAAGGCCTTCATGAAGCGTCACGGCATTCCCACCGCCGGCTATGAAACCTTTACCGACGCTGCGGCCGCTCACGCTTATGTGGACGGCAAGGGTGCGCCCATCGTCATCAAGGCCGACGGTCTCGCCGCTGGCAAGGGCGTGGTGGTGGCGCTGACGCTGGATGAGGCGCATGCCGCCATCGACGACATGCTGGTGGGCAACAAGATGGGCAGCGCCGGCGCGCGCGTGGTGATCGAGGACTTCCTAGAAGGCGAAGAGGCTAGTTTCATTGTCATGGTGGATGGCGACAACGTGCTGCCGATGGCCACCAGCCAGGATCACAAACGCCTGCTGGACGACGACAAGGGCCCCAATACCGGCGGCATGGGCGCCTACAGCCCGGCGCCGGTGGTGACGCCGCAAGTGCACAACCGCGTGATGCGCGAAATCATCATGCCCACCGTGCAGGGCATGAAGAAGGACGGCCACGCTTATACCGGTTTCCTTTACGCAGGCCTGATGATCGACAAGGACGGCAACCCGTTCACCATCGAATTCAACTGCCGCTTCGGCGACCCGGAAACCCAGCCCATCATGGCGCGCCTGAAGTCCGACTTCACCGTGCTGCTGGAAGCCGGCGTCAACGGCAAGCTGGGTGATGCGGAAGCCGATTGGGACCGTCGCGTGGCCTTGGGCGTGGTGCTGGCCGCCGCCGGCTACCCGGATGCGCCGCGCAAGGGCGATGTGATTACCGGCCTGCCGGCGGAAACCGCTGACAGCATGGTATTCCACGCCGGCGCCAGCCTTGGCGACGATAAGCAGGTGCTCACCAGTGGCGGCCGCGTGCTGTGCGTGGTGGGGCTGGGCGACAGCGTCAAGATGGCGCAAGCCAAGGCCTATGCCGTGGCCGAAGGCATCCGTTTCGACGGCTGCCAGTATCGTCGGGACATCGGCAACAAGGCGATCAACCGCCGTTGAGTCCGGCCGTTTCCCCGCCTTGCAAACAGCGCCCTTGCGGCGCTGTTTTGTTTTGCCGCCTTCGGCAAACCTTGTCGCCCGGCGCATCAGGCCAGGGTTGGCCGAAGGACGTTGATGACATCTTTATGCCCGGACCGGTTTTTTTTAGCTGACTTTCACCCAGCGGCAACTACAGTGGTGTCATGAACATCACGCCAAGGTGATCGCCATGCCCGCCACGCCCACTCTGCAGCCTCCCCATGCCGGCGACCCGCTGCACGCGCTGATCCGTTTTCTTCGTCACGAACGCCGCTGCTGGCATCGCGTGGCCTACTGGTTCCGCCAGTTCGGTGTCGATACGCCGGTGAACCGCTGCTGCGCCTGGCATGCCGTGCCGCCGCGAGAGGCCGGGGCAAAGGCGCTGCATCATCTACAGCGCTAGTTTCCGCGCTTTGCATGTCTGGCCGGTCGACTACACTGGATAAACAGTCTGACCAGAAGGGGCGCCGACATGACCATTCGCCTTATCGCCGGCATTGCGCTGAGTTGTTTCCTGTCCGCCGCGGCCGTCGAGGCCGCCGGCCTGCGCTTGCTCACTGAAGACTATCCGCCCTTCAACATGCCCGCCGGCAATGGCAAGGTTTCCGGCCTGTCCACCGAAATCGTGCAGGAGCTGCTCAAGCGCGCCGGCGTCAGTTACACCATCGAACTCATGCCGTGGATTCGCGCCTTCAATTCCGCCGTGCTGGACGCCAATACCTGTGTTTACTCCACCACCCGCACCGACGCGCGGGAACATCAGCTCAAATGGATAGGCCCGCTGGTGGAAAACCCCTGGGTGCTCTACGCCCGGGCCGACAACAGTCACAATGTGCTGGCGCTGGAGGAAGTGCGGCCTTACCGCCTGGGCGGCTATAGCGGCGATGCGGTGTCCCAGTACTTGATAGACCGAGGCTTTGATGTGGATCTGGCCAGTACCGACCAGCAAAACGTGCGCAAGCTCTTGGCCGGTCGCATCGACTTCTGGGCCACCGGCAAATATCTGGGCGCTTATTTGGTGGCGCGCGAGCACGCCAGCCAACTCAAGCCGGTGCTCACTTTCAACACCACCTTCATGTATCTGGCCTGCAATGTGGGCATGGCGGACGCGCAAGTGCATCAACTCAACGAGCAGCTGCGCGGCATGCAGAAAGATGGCGCCATGGCGCGCATCGTTGCCCGCTATCTCAATATGAAGGATTAACCGCGAGTCAAAACGACGCGGCAGTTCCGGTTATGGCCCGGCAGCCGCTACAATAGCGGTTTTTCGCCGTTCCTCCGCCCATCGAGATGTCCAAGCCGTCGCTGTTGTCCCCCCGCCGTTTGCCGAAGGTCGGTCTGGTCCGGCAGGCCCGCGGCCGGTTGCGTGCTGGCGGCGTGCTGGCGTATGCCACCGAATCCTGCTTCGGACTGGGCTGCCTGCCCACCGATGTGCGCGCCATTCGCCGCGTGCTGGCCATCAAGGCCAGGCCCAATCACAAGGGGCTGATCGTGATTGCCGCCGACATCGGGCAGATCCGTCATCTGATCCGGCCGTTGTCCGCCGCGCAGAAAGCGGAACTTGCGCGCTACTGGCCCGGTCCCTACACCTTTCTGCTGCCGGCCTCGCGTCGCGTGCCGCCCGCCTTGCGCGGCCGCCACGACAAGATCGCCGTGCGGGTGACTGCTCACGGCGAAGCGGCGGCGCTGTGCCGGGCGCTGGGCACCGCCCTGGTGTCCACGTCGGCCAACCGGGCCGGCCAGCGCTCGCTGAAAACGGCGCGGGCCTGCCGCCAGGCCTTCGACGGCCAGGTACTGACCTTGCCGGGCCGCATCGGCAAACGCAGAAAACCTTCCACCATCATCGATTTCGCAACCGGGCGCGTGCTACGCTGAGCCGCCGCCCGTTCAACAAGGAAAGATCGTGCAACAGATTTCAATCCTGAGCCTGGTCATGGACGCCAGCCTGGTGGTGCAGCTGGTGATGGCCGGCCTTGCGCTGATGTCGGTGCTGTCCTGGGCGCTGATTTTCAGCAAGGTATCGGTACTGCGCTCCGCCAAGCGGCACAGCGATGAGTTCGAGCGCAATTTCTGGAGCGGCGCCGATCTCAACCGGCTGTACGAAGACGCGGGCCGCCGCGGCGAGCTGCTGGGCATGGAGCGCATCTTCCAGTCCGGTTTTGCCGAATTCCTCAAGCTACGCGGCCGCACAGGCGCGGAACTGTCGGACATCATGGACGGCTCGCGCCGCGCCATGCGCGCCGCGGCCCAGCGCGAGCTGGACACGCTGGACAGCCACACGGCCTTTCTGGCGACGGTGGGTTCCGTCAGCCCGTATATCGGCCTGTTCGGCACGGTGTGGGGCATCATGCATGCCTTCATTGGCCTGGGCAATGCAGGTCAGGCCACCTTGTCCACCGTGGCGCCGGGTATTGCCGAAGCACTGGTGGCCACCGCCATCGGCCTGTTCGCCGCCATCCCGGCGGTAGTGGCTTACAATCGCTTCGCCTCGGATGTGGACCGTCTGGCCACGCGCTTCGACACTTTCATGGAAGAGTTTTCCAACATCCTGCAACGGCTGGCCACGCGCTAAGGGCCACGGGCAAAAAAACTGATCCTGCGCGGCGCCTCCTTGTCGTGCTTTGTGCATTGCCTGCGCCTGCGCGCTTGGGTTCAGGGCCTCCATAAGGTTTTGCCGGCGACGCTGAGCCGCCTGTGCCGCTGCCGGCATTGTTCTTGAACGCGCACACAGCGTTTGCCGGCTGGGCTTGAGTTTTTTTCATGCGAAAGGCATGGTGTACGGCTCACTTGAGCGAGTACACCATGTCGTCCCACCCCGCAGTATCCCGTCGTTGGCTTACTCTGGCCGCTTTCTTCGCCCTGTATGTGATCTGGGGCTCCACCTATTTCGGCATCCGCATCGGCATCGAATACTGGCCGCCCTTCATGATGGCAGGCCTCCGTTTCCTTTTTGCCGGCGGCGTGATGCTGGCTTGGCTGCTCTGGCGCGGCGAGAAACTGCCTGAGCGACGCGAGCTGGTCGGCGCAGCGGTGCTGGGCGTGCTGATGCCGGCCATCGGCAATGGTTTTGTCACGCTGGCTGAAAAGGAAGTGTCGTCCGGCGTGGCGGCGTTGGTGGTGGCCACCGTGCCCTTGTTCACGGTGTTGTTCGGCCGCTTTTTCTTCGGCCAACGTGCCGCCGGGCGTGAATGGGCCGGCATTGCCCTGGGTTTTGCCGGCATGGTGTTTCTGAATTTCGGTTCCAACCTGCGCGCCAGCCCGACAGGGGCTTTCTGGCTGGTGTTTGCTTCCGCCGGCTGGGCGCTGGGTTCGGCCTGGAGCCGGGTGATTGCCCAGCCCAAGGGGCCGATGGGCAGCGCCTGGATGATGATCTTCGGCGGGCTGGCCTTGCTGGCCGGCAGCGCCGCTTCCGGCGAAAGCCTGCACGCCGCGCCGGCCTGGCAAGGCTGGGCCGCCATTCTGTATTTATCGGTGTTCGGTTCCATGGTGGCTTACAGCGCCTATCTCTATCTGCTCAGAACCGTTACCCCGGCCGCCGCCACCAGCTACGCCTATGTCAATCCGGTAATCGCGGTGTTACTGGGCGTCATGCTGTTGGGCGAGCGCATTGGCGCGCATGAGATCATCGCCATGGTGGTCATCCTTTCCGGTGTGGTGCTGATCAGCTGGCGCAAGCGCTGATCGTGATGCCCCGCCCGCCGCAACCCGCGTCGCCTTGCCCGGGCGCGCGGGCCGCGCTGTTTTTCTTTCCCGCCCCTGCCTGCAGGCAATGTCGCCTGCTCTGACCCCGCTTTGTTGCTCTGACGTGTTTTTGCCGGCTGACCGCTGCTGACACGATTCAGCTTGCCTGATTTCCACCACTTAAATACCAATTATTCTGTTTTTTGTTGATTCCGGTTTGCTGCGCTGCGCAAAAAATGCCTTGTCATCAGTGGCTTGGAATGCCACACCCTGTGGCTGTTTTGCACTGGTGGTATGGTATTTTCTGATAATTGGTATTGACGTGGTATTTAAGTGGTATTAACTTCGGCGCAAGTGAACCGTGCTTGCGTTTGCGTGGCTGACCGGCGGATTTACACTGTCATCTTTCAGACCACTTGCAGACCGCTTATGGAAAACCGTTGGTTAGCACTGAAACCGGACGAAACGTCCACCACGCCGCTGTACCTGCAACTGGCCCGCAAGTTGGCGGACGCCATCAACGCGGGTTGGTGGCAGGCGGACGAGGCCCTGCCCTCGGAGCGGGCGTTTTCGGAAGAGCTGGGCATTTCGCGGGTCACGGCGCGCAAGGCGATGGATGTGTTGCTGGAGCAGGGGCTGATTCGACGCCGCCATGGGTCCGGCACCTTCATCACCCCCAGGCTGGAGCAGCCGCTGTCGCGGCTGACCGGCTTTACCGAACAATTGCGCCAGCGCGGCTTTGAGCCGTCGTCGGTGTGGCTGGAGCGGGGCGTGCACCCGCCCACCAATGAAGAAGTGATCAAGCTGGGGCTGTCGCCCACCGCGCAAGTGGCGCGGCTGAAGCGGCA
The DNA here is from genome assembly GCF_945957525.1 of uncultured Aquitalea sp. Lineage (GTDB taxonomy): Bacteria > Pseudomonadota > Gammaproteobacteria > Burkholderiales > Chromobacteriaceae > Aquitalea. The sequence continues at coordinate 59,889 of NZ_CAMFLA010000014.1, read as the reverse complement.
AAGGCTGGCGGACGGCGTGGTGATGGCCATCGAGATGACCACCATCCCGGTGGCCTACCTGCCGGACCCGACCCGGGTGGGCAACTCGCTGTACGCCTTTCTGGACAGTGCCGGCCACTCGGTGGTGCGGGCGTTGCAGCATATCCGCGCGGTGAACGCTTCGGCCGACATCGCTGCGCTGGCAGGCATCCGTCAGGGCGAGGCGATGCTGCTGATCACGCGTATCGGCTTTACCGCCGACAACGCCACCATTGAACTGACCGACACCTATTGTCGGAACGATTACTACGACTTTGTGGCTGAACTGAGACGATGAACGACACCCGTGTACTGCAAGGACGCATCCTGACCGACGCCGGCTGGCTGGACGGCGCGCTCGCGCTGGGCGCAGACGGCCGCGTGGCCGGCATTGAGGGCAGGCTGGCTTCGGGCCGGCAGGTGGAGCGCTACCTGTTGCCGGGCTTCATCGACTTGCACGTACACGGCGGCGGCGGGGTGGACATCATGGAAGGCGGCAATGCCGCCGAGGCGGTGTCCCGCCTGCATGCCCGCCACGGCACTACCGCCATGCTGGCCACCACCATGACCGCGCCCATCGAGGAAATCGAAACCGTACTGGCGGCGCTGTCGCCGCATTGCCGTCAGCGTGCGGCCGGCGGCGCGCGCCTGCTGGGCGTGCACCTGGAAGGCCCCTACATCAACCCCGGCAAACTGGGCGCCCAGCCTGACGACGCCTGTCGCGCCGTTCTGGCGCAAGTGGAGCGCCTGCGCGCGCTGGCACCGGTGCCGCTGATCACGCTGGCGCCGGAAATTCCCGGCCATATGGACATCATCCGCGCGCTGACGGATGCCGGCGTACGGGTGCAGATCGGTCACACGCTGGGTTCTTATGAGGACGGCGTGGCGGCGCTGGAACAGGGCGCGGCCGGCTTTACCCATCTCTTCAACGCCATGACCGGCCTGCATCACCGCGAACCGGGCATGGTGGGCGCGGCGCTGGCGCATGCCGAGTACGCCGAGCTGATTCCCGATCTCTTGCACGTGCATCCGGGTGCCATCCGCACCGCCTTGCGCGCCATTCCGCGCCTTTACTGCGTGACGGATTCCACTGCCGCGTCCGGCATGCCGGACGGCCAGTACAAGCTGGGTTCTCATTCGGTGACCAAATGCATGGGCGGCGTGCGTCTTGCCGACGGCACGCTGGCCGGCAGCACGCTGACCATGGATCAGGCGCTGCGCAATCTGGTGTCCATCGGCCTGCCGCTGGCCGAGGCCTCGCACCGCCTGTCGCTGTATCCGGCCGATTACCTCGGTCACGAGGATCGCGGCAGGTTGGCCGAAGGGGCCTGGGCGGATGTGGTGGTCATGGATGCCGATCTGAATCTGTTGGACGTTTACCTCGAGGGAGAACACCTTGCCGTCGCTGATGTATGAAGAAGCCTTGTCCGCGGCCGACGCCGTTGCCAGCCAGCACATGTACGCCGATGAAGGGCTGGCCGTGCTGGCCCGCGAACTGGCCGCCGCGCCGCCCACGCTGGCGCTGACCGTGGCGCGCGGCAGCTCGGACCACGCCGCCAGCTACTTCGCCTACCTCGCCATGCAGCGACTGGGCGTGCCGGTGGTGTCCCTGCCGATGTCGCTGGTTACCTTGCATCAGGCTCCGCTGGCGGTGAAAGGCCAGTTGGCGGTGGCGCTCTCCCAATCGGGCCAGAGCCCGGACCTGATCGACACCATGACCCGCCTCGCCAACGCCGGCGCGCGCACCGTGGCGCTGGTCAACAAGCATGAATCCCCGCTGGCCGCCGCCTGCGAATGGTCTTTGCCGCTGTGCGCCGGTGAAGAGCGCAGCGTCGCCGCTACCAAGAGCTACATCGCTTCCTTGTCCGCCGTGGCGCGACTGGTGGCGCACTGGCAGGACGATCGCGGCCTGCTCGGCGCGCTGGAAACGCTGCCGGAAAAACTGAAACAGGCTTGTGAGCAGGACTGGTCCGCCGCCATCCCGGTGCTGGCGCCGGCCGAACGCATCATGGTGGTGGGACGCGGGCTGGGCTTCGCCGTGGCGCTGGAAGCCGCGCTCAAGTTCAAGGAAACCTGCGCCATTCAGGCGGAAGCCTTCTCCAGCGCCGAAATCAAACACGGCCCGATGGCCCTGATTGATCAGGGTTACCCGCTGCTGGTGTTCGCGCCGCGCGGTCCGGAGCAGGACGGCCTCATCAAGTTGGCCGAAGAAATGCGTGGCCGCGGTGCCAGCGTGTTGCTGGCCGCGCCGGCCGATATCGCCGGTCGCGACTTGACGCTGGCGGTGGCAGACGACGAAGCGCTGGATCCGCTGCTGGCCATCCAGAGTTTTTACCTGATGGCGGCGCAGCTGTCGGAAGCGCGGGGTTTGAACCCGGACGCGCCGCGCCATCTTTCCAAGGTGACCCGCACGCATTGATGCATCGCGTCGTGCCGATTGCCCCGTTTCACCCGTTTCGCCGCGGCGCATGTCGTCGGCGACGCTTCCCCGCCGCGGGAAGCTTGCTTGCACCCGCAGCTTTCCGCCGCTGATGCGTCGGGGCTGCCGCGTTTTGGAGGAGCCCCGATGACCTACGCTATCGAACTGACCGCCCCGCTGAGCGGCCCGGTAATCCCGCTGGAGCAGGTGCCGGACCCGGTGTTCGCCGGCCGCATGATGGGCGACGGCATTGCCATCGATCCGCTCTCCAGCCGTCTGCTGGCTCCCTGCGACGGCGTGGTCGCGCAACTGGCCCGCACCGCGCACGCCATTACCCTGACCGCCGACAACGGCGCTGAAATCCTGCTGCATATTGGTATCGACACCGTTCAGCTGGGCGGCGTGGGCTTCCATGCCTGCGTGGCCGAGGGCGAGCGCGTGGCGCGCGGCCAATGTCTGATTGAAGTGGATCTGGATGCGGTGGGGCGTCGTGCGCCATCGCTGATCACCCTGCTGGTGGTGCCCAACGGCGATCTGTTCCGCGTCGCGCAACGCGCCGGTGCTTCGGTGCTGGCCGGCCAGTCGCCTTTGCTGACCGTCGCGCCGCTGGATGCGGTGGCGGAGGCCGGTGCGGCGGCAGGCCCCAGCGCCGCCGGCGCGGCCACGGTGCGTCACGAAGGCGGCTTGCATGCCCGTCCGTCCGCGCTGGTGCAGAATGCCGCCCGCGCCTTCCGCGCCGACATCAGCATCGAGTTCCAGGGCCGGCGCGCCAACGCCAAGAGCATGGTGGCGCTGATGGGCCTGAGCGTGGCCGAAGACGACCGCGTGCATGTGCTGGCCCAGGGCGAGGATGCCGAGCAAGCGGTAGTGGCGGTGATTGCCGCGCTGCAAAAACGCAGCAAGACCGACCACGCGCCTGTAGCCGCCAGCGCCGGGCCGATCGGCCGTGTGCTGGAGGACGGCCGCATTGCCGGCGTTTGCGCTGCGCCGGGCCTAGCGGTGGGCAGTATTGTCTGTCTGGACCAGACGGAGCCAGTGTTTGCGGAAACCGCCGGCAATGCCGGCGACGAGCGCGATGCGCTGTCGCAGGCTTTGCAAACAGTGCGTCAGGACATCAGCCAGACCATTTCCGAGGCGCTGCGACGCGGCGCAACGGCGGAAAGCGACATCTTCACCGCGCACCTCGCCTTGCTGGACGACCCCGAGCTGGCGGCGCGCGCCGATGGTCTGATCAGCGGAGGCAAGAGCGCCGGTTTCGCGTTCGGCACGGCGGTGGAAGAGCAATGCCGCGTGCTGGCTTCGCTGGGCAACAGCCTGCTGGCCGAGCGGGTGGGCGACCTGAAAGACCTGCGCCGCCGGGTGGCGCGCGCGCTGGCCGGCGCTGACGCCGCCGCGCCGGTTTTACCGGCCTCCGCCATCCTGTTGGCCGAAGACATTACCCCCTCGCAACTGACCAGCCTGCCGCGCGAGCAAGTGGCCGGCATGATCACCGCCGCCGGTGGCGCAACCGCGCATGTGGCCATTCTGGCCCGCGCGCTGGGCATTCCGGCGCTGGTGGCGTGCGGCGCGCCCGCGCTGGCGCTGGAAGACGGTCGCACGGTACTGCTGGATGCCGGGCAGGGCGTTTGCGATCCCGCGCCTTCGGCCAAGGTACTGGCCGACGCGGAGCGGGAAATCGCCCGGCTGCGCCAGCGCCGCGAGCAAATGCAGGCCTGCGCCTCCGCTTCCGCCGTGACGCTGGATGGCGTTAGCGTGGAAGTGGCGGTCAATATCGCCAATGCCGCCGACGCTTGCGAAGGGCTGGCGTATGGTGCCGACAGCGTGGGGCTGACCCGTACCGAATTCCTCTTTATCGAACGCGATATCGCGCCGGATGTGCGTGAGCAGCGCGACGCCTATCAGGCCGTGCTGGACGCCATGCAAGGCCGGCCGGTGATCATCCGCACCATGGATGTGGGCGGGGACAAAGAAGTGCCCTACCTGCCGCTGCCGCCGGAACCGAATCCGGCGCTGGGCCTGCGCGGCATCCGCAGCGGCATGGCCGATCCGCACATCCTGGACGCGCAGCTGGAGGCCTTGCTGTCGGTCGCGCCGCTGTCGTCCCTGCGCATTCTGCTGCCAATGGTGACGGAGGCTAACGAAATCATTGCCGTGCGAGCCCGCATCGACCTCATTGCGCAGCGCTTGGGCCTGCGCGAGCGTCCGCAACTGGGCGCCATGATCGAAGTGCCGTCCGCGGCCCTGTTGGCCGAACAGCTGGCTCGCCACGCTGATTTCCTGTCCATAGGCACCAATGACCTGACCCAGTACGCGCTGGCCATGGATCGCTGCAACGCGGCCCTCGCGCCCCGGCTGGATTCTCTGCACCCGGCCTTGCTGCGCCTGATCGCCATGACGGTGGAAGGCGCTCGCCAGCACGGCAAGTGGGTAGGCGTGTGCGGTGCGCTGGCGTCCGATCCGGACGCGGTGCCGGTGCTAGTGGGGCTGGGTGTGACCGAGCTGTCGGTCAGCGCCGCGCTGGTGCCGGAAATCAAGCAACGCGTGCGCACCCTGGAGTTCGCCGCCTGCCAGCGCGAGGTGGTGCAACTGCTGGGCCTGCCGTCCGCGGCCCAGGTGCGTGACCGGGCAAGACATTGCTGGCCCGCCATCTGAGGCGAGCCGCAAACAACAGGCGGCCGCCGGGGGGCGGTCGTCGCATAACCCAAGGAGGATAAGAGGTGAGTACACAAAACAGATTCGCCGGCATTCAGCAGTTGGGGCGCGCCCTGATGCTGCCGATCGCCGTGCTGCCGGTGGCCGGCCTGCTGCTGCGGCTGGGCCAGCCCGACTTGCTGGACATCAAGGTCATGGCGCAGGCGGGCGATGCCATCTTCAGCAATCTTGCGCTGATTTTCGCCATCGGGGTGGCGGTGGGCTTCGCCAAGGACAACAACGGCGCGGCCGGCCTGGCTGGCGCAATCGGTTTTCATGTGCTGTCTGCGGTGCTGAAAGTGATGCCGGACGTGCTGCTGGCGCATGAGGGCTTCAAGGCGTTGGTGCAGCTGGACCCGGCCGGCAAGCCGTTGGCCATCAACATGGGCGTGCTGGCGGGCATTTTGTCCGGTCTGGTGGCCGGCGCGCTGTACAACCGCTACAAGGACATCAAGCTGCCAAGCTATCTGGCCTTTTTCGGCGGCAAGCGCTTCGTGCCCATTGCCACCGGCTTTGCCATGTTGCTGCTGGGCGTGGTGCTTGGCGTGGCTTGGCCGCCGGTGCAGCATGGCATCGATTCGCTGGGCAAATGGCTGATCAGCATCGGCGAAGTGGGCGTGTTCTTCTACGGTATTCTCAACCGCCTGCTCATCGTTACCGGCCTGCACCATATTCTCAACACCATGGTGTGGTTCCAGGTGGGCGATTTCACCAAGGCTACCGGCGAGTTGGTGCATGGCGACCTGACCCGTTTCTTTGCCGGCGACAAGACGGCCGGCATGTTCATGAGCGGCTTCTTCCCGGTGATGATGTTCGGTCTGCCGGCCGCTTGCCTGGCGATGTACCGCGCCGCTCGCCCGGAAAACCGCGCAGCGGTGGGGGGCGTGCTGTTCTCCATGGCGCTGACGGCCTTCCTGACCGGCGTGACCGAGCCGGTGGAGTTCGCTTTCATGTTCCTGGCGCCTGCGCTGTACGCCATCCATGCGGTGCTGACCGGCATTTCGCTGGCCTTGATGCAGGCGCTGGGCGTGCACTTGGGCTTTGGTTTCTCGGCGGGTCTGTTCGATTACCTGCTTAATTTCGGCATCGCGCAGAAGCCCTGGCTGCTGCTGCCGGTGGGCCTGGTGTATTTCATCGTCTACTACGGTCTGTTCAGTTTCTTCATCCGCAAGTTCAACCTGATGACCATGGGGCGCGAAGACAATGTGGTGGCGGTTGCCCCGGCGGCCAGCGGCTCCGAACGCGCGCGCGGCTTCATCGCGGCGCTGGGCGGCGCGGGTAATCTGAAGTCGGTGGACGCATGTACCACTCGCCTTCGTCTGCAGGTGGTCGATAATGCAAAAGTGGACGACAACGCGCTGAAGGCGCTGGGCTCGCGCGGGCTGATCAAGCCGGCGGCGGGCAGCGTGCAGGTGGTGCTCGGCCCCGAAGCCGACATCATCTCCGATGAGATCCGTCAGGCGCTGTCCGGTCAGCAGTTCTCGACGTTTGCCGAAGCGGCGCCCGTTGCGGCTGCGTCGGCCGGCGTTGGCGGCATGGATCGCGCCGGCTGGATCAAGGCCTTGGGCGGCGCGGGCAATGTGCGCTCGGTGGAGGCCGTGGCCGGCAGTCGTCTCAGAGTGGAAGTGGCTGATGCGGGCAAGGTGGACGAGGCCGCCCTCAAGGCGCTGGGGGCAAGCGGCGTTACCGCCTTCTCCGGCAACCTGCTGCACGTTGTGGTCAGCGGGGACGCCACACCCTACGCCAGCTTGCTGCAGGGGTAAATCAGCGTTTGACGCTACACTGCCGCAAGCCTTTTCTGACAAGGGTTTGAGCCGGTTGTTGGTAGCTTGCACACTACTTTTGTAGTCGCTTGCTTACAGGCGAAAACAGGCAGAAATTGGATGGCGCAGGGCACACGGATGACCTTGCGCCATTTCATTTTTGGAGGATGCATCATGACGTTGAAAGTTGCCATTAACGGTTACGGTCGAATCGGTCGCATGCTGGTACGTGCCTGGCAGGAGCGTTACGCCGACAGCGATATCGAAATCGTCGCCATCAATGATCTGGGCAAGCCCGAACTGCACGAACACCTGACCCGCTTTGACAGCGTGCATGGCACTTTCGCCGGCAGCGTCAATCTGGACGGCGACGCGCTGGTGGTGAACGGCAAGCGCATCAAGCTCTTGTCCATCCGCAATCCGGCCGAACTGCCGTGGAAAGAACTGGGCGTGGATGTGGTGATGGAATGCACCGGCATCTTCACCAAGCGCGAAAAAGCCGCGCTGCATCTGGAAGCAGGCGCCAAGCGTGTGCTGATTTCCGCGCCGGCCAACGATGCGGAAGCCACCGTGGTGTTCGGCGTCAACCACGACCAGCTGACCAGCGCCATGACTGTGGTGTCCAACGCTTCCTGCACCACCAACTGCCTCGCCCCGCTGGTACAGCCGCTGATCGACACCATCGGCATCGAGCGCGGCCTGATGACCACGGTTCACGCCTACACCAATGACCAGGTACTGCTGGACACCGAGCACAGCGATCTGCGCCGCGCCCGTTCCGCCGCTGTCTCCATGATTCCCACCAAGACCGGCGCCGCCGCCGCCGTGGGCCTGGTGCTGCCGCAACTGAAGGGCAAGCTGGATGGTTTCGCCGTGCGCGTACCGGTCAGCAACGTGTCGCTGGTCGACCTCACCTTCACCGCCAGCCGCGACACCACCGTGGAAGAAGTGAACGAACTGATCACCACCGCCGCCAAGGGCAAGCTGGCCGGCGTGCTGGCCGTCAACACCCTGCCGCTGGTATCCCGCGACTTCCTGCACCATCCGGCCTCCAGCATTTTCGATGCAACGCTGACCCGCGTGATCGGCGGCCGCGAAGTGAAGGTGCTGTCTTGGTATGACAACGAGTGGGGCTTCTCCAACCGCATGATCGATACCGCGCTGGCCTGGGCTGCCGCCAAGTAAGCGCGAAAGCATTGCCGGCGCCGTCTTTGCGGCGTCGCCGGTTTGAAGTCGCCGCGCCTTGCGGCCGTCAGTCAGACGGCGGCGGCGGGCACGGCCTGCAGTACCCTGTCGTAGCGCGGGTCAGATCGCGCGGCTTCAGGTTTCATCGCTCGTCGATGTGCTTCTATATATGGTCTCTCCCAAGAGGTTGGCCGAAGAACCGTCTGGTTCTTCGGCAATTTTTTTGCCCGCGCCCGGCCCGCCGCCAGTGGTAAGGTAAGCGTCTGCCCCGGCAAAAAGAGGAGAAACCATGCAAAAAAACCATCACCGGCTGGCCTCCGCCAGTATCGGCCGTTATCACGAACTCACCAGTTATCACTTTGGCGCGCCCGCCGCGGGTGCTTGGCCGCGCAAGGTGTATATCCAGAGCAGCCTGCACGCCGACGAGATCCCCGGCATGCTGGTGGCCCACCATCTGCGCGAGGCGCTTGCAAGGCTGGAGGCGGAAGGCAAGCTGCGCGGCGAAGTGGTGCTGGTGCCGATGGCCAACCCCATCGGCCTGGCCCAGCGCGTGCTGCACAACAGCGTCGGCCGTTTCGAGTTGGACAGCGGCGAAAACTTTAATCGTTACTATGCCGAGCCCTCGGCGCAGGTCGTGGCGGCCGTTGGCGAGCGCCTTACCGACGACATCGATCACAATCGCAGCCTGATCCGCCAGGCCCTGCGCGAGGCGCTGCAGGCGCAAAGCGTGGACAGCGAGCTGGCCAGCCTGCGCCAGCAATTGCATTTGCTGGCGGTGGATGCCGATCTGGTGATTGATCTGCACTGCGAATGGCGCGGCGCCATCCACATTTACGCCAACAACGAACAATGGCCGCGCGTGGAAGCGCTGGCGGCTTATTTGCGCTGTCCGGTGTCCTTGCTGGCCGACTCCTACGGCGGCATGCCTTTTGACGAGGCCATCTTCATGCCTTGGCTGCGCATTCGCGACGCCTTGCCCGGCAAGCCCGTTCCGGTAGACAGCGTGTCGGTGACGGTGGAGTTGCGCGGCCAGCAGGATGTGAACCACGAGCTGGCACGACAGGACGCCAACGCCATTCTGGATTTCCTGCGGTATCAGGGCCTGTTGGCCGAAGACGCGCCGCCCGTGCTGCCGCTGCCCTATCCGGCCACGCCGCTGGAAGGCTCGGAGACGCTGACCGCGCCGCACGCCGGTGTGGTGGTGCTGCACGCCGCCATGGGCGAGTGGATTGAGCCGGGCCAGTTGGTGGCCGAGGTGGTGGACACCGTGGACGGCCGCGCGAGCGAGGTGCGCGCGGGCACGGCAGGCGTGCTGTATGCCGGCATTCATCACCCCTACACCCATCTGGGCGGCACCGTGGCCAAGATAGCCGGCGCGGTGAAACTGCAAAAGTCGCGCCTGCTGGACGCCTGAGTCAGTCGTCTTCCAGCTGCGGCATGCGCGGCGGCACCGGCATGTCGATGATCATCGAGGTTTTGGTGTCGCCGTACTGCATCAGGTGAGCGATCAGGCTTTGCAGCGAGGTCATTTCGTCCACCGCCACCTTCATCAGCAAGCCGCTGGTGCCAGTGATGGAGGCGCATTCCAGCACTTGCGGCAGATTGCGGATATGGTCCAGCACCACGAAGTACTCCAGATGCTTGACCGTTAGTTCGATCATGCAGTGGATAGGGAAGCCCACTTTAGCCGGATTGATGTGGGCGTGGTAGCCGGTGATGACGCCGGCGCGCTCCAGCTTCTCCACCCGGTCCGCCACGGCGGGGGCGGAAAGGTTCACGCGGCGGGCCAGTTCGGCGAAGCTGATGCGGGCATTTTCGTGCAGTGCGGCAAGGATTCTTTTGTCGAATTTATCCATCTTTGCAATCGAAAAAAATCATGGCAAAAAAACTGTGAATCGAAGGTAATTCTAAGAAAATTCCCATTGTTTCGCATTAAATTATTTCATGCCACTACGTACAATGCCCCCCTATCGGAAACCGCCAAGCACTGTCCCGCGGGGTGGTTTCCTACCGGATTCGTTGCTGATGGGCGCATGTCATTCCGTTGTACCCGTCGAAACTGTCCTGGTGATCTCTTTGTCCCTGGTCTCAAGTCAGATCAAACAGTTTTTGACGACGACCATTCCGGGTCTGCCCCAAGGGCAGGCCCGTTTTTTTTGCCTTTTTGCCCGGATTTCCAGCAGTGAGAGACCGTCTTGGCGACGTTTGCGCCATTTGTTCCGTGTCATGGCGCAACAAACCAAGAAATGTCATATTTCTGTAATCGCCTGTTTTTATCCTTGCCATAATCCAAAAACGGGAACGGACAGCCATGCCTGCCAATATCTTGCTAGTAGAAGACGAACCGGCGATTCAGGAATTGATAGCCTTCAACCTGACTCAGGCCGGCCATCATGTCCTGCGCGCCAGCACGGCCGAAGCCGCGCTGACGCTGGTGCGCAACGCACTGCCGGATCTGGTGCTGCTGGACTGGATGCTGCCGGGCGCGTCCGGCGTGGACATCGCCAAGCGCCTGCGTTCGGACGAGCGCACCAAGCATGTGCCCATCATCATGCTGACCGCCCGCTCCGACGAGCAGGACAAGATCACCGGCCTGGAGTCCGGCGCCGACGATTACATCACCAAGCCTTTCTCCCCGCGTGAATTGCTGGCCCGCATCAAGGCCGTGCTGCGCCGCCGTGCGCCGCAAATGACCGACGACGCGGTCGAGGTGCAAGGCTTGAAGCTGGACCCGGTTACCCATCGCGTTACCGGCAACGGCGGCACCATCGATCTGGGCCCGACGGAGTTCCGCCTGCTTCACTTCTTCATGACCCACCCGGAACGCGTGCATTCGCGCTCGCAATTGCTGGATCAAGTGTGGGGCGACCATGTATTCGTGGAAGAGCGCACCGTGGACGTGCACATCCGCCGTCTGCGCAGCTCGCTGGAAAGCACCGGGCACGACGCCTTGATCCAGACGGTGCGCGGCACCGGTTACCGCTTCTCCACCCAGCAGTGAGGCAGTCTTGCGAGAATTCGTCCAGCGTACGCTGACCTGGTTGTGCATCATCACCCTGATCGGCCTGGGTTTCTGGGCCTGGCAGGGCCCGACCGCGGGGCTGGTGGCCGTCATCGTCAGCTTGCTGGCCTGGCTTGGTTTTCACCTCTACCACGTAGCGCTGATGCTGCGCTGGCTGGCGCATCCCACCGCCGAGCGCGTGCCGGATGGTTTCGGTTCCTGGCATTCGGTATTCCTCACCCTCTACCGGCTGATGCGCACCCAAAGCCAGAGCAAGCGCAAGCTCACCAATGTGCTGGAACGCTTCATCAACGCCGGCGAGGCCATGCCGGACGGTGTGGTGGTGCTGGACGAACATGACCGCATCGAGTGGCTCAACCCCATGGCCATGGAGCACTTGGGGCTGGACCGCAAGCAGGATGTGGGCAATCAGATTCTCAACCTGATCCGCCAGCCGTCCTTTCACGCCTATATGACCAACGCCAGCTTCAGCCAGCCGTTGGTGCTGCACATGACCCAACCGCGCGAGCTAGTGATCTCGGTGCAGTTGGTGCCGTTTGATTCCACCCGCAAGCTGCTGCTAAGTCGCGACATCACCTCGCTGGACCGCGTGCAGACCGTGCATCGCGATTTCGTCGCCAACGTGTCCCACGAGCTGCGCACCCCGCTGACGGTGGTGGGTGGTTTTCTGGAAACGTTGTCGGACATGGAAGAAGTGGATCAGGACACCCTGCGCCATTTCTTGCCCATGATGATGGAGCAGTCGCGCCGCATGCAGAGCCTGGTGGAAGACCTGCTTACCCTGTCCCGACTGGAGAACAGTCCCAAGGCGGTGGCGGCGGAGAAGGTCAATATGCAGGAAATGCTGGACACGCTGATGGTGGAAGCGGAAGGCCTGTCGCAAGGCCGGCATCAGATTCGCCTGGAGCGCGATTGCACCCAGTGGCTGTGGGGCAGCGCATCCGAACTGCACTCGGCCTTCGGCAATCTGGTGTCCAACGCGGTGCGCTACACGCCGGAAGGCGGCACCGTGACGCTGTCGTGGAAGGCCGAAGGCGACCGTTTGCGCTTTTCCGTGCGCGACAGCGGCATCGGCATCCCGCGCGAGCATATTCCCCGGCTTACCGAACGCTTCTACCGTGTTGACCGCGGCCGCTCGCGCGGCAATGGCGGCACCGGGCTGGGCCTGGCCATCGTCAAGCATGTGATCGCGCGCCATAATGCCCGTCTGGACATCCAGAGCGAGCCCGAAAAGGGCAGCACCTTCAGTGTGATCTTCCAGCGCGAGCGTTCGGCGGATCCCGATCAGCAGGCCGCCTAGCCGCCATGTCGCCGGGGCTTTCGGCCAACGTTGGAGAAAGCCCCATGCTGCATCACATCGTCCTGTTCCGTTTCAACAGCAAGGCCGACGAGGAGCGCATCGCCGCGCTGACTGAGGCCTTTGCCGCCCTGCGCCGGCAAGTGCCCGGCGTGCTCAGCTTGCGCCATGGCCCGGATGTCAGCCCGGAAGGCTTGCAGAAGGGTTTTACCCACGCCTGGTTGCTGACGTTTGCCGATGCCGCCGACCGCGACGCCTATCTGGTGCATCCGGCGCATCAGGCATTTGTTTTGCAGGTAAAACCGTTTGTTGATGACGTTTTAGTTGTCGATTTCACGTCAGATTGACGACATTTGCTGCAAGCATCTTGGCGTGTCGGTGCCGGCGCGCTAGGATGTCCCATTCTGCCGCACCTCCCTGCTTTCTCCGGACACACCATGAATCGTCTGCAATCCATTCGTCCCTTCGGCCAACGTATCTGGCTGGATAATCTGTCCCGCGAACTAATCGCCTCCGGCGAACTGTCCCGCCTGTTGCAAGATGACGGCATTGCCGGCGTCACCTCCAATCCGGCTATTTTTTACAAGGCCATCAGCACCGACGCCCGCTATCAGGACGATCTGGCGCGCCTGAAGCAGGATGCCGGCCTGAGCGCCGAGCAGCGTTACGAAGCGCTGGTGGTGCCGGACATCCAGGCCGCCTGCGACCTGTTGCTGCCGCAGTATCAGGCCACTGGCGGCGATGACGGCTATGTGAGTCTGGAAGTGTCGCCGGCGCTGTCGCGCGACGAGGCGGGCACCCTGGCGGCCGCCCGCCGTTTGTGGGCCGAGATTGCCCGCCCCAACGCCATGATCAAGATCCCGGCCACGCCGGAAGGCATCCGCGCCTTCCAGGCGCTGACCCGCGAAGGCGTCAACGTCAACATCACGCTGCTGTTCAGCCTGCCGCAGGTGGAAGCGGTGTGGGATGCCTACATCGCAGGCCTGAGCGCCCGCCTGGCAGCCGGTGAAGCGGTGTCCGGCGTCAAGGCCGTGGCCAGCTTCTTCCTGTCGCGCGTGGACAGCCTGCTGGACCCGCAACTGCCGGCGCCGCTGCAAGGCAAAGTGGCCATTGCGCTGTCCAAGGCGGCCTATGCCCGCTATCAGGCGCGCTTCCATGGTGGGGAATTCGCCGCCCTCAAGGCGGCCGGGGCGCGTCCGCAGTTCCTGCTGTGGGCATCCACTGGCACCAAGAACGCGGCTTACTCCGACGTGCTGTACGTGGAAAGCCTGATCGGCGACGAAACCGTCAATACCGTGCCGGACGGCACGCTGGCGGCTTTCCGCGACCACGGCACTGCCGCGCTGACCCTGCCGATGGACGCCGAAGGCGCGCTGCGGGTTTTGGCCGATGCCGCCGCCAGCGGCATTGATCTGCCGGCTGTGGGCGAGAAGCTGCAACAGGACGGCCTCAAGCTGTTCGACGACGCCTTCGAGCAGTTGCTGAAGCTCACCGCCTGAGCGCCGTTTGCACGGCATTGGCAATGAAAGAAAAAGGGATGCCTCGGCATCCCTTTTTTGTGCGGACGGCGCAGTATCAGCTGGCCGCGGCCTGTTGGCGGCGCGCCGCCATGCGGCGGCCTGCCTGACGTTTTTCTTCGTCTGTCAACGCGTGGTCGGCAGTGGGAATCAGCCAGGCCTCTTCCGAGGCGGCATGCTCGCGGTACTGGCGTACGAATTCTTCCACCGCATTCTGGCTGATGGATTTGATGTCGCCGTTGCGCAGTGCCACCAGATCATCGCGGATGGCGTTCCAGCAGGAATGCAGATAGCCGTGCTCGGCCGACAGTTGCTCGATGCGCGGCGCGGCGTCCGGCACGCGCTCCAGCAGGACGGGGAACAGCTCTTCTTCCTCGTCGGTGTGGTGAGCGGGGCCGGCCACGTCGAAGTAGCGCACCACGCTGTCGATGGTGTTTTTCACCGGCTCGTTGACGCCGTGCTCGGCGATATAGGCCGGCAGCTTGTCCAGCTGGTCGCAAAAGCGGCGGATCTTGTCGTGACAGGCGAGCAGCATGTCCAGCGGTTGCTCGAAAGTGGCACCGCCTGATTTGCCGATGTCATTGAGAGTAAGCATGGTGGGGGGTCTCCGGTTGACAGTTCAATCGAGTGTGCCGTGCTGCAATGCAAAAAACCATGACCCTGCTCAACTAAGCGCCGCTAACAACACCTCGCAGAGACCCTGAGCCAAAGCGCGCCAACGCAGGCAGTACTGGAGTACGGCAAGGAGGCGCAACGCAGAATCAGCGGTGTTGTTAGCGGGCCTAAGCGCTGCGAGACGGTCGCCTGAACGCCACAAGGCGGGGAGGGCAATCCTCGTGGTTGTCGCCAGAAGGCCTGGGCGCGCTTGCGCAAAGTCAAACCGCAGGGGACAAGCGGGGTTTTCTCCGCGCCTCGCTGCCATTATGCTGGCGCTCCGGCCTGTTGTGGCCGCCCGCCGATGAAAAAGGGAAAAGCATGGACGCACCATTTGTCGTGAAGGACCTGCCGCGCAACGACCCGGCCCTGTTGGCCGAAGCGCTGCGCATCCAGCTGGCGGCGCATCAGGTGGAGGCGGACTGGCTATCCTACCCGGCGTTGCCGCTGATGTGGTCGCAGGCGGACGAGGTGGCGCGCAGCCCGCATCGCGTGTTGGGCGCGTTCGAGGGCGAGACCCTGTGCGGGGTGCTGGTGGTCAGCGCGCGGCAGCAGGGCGGCTTTCACATCGAGCGCACCGTGGTGGACCCGGCGCGTTTTGGCGAAGGGTGGGGCTATCGCCTGCTGAACCACCTGCTCAACCATCTCTTGCCCGGGAGCGAAGAGGTGAGCGTGGACACGGCGGAGGTGAATGCGGCCGCCGTGGCCTTGTATCACAAGGCGGGTTTTGTGCTGGAGCAGCGCTGGAGCACCAGCGACGGGCTGCTGCTGTGGCGGCTGAACTATCGTCGACAAGCGCCCTTGCCGGCGTTGCATCTGGACGAGTCGGGCTGGGTGCGCGAAGCGCGCCAGATACCGTCTCCCAATTGCGACGAACGGGAAACCGGCGTGCCGGAACTCTTGGTGATCCACAATATCAGCCTGCCGCCGTATCGCTATGGCGGGCCTGCGGTGGAGCAGTTGTTCACCAATCATCTGGACCCGGAGGCGCATCCTTTCTTCGGCCAACTGCGCGATTTGCGGGTCTCCGCCCATTTCTTCATCCGCCGCAATGGCCAATTGCTGCAATTCGTTCCGGTGCACAAGCGCGCCTGGCACGCCGGCGCATCGCAATGGGAGGGTCGGGAGCGCTGCAATGACTTTTCCATCGGGGTGGAGATGGAGGGTTGCGACTTCGAGCCCTTTGCCGATGCGCAGTACCGCATGCTCGAGGCGCTGGCGGCAGAGCTTAAAAGCCGGCTGCCTTTGCGCGCAATGACCGGGCACGAGCATATTGCGCCGGGCCGCAAGACCGACCCTGGCCCCTGGTTCGACTGGGTGCGCGCCCGAGCTGAAATCGGGTTGCCGATGTAGCAGTGGTGCTACATAGTAAAATTTCACGATTTTTCTTGCTTGGACAGTCGCAGTAAAACCGTGCCGATGACAGGGATATGTTGCGATGCGTCATCAGGACGATGCATAATATTTGTCAGCAAGCTGTTGAATGGAAATGTTTTTTTTGGTTTTCGCCATCGAGATGTAAACGATTACATCTCGATGAAGAATCAGTAGAAATGAAAAAAGGCGGGCCATGAGGCCCGCCTTTTTTTGTAGTGCCGCCACTACTTTTATTACAGCTCCACTTGCGCGCCCAGCTCCACCACGCGGTTGGTGGGAATCTGGAAGAAGTCGGTGGCGCGCAGCGCATTCTTGCTCATCCACACAAACAGACGCTCGCGCCAGCGGGCCATGCCCGGACGCTCCGTGGAAATGATGGTTTCTCGCGAGAGGAAGAACGAGGTGTCCATCAGTTCGAACGCCAGATTCTGCGCTTCGCAACCTGCCAGCACATCCAGCACGCTCGGGTCTTCCTTGAAGCCGTAGCGGGCCACTACGCGCCAGAACGAGGGCGACATCTGCACCACTTCCAGACGCTGATCCTTGGCCACATAGGGCACATCCTCGGTGCGGATGGTCATCAGCACAATGCGATCGTGCAACACCTTGTTGTGCTTGAGGTTGTGCAAGAGCGCGTGCGGCACGCCGTGCAGGGTGCTGGTGAGGAATACCGCCGTGCCCTGTACGCGGGTGGGGGGGTAGGCTTCGAGGTTCTCGACAAAGCTGTCCAGCGGCAGCGCCTGTTCGCGCAGGCGTTTGAACAGCAGTTCGCGGCCCTGCTTCCAGGTGGTCATCAGCAGGAAAATCACCAGACCCAGCACCAGGGGCAGCCAGCCTCCGGAGAACAGCTTGAGCAGGTTGGCGCTGAAGAAGGCGATGTCGATGATGCCGAACAGCACGGTGATGCCCAAGGCGATCGGCAGCGGCCAGCGCCAGTTGACGCGCGCCACGACGAAGAACAGCGTGGTGGTGATCAGCATGGTGCCGGTGACGGCGATGCCGTAAGCAGCGGCCAGGCTGCTGGAGGACTGGAAGGTCAGCACCACCACCAAGACGGCAACCAGCAGTGCCCAGTTGACGAAGGGCAGGTAGATCTGGCCGATTTCCTTCTCATTGGTATGCGAAATCTCCATGCGCGGGCTGTAACCCAGCTGGATGGCTTGGCGAGTCAGCGAGTAGGCGCCGGAAATCACGGCTTGCGACGCGATCACGGTGGCCAGCGTGGCCATGATGATCAGCGGCAGCAGCGCCCATTGCGGAGCCAGCAGAAAGAAGGGGTTTTCGATGGCTTTCGGATTGGTCAGCAGCAAGGCGCCCTGGCCAAAGTAGTTCATCACCAGCGCCGGCAACACCAGGCCGTACCAGGCAAAGCGGATCGGCTTGCTACCGAAGTGGCCCATGTCGGCGTACAAGGCTTCCGCGCCGGTCAGCGCCAGCACCACAGAGCCCAGCGTCAGATAGGCGCCAACACCGTGATGGAAGAGGAAGTTGAACGCATACCACGGATTGATGGCGGCCAGCACGGCCGGAGTCTGCACGATGTGGATCATGCCCAGCACGCCAAGCACCGAGAACCACAGCAGCATTACCGGTCCGAACATCATGCCCACACTGGCAGTGCCGAAGCGTTGCAGCAGGAACAGGCCCACCAGCACGGCAATGGCGATGGGCAGCACCAAGGGGCCGAACGAGGGATTGAGTACGATGAGGCCTTCAGCGGCGGACAGCACCGAGACGGCGGGCGTGATGATGGCGTCGCCGTAGAACAGCGAAGCGCCGAACAGGCCCAGCAATACCACCTTCCAGCGGGAATTGTGGGTGATGTAGTGCCGCGCCAGCGCCATCAGGGCCATGATGCCGCCTTCGCCGTGGTTGTCGGCACGCAGCACGAAGGCCACGTACTTGATGGACACCACGAAGATGAGCGACCAGAAAATCAGGGACAGGATGCCAAGGATGTTGTCGGGGGTGGTCGTGAGGCCGTGGCCGGTCAAACATTCGCGCAGGGTGTAAAGCGGGCTGGTGCCGATATCGCCGTACACCACGCCCAGCGCGGCCAGTGTAAGGCCGGCCATGGCTTGTTTGTTGTGAGCCTGCATTGTGTGTGTTCTTTGTGTAGTTGAGGGTTCATCCGCTCGGCGGCGTCTTGCTGCACTGCGCAAAACGGATGGCCTGTGAGCGCGAAGGTTACTACTGTGCCCGTGGGCAGCCAAGCGTAGCCTGCCCGCCGGCCGGTATTTCTCCCGGCCCTGTGTGGGGAAAGCGACAGCCTTGGGCGGTCGCTCACGGGGCGTTTCAGGCTGGTTCTTCGGCAAACCTTGGCCCATCAAGGCTTTGCCGCCGAAACGCGCGCCGGGCGGGGAGCTTTCCCCATTGCCGTGCTAAACGCTACAATCCCCTACTATTTAGCCGAATTCCAAGGACGCATCATGCGCGCGACGCAGTTTTTCATCTCTACCCTGAAAGAAGCCCCCGCCGACGCCGACATCATCAGCCAGAAGCTGATGATCCGCGCCGGCTTCATCCGCAAAGTGGCGGCCGGTATTTATTCCTGGATGCCGATGGGCCTGCGCGTGCTGCGCAAGGTGGAGAACATCGTGCGCGAAGAAATGAACCGCTCCGGCGCGATCGAAGTATCGCTGCCGGTGGTGCAGCCGGCCGGCCTGTGGCAGGAATCCGGCCGCTGGGACACCATGGGCGAGGAAATGCTGCGCTTCAAGGATCGCCATGAGCGCGATTTCGCCCTGCAGCCTACCGCTGAAGAAGTCATCACCGACATCGCCCGCAACGAACTGCGCAGCTACCGCGCGCTGCCGAAGAACTTCTATCAGATCCAGACCAAGTTCCGCGATGAACGCCGTCCGCGTTTCGGCGTGATGCGCGGCCGCGAGTTCACCATGAAGGACGCCTACTCCTTCGACCGCACTCAGGAAGACGCAGGCAAGAGCTACGACACCATGTACGCCGCCTATTGCCGCATCTTCGACCGCCTGGGCCTGACCTACCGCGCCGTGGCGGCCGATACCGGCGCCATCGGCGGCGACCGCTCGCACGAATTCCAGGTGATCGCCGACACCGGCGAAGACGCCATCATCTACTGCCCGGACTCCGACTACGCCGCCAACATCGAGTTGGCCGAAGCCGTGGCCCCGGCCGGCGAGCGCCCTGCTCCCGCCGCCGCGCTGACCAAGGTGCATACGCCCAAGGTGAAAACCATCGCCGATCTGGTGAACTTCCTCAACATCGACATCGCCGTCACCGTGAAGGCCGTGGTGGTGGAGGGCGCGGAAGGCGACGCCGTACTGATGATGGTGCGCGGCGATCACGAACTGAACGAAGTGAAGGCCGAGAAAGTAGCCGGCATCAAAAAGCCGCTGACCATGGCTTCCCCGGCCTTGATCCGCGAAGCTTTCGGCGCGAATCCCGGTTCGCTGGGCCCGGTGGGCTTCAAGGGCCGCATCGTGGCCGACCGCACCGTGGCCAAGATGGCGGATTTCGTTATCGGCGCCAATGAAGACGACCAGCACTACACCGGCGCGAACTTCGGCCGCGATTGTCCCGAGCCGGAAGTGGCCGACATCCGCAACGTGGTGGCCGGCGACCCGAGCCCGGACGGCAAGGGCGCGCTGGCCATCCAGCGCGGCATCGAAGTGGGTCACGTGTTCTACCTGGGCACCAAGTACTCCTCCGCCATGAACGCCACCTTCCTCGATGAAGACGGCAAACCCAAGCCTTTCGAAATGGGCTGCTACGGCATCGGCGTTACCCGTATTCTGGGTGCGGCCATCGAGCAGAATCACGACGAGCGCGGCATCATCTGGCCGGACAACATCGCCCCGTTCGCCGTAGTGATCTGCCCGGTGGGTTACGACCGTTCCGCCGAGGTGAAGGCCGCTGCCGACAGTCTGTACGACGCGCTGCTGGCCAAGGGCGTGGATGTGCTGATCGACGACCGCGGCGAGCGCCCGGGTGCGATGTTCGCCGACTGGGAACTGATCGGTGCGCCGCACCGCATCACGATCGGCGACCGCGGCCTGAAGGAAGGCAAGATGGAATACCAGCATCGCCGCGATGCCGCCGCAACGGCCGTAGCCCCGGATGCTATGCTGGAGCATGTTCTCTCGCGTCTGGCCTGATGAAACCCGTCCTCTTCCTGTGCGCCTTCCTCTTAGCGCTGGCCTTGCGGCCCGCGTGGGCCGGCGCGCAGAAAGAGGAGGAGCTGTCCGCCAATGTGGCGTCGGCGATGAGTCGCAGCATTTCCGACGTCAACGCGCCGCGGCTGGTGTTCGCCAATCCGCAGGAGGGCGTGTACTGGCTGGCGGAGATGTCCAGTCGGCTGGAAAAACGCATTCCCGACCCCTGGATGCGCGAGCGCCTGCTCACCGCCATTCAGTACGAATCCGTACGGGCCGGCCTTGACCCGCAAATGGTGTTGGGACTGATCCAGGTAGAAAGCGGCTTCAAGAAATACGCCATCTCCGGTGCCGGCGCGCGCGGGCTGATGCAGGTCATGCCGTTCTGGGTGCGGCAGATCGGCACGCCGCAGCACAATCTCTTCGATCTCACGCTTAATCTGCGCTACGGCTGCACCATCCTGCGTCATTATCTGGACATGGAGCGCGGCAATCTCTATCGCGCGCTGGGCCGCTACAACGGCAGCCTGGGCAAGCCGGAATACCCTAATCTGGTGATTGGCGCCTGGAAGCGCCAGTGGGCCTGGACGCCGCCGCCCATGGTGCAACTGGCGGCCGACAGCATGCCGCATCAGCCCTGATCGCCGGCCGGGCGATGGCTGTGGTCCCGCCTGACTTCACCGCTTTTCCGTCAGCCTGGTCTTGTTGAGTCCATCGGCGGACGAGCCAGGCTTGGCGTTTGCGGGCGGCGCGGCGCGCTTGCTGCAACCGGTCGCATCCACTCTGGACCTTTTCATGTTTTCACTTCCCACCACGGCCACCGCGCCCTTTTGTCCCGCCGAGGTCAACGGCAGTGTGCGCATCGATGCCCGCCAGCCCTTCGGCCAACGTCTGCGCCGTTTTGTCGGCCCCGGCCTTCTGGTGGCGGTGGGCTATATGGATCCGGGCAATTGGGCCACCGATATCGAGGCCGGCTCGCGTTTTGGCTATCAGCTGTTATGGGTGGTGATGCTGTCCGGCATGGCCGCCATGCTGCTGCAGATGCTGGCGGCGCGGCTGGGGCTGGTGACCGGCATGGATCTGGCGCAGGCCAGCCATCAGCGTTACGGCCGCTTCGGACGCCTATGTCACTGGCTGAGCGCCGAGGTATCCATCATCGCTTGCGATGTGGCCGAGGTGCTTGGCTGCGCGCTGGCCTTCAAGTTGCTGCTGGGGGTGCCCTTGCTGTGGGGCGTGGCGCTGACGGCCTTCGACACCCTGATTGTGCTGGGACTGAAGGGCAAGGGTTTTCGTCAGCTGGAAGCCATCGTGCTGGGACTGATCGCCACCATCACCCTGTGTTTCCTGTTGCAGCTGTCGATGCTGCCTACCGACTGGGGGCAAGTGGCTGCCGGCCTGCGTCCCGCCCTGCCCGAGGGTGAAGGTCGCCATGCGCTGATACTGGCCTTGGGCATCATGGGGGCCACCATCATGCCGCACAATCTCTACCTGCATTCTTCCGTGGTGCAAACGCGCAAGGTAGAGGGCGGCCCGGACGCCCTTCGGCAAACCTTGCTGCTGTGCCGCATCGATACCATCGGTTCGCTGTTGCTGGCCATGCTGGTGAACGGGGCGATTCTGGTGCTGGCGGGTAGCGCTTTCCATGCGGCGGGACATACCACCGTGACCGACATCGCCGATGCGCATGAGCTGATCCGGCCGTTGGCGGGCTCCATGGCGGCGCTGCTGTTCGGTGTGGCGCTGCTGGCTGCCGGGCAGAGCGCCACCCTTACCGGCACGGTGGCCGGGCAGGTGATCATGGATGGTTTCCTGCATATCCGCATTCCCTGCTATCAGCGCCGACTGATCACGCGTTCGCTGGCGCTGCTGCCCGCCTTTGCCGGCATCCTCTGGCAGGGCGAGCAGGCGGTAGGGCCCTTGCTGGTGTGGAGTCAGGTGGTGTTGAGCCTGCAGCTGCCGCTGGCGATGTGGCCGCTACTGCGGCTAAACGGCGATCGGGCGGTGATGGGCAGTCACGCCGCGCCGGCTTGGGTGCTGGCGGCGGGCTGGTTGCTGTTTGTCGTGATCATCGCCGCCAACCTGGCCTTGCTGTTGGCCTGATGCCGGCCAAAACCCGCCGCCGACTTCACCGCCTTGCCCTGCACCGTCTGCCACCCGCTTTGGCGCGCCTGGGCTCGAAGTCGTCATGAAGTTTGGTCCGCGGCCCATGCCTGCTGTAAACAACAAGGCCACCCTGGGGTGGCCTTGTTGTTTGATGAATCCGGCGCGACGGCGGCTCAGTCTTCCTGCGACTGCAGCAGCTTCTTCAGCAAGCCGGCCAGCAATACGCGTTCGCCGGCGTCCAGATTGTCCATCAGCTCGGATTCCGCCGCCAGATGGTGTACTACCGCATCTTCGATCACGCTGAAGCCCTTGGGCGTCAGGGTGACGATGACGCCGCGACGGTCGTCCGGGTCGGGGGAGCGCGTCACCAGGCCTGCTTCTTCCAGCCGGTTGATGCGATTGGTGAGCGCGCCGGAGGAAATCAGCACCATGCCTTGCAGCTGGTTGGGCGACAACTGATAGGGCTCGCCGCCGCGGCGCAGCGCCGCCAGCACGTCGAATTCGCCGACATTCAGGTTGTGCCGGGCCAGATCCTGCAGCACGCGACGGGTAATGAAATATTCCATGCGTACGATGCGGCCGATGACTTCGGTGGAAGAGGGGTCCAGATCCGGGCGTACTTCTTTCCACAGGGCTACGATGCGGTCGATCTGATCGGGCTGTTCTAACATTCTGCGAGTTCCAGGTAAGGGCTTGTGTGGCATTCCGTTCCGGGCGCAAAGCCTATCATGGCTTCGTGTTATAATATCTTCACATAAAGATTCTTTATTGAAACATAAATGCCTCAAAAAACTATTGCACAATCAGTGCCGATCGTGACGGAATTCTTCTTCAAGCCATTGTTTTGCAGGAGATTATCATGATGCGTGTCTTGCGGGGCGCGATGGCCAGTTTTAGCGGCGACCCCTTCCTGCAGGCGCAAAACGATGTTTTCCATTATCTGCCGGACGCGCTGATAGTGATGGAAAATGGCCACATCATGCAGGTGGGAAATGCCGCGGAGCTGCTGCCCGCGCTGCCCGCTGGCATCGTGGTGGAAACCTGCCCGGACAGTCTGATCCTGCCCGGCTTCGTCGATTGTCACGTGCATTACCCGCAAACCGGCATGATGGCCGCCTTCGGCGAACAGCTGATTGACTGGCTCAACCACTACACCTTTGTTGAAGAGCAGGCTTTTGTCGATGCGGATCACGCCCGCCAAGTGGCGCGTGTGTTTCTGGACGAACAGATGCGGCACGGCGTGACCACCGGCTGCGTATTCGGCACCGTGCATCCGCAGTCCGTGGAGGCCTTGTTTGCCGAAGCGCAGCAGCGCGGCCTGCGCCTGGCGGCCGGCAAAGTGTGCATGGACCGCAATGCGCCCGGCGTCCTGCTGGATACCCCGCAGCGCGCTTACGACGAATCGCGGGTGCTGATCGAGCGCTGGCACGGGCAAGGCCGGCTGGAATACGCCATCACCCCCCGTTTCGCCCCCACCAGCAGCACGGCCCAGCTGGAGTGGCTGGGCGCCCTGGCCGCCGAGCATCCGGACGTGCTGATCCAGTCGCATGTGTCGGAAAACCTGGGCGAAATCGCCTGGGTGGAGTCGTTGTTTCCCGGCTGTCGGGATTACGCCGACGTCTACGCCCGCCACGGTTTGTTGCGGCCGCGCGCGGTCTACGGCCACGGCATCCATTTGTCCGAACCTGAGCTGGAGGTTTTCCACGCTGCCGGGGCCAGTCTCGCGCATTGCCCCACCTCCAATTTTTTCCTCGGTTCGGGTTGTTTCGATGTCAAGCGCGGCAAGGAAAGCGTGCGGCCGGTTACCGTGGGGCTGGCTACCGATATTGGCGCCGGCACCAGTTTTTCCATGTTGCAAACCATGGCCGCAGCCTATCAGGCCGCCCAGTTCAACGGTCATGCGCTAACGGCGCCGCAGGCTTATTACCTTGCCACGCGCGGCAGCGCCGAGGCGCTTGGCCTGGCCGGCAAAGTGGGCAGCATCGCGCCGGGGATGGAGGCGGATCTGGTGGTGCTGGACTTGAAAGCTACGCCGCTCTTGGCTTGGCGCATGCAATACGCACGCGGCATCGAGGACGCCATGTTCATCCTGATGATGATGGGCGACGATCGGGCGGTCAGCGCCACCTGGGTGGCCGGCGAACCGGCCTGGCGACGGCCGGCTGCTGCCTGAGCGCCCGCTGCCGGATGGCGCAGATTAAAAAGGCTGCCAGGCGCTTGCGCGCCGTGCAGCCGTGTTCTCGGGAAGACCGGTGGCCGGTGGGATTATTCCGCGCGCGGCTTGCCCTTGCCCGGATGCGGCGCCTTGGCCACTTCAATCTGGCGCGTGCGGGCCAGCCGGTCATGCAGGAAGAGGCGATCCTTGTCGTAGAAGGCGGCCAGGAAGGGGAGGGCGCACCATGCGAGGGAAATCAGCATGGCCTCCTTGCCGTGGCCCAAGCGGTTGGACCAGGCCAGGTAGGATATGGCCGGCATGCCCACCAGCAACAGCAAGGCCACCAGATAACGAAAGCCGGCCTGACGCCAGTCCACCAGCCCACCGTCGTCCAGTCGCACCAGTTTCAGACGCCAGGTTTTCATGGCCACGGTCTGGCCGCGTTGCACCCAGCTGTACCCCAGATAACCAAAAATGGAGGCCAGCAGCGCCAACTGAGTCAGCACGTCCAGTAGCCAGGACTTGCCCAGCCAGGCCTGAAAGCCGGTCATCACGGCGGAAACGGTCAGCGCCAGCGCGCCCAGCAGCAACAGTTCGTAAAACAGGCTGCACAGCCGGCGGCGGATGGTGGCGGAAGGGTTGGTGGTCATGCGGAGACGGTCAGTGATGGGTGGATCGGGCGCGACCAGGCATGCTCGCGTCAGTGTTCTGTTTCAAGCGGGCAATAGCCTGCGAGCGCTCCTTGTTGGGCAGCGACTGCAGTTTTTTCCAGTTGGCGCGTATTTCATCGCGCTGCTGCTGGGAAAGATCGGCCCAGGCTTTCAGCTTCTGCTGCAAATTGATTTGCTCGGCCGGGCCCAACTTCTGGTAGGCGGGCACCAGATTGAGCAAGTCCTGTTTCTTGTCCGGCGAGTAGCGGTCCCAGTCGCTGCCCAGTACGGACAGCACGGACTGCTGCTCGCTGCTCAGCTGCTCCCAGCGCGGATTGGGCGGCGGGCTGGCTTGCGCCTGCAGGGCGGCCAGCATCATCAGCAAGGCGAGGCATTGGGATGGCTTAATCATGCACGGCTCCGCTGAAGGCCGGGTCCAGCATGGATTCCAGCGGCAGCTCGTGGCTGAGAATGGCGATATCCACCGCTTCCTCTTCGGCCAACATGCCTTCCACCATCATCAGCCCGCCGCCGGCCACCAGCGCGAAACCGGCGGCCGCCAGCGCGCGTTTTACCTGCAGGGCATGCAGCAGCAACCAGGATGACAGGCGCTCGCGCAGCGTGTCCGGTTCGGCCAGTCGCTCGGCGTGGCGCGTCAGCGCCTGCTGGCGAATGGCGGCCAGCGCGCGCAGTTGCGCATCTTCCAGGTTGGCCGAAGGCTGATCCAGCAGTCGGCTGAGTGAATCGGGCAGTGAATTCGGGGCGTCGTCTTGCATGGCGGGTTTCACAGGGCCACTCCTTTCTGCGTCAGGATGGTGGCCAGCGTATGCGTGGCGCGCGAGCAATGGGTCTTCACGCTGCCTTGCGAGCAGCCCATCACCAGGGCTGTTTCTGCCACATCCAGTCCTTCCCAGTAACGCAGCAGAAAGGCCTCGCGTTGACGGGGCGGCAGCAGCGCCACCGCGCCTTCGATCAGCTGCGCGACTTCCTTGCGCGCATACCATTTCTCCGGATTGGCGCTGGCGTCGTCGGCGGCAATGTCCAGCAGCTCCAGCGGATCGGGAGATTCGTCTTCATGGCGCACAGGCACCAGCGAAGACAGCAGGGTGCTGAAGAAAGCTCGCACCTTGCTGCGGCGGAAGTGGTCGCGGATGGTGTTCTGCAAAATGCGCTGGAAGAGCAGCGGCAGTTCGGCGGCGGGCGCGTGGGGATAGCGGTCGGCCAGCTTCATCATGGCGTCCTGCACGATGTCGAGCGCGTTCTGCTCGTGCCTCACGGCGTACAGGGCCTGCTTGAAGGCGCGTTTCTCCGCCGACAGGAGGAAGTCGGCCATTTCCTTGCGGCTTGCCATCGGGAGTGTTTCGGTTTGATGCCAACCCAAGATGGTAGCAGAGCGGCCACGGCAAGGCCACCCCGTGAAAATCCTTGTTTTACCTTGGCTTAGCGCCTTTTTGCACCTGCACAAAACCCTTGACCGGTCTTTGAGGGATACGCTAAGGTCTTTCACTACAACGGGATGAAACTGAGTCAATCGAAAGATTGACCGACAAGACAAGACAAAGAGGCAAAAATGCAGATATCGGGCGCGGAAATCGTTACCCGTTGCCTGCAGGAAGAAGGTGTCGAATTCGTATTCGGCTACCCCGGCGGCGCGGTTCTCGACATTTATGATGCCATCTTCCGGCAGGACAAGTTCAAACACGTTCTGGTGCGCCATGAACAGGCTGCGGTGCATGCCGCCGACGCCTATTCCCGCTCCAGCGACAGGGTGGGCGTGGCGCTGGTGACTTCCGGTCCCGGCGCGACCAATGCCGTTACCGGCATCGCCACCGCCTACATGGATTCCATCCCGATGGTGGTGATCTCCGGGCAGGTGCCGACGCCGGCCATCGGTCTGGACGCTTTCCAGGAAGTGGACATGGTGGGCATTACCCGTCCGTGTGTGAAGCACAACTTCCTGGTGAAGGACGTCAACGATATTGCCGCCACCATGAAGAAGGCGTTTTACATCGCCAAGACCGGCCGTCCGGGCCCGGTGGTAGTGGACATCCCCAAGGACGTTACCCAGCAACGCGCGGAATTCCACTACCCGGAAAGCGTGCATATCCGTTCCTACGTGCCGGCTACTCGCGGGCACCCGGGTCAGATAAAGAAGGCCATCAACCTTCTGCTGGAAGCCAAGCGCCCTTATGTCTACGTTGGCGGCGGCGCCGTGCAGGGCAATGCGGCGGCGGAAGTCACCGAACTGGTGAAATCGCTGGGCCTGCCCTGTACCAATACGCTGATGGGCCTGGGCGCCTATCCGGGCACCGACAAGCAATTCCTCGGCATGCTGGGCATGCACGGTACCTACGAAGCCAATATGGCCATGCAGTACTGTGATGTGCTGATTGCCGTTGGCGCGCGTTTTGACGACCGCGTCATCAGCGTGCCGTCGCACTTCCTCTCGCAGCCGAAGAAGATCATCCACATCGACGTGGACCCTTCCTCGATCTCCAAGCGCGTGAAGGTGGACGTGCCCATCGTGGGCGACGTCAAGCACGTGCTGCGCGAGATGCTGGACATCCTCAACCAGTCGGGCCAGAAGCCGGATGCCGGCCATCTGAACAACTGGTGGACGCAGATTGAAAAATGGCGCGCGCCGAACAGCCTGCTCTATACCCCGTCCAGCGAGCTGATCAAGCCGCAGTTCGTGGTGGAGAAGCTGTACGAGATCACTGGCGGCAAGGCGATCGTCACTTCCGACGTGGGTCAGCACCAGATGTGGGCAGCCCAGTACTACCGTTTCGACAGCCCCAAGCAGTGGCTCAACTCTGGCGGTCTGGGCACCATGGGCTTCGGCCTGCCTGCCGCGATGGGCGCGCAACTGGCCAATCCGGACGCTACCGTCGCCTGCATCACTGGCGAAGGTTCCATCCAGATGAACATCCAGGAGCTGTCCACCTGCAAGCAGTACCACACCCCGGTGAAGGTGCTGGCGCTGAACAACCGTTACCTGGGCATGGTTCGCCAGTGGCAGCAGTTCTTCTACGGCACCCGTTATTCGGAGTCCTACATGGACGCGCTGCCGGATTTCGTCAAAATTGCCGAAGCCTACGGCCACATCGGCTTCAAGATCGAAAATCCGTCGGATGTGGAGCCGGTGCTGCGCGAAGCCTTCAGCCCCGCGCTGAAGGAACGCCTGGTGTTCATGGACTTCCGTACCGACCAGTCCGAAAACGTGTTCCCGATGGTGCAGAACGGCAAGGGTCTGGACCAGATGGACCTGCCGCCCCACATGAGCGACATCCAGCAGGTGCCTTTCGAGAACAACCGTGACTACGGCAATATGTGCTGAGGCGGGACGGTATGAGACACATTCTTTCTATTCTTCTGGAAAACGAAGCGGGCGCGCTCTCCCGCGTGGTAGGTCTTTTTTCTGCGCGCGCCTACAATATCGACTCTTTGACAGTGTCCACGACCGAGGACCCGACACTGTCTCGCATGACCATCGTCACTCACGGCTCCGACGAAGTCATCGAACAGATCACCAAGCAGCTCAACAAGCTGATTGAAGTGGTCAAGGTGATAGACCTCAATGAATCCGAGCACATCGAACGCGAACTGATGCTGATCAAAGTGCGCGCCTCCGGCAAGGACCGCGAGGAAATGAAGCGCATGGCGGATATTTTCCGCGGTCGCATCATCGACGTTACGGAAAAGACTTACACCATCGAGCTGACTGGTACGAGCGACAAGCTGGGGGCCTTTATCGAGGCCATCGACCGCTCAGTGATCCTGGAAACGGTCCGTACTGGCGCATCCGGCATCGGCCGAGGTGAACGGGTTCTGAAAATCTGATATTTGTATACATCCGACGGGCCGCCCATCCACCGAGGCGGCTCGTACAACAGGGGACAAAGCATGAAAGTTTACTACGACAAGGACGCTGATCTTTCCATCATCAAGGGCAAGAAGGTTGCCATCATCGGCTACGGCTCCCAAGGCCACGCCCATGCCCAGAACCTGAAAGAATCCGGCGTAGACGTCATTGTGGGTCTGCGCAAGGACGGCGCGTCCTGGAAAAAGGCCGAAGCGGCTGGTCACAAAGTGAAAGAAGTGGCCGAAGCAGTGAAGAAGGCCGATGTCGTGATGATTCTGTTGCCGGACGAATCGCAGCCGGACGTGTACCGCAGCGAAATCGCGCCGAACATCAAGAAGGGCGCCGCGCTGGCATTCGCTCACGGTTTCAACGTGCACTACAACCAGATTGTGCCGCGTGAAGATCTGGACGTGATCATGGTGGCTCCGAAAGGCCCGGGCCACACCGTGCGCTCCGAGTACGTGAAGGGCGGCGGCGTGCCGACCCTGATCGCCGTATACCAGGACAAGTCCGGCAAGGCCCGCGACATCGCCCTGTCCTACGCGGCAGCCAACGGCGGCACCAAGGGCGGCGTGATTGAAACCAACTTCCGCGAAGAAACCGAAACCGACCTGTTCGGCGAACAAGCCGTGCTGTGCGGCGGCGCCGTCGAGCTGGTGAAAGCCGGTTTCGAAACCCTGACCGAAGCGGGTTACGCTCCGGAAATGGCCTACTTCGAGTGCCTGCACGAACTGAAGCTGATCGTTGACCTGATGTACGAAGGCGGTATCGCCAACATGAACTACTCCATCTCCAACAACGCGGAGTATGGCGAGTACGTGACCGGCCCGGAAGTGGTGACCTCCGCCACGAAGGAAGCGATGAAGAAAGCCCTGTATCGCATCCAGTCCGGCGAATACGCCAAGATGTTCATCCTGGAAGGCAAGACCAACTACCCGAGCATGACCGCTCGCCGTCGTCTGACCGCCGATCACCCGATCGAGAAGGTTGGCGCCGAGCTGCGCGCGATGATGCCGTGGATCGCCAAGAACAAGCTGGTAGACCAGTCCAAGAACTGATCAACCGTGTTCTGCAGCGCAAAAAAGCCGGGGCAACCCGGCTTTTTTCTTGTACGCCCTGCCGACAAGCTTGGCTGAGGAGACGATTTGCACACGACACGGCAATGCGTTTTGCCCGCGCTTTCCCGCTTGCAGTAAAATGGCCGGTCTTGTGCCGCCTGCAGGCGGTGTTTCCCAGAGCGCCGTCCGGTTCTCTTGCGGGCGGTTAACAAAAATCAGCATGACGACTGAGGCAAGGCGCGCCGTCGCAGGTCGTACTTGAGTACGGCAAGGTGGCGCAACGCAGCATCAGGCATTTTGTTAGCCGTTCTTGATGGGCCTTTGATGAAGAGGCCTTGCCGGCGCGGCCTAGCCAACGGAACAACCATGCTTCACGATCCCGTACCAGGCAAGCCGTCCTTGCGACGTCAGGGTATTTACCTCTTGCCCAACTCTTTTACGCTGGCAGCGCTGTTTGCCGGTTTCTACGCCATTGTGCAGGCGATGAACCAGCACTTCGAACAAGCGGCGGTCGCCATCTTCATTGCCATGATCCTGGATGGCATGGATGGCCGCGTCGCGCGGCTGACGCACAGCCAGAGCGCGTTCGGCGCAGAATTCGACAGCCTTTCCGATATGGTGAGCTTCGGCGTGGCGCCGGCGCTGGTGGCTTATGAATGGCTGCTGAAAGACATAGGCAAGCTCGGCTGGATGGTGGCCTTCATCCATTGCGCCGGCGCGGCCCTGCGGCTGGCGCGCTTCAACACCATGATCGGCACTACCGACAAACGCTGGTTCACCGGTTTGCCCAGTCCGGCGGCCGCGGCTTTGGTGGCCGGGCTGGTGTGGATCTGTCACGCCTATGACTACACCGGCTACGCCTGGCTCAAATGGGTGTTATTGGGCTTTACCGCGTTCTCGGGCATCACCATGGTGACCAATGTGCGCTTCTGGAGCTTCAAGGAAGTGCATTTGCGCCGCCGCGTGCCGTTTGTGGTGTTGCTGGCGCTGGTGGTGGGCATGTTGCTGGTGGTGTCGGAGCCGCCGCTGGTGCTGTTTGGTTTCTTTGTTTGCTACGCGCTGTCCGGCTATGTGATGGCAGGGTGGAATTTGTTGAAACGGAAGCCACAAGCTGCGTGACGTGCGTCCGGCATGAAAAAAGGGAGGCCCTGGCCTCCCTTTTTTCATGCCGGCGGTGCCTGTCGAGGCAGACAAGGTTGGCCGAAGCGCAATTTGTCCAATTTTCTGAGTTATACCGGGCTGCGAGCGGGCGGTTTAGCGTTTTTGTGGCTGAGTGGTGCACAAAGAAGTCCAAATACACTGCAAATATTAGACATTAAGTCTAATATTTGTGAATTTGACACAGGGCTTTCAAATTGTGAGTGAATTTAGACATCGCATCTTTGACGAAATGTCCTCAGGTCGATACATTGAACCCATTAATGCTGCAGGAGCACAACAATGCAATTAGACATTGATCGACTGATTGACGATCTGGGCGGCCCGGCTGCCGTGGCGGAAGGCCTCAGCCGTTTGTTCCCGGAAGAGCCGGTCAGCCGTGCAGCGGTCTACAAATGGCGAGAACGAGGCAGCTTGCCGCTGGCGCAGCTGAACAAGCTGGCCCAGCTGGCGGGCAGCCAAGGCAAAAAATTCGATTTCAACGATTACCTGACAGGCGCCGGGACAGCGGCACAGGGACAAGGGAGAACAATCAATATGGGCGATCGTCTTTACATCTTCGACACCACCTTGCGCGACGGCGAACAATCGCCCGGCGCTTCCATGACCAAGGAAGAGAAAATCCGCATTGCCCGCCAGCTGGAGCGTTTGGGCGTGGACGTGATCGAAGCGGGTTTTGCCGCCGCCAGCCCCGGCGACGCGGACGCCATCCACGCTATTGCCGAAGTGATCAAGGAGTCCACGGTCTGTAGCCTGGCCCGCGCCAACGAGCGCGATGTGCGCGCCGCCGGCGAGGCCATCAAGCCGGCCGCACGCGGTCGCATCCACACCTTCATCGCCACCAGCCCCATCCATATGGAGAAGAAGCTGCGCATGACGCCGGATGAAGTGGTGGCCGCCGCCGTGAAGGCGGTGCAGATTGCCCGCGAATACACCGACGATGTGGAATTTTCCGCTGAAGACGCCTTGCGCTCGGACATCGATTTCCTCGCCCGCATTTTCGGCGAAGTGATCAAGGCCGGCGCTACCACGCTCAACGTGCCGGATACCGTCGGCTACGCCGTACCGCGTCTGACTGAAGCTTTCTTCCGTGAGCTGATCGCCAAGACGCCGGGCGGCGACAAGGTGATCTGGTCCGCCCACTGCCACAACGACCTGGGCATGGCCGTGGCCAACAGCCTGGCGGCCGTGCTGGGCGGCGCGCGTCAGGTGGAGTGCACCATCAATGGCCTGGGCGAACGCGCCGGCAATGCCGCGCTGGAAGAAATCGTTATGGCCGTGCGCACCCGCAAGGACATCTTTGCCGTGGATACTCGCGTGGACAGCGCGCAGATCGTGCCGTCGTCCAAGCTGGTGTCCACCATCACCGGCTACCCGGTGCAGCCCAACAAGGCCATCGTCGGCGCCAACGCCTTTGCTCATGAGTCAGGCATCCATCAGGATGGCGTGCTCAAGCATCGCGAAACCTACGAAATCATGTCGGCCGAAAGCGTGGGCTGGAGCGCCAACCGCCTCACCCTGGGCAAGCTGTCCGGTCGCAACGCCTTCAAAACCAAGCTGGCTGATTTGGGCATTGTGCTGGACAGCGAAGAAGCGCTGAACGCCGCCTTCGCCCGTTTCAAGGATCTGGCCGACCGCAAGCGCGAAATTTTCGATGAAGACCTGCATGCGCTGGTATCGGATGAGCTGGTGGCCAACTTGCAGGAAGACTTCAAGTTCGTCTCGCTCAAGATCAACACCGAAACCGGCGAAGCGCCGCAAGCCGCCATCGTGTTTGTTGAGCACGGTGTGGAAAAACGCTGCGAATCGACCGGTTCCGGCCCGGTGGATGCCGCCTTCAAGGCCATTGAGAGCACGGTCAACAGCCAGGCCGAACTGGAGCTGTATTCGGTAAACGCCATCACCAAGGGTACCGAGTCGCAAGGCGAAGTCACCGTGCGTCTGGCCCGCGATGGCCGCGTGGTGAATGGTCAGGGCGCCGATACCGACGTGATCGTCGCCAGCGCCAAGGCTTATCTGTCCGCCCTCAACAAGTTGAGCAACCGTCAGGAGCGCGTCAAGGCGCAGGGCGACGTGTAAACAGTTTGTCATTGTCGTCGCCAGCGCGACGGCCCGCTGTCCGGCAGGTTTTTCCCATCCCGTTCCCTGCCGGGCGGACGAAGGCAACAGCGCTGGTTGGCGGGCTGGTTTCAGTTTTATCAGGTATTGAAACCCCAGGCCCACAAGGCCGTTGACATTGCAGCCCCGGTTCACAAGACCAGCGCGGCCGACTGCCGACCCATGAGGTCGGCGTTGTCGCGCTGGCTTTTCCCGCCTGTTTTTCCGGGCAAGGCTGGCCATGCCGCGCAAACAGCGCGTGTGGTGGTCGTCGCCGTCTGCTGGAAACCTGCTTGCAGCAGGGTGGATGGCGGTTGAGGCGCTTACCGCGAACCGCTGCGGCGGGTATTATCCGCCCTGTCCCAATATCGGCGGAGCACCTTCATCCATGGCACAAGGCTATTTCATTACTGGCACCGACACCGAAATCGGCAAGACCCATTCTGCTGTGGCGTTGACGCGCCACTGGCAGGCACAGGGCCGGCGCGTGCTGGCCATGAAGCCGGTGGCCTCCGGCTGTGAAATCCGCGACGACGGCAGCTGGTGGAACGACGATGTGGCCCGCTTGAGCGCCGCCACGGGTCAGCAGGACCTGGCGCTGATGAATCCCTATCGCTTTTTGCCGCCGGTGTCGCCGCATATCGCAGCGCGTGAGGCGGGGCAGCTCATTTCTCTGGAAGTGATCGCCGCGCATTACCAAAGGTTGGCCGAAGAGGCGGATGTCGTGCTGGTGGAGGCGGCCGGCGGTTGGCTGGCTCCGCTGACCGATGAGCTCTGCATGGAAGACATGGCGCGGCGTCTGGCCCTGCCGGTGATCCTGGTGGTGGGCATGCGGTTGGGTTGCATCAACCACGCCTTGCTGACCGCGCGCGCCATTCGCGGCGCCGGTCTGACGCTGGCTGGCTGGGTGGCCAACCGGGTGGTGCCCGATCAGTTGGCCTACGAAGACAATCTCGCCACGCTGAAGGCGGCCATCCCCGCGCCCATGTTGCTGGAAATTCCCTACCAGGGCTGAGTGCTTGTCCCGCGACGGCTGTGCTGGGCCAGCGGGATGATTGCGCTATCGCCGTCAGAGGTTTTCACTGCCCGGTTGAATGCAGATCCGCTGCGGCCAGCACGGCAAGCTTCAACTCGCACACAATTCACCACGGCGGCGCGGCCTTGCTGCGAAGGCACTGCAAGGCTGCTGTTGGTGGTTTTTGATCCGCTTTTCCCCTTTTTGACAAGTAGACAGCTATTGCGCTGCATCATCGAATCTTCTTGTATTCGTTGAAAGTGCTTTCTACGATCGAAATCAACCGGTAGTTCGATCAGTTAGCCGGTTGATTTGCCTGATCTTTTTTCAGGCGCACAAAGGGGAGACATGTCATGTCCCTTGGGCGCGTGCTAGGCATCACCTTGTTGGCGTGGCCGGCGGCGGCGCGCGCCGGCGAAATCAATCTGCAAACGCCGGTCACGGCGCTGGCGAGGGTGGAGTACGACCTGCACACCACGCTGCTGGCCATCACCGGCGCCATCTTCCTGCTGGTGCTGGCGGTGATGCTGTACGCCATTCTCCGTCACCGCAAATCCTTGGGCCATCAGGCTGCTCACTTCCACGAAAACACGGCGGTCGAGATCATCTGGACCCTGCTGCCGTTGCTGATCCTGCTGGCCATGGCCTGGCCGGCCACGCGCGCGGTGCTGGCGCAAAAAAGCACGCGGGGCGAGGACCTCACCATCAAAGTGACCGGCTATCAGTGGAAATGGCGCTACGACTACGTGGACGACAACATCGGTTTCATGAGCCATCTGGCCACCCCGCGCGAGGCCATCAGCGGCACGGCGGCCAAGCCGGCCAATTACCTGCTGGAAGTGGATGAGCCGCTGGTGGTGCCCACCGGTCGCAAGGTGCGGCTGCTGCTGACCGCCAACGATGTCATTCACTCCTGGTGGGTGCCGCAACTGGGGGTGAAGCAGGATGCCATTCCAGGGTTTTTGCGCGATGCCTGGTTCACCATCGACAAGCCTGGCTTGTATCGCGGCCAGTGTTCCGAACTGTGCGGCAAGGATCACGGTTTCATGCCCATTGTGGTGGATGCCCGCAGCCCGGCCGATTACGCCCTGTGGTTGGCCGCGCGCAAAAAGGCGGCGGCCGCGGCGGCGGATGATCCGGCTCGGGTGTGGACGCTGGCGGAACTGAAAAGCCGGGGCGAGCGGGTGTACAGCCAGAACTGCGTGGCCTGTCATCAGGCTACCGGCAAGGGCATACCGGGGGCCTTTCCGGCACTGGACGGTTCGCCGGTGGCCACGGGCGACAAGGCGGCGCATATCGCCATCGTGCTGAACGGCAGCAAGCGCAACACCGCCATGCCGGCTTGGGGCAAGCAGTTGTCCGATACCGACATCGCGGCGGTCATTACCTACGAGCGCAATGCCTGGGGCAACCATACCGGGCAGGTGGTGCAGCCCGCCGAGATCAAGGCCGCGCGCGGCGCGGGGCAAGGAGCCTGACCATGGCCATGACGGATATCGCCCAAGCGGGGCATGGCCACCACGGCAAACCGCAGGGTTTGGCGCGTTGGCTGTTCGCTACCAATCACAAGGACATCGGCAGCCTGTACTTGTGGTTTTCCTTCTGCATGTTCCTCAGCGGCGGGGTACTGGCTTTGTGCATCCGCGCCGAGTTGTTCCGTCCCGGGCTGCAGTTTTTCCAGCCGGAGCTGTTTAACCAGTTCACGACGCTGCACGGCCTGATCATGGTGTTCGGCGCCATCATGCCGGCCTTCACCGGCATGGCCAACTGGATGTTGCCGTTGATGATAGGCGCGCCGGACATGGCCTTTGCCCGCATGAACAACTGGAGCTTCTGGTTGCTGCCGCCGGCGGCGGCGCTGCTGATGCTGTCTTTCATCGTGCCGGGCGGCGCGGCGGCGGCGGGCTGGACGCTGTACGCGCCGCTGTCCACCCAGATGGGCATGGGCATGGACATGACCATCTTCGCCATCCACATCATGGGGCTGAGTTCCATCATGGGGTCGATCAACATCATCGTCACCATTCTCAATCTTCGCGCGCCTGGCATGTCGCTGATGAAGATGCCGATGTTCGCCTGGGCCAGCCTGATCACCGCGTTTCTCATCATTGCAGTGATGCCGGTGCTGGCCGGCGTGGTCACCATGGTGCTGACCGATCGACACTTCGGCACCCACTTTTTCAATGCGGCCGGGGGGGGAGACCCGATACTCTATCAGCACATTTTCTGGTTCTTCGGCCATCCCGAGGTGTACATCATGGCGCTGCCGGCATTCGGCATCGTCAGCCAGGTGATACCGGCGTTTGCCCGCAAACCGCTGTTCGGCTATGCCTCCATGGTGTACGCCACCAGCTCCATTGGCGTACTGTCCTTCATGGTGTGGGCGCATCACATGTTCGTTACCGGCATGCCGGCTGCGGCGCAGTTGTTCTTCATGTACGCCACCATGCTGATTGCCGTGCCCACCGGGGTGAAGGTGTTCAACTGGATCGCCACCATGTGGGAAGGCAGCATGAGTTTTGAAACGCCGATGCTGTTTGCTGTGGGCTTCATCCTGCTGTTCACCATTGGCGGCCTGTCCGGGGTCACGCTCAGCGTGGCGGCGGTGGATGTGCAGTTGCACGGCAGTTACTACGTGGTGGCGCACTTCCACTATGTGCTGGTGGCCGGCGCGCTGTTCAGCCTGTTTGCCGCCATCTACTACTGGTTTCCCAAGATGACGGGCCGCCTCTACAGCGAGCGGCTGGGCAAGCTGCATTTCTGGTGGTCGCTGCTGTGGTTCAACGTCACCTTCTTTCCCATGCATTTTCTCGGACTGGCCGGCATGCCGCGCCGCATTCCGGATTACGCGCTGCAGTTCACCGAGTTCAACCAGATTGCCAGCGTGGGGGCCTTCATGTTCGGCCTGGGGCAACTGATCTTCCTGTTCAACATGCTGCGCTCGCTGCGGCACGGCGCGCCTGCGCCCCAGTTGCCATGGGACGGCGCCAATACACTGGAGTGGCGCATTCCCACGCCGGCGCCGTATCACAGTTTTGTTGAAGCGCCGCAGCTGGAAGTGAAGGAAAACGGCGTGGTCGTCCGCCTGAGCGGCGGGCGCCATGAGGAGTGAGGACATGGCCGCGCCGCTGGCTTCGGCCAACCTTGCGCTGCTGCGCCGACTGACGTTGGCGGCCTTGCTGATGTTTGCCTTCGCCTGGGGGCTGATTCCGCTTTATCGGGTGATTTGCGAAGCGACCGGGCTGAACCGGGTAGTGAGCGCCGATGGTTTGCCGAAGGAGCAGGCCGGCTTGTCGGCGCGGCCGGTGAGCCTGGTGCTGGACGCCACCACGGAGGCCGGCCTGCCCTGGCAGGTGCGGCCCTTGACCAGGCTGGTGGCCGGGCGCACCGGGGATTTCATCCAGCTGGAGTATGAAATCACCAACAACAGCAACCGGCGCGTGGTGGGGCAGGCCATTCCGCGTTATCTGCCGGCCGAGGCCGCCGCGCATGTGCGCAAGCTGGAATGTTTCTGTTTCAGCCAGCAGGCCTTCTCGCCGGGCGAAACACGGCGATTTCCAGTGGTGCTGGTGATAGACAAGGCGCTGCCCGCCGGGGTGGACAGCGTGACGCTGGGCTACACGGTGTACGAGGTGCCGTCCGGCCAAGAGGGGCGCGGATCATGAATTTCTGGCGCGGGGTGCCCGCGGTGTTGTCCGCCTTCATCGGCATACGCCGCCATGCCGACGCGCAACGCGACCAGCGGCTCACGGCGCTGCAGATCGTGCTGACCGCGTTTGTGCTGGCCGGTTGCCTGGCGGGCGGGCTATTGCTGCTGGTGTTCTGGTTGGTGGGCTGAGAGAAGGAGAGGGTGATGACGGTCATGTCGCGGTCGCAAACGCATTATTTCGTGCCGGACCCGTCGCGCTGGCCGGTAGTGGGTGCAGTGGCGCTGTTTTGCCTGGGGCTGGGAGCGGCCTTTGCCGTCAACGGCATGCCGGCCGGTCGCTGGGGTTTGCTGGCCGGCGCGCTGATCCTGTTGTACATGCTGCTGGGCTGGTTTGGCGACGTCATTCGCGAGAGCCTGCGCGGCAATTATCAGGGAAAGGAAGACCTTTCCTTCCGCTGGGGCATGGGTTGGTTCATCTTTTCCGAGGTGATGTTCTTCGCCGCTTTTTTTGGCGCGCTGTTCTGGGTGCGCGTGGTCTCGCTGCCCACCTTGGGCAGCGCCGACTACAAGTTGCTGTATCCGGACTTCGACGCCGCCTGGCCGCTGGCCACCGGCCCCGGCATCACCGACGTCTACAGCGCGATGGAGGCGCTGGGCTTGCCGGCCATCAATACGCTAGTGCTGCTTACCTCCGGGGCCACGGTGACGCTGGCGCACTGGGGCATGCTCAGCGGCGACCGCTTCCAGCTCAAATGGGGTCTGCTAGCCACGGTGTGTCTGGGGGTCTTGTTTCTCACGCTGCAGGTGCAT
This sequence comes from uncultured Aquitalea sp., assembly GCF_945957525.1. Classification (GTDB taxonomy): domain Bacteria; phylum Pseudomonadota; class Gammaproteobacteria; order Burkholderiales; family Chromobacteriaceae; genus Aquitalea. The sequence continues at coordinate 21,256 of NZ_CAMFLA010000014.1, read as the reverse complement.
GAATACCGCCATGCCATCAGCGAACTCAATCTCACGCTGGCGTCCGGCGCTTACGGCATGACCTTCTACCTGCTGACCGGCTTCCACGGCCTGCATGTGCTGCTGGGCACCATCATCCTGGCGGTGGTGTGGCTGCGGGTGATGCGGGGGCATTTTGACGAGCGCCATCATTTCGCCTTCGAGGCGGCGTCATGGTACTGGCACTTCGTGGATGTGGTGTGGTTGTTGCTGTTCGTCTTCGTGTACTGGTTGTAGCCCGCCTCAGTGAGCCTGATGCGGACGCCACCAGCCAAACAGCGCGCCGAGGATCAACAGCATGAACAGTCCGATGGACAGGCCGACGCGCAAGGTCAGCGAGCGGATGAGGCGCGGCGAACCGGCATCGGCGCGCATCAGCCCGCCCAGTCCCCAGAACAGGGACAGCAGGATGCAGGCGAGCAGAAAAATGGCGACGAGTTTCATGGGCGCTTCCTCCGGAGGGGCCGGCGCGGGCCGAACCAGTTTTCAGTCTAGTGGCAAAAAGCGGCTGCGTGGGTTTCTGATGGTTATCGCCTTGTTACCGTTTGTGCTGTCGCTGTGGCAAGTGTTGCGCGGCGTGGAGAAAGCCAGCTGGGAAGATGCGCTGGCGGCTTCGCAAACCCGGCCGCCGCAAATCATGCAAAGCCTGCCGGCAGACGCCGCGCCGGGCTGGCAAAGCGTGCGCCTGGGGCGTGCCGCGCCATTGGGCGAGCCGGTGTTGCTGGACAACAGCCTGCTGGAAGGCAAGCCGGGTTATCGCGTATTGCAGCCGGCGGCGCTGGCGGACGGCAGCCGGGTTTTGCTGGATCTGGGCTGGTTGGCCGAAGGCCGTCCCGTCCCGCCGTGGCGGCCGGGCCGGGACGTCAGCGGGCTGTGGCAGCCCTGGCATGAGCGTTTTGTGCTGGGCGGGGCACGGGTGGGCGCGACGGGCGTGGTGGACCGGCTGGATCGTCAAGCCTTGATGGCGCTTTGGCCCGGCGTTTGGCGCGCGGGTGTGGTGGCGCTCAATCCGCAGGCTGGCATGACGGTCTGGCCGGAAGATCCGCCGCTGTCCTCCGCCCGTCATTACGGCTATGCCCTGCAATGGGCTTTGCTGGGTCTGTGTTTGTGCTGGCAGGCGCGGCGTTATGGCAAGGGGCGCGAGCATGAGTCATGAGAAGCGAAGTCGCATCCTGTTGTGGCTGATGCTGGCCCTGTGCCTGTTGCCGGTGCTGGCGTCCAGCGCCTTGTATTTCGGTCGAGTGCCGGCCGGCGGGGGCAGTTATGGCGTTTTGCTGCCCACCCGGCCCTTTCCCGCGGCCGCCAGCCCGGCCTGGCCCAAGGGACGCTGGGTGCTGGCCGGCGTAGTGAGTTCTCCCTGCGATGGCGCATGCCGTCAGCGCCAGTTCACTTTGCGCCAAATCCGCGCCGCGCAGGGCGAAGCTGCCGCCCGCCTGAGCCGGGCGGCCTTGATGGCGGCAGCCGGCCCCGCACCGGAGGTCGGCGTTGCCGTGCTGCCCGCGCCTCGTTCCGGCGTGCGCAGCGATGGCTTCTATCTGGTGGATCCGCTGGGCAATCAGGTGCTGTTTTACGCGGATGATCAGGAACCGCGCCGCATCATCCAGGAAGTGGCGCGCGTGCTGAAAACCAACAACGGGCTTGGCTGACAGTCCGGGAGGAGGGGGGATGAGACGACTCGCCTGGTTTTCGCTATTGCTGGCTTGTCTGGTGGTGCCGCTGGGGGCGTATGTGCGGTTGTCGGACGCCGGGCTGGGCTGCCCTGACTGGCCGGGCTGCTATGGCCACGTATCGCCGCATCACGCCCGCGCCGATATCTTGCGCGCTGAAAGCGCCAATCCCGCCGGGCCGGTCAGTCTGGACAAGGCCTGGAAAGAGATGGCTCACCGTTACGCCGCCAGTCTGCTGGGCGTTTGCATTCTGCTGACGGCCTGCCAAGCCCGCCGTCGTCGGCAGGGCCGCGCTTCGGCCAACCTTCTCCTGACGGCAGTGCTGGCGCAGGGCCTGCTTGGCATGCTGACTGTTGCCTTGTTGCTCAAACCGGTGGTCGTGACGCTGCACTTGCTGCTGGGCATGAGCATTGTCGCGACGCTGGCGTGGCGCGCCTTGTCGCCCGCCTGGCGTCCTCTGGCGGCGAGCAAGGGCTTGCGCCGCGCCCTGAGTCTGCTGGTGTTGGCATTGCTGGCGCAGGTCGCACTGGGCGGTTGGGTATCGTCCAGTCACGCCGCGCTGGCCTGTCAGGGATTTCCCGCCTGCAACGGCGAATGGTGGCCGGCCATGCGCTTCGATCAGGCGTTTCATTGGTTGCGAGAAGCCGGCGAGGCGGCGGATGGCGCGCCCTTGGCGGGCGAAAGCCTGATCGCTGTGCATTGGCTGCACCGGCTGGGCGCGCTGCTGGTCAGCGTACTGGCTTGGCGTTGCACCTGGCTGGCCTGGCGCGAGGCGGAGTTGCGCGCGCACGCGCTCTTGCTGATCGTCCTGTGGGCCGCGCAGGTGGGCTTGGGCATGGCCAATGTCTTGCTGGCATTGCCCTTGCCGGTGGCGGTGGCGCACAACGCGACGGCCATGTTGTTGCTGGCCTGCGCCGCCACGCTGCTGGGGCGCTGCCTGCAGCCGGCCGCTCGCCGGCGCTGGCGAGCGGTGACCCCGCGTCTTGCCCTGTACCGCCGCCGCGATGCGCATGGTCACTGGGCCGGATGAGCAAAGGAGAGTGGCGATGCTGATTGCGCTGACGCCTGTCGCCCGCCGCCATGTCGGCGAGCTGTTTCAACTGTGCAAACCCCGTGTGCTGGCGCTGATCGTGTTTTGCGCGGTGATCGGCATGTTGCTTGCCGCGCCGGGCTTGCCTTCTCTGGCAGTGGCGCTGCCGGCGACGGCGGGCATAGCACTGGTGGCCGCGGCCGCCGCCATGGTCAATTGTCTGGTGGAGCGGACCGTGGACGCCCGCATGCGGCGCACTTGCCGGCGCGCCACGGCGCGGGGCGCGGTTGGCGGCGTGGAAACCCTGGCCGCGGCGCTGACGCTGGGCGGTTTCGGCATGGCCTTGCTGGCCGGGCTGGTCAATGCCCTGACCGCCTGGCTGACGCTGGCCACTTTTGTCGGCTATGCGGTGGTGTATACCCTGCTGCTCAAACCCAATACCCCGCAAAACATCGTGATCGGCGGCGCCAGCGGCGCCATGCCGCCCTTGCTGGGCTGGGCGGCGGTGACGGGCGATATCGGGCCTATGGCCCTGACGTTGTTCCTCATTATTTACGCCTGGACGCCGCCGCACTTCTGGGCGCTGGCGCTGTATCGCCGGGAGGACTATCGCCGCGCCGGGCTGCCGATGTTGCCGCTTACCCACGGCCAGTCCTACACCACGTTGTCCATCCTGCTCTACACCGCCTTGCTGACGGCAGTCACCTTGCTGCCGGCGGCCATGGGCGGGGCGGGCGCGCTCTATCTGGCTGCCGCACTGGCGCTGGACGCGCGCTTCCTGTTTCTTGCCGCTTGCCTGCATCGCCAGTATGCTGACGCTCTGGCGCGTCGCGTGTTCGTCTGGTCGATCTGGTATCTGACTTGGCTGTTTGCGGCGCTTCTGTTGGATCATTACCTGTATTTGCCGCTTAGCTGATGCCCGCCATTGCCCGCCTGATAGTGTCTTTCCTGTTGTTGACCGCCCTCGCCGCCTGCGCGCCGTCCGAGCCCAAGCTCGACCTCAAGGGCACCGACGTCACCGCCGCCGACATTGGCGGCGACTTTACCCTGACCGACCAGAATGGCCAGCCACGCAAGCTGAGCGGTTTTCCCGGCAAGGCCGTGGCGCTGTTTTTCGGCTACACCCATTGCCCGGACGTCTGTCCCACCACCATGCTTGAATACGCCGCGGTAATGAAGAAGCTGGGGCCGGATGCCGACAAGGTGCAAGTGCTGTTCGTCACGGTGGACCCGGAGCGCGACACGCGCGAGGTGTTGGCCGGCTATGTGCCGCACTTCGACAAGCGCTTCCTCGGCCTGACCGGCAGCGCCGCACAGATCGAGCCCATTCTCAAGCAGTTCCGCATCGTGGCGCAGAAGGTCAATACGCCGGGAGGCGGCTATACCGTGGATCACAGCGCCGGCTCCTATTTGCTGGATCCGCAAGGCAAGTTGCGCGTTTATGAGGCCTACGGAACGCAGGCAGATGTACTGGCTCATGATATAAGTCAGCTGTTGCGCTAAAATCGAATATCAACCGCCATTTCATTCCCTTGCCGAAAGCCGGACCACTGTGAGCGACGAGAACACCCCAGGCCTGACGTCGGGCAGCCAAGCGCCCCTCGACCTGTCCAAGTACACCCTGACCACCAGGGTGGAGGTGGCGCATCACCTTTCGTCCATCGCCAAGTCGGGCCACATGGTGACGGTGTTCTCCAATAAGGGGAAAACCTTCATTCTCACCCGCTTTCTCGAGGTGGACGGCAAGGCCGGCACGCTGCAGTTCGACTGGGGGGCTGATCCGGCCACCAACGAGCAACTGCTGGCCAGCGAACGCAATGTTTTCGTCTGTTCGCCCGAAGGGGTGAAGACCCAGTTTGTCACCGGTCCGGCGCGCAAGGTCATGCTGGAGAGCGGGCCTGCTTTCGAAGTGGACTTGCCGGACACCGCCATCAAGCTGCAGCGTCGCGAATTTTTTCGCATCCAGACGCCCATCAGCAATCCCGCCACTTGCCATGTCGCCGATTACCCCGGCCGGCCGCTTGATCTCAATCTGTTCGATATCAGTCTCGGCGGCGTCAGTCTGTGGCTGCCGTCGGCGCAGACCGGCGGCTTTGACGTGGGCCAGCAGTATCGCGACTGCACGCTGGACCTCAAACCCATGGGCACGCTCAGGCTGGGCATTGAAGTGCGTCACCGCCTCAGCATGCAATTGCGCAACGGCAACGAAGCCGTGCGCGCCGGTTGCGCCTTTCTCAACATGACGCCGTCCGCCGAAACGCTGATCCAGCGTTATGTCGGCATGCTGGAGCGCGAGCGCCGCGCTCTGGTAGGCTGACGGTCGTCCCCGATTTTCATACTGGCTGTTTGAATCATGACCCTGACCATTGCCCTGTCCAAAGGGCGCATCTTTGAAGAAACCCTGCCGCTTCTGGCCGCTGCCGGTATTGTGCCGGCGGAAGATCCGGAATCCTCCCGCAAGCTCATCATCGGCACCAATCGCGAAGACGTACGGCTGGTAATCGTGCGCGCGTCCGACGTGCCCACCTATGTCCAGTACGGTGCGGCCGATCTGGGCATTGCCGGTCGCGACGTGTTGATCGAGCATGGCGGCGCCGGTCTCTATCAGCCGCTGGACCTCAACATCGCCAAATGCAAGATGATGGTGGCGGTGGAAAACGGCTTTGACTACGACAAGGCCGTGCGCCACGGCGCGCGCCTGAAAGTGGCTACCAAGTATCCGCAGATCGCCCGAGAGCACTTCGCCGCGAAGGGCGTGCATGTGGACATTATCAAACTGTACGGCTCCATGGAGCTGGCCCCGCTGGTGGGTCTGGCCGACGCCATTGTCGACCTGGTTTCCACTGGCGGCACCCTGCGCGCCAACAATCTGTCGGCAGTGGAGCACATCATCGATATCAGCTCCCGTCTGGTGGTGAACCAGGCTGCGCTCAAGCTCAAGTACGACCGCATCCAGCCCGTGCTGGACGCCTTTGCCGAGGCCGTGCCGGCCTGAGGAACACCATGCTGAAACTGTCTTCTACCCAAGCCGATTTCCAGCAGCAGCTCAAGGCGCTGCTGGCGTTTGAAACCGCGCAGGACCCGGCGGTGGATGCCGCCGTCGCCGCCATCTGCGACGATGTGAAAGCGCGCGGAGACGCCGCCGTTGTCGAGTACACCAACCGCTTCGACCGCATGCAGGCCGGCGGCATGGCCGAGCTCACGCTCACTCGCGAAGAGTTGCAGGCGGCCTGGGAGCGCTTGCCCGTTCATGTTCAGGAGGCGCTTGGCCATGCCGCCGAGCGGGTGCGCCGTTATCACGAGAAGCAGCTGGCGCACAGCTGGAGCTATGAAGACGAAGACGGCACCCTGCTGGGCCAGCAAGTCACCCCGTTGGACCGCGTGGGCATCTATGTGCCCGGCGGCAAGGCCGCATACCCCAGCTCCGTCCTGATGAACGCCATGCCGGCCAAGGTGGCGGGCGTGGGCGAAATCATCATGGTGGTGCCCACGCCGCAGGGAGAACGCAACGATCTGGTGCTGGCTGCCGCCTATATTGCCGGCGTGGACCGCGTGTTCACCTGCGGCGGCGCGCAGGCCGTGGCCGCATTGGCCTACGGCACCGAAACCGTGCCGCAAGTGGACAAGATCACCGGCCCGGGCAACGCCTACGTTGCCGCCGCCAAGCGCCGCGTCTTTGGTGTGGTGGGCATTGACATGGTGGCGGGCCCGTCGGAAATCCTGGTGATCTGTGACGGCGACACGCCGCCGGACTGGGTGGCGATGGATCTGTTCAGCCAGGCCGAACATGATGAAATCGCCCAGGCCATCCTGCTGTGCCCTTCGGCCGACTACATCGCTCAGGTGGAAGCCAGCATCGCCCGCATGCTGCCGGACATGCCGCGCCGCGCCATCATTGAAGCCAGCCTCGGCAATCGCGGCGCGCTGATCGCCGTGCGCGATCTGGCCGAAGCCTGCGACATCGCCAACTACATCGCGCCCGAGCATCTGGAACTGTCGGTGGCGGACCCGGACGCCTGTCTGCCCTTGCTGCGCCACGCCGGCGCCATCTTCATGGGCCGTTTCACCTCGGAAAGCCTTGGCGACTACTGCGCCGGCCCTAATCACGTGCTGCCTACCAGCCGTACCGCGCGCTTTGCCAGCCCTCTGGGCGTGTACGACTTCCAGAAACGCTCCAGCCTGATCAAGGTATCCGCCTCCGGCGCGCAGAAGTTGGGTCGCATCGCCAGTGTGCTGGCGCATGGCGAGGGCCTCACCGCCCACGCCCGCGCCGCCGAGTTGCGGCTCGACCAGTAAGGCGGACCGGACGCGATGACCGGGATGCGCTCGTTGTGGTTGGTCCTCCTGAGCTTGTCCGTGGTCGCATCGTTGTGTCGGGCCGCTTCGCCCCGGGTGACGCTGGTAGAGAGTTACCACGCGGATTTCGAGTGGGACGTGCAATACCGGCAGGGCCTGATGGACAGACTGGGTGGTCGGGTCAGGCTGGAGAGCCTGCAACTGGACGCCAAGCATTTGCCTGCAGAGGCAGTCAATCTCCGGGCCGGGCAAATCCTGCAAACGGTCGTCCTGCGTCCGCCGCAGTTGCTCATCGTCGGCGATGACGCTGCGCTCAAACTGGTGGGTGCGCCAGCGGCCGAAAGTGGTGTGCCGGTGGTGTATCTTGGCATCAACGGCAACCCCCGGGCCTATTTTCATGCTCAGCCGCGCAATGTCACCGGCGTGCTGGAACGTCCGCTGATCCAGCGCAGCGTCGCCGAGTTGTCATCCTCGGTGCCGGGTTTGCGCCGCGCGCTGGTGATGCTGGACTGCGACTTCACGTCCGACATCCTGCGCAGCGACAGCTTGCAGGGCAAGGAATCACTGCAAGTGGGCAGTGTGGCCGTGGACGTCTTCCAGGCGTGCCGTTTCGCAGACTGGCAGCGGATGCTGGCACAAGCGCCGGATACCTATCAGGCGGTATGGATCGGCCTGTATCAGGCCTTGAAGGATGAGCAGGGCAGGCCGATTCCCGACAAGGAAATTCTTGCCTGGACATCCGCTCATGCGCGTCTGCCCCTGTTTGCCCTGTGGCGTTACGCGGTGGGCAAGGACAAGGCGGCAGGCGGTATGGTGATCTCGGGTCGAGATCAGGGCATCGCCGCCGGCGAACTGGCGGAGAAAATCCTGTTTGAAGGCCGAAAGCCGGGCGATTTGTACCCCGTCACGCCGAATACCGGGCAGTTTGTGTTCAGCAAGAGCAGTCTGACGCGCTTTGGCATCAGCTTGCCGGAGCGGGTGCGGCGCAAGGCGGAATGGATCGAGTAGCCCAAAGCGGCATAAAACGGTAGGATAAGCCCCTCTCCTGTTTGATTTTTCTGGTTGACGCCAGTCCGGATTGTTCCGGCTGACGGCCGCCACATCGTGATGACACTGACCGCCAAGCAACTGGTTCGCCCGGAAATCGCCGAGATGGCGGCCTATCATGTCGCCGACGCCAGCGGCCTCATCAAGCTGGACGCCATGGAAAACCCCCATGAGCTGCCGGCATCCCTCAAGGCAGAGTTTGGCCGAGAGTTGGCCGAAGCCGCCATCAACCGTTATCCCGATCCCGCTGGCGGCGGCCTCAAGCCGCTGCTGAAGCAAGCCTTCGCCATTCCCGACGCCGCCAGTGTGCTGCTGGGCAACGGGTCCGACGAAATCATCACGCTGATCGCGCAGGCGCTGGCGCGTCCCGGCGCCAAACTGATGGCGCTGGAACCGTCGTTCGTCATGTACCGGATGAACGCACTGTTCTCCCGGCTTGATTACATCGGCGTGCCGCTCAATGACGATTTCAGCCTCAACCTGCCAGCCCTGTTGGCCGCCATCGCCGAGCATCAGCCGGCGGTGCTGTTCCTGTCCTACCCCAATAATCCCACCGGGCCGCGCTTTGCCCGCGTAGACGTGCTGGCCGCACTGGATGCCGCGCCTGGTCTGGTGGTGGTGGACGAAGCCTACCAGGCCTTTGCCGCCGACAGCCTGATGGATCTGGCCGGCAGCCGCGACAATCTGGTAGTGATGCGCACCCTCTCCAAGCTCGGTCTTGCCGGCATTCGTCTGGGCTACGCCGCCGGGCCGGCCGCCTGGATCGACGAGCTGGACAAAGTGCGTCCGCCCTACAACATCAATGTGCTGACCCAAGCGGCCACCCGTTTCGCCTTGCGCCATCTGGACGTATTCAACGAGCAGGCTGCGCAGTTGCGCGCGGAGCGCGAGCGCCTATATGCCGGGCTGGCCGCCTTGCCCGGCGTTGCCGCCTATCCTTCGGAGGCCAATTTTGTCACAGCGCGCGTGCCCGATGCGCCCGCCCTGTTTGCATGGCTGAAGAAGAATGGCATTCTTATCAAGAACTTGCACGGCAGCCACCCGCTGCTGACGCAGTGCCTGCGTTTTACCGTGGGCAGCCCCGACGACAACACGGCCGTGCTTGACGCGCTGGCCCGCTATTTCGCCTGACATCATGAGAACCGCCACCGTTACCCGCAACACGCTGGAAACCCAGATCACCGTTACCATCAACCTGGATGGCAGCGGCAAAAGCCGGTTTGAGACCGGCGTTCCTTTTCTTGATCACATGATGGACCAGATCGCCCGGCACGGGCTGATTGATCTGGACATCGTCGCCAAGGGCGATTTGCACATCGACGCGCATCACACGGTGGAAGATATCGGCATCACGCTGGGCCAGGCGTTTGCCCAAGCCATCGGCGACAAAAAGGGCATCCGCCGCTACGGCCACGCCTATGTGCCGCTGGACGAAGCGCTCAGCCGCGTGGTGATCGATCTTTCCGGCCGACCGGGGCTGGTGTACAACATCGACTTCACCCGCGCCGCCATCGGCCAGTTCGATGTGGACTTGTTCTCCGAATTCTTCCACGGCTTCGTCAATCACAGCATGAGCACACTGCACATCGACAACCTGCGTGGCGTCAACAGCCACCATCAGGCGGAAACGGTGTTCAAGGCCTTCGGTCGCGCGCTGCGCATGGCCTGTGAAGTGGACGAACGCATGGGCGGCGCCACACCGTCCACCAAGGGCACGCTGACCGCCTGAGCGGTCGGCACTACTGTCGGGATAGTATGAAAGTCGCAGTGATTGATTACGGCATGGGCAACCTGCATTCGGTGCTCAAGTCGGTACAGGCGGTCAACGAGATTGGCGCCGACATTTTTCTGACCAGCGATCCGGACGCCATTGTCAAAGCCGACAAGGTGATCTTTCCCGGTCAGGGCGCGATGCCGGACTGCATGCGCGAACTCAACGGCTACGGCTTGGCCGAAGCCGTGCGCGAAACCACCCGCAGCAAGCCGTTTTTCGGCATCTGCGTGGGCGCACAGTTGCTTTTCGAGCACAGCGAAGAGGGCGATACGGCCGGCCTGGGTCTGTTTCCGGGCAATGTGGTCCGTTTTTCGGCTAACCTGAAAGACAGCGCGGGCGAACGCCTGAAAGTGCCGCACATGGGTTGGAACCGGGTTTGGCAGACCGTACCCCATCCCTTGTTCAAGGGCATTGAAGACGGCGAGCGGTTTTATTTCGTCCACAGCTACCATTTTGCTCCGGCCGACGCAGCACTGACCTTGGCCGAAAGCGAATACCCCGCACGATTCTCTTGCATCGTCGGGCGTGGCAATATCTTTGCCACACAGTTTCACACCGAAAAGAGCCACCGGGCGGGCCTTCAGATGATGAAGAACTTCCTCGCCTGGGACGGCAGTGTCTAACTCAAGTGATCTAGCACCATGCTGCTTATACCCGCTATCGACCTCAAAGATGGTCAATGCGTACGCCTGAAACAGGGCGTCATGGACGATGCCACCGTCTTCTCCGATGACCCGGTCAAAGTGGCCGCCCACTGGCGAGACCAGGGCGCGCGCCGCCTGCATCTGGTAGACCTGAACGGCGCTTTTGCCGGCAAGCCCAAAAACCTCAATGTGATTCGCGACATCCTCAAGGAAGTCGGCGAGGACATGCCGGTACAGTTGGGCGGCGGCATTCGCGATCTGGACACCATCGAAAAATATCTGGACATGGGTCTGTCCTACGTCATCATCGGCACCGCCGCCGTGAAGACGCCGGGCTTCCTGCATGACGCCTGCGATGCCTTCCCGGGTCAGGTGATCGTGGGTCTGGACGCCAAGGACGGCATGGTGGCCATCGACGGCTGGGCCAAGATTACCAACCACAATGTGGTGGATCTGGCCAAGCGTTTCGAGGACTACGGCGTCAACTCCGTGATCTACACCGATATCGGCCGCGACGGCATGATGACGGGCGTCAATATCGAGGCCACGGTGAAGCTGGCGCAGGCGCTGACCATTCCGGTTATCGCCTCCGGCGGTCTGACCAACCTCGACGACGTGCGCAATCTGTGTGCGGTGGAGTCCGAGGGTATCGAAGGCGCCATCACCGGCCGGGCCATTTACGAGGGCAGCATTGATTTTGCCGCCGCTCAGGCTCTGGCCGACGAACTGTCCGAGGATTGATCGTCCTAACCCGGGTTGGCCGAAGGCTTGCCTTCGGCCAACCCTTTTTTGCGCTTAGAAAATGACACTGGCCAAACGCATCATCCCTTGTCTCGACGTGACCGCCGGTCGCGTGGTCAAGGGCGTCAACTTCGTCGGACTGCGCGACGCCGGGGATCCGGTGGAGATCGCCCGTCGTTACAACGAGCAGGGCGCCGACGAGCTGACCTTCCTCGACATTACCGCCAGCTCCGACGACCGCGATCTCATCCTGCATGTGATCGAATCCGTCGCGGATCAGGTGTTTATCCCGCTGACCGTGGGTGGCGGCGTGCGCAAGGTGGAAGACATTCGTCGCCTGCTCAATGCCGGAGCCGACAAGGTGAGCATCAACACCGCCGCTGTGACCAACCCCGATCTGGTTCGCGAAGCGGCCGACAAGTTCGGCAGCCAGTGCATCGTGGTGGCGGTGGACGCCAAGGCGGTAACGCCGGAAAACGATCGCTGGGAAGTGTTCACCCATGGCGGACGTAACCGCACCGGCATAGACGCCGTGGAGTGGGCGCAAAAAATGCAGGCGCTGGGCGCGGGCGAAATCCTGCTCACCAGCATGGACCGGGACGGTACCAAAATCGGTTTCAATCTGCCGCTGACGCGCGCGGTGTCTGAAGGGGTGGGCATTCCCGTCATCGCCTCCGGCGGCGTGGGCAATCTGCAGCATCTGGTGGAAGGCGTGACGCTGGGCAAGGCGGACGCCGTGCTGGCGGCCAGCATTTTTCACTTTGGCGAATACTCCGTGCGCGAGGCCAAACTGGCCATGCAAGCCGCCGGCATCGAGGTGCGCTTATGAGCGACTGGCTGGAAGACGTGAAGTGGGACGACAACGGCCTGGTGACCGCCATTGCCCAGGATGCCGCCACGGGGCGCGTACTGATGGTGGCCTGGATGAACCGGGAAAGCCTGCAACTTACGGCGGAAACCGGTATCGCGCATTACTGGAGCCGTTCGCGCCGCAAGCTGTGGAAGAAGGGCGAAGAGTCGGGTCATTTGCAAACCGTGCGCGAACTGCGGCTGGACTGCGACGGCGATGTGGTGGTGATGCAGATTGAACAAGCCGGCGGCATTGCTTGTCACACAGGTCGCGAAAGCTGCTTCTATCGTCGTTTCGAAAACGGTGGCTGGGCGGTGGTGGACGAGGTGTTGAAAGACCCGAGCGCCATCTACCATTCGCACTGAGTTGCGAACGGTCAACCTCCGGGCGCTGGCTCGCGGTAGAATAGCGCCTGCCGCCGATATCCGGCAGACAACTTCCCAGGCAAGGACACGGACATGAGTTTCGATGCGCTGAAGAACATCGCCGATACGCTGGATGCCCGCCGCGAGGCGAGCCCGCAATCTTCCTATGTGGCTTCGCTGTTTCACAAGGGCGAGGACGCCATCCTGAAAAAGGTGGCGGAAGAGGCTGCTGAAGTGCTGATGGCCTCCAAGGACAAGGACAAGCTGCATCTGGTGCGCGAAGTGGCCGACCTGTGGTTCCATTCCATGGTGTTGCTGACCTATCATGGCCTGCGTCCGGAAGACGTGCTGATGGAATTGCATCGTCGCGAAGGCATTTCCGGACTCGACGAAAAGGCCGCCCGCAAGGGCTGAACCCGCTAAGGATACCCGGATGAGCGACTGCATTTTCTGCAAGATTGCCGCAGGTGATATTCCCTGCAACAAGGTTTATGAAGACGAGCACGTAGTGGCGTTTCACGATATCCGCCCGATCGCGCCGGTGCATTTCCTCATCATTCCCAAGCTGCATGTGGCCTCGCTTGCCGAGTGCGGCCCCGAGCACACCGCGCTGCTGGGCCATATCATGACGCTGGTGCCCAAGCTTGCGCATGAGCAGGGGCTGGCGCACGGCTTCAAGACTGGCATCAATACCGGTCGCGGTGGCGGGCAGGAAGTGTTTCACCTGCACGTGCATGTATTCGGCCACAAGGCCTGATTTTTCTGATTCCCACGGCATGCCGGCAAGACGGCATGCCGCTGTTTTTAGCAAAGGATGTGGACATGGGTTCTCTCAGTATCTGGCACTGGCTGGTTGTGTTGCTGATCGTGGTGCTGGTTTTCGGCACCAAGAAACTCAAGAACGTCGGTGAAGACTTGGGCAGCGCGGTGCGCGGCTTCAAGGAAGGTATGAAGGGCGATGGCGAGAAGCCGGCCGAAGGCGGTCGGGTGATCGATAACGACGCCGACAAGAAATAAGCCGCAGGACGCGCCGTGTTCGACATCAGTTTCAGCGAGATCCTGTTGATTGGCGTGGTGGCGCTGGTGGTGCTGGGGCCTGAGCGCCTGCCCACGGTGGCGCGCACGCTGGGCGCGCTGGTGGGCAAGGCGCAGCGCTTTGTCGCCAGCGTCAAGGCGGATATCCAGCATCAGGCCAATCTCACCGGCATAGACAGCTTGCGTCATGATTTGCAGGACGCTGCCGATACCTTCCGCCAGCGCATCGAAAGCGAAGTGCAGGAAGTGCGGCAGGTGATGGATCAGCAGGCGGAAGCCGTACGTCAACTGGGGCAGGAGGCCGCCGCACCCTTGCACGAGGCCGAGCGCACCATCCATGACTCGGTGGCCGAAGCGCAGGCCGCTGCGGGGCCGGATCTATTCAGCGACGCGCCCGCCGCAGCGCATGGGTTGCCCGAAGAGACGCCGCAAGCGCCGCGAGACGAAAATCAGCTGGACCTCTTTGACGAGACGCCGCCTGTTGCGTCTTCCCCTTCCCCCGAGAGCGAAGCCCGCCCCCGAGCATGAACGAACAACCCCTGCTTGCCCACCTGATCGAGCTGCGCCAGCGGCTGGTGCGCGCCATGATCGGCTTTGTCGTGATCTTTCTGGCGCTGTTCCACTGGTCCGGCGATATCTATCACCTGCTGGCCAAACCCTTGCTGGAGGCTTTGCCCAAGGGCACCAGCATGATCGCAACCGAAGTCACCGCGCCGTTCTTTGTGCCGATGAAAGTCACCATGCTGGTGGCTTTCCTGCTGTCGCTGCCCAATACGCTGTACCAGATCTGGGCTTTTATCGCACCCGGGCTGTACAACCACGAAAAACGGCTGGTGCTGCCGCTGGTGGTGTCCAGCGTGGTGCTGTTTGTCACCGGCATGGCGTTTGCCTATTTCCTGGTGTTTCCCGTCGCCTTCCACTTCTTCTCCATCATGACGCCCAGCGGGGTGAGCATGATGACCGACATCGACAAATATTTCTCTTTCGTGCTGGGCATGTTCATGGCTTTTGGCGTGACCTTTGAGGTGCCGGTGGTCGTGATTGTGCTGGTGCGCATGGGCGTGGTGTCGGTGGCCAAACTGCGCGAGGGGCGGCCCTATGTGATTGTGGGCGCCTTTGTGGTGGCCGCAGTGGTCACGCCGCCGGATGTGCTGTCGCAAACCATGCTGGCGGTGCCGCTGTGGCTGTTGTACGAGCTGGGCATCATCATGGCGGGCTTCATGAGCCGGCCGGAGCGGGCGCGTCTGGAGAACAAATCTTGAATCGGCAATGGTTTCAGCGCGGCGCGCTGATCAGTCTGCTGGCGCTTGTCGCGCTGACGCTGGCATGGGAATTGTGGCTGGCGCCGTTGCGTCCGGGCGGTTCTTTCCTCGCGTTCAAGGCGCTGCTGTTGCTGACGCCGCTGATGGGCATCATCAAGGGCCGCCTGTATACCTTCCAGTGGGCCAGCATGTTCATTCTGGCCTTCTTCACCGAGGGCGTGATGCGTTCCTGGGCCGATAGCGGCCTGTCGCAGCAGCTGGCAATGGCGGAGGTGGGTATCAGCGTTGTCTTCTTTGGCTGTGTGCTGGGTTTTGCCCGCACCTTCAAGTTGCACAAATCCTGAGGACGGCTGACAACAGTTTTCTCTGCTGCGCTTATCTTGTCTGCCTGGCTTGGGTTGCAAGAGGGAAAACCAGGCGCAGCCTGCCCTGCGGCAGGTGTCCTGCCCCGCTGGCGCTCTTGCCGCACCATGAAAAAGCCCGCCGCCTGGCGGGCTTTTTGCTGTGTGAAAGCTTCTCAAACATGGTCTGATTTTAAACTGGAATTATTTTTATAATTAATGAGTTTTCTCGTCACATGGCATCGTTTAGAATCCCGGCATAAGCTGGCCAAAGTGTCAGCATACAACCAGAAATAAATGCTAGGGGCAGTATGCAATCCGAGTTCAAAGGACCGCAGGCGAGTTCCATTCCCTTACAGGCTACCCATCTTGATCCGCTGCTGGATTGCCTGTTTGCCTTGGCTCGTTCTTACGGCATCAATGCTACCCGTGAGTCATTGGTGGCCGGCATTCCGCTGACCGACAACCGGCTCAGCCCTTCCATGTTCTCCCGCTCCGCCCGCCGCATCGGCCTGGCTTCGCGCGTAGTGCGCCAGCCCGTCGAGCAATTGCGCGAGGCGCTGTTGCCGGCGGTATTGCTGCTCAAGGGCGACGAAGCCTGCATTCTGCGCGGCATCGATCAGGCCACCGGCATGGCGAGGGTGAGCTTTGCCGAGCTAACCGAGTCGGAAGTGAGTTTGCCGATCGCCGAGCTGGCGGAAAAATACGCCGGCGTCGCCATCTTTGTGCGGCCGCGGTTCGCTTTCGAGCGCCGCGCGCCGGAGTTGAGCAAGGTGCGTTCGCGCCACTGGTTCTGGCAGACCGTATACGAAGGCTATCCGCTGTACCGCGACGCCTTGATGGCCGCCTTGCTGATCAACCTGTTTGCGCTGGTGATGCCTCTGGTGTCCATGAATGTGTACGACCGCGTCGTACCCAATATGGCGACCGAGACTTTGTGGGTGCTGGCCATCGGCGCGCTGCTGGCGTTTGTCTTCGACTTTTTGCTGAAGATGACGCGCAGCTATCTGGTGGATCTGGCCGGCAAGCGGGTGGATGTGACGCTGTCCACGCTGATCATGGAACGGGTGCTGGGCATCCGCATGGAGGCGAGGCCTGCTTCCGTAGGCGCTTTTTCGGCCAACCTGCGCGCTTTTGAAACCGTGCGCGACTTTATTGCTTCCGCTTCCATTACGGCCTTGATCGATCTGCCGTTTCTGCTGATTTTCCTTATTGTCATCATGTGGATTTCGCCGATCCTGGCGGTGCCGTTGGTGGTGGGCGGGGCCATCATGATCCTCTATGCCCTGCTGATTCAGGAAAAGATGGAGGAGC
This sequence comes from uncultured Aquitalea sp., assembly GCF_945957525.1. Classification (GTDB taxonomy): domain Bacteria; phylum Pseudomonadota; class Gammaproteobacteria; order Burkholderiales; family Chromobacteriaceae; genus Aquitalea. The sequence continues at coordinate 4,872 of NZ_CAMFLA010000014.1, read as the reverse complement.
TGACCGAGGCCACGTTGCGCGCGTCCGCGCAGCGCAATGCCTTGCTGGTGGAAAACTTGGCCGGGCTGGAAACCATCAAGATTCTGGCGGCGGAGGGCATGCAGCAGGGCCGTTGGGAGCAGTCCACGCTGTTTCTGGCGCAAGTGGGCGCCCGCCTCAAGTTGCTGGCGGCTTCGGCCAACTACTTCTCCGGCTTCATTCAGCAGTCGGTGTCGGTGGTGATGCTGGTGCTGGGCATTTACCAGATTTTCGAAGGCAACACCTCGCAAGGCGGCGTGATTGCCGCAGTGATGCTGTCCAGCCGCGCCATGGCGCCGTTGGGCCAGCTGGTGGGGCTGATGACGCAGTATCACAATGCCAAGACCTCGCTGGCTTCGCTGGATGGCTTCATGAAGATGCCGGTGGAGCGCGAGCAGGACGCCAACTTCTTCCACCGCACCAGCTTCAGCGGCGAGATCGAGTTCCGCAATGTGTCCTTCAGCTACCCCAACAATCCGCAAACCGCGCTGCGCAATGTGTCCTTCAAGATTCGCGCCGGCGAGCGCGTGGCCATCATCGGCCGCGTAGGCTCCGGCAAGTCGACGTTGCAGAAGCTGATTCTCGGCCTGTACCAGCCTACCGAGGGCTCGGTGCGCATCGACGGCATCGACATCAACCAGATCGACCCGGCCGAGTTGCGCCGCCATATCGGCTACATGCCGCAGGACCCGGTGCTGTTTTACGGCACGTTGCGGCAGAACATCGCCATGGGCGCGCCGCACGCGCACGATGCCAGCGTGGCCGCCGCGGCCGAACTGGCCGGCCTGTCGGACTTCATCAACGGCCACCCGGACGGCTTCGACATGATCATCGGCGAGCGGGGCGATTCGCTTTCCGGCGGTCAGCGCAAGGCGGTTACCATTGCCCGCGCCTTGTTGAATGCGCCGCCCATCCTGCTGATGGATGAACCCACCAGCAATATGGACAACACCACGGAGAGCCAGATCAAGCAGACCTTCACCCGCGTCATGCCCGGCAAGACCATGATCATCGTCACCCATCACACCTCCTTGATGGAGTTGGCTGACCGTCTGATCGTGATCGACAACGGCGCGATTGTCGCCGATGGGCCCAAACAGGCCGTCATCGAAGCCCTGCAGCAGGGCAAAGTGGGGAGGGCCGGTTGATGAAGCGCACGTGGAAACAACGATTTGCCAGCTGGCTGGGCGTGGCCCGGCTGCGCACGTCCCCGTGGTGGGACAAACTGATGGACTGGGCGGCGGCGCGCGATCTGCAAGATCGCATGGACTTCGCCACTGACGCCGACTGGGCGATTCTGGAGCAAAAGCCGGGCCGCCCGCGGGTGTTTGTCTGGTCGATGGCGGGCTTTTTCGTGGTGGCCCTGCTATGGGCGGCCTTGGCCAAGGTGGATGAAGTGGCCAAGGGCGAGGGTAAGGTAGTGCCGCTTTCGCAGAACCAGCATATCCAGAGTCTGGATGGCGGTGTGGTGTCGAAGATTCTGGTGAAGGAAGGCCAGATCGTGCAGAAAGGGCAGCTGCTGCTCAATATCGACAACACCCGCTTCATGTCTTCGCTCAACGAGAATCAGGCGCAGTATCTGGCGCTGCAAGGTAAGGCGGCCCGTTTGCGCGCCATCGCCAACAACACGCCGTTCGAGATGCCGCAGCAGGTGAGCGCCAGCGCGCCCGATATCGCCAAGCAGGAAATGGAGCTGTACCAGACCAAGCGCCAGGAACTGGACGCCACCATCTCCGTGGCGCGTCAGGAGCTCAATCAGCGCACGCAAGAGCTGAACGAGGTGCGCGCCAAGCGCGATCAGGCGCAGCAAGGTTATGAGCTGACGGTGCGCGAGCTTGCGGTAACCAAACCGCTGAAAGAGTCCGGCGCGGTATCTGACGTGGATTTGTTGCGCTTGCAGCGCGATGTTTCCCGCTATCAGGGCGAACGCGATATGGCGAATGCCCAGATTCCGAAGATCCAGGCCGCCATGAGCGAGGCCACCCACAAGATTCAGGAAGTGGAACTGAATTTCCGCAATCAGGCCAGCGCCGAGTTGTCCGACACCATGGCCAAGATCAACAGCCTGTCCGCCGGCAGTTCCGGTCTGGCCGACAAGGTGAAGTTGTCCGAGGTGCGCTCGCCGGTGAAGGGCGAAGTGAAGCGGCTGTTCGTCAACACCATTGGCGGCGTGGTGCAACCAGGCAAGGATATTCTGGAAATCGTGCCGTTGGAGGATTCGCTGCTGGTGGAGGCCCGTGTTTCCCCGCGCGACATTGCTTTCTTGCGACCGGGCCAGCGCGCCATGGTGCGCTTCACCGCCTATGACTACACCGTCTACGGCGGCATGGAAGCCACTTTGCAGGAAATCGGCGCGGATACCGTTACCGACGACAAGGGCAATGCCTTCTACATCGTCAAAGTGCGCACCAAGGAAGGCACGCTGGGCGAGAAGCACCTGCCCATCATCCCCGGCATGGTGGCCCAAGTGGACATCATGACCGGCAAGAAGAGCATCCTGTCCTACCTGCTCAAGCCGGTGCTCAGGGCCAAGGCGGAGGCGTTGACCGAACGATGAAACCTGCCCTGATCCTCATTACCGCCAGCCCGGCGCTGGCGGTTTACTGGTCTGAATCCCTGCAGCGTCCGGGCGCGGTAAGCCTGCCTGATCTGGCCACGCTGGCCATGTCCGGCGAGCCGGCCGACAGCACGGTGCTGCTTGATCTGGCCTTGCCGGCAGTGCCGGCCTCGCTGACCGCCGAGTGCGCCGGTCGTTACCGTCTGGTGGCGTTGTCGTCCAGCCCGACCGATGATGAAGGCATGCGCTGGCTGGAGCAGGGCGCCGCCGGTTACGCCCACGCCATGAGTACGCCGGATTTGCTGCAGCAGGTGGTGGAAACCGTGGAAATGGGCGGCACTTGGGTTGGCCGAAGCATCATGCTGAAATTGTGCGCGCGTTTCGGCAGCCGGCCGGTGCCGGCGGCGGCGCAAACCGTGGTGCAGACCCGGCTGTCCAGTCGCGAGGGCGAGGTGGTGCAAGCGCTGCGCAAGGGCAAGTCCAATAAGGAAATCGCCCGCGAACTGGATATTTCCGAACGTACGGTCAAGGCGCATCTGACGTCGGTATTCCAGAAATTCGGCGTGGAAGACCGCCTGCAATTGATGCTGAAACTGACCAGCGCCTGACTATCCCTATCTCACTGGCCTTTGTGGCCAGCGAAAGAGCCGCCAACCGGAGCAAACCCTTGGCGGCTCTGTCTTTTTGGGCTGTTGACAAAAAATGACATTGCCCTTCAGTACAATGTTTTTCTGGACGGCGGCTGCGTATCCTCGGCGAAATCCAAATTGCGTCCACAGGAGTCAGCACCATGAATGCACCCGCCATCCAGGGCCAGGTCGTCGCCCTTCACGGAGTCGTTAAAGTCATCGATGCCCAAGGGCACGAACGTATCCTCAAAGTAGGCGACATCATCCAGCCGGGCGAGCATGTGGTACTGCTGGACGGCGCAAGCCTCACCGTTGGCCGGGCCGGTGGCGAGAGCGTCACCGTGGATGGCCCGCGCGATCTGGTGCTGACCGATGACGCGCTGACTCCCAACGCCACTGACAAGTCCGAAGCCGCCGTCGCCAAGCTGGCGCCGGAGGCGCAGCAAATCCTGGCGGCTCTGGAAAACGGCCAGGACCCCTTGGCCAATCTGGACTCCGCCGCAGCCGGCCTCAACGCCGCGGGCGGCCCGGCCAGCGACGGCAGTCACAGCTTTATCCGTCTGTCGCGCATCAGCGAATCCATCTCCGGGCTGACTACCGATACCGCCACCAGCACCACGGCGGCCGTTGCTGAAAATACCGTACAGGCTCAGGGCGCAAACCAGCCTGCTCAGGCCGCCGTCACCATCGACGACGTCAGCCTCACCAATAACAATCGTCCGTTGATTCACGGTACCGGCATCAGCGGCGAAACCGTCATCGTTACCGATACGCAGGGCAATGTGATCGGTTCCGCTGTTGTGGATGGCAGCGGCAACTGGTCTTTCGTGCCGACGCAAGCCCTGCCGGATGGCACCACCGGCCTGATCGCCACCGCCACCAATACCGGTGGCCAAACCGCCACCGCCAACGGTTCCGCTGTTGTTGACACCACCCCGCCGGGTACTCCGCCGGTCACCATCGTCGACCACAATGGCGTGATCAACGCCAGCGATGTGAACAACGGCAAGGTGGAGGCCACTGTCAAGCTGGATGCCGCCGACCTGGCCAAAAACGGCTCCGCCACCATCGTCGTCAACGACGGTGGCCACACCACCACGCTGGTGGTGCACAGCGATGGCAGTGTTACCGGCTCGGACGGCACCGTCACCGGCACATACAGCAACGGCACCGTCACCATCAGCATGACGCCGCCCGGGCAGGGCGCGCAGGTGGTCGTTACCGCCACTCAGACCGACGCCGCCGGCAACACCTCCGGTCAGGGCGCGGATACCGGCACGCTGCACAGCGCACTGCCGGTCGCCACCATCTCGGTAGACAACGTCACTGCTGATAACGTCCTCAACATCCAGGAACTGGGCGGCGACATTGTCACCATCACTGGCGTAGTTGGTGGTGACGCCAAGCTGGGCGACGCTGTCACCCTTACCATTGGCTCGTCCACCTACACCACGACGGTTATCGAGATCAACGGCCATCTGGGCTTCTCGCAGCTTGTCAGCACCGGCACGCTGGCGGACAGCACCAACATTCACGCCACGGTGACGGTGACCGACAGTTACAACAACACCACCACTGCCGCGACCGATCATGGCTATGGCGTGGATCTGGTGCCGCCGGTAGCGCACATCGCGGTGGACAACATCACCGACGACAACGTGATCAACG
>NZ_CAMFLA010000013.1 GCF_945957525.1 uncultured Aquitalea sp. | reverse complement strand
GAGCGCTTGCATGGCATGCAAGAGGTCAGCGGTTCGATCCCGCTTACCTCCACCACAATTCGATTTGCCGCACATTTTTCCAGCAGTGCGCGCAATGGCAGTACTCGGGGCTATAGCTCAGCTGGGAGAGCGCTTGCATGGCATGCAAGAGGTCAGCGGTTCGATCCCGCTTAGCTCCACCAAAACACAAACCCGGCATCGCAAGATGCCGGGTTTTGTGCATTTACAACGCCCGCTTCGGCCAACCTGCTCGGCGCGCTGTTCTACATCAAGCGCAACGCCTCTTCCAGCTTCAACTCCACCGGCGGCAGCAAGGGGTGCTGGCTCATGCCGAAGCCGTCTCGCACCAGCGCAATGACAAAACGGATACCGCACACCACCTGCCAGGCAGCGTTGCGCTCATCGGCGCTCAGCAAATTGCCCGCAGCCCTTGGCCGGCGTCGCCGTTCCAGAATGCCGTGCGAACCGGATCCGGAGTCCTCGGCGACAGGCTGGCGGCTGTACAGCCGGTAAGGCAGCGGCCATTCGTCCACTGCCGGCGGATGGCGGCCCGTGAGCTCCTGGATGCATTGCGACAGCTCTTCGGCCAACTGCATCAGGGTTTCGAGTCCGCCGCGAATACGGCTGCGATCGCCGCTCATCATCTGCTCATGCAGGATGCCCACACGCCGACGCAGAAAGCGCAGCTTGCCCAACACCAGCCGTCGAGCTTCTGCATCGCGCCCCTCCCGCGCCTGACGCGCCAGATCATCCAGATAAGCCACCCAGTCCAGGTACTCATCCAGCTCCTCATTGCGCAGCGGCTCGCTCGCCTGCGGCGCCACCGCCGCGGGCGCCGGACGCAAGCGACGCCCCCACCCCGGCGGCTCCGCCGTGTCTTGCGACACATTCTGTTTGAATTCCACTTTCATGCTCTATCTCCAACCAACCCCGATGCAAGCAGAAAGCCCCGGCGCAATATTAAACACATGTAAAAATCTTATTTAACACATTGTGGGATTGTCGCAAATGCGCTTTGGCGATGCCAGCACCCGTCGCCAAAGAAACATCTCGCACGATGTCAGACAGGTATCGGCAATAAAAGCGCAGTCATAAAGGGTTTTACTGAGTGCAAACGCAAAAAAAGCCGGGTTATACCCGGCTTTTTCGCAACAGTTGCCAACAATCAGGAAAACAACATGTGCCCCAGCTTGGCGGCCTTGGTGTCCAGATAGCGATCATTGTGCGGGTTGCGGCCCACCATCAAAGGCACCCGCTCCACCACATCAATGCCGGCCTCGCGCAAGGTATCCAGCTTGCGCGGGTTATTGGTCATCACCCGCACGCGGCGAATGCCCAGCTTGTCCAGCATGTGGCGCGCCACGCGGAAGTCGCGCATGTCGGCGGGAAAACCCAGCTGTTCGTTGGCCTCAACCGTATCCGCCCCACCATCCTGCAGCTTGTAGGCGCGGATTTTATTGATCAGGCCAATGCCGCGGCCCTCCTGGCGCAGATAAAGCAGAGCGCCACGGCCTTCTTTGGCGATGGCCTCCAGCGCCGCTTCCAACTGAAAACCGCAGTCGCAACGCAGGGAAAACAGCGCGTCGCCAGTCAGGCACTCCGAATGCAAGCGGGCCAGCACCGGCTCGTCGCCGCTGATATCGCCCATGGTCAGCACAACATGTTCGCGACCGCCGTGCTGCTCCTGAAAACCATGCATGGCGAACTCGCCGAAGGGCGTGGGCAGCTTGCAGCTGGCGACATAATCGACGGTGGGCTCAACGGGGGACTGCGGCGCTTGGACAGACATGAAGACTCCGGAGGCGGCCCTGCCGGGAGCAAGGCCGAATGATTCAGATGAAGTGAGTTGTCAGTTGGGGCGCGCCGGGTGCTTTTCAAGCGGCATGTCCCACATTTGCGCCGCCAGCACGATGGCCAACGCGGCCAGCCAGACCTGTTTTTCCGGGGTGAAAAAGCCTTGTTGGCTGGATTCAGCATCGATAATGCCCAGCACGCGATCGTGCTCGTCCACCACCGGCAGGCACACCTCGCTGCGCACCTTGGGGTCGCACTCGTAATAGCCGCCGCCATCGGCGCGCCAGGCGGCGATATCCTCGATCACCACCCCCCAGCCGGACAAGCCTACCCGGCTATTATTGCTCTTTTCCGCAAACGCCTCGGTCAACGGAAATTCCGCGCGGCTGGGCAAGCCAAGATAGGCCAACTTCACCAGACGGGCGTCTTCGCCGTGCCCCATGCGCTGGTAAATACCCAGCCAGTCTGCGCCAATCTTGTGATTCACTGACTCCACCAACGCTTGCAACTGAGTCAGCGCGGCCACAGCTTCCTGCGTTTCGCCGCCAAACCAGGGGGACAGGTCATAGGGCTGATCAGCCAGTTCTTCCACCAGAGAGCAAGCGCCGTCTTCACTGAGCTTGGGTACCGGATAACGGAACAGATCCCGCCGACTGGCGGGCTTGTCGGCCGCCAGCACCGCCGTCAGCGTCATGACGGCGATCTGCAATTCGGTTTTGTCCAGAGGAAGGCTTTGCTCACGCAGATAGTCGGTAAGCTGGCGTACGGGTATCATCGAAACTCCTGAAACTGGCGTTCGCCCGGCAAGGCGACGCAACGGCAAACCGCCAAGGATACCAATTCGGCGCGAAAAAGTCCGCGCCGCCGCCCGCTCCATGACCCGCACTCACTCATCTCGCAGCTCTCCCCTCGTCATCAAGGCCGGCCCGGCAGCGCTGGCGCGCATCCGCCGCGACGGCCTCAAACCCGCCGACATCGGCTTTCTGCCCGGCGCGGCAGGCGGCCCCAAAGCCATCGGCATCACCGGACTGGATCAGGCCGTATTCAGCTGGTTGGCCGAAGCGCCCCGCAGCCGGGAGCTGGTGGGCGCATCCATTGGCGGCTGGCGTTTTGCCTGCGCCATGCAGGCCAGGCCGTCCGCCGCACTGGCGAAGCTGGCCGAGCGCTATACCGAGGAAGGCTATACCGCAAGCGTTACCACGGCAGAAATCACTTGGCAGACCGAGCTGATGCTGCAGGACGTGCTGGGCGAAGACGACATCCAGGCCTTGCTGCGCCACCCGCACTACCGGCTCAGCCTGATGCTGGTGGAAAGCCATGGCCTGCTGGCCAGCGAACGCAAGCCCGCCCTGCTGGCCGGGCTGGGCGCGGCAGCCCTGTTGAACGCGGCGTCGCGACCCGCCATCCGCCATTGCTTCACCCGCGTCATCGCGCATGATCCGCGCAGCAGTCTGGCGTTTCTGCCGAGCGACAAACTACCCACCCGCACGATGGCGCTGTCTTCGGCCAACCTGCGCGCCGCGCTGATGGGCACGGTGGCCATACCCGGCGTACTGCACGGAGTCAGCCTGCCAGGCCAGCCGCCGGCCGTGTATCGCGACGGTGGCCTCACCGACTACCATCTGGACCTGCCTTTCGCGCGCTCGGACGACATCACGCTGTACCCGCACTTTACCGATCGCATCGTGCCGGGCTGGTTCGACAAGTTCCTGCCCTGGCGGCGCCATCATCCCGCTCACCACGCCAATACCGTGCTGCTGGCCCCATCCGCCGACTATCTTGCCACCCTGCCCGGCGGCAAGCTGCCGGACCGCAACGATTTCCATCGTTTTCTTGGCCGCGATGACGAGCGCCGCCGCGACTGGCGGCAGGCCACAGCCGAAAGCCAGCGACTGGGGGATGCATTTATGACATGGCTGGAACAAGGCTGCCCGACAGACCGGCTGCAAGCGCTCTGAGGATTTCCGGCATAAAAAAACGCCCCCTGCATGGGGGCGTTTTTCATAACGTCATATGATCAAATCAGGACATGCGGCCCAGTTTGAAGTTTTGCCACAGACGGGAATAAATACGCAGCGTCTTGGGATCGACGGAGCGCATGATGAAGCCACCCTTCACGTCTTCAGCAGTCGGGAAGATGCTGCGATCGTTCAGGTATTTCTTGTCCACAAACTGACGCGCGGCCAGGCTGCCCGGCGCATAGGTCACTTTGTTAGCGTTGGCGGCGGCCACTTTGGCGTCCAGGTTGTAGTTGATCCAGGCCAGTGCGTTGGCAACGTTCTTGGCATCCTTCGGAATGGTCATGCTATCCACCCAGATGGCCACGCCGGACTTCGGTACCAGCGGCACCACTTTCACGCCATGCTTGGCTTCTTCGGCGCGACGCTTGGCGATGTTCAGGTCGCCGCCGTAACCCAGCGCCAGACATACGTCGCCGCTGGCCATGTCGTTGATGTAGCCGGAGGAGGAGAAGCGGGTGATGCTGCCGCGAATGGCCGCCAGCTTGGGCGTGATTTCCTTGTAGTCAGCTTCGTTGTTGCTGCCCGGGGTCTTGCCGTAGTAACGCAGCGCCACCGGCAGGAAGTCGGACGGGGAGTCCAGCACGCTCACGCCGCAGGACTTCAGCTTGGACACATATTCCGGCTTGAACAGCAAATCCCAGCTGTTGTCCGGCAACTTGCCGCCCAGCGCCTTCTTCACCTTGTCTTCGTTGATGCCCAGGGTGATGGTGCCCCAGAAGTACGGCACGGCGTACTTGTTGCCCGGGTCGGACGCTTCCATCAGCTTCAACAGGGCCGGGTCGATGTTCTTGTAATTGGGGATCTTGCTCTTGTCCAGCGGCTGGAACAGGCCGGCCTTGATGCCGACTTCCAGTACGTTGTTGGACGGTACGGTGATGTCGTAGCCGGAGCGGCCGGTCAACAGCTTGGCGTTGAGGGTTTCCATGCTGTCATAGACGTCATAGCGCACCTTGATGCCGGTCTGCTTGCTGAAATCGGGCACGGTGGTCGGTGCGATGTAGTCAGACCAGTTGTAGACGTTCAGTACGGATTCAGCCTGGGCAGCCGCTACCGCCGACACGGCCATCAGACCGCCGATCAGGATTTTTTTCATCCTTTAACTCCTTTGTGTGTAGTGCCTGTGTGATCAAGTGTTTAGCAAGATGCGATATTGTCCCTCAATTTTCACAATTTGTTAAACACAGATTGGCGGACCATGCCAAAGGAGTAAGGTTCGTCACGCACCAAAAAAAAAGCCACCCGCAAGGGATGGCCTTTTCACATGACAGCCGCGCCGATCAGTGACGCGCTTCGCGCACGGCGGACACCACGTCGTAATCGAACAGCTCGTTGGCGTCCTCTTCGTCGAAGACATAATGCTGGTTGCAGTAGTCGCAAACGATTTCCACGCTGCCCTGCTCCACCAGCACCTCGCCCACTTCCTGACCGCCCAGCATCTTGAGCATGTCGCCCACGCGATCCCGGCTGCAGTTGCAGGAGAAGCTGACTTTCTCCTGTTCGAACACGCGCACGGTCTCTTCGTGGAACAGGCGATGCAGGATATCTTCGGCGCCCAGGCCGAGCAGCTCGTCACTGCGCAGGGTGCCGCCCAGCATGGCGATGCGCTCCCAGCCTTCAGGGTCGCCATGGCCTTCCGGCAGGCGTTGTAGCAACATGCCGGCGGCGCAATGCTCGTCGCTGGCCAGAATCAAGCGGGTTTCCAGCTGCTCGGAGCGGCGCATGTAGTTTTCCAGCATCTGGCTGATGCTGTCGCCTTCCAGCGCCACAATGCCCTGCCAGGTTTGACCCTTGTCGGTGCGCGGTTCCAGCGTCATCACAAACTGGCCAGAGCCACCGAGCAGCTCCAGCACGGACGCCTGCTCCGGCAGATCGCCTTCCCACTTGGCCGTGGCGCGCACGGCGCGTTCATGATTGGACTCCACCACAGCCAGGCGCAACGGACCGCCGCCGCCATGCAGTTGCAGGATCAGCGAACCTTCAAACTTGAGATTGGCGGCCAGCAGCTCCGCAGCGGCCATCATTTCACCCATCACGGTACGCAGCGCCGCGGGGTAACTGCGGCGGTCCAGCACTTGGCGCCAGGCGTCGTCCATGCGCACCAGCGCGCCGCGCACGGGGGCGCCGTCGAAGAGAAATCGTTGCAGTATGTCTTGGGTCATGCTTTTGCGTCCTTCGCGGCCTCATCGGCCAACTCTATAGTGTAGATGCTCATCGGCAGCGAGGAATTGACATCGAACTCGCAACCGGCGCGCACGCCGGCTTCGGCGATTTCAGCGGCGCTGAGCTTCTGGTCGTACACGGCATACATGGCGCCCATGGCGAACTTGCGACCCGAGCCGATGGCCCAGTAGCGGCCGAACTCATAGATCTCGCGCATCGGGTAGACGCCGAAAATGCCGTGCTTGTTGGCGATGATCACCATCATCTGGCTGGATTCGTACGGATCTTCCTCGTCCTCTTCCGGGCGCAGGTAAAAGCCGTCTTTCAGCTTGGGATGCAGCTTGCGAAAAGTGTCGAAAATGGCTTTCCTACTGGAAAAGTCCTTTTTCTTCAGCTCTTTCAGCGCGCCTTGCAGTACCAGATCATGCGCGGCCGAACCGGAGATGGCGAAGTAGCTGTCGCCGTGGAGGAAGATCTTGTCGTGAAAGCGATCGTACACCGCCAGCAGCTTCTGATCGTCGCCAAACGTGGTCTGACTATCCGCCGCAATGGCAATTTGCCCGCCTTTTCTTACCGCCACAATGGTTGTCATGGAATCGCCACCTGCTTGCAATGGAAGTGGCTAATATAGGGCCGACCGGCGAAAATGCAAGCCGGCCGGCAAAGCGGAAAGCCTGAGCGCGCGGCGCGCCAGGCTGTGCAAATTACAGCATCACCGCAGACTTGGCGGCCTTTTGCTGCCTGAGGTTGGCCGAAGAGGCGCCTGCTGCGGGTGCCGGCTGCGGCGCTGGCGCGGGAGCCAGCGTTGGCGCGGATGCCGGCACTACCGGCTCGCCGCCCTTGGGCGGCAGGGACAACCAGCGCACCACCGCCAGCGCGCCATCGGCTTTGCCACCGGCCTGACGGCAAGTCAGGCATACTGGCTTGCCGCTGCGCGCCTTCAACGCCGCGTCCACCCGCTTGCCCTCCACCACCTGACCACGCGTTTTCTGCCATTCCAGCAGGCTTTCGGCCAGATGCGGGAAGGATGGGTCATCCTGCTTGTAGTGATTCTTGTAGGCCGTCAGCCACAGGTCGCCGCTGGCATCCTCATTCAGCAGCACCGTCTGATAGGCAATGGTGACCGCAGCCCCTTTCTCCACCACCCCGGCCAGGGCAGAAGCGTCCGGATTCTTCATGCGGATGCAGCCATGGCTGCGAAAGCCGGGCACGGAAGACGGCGCGTTGGTGCCGTGAAAACCCAAGCCCAGCTTGGCCTCGCCAAAGCGGATGAATACCGGCCCCAAGGGATTGTCCGGACCGGGCGGCACCACGGTCAGCACCGGCTTGCCCTGATTCTTCATTTCATCCTGAATGGACTTGGGCACGTGCCAGCTCGGGTCGCGATACACGCCCGTGATGGCGTAGCTGCCAGTGGGCGTTTGCGTCAGCATCTTGCCCACGGCTACCGGATAAATCTTCGCCAGCTTGCCGTCCTGATAAAAGAACAGCCGCGCCTGCGGCAGATTGACCACCAGATGCTGGCCGGTCTGGCTGAGCTGGATGTCCGGCTCAGGCATCACTTCAGCGTGCAAGGACGCGGAACAAACAACAATCAGGGCGCCGGACACGGCGGTCAGAGAGAACGGGCTCATTCTGGGGACACATCCAAGATTTGATTGAGGAAGCAACAGCAAACAAGAGTTGTTATGACCCGTCGGCGTAAAAACACCTGCGCGATCGGGTGGATTTTGAGAAAATCACGGTTTTGCGTAATTTTCCACTGAAAACAATGACTCAGCAACTGACCACCGCCCTGATCGAATCCCTTGACCACGAAGGCCGGGGGGTCGCCCACGTCGACGGCAAAACCATTTTCATTGACGGCGCTCTGCCTTATGAAAAGGTAATATACAGCGCCTATCGCAAAAAACCCACTTACGAAAACGCCGACGCCACCCAGGTGCTGAAGGAAAGCTTCATGCGCGCCACGCCGCGCTGCCCGCACTTTGGCACTTGCGGCGGCTGTTCCATGCAGCACGTTGAATTCACCGCGCAGGTCGCCATCAAGCAGCGCGTGCTGGAAGACAATCTGCGCCATATCGGCCGGGTAAAAGCCGAACGCATCCTCACTCCCATCGCCGGCCCGGCCTGGCATTACCGCCACCGCGCCCGCCTCTCCGCACGCCTGGTGCCGAAAAAAGGCGGCGTACTGGTGGGCTTCCATGAAAAGCGCTCCAGCTACATTGCCGAAATGCGCGAATGCCACATTCTGCCCAAGCATATTTCGGACCTGATCATGCCGCTGCGCGAGATGATCGCCAAGCTGTCCATCAACAGCCGCATGCCGCAAGTGGAAGTGGCCGTGGGCGACAAGGTAGACGTCCTGGTGTTCCGCAATATGGACGACATCAACGACGCAGACTTCGCCCTACTAAGCGCCTTCTCCGACCAGCACGGCACTGCCGCGCGCCCGCTGCAAATCTGGCTGCAACCCAAGGGCCCGGACACCTGTTATCCGATCTACCCGCTGGACACGCCGCGCCTGAGCTACAGCATGCCGGAATACGCGGTGGAAATGCCCTACTATCCCACCGAGTTCACCCAGGTAAACCCGCAGATCAACGCCGTGATGGTGTCTCGCGCGCTGAAATTCCTCGACCCGCAACCCGGCGAGCGCATTGCCGACATGTTCTGCGGCATCGGCAACTTCACCCTGCCCATCGCCCGCTCCGGCGCCACCGTGCACGGCATGGAAGGCAGTGAAGCGCTGGTGAAGCGCGCGGTGGAAAACGCCACTCACAACAGCCTGCAGGACAAGGTGAGCTATGAAATGGCCAACCTGTTTGAAGTCACGCCGGAAAGCTTCGCCGCGCTGGGCAAGTTCGACAAGATGCTGGTAGACCCGCCCCGCGACGGTGCCATCCAGCTGCTCAAGGCCATGACCGACGACACTGCGCCGCAGCGCATTGTCTATGTCTCCTGCAACCCGGCCACCCTGGCGCGCGACGCCGGCGTACTGGTGCACACCAAGGGCTACACGCTCAAGGCGGCGGGCATCATTAACATGTTCCCGCACACCGCCCACGTGGAGTCCGTCGCCTGGTTCGAAAAAACCGGCCCGGCCAAGAGCCTGAAGGAAGTGGCGGACATGGAAGCCGCCGAGCAAGCCGCCATCGAAGCCAAGCGTCAGGCCCGCAAGCAGCAGGAAGCCGAGGCAGAAGCCCGTAAACAGGCGGAACTGGCGGAAAAAGCCGCTGCCAAGGAAGCCCGCCGCCAGCACTATCTGGCCAACAAGGACTACTACGACGCCCGTAGCGCTGCTCAGCAGCAGGCGCGGGAGGCGGGGACTGACGCCTCTTCCGAGTAAAACACCGGCACAGGCCCCGCCAGGCAAAGCGTCGCCGCGCATGAAAAACCCCGTCTCAATTGCGACGGGGTTTTGTTTTGGCAAAGTCCTGAGTCTCAGCGCACGATGCCTACCGGATACAGGAAGCGGTTGCTGTCGGCAAACGGGGTTTGCTCATAGAACCAGTTGAGGCGGGCGTTGCGGTCCTTGGCGAACTTGGGCTCGGCCTTCAGTTTGGCTGCAAAGGCCTGTTTCAGCGCCGGGCTTTCGGCTAACATGCGGCGGGCCATCGGTTCCATCACGTAGGCTTCCGGCGCTTCGGCAGACGTCAGGTTGGCGTTGAAGAAGCCCCAATGCAGGAAAGAGTCCGGGCTGTCCGGCTCCAGCAGCACCATGGCCAGCGTGCCAAGCGCCTGATTAGGGTCAACCACTACCGAGCCTGCGGGATAGGTGACTTTACGCTGCTGCGCCACCGGTTTGCCGCTGATCAGCAGCCGGCCTTCATAACCCGGAATCTTGTCGGCGGACTCTCTGTCCGGCTCAAACGGCGTCCCCAGCTTAATATCGTCCATGCGATACATGGTGACTTCCATCGTGGTGGGCTTGTCGAGCGTGCTCAGACGGATGCCGTGCACTTTCAGCCGCTCGATCACTTCGTGCCATTGTGCGGGCACCACATAGGCCTTGGGCCGGGTCACCACCAGATCCGGCACGGTCAGCGGCGTGATGGGCAGGCGGTAATCCTTGGGCTGGTTGCTCCAGCGGACGATTTTGTCGCCGGTAATCGGGGAAGCCACCTTGTCGAACTTCAGGCCTTTGAAGTCCACCACTTGCGGCTTGCCTTCAGGTTCTTTCCAGGTGAGGGTGACATCGCGCGGACGTTCCGACCGGTCGCTGGCAATGGCGGCTCGCAAGCTGGCGCTGTTGGCGGCCACGTTTTCCAGAATGGCCTTGTAGAGCACATAGTTGCCTAGCACTTGCTGACGATAGGGTTTCAATGCGTGCAACTCCACCAGAATAGCCGGGATGCCGCGCACGTCGGCATATTGGTTGGAGAAGCGCGCCAGGTCGGTGTAGTAAGGGTAGTAGCCCTTGCTGATGTCCTCGTTGTCGTTCATCGAGATGCACACATTGGGCTCATGGCCATAGTTGCGCAGCTGTTGGTAGACATAAGGCGTCATCACCTTGTCCATCCATTCGCTGGCGGCGGGAGACCAGCCCTTGCCGTTGTTGCAATAGGTGACGTCGTAACGGTAGTCCACGCCATCGGTACTGTGGGTGTCGATGAAGAAGTCGGGTTGGTACTGGTCCAGCACCCGCGCCACATTGCGGATCTCCGGGCTGTCCAGTTTGGTGAAGTCGCGATTGAGATTGAGGTTGCGGCTGTTGACGCGCCATCCGGTCTGTTCGGGGCCATTCTGGTTGATGCGGCCATATTTGCCGTAGCGCATGTCGCCATCAATGTTGACGGTCGGCACAAACAACAGATTCACCTTCTCGAGCAGGTTTTTCTCACTGCCGCGAATCAGCATGTCGCGCAGCAACATCAAACCGGCGTCCTTGCCGTTGGCTTCTCCCGGGTGAATGCCGGCCTGTACGTAAACGGTGGGTTTGCCGGAAGCCTGCAAACCTGCCGCGCTTTTGTCTGCGACGGTGGACACGACCGCCATCATGAAATCGCGTCCCTCGCCGGTTTTTTCAGCTAACGGGGTCAGACGAATCAAATCAGGCCTGGCAGCTGCAAGCCGCTCCAGATAGGCCAGCGTTTCGTTGTAGGGCGGGGTGTGCGTCAGGCCGGAGGCCTCGAAAGGCGTGGCCCAGGGGTCATCCTTGGCTACGACAAAGGCTTCGCTCTTGCCGTTCCAGGGAATGTCCGGCGGCAAGACGCGCTGTTGCGCCGCCTGCAGGAACTGGCCGGGATCAACATAATCCGGCGCTGCGGGTTCGGCAAACGCCGGCCAGGCGACCAGCAGGGCGGACAACAGGGTAAGGCGGTGCAGATTGCGGCTCATGTCCAACTCCAAGCAAGGAAATGGAGGCAGTCTACGCCTTAATTCAGAAAATCATGATTAACCAATTTATTGAATGTTGATTGCCGTCAAAAATGTATTTTTAGCATCATTCGCCCTCAAACCAGGATGAACAACACCATCCCTTCGGCAAACATCATGCTCCCCGTTTTCACTCCGGACTCGCCGGTTGATCCGCTTCTGCAGCCTTGATGCCCTGCTTCAGCTTTTTCATGAACGCGCCAAACTGCGGGCCCATTTCTTCAAACAGCGGCAGCTGACGGTTTTGCATTACCACCTCGCCAAACAGTTTGAGACCAATGGCAAAAGCTGTAGCGGTTTCAACATCGAAATCGCCCCTGCCCCGCACCTTCTCCACAATGCGGAACAGGTCGTCGTGGTTGCCCGCTTCGAAACTCAGCGGCGCGTTATAGGGCGACGGGCCGCCGTTCAAATCAGACAGATGTTCTACTGTGATACGGTAACGATGTTGTTTCATGGTGGGTTTCCTTGATGTCATGGCCGGCTCGCTTGGAAGGGCTAACAAAAGCCAGTGTCGCGGTTGAGGCATGGCGCGCCGACGCAGGCAGCGCCCGGATACGTCATGCTGTCGCACTGCATCCAGCGTGTTGCTAGCCGAGTTCAGCGCATCATGAAGAGTTCCTGATGGAAGCGATCTGCCGGCAGACCTTGCGCCACCAGCGCTTGCTTCAACTGTTGGCCGAAGCCGGCAGGGCCGCAGAACCAGAAGTCCGCCTCACGCCAATCAGGCGCCAACTGCTGGAGTTGCGCCGCATCCAGCCGCTGGCCCTGAGCCTGGCTGAACAGGTGCAGTTTGACGCCCGCGCCGGCCGCGGTCTTGCGCAAGCGAGCAATCACGCTTTCGTCGGCATCGCGCATGGCATGGAAGAAATCAACGCGATGTGGCTTGTCGCCGGCCACCAGCGCCTGCATGCGTGCCAGGAAGGGAGTGACGCCAATGCCGCCGCTGATCCAGATCTGCCGCCGGGTCTTGCCTTCAAAGGTGAAGCGGCCGTACGGCCCTTCCACTTTCACCGCGTCTCCCAGCTTCAACAGTGCCGGCAGGCTAGCGGTATAGTCGCCCAGCGCCTTGATCATGACACGCGCCTTGCCATCCCCGCGCCAGGCCGAGGCAAGGGTAAACGGATGAGCGCCTTCCTTTTCGTCAAATGTGATAAAGGCAAACTGTCCTGCCCTATGCCCCGGCCAGTTGCCCTCAAACTGCAGCTCCACTGTCAGGACTTGCTGGCTTTGCTGATAGTCCAGTGCGGAAATACTGGCCATGGCGGCGGGTCTGCCCGCGCGCTTGCCCAGCAGGGACAAGATGGCGGAAACCGTTCCGCCCGCCAGCAGCAGCGTCATCACTACCCCCAGCGGCGAGAGCCAGTTGTCAAAGCGCAGCAGCACGACCGAGTGAAATGCCAACACCAGATAGGCTACGGGCAGAGCGCGATGCAGCTTGCTGAACCAGCGATAAGGCACGGCTTTGATCAAGGCCAGCACCATCAGCGCGGCGGCGGCGTAGAACGCCCACTCGCCCATGCTCTCCGCGGTATGCCGCAACTGCTGGAACAGTGCCTGCAGACTGCCGTCGTTCAGCGCCGCTGGGCGAGGACCGCGCGGTCTGCCGCCTTGCAACAAGCCCAGCTGGCTGAGCCATTTGGGGCCCTTGGCCAGCAGCCAGTGGCTAACTGAGAGGATCAGGCCGGCAATGCCCAACCATTTGTGCAGGCGGTACACTTTATCCAGCCCGCCCAGTTTCGGCTCCAGCCACAGCGGGCGCATTGCCAGCAACATGGCGACGCTCATCACCCCCATGCCCAGCACGCCGCTGTACTGCACCAGCACGTTGCGCCAGGCGATGAAATTGGGCTGTCCCGCCAACACGTCCGGGTTAACCAACAACCACAGCACGCTAAGACCAGCCAGGCCGCCCCAGAAACTTTTTGCAATCTTGCTCATGACGACGCTCCTCGTCCCGATATGTTGTGACTGAAGCATATCACCAATTATCTTTCTAGAAAGATAACTAAAAACCCGTTAACATCTTGCGGGCCTTCCGCAACATTTTCCTAACAGAAAGCCGCCGCATGGCCCTGAAATCACGCATGGAGCAGCACCGGTGGGACAGCGAGCACGATCAGCAAACCGTGCCGCTGTTCCTGCATCTGCAATGGGCGCAAGCCGCTTCGCTGGACACTATGGCGCCGACGCTGGCGAAATGCGCGTTGAGCGAAATGGAATTCGACCTGCTGGCCACACTGCGCAACGCACCACCACCGCATCGCATGACGCCGTCGAACATTCAGCAGGAAATGGTGATTACCTCCGGCGGGCTGACCAAGGTGTTGTCGCAGCTGGAAGCGCGCGGCCTGATCAGCCGTACCCAGCAGGCAGAGGATTTGCGAGTGAAACCGGCAGCCCTCACCGAGGCAGGCAGGGAATTGATCGAGGTGGCCATGGCGGCCGCGGTGCGGGACGCAGCGGCGTGGTTCCGCCAACGCCTGGACGGCGACGAAATGCGCCAACTGCAAAATCTGCTGGAGAAGCTTAGTCGCTGATGTCGCGGGTCGGCCCTTCGGCCAACCCTGCGGCAACGGACAAGGACCGAATCAGGGACTGGGGGTGACGGAAATGGCCAGCGACTTGCTGTAACGCCCCACCAGCTGATCGCCCGGCCGCATGACATCCAGCACATCCTGATTGGTGATGTTGAGCGTCACTTCCTTGCCCTTCGCGCCCAGCGCGATCACTCTGCCGCTGGCTTTGTCCACCGACTTCACATCAGCGATGAAATCCACTTTGTCCACGGCGGCAATGGCCGGCGCCTGACCAGCTTCAGATTGGCTGACACCGCCGCCCTCCGACGTCATCCGGTAGCCGCCACCGGGCTTCAGACGCATGACAAAGCTTTGCCGCACGGTGGTCAGCACTTTATCGCCGGCCTTCAATTGCTCCAGATTGCGCACCTCCGGGCTGACGGTCACCAGCTCTGTCGCGCCGGAAGGCAGAGTCAGCGCGACTTCGCGCCGTTCAATATCCACGGCGGTCACCAGCGCCTCGCGGGCCGTTTGCTCTGAAATCACGACGGCAGGCACCTCTTGCGACACAGGAGCCGCCTGACTTGCCAGGCCGAACAATGCCAGCACCAAACCGGCTACGGTAAGAACTTTCATGGGGACTCCTGTGAAAAATAAAATGCAGGCTGAGAAAACTCTATCGCTAGAGTAGCCGCGCAGTCACAGGTTCCTCAAGCCGCCAATGCAAAACGCCGCTCGCAACCTGGCGCGAGCGGCGTTTGCCCAACTGACAACGTGACCCAGTCAGAGTCTTCCCGTTAGTAGGTGTAGAACATGCGTTGCAGTTCTTTGGTGTCGTGGGTCTTGGTCAGGCCCAGCATCAGCAGAATGCGTGCTTTCTGCGCAGTGAGGGTATCGCTCACCACCAGATCTTCCTTGTCGTCGTTGGCTTCACCGTTGCGGGCTACGATGCCGTTGCCTACGCGGGAGCTGCGCACCACGATCACGCCTTTCTTACGCGCGTCGCGGAAGGCCGGCATCATTTGCGCGGCCACGCTGCCGTCACCCACGCCAGCCTGCACAATGCCTTGCGCGCCGGCGGCGATGTCGGCGTCCATGGCCACGCGGTCCATATTGGCGTAACCGTAGACAATGTCGACGCGCGGCAGGCTGTTCAGCTTGCTGATGTCGAACTCGCTGTCAGCAGTATTCTTGCGGGTGGACATGCGGTAGAAGTGCGGCTTGTTGTCCTGCATATAGCCCAGCACACCCATTTCCGGCGACTTGAACGTATCGGCGGTGGAAGTGTTGGTCTTGGTCACTTCGCGCGCGGCGTTGATCTGGTCGTTCAGGGCCACCATCACGCCCTTGCCCATGGCGTCCTTGCTGCCAGCCAGCAGCACGGCATTGTAGAGGTTGATCGGGCCATCGGCGCTGATGGCGGTGGCCGGACGCATGGCGCCCACCACGACAACCGGCTTCTTGCTTTTCACTACCAGATTGAGGAAATAGGCGGTTTCCTCAATGGTGTCGGTGCCGTGGGTAATCACCACGCCGTCCACATCTTTCTGCGCCAGCACTTCATTCACGCGCTTGGCCAGCTTCAGCCACACTTCGTTGGTCATGCTTTCGCTGGCGATCTGCGCTACTTGCTCGCCGCGCACATCGGCCACTTTGGCCAGTTCCGGCACGGAGGCGATCATCTGGTCCACACCCAGCTTGGCGGCGGTGTAGCCCACGGTGGTGGTGCTGGTGGCGCCAGTGCCGGCGATAGTGCCGCCGGTAGCCAGAATCACCACATGCGGCTTGGCGTCGGCCAGAACCGGCTGTGCGGCGAAAGCGCCCATAACGGCAGTGGAGGCAATGAGCATCTTCAGCTTGAGTTTCATCTCTAGATCCTTTGATAAGGTCAAGGGGGACAAGGCTGCCGGAGCAGCGCTATGGCGCGATCCGCCCGCCTTCAGGCTTTTCTTGATATGCCCTTGGCCGGTCAGTCGCGCGGATTCTTCTGCATTGTTCTCGTCCGCCGGCAGAAAGCCAGCACGCGGGCGACGCCCTCCATTGAGCAGCATTCATGCCAGTTTTACCGACTAGCGGCGCATGCCAAGCCATTGATTACAGAAACATTACAAGTCGCTTCAGATAAAAGCTTTCGGCTTGCCGGATTTGCAGCGCAGCAATCATCCGGTTTTCCGAATGCACCTAGGCGTCGCATAAAACAAAACCGGGCCAGAAGGCCCGGTTGCTCGAAGCGACACGCCGTGTTTTACAACTGGTATTGCGCGATGATCCGCATTTGCCTTTCGGCCAACTGCTTCAACTCGTCAGAACTGGCTGCCGAGCGGGAGGCCGCATCGTTGGCCTGCTCGGACATCTGGGCTATCTGCTCCACCTGCATGGCGATATTGTTGCTGGCCATGCCTTGCTCCTTGATGGCGCTGGAAATATCCATCACGACGCGTGTGGTATCGGCCGCCGCACCGCCTATGCTCTGAATGGCCTGATCGGCGGCGTCGGCACGGGCCACGCCGGTACGCGCTACCTCCTCCGCCGTCTTCATCTGTCCCACCACCGCCGCCACCTCGCGCTGCATGGCCTGCAGGCTGCCGGATATCTCGCTGGTGGAGCTGGCGGTGCGTTCGGCCAACTTGCGCACCTCATCCGCCACCACGGCAAAGCCGCGCCCCATCTCGCCCGCGCGGGCGGCTTCGATAGCAGCGTTCAGCGCCAGCAGATTGGTCTGATCGGCCACATCGCGAATCACCTGCACGACCGAAACAATCTGGCTGCTCTGCTGATTCAGCCCATTGATGGCGGTGCTGGCGCTGCCAATGGCCTGGGATATTTCGCGAATATCGCGGATGGTCTGGCTGATGGTGGCGGAACCGGCCTCCGCTTTCTCGCTGGAGGAGCGCGACAGGTCGTGCGCTTCGTCGGCGCGCTCGGCCACATGATTAACGCTCACCGTCATCTGTTCGATGGTGGCGGCCACCGCCGAGGAGGATTCGCTTTGCTGGGCTGCCGCGCGGTAGATGGCTTGAGCATTGTCAGCCATGGCATTGGATGAAGCCACTACCTCTTGCGAGCCGCTGCGCAGCTCGCGCAGGCTGGTTTGCACGCCCTCCACCAGACTATTGAACGCTGTAGCGGTACGGCCGATTTCATCCTGTCCCTTGCTGCGCACCCGCGCCGAGAAGTCTCGCTCGCGGCTGATCTTTTCCATGGTGTGCTGCATCTCGGACAAGGAACCCACGATGGAGCGGATCAGCATGAAACCGCCGATCGCTACGGCAAGCAGCACCGCTGCGGCCAAGCCGGCCTGAATCCAGCGGGCCTGGTTGTAAGCCGCCTGATTGGCGCGGACCAGCTCGCCAGCGCTCTGATAGTTGTATTCGACATGCTTGACCAGGTCGTCTTCCAGCTTGCCGGCCAACTGGAAAAGATCGCCGCCGTCCAGCTGCGCGTTCGCTACGGACATGTAATTGGAACGGGAGTTATTGAAAAACTCGCCCATTGCCGCGCGATAGCGCGCCATATCGTCCTTGTCCTGCTTCACCAGCTTGCGGTCGGTGTCTTCATCCGCCAGGTTCTTCTCGTAATAAGCAATCGCCTGATCGAAATCCGTCAGCGCCGCCTCCACCTCTTTCTCATCCAGCTGCTTTTTTTCCGCATTGACGTGCGCGGCGTGATTGCGCAGCGCAATACGAACCCGCGCCAGCGACTTTTGCGCGGTTTCCAGAGATTTCAGGCTGGGGAAAGTATTGCTGCTGATGTATTCGAAGCGGGATTGCGCCGCGCTCAACTGAAACAAACCGACACCGCTGAGCACCACCAGCGCAAGCAGCGCCATGGCCAGCAGCAACGTAATACGAATCTTGATAGTCATCCACTGACTCCCTTATTTGCTTGTAGTTTTGCTGTCCGGCTGCCTGAAGGCGGGATCCGCATCGACGCTCTGCTGGCGACTGTCTGCGGACTGCAGCCGGTTTGCTGTTTTATACATCATGCCCAAGGGATTCAGCCAGCCACATCACACACTTAGGCGGTTGCGCTGACTTAGCGCGCCATCGCATGCAAATTGGATGACCGGCGGCCATGAAAAACCCCGGTCAGCCTCTTCGGCCAACCGGGGTTTCAGATTATGCAACAGAGGCTCAGGCCTTTTTCACATACATGGATTTCAGCTGCATCGCGCCAATGCCGTCGATTTTGCAATCGATATCGTGATCGCCATCCACCAAGCGGATGTTCTTCACCTTGGTGCCAACCTTTACCACCAGCGAAGAGCCCTTGACCTTGAGATCTTTGATCACGGTCACCGTATCGCCGTCCTGCAGTACATTGCCGTTGGCGTCTTTCACCTCCGCCTTGCCGGCGGTCTCCTCTTCCGCGCCAGGCTGCCACTCATGCGCGCATTCCGGGCAAATCAGCATTTCGCCATCCTGATAAGTGAACTCGGACGCACACTGCGGACATTTGGGCAAAGCGCTCATAGCGATCTCCAGAAACAGTACGGCCAGCCGGGGCCGGTAAGCAAAAACCCCAGTCATTGCTGACTGGGGTTTGGAATGGTTGGCTCCCCGAGCAGGGCTCGAACCTGCGACCTGCGGATTAACAGTCCGTCGCTCTACCGACTGAGCTATCAGGGAATTGCCTTGAGAGATCGACATAATACTGATGCGCCAACCTCTCGTCAAGCCCTTGATCCGAAGATCAAGGGCTTGACAATGCGCTTAGGAGCGGGTTTCCACCTGCACCAATTGCACCGGCGCGGCTTCCGCATCCGCCGCCTTCACGACATCGCGACGACGCGGGCCGGCGGCCACTTCAAGCTGCGGCGCTTCTTCCTGCTGGCTGGCCGGCTTGGTGGACACCATGACCAAACCACCCAGATCCTGCGGCGCATCTACCTTGGCGGTTTCCACCGGCTTGACCTGCTCGGCCACAACAACGGTTTCGACTACTGCAGGCGCTTCAACAGCGGCCTCCACCACCGGGGCAGGCTCCATCGGCGCCGGCTCGGCTGCCACGGTTTCCACCACCACCGGTGCCGGCTCGGCCGCCACCGTTTCAGCCACTACCGCTTCCGGTTGCGCCGGTGCGACGGCCACTTCCGCAGCTGCGGTTTCTACTGCGGCTTCCGCCACGACAGGCGCCTCAACCGGAGCCACAGCGTCGACAGCTTCAACTTGCGGAGCCGGCTCTTCCACCACAAGCGGCTGCTCGGCAACCGGCTCGGCCTGCGGCGCAGGCGCGGCAGCCTCTGCAACGGCGACTGCCGCTACAGCCGCTGCGGCCACGCCGGCTGCGGCTGCTACGCCGGACTCGGCGTTGTCCTCAGCGGATTGCTGCTCCTCGCCGCCTTCCACTTGATCGCGACGACGATCGCGACGACCGCGACGACGACGGCTGCGCTCACCACGCTCTTGCTGCTCGGCGGACTGCTGTTCGGCAGCCTCGGTCACGCCTTCGGCCAACAGCGGCTTTTGCTCTTCGCTCAGCGGTTGCTTGCCGGCCTTCTCGATTTTTTCCGCTTCGTTGCGATCATTGTTCTGACGACGACGACCACCCTTTTCCGCAGCCTGCAGCGGCGCTTGCTGATCGCCAGCCTGCTCATTCAGTTCAGCGGCGTTCTGCGGGCGATTGTCGCGAGCTTCGCGCGGTTCGCGTTCGCGACGGCTGCGCTCGCGGCCTTGCTGCTCGCCACGCTCCGGACGCTCTTGACGCTCTTGACGCTCTTGACGCTCTTGACGTTCCTGGCGTTCGCCGCGTTCAGCGCGGACTTCGGCATTGCGTTCGCCGCGCTCGTTGCGATCCTGACGGTTGCGGCCGCGAGACTCTTGACGCTCGCCCTCGGTGCGCGCTTCCGACGGATTACGCTTGCCGGCCTCTTCACCATTCGGGTGACGACGCTCGTTGTGCTCGCGACGCGCCTGGCTGCCCGGACGGCGATCGCCGTTGCGACCACGGTTGTTGCGCTGGCCGTCGCGGTTGGCGGCGGGCTTTTTCTTCTCAGCCGGCTCTTCGGCCTTTTCCGGTTCGGCCAGCAGGCTCTTGAACCAGGCGCCGATACGGGACAGCAAGCCGGCGGATTCAGCCGGCACAGCCGGTTTGGCTTCCGACTGAGCGGAAACCGGTGCCGGCTGCTGCGGCGTGATGCCCTTGACGGCGGCTTCCTGGCGCTCGACCTTCGGCTTTTCCTGACCGAAGTTGGTGATGACGTCCTCTTCCTGCACCTCCACGCGCAGATAGCTCGGCTCGTCGCCCATTTCCGCCAGATCGTCGTGACGCACGCGCACGATCTTGTAATGCGGGGTTTCCAGATGAATGTTGGGAATCAGCACCACGCCGACATCCAGACGCTCTTCGATCGAGTAGATCTCGGCGCGCTTTTCGTTCAGCAGGAAGGTGGCTACATCCACCGGCACCTGCGCGTGCACCGCGCCGGTGTTTTCCTTCATTGCCTCTTCCTGAATGATGCGCAGGATGTGCAGGGCGGAGGACTCCGTGCCGCGGATGAAGCCGATGCCGTGACAACGCGGGCAGGGTTCGTGGCTGGTTTCGCCCAGGCTGGGTTGCAGGCGCTGACGGGACAGCTCCAGCAAGCCGAAGCGGGACAGCTTGCCCATCTGTACGCGGGCGCGGTCGTGCTTGAGCACGTCGCGCAGCTTGTTTTCGACCTCGCGCTGGTTCTTCGGGTTTTCCATGTCGATGAAGTCGATCACGATCAAACCGCCCAAGTCGCGCAGACGCAACTGACGGGCAATTTCCTCAGCCGCTTCAACGTTGGTGCGCAATGCGGTTTCTTCGATGTCCGCGCCCTTGGTGGAACGGGCGGAGTTGACGTCGATGGAAACCAGCGCTTCGGTGTGATCAATGACGATCGCGCCGCCGGACGGCAGCTGCACGCTGCGCGAGAAAGCGGTTTCGATCTGGTGTTCGATCTGGAAACGGGAGAACAGCGGTACGTGGTCTTTGTAGAGCTTCACGCGATGCACCATATTGGGCATCACGTGGCTCATGAACTGACGGGCCTGTTCGTAGATTTCATCGGTATCGATGAGGATCTCGCCGATGTCCGGGTGGTAGTAGTCGCGAATGGCGCGAATCACCAGGCTGCCTTCCTGCAGGATCAAGAAAGGCGCGTTCTGTGCGCCGGCAGCGCCTTCAATGGCGCGCCACAGCTGCATCAGATAGCCCATGTCCCACTGCAGCTCTTCCAGACTGCGGCCAATACCGGCGGTGCGAGCGATCAGGCTCATGCCGTTCGGTACTTCCAACTGGGAGAGCAGGTCTTTCAGTTCCTGACGCTCTTCGCCCTCGATGCGACGGGACACGCCGCCGCCACGCGGGTTATTGGGCATCAAGACCAGATAGCGACCGGCTAGGCTGATGTAGGTAGTCAACGCCGCGCCCTTGTTGCCACGTTCGTCTTTTTCCACCTGCACGATGACTTCCATGCCTTCGCGCAGCACGTCCTGGATGCGCGGACGGCCACCTTCATAGCCCTGGAAATAGGAGCGGGAAACTTCCTTGAACGGAAGAAAACCGTGGCGCTCGGTGCCGTAATCGACAAAGCAGGCTTCCAGCGAGGGCTCAATGCGAGTGATGATGCCCTTGTAGATATTGCCCTTGCGCTGTTCCTTGCCAACGGTCTCGATATCGAGGTCGACAAGCTTTTGCCCATCGACGATGGCGACGCGCAGCTCTTCAGCTTGCGTCGCGTTGAACAACATGCGTTTCATGTAACGTTCCCTGCGCGGCACTCACGCAAGGGCGCAGCCAGTATTTGACGGCCCAGAGACTATTGATGGGCGCTTTCCGAAAGAAGTATGGATCTAAAGAGCGCGATAAAACCGAATTATCAAGCCGACTTCCTGATTGTGCTCACACGTGCCCGTGCATCGGGCGCCTTGGCGCTCCGGAAAACCTTCAGGCCGCCATGTAAGGGCAACCTGAAAAAACTGTGGGGCAAACGTGCCGGGTCAAACTTCGCTGCGATATTCCCTGACTGGCTTTGCATCAGGAAATGGAATACTCGTGAGTGCGTTATGCGTATAAATGCATTACCATCGCTGCTTTTTGGTGAGCGAGTTAACCTTGGCTGCGGCCGGTGACGAAGGGCATCAGGTCAGGATGCGACATCCTGCCGGCCGTTTCGTTTATCCCGCAGCGGCATCACGGACAGACTGCCCGCGACCTTGGCTTGCCGGTGCGCTGTCATCGCACTGAAATATGCGACGGAGCGCCAGAAGTATAAGCAATATGACTGACATTCGCAAAGATTCCGTCTCCTTCCTCAAGGTGGACGAGGCCGACGCCGGCCAACGCATCGACAACTATCTGGTGCGCATTCTCAAAGGCGTGCCCAAAAGCCACGTTTACCGCATCCTGCGCTCCGGCGAAGTGCGTGTTAACAAGGGGCGCGTCGACGCGTCTTACCGCCTGCAGGCGGAGGATGAGCTGCGCATTCCTCCGATCCGCATCGCGGAGCGCGCGCCCTCCGCCGTGCCGCCGGGCAGCTTCCCCGTAGTGTATGAAGACAACGCCATGCTGGTGATCGACAAACCGGCCGGCGTTGCCGTGCATGGCGGCAGCGGGGTGTCTTTCGGCGTGATCGAGCAACTGCGCCAGGCGCATCCGGACTGGAAATATCTGGAGCTGGTGCATCGTCTTGACCGTGAAACTTCCGGCTTGCTGATGCTGGCGAAAAAACGCTCCGCCCTGGTGAAACTGCATGACATGATGCGCGACAATGTGCCGGACAAGCGTTATCTGGCGCTGGGCATCGGCCAGTGGCAAGGCGCAGGCAAAGCCGTCAAGTTGCCGCTGTTCAAGTTTCACACGCCGGAAGGCGAACGCCGCGTCAAGGTGGCTGATGGCGACGGGCAATCAGCCCACACCATTTTTACCGTGGTGGAGCGTTTTGAAGCGTTCACCCTGGTGGAGGCCCGCCTCAAAACCGGCCGCACTCATCAGATTCGGGTGCACATGCAGGCCAGCGGCCACGCCATTGCCGGCGACGAGAAATACGGCGACTTCGCGCTCAACAAGGAACTGGCCCGCCGCGGCCTCAAGCGCATGTTCCTGCACGCGCGCAGCCTCACCCTGCCCCACCCACTCACCGGCGACCCGCTCAAGCTGGAAGCGCCGCTGCCCGCCGAGCTGGAACGTTTCCTGGCGACACTGAGACCTCATGGCTAGAGCATACGACCTCATCGTTTTCGACTGGGACGGCACCCTGATGGATTCCACCGCCCATATCGTCAACTCTATCCAGAACGCCTGCCGCGAGCTGGCGCTGCCGGTGCCGGATCGCAAAAGCGCCAGTCATGTGATAGGCCTGAAGCTGGATCAAGCCTTGCACATGGCCTGCCCCGGCCTCGACGCCCAACAGCATCAGGCGCTGACGCAGGCTTTTATCCGTCATTACCGCAGCAACGACGATGGTGTCGCCTTGTTCGACGGCGTGCGCGAGGGCCTTGGCGCGCTGCAGCAGCGCGGGCTTTTTCTCGCCGTCGCCACCGGCAACAGTCGGGTCGGCCTCAATCGCTTGCTGGGCGAGACCGGCCTGGGCCCGCTGTTCGACGCCACCCGCACCGTGGATGAGTGCCACTCCAAACCGCACCCGGCCATGTTGCTGGAGCTGACCGACCAGCTGGGCGTGCAAACTGCGCGCACGCTGATGGTGGGCGACACCACGCATGACCTGCAAATGGCGCAAAACGCCGGCACCCACGCCGCCGGCGTCGCTTACGGCGCTCATCACCCCGACGCGCTGGCTGGCTTTGGCGCTCGCATCATCGCTGGCGATTTTGCGGAATTCATGGCATGGCTGCTGCCGCTCGTCGACTGATCTGCCCTTCGGCCAACCTTGTGGACGGTCATCGAGCCTTCCGCTTTGACGTCACCAATAGCCAAGGCCAAACGCAAGCCGCGCTGGCGTTGCGCTACCAAGGGCGCGTGTACGCCTATCTCAACGCTTGCCGCCACATCCCGGTGGAACTGGACTGGCAGCAAGACGGCAATGTTTTCGACATCAGCGGCCAGTATCTGGTGTGCAGCATGCACGGCGCCATCTATCGCCCGGACAACGGCGTTTGCGCCGGCGGCCCCTGCCGCGGCCAAAAGCTGGTTTCACTGCCGGTGCATGAGGAGGACGGGCAGGTCTGGCTGAATGTCATCGAAGAATGATCTTTGCTAGACTGCCGGCATCGGCAAAAAAGGAACGACAGCATGAACGACAACCCGAACTGGGAACGACAACTGGTGGAGAAACTGGCCATGGCCGCACTGGTGGAGCAACGTCGCGCGCGCCGCTGGAAGATTTTCTTCCGCCTGGTCTGGCTGGGCCTGATCGGTTTCATCGTCGCCATGCTTTTCCTCAAGAAGGATGACGACGCCGCCGAAGCGCTTACCGGTGGCGGCCATACCGCAGTCATTGCGCTGGATGGCGTGATCGACAGCGAGAACAACACGGCGGACAAGCTGATCGCCGGGCTGGAGGACGCCTACGCCAGCCGCGCCACCAAAGGCATCATTATCGAAGCCAACAGCCCCGGCGGCAGCCCGGTGCTGTCGGGCATGGCCTATGATGAAATCCGCCGCCTGAAAAAGCTGCACCCGGCCATACCGGTTTATGTCGTGGTGGATGAAGTCTGCGCCTCAGGCTGCTACTACATCGCCTCGGCCGCCGACAAGATTTTCGTCGACAAGGCCAGCATCGTCGGCTCCATCGGCGTACTGTCCGACGGCTTCGGCTTTACCGGCCTGATGGAAAAGCTGGGCGTTGAGCGCCGTCTGAAAACCGCCGGCGAAAACAAGGCGATGGGCGACCCCTTCTCGCCCACCAATCCGAAACAGGAAGCCATTCGCCAGCAACTGCTGGACGACATCCACCAGCAATTCATCAAGGCGGTGAAAGACGGCCGCGGCAATAGGCTGAAGAACGACCCGGAACTCTTCTCCGGCATGGTGTGGCTGGGCGACCGCAGCATACCGCTAGGCATTGCCGATGGTATCGGCAACACGCGCTCGGTGGCGCGCGACATCATCAAGGTGGAGAAAACCGTGGATTTCACTCAGCAGGACGACTTGTCCAGCCGTGTGGCGCGCAAGATCGGCGTGGAGTTTGCCGGCGGCGTGAAAACCCTGTTCAATACGCGCTGGTTCTGACACGAATCCTTGCCGGGGAGCATAAGCGATGGCGCGCAGAAGACGCAGACAGGAAGAAGAACACGAGAACCATGAACGCTGGCTGGTTTCCTACGCCGACTTCATTACCTTGCTGTTTGCCTTCTTTGTGGTGATGTACGCCATTTCCTCTGTCAACGAGGGGAAATACCGCGTACTGTCCTCCGCCATCCTAGATGCTTTCCGCAGCGGCTCAACCGTCAATATCCAGACCACCCCTCCCACCGGCGGGGCCAACACCATGATCGAGATCCCGGAAACCAAGCCCATCGCCAAGGCGGTGAAAGGGGATCACAGCATCCAGCCCAATCCCAAACTGGGCTCGCTGGCCGAGGATCTGTCCAAGGTGATGGACCCTCTGGTGAAAGGCGGACAGGTAAAGATCACCCAAAGCCCCAAGGGCATCACCATCGATATTCGCGACAGCGCCCTCTTCCCCGTCGGCCAGGCCCAGCCCAATGAGCAATCCACCCGCATCATGGCCGGCATGGCCGCCCTGCTGGCCAAGGTGGATAATCCCATCCGGGTGGAAGGTTTCACCGACAACGTGCCTATCCGCAATCCGGTCTTCCCGTCCAACTGGGAATTGTCCGCGGCGCGTGCCGGCAGCGTGGTGCGCCTGTTTCAGGAAAACGGCATCAAGGCCGACCGGCTGGTGGCAGTGGGCCGCGGCGAAAACCTGCCGATAGCCGACAACGCCATTCCGGAAGGACGCGCCACCAATCGGCGCGTGTCGGTCACCGTGTTGGCCGAAGACCAGAATGAAGCAGAGGTCATGCCATCCCAGCCAAGCACCACCCCCGCCCCAGCGCCTGCCGCGGCGGCGAAACCATAATCAAGACCGGCGCCAGACGCCGACTCCGGAGGAAACACCATGTCTACGCCAATCGCCAGCACCGCGCTGGAACAGCTGTTTCATAACGCCCGCACTCACAGCCACTGGCAAAACCGCCCGGTGAGCGACGAGCTGATGCGCCAGCTGTACGACTTGCTCAAACTGTGTCCGACCAGCGCCAACTGCTCGCCGGCGCGCTTTGTCTTCATCAAGTCGGCCGAAGCCAAGGCCCGGCTCAAGCCCTTCCTGATGGAGGGCAACATCGAAAAAACCATGGCTGCGCCGGTCTGCGTGATCGTGGCGCAAGACCAGCGTTTCTACGAGCACCTGCCCGCGCTCTACCCCCACGCCGACGCTAAAAGCTGGTTCGAAGGCAATCAGCCCGTCATAGACGCCACCGCATTCCGCAACAGCAGCCTGCAAGGCGCCTACCTGATGCTGGCTGCGCGCTCGCTGGGGCTGGATTGCGGCCCAATGTCCGGTTTCGATGCCGCCGGACTGGAACAGGAATTCTTCCCCGACGGCCGTTTCAAGGCCAATTTCCTGGTCAATCTGGGTTACGGCGAGGCCGGCAAACTGCACGCGCGCTCGCCGCGCTTCGGCTTTGACGAGGCCTGCAGCATCCTCTGACGCCTCCTGACGCCAGCCCGATGGCGCTTCGGCCAACCTCATTGCCCGGTTATAATGCCGGGCAATGTCATTTTGGAGACGCGCCATGCTTTACCCGCTTCTGCGCCCCCTGCTGTTCCGTATGGACGCAGAAACCGCGCACGAACACACCTTGTCCATGCTGGACAAGGCCTACAGCCTGCACCTGACCAGCCTGGCCGTAGACGCGCCCACGCGCCGCCCGGTGGAGGCCATGGGGTTAACCTTCCCCAATGCGGTAGGCCTGGCCGCCGGCCTCGACAAAAACGGCGAGCACATTGACGCACTGGCGGCGCTTGGCTTCGGCTTCATCGAAATCGGCACCATTACTCCGCGGCCGCAAGACGGCAATCCCAAACCCCGCCTGTTCCGCGTACCCGAGCATCAGGGCATCATCAACCGCATGGGTTTCAACAATCTCGGTGTGGATGTGCTGCTGGACAATGTGCGCCGCTGCCGCTTCAAGGGCGTGCTGGGCATCAACATCGGCAAGAACGCCGTCACGCCCATCGAAAATGCCGTGGATGACTACCTGATCTGCCTGGACAAGGTATACGCCTACGCCAGCTACGTGACGGTAAACATCTCCTCGCCCAACACCAAAAACCTGCGACAGCTGCAGCAAGGCGACGAACTGGCCCGCCTGCTGTCGCAACTGAAAACCCGCCAACAGGCGCTGGCCGACCAGCATGGCCGCTACGTGCCGCTGGCAGTGAAAATTGCGCCCGATCTCGACGACGAGCAGATCGTCGAGATCGCCCGCCTGTTGACCGAGCACAAGATCGACGGCGTCATCGCCACCAATACCACGCTGTCGCGCGCGGAAATCGCCGGCCACCCGCTGCAGGACGAAGCCGGCGGCCTCTCCGGCGCCCCCGTGCGCGAGCGGGCTACAACACTTATTCGCAAATTGGCGCGTGAACTCGACGGCAGTCTCCCTATCATAGGGGTGGGCGGCATTCTCGCCGGCAAGGACGCCGTAGAGAAGCTGCAAGCCGGCGCTTCGCTGGTACAGGTATACAGCGGCCTGATCTATCGCGGCCCGCAACTGGTATCCGAGTGCACCCGCGCCGTGGCCGAAGAACTGGCGCGTAGACAGTAAATATCGAATCAAGGAGGACAATATGGTTAACAAATACGCAGGCATGGCGCTGATCGCAGCCCTGTCGGCCGGCATGCTCACCGGCTGCGCCTCGTCCGACTCCGCAGCGGTCTACTCCAAAAGCCAGATGCGCCAGGCGCAAACCGTACGCTTTGGTACCGTGGTGTCGGTGAACCAAGTAAAGATGGAAGGTCAGAACAACGAACTGATCACGCTGGGCGGCACCGCGCTGGGCGGTCTGGCCGGCAGCAGCATCGGCGGCGGCAAGGGCTCCATCGCCGCCGGGATCGTCGGCGCCATGGCTGGCGGCCTCGGCGCACAAGCAGCACAACGCAATATGGGCGGCAAGAACGCGCTGGAAGTCACGGTGCGATTGGATGAGTCCGGCAAGATGCTGTCCATCGTGCAAGAGGCTGATATCGCCCTGAGCGCCGGTCAGCGCGTGCGAGTGCTCTCCGGCGGCGGCTCCGACCGCGTCGTGCCCAACTGAATCCTGTCCGGACTCTAAACAAAACAGGCTGACATAGTCAGCCTGTTTTTCTTTATGCCACCCCTCGCTTGCCAAACTGGTTCTACCCCAGGGCCTGCCAGCGCCCGTCCCGCAATTGCTCCAAAGGTCGAAAACCGGACTTGTAAGACATCTTGCGGCAATCCTCAATCCAGTAGCCAAGATACACATAAGGCAGGCCCCAATCGCGCGCCAAGGCTACCTGCCACAGCACATTGAACACGCCATAACTGGCCTGCGGCTCATCCGGCTCGTAAAAGGTGTAAACCGCGGACAACCCGTCATCCAGACGGTCGATCAGACTGACCATTTTCAATACGCCATCCCGGCGGAATTCGGCCAGAAAACTGTCCACGCCGCTCTTGAGAATGAATTCGGCGTACTGCTGGCTATTATCCTCGGACATGCCGCCGCCCGCGTGTCTCGCCTGCTGGTAACGCTGATAAAGACGATAGTGCTCATCCCGAAACACCAGCGGTTGCAGCGACGCCTCAATGTCCGCCAGTCGACGGAATGCCTTGTTCTGCGTACGGGACGGCTGAAAGCGTTCTATCGGCAAGCGTACCGGGATGCAGGCCTGGCAACCATCGCAATAAGGACGGTAGGTATAGAAGCCGCTACGGCGAAAACCCAGCTTCACCAGCTGGCTGTAAACACTGGCATCAATGGCCTCTGCGGGAATGGCCACCTGTGAACGCGCCTGCTTCCCCGCCAGATAACTGCAGGCGTAGGGCGCGGTGGCGTAAAAATGAATGGCAATGGCCTGGGTGCCGTCACGATGACTCATGGCTGTAACGATAGGTCCAGAAAGTGTCCAGGGGTGCCTGGCGACAGGCATGCTTCAGGTTAGCAAGAAAATCGCCCCTTGGAATCATTCTCGCGCCAAGGCGGGCTAGGTGCGGCGTGTGCATCTGGCAATCAATCATCGCCACGCCCTGCTCGCCCAGATGGCGCGCCATGTGCGCGAAAGCGATCTTGGAGGCGTCAGTGCGGCGCGAGAACATGGATTCGCCATAAAACATCCTACCCAGCGACACGCCATACAGACCACCTGCCAGTTCGCCGTCCATCCACACTTCAAACGAGTGTGCATGCCCCAGTTCGTGCAAGCGGCAATAAGCGTCGATCATCGCTTGCGTAATCCAGGTGCCGTCCGCATAGGGGCGCGGTGCGGCGCAGGCTTCGATGACAGCAGGAAAGGCAGCATCCACCGTCACCGAATACGGGTGATTGCGCAAAGTTTTGCTCAGCGATCGGCTGAGCTTGAGCTCTTCGGGGAACAGCACCATGCGGTGCGATGGGGACCACCAGAG
The DNA here is from genome assembly GCF_945957525.1 of uncultured Aquitalea sp. Classification (GTDB taxonomy): domain Bacteria; phylum Pseudomonadota; class Gammaproteobacteria; order Burkholderiales; family Chromobacteriaceae; genus Aquitalea. Next base: position 103,071 of record NZ_CAMFLA010000013.1, on the reverse strand, counting down.
GATGGGTTCGCCTTCGGCAAACCAGGGGAAGATGCCTTGAGAGTAGCCGGTCAGCAAGCGCACCGGCGACAAGTCGCCACCGGCGGCCAGCAGCCCGTCTGGCTCGGCAAGCGCTTGCGACACAGGAGGAAACACCGGCTCGGGGCCGAGCCAGGGAATCATTACTTCTTGCCGTCCTTGCGCAGGCAATTGGCACACTCGCCATACAGGTAGAGGGCATGCTCCGCAATGCGGAAACCATGCTGCTCGGCGATGCGATCCTGCAGGGCTTCGATTTCAGGGTCGAAGAATTCCTGCACACTGCCGCACTTCACGCACACCATGTGGTCGTGATGGCCGCCCTGATTGAGCTCGTATACCGCCTTGCCCGACTCGAAATGATGACGCACCAGAATGCCGGCCTGCTCGAACTGCGTCAGCACGCGGTAAATGGTGGCAAGACCGATATCGATGTTCTCGGCAAGCAGTTTGCGGTAGACATCTTCGGCGGACATGTGGCGATCGTCGGCCATCTCGAACAGGTCGAGGATTTTCAGCCGGGGGCCGGTGGCTTTGAGGCCGATATCTTTGAGGTGACTGGCTTTGCTCATCGTGATATAAATTAGGTCGATTTTGAATCATGATAAAGCCTTTTCACGGCTTTGCCTAATCATCGCCAGATTATCCATTCAGCCCATTCGGAGTCCCATGCGCGCCCTGATCTTCGCCGCCGTCATCGCCCTCTCCGGCTGCAGTTCCATGAATCCCCTTAACTGGATCTCCCCGCACAAGATGGAAATCCAGCAGGGCAATTACGTCACCGCCGACGCCGTCGCCAAACTGAAGCCGGGCATGACCCGCTCGCAAGTACGCTTCTTGCTGGGCACGCCGTTGTTGACCGATGCCTTCCACGCCAACCGCTGGGATTATCCGTATCAGGACACCAAGCAAGGCAAGCTGGTCAGCAACAAGCTGCTGACGGTGTACTTCGAAGGCGACACCATGGTGCGCGTCGAAGGCGACAGCCAGCCGGCCGAGAAGGCCATCCTGCCGCCTGACGCTTCCGCACCGGCGCAAGAATCCGCCAAACAAGACGCTTCCGGACCCGCCAAACAATGAGTGACCTGAACATTGTCATCGTCGGGGCCGCCGGTCGCATGGGCCGCACTCTGATCGAATCCGTGCTCGCCACCCCCGGCGCGCGTTTGCATGCCGCTGTCGAGCGCGACGGTTCCAGCTTCATCGGCCAGGATGCCGGCCTGTTCCTTGGTCAGCAAACCGGCGTGCTTATCGGTAGCGACTTCGCCACCGCGCTGGATGGCGCTGATTGCGTGATCGACTTCACTCGTCCGGAAGGCACCCTCCATCATCTGTCGCTGTGCGTCGAGCGCGGCGTGCAAATGATCATCGGCACCACCGGCTTCGACGACGCCGGCAAGGCCGCCATCAAGGCGGCGGCGGAAAAGGTGGGCGTGGTATTCGCACCCAACTTCAGCGTGGGGGTCAACCTCACCTTCAAGCTGCTGGACATGGCCGCCCGCGTACTGAATGAAGGCTACGACATCGAGATTACCGAAGCGCACCATCGCCACAAGGTGGATGCGCCGTCCGGCACTGCGTTGCGCATGGGTGAAGTCATTGCCGACGCGCTGGGCCGCGACCTGAAAACCTGCGCCGTTTACGGCCGCGAAGGCGTCACTGGCGAGCGAGACCCCAACACTATCGGCTTCGCCACCGTGCGCGCCGGCGACGTGGTGGGCGACCATACCGCGCTGTTCGCCGCTATCGGCGAACGCGTGGAAATCACTCACAAGGCCTCCAGCCGCGCCACCTTCGCCAATGGTGCCGTGCGCGCCGCCAAATGGCTGAAATCCCAACCGCGCGGCCTGTTCGACATGCAGGACGTGCTGGGCTTGCGTTAAGCCCTCGGGCCGGCCTTGCGCCGGCCCGTTGCTTTCTTCCCTCTCTCATGCGGCCCATCCTGCTGCTTGTTCCGCTCGCCATCCTGCTGACCGCCACCGCCGCCTTGTCCTTGCTGGGCGTCCACGGCTTCGGTCAACTTGCGTCCGGCGCTGGTCTGCCGCCACTGGAATGGCATCTGATCCGCGAACTGCGCCTGCCGCGCGTGCTCGCCGCCGCGGCGGCCGGGGCCTTGCTCAGCGCGGCCGGGTGCGCGGTGCAGGCACGCTTTCGCAACCCTTTGGCCGAACCCGGCCTGATCGGCATCAACAGCGGTGCCGCCCTGGCGGCGGCTCTGGCGCTGGCCTTGGGCGCCGGCATGGGTACTGTGTTCATGTCAGCCTTTGCCGGCGGCATGCTGGCGCTGCTGGCCATCCGCCTTCTGGGTCGCGCCCATCGCGACAGCGTGCGGCTGATTCTGGCGGGCCTTGCCGTCAGTACCATACTGGGCAGCCTGCTCACCTTGCTGATCAGCCTGCTGCCCGACGGCGCGCTGCGCAGCGTCACCTTCTGGCTGATGGGCAGCTTTGCCGGCGCAGACTGGCCACAGGCCTTGACGCTGGCGCTGGCCGCCCCCGCCGTCTGGCTGCTGCTGTATCGGCGCTGGCCGTTGCTCAATGCGTTGCAACTGGGAAACGACGCCGCCTTCCACCTTGGGTTCGATGTGAAACGCGGAGAATGGCAGGTCACCACGCTGGCTGCGCTGGCGGCCGGATTTGTGGTGGCGGCCTGCGGCATGGTGGGTTTTGTCGGACTGATGGCGCCCCATCTCACCCGCCAACTGGTGGGCGGCGATGCGAAGCGACTGTTGCAGGCGGCCCCGCTGACCGGCGCGCTGCTGACCGTGCTGGCCGACTGGCTGGCGCGCAGCGTGATTGCGCCCGCCGAGCTGCCGGTAGGCGTCATCACCTCGCTGATCGGCGCGCCCTTCTTCCTCTGGTTATTGCAACAGGATGGCAAACACCATGCTTGAAGCCGTCGACGTCAGCGTGAGCCGCCAGGGTCGCCAACTATTGGATAAAGTCTCCCTGACCGTGCGGACGGGAGAGGTGTGCGCCGTATTGGGCCCCAACGGCGCGGGCAAAAGCACCTTGCTGCATATTGTTTCCGGCTATGCTAAACCCGATGCCGGACTGGTGCGCATGGCGGACATCACCGTTCATCAAGGTTTGCCGAAGGCGCTGGCGGCTCACCGCGCCGTCATGGAGCAACATCCGGCCGCCCCTGCAGGCTGGACGGCGGCAGACCTGATCCGCACCGGGCTGTACGCCCACCCGACCAGCGCTGGCGAGTCCGCGGTCGGGGAAGCGGTAGCGCTGACCTGCACGGAGGATTTATTGCCGCGCGGATTGCAGGGCTTGTCAGGCGGCGAGCGCCAGCGCGTACATTTGGCTCGCACGCTGTGCCAGTTGTTGGCCTCCCGCGCCCCGGAACGCTATCTCCTGCTGGATGAACCCACCGCAGCGCTGGACTTTGCCGCCGCCGACGGCTTGATGACGCAATTGCAGCGCATTGCCCGCCAATACGACATCGGCGTGCTGGTGGTGCTGCACGATCTCAACCTGGCCTTGCGCCACGCCGATACTGTGATGCTGCTGAAGGCAGGAAGCAGCCAGGCTTTCGGCCCGGCTGCAGAAGTGATGCGCAAAGACCGGCTGGAGGCCATTTATGGCGTGGCGCTGGCTGAATTAATCAGCCCGGACGCGCGCGTCCGGGCTTTCGTACCGATGAGCGGGCACTAACTCCGCTCAGGCGTGCAAGGAGTCCAGCGTCGATTTCACCTCCCAGCTTTGCCGGACCACGCCGTCGGCATCCACGCTTTCCAGCTTCACGTCAAACGCCCACAACCGCCCCACATGCTTGAGCACCTCCTGTGCGCTGCCTTCGTCTAGCGGGCGGCGGTTGTGCATGGTGTGCCGCAGGATCAGGCTGCGATCGCCGCGCACATTCACCGACCACACCTGGATGTTGGGTTCGCGCGAGCCGAGGTTGTATTGTTCGGCCAACTTGGCGCGAATGTCGCGATAGCCCGCCTCATCGTGAATGGCTGACACTTCCAGCTTGTCTTCTTCATCGTCGTCGCGAATGGCAAAGAAACGGAAATCGCGAATCAGCTTGGGTGACAGGTACTGGGAAATGAAGCTCTCGTCCTTGAAGTTCTTCATGGCGAATTCCAGCGAATCCCGCCAATTGCTGCCAGCCAGATCCGGAAACCAGTAGCGATCCTCGTCGGTAGGCGCCTCGCAAATGCGCTTGATGTCCTGGTACATGGCAAAACCCAGGGCATAGGGGTTGATGCCGTTGTACCAGCGCGCGGTAACCGGCGGCTGGTACACCACATTGGTATGGCTCTGCAGGAATTCCATCATGAAGCCGTCGGTAACCAGCCCCTTGTCGTACAGGCGATTGAGAATGGTGTAGTGCCAGAAGGTGGCCCAACCCTCGTTCATCACCTGTGTCTGCCGCTGCGGGTAGAAATACTGCGCCACCTTGCGCACGATGCGCACTACCTCCCGCTGCCAGGGTTCCAGCAGGGGGGCGGATTTTTCGATGAAGTACAGCAGGTTTTCCTGCGGCTCGGCCGGGAAGCGCGGCTGCGCCTTGTTGGCGTCGTCTTTTTCACGTTTGGGAATGGTGCGCCAAAGATCGTTGACCTGCATCTGCAGGTATTGCTCGCGCTCCTCTTGCCGTGCCTGCTCCTTGGCCATGGACAGTTTCTGCGGCCGCTTGTAGCGGTCTACGCCGTAATTCATCAGCGCATGGCAGCTGTCCAGCAACTCTTCCACCGCATCAATCCCGTAGCGCTCTTCGCACTTGCTGATATAGGCCTTGGCGAACACCAGGTAGTCGACAATGGCGGAGGCATCAGTCCAGGCGCGAAACAGGTAATTGCCCTTGAAAAAGCTGTTGTGACCGTAGGCGGCGTGGGCAATCACCAAGGCCTGCATGGTCATGGAGTTTTCTTCCATGAGGTAGGCGATGCAGGGGTTGGAGTTGATGACGATCTCGTAGGCCAGCCCCATCTGACCGCGCTTGTAGCTTTTTTCGGTGGAGACAAAGTGTTTGCCGAAGCTCCAGTGGTGGTAATTCACCGGCATGCCCACCGAGGAGTAGGCGTCCATCATCTGCTCGGCGGTAATCACCTCCAGCTGGACGGGGTATGCATCCAGCTTGTACTCGCCCACGGCGATCTCGCGGATCTTGCGGTCGTATTCGTCTATCAGGTCGAAGGTCCATTCGGACCCGGTGGAAATGGGTGTCATGCTGCAGTCCCCCTTGACCGGTCGGCCTCTCAGCCGCGGTTGCTCGGCTGCCGTTTGAACAGCTCCCGGAACACCGGATAAATGTCGGATGCGTTGCGGATCTTCTGCATGGCAAAGTGCCGTTGCCGCTCTTTCACCTTCAGGTACTCGTACCAAAGGTTTTGCGGCTCGCCCTCGGTGATTTCGATGTAGGCGAAATACTGGCAGTACGGCAGCAGGTTTTCCTCCATGATGCGGCCGCAATTGGCCGAATCGCTGTCCCAGTTGTCGCCGTCCGACGCCTGGGCCGCGTAGATGTTCCACTCACTGCCGGCGTAACGCTTCTTGACAATGTCCGCCATCAGATTGAGCGCGGAGGACACCACCGTGCCGCCCGACTCGCGCGAATGGAAGAAGTCGTGCTCGTTCACCTCAACAGCGCTGGTATGGTGACGGATGAACACCACTTCAATCTTGTCGTAATTGCGCTGCAAGAACAGGTACAGCAGGATGAAGAAACGCTTGGCCATGTCCTTTTTTTGCTCATCCATCGAACCGGACACGTCCATGATGCAGAACATAACCGCCTGGCTGGTGGGCTTGGGCTGTTTGACGCGATTGTTGTAGCGCAGGTCGAAAGGATCGATCCAAGGAATGCTAGACACCTTTTCGCGCAGGGAGTGAATCTGCTTGCGCTTCTCCCGCACTTCCAGCGTGTTGTCTTCATCGTCTTCCAGCAACTCGTCCAGCTCTTCTTCCGCCTCGCCCAAGCGCGCCATGGTGGGTGCCGCCATGGCCACCCGCCGCGCCAGCGCGCCGCGCAAGGAACGCACGATGCTGATATTGGCCGGCGTGCCATCGTTGGTGTAACCGGCGCGCACCGGCTTGAGCTCTTCAACGCCCATCAGCTGGGTCTTGATCAGATTGGGCAGGGCCAGATCGTCGAAGAAAACATTGAGAAACTCTTCACGCGACAGCTCAAAGACGAAATCATCTTCGCCCTCGCCATCCTGACTGGCCTTGCCGCCCCCTCCGCCGCCGCCGCCGCCCTGAGGACGGGCGATGCGATCGCCGCGAATGAACTCTTCATTACCCGGATGCACCTGCTCGCGCACCCCGCCCTGGCCATGGTGGAACACCGGTTCGGAAATATCCTTAACCGGAATGGAGACTTTCTCGCCGCTTTCGATGTCGGTGATGCTGCGGCCCTTCACCGCGCGGGAGACCGCTTCCTTGATTTGCGCCTTGAAACGGCGCAGGAACCGTTCGCGGTTGACCGCGGACTTGTTCTTGCCGTTCAGACGTCTGTCTATGATGTGCGACATGGCAACCTCGCTCTCGTCTCGTGCCTTGCGGCGACGGGCTTGACCACCCGCCGTCGGCGGTATCCCTTCGGCCAACCTTGAGCACCGCAGGTTGGCCGAAGGGATGGCAGGCTATCCCCTTCAGGGCCGGCCACCGGAATGATCCATGCAGGGCATGGACCGCGTCAGGACGACTTGCGCACGCGCAGATACCATTCGCACAACAGACGCACCTGCTTGGCGGTGTAGCCCTTTTCCACCATGCGGTTGACGAAGTCCTCGTGCTTCTTGGCGTCCTCTACGCTGGCTTTGGCGTTGAAAGAGATCACCGGCAGCAGCTCTTCGGTGTTGGAGAACATCTTCTTCTCGATCACCGTGCGCAGCTTTTCGTAACTGGTCCAGGTGGGATTCTTGCCGCCGTTGTTGGCGCGGGCCCGCAGCACGAAGTTGACGATCTCGTTGCGGAAATCCTTCGGATTGGAAATGCCGGCCGGCTTCTCGATCTTTTCAAGCTCCGCATTCAGCGAAGTGCGGTCGAAGATCTCGCCGGTATCCTGATCCCGGTATTCCTGGTCCTGAATCCAGTAGTCGGCGAAGGTGACGTAGCGGTCGAAAATGTTCTGGCCGTACTCCGAATAACTTTCCAGATAAGCGGTCTGGATTTCCTTGCCGATGAACTCCACGTACTTGGGCGCCAGATACTCCTTGAGAAAGGTGAGGTACTTCTGCTCTGTTTCCGCCGGGAACTGCTCACGTTCTACTTGCTGTTCCAGCACATACAGCAGGTGCACCGGATTGGCGGCCACTTCCTGGGTGTCGAAGTTGAACACTTTGGACAGGATCTTGTAGGCAAAACGGGTGGAAAGGCCGTTCATGCCCTCATCCACGCCGGCGTAGTCGCGGTATTCCTGCAGCGACTTGGCCTTGGGATCCGTGTCTTTCAGATTATCGCCGTCGTATACCTGCATCTTGCTGAAAATGCTGGAATTTTCCGGCTCTTTCAGGCGGGACAGGATGGCAAACTGGGCCATCATTTTCAGCGTGCCGGGAGCGCACGGCGCGCTGGAGAGCGAGGAGTTGCGGATCAATTTGTCGTAGATCTTGATCTCGTCGTTAACGCGCAGGCAATACGGCACCTTGACGATGTAGATACGGTCGAGGAAGGCCTCATTGTTTTTGTTGTTGCGGAACTGCTTCCATTCGGACTCGTTGGAGTGGGCCAGGATGATGCCCTCAAACGGAATGGCGCCAAAACCTTCCGTGCCCTTGAAGTTGCCTTCCTGGGTGGCGGTCAACAGCGGGTGCAACACCTTGATCGGGGCCTTGAACATTTCCACGAACTCGAGCAGGCCCTGATTGGCCAGGCACAAGCCGCCGGAGTAGCTGTAGGCGTCAGGGTCGTCCTGCGCGTATTTCTCCAGCTTGCGGATATCCACCTTGCCCACCAGCGAAGAGATGTCCTGGTTGTTTTCGTCGCCCGGTTCGGTCTTGGCCACCGCCACTTGACGCAGCACCGAGGGATAGCGTTTCACCACGCGGAACTGGCCGATGTCGCCATTGTATTCATGCAGACGCTTGACCGCCCACGGGCTGGGAATGGTCTTGAGATAACGGCGCGGAATGCCGTATTCCTCTTCCAGAATGGCGCCGTCTTCATCAAGATTGAACAGCGCCAGCGGCGAGTCGTTCACCGGGCTGCCCTTGAGGCAGTAGAAGGGCACCATCTCCATCAGCTCTTTCAGCTTTTCGGCGATGGAAGACTTGCCGCCGCCCACCGGCCCGAGCAGATAGAGAATCTGTTTCTTCTCTTCCAGCCCTTGTGCAGCGTGACGGAAGTAGGCCACCACTTGCTCGATCACCTCTTCCGTACCGTAGAACTCGCGGAACGCCGGGTAGACCTTGATGACCTTGTTGGAAAAAATGCGCGACAGGCGAGAGTCGTGGCGAGTATCCACCAGCTCAGGCTCGCCGATGGCGGCCAGCATGCGCTCGGCCGCCGTGGCATAGGCGCCTGGATCCTTCTTGCAGAGTTCCAGGTACTCCTGAATGGTGTATTCCTCTTCGCGGGTCTTGTCGTAGCGGGAGGCGTAGTGACTGAAGATATCCGGGTGCATGGCTCTCTCCTGGCTGGATGCAGGGGTGCGCTCGGTGTGCATGGCGCACCCGGTTCCCCCTTGCAGAATTAGAGTACTGACTACCTTTCGGGTTCTCTTTTTCTGGGTATAGCACAAGCCGCCTGGCGCACGAGGCAAATGCAAGGTTGGCGCAAGCCATTTCGCCAGCAAAGCAAATCACTGTTTCTATTGAATTTTTCCTGAAATTTACGCTGAAAATTCCATAGTCATTTTACGGAATTTTTTATCAGGAAATTTGGATTCTCTGGAAAATCAGCGTCTTAACGCAAAAAGGCCGGCTTGTAAGCCGGCCAAGAAAATTTATGTATCAGGATGCAAGTAAATGTATCAACTCTTGCGCTCGATGATGCGGGCGCCGATTTCGTAAATCAGCCCGCGCTGGATTTCGTTGCAGCGCCTTACCTCCACCTCGGCTTCCAGCTGCTTGCCGGGCAAGCCGCCAATGGCGGGCGCCAGTACGATGATGGACAGTCTTTCACCGTACTGCGGCACATAAGACGAGCGCAGCGACAAGCCGTCTACCGATAGGTCCACGCATTCGCCGTAGTGGGTTTCACCGGTATGCAAGGATTTGATGCGTGCCTTGCAGCCCATTTGCAGCCGCCGCGCCCGACGGCGCTCGTTGTAGGGATCAAACGGTGGCACCCTGCAACCTCCCCTCAAGATAGGCGGCCAGCCAGTGCAGACCGACAATGGATTTGCTGTCGCAGATGTCACCGGTGAGGGCCAGATCAAACACCTCAGTCAGCGGCATGCTGAGCACTTCCAGAAACTCGCCTTCGTCCAGCCTCCGCTCGCCGGCCACCAGTCCCCGCGCCAGGTAATAACTGATCTTTTCATTGGAGTAGCCGATGCAGGGGTAGGCCGTACCCAGGTAAATCCATTCACCGGCGGTATAGCCGGTTTCTTCCAGCAACTCGCGGCGCGCGGTATTTTCCGGCGCTTCGTCCGGGTCCAGCTTGCCAGCGGGAATCTCAAGAAACGCCCTGCCCGCCGGATAGCGATACTGACGCTCCATGATCAGTTTCCCGTCCTCTGTCATGGCCAACACGGCCACCGCGCCAGGATGGGTGATGTATTCGCGATGCGCTTCAGCGCCGTCCGGCAAGCGCACCCTGTCCTTGTGAACCTTGAGAAAACCGCCTTGATATACCTGCTCGCTGGAGAGCTGCTTTTCAACAAGATCCACGACTTGCCTTTCTGTGTTGCCAACGATGAATCACGGCCTGCCCCCAGGCCACCCTCACCAGCACATAGCCGACGAGCGCCAATCCGCTTCCCATTGCCAGCAGGCCTAGCAGCAACGGCCAACCCAGCGACAACAGCCAGCCGCCCATGGCCAGCGACCAGTCGCTGAGCGCCAGCGCCCGCCAGTCAGGAGGCTGGCTCATTGTACCCGCAGCGGCGTCTCCCAGTAACAGCCGCCCAAGCGAGAACGCAAGAAAGTACAAAGGCAAGATGGTGAAGGGGTTGCTATACAGCGTGGTTAACAGCGCAGCAGGTAGATTGACCCGCAGCAACACCGCCAGCGCCAGCGTGCTGAGCCGTTTCGGCGGGCCCGGAATCAGCCCGGTGAAGAGGCCCAGTGCCACGCCGCCAGCGACCTTGCGGCGATTCATCGCCCAGCAGGCAGGATGATCGAGCCAAGGCGCCAGCCAGCGCAGGCCGGGTTTGCCGAAGAGACGGTGTCGGTACTCGCCGACGCGCCGCAATGTTGTCCGGATGCAACGCATGCGGGGTGAAAACCTCCGTTGTCGATATGCCACAAAGGGACAGGGGGCATGCGAAAGGGCTTGTCAAAGCCGGCGGAATAAATTAAACAAGCGTTTGAATTAAACAAGCCGACAGCAGTCGGCGCCAGACAAGGCTATTCGACCCGGAAAATCCGGGCGGCGCAACCAAGGAGAGACCGCATGCCTGCCTACAAAGCCCCCCTGCGTGATTTTGACTTCGTCCTCAACGAGCTGATCCGCGTTCAGGAAGTGATTCCCACCCTGCCGGGCTATGAAGAGGCCACCCAGGACATCTTCAGCTCCTATCTGGAAGCCGCCGCCCAGTTCTGCGAAGCCGAACTCGCGCCGCTGAATCGTCAGGCCGATGAAGAAGGCTGTCAGTTCGACCCCACCACCAAGGCCGTCACCACCCCGCCGGGCTTCAAAGAAGCCTACAAGCAGTATTGCGAGCTGGGCTTTCCGGCGCTGGATTGCGATCCGGCCTACGGTGGTCAGGGCATGCCCAAATCGCTGGCCTTCCCGGTGATGGAAATGCAGTGTTCGGCCAACGTGGCCTGGTCCATGTACCCGGGCCTGTCCCATGGGGCCTACGCCGCCATACACGCGCACGGCACGCCGGCGCAAAAAGACGAATACCTGCCGCACCTGGTGGCCGGCGACTGGACCGGCACCATGTGCCTGACCGAGCCGCACTGCGGCACTGACCTGGGTTTGCTGAAGAGCAAGGCCGAACCCAATGGCGACGGTTCCTACAGCATTAGCGGCACCAAGATTTTCATCTCCGCCGGCGAGCACGACCTGGCCGACAACATCATCCATCTGGTGCTGGCGCGTCTGCCGGATGCCCCCAAGGACGTGAAGGGCATTTCCCTGTTCATCGTGCCCAAATTCCTGGCCGACGGTAGCCGCAACAGCGTGGCCTGCGGCAGCCTGGAACACAAGATGGGCATCAAGGCCAATGCCACTGCGGTCATCAATCTGGACGGCGCCAAGGGTTTTCTGATTGGCGAGGCCAACAAGGGCCTGTCCTGCATGTTCACCATGATGAACGCCGCGCGCCTGGGATGCGGCATGCAGGGTCTGGGTATTGGCGAGGCGTCTTTCCAGGGCGCGCTGGCCTATGCCCGCGAACGCCTGCAGATGCGCGCGCTGACCGGGCCGAAGTGCCCGGACAAGCCGGCCGACCCCATCATCGTGCACCCGGACGTGCGTCGCATGCTGCTGACGCAGAAGGCTTACACCGAAGCCGGTCGCGCACTGACCGCCCTGCTGGCGCTGCAATTGGACATCGAAGACAAGCACGCCGATGAAGCTGCCCGTCAGGACGCTGCGGATCTGGTGGCGCTGCTGACCCCGGTGGCCAAGGCTTTCATGACCGACAACGGTTTTGAAGCGGCCAACCTCGGCATGCAGGTATTCGGCGGCCACGGCTTCATCCGCGAATGGGGCATGGAGCAACTGGTGCGCGACTGCCGCATTTCGCAAATCTACGAAGGCACCAACGGCATTCAGGCTATCGACCTGCTGGGCCGCAAAGTGCTGATGGATCAAGGTCAGAAGCTGCGCAAATTCACCAAAATCATCCACAAGTTCTGCCAGACCCACGAGAGCAATGAACAGCTGGGCGAGTTCATCAAGCCGCTGTCGCAGTTGCTGAAGGATGTGGGCGAACTGACGATGGGCATCGGCATGGCCAGCATGCAAGACCGCGACGCCGCCGGCGCCGCCGCCACTGACTACCTGCGCGTGATCGGCCATCTGAGCTACGCCTGGCTGTGGGCGCGCATGACCGAAGTGGCGCAAGCCAGCCTGGGCAAGGGCGACGACGCGTTCTATCAGGCCAAGATTGCTACCGGCCGCTTCTACATGGCCAAGCTGTTCCCCGAAGTGTATGCGCTGATGGCTCGCATCAAGAGCGGCGCCAAACCACTGATGGCGCTGGACGCTGAGCACTTCGCTTTCTGACAGTTGCCGCCCGTGCAACGGGCGGGACGTCCGACTCCATGTTCACGGCCCGCTGGGGCCGTTTTTTTTGCGCCAAGCCTTTGTTCTGGATCAAGATTGTCGCCATCAGCGATGCCATGGGCCTTCTTCTCATTTATATTAGTGTTTAATTATATTTTGATTAGAGGTGTGCCATGGAACTGCTGACAGGCGCTCTGATAACGCTGCTGGTGGGGCGTTACATCTTCAAGGGCTACTCCCCTACCGGCGTACTGATGCTGGGCGGGCTTGCCCTGCTGGGCATGGCCGCCGGGCTGGGTCACGACATTTTGCCCAAATCAGTGGAAACCACTGGCCACGCCGCTACCGACATCGCGGAGTTCGTCAAATACTTGCTGTCCACCCGCGCCGCCGACCTTGGGCTGATGATCATGGTGCTGTGTGGTTTTGCCGTGTACATGACGCGCATCGGCGCCAACGATGTGGTAGTGAAGCTGGCGGCCAAACCGCTGGCGCGCATCCGCTCTCCCTATCTGTTGATGGTGGCCACTTACCTGGTGGCCTGCCTGCTGTCGCTGGCGATTTCCTCCGCCACCGGGCTGGGGGTACTGCTGATGGCCACACTGTTTCCGCTGATGGTGAACATGGGTATCAGTCGCGGCGCGGCCGCCGCCATCTGCGCGTCTCCGGCGGCCCTGATCCTGTCTCCCACCTCGGGCGACGTCGTCATGGCTGCGCAAGCTTCCGGCATGCCGCTGATCGATTTCGCCTTCCGCACCACGCTGCCGATTTCCTTGCTGGCCATTGCAGGCATGGCCGTCAGCCATTTCTTCTGGCAACGCTATCTGGACCGCAAAGCCGGCTGCGAACCGGTGCTGCGCGACGCCAGCGAACTGAACACCAGCGCACCTGCGCTCTATGCTTTGCTGCCGTTCACGCCTATTGCCGGCGTGCTCTTGTTCAACGGCAAGCTGGCGCCGCAACTCAACATCATCACGGTGCTGGTGATCTGCATCCTGTTGGTGGCGGTGATCGAGTTTGCGCGCCACCGCGACGCGCAGCGCGTGTTTGCCGAAATGGAAGCCGTATACAAAGGCATGGGGGAAGCCTTCACCGGCGTGGTGATGCTGATCGTGGCGGCGGGTGTATTCGCTCAGGGTTTGTCTTCGGTGGGTTTCATCGCCAAGTTGATTGAACTGGCGCAGTCCTTCGGCTCCGGCGCGCTGGTACTGATGCTAGTGCTGGTAATCATCACCACCCTGGCAGCCTTCACCACCGGTTCAGGCAATGCGCCCTTCTACGCCTTTGTGGAATTGATCCCCAAACTGGCGACACACTCGGGCATTAACCCCGCCTTTCTCGCCATCCCCATGCTGCAAGCCTCCAACCTGGGCCGCACCGTCTCGCCGGTAGCGGGCGTGGTGGTGGCCTGCGCCGGCATGGGAGAGGTCAGTCCGATGGAAATCGTCAAGCGCACCTCGGTACCTGTGCTGACAGGCTTGGTGCTGGTGGTGGCGGGAACACTGTTGATGGTGCCGGCCTGAGTACGCATTCGCGGCTGGCGACGGCAGGCTGCGAAAGCAGCTTGAGGCCAGCCGCTGCGCCGTGCCGACAACGGAACGCTGAACCGGCGCCGTAATCGCTTTTTTGCCTGTCGGATCAACGCCTACAAGGTTAGCCAAAACACAAAAAAACGGCCCGAAGGGGACACCTCGGGCCTGGCAAATAAAGGAATGAAAAAAGAGAGCTCGTACTCTCAGACGTCATTGTATTCAAATCTTGCATGGCATGCATGTTTTTTGCTGATGACTGTAATGCCGGCGCTACAAAAAAAATGCCCCGCGTAAAACCACGGGGCATTTTGACGGGTGCGGGAGAGATCAGTTCTTACCGCAGCAAGCCTTGTACTTCTTGCCGCTGCCGCAGGGGCAAACGTCGTTGCGGCCTACCTTGTCGCCGTCGCGGCGCACCGTGCTGGGCGCTTGGCCCTTGGCGCGCCAGTAGCGATGGACGGCCACCAGCGCTTCGGCCAACTGTTCCTTGAAGTGGTTTTGTTCTTCGTCTGTGAAGGAGACCAGATCCTCGCCTTCTTCTTCCTCGAACATGCCGCCCAACACCAGCATCGGCATCAGCAGGTCTTCAAAGCCTTCGTCGTCGGCGGCCTCAAACCAGTCGGTGTCCACCACGTCCAGCGCGTACAGGTAGGCATTGCACCACGGCCAGTAGTCGGCCTCTTCATCGTCGGCGTCGTCGTCAGCGTACAGGATGAGGTCCAGATCGCGGCCATCGGCCAATACATGAGCGGTGACGTCGTACAGCTTTTGCAACAGCGCCTTGAGTTCGTCCAGATCCGCCGGGTTTTCGAAAGCCGGCGCATCGCCCAGCACTTCGGGCAACCACATGTCGATGTCCACGCTGTCCGGGCCGCTGGCCAGCGCGGCGAAGAAGCCCTGGGCCTCGTCAGGGCGCATGGTGCTGCCGCTGACGGAGAGCGGGGTCAACAGCTGCTCCAGCCGGGTGAGGTCGGCGTCGTTGAATACGATGTCAGTCATGATGCGCTCCTGCTTATGGTGGATTTGCGCGCATTGTAGCGAAAAAGCCCCGCGCTGGCGGGGCTTTTCTGCATTTGCTTGACCCAGTACCACGTCAGGCGGTGCGGGCATCGGCCAGGCCCAGCTTTTCCTTCATTTGCTGGCGCATGACGAATTTCTGGATCTTGCCGGTGATGGTCATCGGGAAGCTGTCGACAAACTCGATATAGCGCGGAATCTTGTAATGGGCGATCTGACCCTGGCAGAAGGCGCGGATGTCTTCCTCGGTAGCGGTTTCATCATCCCGCAGGCGGATCCAGGCGCACAACTCTTCGCCAAAGCGATCATCCGGCACGCCGATGACCTGCACGTCCTGAATCTTCGGGTGACGATAGAGAAACTCCTCCACTTCGCGCGGATAGATGTTCTCGCCGCCGCGAATCACCATGTCCTTTACCCGGCCGACGATGTTGACATAGCCCTGTTCGTCCATCACCGCGAGGTCGCCGGTGTGCATCCAGCCGGCGGCATCGATGGCTTCCTGTGTTTTGGCCGGGTCGTCCCAATAGCCCAGCATGACCGAGTAGCCGCGCGTCAGCAGCTCGCCGGTATCGCCATGCGCAACGATGCGGCCATCGTTGTCGACAATTTTTACCTCCACATGCGGATGTACGAGACCTACCGTGGACACGCGCTTGTCCAGCGGCGTATCGGTGCGGCTCTGGAAGCTGAGCGGGCTGGTTTCGGTCATACCGTAACCGATGGTGACTTGCGACATGTGCATCAGTGTGGCCACCCGTTTCATCACTTCAATGGGGCACGGGCTGCCGGCCATGATGCCGGTGCGCAAACTGGAGAGGTCAAACTCGGCAAAACGCGGATGATCCAGCAGGCCGATGAACATGGTCGGCACGCCGTGCAGACCAGTGCAACGCTCCAGTTGCACGGTTTCCAGCACGCTCAGGGCGTCAAAGCTTTCCGCCGGAAACACCATGGCGGAGCCGTGAGTGAGGCAGGTAAGCGTGCCCAGCACCATGCCGAAGCAATGGTAAAGCGGTACCGGGATGCACAGGCGATCGTTCGGGCCAAAGCGCATCGCCTCGCCCGCAAAGAACGCATTATTGAGGATGTTGTGATGCGACAGCGTGGCGCCCTTGGGGTTGCCCGTGGTGCCGGAGGTGAACTGGATATTGATGGCGTCGTCGAACTGCAGCGTCGCGCCCAGCGCCTGCAAGGCGGCTTTCTCTTCCGCCTCCGGAGCGGATAACAGATCGGCGAAGCCCAGCATGCCCGGGGTGGCCTGCTGACCCATACGGATCACCCATTCCAGCTTCGGCAAACGTTGCGCCTGCAGACGGCCCGGCTCCGCCCCGGCCAGTTCCGGCGCCAGATCCTGAATCATCTCGATGTAATTGCTGCTCTTGAAGCTGGGCGACAGGATCAACGCCCGACAGCCTACCTTGTTGAGTGCGTATTCCAGCTCCGCGCGGCGATAGGCCGGGTTGATGTTCACCATCACCAGTCCGGCCTTGGCTGTGGCGAACTGCGTCAACACCCACTCCGCGTTGTTCTGCGACCAGATGCCGATGCGGTCGCCCGGCTTCAGGCCCAGCCTGATGAGCCCGCAAGCCAGCCTGTCCACCTGATCGCGCAGTTCGGCGTAAGTCCAGCGTATGCCTTGATGGCGCACCACCAGCGCCTCGCGGCGGGCATGGGTATCGCAGGCTTCGTCGAAGAACTGCCCGATGGTCTGGCCGATGAGCTTTTGCTCGCTCGCGCCGTGGACATAACTGGGGTGCATCATGATTGCTCGTCTCCTGTGAGTGGTCTCTTTGCCCTTGGGGACGCCCTGTGCCGGGCGCTGACGCCGCTCCCCGTCGCGGTCTGTTTTTTTGCATTAATCCCACAAGTTGACGATTACGTAAACGTAATGCATATCAAAGAGTGAGATGGCGTGGGAAAAACGCTACAATCACCGTCAATTGAGAGCCAATACCATGACAGAACAAGACCTTTTCACCATTTCCGATCTGGCGCAGGAATTCGACGTCACACTGCGCACCATCCGCTTCTATGAAGAACAAGGCCTGATCGAGCCCGAGCGCGATGGCCGCCAGCGCGTCTTCACCCGCCGCGACCGCGCTCGCCTGCGCCTGATTTTGCGCGGCAAGCGCATCGGTCTGTCGCTATCGGAAATTCGTGAAATCATTGATCTTTACGATCTCGCCAAAGGCGAAGCCAGCCAGTCGCTGAAGCTGCTGCATCTGTTGGTGGCGCGACGCGAGCAACTGGAAGAGCAGCGTCGGGACATCGACGTCGTGCTGGCGGAGATTGATGCGCTGGAACAACATTGCCGCACCGTGCTCGACGAAATGACCGCCAAGAGCGATCACGCCGCCTGAGCGCCAGCAGCTCTGCGCCGATCATGCCGCGCCAGGCGGGGCCGCCTCCCTGCCCTTGCAATCATTTGCCATCGCGGCGCGGCGGAATCATGCGCAAACGCTGAACGCCCCTCTGACGGAGGGGCTTTTTCATCAAATCGTATTGACGTTTACGTAAGCGTAATGGAAGATAAAGGCATGACAACGCATGGCGCGTCGTCACCGGCCGGACTCTTGGCCGCCATGCCGCGCCGCCACCTCAGGGCGGCTAACAAAGCCTCGCGCAGAGCCTGTCCGGCACATGCCGGCCGATGCACGGAAAGTTGCGATGCTCAGGCGGGATTCGGGTTTTTGTTAGCCGCGCTTACTTCGGGAGACAACATCATGTATAGCAGCCTGCGTTTTGATTTCGGTGAAACCTACGATCTGCTGCGCCAGAGCGTGAACGACTTCGCCAATGCGGAAATCGCCCCCCGCGCCGCCGATATCGATCGCGACAATCTGTTTCCCGCCGATTTGTGGCGCAAGTTTGGCGACATGGGCCTCTTGGGCATCACCGTGGAAGAAGAGTACGGCGGCAGCAATATGGGCTATCTCGCCCACATGCTGGTGATGGAAGAAATCAGCCGCGCCTCCGCCTCCGTCGCGCTCTCCTACGGTGCGCACTCCAATCTCTGCGTCAATCAGTTGCGCAAAAACGGCAACGCCGAGCAAAAACAACGCTACCTGCCCAAGCTGATCTCCGGCGAGCATATCGGTGCCTTGGCCATGTCCGAACCCAATGCCGGCTCCGATGTGGTCAGCATGAAGTTGCGCGCCGACAAGAAGGGCGACCGCTACGTGCTCAACGGCAGCAAGATGTGGATCACCAATGGCGGCGATGCCGACACCCTGGTGGTGTATGCAAAGACCGACGTCAATGCTGGCCCCAAAGGCATTACCGCCTTCATCGTGGAAAAAGGCTTTTCCGGCTTCAGCCACGGCAGCAAGCTGGACAAGCTGGGCATGCGTGGCTCCAATACCTACCCCATTTTCTTTGACGATTGCGAAGTGCCGGCGGAAAACGTGCTGGGCGGCGAAGGCAATGGGGTGAAAGTGCTGATGAGCGGCCTGGATTACGAACGCGCCGTACTGGCGGCCGGCCCCTTGGGCATCATGCAAGCCGCCATGGACATCGTGGTGCCCTATCTGAGCGACCGCAAACAGTTCGGCCAGGCTATCGGCGACTTCCAGCTCATGCAGGGCAAACTGGCCGACATGTACGTCAAGCTGTCCGCCAGCCGCGCCTATGTGTATGCGGTGGGTCAGGCACTGGATCGCGGCGAAACCGGCCGCCAGACGCGCAAGGACGCCGCCGGTGCCATTCTCTATGCCGCCGAGGGCGCAACCCAGATGGCGCTGGACGCCATTCAGTGCCTGGGCGGCAACGGTTACATCAATGAATACGCCGCCGGCCGCCTGCTGCGCGACGCCAAGTTGTATGAAATCGGCGCCGGCACCAGCGAAATCCGCCGCTGGCTGATCGGCCGCGAACTGATGGCGGAAACCCGCTGAATACAGGGGCGGCGAGTGGGAAATAAAATGCCTGCTCCCCCGCTGCTGAAACATGACGGGGAGCGGGCGCTACCACTCCCCATTCACAACATCACCGACTCCTTAAAATCATGCCCATCATCGAATCCAAACTTTCGCCTCGCGCCGCCGACTTCCAGGCCAACGCCGAGCGCATGCGCGCGCTGGTGGCCGATCTCGAAGAGAAGGTGGCCCAGGCCGCGCAGGGTGGCGGTGACAAGGCGCGCGACAAGCATGTCGCCAAGGGCAAGCTGCTGCCGCGCGAGCGCATCAACCTGCTGCTGGACCCCGGCGCACCGTTTCTGGAACTGTCGCAGCTGGCCGCCTACGGGATGTACGGCGGCGACGCGCCCGGCGCCAGCCTGATCAGCGGCATCGGCCGCATCAGCGGCATCGACTGCCTGATCATCGCCAACGACGCCACCGTCAAAGGCGGCACCTATTACCCGATGACGGTGAAAAAGCACCTGCGCGCGCAGGAAATCGCCCGGGAAAACCGCCTGCCCTGCGTCTACTTGGTGGACTCCGGCGGCGCCTTCCTGCCACTGCAGGATGAGGTGTTTCCCGACAAGGAACACTTTGGCCGCATCTTCTTCAATCAGGCCAACCTGTCGGCCGAAGGCATTCCGCAAATCGCCGTAGTGATGGGCAGCTGCACCGCCGGCGGCGCTTACGTACCGGCCATGAGCGACGAAACCGTCATCGTCAAGGAACAAGGCACCATCTTCCTGGGCGGCCCGCCGCTGGTGAAAGCCGCCACCGGCGAGGTAGTGTCGGCCGAAGAACTGGGCGGCGGCGATGTGCATACCCGCATCTCGGGCGTGGCCGACCATCTGGCGCAAAACGATGCCCATGCCCTGTCCATCGCCCGCCGCATCGTGGCCGATCTCAATTGGAGCAAACAAGGCCGGCTGGACCGCGCCGACGCGCGCCCGCCGCGCTACGCGCCGGAAGACATTTACGGCGTGATTCCGGCGGATCCGAAAAAACCGTTCGACGTGCGCGAAATCATCGCCCGGCTGGTGGATGACTCGGACTTCGACGAATTCAAGCAAAACTACGGCGCCACGCTGGTCACCGGCTTCGCCCGGCTCAACGGCTACCGGGTAGGCATCATCGCCAACAACGGCATTCTGTTTTCCGAATCCGCGCTCAAGGGCGCGCACTTTGTCGAACTGTGCTGCCAGCGAGGCATCCCGCTGATCTTCCTGCAAAACATCACCGGCTTCATGGTGGGCAAGAAATACGAAAACGGCGGCATCGCCAAGGACGGCGCCAAACTGGTCACCGCCGTGGCCTGCGCCCGCGTGCCCAAGTTCACCGTACTGATCGGCGGCAGCTTCGGTGCCGGCAACTACGGCATGTGCGGCCGCGCTTACTCGCCGCGTTTCCTCTGGATGTGGCCCAACAGCCGCATCTCGGTAATGGGCGGCGAACAAGCCGCCGGCGTGCTGGCGCAAGTAAAGAAAGAGCAGCTGGGCGACGCCTTCTCCGCCGAACAAGAAGAAGCGTTGAAAGCGCCGGTGCGAGAGCAATACGAACGCCAGGGCCACCCCTACTACGCCAGCGCCCGCCTCTGGGACGACGGCGTGATCGACCCGGCCCAGACCCGCGACGTGCTCGCCATGGCGCTGGACGCCGCGCTGTCCGCCCCCATCGAACCCACCCGCTTCGGCGTATTCCGCCTGTAAGGACCCGGCCATGAACCGTTACAGCACGCTGGAAATCGAACATCAGGGCAAGGTAGCCACGGTATGGATGAACCGGCCCGACCTGCACAACGCCATGAATGAAACGCTGATTGCCGAGCTGACATCGGCCTTCGGCCAACTACAAACCGACGACACCGTACGCGTCATCGTGCTGGCCGGGCGAGGCAAGAGCTTCTCCGCCGGCGCGGACCTGGACTGGATGCGTCGCGCTGCCGGCTACAGCGAAGCGGAAAACCTGGCTGACGCCAACAAGCTGGCCGCCATGCTCAAAGCCATCTATCGCAGCAAAAAACCGGTCATCGCCCGCGTTCACGGCGCGGCCATGGCCGGCGGCACCGGTCTTACCGCGGTCTGCGACGTGGCTATCGCCACTGCCAACGCCCGCTTTGCGCTGACCGAAGTGCGACTTGGGCTGATTCCCGCCACCATCGGCCCCTATGTGGCCGACGCCATCGGCTGGCGGCAGGCGCGGCGCTACTTCCTCAGCGCCGAACGCGTCGACGCCGCCACCGCAGCACGCATCGGTCTGGTTCACGAAGTAGTGGATGCAGCCGAACTGGACGCCCGCATAGCCCACATCGCCGCCGAACTGGCGCAAGGCGGCCCGCAAGCGCTCTCCGCAGCCAAAGACCTGCTGGCGGCTCTGCATGAAGGCTCGCCCTGGGACGATGACCTGCTGGCCGATACCGCCAGCCGCATCGCCGGCACCCGTGTCGGTCGCGAGGCCCGCGAAGGGCTGGCCGCCTTCTTCGACAAACGTCCGCCCGTCTGGCAGCAAGAACAATAAGGACGCCCCCATGTTCAAGAAAATCCTCATCGCCAATCGCGGCGAAATTGCTTGCCGCGTCATCAAGACCGCACGGCAAATGGGCATGCGCACCGTGGCTGTGTATTCCGATGCCGACGCCGACGCCCGTTTCGTCAAAATGGCCGACGAGGCCTGGCGCCTCGGCCCGGCGCCAGCCGCAGAGTCTTATCTCAAGGCCGAGCTGATTCTGGACATTGCCCACCAAAGCGGCGCGGAGGCCATTCACCCCGGCTACGGTTTCCTCTCGGAAAACGAAGGGTTTGCCGAAGCCTGCGCCAACGCCGGCATCAGCTTCATCGGCCCCCCGGCCGCCGCCATCGCCGCCATGGGCAGCAAATCCGCCGCCAAAGCACTGATGGAAACGGCAGCCGTGCCGCTGGTGCCCGGTTATCACGGTGACAATCAGCAGCCCGACTTTCTGCAACAGCAAGCCGACGGCATCGGCTATCCGGTGTTGATCAAGGCCAGCGCCGGCGGCGGTGGCAAGGGCATGCGCATCGTGGAGGCGGCGGCCGATTTCGCCGCCGCCCTCGCCTCCTGCCAGCGCGAAGCCCGCGCCAGCTTCGGCGATGACAAAGTGCTGGTGGAGAAATACCTGACCCGCCCGCGCCATGTGGAAATCCAGGTGTTCGCCGACCAGCACGGCAGCTGCGTTTATCTGTTCGAGCGCGATTGCTCGGTGCAGCGCCGCCACCAGAAAGTACTGGAAGAAGCGCCCGCGCCTCACCTGCCCGCCGACACCCGCCGCGCCATGGGCGAGGCCGCCTGCGCCGCCGCCCGCGCCGTGGGCTATGTGGGCGCCGGCACGGTGGAATTCATCATGGATGTGGACAGCGGCCGTTTCTACTTCATGGAAATGAACACCCGCCTGCAAGTGGAGCACCCGGTAACGGAAATGATCACCGAGCAAGATCTGGTGGCCTGGCAACTGATGGTGGCCAATGGCCAGCCGCTCCCGCTGCAGCAAGACGCCCTGCGCATCCACGGTCACGCCATCGAGGCCCGCATCTACGCGGAAGACCCGGACAAAGGCTTCTTGCCAGCCACCGGCACGCTCATCCACCTGCGGCCGCCGCAAGAAACCGCGCAAGTGCGGGTAGACACCGGCGTGACGCAGGGCGACACCATCACCCCGTTTTACGATCCGATGATCGCCAAGCTGATTGTCTGGGGCGACACGCGCGAAGCGGCGCTGGCGCAACTGGATGCCGCGTTGGGCCAGTATCAGGTTGTGGGAGTCAGCACCAACATTCCCTTCCTGCGCCGCATCGTACGGCATCACAGCTTTGCCAGCGGCGAGGTGGATACCGGCCTGATCGCCCGTCATCACGACGATCTGTTGCCGCCGCCGGCCGCTCCCACGCCACAAAGCCTGGCGCTGTTGGCGCTGGCGGAAACCCTGGCCACGGCCTCCCCCTCCGACCTGCCCTCTGGCTGGCGCTTGAATGGTCAGCTGCAAAGCCGCCAGGTGTTTGAACAGGAAGACCAGCGCTGGTCGCTGGCGCTGACGCATCAGCGCGACGACTTTCTGGTGCGCGTAGGCGAGGTGTCGTATCAGGCCCGAGCCGAACTGGTCGGCGAACGCCTCACCGCCATACTGGACGGCAAACGCCTGACAGCCGACGTGGTGCGCCACGGCAAGCAGCGGGTGATGTTTGCCGAAGACGGCATCGTCAGTGTGCAATGGCACGACCCCTTCGCCATAGCCGCCGCCGAACTACACGGTGAAACCCATCTCAAGGCCCCGATGCCGGGCCGGGTGGTGGCGGTGCTGGCCGCAGCCGGCAGCAAAGTGGAAAAAGGCCAGCCGCTATTGATTCTGGAAGCCATGAAGATGGAGCACACCATCAGCGCGCCGGCCGACGGCGTCGTAAAGGCCTGCTTCTTCGCCGCCGGCGAACAAGTGTGCGACGGCGACGAACTGGTGGATTTCGAAGCGGCATGACAAGCAAGGCGCAGCAAGGCAAGGTGGCGATATGGAAACGGTAAAACTGGTGGAAGTGGGCCCGCGCGACGGCCTGCAAAACGAAAAACAGGCGGTAGGCACCAACGACAAGCTGGCGCTGATCCGCAAGTTGGCCGAAGCCGGCCTTAACACCATCGAGGCCGGGGCCTTTGTCTCGCCCAAATGGGTGCCGCAGATGGCGGACAGCCTGGCGGTGCTCAAGGCGCTGCCGCTGTCCGGGCCGGTGAACTACCCGGTGCTGGTGCCCAACGACAAGGGCATGGAGCAAGCGCTGGAAGCTGGCGTGAGAGAGATCGCCGTGTTTGGCGCCGCCAGCGAAAGCTTCAGCCAGAAAAACATCAACGCCAGCATCGCCGAGAGCCTGGCCCGCTTCGACAGCGTGATGGCCACCGCCCGCCGGCACAATGTGCGGGTGCGCGGCTATGTTTCCTGCGTGGTGGCTTGCCCATACGAGGGTCGCATCGCACCGGCCAAGGTGGCGGAGGTGGCCGCCCGCCTGCTCGACATGGGCTGCTATGAAATCTCGCTGGGCGACACCATTGGCGTGGGCACACCCAATACGGTGCTGGACATGCTGGAGGCCGTGAGCAAGTTCGTGCCAATGAACCAGTTGGCAGGCCACTTTCACGATACTTACGGCATGGCCATCAGCAACATTCATGCGTCTTTTGGCGCAGGCCTCAGGACATTCGATTCTTCCGTTGCCGGCCTGGGCGGCTGCCCTTATGCTCGTGGAGCGTCAGGCAATGTGGCTACGGAAGATGTGGTCTACCTGATGCAGGGCCTGGGCGTGGCCACCGGCGTTGATCTGTCGCGACTGGTGGCGGCCACCTGGTTTGTTGCCGGCCTGCTGGGCCGCGAGCCAGACTCCCGCGTTGCGCGGGCGCTTGGTCGCCCTGAAGTCTGAGCCTTATCCACATGACAAGAGCCGTCGGGACGGACGCAGCACCCGTCATCGCCGGCCACAGCGGAGCGGCCGAGCCCGCCTGGCGCCGCGCCCTCGCCTGAGCGGGGCAAGCCATGGCCGGGGATGCAAGCCGCTCCTGATAAAGACCCGCTAACCCAACCCCGGTCCCGGCGTTGCGCCTCCTTGTCGTACTTCTTGTACTGCCTGCGTCGGCGCGCCTTGTTCAGGGTCTCTACGAGGTTTTGTTAGTGGCTCTAAAGAGGAGATACCCCATCATGGCCGATCACCCCGTTTGGCAACCTTCCGCCGCCCGTCTGGCCGGCGCGCACCTGACCGCGTTCACCCGACTGGCCGAAGCCGCCTGGTCCCGTGACCTACCCGATTACCACAGCCTGTGGCAAGCCAGCGTAGACGACCCGGCCACGTTCTGGTCGCTGGTGTGGGACTACGCCGGCGTGATCGGCGACAAAGGCGAAGCAGCGCTGGAACACGGCGACGACATGCTGTCCGCCCGCTTCTTTCCCAAAGCCCGGTTGAATTACGCGGAAAACCTGCTGCGCCGCAACGACGACAGCCTGGCGGTAAGCTTTCGCGGCGAAGACAAAGTCAGCCGCGAACTGAGCCATGCCGAACTTTGCGCACTGGTGTCCCGCCTGCAGCAAGCCATGCGCGCTGCTGGTCTGCGCATGGGTGACCGGGTGGCCGGCTTCATGCCCAATATGCCCGAAACACTGGCCGCCATGCTGGCTGCCGCCAGCCTTGGCGCAGTATGGACCAGCTGCTCGCCGGATTTCGGCATTGACGGCGCCATCGACCGCTTCGGCCAGACCGAGCCGCGCCTGCTGTTCTGCCCGGACGGCTATTGGTACAACGGCAAACAGGTGGATATCCGCGACAAGATGCTGGCCCTGGCCGAAGGCCTGCCTTCGGTGGAAAAAATCATTGCCGTACCGTATCTGGGCGAGACGGCGGTGTTTGCCGAAAGCCTGCCGCGCACGCTAACGCTGGCCGATTTCATCGCCCCCTACCGCCCCGCCCCGCTGCATTTCGAACGCGTGCCGTTCAAGCACCCGCTGTTCATCCTTTACTCCAGCGGCACCACCGGCAAGCCCAAGTGCATCGTGCACGGCACCGGCGGCACCCTGCTGCAGCACCTCAAGGAACACCAGCTGCACAGCGACATCCACGCCGGCGATCGCTTTTTCTACTTCACCACCTGCGGCTGGATGATGTGGAACTGGTTGGTCAGCGGCCTGGCCAGCGGCGCGGCGCTGATGCTGTACGATGGTTCGCCCTTCGCCGCTCAGGGCAAAGTGCTGTGGGATTACGCCGAGCAGGCCGGCTTCACCCATTTCGGCACCTCGGCCAAATATATCGACGGCTTGCGCAAGATTGATCTGGCACCGGCCCGCCATTGGCGACTGGCGCCGCTGCGCGCCGTGTTCTCCACAGGCTCCCCGCTGGTGGCGGAGAGCTTTGACTGGGTGTACGACAACATCAAGCGCGACATCAATCTGGCGTCCATTTCCGGCGGCACGGACATCGTGTCCTGCTTCGCGCTGGGCTGCGCCAGCCTGCCGGTGCATCGCGGCGAACTACAATGCCGCGGCTTGGGCATGGCGGTGGACATCTATGACCACGCCGGCAAGCCGGTGCGCGGCGAAAAGGGCGAGCTGGTCTGCACCCGTCCCTTCCCCTCCATGCCGGTGGGCTTCTGGAAAGATGCCGATGGCAGCAAATACCGCAGCGCCTACTTCGCCCGCTTCTCCCATATCTGGTGTCATGGCGACTTCGCCGAGATCACCGAACACGACGGCATGATCATCTACGGCCGCTCGGATGCCGTGCTCAACCCCGGCGGCGTGCGCATCGGCACGGCGGAAATCTACCGGCAAGTGGAAACCTTCGACGAGGTGATCGAAAGTCTGGCCGTGGGCCAGCGTTGGCAGGACGACGAGCGCGTCGTGCTGTTTGTGCGCTTGCGCGACGGCCAGGCGCTGGACGAGACGCTGACCAGCCGCATCAAGGAGAAAATCAAGCTGGGCGCCAGCCCGCGCCATGTGCCTGCCCGCATAGTAGCGGTGGCCGATATCCCGCGCACCATCAGCGGCAAGATCGTCGAACTGGCGGTGAAAAACATCATCCACGGCGAAGCGGTCAACAATCTCAGCGCGCTGGCCAATCCGCAAGCCTTGAAGCTGTTCGAGAACCTGCCGCAGTTGCAATCCTGAGAGACGCGCCAAGGCCGTTGTCAGGCATGGCGCTGCTGTACTGTGTCATCCGGGGCCGCCGCCAGCGGCCCCGTTTGCGTTGAGCGCGGTCAAGGAGCCCGCTCAGCGCCCGCGCGCATACTCGGGGCATACCAAGGAGTCCGCCATGCAACGCCATCCTGCCCTGTCCGGGTTTTCCAGAGAACACCATACCGCGCTGTCGCTGGCTGCGCGGGCGCTGCGCGCGGCCGAGCATTCGCTGCCCGAGCGAGAAACCCTGGCGGCCAGGCTGCGCGAAGCCTGGGACAGCAGCCTCGCCCCGCATTTCGCCGAGGAAGAAGCCACCTTGCTGCCCTGGCTGCTCCGGCAGGGCAAAGACATCATGGCCCAGCGCATCAGTCAGGAACACGAACTGATGCGCAGACAGCTGCTGGAACCCGATCTGGCCAGCCCGGAAAAACTGGCCGCCTTCGGCCAACTACTGCAACAACATGTGCGCTATGAAGAGCGGGTAGTGTTTCCACTGGCGCAGAACATGCCGGACTTTCCCAGCCTGGCGGCCTTGCTGGAAGCCCGCTGACAAAGCCCCTCCAGCCATGCGCCTCCAGGTCTTACGCCCTGCACTGCCTGCGCAAGCGGGCTAGCCCTCAGCCGTGGCGCAGTATTTTTGCTAGCCGCTCTTGGCAAACATCGGCCCAGCAAAAACGCGCCGGCGACTTGCATCACCCGGCGCGTTGCGGTTTTTCCATCCTGTTTGTTCAGTGATTCATCCGCCGCATCAGGCCGAACAATTCCACCTTCTCGCGCGGACGCGCGCCTTGCCAGATCAGCTGCCAACCCGGCTCGGCCAAGCCTTGCTCACGACTGCGCATCACCAGTTCGTATTCACAGGGGCTGGTCGTGCCCGCAGGGTACGGCACCAGATTGATGCCCGAGTAGTACCGCCAGCTGATGCGGGCAATGACATTGCGACTTTCCGTCGCCACGCAGCGCGCCTCCGCCGGCATGGCCTTGACCATGCTTTCCACCACCGGACGGTAACTCTTGGCCGCATCCAGCCAGGGCAGCCACAAGGTCAGCGCCAGCCCCCAGAACAGCGTGATGCCCGCTGCCCAGTTGGTGACCGCTTGCCGGCCTCTCAAATGGCGACGCGTCACAGCCCATACCCAGGCCGCAGTGGCCACGAGCGCGAACACGGCCGCCACCAGCGACACGTGCGGCACATAGTAGGGGCTGAAATACTGCGCCCGGCCAGCCAGCCGTTCCGGCCAGCCATAGTTCATGGCCGCCCAACCGGCCCACACCAGCAAGCCGAAGAAGCCGAAAGTCATCAGACCGAACCAGTTGAGGAAGGCCGCCGCGCCGCGCCGCAGATTGTCCAGCTCCACCGCAGCCAGCACCGACAACGGCAACAGCAAGGGCATGGCGTACTCCATGCTCTTGTTTTCCGACAGGGTCAGCAGCAAGAGAATGACGGCGAAAAACACCAGCGGCAGTTGCAGCAAGGGCTCGTCGTAACGGCGGCTGCGAAACAGCGTCCAGGCCGCCAGCGGCCAGGCCGGCCAGGCAAACCACACCACGTTGAGGGTGTAATAGCCAAAGCTGTGAAACAGCGTGACATGACCGAAACCGCTCAAGGGGCCCAGCGCATGGTGCTGCCACCACACTTGGTATAGCGCCGGATAACTGCGCGCCAGTTGCATCGGCCAGATCAGCATCACCGGCACCGCCACCAGCAATGCCATGGCCAGCGTGATGGCGTAGCGCTTGTTGCGCCAGGCGCTGAAGGTGGGCAGCATGGCCGCCACCGCCCAGATCAGCATGACTTCCAGCAGGCTTGAACTGAGGAAAATCGCGCTGGTGGCCGCGCCCAATACCGCGCCCGCCAATCCGGGCGAACGCAGGGTAAGCGACAGGGCATAGAAGGCCGCCGCGAAACCGGCGAAAGTGGCAGTGACGGTACTGAGCAAGTGGCCGGTGACAATAAGCCCGATGCAGCCGATGAGGATCATCACCACGCTGCGGCCATGGCGACGGCCGATCAGATCGCGCCCGCTCATCCCCGCCAGCAACAAGGCCAGCGACATGAACAGCGGCGTTGCCAGCCGGGCCGCGTCATGCGCGGGCAGCAACCAGGGAGAGAACAGTTTGACGAAGCAGGCGGCCACCCAGTAGTACAGCGGCGGGTAGTCGAGATAGGGCATGCCGTCCAGCGTGGGTAGCAGCCAGTTGCCCGTGCGCAGCATGCCATCGATGACAGCCATCACATAGGGTTCGTCCGGCTTCCAGGGGTCGTGGCCGATGACGCCGGGCCACAGCCAGATGAAACAGAGCAGCAAGAGCACCCACGGTTTTTCCGTTGGCGCCGGCAAGGTGGCGGATTGCGGGGTGTACGTCAGCATCGGGTCGCGCCGGAATGGGAAACGCTCATTTTAATGGCCAGCAACGAAAAAAGGCAGCCGAAGCTGCCTTTTTTGTCTTACCGTTTCTTGCAAGCTTAGCGCTTGAAGAAGCTGCCGAACTTCTGGTTGAACTTGTCAACGCGACCGGCAGTGTCAACGATCTTCTGCTTGCCGGTGTAGAACGGGTGGCACTGGGAGCACACTTCAATGTGGAAGGCGTCTTTGGCCATGGTGGATTTGGTAGCGAACTTGTTACCGCAGGAGCAGGTAACTTCCACTGCCGTGTAATTCGGATGAATGTCAGCGCGCATTTGAGCTTCCTTTGATTAACGGGCACAGGGGTTTTGCCTGTGCTGCATGAACAAGAGGCGCATTATGCGCCCATCGCTCCGGCTTGACAAGTCTGCCCGGAGCGAGGCGCGCCCAAACACCTCTCACCAAACTTACTGGCGACGCCAGATGGTGCCCTGAGCGCCGTCTTCCAGCACGATGCCCTTGGCCAGCAGTTCGTCGCGGATGCGGTCGGACTCTGCCCAGTTCTTGTTGGCGCGCGCTTCCTTGCGCGCCACGATCAGGGCTTCCACCTCCTCGGAGGACAGCTCGCCCTCGCCCACCCCGGCCTGCAGGAAAGTCTCCGGGTCGCGCTGCAACAGACCCAGCACGCCGGCCAGATCCTTCAACAGGCGCGCCTGTTGCAGATCGCGGCTCTTGTTGACCTCGCCGGCCAGATCGAACAGCACCGCCACGGCTTCGGAGGTGCTGAAGTCGTCGTCCATCGCCGCCTTGAAACGGGCGGCGTAGGGGTTGGCCCAGTCGATGCCGTCGGAGGCCGGCAGGCTCAGCCCGCGCAAGGCGGTATAAAGGCGGGTCAGCCCCTGCTTGGCGTCGTTGAGAATGCTGTCGGTGTAGTTCACCGGGCTGCGATAGTGGCTGCGCACGATGAAGAAACGCACCACCTCGCCATCGAAATGCTGCAGCACGTCGCGGATGGTGAAGAAGTTGCCCAGGCTCTTGGACATCTTCTCGCCGTCCACATTGATAAAGCCGTTGTGCAGCCAGTAGTTCACGTACTGATGGCCGTGGGCGCCTTCGGACTGGGCGATTTCATTCTCGTGGTGCGGGAACTGCAGGTCCTCGCCGCCGCCGTGAATGTCGAAATGCTCACCCAGATGATGGCAACTCATCACCGAGCACTCGATGTGCCAGCCCGGACGACCGGGGCCCCAGGGGCTGTCCCAGGACGGCTCGCCCGGCTTGGCGGCCTTCCACAGCACGAAGTCCAGCGGATCGCGCTTGTTGGGGTCGATTTCCACGCGCTCGCCGGCGCGCAGTTTGTCCAGCGTGCGGCCCGACAGCTTACCGTAGCCTTCAAATTCGCGCACGGCGTAGTACACATCGCCATTGGCCGCCGGATAGGCTTTGCCGTTGGCGACAAGTTGCTCGATCAGCGCAATCATACCGCCCACATGATGGGTGGCGCGCGGTTCGAACGTGGGCGGCAACAGGCCCAGCGCGGCGGCGTCCTGATGCATGTCAGCGATGGTTTCCTCCACCAACTGCTCCGGGCTGATGCCGCGCTCCAGCGCGCGATTGATGATCTTGTCTTCGATGTCGGTGATGTTGCGCACATAGGTCACGTCGTAACCGGATTCGCGCAGCCAGCGGTAGATCACATCAAAGGCGGCCAGCATGCGGGCATGGCCGATGTGACAGAGGTCATACACGGTCATGCCACAGACGTACATACGCACCTTGCCGGCTTCGATAGGACGGAAGACTTCTTTCTGGCGGGTCAGTGTGTTGTACACGTTGAGCATGGTTGCGCTGCCTATGTCAGGGGGTAAAAGGAAGATTGTATCAGAGTCGTCAAGCCCCTTCCCGCGCGACGGGCCCGGATGACAGCCAATGTCGCAAGAGAAGGGGCTTACGGAAACTCGTCAGGTCCACCGGTCAAAACCGGCCGGACCGGATTCCAGATGGGGTCAGACCGCCGGCCATTCAATGCGGCGGTAATCAGGCAGGCCATGGCGGAACACCGGCATGCGCTCTCCCTGCATCAGCGGCAATACGTAATCGAGAAAAGCCGGCGTCACGCTGAAGCCGTCCGCGCCAATGTACTCCGGCGGCAATGCTTTTTCCTGATCGCCCACCACGCCCAGCGGCACGGCGTCCACGTCCCAGCGGTAAGGGATGCCCGGCAAGCGGCGGATGCCGGCCATCAGGCCGGTCTTGCCCGCCAGCGCCCACTCCACGCCCTTGCAGCCCATGGTGTAGGCCTGCTCGATATCCGTGGCCGAGGCCAGATGACCGGCGGCGCGCTGCAGATAATCCACCTGCGCCACATGCGCGGACAGGCCGCGTTCGCGTTTGATCAGCGCCGCCAGCCAGCTGCCTACGCCGCCCAGTTGCTCGTGGCCATAGATGGCTGAAGGATTCGCCTCGGTGACAAAACGGCCGTCCGGCCCTGTGATGCCCTCGGCCACGGCCACGGCGCACTGACCGTAGCGCGCCATATTGTCGTCCACCGCCGCCAGGAACTTGTCTGCGTCAAACGGCACCTCCGGCAACAGAATGATATGCGGCGCCTGGCCCTCCTTGCGTCGCGCCGCGCCGCAGGCGGCGGCCAGCCAGCCGGTATGGCGGCCCATGGCCTCCATGATGAACACCCTGCCCCGCCCCATGCTGATCATGTCCAGCCCCACTTCCAGCATGGTGCTGGCCAGAAACTTGGCCGCCGAACCGTAACCGGGGCTGTTGTCGGTGCCCATCAGGTCGTTGTCGATTGTTTTGGGGATACCAATCACCCCCAGCGGGTAGCCGGTTCTGGCCTCAAAATCGGCCAGCCGCTCGGCACAGCCCAACGAACCATTGCCGCCGTTCACCAGCAGATAGTGGATACCGTGGCGCTGCAACACATCGCGGATGCGCAGCCAGTCTTCCGGCGCCTCCTCATAACTGCCCACCATGCGGCGGCTCACGCCAAAATGCCCGCCGGGCAGATACCCCAGCCGCGCGATGCCCTCGTCCGGTACCAGATCGGTATTCACCAATCGTCCGTCCAGCAGGCCGGCCAGTCCGTCCAGCGCGGCATAGATGGAGACGCCCAGCTTGCGCGCGGTTTCGATCACGCCTTGCGCCGAGGCGTTGAGCACGGCGGTGGGGCCGCCGGATTGCAGGTACAGCATGCGGGGTGGGGTCATGAGCATGTCCTGTTTTGGCTATGGTGATGCGGTCGATGCTAGGCCGCCATGTTGTAGCCGGCAAATTACATTGGCAAGGATTGGATTTGGCTCAAGGTTTGCCGAAGCCGGCAGACGCCCGTTACTCAGACTCAGGCGTAAATGGCAGAAAATTTTCATATTCACGGCAACAATCTGCGATACATTATCGAATCAGCGCAATATATTAAACATTCATTTACAGCAGATTTTCCGGCTCATGCCATCCGCCCCCCTTCCCGTACTTGTCCCGGTGTTCATGGTTACCGAGGTGCTCAACTGCGCCATGCTGATGGTGCTGGCTTCGCTATGGCGCACTCGCTTGCCCGGTTGCCGCGAATGGATGGCGAGCATGGCGGCCGTGATCGTCTATCTGCCGCTGCTGGGCTTGCGCGGCATCATCCCGGACAGCCTGTCGATTGTGCTGGGCAATACCATGCTGGCGCTGTCCGCCGCCAGCCACTACGCCGGTTGCGCGCGCTTCCTGCGCCAGTCCGTCCCCGTGCGTGCGCTGACTCTGGGTGTACTCTGGGTGGCGCTGGGCGTATCGGCCTGCCACTATCTGGTGGAGAGTCTGGCGGGGCGCGTGGCGACGGTGTCGGTGTTTCTGGTGCTGTTGTTCAGCGTTGAATCCCGCCTGTTGCTGCGCCACCGCATTCGCGAGCACAAGCCCGCCGTCTATTGGGCCTCGGCCCTGTGCGCAGCGCTGCTGGCCGCCCTGCATCTGGCGCGCGGGCTTTATTTCGCCACCGGCCAAGCCGAAGCCGACCAGCTGCTGGCGCCCAGCCTTGCCAATGTGGTACTGCTGTCGCTGTCCGCCGCCATGATGCCGGGCCTCGCCATGCTGGCGGTGTTGCTGCTGCACGAATCCATGCTGGCCGACATGCGCTATCAGGCGCACCACGACGGCATGACCGGCTCGCTCACCCGCCGGCAGCTGGAAAGCCAGGTGGCTGCGCTGATCCGCGAGGCGGAGCGGCAAGCCGCTCCCCTGTCCCTGCTGGTGATCGACTTCGACCACTTCAAGCGCATCAACGACAACCACGGCCATGCCGCTGGCGACCAGGTATTGCAGGCCTTCATGCGCATCGCCCGCGCCCATATGCGGCAACAGGACCTGATTGGCCGGATGGGCGGCGAGGAGTTCGCCATTCTGCTGCCGGGCGCATCGGCCGATGCGGCGCGCCAAGTGGCGGAACGCCTGCGCCGCGCCGCCGAAGCGCAAGCGGTAACCGTGGCCGACAAGCTATTGCCCTACACCCTCAGCATCGGCGTGGCCACGCTGCTGCCGCAAGAAGGCTTTGCCGAGCTGTATCGCCGCGCCGACCGGGCGCTGTATCAGGCCAAGCACAGCGGGCGCAATCGCGTCTGCCCGGCCCTCGACGCGGAAGCGCTGCCTGTCGGCGCCTGAGGGCACGCGCTGCTTGAGCTGCATCTCAGCCTGAACAGGCCGGCTTCAATTCATCAGCAATAAAAAAAGCCCCGCCATGGCGGGGCTTTGCTTCGGCCAACCCGGGTTGGCGATGGGGCTTACTTGCTCCAGTTGTCGCGCAGGCCAACCGTGCGGTTGAACACCACCTTGCTGCCTGGCTGATGTTCATAGCGATCGGTGACAAAGTAACCGAGACGCTCGAACTGATAGCGGGTTTCCACCGGGGCACTCAGCACGGCGTCTTCCACATAGGCGGTGATGGTTTTCAGCGATGCCGGATTGAGGAACTGGCGGAAATCGACATATTCGCCATCCTCGCCGCGCACGGCGTCCGGGCGCGACTCGGTGAACAGGCGGTCGTACAGGCGCACTTCTGCGGGGATGGCGTGTTCGGCCGA
Source organism: uncultured Aquitalea sp. (assembly GCF_945957525.1). Classification (GTDB taxonomy): domain Bacteria; phylum Pseudomonadota; class Gammaproteobacteria; order Burkholderiales; family Chromobacteriaceae; genus Aquitalea. The sequence goes on along the minus strand of NZ_CAMFLA010000013.1, from coordinate 69,238 downwards.
CACCCAGTGGATCACGCCCTTTACCTTGCGGCCTTCCGGGTTCTTGCCCAGCGTGTCGTGGTCGATGGAGCACTTCAGCTCCACCACTTTGCCATTGGCGTCCTTGATCACTTCTTCGCACTTGATCACGTAGCTGTAACGCAAGCGCACTTCGCCGCCGGCGGTCAGGCGCTGCCACTTGGGCGGCGGCACTTCGGCGAAGTCGTCCTGCTCGATCCAGATTTCGCGGGCGATGGGCACTTCGCGCTCGCCGAATTCAGGATGATGCGGATGGAAAGGCGCGCTGCGGCTGGCGGTCACGGCGGCGTCGTAATTGGTGAAGCTCACCTTGATCGGGTCCAGCACCGCCATCACGCGCGGCGATTCGTTTTCCAGCATCTCGCGCACAGCGCCTTCCAGCACGCTCATGTCGATGATGTTCTCGCCCTTGGACACGCCGATGCGCTGGGCAAACAGGCGGATGCCGGCCGGGCTGTAGCCGCGACGGCGCATGCCTTCGATGGTGGGCATGCGCGGGTCGTCCCAACCGGACACCAGGCCGTCATTCACCAGCGCCTGCAGCTTGCGTTTGGAAGTGAGCGCGTACAGCAGTTCCAGACGGGAGAACTCGTACTGGCGCGGATGGCAAGGAATGGTGATGTTGTCCAGCACCCAGTCGTACAAGGGGCGATGGTCTTCGAACTCCAGCGTGCACAAGCTATGGGTAATACCTTCCAGCGCGTCGGAAATGCAGTGGGTGTAATCGTACATCGGGTAGATGCACCACTTGTCGCCAGTGCGATGGTGATGGGCGCGGCGGATGCGGTAGATCACCGGATCGCGCAGGTTGACGTTGCCCGAAGCCATGTCGATCTTGAGACGCAGGGTGCGGCTGCCGTCCGGGAACTCGCCGTTCTTCATGCGGGTGAAGAGGTCGAGGTTCTCTGCCGGCGAGCGGTCGCGGTAGGGGCTGTTCTTGCCCGGCTCGGTCAGGCTGCCGCGATAGGCGCGCATTTCTTCTGCGTTAAGGTCACAGACAAACGCCTTACCGCTGTTGATCAGCTCGACGGCGTAATCGTACAGCGCGTCAAAGTAGTCGGAAGCGAAACGCACATTGCCGTCCCACTGGAAACCCAGCCAGGTCACGCTGTCCTTGATGGACTGCACGTACTCGTCGGATTCCTTCTCCGGATTGGTGTCGTCCATGCGCAGATTGCACTTGCCCTGGTAATCGTCGGCCAGGCCGAAGTTGAGGCAGATGGACTTGGCGTGACCCACGTGCAGGTAGCCGTTGGGCTCCGGCGGAAAGCGGGTGACGATGGACGTGTGTTTGCCGGAGGCAAGGTCCTCATCGATGATGTTGCGGATGAAGTTGCTGACGACTGGCGCGTTGTTTTCCGTGCTCATGATTCTGGCGCTGGCGAAATAATGGCAATCGGCCATTGTAACCGACTTGATCGGCAATTTTAAGCGCAGCGCCCGGCCCCACGCGCGGCCCTGCCGGGAGCTGGCCCGCAAGGCGCGGGAATCGCATGCTTACAGCAAGCGGCGACCGGCCAGTTTCTCCAGCCGCGCCAACGGCGATGCGGCCGGGTCCGCCATTTTGTCCGCCGGCAGCCACAAAGTCTGCTCCAGCATGAACTGGCCGGACATCACAGCGTGCGACACGTGGTCGGAAAAACAGATCCACATGCAACCGGCGGGAAACGGCATGCTTTCCTGCGGGCAGTTGGCCTGATAGCTCATGTCCGCTTTCATGGCGTCATGCAGGTTCAGCATGATGTGGTCGTAGGCGGAACGCTTGCGCTTGGTGATTTTCAGCGCCGCCATCAGCGAGGCGGAGCCAGGCCATTGTCGCGGTACGCGCGGCAGCATGCGCCGCGCCATGTCGTCGAAAGGCTCTCCCACGCGCCACACGCGCGGCTCGCCCTGCGGGTTGATGTTGCAGAACACGCGCAAGATGCGCTCGCCGTAAGTGGGGCGCGACGGAAAAGCGTCCACGTGCAGACGGCTGTCGTCCTTGCGCCAGGAAGTCTGGCGATTCTCCACTCGCATCAGGCGCAGGCTGGTGGGCGCCGCGCGCAGCTTGCCCTGATACTCCGGCAGCAAGCGCGCCACCGTCGCCATGGCCGCTTCGCGATAGCGATCGATCAGCGCGCGCACCGCCGCCTGGTTGCCGGCGTCGGCCACGCCGTGCAGCTTGCCGTCCACGCCCGGATCCAGGCTGATGTTCTTGCGGCCCGGGTCGGCCACGGCGGGGTTCATCAGCGCCCGCTCTTGCTCCAGCAAGGCGAAATCCGGCCGGCCGATGAACAGCACCTTGCCGTTTTCCAGTTGTTCCACCAGGCCGCCCTGCGCATCGGCCCCCACGTGAATGATCTGACTTTGCGTCATGTTATGGCTCCCTTTCTTCCGGCGTAGACTGGGCACATTGTTACGCCGGTAAACCGCCTAGCTTACGCCCCCGTCATGAGCAAGTCACATGCCTGCGGCGCGGCGAACTGGCGAAACGCGCCGCTTTGACGGACAATCGCAGCCCCGCCTCGCACCCCACCCTTCGGCAAACCCTATCGCCGCCGGGGTCAATTCATCAGAAAAAACAATCGTTTATGATGAAAGGCGAGGAAAAACATGGCATAATCGCCGGTTACCCGCAGGCCTTGCGCCGCGCCCAACAGCAGACAGCATTCAGCATGACGACACAGCACGCCGCCAAACCCATCACCTCTTACCGCCAGTACTGGGCCAGCCGCTTCGGCACTGCCCCGTTCCTGCCCATGAGCCGCGCCGAAATGGACCAGCTTGGCTGGGACTCCTGCGACATCATTCTGGTGAGCGGCGATTGCTACATCGACCACCCCAGTTTCGGCGTGGCGCTGATCGGCCGGCTGCTGGAAGCGCAGGGTTTCCGCGTGGGCATCATCGCCCAGCCGGACTGGCACTCGGCGGACGCCTTCCGCGCATTGGGCAAGCCCAATCTGTTCTTCGGCGTCACTGCCGGCAACATGGATTCGATGATCAACCGCTACACGGCTGATCGCAAACCGCGCTCCGACGACGCCTACACCCCGCACGGCGAGGCCAACAAGCGCCCGGACCGCGCCGTCACCGTCTACGCCCAGCGCTGCCGCGAAGCCTATCCGGGCATCGGCGTGATGATCGGCTCCATCGAAGCCTCGCTGCGCCGCATCGCCCACTACGACTACTGGAGCGACAAGGTGCGCCAGTCGGTGCTGGTGACCTCCAAAGCCGACATCCTGCTGTTCGGCAACGCCGAGCGCGCGGTCGTGGAAATCGCCCACCGGGCAGCCAAAGGCGAGAAGCTGAGCGAAATCCGCGACGTGCGCGGCACCGCCTTCATGGCGCCGCACGGCTGGCTGCCCGACGACGAGTGGCAGGAGATGGATTCCAGCGTGGTGGACCTGCCGGGCAAGGTGGACCCGCACCTGAACCCGTATCAGGAAATCCCGGAGCAAGCCGCCGAGGCGACAAAAAACAGCGACCCGACCGCGCCGCAAGTCATCCGCATTGAATCGCGCGAAGAGCGTTTGGCCAAGCGCCGCGCCGAACGCGCCAAGACCGTGATCCGCATCCCCGCCTACGAGGCCGTGGCGCATGACCCGGTACTGTACGCGCACGCCAGCCGCACCCTGCATCTGGAATCCAATCCCGGCAACGCCCGCGCCATGGTCCAGTTGCACGGCAGCCGCGATGTCTGGCTCAATCCGCCGCCCATCCCGCTCACCACTGAAGAGATGGACCACGTATTCGGTTTGCCCTACGCCCGCAATCCGCACCCCAGCTACGGCAACGCCCATATCCCAGCCTGGGAAATGATCAAGTACTCGGTCAACATCATGCGCGGCTGCTTCGGTGGCTGTACTTTCTGCTCCATCACCGAGCACGAAGGCCGCATCATCCAGAGCCGTTCGGAAGCATCCATCCTGCGCGAGATCGAAGAAATCCGCGACAAGACCCCGGGCTTCACCGGCCACATTTCCGACCTGGGCGGCCCCACCGCCAATATGTACCGGTTGTCCTGCAAGGACCCCAACATCGAGCGTTCCTGTCGCAAGCTGTCCTGTGTGTACCCGGACATCTGCGAGAACCTCAATACCGACCACAGCCACCTGATCCAGCTGTACCGCAAGGCGCGTGCACTGCCGGGCGTGAAGAAAATCAACATCCAGTCCGGCCTGCGCTACGACCTGGCCGTGCGCTCGCCCGAGTACATCAAGGAGCTGGTGCAGCATCATGTGGGCGGCTATCTGAAGATTGCGCCGGAACACACCGAAACCGGTCCGCTGTCCAAGATGATGAAGCCCGGCATGGGCGCCTACGACAAATTCAAGGAGCTGTTCGAACGCTTCAGCCGTCAGGCAGGCAAGGAACAGTATCTGATCCCCTATTTCATCGCCGCCCACCCCGGCACCAGCGACGAAGACATGATGAATCTGGCGCTGTGGCTGAAGAAGAACAACTTCCGCCTCGACCAGGTGCAAACCTTCACCCCGACGCCGATGGCGCTGGCCACCACCATGTGGCACACCCGCCGCAACCCGCTGAAGCGGTTGGGTCGCAGCTCGGAAAAAGTGGACGTAGTGCGCGACGGTTATCGCCGCAAGCTGCACAAGGCCTTCCTGCGCTACCACCATCCGGACAACTGGCAGATCATCCATGACGCACTGGTGCAGATGGGCCGCACCGACCTCATCGGCCACAGCAAGCAGTGCCTGATCCCGCCCACGCCGCCGGGCGACAAGGCCGCCGCCGCGCGCCACCGTTTCAGCGGCGCGGCGCACGGCAAGACGCAGGCCCAACGCAACAGCCAGCCCATCAACGCCAGTCGCGCCAAGCCGGCCGCCGGCAAACCGCGCGGCGCAGCCCCGGCCGGACGCCCGCCGGTAAAAAACGGCGGCAAGAACAAACACAGCCGATAAGAACGGCCAGCAAGACAACGCAAAAAACCTGAACCAAGACGCACCGACGCCAGCACTACAAGGCGCACAGCGCGCTGGATCAGGCGTTTTGTCAGCGAATCCAAGCCCCACGGCGCGCCGCTTCCCTGACGGCGTGCCCCACCCCGATGAGGTTTGCCGCCATGCGCATTGCCTTCCAGCACAGCTACGCCGAACAACTGCCGGACGCCTGGGCGGCAGCCCGGCCGGACGCGCCATCCGCGCCGGTCCTGTTGTACTGGAATGCCGGGTTGGCCGAAGAGCTTGGCCTGCCCACGGTGGATGAGGCGACGCTGGCCCGCCTGTTCTCCGGGGCGCAACTGCCCGACGGCGCCCGTCCCATCGCGCAAGCCTACGCCGGCCACCAGTTCGGCGGGCTGTCGCCCTCCCTGGGGGATGGCCGCGCCCTGCTGCTGGGCGAAGCGACAGACCGCTTCGGCCAACGTCGGGACATCGCCCTCAAAGGCAGCGGCCGCACGGCGTTTTCCCGGCGCGGCGACGGCAAGGCCGCTGTGGGCCCCATGCTGCGCGAACTCATCCTGGGCGAAGCCATGCAGGCGCTGGGCATCCCCACCACCCGCGCACTGGCGGTCTGCGCCACCGGCGACACCGTATATCGCGATCGCCCGTTGCCCGGCGCGGTGCTCACCCGGGTAGCCGCCAGCCATCTGCGCGTCGGCACCTTCCAGTACTTCGCCATTCGCGGCGACCGCGAGTCGCTGCGCCGCCTGGCCGACTACACCCTGCAGCGCCACTACCCGCAACTGGCCGAGCAAGACCAGCCCTGGCTCGCCCTGCTGGCGGCCATCTGCGAGCGTCAGGCTGATTTGCTGGCGCGCTGGATGCATGCGGGCTTCATTCATGGCGTGATGAACACCGACAACATGGCCCTCAGCGGCGAAACCATCGACTACGGCCCTTGCGCCTTCATGGAAGCGCATCACCCGTCCACCGTGTTCAGTTCCATCGACGAACAAGGCCGCTATGCCTACGGCAACCAGCCGGCCATCGCGCAATGGAATCTAGCCCGGCTGGCGGAAACCCTGCTGCCGCTGATCCAGCCCGACGACCCCGCTGCCGCCGTCCCGGCAGCCAGCGACGTGATCGACGCCTTTGCCGAACAGTATCAGCAATGCTGGCTGACGCAGGGCCGCCGCAAGCTGGGCCTGATGGGCGCCGAGCCCCGCGACGAAGCGCTGCTCTACAACTGGACCGCCCTGCTCACCGACAATCAGGCAGACCACACCCTGGCCTGGCGCGCGCTGGCGGATGAGGCGGCCGGCCAGCCCGCCGCGTTGCGCGCGCTGATTGCCAATCACGCCGCGCTGGACGACTGGCTGGCGCAATGGCGCGCCCGCCTGGGCCCCAGCGCTCAGGCCGCCACAACGTTGGCCGAAGCCCTGCGTTCGGCCAACCCGCTCTATATCCCGCGCAATCATCTGGTGGAAGAAGCGCTGGCCGCCGCCAGCGAATACGGCGACATGGCGCCCACCCTCGCCCTGCTGGACGTGCTGCGCAGCCCCTTTGACCAGCAATCCGGGCGCGAGCGCTACGCCCAGCCGGCAGCGCCGGAAGTGGCGCAGGACTACCGCACCTTCTGCGGCACCTGAGCCGAACTTGCATCGCGCCCGCATCGCCTGCATAAATTGAGGGTAACCTTGCCGCCTTAGGCCAAACCGTCACCCGGACTCCTGGCATGCCAGACACCCTCAAACTCTCAGAACTCATCGGCTCGCTCAGTTATGCGCTGGACCTCACCGAAGGCCAGCCGGTTGGCCATTGCGTGCGCAGCTGCTGGATAGGCGTGCACATCGGCCGGCATCTCGGCCTGGCGGACGATGCCTTGTGGGAGCTTTATTACGCCATTCTGCTGAAAGACCTCGGCTGCAGCAGCAACGCCGCCCGTATCAGCGAGCTTTACCTCGCCGACGACCGTCTGTTCAAACAGGATTTCAAACTGGTGGGCGACAGCCTACCGCAGATGCTCGGCTTCCTTTTCAGCCACACGGGTCGCCACGCAGGCTGGGCCGATCGCCTGCGCTCCATTCTCAACGTACTGCGCAACGGCAAGAAAATGGCCGACGAACTGATCCATACCCGTTGCCATCGCGGCGCGGATATTGCCCGTCAGCTGCGCTTCAACGAAAACGTGGCGCGCGGCATCCAGTCCCTGGACGAGCACTGGGACGGCAGCGGTCGCCCGCTGGGCGCGGCGGGCGACGCCATTCCCCTCAACGCGCGCATCGCGCTGCTGTCGCAAGTGATCGACGTCTTCCACGTTACCGGAGGACGCGAGGCCGCCGTCGCCGAGACCCAGCGGCGCGCCGGCGGCTGGTTCGATCCGGCGCTGGTGCGCACGTTTGCCGAAGGCCCAGCCCGCGATGAAGCCTTCTGGCGCACCTTGGAATCGGACGACATCGACGCGGCGGTATTCGCACTGGAGCCCGCCTGCCATCACATGACGGTGGACGAAGACTATCTGGACGACATCGCCGAGGGCTTCGGCCTGGTAGTGGACTCGAAAAGCCCTTTCACCGCCGGGCACAGTCAGCGCGTGGCGCATTACGCCGATGCCATCGCCCGCGACATGGGTCTGGACGACTCACGCCGGCGCTGGCTGCGGCGCGGCGCGCTGCTGCACGATGTGGGCAAGCTGGGTGTCAGCAACACCATCCTCGACAAACCCGGCAAGCTGGACCCGGAAGAATGGGTCGCAGTCCAGCGCCACGCCGTCCATACCCGCGAAATCCTATCCCGCATCGGCCTGTTCCACGAACTGGCCGACGTCTCCGCCGCGCATCACGAACGCCTGGACGGCAAGGGCTATCCGCTGGGTTTATCCGCGCCCGACATCGCGCTGGAAACCCGCATCATCACCACCGCCGACATCTTTGACGCCATTAACGCCGAACGCCCTTACCACCCTGAAACCCCGGTGCCGGAAACACTGGACATCATGCGCAAGAATGTCGGCAGCGCCATCGACCCGGACTGCCTGGCCGCGCTGGAAGGGGTATTGCGTCGCGAAGGGTTGCTGGACTGAAACGCCGTCATTCCAGCCGCCCCACTCTTGCTGACAGCGCACGACGGTCGCATATCGACACCCCTGTGCGACAGGCGTAGCATGGTTTCAACCACTTCACCAAGAGGGACACTGCATGACCGACGAGAAGAAATCCCCCGCCACTCCCGAAACCCAGTCCAACCCCGCCGTCGCTCCCGCACCCGCTGCGGCAGCCGCGCCGGCCGCAGCCAAACCCGCGCCGCGCCGTCGCGCGCCCACCAACGCCAAACGCGTTCACGACGAATCGGTCAAAGCGATCGAATCCGTCAGCCATGAGCCGGTTGCCCTGCAAGTGGCCGCCGCGCCCCACGGCACCAGCGAAGACAGTACCACCGCCGAACTGCCGGCCGGCTTTCCGTACCGCACGCGCATGCGCCGCGCCGAGTACGAGAAAATCAAGATGGAGCTGCAAATCGAGCTCCTGAAAGTGCAAAGCTGGGTGCGTGAAACCGGTCAGAAGATCGTCATCCTGTTTGAAGGCCGCGACGCCGCGGGCAAGGGCGGCACCATCAAGCGCTACATGGAACACCTCAACCCGCGCGGTGCCCGTGTCGTGGCGCTGGAAAAACCCTCCGAGCGCGAACGCGGCCAGTGGTATTTCCAGCGTTACATCCAGCACCTGCCGGCCGCCGGCGAAATCGTCTTCTTCGACCGTTCCTGGTACAACCGCGCTGGCGTTGAGCGCGTCATGGGCTTCTGTACGCCCGATGAATACCTGGAATTCATGCGGCAGACGCCGCAACTGGAACGCATGCTGGTCAACAGCGGCATCAAACTGTTCAAGTTCTGGTTCTCCGTCAGCCGTGAAGAGCAGTTGCGTCGCTTCATCTCCCGCCGCGACGACCCGCTCAAGCACTGGAAGCTGTCGCCCATCGATATCCAGTCGCTGGACAAGTGGGATGACTATACCGCCGCCAAGCAGGCCATGTTCTTCCACACCCATACCGGCGACGCACCCTGGACTGTAGTGAAATCCGACGACAAGAAGCGTGCCCGCCTCAACTGCATCCGCTACTTCCTGTCCCAGCTGGATTACCCCAACAAGGACCCGCGCGTGGCGCACGCCCCCGACCCGCTGATTGCCGGCTTGCCAGGCGACATGCTGACGGATGAGGAAAAATCCTCCCTGCGCTTCCCGGTGTAAACGCAAGAAACAGCTGCGCTCCCAATCAGGGGCCTGCCGGATGGCAGGCCCTTTTGCATGCGCCCGAAACTTGCGCTTTGCGACGCTGTGGTAGAATCCCGGGTTCTGCAGTCCGCTCCACAACACGGAAACCGTCATGAAAAAACTGATTTGCAGCCTGGCTCTCGCCACACTGCCTGTTTTCGCCCACGCCGTCACCATGGTGGAAATGACCACCAACAAGGGCAATATCGAACTGGCGCTGGACGAGGCCAAAGCGCCCAAGACCGTCGCCAACTTCGTCGCCTACGCCAAGGCCGGCTTCTACAACGGCACGGTGTTTCATCGCGTGATCGACGGCTTCATGATTCAGGGCGGCGGCTTCGACGCCAAGCTGCAACAGAAAGCCACCAAGGCATCCATCCCCAATGAGGCCGCCAACGGCCTGAAGAACAACATCGGCACCATCGCCATGGCCCGCACGGCCGACCCCAACTCCGCCACCGCGCAGTTCTTCATCAATGTGGTCAACAACGATTTCCTCGATTACAAGAACCCGTCCCCGCAAGGCATCGGCTATGCGGTATTCGGCAAAGTGACCCGCGGCATGGATGTGGTGAACCGCATCGCCAAGAGCCGCACCGGCAGCATGAACGGCATGGAAGACGTGCCGTTTGAACCCATCGTTATCCAGAAAGTGGTGGTCAAGCCGTAACGCGGCCCGACTCACGCACTGCGGGCCGTCCCCCGGGACGGCCTCACCCATTCGCAAGGAAGACATCATGATCAAATTCAGCACCAATTTCGGCGACATCGTCATCGAACTGTTCAGCGACAAAGCGCCGGCCACCGCCGCCAACTTTGAAGCCTATGTGAAGAGCGGCCACTACGACGGCACCATCTTCCATCGCGTGATCAACGGTTTCATGATCCAGGGCGGCGGTTTTGACGCTTCCATGAATCAGAAGCCCACCAACGACCCGATCAAGAACGAAGCCAACAACGGTGTCTCCAACAAGACCTACACCGTCGCCATGGCCCGCACCATGGACCCGCACTCCGCGTCCGCCCAGTTCTTCATCAATGTGGCTGACAACGACTTCCTCGACTTCAAATCCGAAACCACCCAAGGCTGGGGCTACGCTGTGTTTGGCCAGGTAGTAGAAGGCCAGGACGTGGTTGACCGCATCAAGACCGTGCGCACCGGTCGCAGCGGCGGCCATCAGGACGTCCCGCTGGAAGCCGTGGTAGTCGAAAAGGCCGAGATCATCTGATCCCGCGCCCACTTCGCAACGGGCCGCGCCCTATCTGGCGCGGCCCTTGTCTTATGGTTTGCCGATGACACTCCATTTCATTTCCGACCTGCACCTCGCCGATGACACCCCGGCGCTCAACCGCCTGTTTCTCGATACGCTGGCCGCCTGGCAAGGCCGGATCGACGGCTTGTACATTCTGGGCGATCTGTTCGAATACTGGGTGGGCGACGATGACGACTCCCCCTTTCTCGACGAGATGCTGAGCGCCATGCGCCGCTTTGCCGAGACGACGCCGCTATACGTGATGCGCGGCAATCGGGATTTCCTGTTCGGCGCCGGTTTTGCCCAACGCAGCGGAGCAACACTGCTGGAAGAGCCCTGCCTGATCGAGGCCTTCGGCCAACCTTGGCTGCTGTGCCATGGCGACGCGCTGTGCACGGACGACACCGCTTATCAGCAATTCCGCGCGGTAAGCCGCAGCCCGGCCTGGCAGGCCGCCATGCTGGCGCGCCCGTTGGCCGAACGTCACGCCATCGCGGCACAGGCTCGCCAACAAAGCGAGATGGCCAAACAGCAGAACGGCCTGACGCCCATTTCCGACGTCACTGAACAGGCGGTTGCAGCCTTGCTGGATGCTCATGGCTGGCCCACCCTGATTCACGGCCACACTCACCGCCCGGCCACGCACTGGCACCGCCATGGCGAGCACGCGGCGCAACGTTGGGTCATCCAGGACTGGCACGGCAGTGCTGGCGGCTATCTGCGACTGGATGAAAACGGCCTGCGGGCACTGCCGCTCAGCGCTTAGCCCCGCACTGTTTTCGCCGGTCTTGACGCCCTGGCTATCGGCAAAATCATTGGGGGACATTGTGCCGGGCCAGCCAGGCCCGTCCCTTCGACTCAACTTAGCGCGCCTAACAACAATCAGTATCACGACTGAGGCAAAATGCGCCGACACAGGCCGTGCTTGAGTACGGCAAAGAGGCGCAACGCAGCGTCAGGGGTTTGTCAGCGCTCTCAATTGCCGCCGCAGTCATCCCGTTTGCGACCCGTCCTTGCTCTGCAAGACAGCCTCCCTTTCTGCCCCCAAATCGTGAGGGGTTTGCCACAGCAAGTCTCTTGCGCAGCACCGGCGTAAAGGGACGAACGCCGCGCCCAGCCTGCTTTTCAAGGGTAAACCCGCAAGGGCAAGCCCTAAATGACGACTGGCTCTCTCCTCTCTACAGTTCGAGCATCCGCCACCCTCATACAGAGCGGAACTGCATGAAGCAACGCGGCCAACCGAGCCGCGATCCTCAACGCTTGAATCAACATTGGAGAGAACCATATGTGGTCGCAAGTCTATGACCCGTTGGGCAACCCCTGGCTGTCGACGCTGTGCGCGGCGCTGCCGGTGATCGTACTGCTGGGCGCGCTCGGCATTTTCCACATCAAGGCCCACATCGCCGCCCTGCTGGGTCTGGCAACTTCCTTCATCGTGGCCGTGGGCATCTTCGGCATGCCCGGCAGTATGGCGGTCAGCGCTTCGCTGATGGGCGCGCTCAATGGTCTGATGCCCATCGGCTGGATCATCCTGAACGTGATCTTCCTGTACCAGCTTACCGAGCGCAAAGGTCAGTTCGCCGTACTGCGCGAAAGTATCACCGGCGTCACCAAGGACCGCCGGCTGCAGCTCCTGCTGATCGCCTTCTGTTTCGGCGCTTTTTTTGAAGGCGCAGGCGGCTTTGGCACCCCGGTGGCAGTCACCGGCGCCATGCTGATCGGCCTGGGCTTCTCTCCGCTGGCGGCTTCCGGCCTGTCGCTGATCGCCAATACCGCGCCGGTAGCCTACGGCGCGCTGGGCACTCCGATCACCACGCTGGCCAAGGTAACCGGCATTGATGTGCTGCAGATCTCCTCAATGGTGGGGCGCCAGATGACCATCTTCGCCATCATCGTGCCTTTCTGGCTGCTGATTGCCTTCTGCGGCTGGCGCAACACCCTGCGCATCTGGCCGGCCGTACTGGTGGCAGGTCTGTCTTTCGCCATCCCGCAACTGATCGTGTCCAACACCATGGGCCCGGAACTGGTGGCCGTGATCGCCTCGGTCTGCTCCATCACCGCGCTGGTGCTGTTCCTCAAGGTATGGCATCCGGCCGAGATCTACGCCTCCACCGCCGGCACCATGGCCGGCGCCGCTGCCGAAGCCGCCAGCGTCACCCGCGAAGAGAAGAAGCACGGCTACTCCACCGGCGACGTGATCCGCGCCTGGCTGCCGTGGCTGATCCTGTCGGTTCTGGTGTTCGCCTGGGGCTCGCCCACCGTCAAAAAAGCGCTGGACGCCATCTTCACGATGGACATCCAATGGCCGGGCCTGCACAACCTGGTGCAGAAAATGCCGCCGGTGGTTGGCAAGCCGCATGCCGAAGCCGCCATCTACAAGCTCAACATCCTCTCCACCACCGGCACCGGCATTTTGGTGGCTGGCCTGATTTCCGGCCTGATCATGGGTTACCGTCCGGGCGAAATGCTGAAGGTGTACCGCCAGACTTTCTGGTCGCTGCGCTACTCGCTGATCACCATCGTCGCCATGCTGGCTCTGGGCTACCTGACCCGCTACTCAGGCGTAGACATCACCCTGGGGCTGGCTTTCTCCCACACGGGCGCGCTCTATCCCTTCTTCGGCACGCTGCTGGGCTGGCTGGGCGTAGCGCTGACTGGCTCGGACACAGCGGCCAACGTACTGTTCGGCGGCTTGCAGAAAGCTTCGGCACAGCAACTGGGCCTGTCCCCGGTACTGATGACCGCCGCCAACTCCGCGGGCGGCGTGATGGGCAAGATGATCGACGCCCAGTCCATCGTGGTGGCATCCACCGCCACCCAGTACTACGGCAAGGAAGGCGTGATCCTGCGTTATGTATTCCTGCATTCGCTGGCGCTGGCCTGCCTGGTGGGTCTGGTGGTTACCGCCATGGCCTATCTGCCGCCGTTCACCGCGCTGGTGATCCACTAACCCGGCCTTCGGCCAACATGACAAAGCCCCCGCATGCGGGGGCTTTTTTGTGTCTGGAAAGCGTTGATCGCCGGCAGGCGCTCAAACGGCCTTGGATTGCTTCCACACCTTGCGCATGTCGTGCACGGCATTCAGAGAGGCGGAGGAAAGACGGGTAGCGGCAAAATGCCCTACTTGGCGCGAAGCCTTGCTGAAAGCCGAACCAGAGGCTTGCCCCAGCTGCAAGGCCTGCCGCATCACATCCAGCGAGGGATGCAGCCCGGCACGCTGCAGCGAAGCCTGCATGTTGCGGTTCAGCTCGCTCCAGCATTTTTCGTTGAGCAGCATCAGGTCGCGCTGATTGTCGGCTTGCGCCTGCAGCAAGGACACGCCGCTCAACAGGCTTCCGTCGATACGGCGCTGCACTTCCACATCAGGCAGAGGATAGGCGGGCGACCAGGCGGCCGCCCAGCTTCTACAGGCCTCCTGTTGGGCATCCAGCAGGCGATGCTGGCTTTGTTCCAGAGCGGCAAGGTAACGCTGAAAGGCTTCGGCAAACCACTCATAGCTCATGGAACATCCTCATGTGGCGGGGAGAAATCAGACCTGATCCGGCGACAAGGCCCAGACCCGGATCAGCTCTTGCAGCAAGGCCTCGAGGATGGGGTCGCCCACCCGGTCGGAAGGATACACAAACTGCAATTCGGCCAGTTTGCGCACGCCCGGCACCACCGTCAACCGACCGGCGGCCTCCCAGGCCAGCGCATCGTCCTCCCGCGCCAGCGCCACCCCCACGCCACAGGCCACCAGTTCAAGGATGGCGGCCAGATTGTCGCTCTCCGCAACTTTTTTCGGCGAGATGTTGAGTTCTCGCCACAACTCTCCGGTGATCTTGTACAGGCTGGAAAACTGCGACAGGCCTATCCAAGGCAACTTGCCCAGATCCTTGCCGGTTTCCTGCCCCACTTTGTCCTTCCAGGCATTGGGCACCACTACGCGAAACGGCAAATTGGCTAGCATCACCGTATTCACGTTCACATAAGGGTTCTTGCCCAGATAAAAACCGGCGTCCAGCTCCTTCTTGCGCACCAGGTTGAGCACTTCGCCGGTGACGCCATGCTGCAAGCGCAAATCCAGCAGCGGATATTTTTCCACCAGCGCCGCCACCCACTCGCCCACTTTCAGCGTGCCCGGCGTAAGTGTGATGCCAATCTGCGCCTTGCCGGCAGTCTGGCCTTTCAGGTTTTTGGCGTGATTGAGAATATTGCGCGCCGACGCCAGGATGGACTGTGCTTGCGGCAGCAGCTCCTGTCCGGCGCGCGTCATGGTGACGCCGCCAGCGGTGCGCTCGAACAAGGGCATGCCCACCTCCTCCTCCAGAGCCTTGATCTGCGCCGTCACGGCGGGCTGGGACAGATGCAGCAGTTCCGCCGCCTGTGTCAGGTGCCCTTGCTGCGCAACGGTGACGAAGGTTCTCAGTTGGTAGATTTCCATGCTCGGCCTGTCTGTTGTCGGAGGTGGTAACGGGGCGACTACATCACGACGTCATTTCGCGTCTTTGTGAGACATTGTGCGGGGTTTTGCCTGTCCGCGACAAGAATGTTCCAGTGTTTTACACGAAAAAACCCCCACTCCCGGCACGGACAACAGAGTAAAAATTCCACTCCAACACCTTGAAAAAACTGGATTTTTGCATTGCAG
Source organism: uncultured Aquitalea sp. (assembly GCF_945957525.1). GTDB lineage: Bacteria > Pseudomonadota > Gammaproteobacteria > Burkholderiales > Chromobacteriaceae > Aquitalea. The sequence continues at coordinate 54,186 of NZ_CAMFLA010000013.1, read as the reverse complement.
CATCCGTCTGACAAATTTCCTCTATCAAAAAATGCGATTAGCTGAGCAACCGCTTGATCTTTTATGTTTCCTCCAACGATCCAGACGATCGTGATGACAAAGGAGGATGCAATGAACGAGGACGTACTCAAGCAGGTACAGTCCAACCCCAAGTTTCAAGAGCTTGTTCAGAAGAAGACAAGCCTGGGTTGGACGCTCACCGTGGTGATGCTGGTCATTTACTACGGTTTCATTATGGTGTTGGCCTTTTCGCCCGCCACGCTCGGCACGCCGCTGGGCGCCGGCACAACCATGACGGTCGGCATCCCGGTAGGGATTCTGATCATCCTGTCCGCCTTCGTGCTGACCGGCATTTATGTGAACAAGGCCAACGGCGAATTTGATCAGCTGAACCGTGAGATCGTCGAGGAGACAAAACAATGAAAAAACATCTTCGCTCCCTGGCCTGCCTCGCGCTGGCCTCGATGCCCGCCCTGGCTTTCGCCTCGGGCGCCATCGAGGGCGACGTGAAGCAGCAGGCCACCAACTGGCACGCCATCATCATGTTCCTGGCCTTTGTGCTGCTGACCATGGGCGTGACTTACTGGGCATCCCGCCGTACCCGCTCTGCCGCCGACTTCTACACTGCCGGCGGCGGCATCACCGGTTTCCAGAACGGCCTGGCGATCGCCGGCGACTACATGTCCGCCGCGTCTTTCCTGGGCATTTCCGCCATGGTGTTCGACAAGGGCTACGACGGCCTGATCTACTCCATGGGCTTTCTCGTCGGCTGGCCGGTCATCCTGTTCCTGGTAGCTGAACGCCTACGCAACCTCGGCAAGTACACCTTTGCCGACGTGGCCTCCTATCGCTTGCAGCAAACCCCGGTGCGCAGCTTCGCCGCCACCTCCACGCTGGTGGTGGTAGCTATCTACCTGATCGCGCAAATGGTGGGTGCCGGCAAGCTGATCCAGCTGCTGTTCGGTCTGCCCTACACTTACGCCGTGCTGCTGGTAGGCGTGCTGATGGTGTGCTACGTGCTGTTCGGCGGCATGCTGGCCACCACCTGGGTGCAAATCATCAAGGCCGTGTTGCTGCTGTGCGGCGCTACCTTCATGGCGCTCATGGTGCTGTCCTCGGTCGGCTTCAGCCCGGAACTGATGTTCGAGAAGGCCGTTGCCGCTCATGCCAAGCACGCCGCCATCATGGCGCCGGGCAAGGCCGATCCGGTCGACTCCATCTCGCTGGGCCTGGCGCTGATGTTCGGTACCGCAGGCCTGCCGCACATCCTGATGCGTTTCTTCACCGTGGCTGACGCCAAAGAAGCACGCAAGTCCGTGTTCTTCGCCACCGGCTTCATCGGTTACTTCTACATTCTCACCTTCATCATCGGCTTCGGCGCGATCATGCTGGTGCTGAACCAGCCGGGCATGATGGAAACCATCACCAAGGACGGCAAGCAAGTTACCCAGTTGATCGGCGGCAGCAATATGGCGGCCATCCATCTGGCCAACGCCGTCGGCGGCGATATCTTCCTGGGCTTCATCTCCGCCGTGGCCTTCGCCACCATTCTGGCGGTGGTGGCTGGCCTGGCGCTGTCCGGTGCCTCCGCCGTGTCGCACGACCTGTACGCTTCCGTAATCAAGAAGGGCAAGGCCAACGAAGCCGATGAAATCCGCGTATCCAAGATCACCACCGTGGTGCTGGGCGTGGTAGCCATCGTGCTGGGTCTGGTGTTCGAGAAGCAAAACATCGCCTTCATGGTGGGTCTGGCCTTCTCCATCGCCGCTTCGGCCAACTTCCCGGTGCTCTTCCTCTCCATGTTCTGGAAGGGTCTGACCACTCGCGGCGCGGTTATCGGCGGCTTCATCGGCCTGCTGTCGGCCGTGATCCTGATCGTGGTGGGACCGGCGGTATGGGTGGACGTCATGAAGCACAAGACTGCCCTGTTCCCCTACAAGAACCCGGCCCTGTTCTCCATGACCCTGGCGTTTGTCACCACTTGGCTGTTCTCGGTGTTGGACACTTCGCGTCAGGCAGAAGAAGAGAAGTCCAAGTTTGACGCCCAGTTCGTCCGTGCCATGACCGGCATCGGCGCCAGCGGCGCATCCAAGCACTAAAGCAGCACAGGACCGTCCGCCGCCCACGCTGGCGGACGGTCTTCATCAAAAGCCAAAAGCGGCTAACAAAACCACGCAACGCCTGCAACCGCTGTGCCGCCACAGCAAGCAAAGGCCAGACGAAACGGCCGGTTTTGTTAGATGCCGTTAAAGAAACAAAAACTGACTGACTAGGAGAAGGTAATGTCCACCCTCGAATCCATCCTGAAGGAAACCCGTAGCTTCCCGCCGTCCGACGACTTCCGTCGCAAGGCCGCCGTATCCGGCATGGAAGCCTACAACGCGCTGTGCGAACAGGCTGATGACCGCTACCTGTCCTTCTGGGGAGATCTGGCCCGCGAACTGATCACCTGGAAAAAGCCGTTCTCCCGGGTGCTGGACGACAGCAACGCGCCGTTCTTCAAATGGTTTGACGATGGTGTGCTGAACGTTTCCTACAACTGCCTGGATCGTCACCTGGCGGTCAACGCCAACAAGATTGCCGTCATCTTCGAAGCCGACGATGGCGAAGTGACCCGCGTCACCTACTCCGAACTGCATCGCCGCGTGTGCCAGTTCGCCAACGGACTGAAGAGCCTGGGCATTGGCAAGGGCGACCGCGTGGTGATCTACATGCCGATGGTGATTGAAGCCATCGTCGCCATGCAGGCTTGCGCCCGCATCGGCGCCATCCACTCCGTGGTGTTCGGCGGCTTCTCCGCCGGCGCGGTGCGCGACCGCATTCAGGATGCCGGCGCCAAGCTGGTGATCACCGCCAACGAAGGCCTGCGCGGCGGCAAGACCGTACCGCTGAAAGCCACCGTGGACGAAGCGCTGGCGCTGGAAGGCTGCGAGTCCATCGCCAATGTGGTGGTGTACCAGCGCACCAATGGCGGCGCGCCGTGGACCGAAGGCCGCGATGTCTGGTGGCACAAGCTGATCGAGGGGCAGTCCGAAGCCTGCGAACCGGAATGGATGGGCGCGGAAGACCCACTGTTCATTCTGTACACCTCCGGCTCCACCGGCAAACCCAAGGGCATCCAGCACAGCAGCGCCGGTTATCTCTTGGGCGCGATCAACAGCTTCCGCTGGGCCTTCGACTACAAACCGAACGATGTGTACTGGTGCACCGCCGATGTGGGCTGGATCACCGGTCACTCTTACATCTGCTACGGCCCGTTGGGCATCGGCGCGACCCAGGTCATCTTTGAAGGCGTGCCTACCTACCCGGACGCCACACGCTTCTGGCGCATGATCGAGCAGCACAAGGTCAGCATTTTCTACACTGCACCTACCGCCATCCGCTCCCTGATCAAGCTGGGTTCCGACCTGCCCAAGCAGTTCGACCTCTCCAGCCTGCGTCTTCTGGGCACGGTGGGCGAACCGATCAATCCGGAAGCCTGGATGTGGTACTACGAGGTGGTGGGCGGCGGCCGTTGCCCGATCGTGGATACCTGGTGGCAAACCGAAACCGGCTCGGCCATGATTGCGCCGATTCCTGGCGCCGTGCCCACCAAGCCGGGCTCTTGCACCCTGCCGCTGCCGGGCATCATGGCGGATATCGTTGACGAATCCGGGGCGCAGGTCGAGCCGGGGCGCGGTGGTTTCCTGGTGATCAAGAAGCCCTTCCCGTCTCTGGTACGCACCATCTGGAACGACCCGGACCGCTTCAAGAAAACCTACTTCCCGGATGAGTTCAACGGCCAGTACTACCTCGCCGGCGACTCCGCCAACCGCGACGAAAACGGTTACTTCTGGATCATGGGCCGCATCGACGACGTGCTGAACGTCTCCGGCCACCGTCTGGGCACCATGGAGATCGAATCGGCGCTGGTGGCCAACCCGCTGGTGGCGGAAGCCGCCGTGGTGGGCAAACCGCATGAAGTGAAGGGCGAAGCCGTGGTGGCCTTCGTGGTGCTGAAGGGCGCGCGCCCGGTTGGCGACGAAGCCAAGAAAGTGGCGGCGGAACTCAAGAACTGGGTGGCGCATGAAATCGGCAAGATCGCGCAACCGGACGACATCCGCTTTGGCGAGAACCTGCCCAAGACCCGTTCCGGCAAGATCATGCGCCGTCTGCTGCGCTCTATCGCCAAAGGCGAAGAGATCACCCAGGACGTGTCCACACTGGAAAATCCGCAGATCCTGTCGCAACTGCAACAGCCTCTGTAAGCAACGATTTGTTGGGAGCACACTGACTTTGGCCCGGCGCAAGCCGGGCTTTTTTCTTGTCTTGCCGGCTTGCGGCGCCCATCGCCGCATCGACAGCCCGCCACAAAGCCCCCGGGCAGCCTCGCAGCCCGATACGGCCTGGCTAGTGCAAGAAGATGCCGCGCGGCTCGGGCGCCGCCACCGTCATCGGCAGGCCTTGCATCTCGCGCACAGACGATTCGATGACATGACAAATGGCCGACAGGGGCAAATCATTGCCTTCCTTGCCAAACGGCTCTTCCAGCTCCTCCCCTATCACCTCCAGTGCCAGAAAGGTGTAGGCGATGAACATGGCAATGGGGGGTGTCAGCCAGCCAATGCTGCTGACCAGCCCCATCGGCAGCAGCAGGCTGTAGATGATGATGGTGCGGTTGAGCAGTACGCGGTAAGTAAAAGGAATGGGCGTGGTGGCGATGCGCTCGCAGCCGCCCAGAATCTCGGACAAGGTATTGAGATTGCGGTCTAGCGCATGCCATTGCAGCTCGCTCAGCGCGCCCTCCCGCTGCAAGGCGGCGGCCCATTGGCCCAAGCAACGCAAGATGACGGCAGAGGGAAAACGAGCGGCGGCCACTTCGGCAAACAGCGCTTCGGGCAACAGACGCCGCAAGCTCTCGCGTTCCGGCTCTTCGCGCAATTGCAATTTCAGTGCATAAGCCAAGGCGCAGGCGCCGTCCAGCATGCGGCCGGTCAACGCATGGTCCGGCGCGGCGGACAGCAATTGCCGTGTAATGGAGCGATTGGTGATCAGCAGGCTGCCCCACAACTTGCGCGCCTCCCAAAAGCGGTCGTAACTGACTGTGTTGCGAAACCCCAGGAAGATGGCCAGCGATACGCCCAGCAGGGTAAACGTGGGAATGCTCAGGGCCGAATCGGCAAAGCTTTGCAACCACCAGTGTTTGGCGGCGGAGGCCAGAATGGCGATGAAGCCCACCAGCAACAGGCGGGGCAAAATGCGGGGCAGGACCGAACCATGCCAGACAAACAATAGGCGATACCAGCCGTGGGGCGGACGGACAATCATGGGCGGGGCGTCAACAGTAATCGGATCAAGCCGCCATTTTAATGCATTCTATCGCCATGCTGCAGCGCAACTCCAAGCGGCATCTTGACGCGTCATTTTCCTTGCAAGCACAAACCAGCACATTCAAAGCATACGTTGGCCGAAGAGCTTTCGGCCACGAAACAACCAGCGCCGCGGGGGTTTGGCCGGCGCGAGCCGGATATCGCCAGGCGTAGCGCAGCGAGCATCCCGCCGTACCGCCTCGATAGTCGGCCCATGCGGCCGGCAAACAGGAGCCGGGGCAGCCGGCGCCGGACTAAAACTCAGCATCAGCGACAGAAGCGCCGCCAGCACAAGCAGCTCGAGCGTACGCCTCCAAACACGCTTGTTCGTCATTTCGCCTCCATTTCGTGGGAAATTATCCCATTAATTCTCATTTTCAGAGGGAAACTTTCCCATGTCAAACAATGGGCATGCTATTCTCCACCACAGACCTTTCACCCTAGGCGCCTGTCTCCTCGACGCATCATGTCTACTCCGGCCACCCCCTCACCCAAACTCATTCGCGCCCTGCGACATTTGCTGGCGCCACTGATCCGTCTGCTACTGAGTCAAGGTTTTGGCTACCCGGCTTTCGCAGAACTGATGAAACGCGTGTATGTGGATGTGGCCGACAAGCATTTCCAGCTCAACGGCAAGCAAACCGATAGCCGAATCAGCCTCTTGTCCGGCGTGCACCGCAAAGATGTGAAGCGTTTGCGCGAGGCAGCGGAAGCGCCGCTGGATCTCACGCGCGACAGCCATAGCTCCCAGTCGGCGCAGCTGCTGTCGGTGTGGATGGGCGACGAGCGCTTCACCGACAGCCAGGGGCAGCCGCTGCCGTTGGCCCGTCTTGCCAGCCAGGGGGGAGAAAAATCTTTTGAGTTCATGGCGCACGACTTCAACAAGGACATGCGCCCGCGCGTGTTTCTGGATGAATGGCAACGAGTAGGCATCGTCAAAGTGGACGAGCAGGACATGGTGCATCTGGATATGTCGGCGCTGGCGACAGCGCCTGATCTGGAACAGAAACTGGACTTCTTCGGCCGCAACATTCATGACCACATGGCCGGCGCAGTCAGCAATATCGAAGGCCGCACGCCGCCGCATCTGGATCGCTGCGTGTTTTATCACGGCCTGACGCTGGAGCAGACGCAAGAGCTGAAAGCGCTGTCGGAGAAACTGGCCATGCAGGCGCTGCTGGATGTCAACCGCCGCGCCCGCGCCATGATGGAAAGCAACCAGGGCAAAACCTTTTCGCCTTGGCGCATGCATTTCGGCAGCTACTTCTACCATGCGGAAGACGAGTACGAGAGTGGTCATGAATAGGCTTTCTCTCTGCCTCGCCCTGCTTGCCGCCATGTGGCTGCCATCCACCGCTGAAGCGGCGGCGCAGTGCGTTTTCGACCCGCAAGGGCGCTTGCTTGCGCCCTTGCCTTCCATCGATCCTGGCAAAGGCTGGGGCGGCATGGGCGGTACCGGACACCAGGAAGACGCATCCCCGGACACGACAGCGGCCGCGCCAAACAACCAGACCCCCGGCTGGGGCGGCATGGGCGGCACCGGCATCGACAAGGGCTTGGCCGAGCAGGACAGCAGCAAACCCGCCACCATTCCTCCCAAGGGCTGGGGCGGCGTGGGCGGCACCGGCATCCGCAGCGCCAGCGTCTCCGGCTGGGTGCTTTACGATCTGGGCAACGCGACGGCCCGCCAAGGCGACTTGCCCCCGCGCCGGCTGGCCAAGGGCGACCCCATCTGCGAAGGCGACACTATCGCTACAGGCGTAGGCAACAGCCTGTTGCAAATCCGGCTGGCCGATAAGGGCTTTGTGCAACTGCGCGCCGACAGCAGACTGCGCATGGATCGCTTCCTGCTGCCGCCCAAACTGGATGGCAGCGAGAAACTGGCCATGACGCTGGATCGCGGTGCAATGCGCGCCATCACCGGCGACATCGGCAAACTGCACAAAGAGAACTACCGCATCCGCACTCCCCTTGCGGAAGTGCACATCCGCGGCACCGATCACGAAGTGTTCCATATCACGCCGGACAAGGCCCAGAGCCTGCATCTGGCAGCCGGCACCTATAACCATGTGCTGCGTGGTGGTACCACGCTGTCTACCGATCTTGGCAGTGTGCGCATCGATCCGGAACAGTCCGGTTTCGTGCCCTTGCAGAATAATGTAGCGCCCAAGCTGATCACCCTGCCCTCGGCACTGCGCGCTTTGCCTCTGCCGCAGGCATCGGATAATCAAAGCGGCGCCAATCAAGCCCTGCCTACGTCGCAACAGTCCGCCACTGACATCACCAACAGCTGGCTGGACCTGGGTAATGGCGTATACAGCCAGCCCGCGCCTTCCGCCTCCGCCTACTTCGGCGTAACCTCGGTCAGCGGCGCGGGTGGCGTTGCCCATTATTTTGGCGGACTAGACAGCCAGCTGAACAGCGCTGATTGGATGCAGATCAACCCCGTCACCGGGGTACCGGTGGCCATGATCGCGCCGGAGGGCTCCGTCAACCTGGTAGTGGATGAGTCCTCGCGCCTGATCGAACTTGGCTCGGCCAAAGTAGATGGCGCACCTGTCACCTGGGGCAGCTGGGCCGACATCTGGCGGACTGGCCCACTGGAAACCGACCCTTGGGAATGGGGAGATTTCCACCACTTTGCCTATAGCGCCGGCGGGGTCACGCCGATGAGCGTAATCCAGAATCTGCAAGGCACCGCCACCTTCGGCAATCTGGTGGGAGCCACTACCCCCACCAGCGAGAACGGCGCTCGCGGCGGCCAGCTCAACAACCTCACTGTCAATGTGCAGCTGGGCGCCAACCCGGGCGCAACCGGCTATCACATCAATGTTACCGACGGCTATCAGCGCACTTGGCAGGGCGACTTCAACGGCTTTGTCTCCCTGAGCGACTTCAGCGCCGGCAAACTGCCGCTCAACGTCAGCTGCAGCGGCTGCGACCCGGGTACCGCCAGCGGCGCGGCTGGCGGCGTCATCATTGGCACCCATGGCAAGGGGCTGATCACCGGTTACGGCATGAACACCAGCAGCGGCAACGCTGTCAGCGGGGCTGCCGTTGTGTCCCGTCCCTGAGCCGCAACCCGTGCCAATGACACCATTGCGCAGTCTCTTCTGGCTGCCTGCCCTGCTCTCGCCCCTGGCTCAGGCCGGCGTATGCGCCGACTTGGCCGGCAAGGCCCTGAACGACCTGGCCGCAAAGCACTTCGATCTGGTCATAGAGCAACTGGCGCCGGCAGAGATTGCCTGCAGCGGCGACCCCGCCTTCGACTATCCCTACGGCGAAGCCTTGCTACGCACGGGACAAGCCGCTGAAGCCACGCTGGCGCTAGAAAGAGCAACGCACTCCGACCCCCGCCACGGCGGGGCATGGCTGGACTTGGCCGAAGCCTATCTGCGGCTGGGCGACCGCACCCAGGCCGCCTCAGCGCTACAACAGGCGCAAGCGCTGGCGCCGCCGCCCTCGGCGCGCCAGCATGCCGACCGGCTCCAGGCAGCCATACTGAGCGCGGCGCCATCGCCCTTGTCGCTAAGGGGCTATGTCCGCACCGAATTCGGCCGCGACAGCAATATCAACTCTTCGGCCGACCTGAGCACCATCGCCATCCCCTCGCTCAGCGGCCTGAAGGTAGCACTGGACCCAGCCAATCGCCGGCAAAGCAGCGACTATCAGGATGCGGAGGCCGGCGGGGAACTCGACTGGACGCAAAACCCGCGCTGGCGGCTGTTTGCCGCCCCCACGCTCAAGGCCCGCAACTACGGTGGTCACCATGGCTACAACCGTGATCACTACAGCCTTAACGCCGGCAGCCAATTCTGGCTGACGCCCACCCTGCAATGGACAACAGCCCTGCAGGGTGAAAAACAATACCAAGGCGGCAAGCCTTACATGCTGCAGCGCGGTTTCAGCAATGAGCTGTTGCTGCAAACCGACAACCGCAATCTGTTCCGCCTCACGTGGCAATCGCTGCAGAACCGCTACAGCGATCCCTCCCTGAGCCCCAACGACGTCAACCTCTCCAGTCTGGGTGGCAGCTACACCCACTACTGGCTGGACGGCAAACTCTCCACCCAGGCAGCCTTTTTCATCAATCAGGAAAGCGCTGAGCGCCGCCGCGCCGACGGCGACCGCAATGGCCAGTACGCGCAGGCCAGCCTGCGCTATCTGCTGCTGCCCACACTGGAGCTGAACGCCGCAATCAGTCGCGACAGCAGTCATTACACCGCACAGAATCCGGTCTTTCTGAAAACCCGGCGCGACTCGCTGCTCAGTCGCGATGTCGGCATCGTCAGCTATTGGCCGCACGGCGTTAGCGTCAGCCTCAACTACACCGAGCAGCGCAACAGCTCCACCATCGACCTTTATGCCTATACCCGACGCATAAGCAGCCTCAACGTACAAATGACGTTCCGCTGAAGCGCGACGGATTTCCCCAATTGGGCGCGCGCCGACCTATGACTATAGTGTCGATCCCGCCATTACCGCCGTGCAGGAGTCCGCATGCCGACCCGATCCACCCCCGTCTGGCCTGAACTGCTGCGGCACGAACCCTTCGCCCAGATGTCGTCCGAGCATCAGGACCGGTTGCTGGCCAATGCCCGGCGCCTGCACTACCGCCGTGGCGATACCGTGCTCTCGCCGGCGCAAGGTCCCGCCGAACGCCTGTTGATCGTGCTATCGGGGCAAGTGTCGGCCGAAGACATGCAAACCGGCGAAACCTTTGTCGAACTACTGCCCGGAGAGATGTTTCCCTTGGGCGCGCTCACCTCCCGGCGCGCGGTCACCAATCACTATCGCGCCGTGGGTGACCTCAGCCTGTTGCACGTGCCGGAAGCGGACTTCCACGCCGTACTGGCTGACTCCGCACCCTTCCAGCAATTCTGCGCCCAAAGGCTGGCGCATCTGCTGTCGCGCTCACGCCAGCAGCCGCCGCCGGGGCTGGCCGGCCAAGGCATGAGCCTACACACGCCCTTGTCCGGCATCATCCGCCGACCACCGGTCACTTGCCGCCCGGACGCCCCCTTGCGCCAAGTACTGGCTGTCATGCAGCAGGAAAACATCGGCTCCACCGTCATCACTAGCCCGGAGCAACGACTGCTGGGCATCTTCACCCTGCGCGACCTGCTGGCCGCCCACTTGAAACACGTCGACGACAACACGCCCGTCGACCGTCTGATGCGCAAGCCCGCCAGCATCCTGCCGCCCGACGCCCTGGCCAGCGAAGCCATTCTGCTGCTGGCCCAGACCGGCGAGCGCCACGTCATGGTGTGCGACGGCCCGCATCTGGTGGGTCTTGTCACCGAGCACGACCTCTATCGCCTGTCGCGGCTGGACCTGAAAGAACTGCTGGTGCGCTTGGCGCAATGCGACAGCACCGCCGCACTGGCCGGCGTGGCCACCACCTTTCGCCGCCAAGCGCTGCAACTGTTTCGCCAGGGCATGGAAGCCGACGCCGCCACTCGCCTGTTCAGCCTGTTCAACGATCAACTGGTGCAGCGCCTGTGCCAGTTGCACATCGCCGACGCCGGTCTTGGCGACGACGTCTCGCTAACCTGGTTGCAATTCGGCAGTCACGGTCGCCAGGAACCCACTCTCACCGCCGATCAGGACAACGGACTCCTGTTCAGCGCGCGCGACCCGCTCAGACAGCAGGAAATCGGCCAGCGCCTACCGGCGCTCGGTCAGGCGGTATGCTCGGCCTTGAGCGTGTGCGGCATCCCCCTGTGCCGCAACGGCATCATGGCGGGCAACCCCACCCACTGCCTGTCGGCCGAGGACTGGCAAGACACCTTCCTCAACAACCTGATGGCCGACCCGGCCAGCGCCGGTCACATCGGCCTCTACCTGGATATGCGCGCGGGCTGGGGCGATCGCGCGCCGGCCAGCGCCCTCGCAGACACCCTGCATCGCCACGCTTCGGCCAACCCCATGGTGATGAAAGCCCTGCTTGCCAGCGCATTGCGGCAGGTGCCGCCGCTGAGCTGGAGCGGCCGCCTGCTGGCGGACGACGACAGCCGGCTGGATCTCAAACCCGCTGCGCAGATCTTCGTGGACGGCGCGCGCCTGATGGCGCTGATGACCGGCAGCCGGGCCAGCCGCAGCGCAGACCGCTTCAGCGACGCGGCAAGCCTGCCCGGCATGGGCGAAGGCGACGCCCGCGCCTACGCCGACAGCCTGCAATTCCTGCAGTCTTTGCGGCTGCGCCACCAGCAAGGCAGCCTGGAAGCCGGCTTGCCGCTGGACAACCTGCTGCCGCTGGAGCAGCTCAGCCCGCTCGATTACCGCATCCTGAAGGAAACCTTGCGGCAAGGACGCAAGCTGCAGCAGTGGCTGGCGCGCCACGTCGCTTGATAGCAGACCGGCGGCATCTCCCATGAGCAAAGTCGACCGGCCTGCGGCCGCGGGTGTTGAAGCGCTGTGCGCTAGCGACGATAATTAGCGGTTTTTGAAGCGGAATCCGACAGCATGGCCGTCATCACTCTCGTCGAACGGATCGACGCCCTCTTGCCGCAAACCCAGTGCGGGCAATGCGGCCACGCCGGCTGCCGCCCGTACGCCGAGGCGCTGGCGACAGGGCAAGACCCCATCAACCGCTGCCCGCCGGGCGGCGACGAAGGCGTACAGGCGCTGGCCGCCCTGCTCGGCGTGCCGGCCATTCCCTTCGACCCCGCCGGCCCCTTGCCCAAACCGCGCGCGCTGGCGCTCATCCGCGAGGACAGCTGTATCGGCTGTACGCTGTGTATCCAGGCCTGCCCGGTGGACGCCATCGTCGGCGCGGCCAAACTGATGCACACCGTCATCGCCAACGAATGCACCGGCTGCGAACTGTGCCTCGCCCCCTGCCCGGTGGACTGCATCGACCTGATCCCCGTCAACGACCCGGCCGACAATCAGCGCCCGCAGGTCATGGCTCGCGCCGCGCAAGCGCGCAAACGCTTTGAAGCAAGGCAGGCCCGCAAAAATCGCGACGCGGCGGAAAAGGCCCAAAGGTTGGCCGAACGCGCCGCCGTCCCGGCGCCTGCTGCCGGCGCAGCCCCCGCTTCGGCCAACTCCGACAAGAACGACCTCATTCGTCAGGCCATGGAGCGCGCGCGCCAGCAAGCCCCCGCTCCGGCGGAGAAGCCCGTCGCAGAACCGGTAGACAAGATGGCGGTGATCCGCGCCGCCATGGAACGGGCCGCCGCCCTGAAAGCCGCTCAGCAGGAAGCCGACAAGGACAAACAGTGAACGCCGCCAAACGCCTGGAAATCTTCACTCGCCTGCGCGAACACACGCCCCACCCCACCACGGAGCTGGAGTACGAGACGCCGTTCGAGCTGCTGATCGCCGTACTATTGTCCGCCCAGGCCACCGACGTCAGCGTCAACAAAGCCACTCGCCTGCTGTACCCGGTGGCCAATACGCCCGAGAAAATGCTGCAACTGGGCGAAGAACAGTTGGCGGATTACATCAAGACCATCGGCCTGTATCGCACCAAGGCCAAAAACGTCATCGCCACCTGCCGGCTGTTGCTGGAAAAGCACGATGGCGAAGTACCCACCGAACGCGAAGCGCTGGAAGCCTTGCCCGGGGTGGGCCGCAAAACCGCCAACGTGGTGCTCAACACTGCCTTCGGCCAACCTACCATCGCGGTGGACACCCATATCTTTCGCGTCGCCAACCGTACTCGTATCGCGCCAGGCAAAGACGTGCGCGAGGTGGAGGACAAACTGGTGCGACTGGTGCCCAAGGATTTCCGTCTTGACGCTCACCACTGGCTGATCCTGCATGGCCGCTACGTGTGCAAGGCCCGCAAACCCGAGTGCGCCCGCTGCGTGATCCTCGACCTCTGCGAATATCCGGCAAAAACGGTATGATGATGGGCATTGCCGAGGCATGCCCCTTTTCCCGCCCGGAGGGACTGGAAATCCCGCGGCTCGACCGCATCTGCGGTTGAAAAGACCTGAAAGGATAGCTCTGTGAACCCGACCCTGCGCACCCTTGCCGTGACCGCTCTGGCGGCGTCGCTGCTCACCGGTTGCGACAAGATCGAAAGCCTGTTCAAAAAAGACGCCCAGCCCGCCCCGGTGGCCGTGCCGGCGCAGGCTGACGGCCGCGTGGCCATGCTGCTCCCCGACTTCACCCAGCTGGTGGAGCGCGACGGTCCGGCCGTGGTGAACATCCAGGCCAATCGCGTGGATGCCTCCCCGCAGCAGAGCGAACTGCCCTTCCCCGTGCCGGAAGACGATCCGCTGTTCGACTTCTTCCGCCGCTTCATCCCCAATCAGCCCAATCCGCAAGACCAGCAGCCCGAAGAAAGCATCTCCTTCGGCTCCGGCTTCATCATCGGCGCGGACGGTTACATCATGACCAACGCCCACGTGGTTAGCGGCGGCAGCCAGATCAAGGTCATGCTCACCGACAAGCGCGAGCTGAAAGCCCGCCTGGTGGGCCTGGACAAACGCACCGACGTCGCCGTGCTGAAAGTGGACGCCTCAAGCCTGCCGGTGGTGAAGATCGGCAGCCCGTCCCAGCTGAAGGTGGGCGAATGGGTAGCCGCCATCGGCGCGCCTTTCGGCTTTGAAAACACTGTTACCGCCGGCATCGTGTCCGCCAAGGGCCGCAGCCTGCCGGACGAAAACTACGTGCCCTTCATCCAGACCGACGTCGCCATCAACCCGGGCAACTCCGGTGGCCCCCTGTTCAACCTCAAGGGCGAAGTAGTCGGCATCAATTCGCAGATCTACAGCCGTTCCGGCGGATTCATGGGCATTTCCTTCGCCATCCCGATCGACTTGGCCATGAACGTGGCCGAGCAGATCAAGGCCAAGGGCAAGGTCAGCCGCGGCCAACTGGGCATCAACATCCAGGAAGTCACGCAAGAGCTGGCGCAATCCTTCGGACTGCCGAAGCCGTCCGGCGCGCTGGTGGTGCGCGTCGATCCGCAAGGCCCGGCCGGTCGCGCCGGCCTGCAAACCGGCGACATCATCCTCAAGCTGGACGGTCGCGACATCGACAGCTCGAAAGACCTGCCGATGATGGTGGGCGCGCTGCAACCCGGCGCCAAGGTCAAGCTGACCGTCTGGCGCAAGGGCGGTGAAAAGACCATCGAAGCCACGCTGGCGGAACTGGCGCCGGAACCGGGCGTCCAGCCCCGTCAGAAAGAAGAGACCCAGCCGCAGAATTTCCAGTTCGGCAAACTGGGCCTCACCGTCACCGAGCTGACTCCCGGCCAACGCAATGAACTGGGACTGCGCGGCGGCTTGCTGGTGCAAAAGGCGCAAGGCGCATCGGCGCGTTCCGGCCTTCAGCACGGCGACATCATCATGGGATTGAACCAGACGGAAATCACTGGCATCGCTGCGTTTGAAAAGGCGCTGGCCAGCGCCAAAGGCAATATCGCCCTGCTGGTTCGCCGGCAGGACAGCACCTTGTTCGTACCCTTGCGCCTCGATTGATACCGTTTGCCGAAAGCCGCCGACAAGGCGGCTTTTTTACGCCCGGACACACCAGCCACAACAATGCAAAGGAGAAACTCATGAGCTTTCTGACCACTGATCTGTGCGACGCCAACGAAGGCCGCGTGCGCGTGGTGGAACCCATGTTCAAACGCTATGGCAACCATCCGCGCTTCAGCGGGCGCATTGTCACGCTCAAGCTGTTCGAGGACAACACGCTGGTGCGCGAGGCGCTGTCCCAGGACGGGCGCGGCAAGGTGCTGGTGGTGGATGGCGGCGGTTCGCGCCGTTGCGCACTCTTGGGCGACCAGATTGGCGACCTGGCGGTGGATAACCACTGGGACGGCGTGATCATCTTCGGCTGCATCCGCGACTCGGTCGCGCTCAACCTACTGCCGCTGGGCATCCGCGCGCTGGACACCCACCCGATGAAGTCGGTCAAGCGCGGCGAAGGCCAGCGCGACATTCCAGTCACCTTCGGCGGCGTCACCTTCCAGCCGGGCGAATGGCTGTATGCCGATGAAGATGGTGTGATCGTTGCGGAAAAAGCGCTGCTCTGAGCTTTAGTCTTGCAGAGCCGCGCTGCCTCCCTTGCCTCTCCCCTCATCAGGACCAAAAACACGCGGCGTCCTCATCCGCTGCCGCTAACCGTGGTTGCGGGCGTAGGTGGGCAACGCGGCCTGCTCGTCCGGGTGCGCCCAATCGATGTGCTCTTGCCACCAGGTGTGATGTTCGGGGGTGAGGATTTCCGGCTGATCCAGCGACGCCGCCGTGATGTCGATATCGTCCGGGTCCGACTCGTGGTGATAGGTGAGCGTGCTGCCGCAACGCAGGCAGAAGCCACGCTCCACTGCGGTGGAAGAGTGATAGGCCGCCGGCTTTTCTCCCAGCCAGTCCAGCTCGATCAGGCGCACGGAAAACCAGGTAACGAAGGGCGCGCCGCTGGCCTTGCGGCAACTGAGGCAATGGCAGTGCGTGACATGAAAAGGCTGGCCGCGCAGCCGGTAACGAACAGCGCCGCACAGGCAGCCGCCGGTCAAGGGTGCAGTCATGACGGTCTCCCGGATGAATACGGCGCAAGCGCCGCCGGCCGGAATCTGACGCCCCGGTCCGGGAAGTGACCCCGCCTTGATACTATAGAAAGCGTTTGCTTGCACAGGCAAACGCCTTCAGCCGTTTCGCACCGCCGCGCTGTCCATGAAAAAAGCGATGCCCAGGCATCGCTTTTTTCATTCTCGCCCCGCTCAGGCTTGCTGGGTGGGGGTAGCGGCGGCCAGTTCGGTCATGCGATTGTCGCCATCGACAAACACCAGCTTGGGCTGATGATTGTCCAACTCGCTGTCTTCGTACTGGGCGAATGAGGCGATGATCAGCAAGTCGCCCGGCGCAGCGCGGCGCGCGGCCGAGCCATTGACCGAGATGATGCCGGAGCCACGGGCGGCCTTGATGGCGTAAGTCGCGAAACGCTCGCCGTTGTTGACGTTCCAGATCTGGACTTCTTCGTACTCACGGATATCGGCTGCTTCCAGCAGGTTTTCGTCGATGGCGCAGGAGCCGATGTAGTGCAGCTCCGCATGCGTGGTGGTCACGCGATGGAGCTTGGATTTGAGCATGATGCGTTGCATGTGGGTATTCCTGTGCCGCCTCAGCGGTTCACTTCGATATTGTCGATCAGGCGGGTGCGGCCCAGACGGGCAGCCGCCAGCACGACCAGACGCTTTTCGCCGGCATGGGCAATTTCCAGCGTATCGGCCTGCCGCACTTCCACGTAGTCCACTTTCCAGCCAGCCTTGTCGAGGTCTTCGCTGGCCGCAGCTTCCAGGCCTGCATAGTCGCTGTCGCCGGCCAGCAGCGCATCGCGCATCTGGCTGAGGTTGCGATACAAGCGCGGCGCTTCGGCGCGCTCTTCGGCCGACAGGTAGCCATTGCGGGAAGACAAGGCCAGGCCGTCTTCAGCGCGACCGGTATCCACCGGCACGATGCGCACCGGCATGTTGAGGTCGTCCACCATGGCCTTGATCACATGCAGCTGCTGGTAATCCTTCTTGCCGAAACAGGCCAGGTCCGGCTGCACGATGTTGAACAGCTTGCTGACCACCGTGGCTACACCGCGGAAGTGTCCGGGGCGGAAAGCGCCGCACAGTTCGTTCTGGATGTGCGGCGGCTCCACGTTGAAATCCTGCTTCACGCGCGGGTACAGCTCTTGCTCGGTAGGAAAGAACAAAGCGTCCACGCCGGCGGCGCGCAATTTGTCGCAGTCGGCTTCAAAGGTACGCGGATAGGCGTCGAAATCTTCGCCCTGGCCAAACTGCAGACGGTTGACGAAAATGCTGACCACCACCTTGTCCGCCTGCTCGCGGGCGGCGGCGACCAGCGCCAGATGCCCTTCGTGCAGATTGCCCATGGTGGGAACAAATGCCAGCTTGCCCGCCTGGCGTCGCCATTCGCGCATGGCGGCCACACTGCGGATGATTTCCATTGCTTACAGCCCTATGAGAAGTTCTGTCGCCGACAGGCCGCGCCCGCCCGGGCGGCGGCCATGATGGCCGGCGGCGTTAGAATCAGTTCACAATCCATGCGCGGGCCCAATGCGGCACGACACCGATGTGCCCTGCCCGCCCTTGCGCGCCGGATCGCGAGCGCGTTCTTAGAAAGTGTGCTCTGCCGCGGGGAAAGTCTTGGCTTTCACGCCCTTGACGTAGGCTTCTACCGCGCCCTGGATGCTGCCGGCTTCGTTCATGAAGTTCTTCACGAAGCGGGCTTTCTTGCCCGGATAAACGCCAAGGATGTCGTGTAGCACCAGCACCTGCCCGCTAACGTCAACGCCCGCGCCGATGCCGATGGTGGGCGCCGACACGCTTTCGGTGATGCGCGCAGCCAGCGCGGCCGGCACGCACTCCATCAGCACCAGGCTGGCTCCGGCGTCGGCCAGCGCCTTGGCGTCGGCCAGTACGCGCTCGGCGTCGCTCTCGCTCTTGCCTTGCACGCGATAGCCGCCGAAGGAGTTGACGAACTGCGGCGTAAGACCGATGTGCGAGCAGACCGGGATGCCGCGCTCCACCAGAAAACGAGTGGTTTCGGCCATGAAGGCGCCGCCTTCGAGTTTCACCATGTGGGCGCCGGCCTGCATCAGACGAGCCGCACTGGCAAAGGCCTGCTGCGGGCTTTCCTGATAACTGGCGAACGGCAAGTCGCTCAGCACCAGCGCGTTGCCCGCGCCGGCGGCCACACAGCGGGTGTGGTAAACCATTTCGTCCATGCTCACCGGCAGGGTGGAATCCCGGTTCTGGATCACCATGCCCAGCGAATCGCCCACCAGCAGAATTTCCACGCCCGCCTGATCAAGGAGGGTGGCGAAGCTCGCGTCATAGCAGGTAAGCATGGCGATCTTTTGGCCTTCAGCGGCCATCTTCTGCAGGGTGTTGACGGTAATTTTCATACCTGTGCTTCCTCGGTGTGGTCGGGAACTCAGGGCGTCTGTGTATCAGGCGCTCTTGTTGAAATAGGTGCGCTGACCGCGCATTTCGGTGATGCAGCGCAACAATAGCTCGAAATCCTCATTGCCATCAACAAGGTTCAAGTGGTCGGTGTTGACGATCAGCAGTGGAGCTTGCTCGTACTGATGGAAAAACTCGCTGTAGGCTGCGTGCACGCGCTTCAGATAGCCTTCGGGGAAAGGCACGTCGCTGTCGCTGGCATGCGACGCCGCCCGTTCCAGCAACACGTTTTCCGAAGCTTGCAGATAGATCACCAGATCCGGCACCGGGTATTCGGGCAGCAGTTTGGCCGCTACTTTCTGGTAGAGCTGATGTTCCGCCTCATCCAGATTCACCCGCGCAAACAGGGCGTCCTTCTCGAAGAGAAAATCCGACACCACCGACGTGGACAACGTGTCGCCCAGCAGCATGCCCTGCGCCATCTCGGCGCGTTGCATCAGGAAAGACAGCTGGGTAGCCAGGCCATGCGCCGCCACGTTGCGGTAAAAGCGTTGCAAGAAGGGGTTGGCCGAAGGGTCTTCGGCCAACAGCCGCACGCCCCAGTAGTCGGCCAGCCGGCGCGCCAGCGCCGATTTTCCCGAGCCGATCGGGCCTTCCACCACCACGTATCGCAGATGACTCATGCTTATTCTCCCTGTGACGACAAGGACCGCACGCCGGCGGTATCCAGTCCGGCGGCGATCACGGCGGCTTCGCCGTGCGCGCCCACACGCAACGATGGCGCAATTTCGGCCAGCGGCACCATGACGAAGGCGCGCTCGTGCATGCGCGGATGCGGCACGGTGAGCACTTCGTCGGCCAGCTCCAGCCCCTCGTACAGCAACACGTCCAGATCCAGCACGCGCGGAGCGTTGCGAAAACTGCGGCGGCGGCCGAACTGTTCTTCGATGCGCATCAGCGCCGCCAGCAAGTCGTGCGCGGACAGCGTGGTGTCCAGACAGGCAGCGGCGTTGATGAAATCGGGTTGATCAAGATAACCCACCGGGGTGGTGAGATAGAGGGACGACTGACTGACCAAGCGAATGCCCGCCGTATTGGCAAGGGCCGCAAGAGCGGCCCTGATCTGTTCAGCCGGTTGCTCCAGGTTGCTGCCCAGAGCGACGTAGGCGATGCTCACTCGCTGCCTCCCGACCCTTCGCCCGGAGCGCGGCGACGAGGACTGCGACGACGGCGGCGCTTTTTCTGCGGCTCGGCCTCGCCGCTGTTCTTGGCGTCGCTGATGAGGGATTCACGGTCCTGCGCGTCGCCGCGCTGGAAGTCCTCCCACCATTGCACCAGCTCGCGCGGCACCTCGCCCACTTCCGCCCGCAGGGCGAAGAAGTCGTAAGCGGCGCGGAAGCGCGGCTGCTCCATGAAGCGGTAAGGACGCTGACCGGAGCGGCCATCGAACCGGGCTTGCAAGGTCCAGATCTCACGCATGGTAACGCTGAAGCGGCGCGGGATGGCGAAGTCGTTGTCCTGCTCGGCTTCCACATCGCTGATGGCCTGCAACAGCGCGTGCAGGGATTTCTCATCCTGCGCGATCAACTCCTGCCAGCGGCGATTCACCTGCCCCCACAACAACGTGGCCAGCAGGAATCCGACGGATACCGGCTTGTCGGCGCGGATGCGCGCATCGGTGCTTTCCAAGCCCAGTTGCAAGAAACGGTCATCGCCGTCGTCGGCCATCACCGCGTCCAGCAGCGGGAACACGCCGCGCGACAAGCCTTCGTCGCGCAGCTTGCGCAGACAGGCGTAAGCATGGCCGGACATCAGCAGCTTGAGCATCTCGTCAAACAGCCGCGCCGGCGGCTCTTTTTGCAAGAGATGCGCATGCGCGCGGATAGGCCGCCGGGTGTCTTCATCAATCTCGAAGCCCAGCTTGGCCGCCAGGCGCACCGCGCGCAGCATACGCACCGGGTCTTCCTGATAACGGCGCGCCGGCTGACCGATCATCACCAGGCGACGGGCCTTGAGATCCTTGACGCCGTGGTGGTAATCGATGATGGATTCGTCGGACGGGTCGTAAAACAGCGCATTGACGGTGAAGTCGCGGCGATGCGCGTCCTCTTCCTGGCTGCCGAAGGTATTGTCGGCCATGATGCGGCCGGTTTCGTTCAGATCATCGATGCCGCCGCCGCGGAAGGTGGTCACCTCGATGGTTTCCGGGCCCATCATCACGTGGACGATGCGGAAACGGCGGCCAATGATGCGGGAACGGCGGAACAGGTGATGCACCTGCTCCGGCGTGGCGTTGGTGGCCACGTCGAAATCCTTGGGCGACACGTCCAGCAGCAGGTCGCGCACCGCGCCACCCACCACATAAGCCGAAAAACCGGCTTCCTGCAGACGATTGGTCACGCGCAAGGCGGCCGAACTCAGCTGGTCGCGACGGACGCCATGTTGAGAGACGGGGATCACTTTGGGTTTGGTGCGGCCTTTAGCCATGCCGGAAGGCAGCTCCAGAACTTTGCGGATAAGCTTGCGGATCATGTGGAGGAATCAGGGACTTGGAATGGAAGGATTCGCAAGAAATGCATTCAAGGGGCTGATTATAGCGTGAATGGCCAAGCAAAATACACCGGCGGCGAACGAAATAATCCGCGCGCGGCGGCAAAGCGCATTGCCGGGCGACAGTCATCAACCTAGAATCGCTGTCACAACCCTTACAACGATATGACTGGCCCCACGCCGTGATCCCCGTTCTTGCCCTGGATATTCAGACCCAACCGGATGTCGCCGGCATCCGCACCCTGCATCAGCTGGACCATGCCATCAGCGAGGGCGACGTCGTGTATTACGCCCTGCAACGCTGCCGGGCGCACCGCGGAGACGACTTCCTCCCCTTTCATCTGCATCGCGTCGCCGCCTTGCATGGCGTGCTGCACACTCATCAGTCCACCCTGCTGTTTGCTCCCGACCCGGCGCAGGGCGAAGCCGGCATGTTGCGCGAGCTGGCCACCCTTCTCAGCGAGCACGCGCCGCAAGTGGTGAGCTGGCGCGGCGCTCAATTGACGCTGCCGGTGCTGCGCCACCGGGCCATGATTCACGACGTTCCCTTCCCGCCAGCCGCGCACGGTCTGTTCGACAACGGCGTTGAGGTGGCCCGCCTGCTGGAATCCGGCGCGGAAGCGGGCTGCGTGCCGATGTGCGAACTGGCCCGCTTGTGCGGCCTGCCGGCCACGGCAGAGCCGGACATTCCGCAATCCTGGGCTTTGTTGCAACAAGGCAAGGACGCGGAGCTGCGCCACGACAGCGCCCGCCGCGCCGCCACGCTGTATCTTTTGTGGCTGCGAGCCGCCAGCCTGCGCGGTCAGTTATCTGCGCTGCAACGCCAGCAGCAGCAAAGTCGCTTGCGCGAATTGCTTGGCGCCCGCTCGGAATGGCAGGCTTTTCTGAACGAATGGCCGGTAGACAAACAGGGTTGACAGAGAAATTCATCAGGAATAACCTGTGACTCATGCGCCGATTTGAATACAGCTTGCGGGCGCACTACAAATGCCAGCTAAAGCGTAAGTCGGAAACCCGCTGCGCTCTTTTGCCGGCGGGTTTTTTCATTTTGTAGTCGTTCGCCGTATTCAGTCAGTCGCAGCATGTGTTTTACGCGTCGCCTCCAGGCGGCGCAGGCGCCGAGTTAATCGACAACTTGCAGGGCGCCCAAAAATCCTGCTAAAGCGTCGCCTGGCGGGTGCCGGGCACGCGAAGCGCCTCAACAAGCAATGCGGCGCGCGGCCTTCGGCAAACCTTTCCGACGGCCGTCGCCCGATGGAGAACCGCCATGTACGACTGCCTGCAAGACAGCTATACCGACTTTTCTTTTGCCGTATTCGACGCCGTGGGAAGAAAACGCCCCTTATCCGGCAGCCTGACTGCCTCCCCCTTGTCTGCCAAAGACTATCTGCACCTGACCGACCTGGCCGCTTTCGCCAACGATCTGGGTTACCGCAGCGAACTGTGCGGCAGCCAGCTCACTGTCTGCGACATTTCACTGACAGACGCGCTGGCCATCAACAGCCGCTTCGGTGCAGACCTGATCATCAGTTGCGACCTCAGGCGCGACCCGCCGGCGCAGTTTTGAACGGCAGCCCGGTGCGCCTCTGACCGATATTCAGCGCCACAGCCGCGTCGCAGTCTCGCAAGACGTTGCCTGCGACGCTCCGTATAATGGATAGCTTTCCCTCGAGGAACTCCAGGATACGGCATGCTGTTTGAACTGCATCGCGCGCCGCGCGCCAAGATACGCGCCGAAGTCGGTCAGATTGTTCGGCTGGCGCTGCCCATGATGATCGCGCAGGTGGCGCAGGTGGCTACCGGCTTTGTCGACACCGTGATGGCGGGCCGTGTCAGCACCGACGATCTGGCCGCCGTGTCGCTGGGCGCCAGCGTCTTTATCACCTGCTACGTCACGCTGATGGGCGTGGTGACGGCGCTCAACCCGGTGCTGTCGCATCTGGTGGGCGCTGGCGAAACAGGCAAGATCGGCGAAACCGGTCGCCAAGGCATCTGGTTCGGCCTGCTGGTGGGTCTGTTCGGTGCGGCGATCATGCTGCTGGCCGAAGCGCCCTTGCGCGCCTGGCTGACCCTGCCGGAAGACGTGGAAGACAAGATGATGCTGTTCATCAGCGGCGCGGCCTTCGGCATGCCCGCCGCCATGATGCATCGCGCGCTGCACGCCTATGCCTCCAGCCTCAACCGACCCAAGGTCATCATGGTGGTGAGCCTGCTGGCGCTGGCGCTCAACATCCCGCTCAACTACATGCTGATTCACGGCCTGTTCGGCTTGCCGCGCATGGGCGGCGCCGGCTGCGGCTGGGCCACCGGCATCGTGTTCTGGTTCAACTGCATCGCCCTGTTCTGCTACATCGCCTGGCACCGCCACTTCAAGCCCTATGGCCTCACTTCGCGCTTCAGCTGGCCCGACTGGCGGCAATATCGCGGCTACCTCAAGCTGGGCCTGCCCATCGGCCTGTCCTTTTTTGTGGAAGTCAGCCTGTTTTCCTTCATTGCCCTGCTGGTGGCGCAGCTGGGCATGGTGGTGGTGGCCAGCCACCAATCGGTACTGAATTTTTCCAGCATCATTTACATGCTGCCGCAGAGCATCGCCACCGCGCTGACGGTGCGCGTGGGCCAGCATGCAGGCGCAGGCGACTACATCGGCGCGCGTTTTGTGGCCGGAGTGGGTCTGATGACCGGCCTGGCCGCTGCCGTGTTCACCATGCTGCTGGTACTGGTGCTGCGCGAACCCATCATGCGCGTCTACACACCGGACCCGCAGGTGGTGGCCATGGGTGCCAGCCTGCTCTTGTTCGCCGCCGTGTTCCAGCTGACCGACGCGGCGCAAACCATCGCCTCCGGCGCATTGCGCGGCTACAAGCTCACCACGGTGCCGATGGCCATCCACATTACCGCCTTCTGGGGCATCGGCCTCGGGCTCGGCATGACGCTGGGGCTGACGCGCTGGATCACCTCGCCGCCCATGGGCATTTTCGGCTTCTGGCTAGCGCTGGTCATCAGCCTGACCGCCGCCGCCATTCTACTGGTGGCCTATCTGGCGCGCGAAAGCCGCCGCCGCCTGCCCCGTCACTCTTCTAGCACCGCCACATCATGACCATCGCCATTCAGTCCGACATCCCGCTCAAGCCTTACAACACCTTCGGCATGGCCGTAACGGCCCGCCATTTCTGCGAGCTGCGCACGCTGGCGCAACTGCCGGCCCTGCTGCAAAGCGAAGCCTTTCGCACCGGGCCAGTGCTGTGGCTGGGCGGCGGCAGCAATCTGCTGCTAACCCGGGACTACCCCGGACTGGTGGTGAAAGTGAGCCTCAGCGGCGTGCACCTGTTGGCCGAAGACGCCGACAGCGTGCTGGTAGAAGCCGCCGCCGGCGAGAACTGGCACGACTTTGTGCGCTACAGCCTGACGCAAGGCTGGTTCGGACTAGAAAATCTCAGCCTGATCCCCGGCACGGTCGGTGCCTGCCCGGTGCAGAACATCGGCGCCTACGGCGTGGAGGTGAAAGACCTGATTGACTCGGTAGTCTGCGCCCGCCTCGACGCCGACGGCGAAGCGTTAACCCTGGGCAACGCCGACTGCCGTTTCGCCTATCGCGACAGCGTGTTCAAGCATGAGGCGGCCGGCAAACTGCTGGTGACCGCCGTGCGCTTCCGCCTGGGTCGTCGGCCCCACCTCAAAACCGCCTATGGCGACATCGCCGGGCAACTGGAAAAGATGGGCGTGAACGAACCAGGCCCGCTGGACGTCAGCGAGGCGGTGATCGCCATCCGCCGCAGCAAGCTGCCGGACCCGGCGCAGCTGGGCAATGCCGGCAGCTTCTTCAAGAACCCCATCATCGATGCCGATCAGGCTGAACGCCTGCTGGCCCGCTTTCCCGCCCTACCTCACTACCCGGCAGGCGAAGGGCGCGTCAAACTGGCCGCCGGCTGGTTGATCGACCAGGCGGGACTGAAAGGCTATCGCGACGGCGACGCAGCCGTGCACGACCGGCAAGCGCTGGTGCTGGTCAACCACGGTAGCGCCAGCGGCGACGACATGCGCCGGCTGGCCGAGAAAGTCATCGCCACGGTGCGCGAACGCTACGGCGTGGAACTGGAACCGGAGCCGCTGGTCCTGTAATTAGCGCTTCGCTCAGCGCAAACCACCCCGGCCAACGCGCTCTTCGGCCAACCTCGCCTTCAGGAGTCACCATGCCCAACACCGCCATGCACCCACCCGCTGTCATCGTTTTTGATCTGGGCGGCGTGCTCGTCGACTGGAACGGCACCGACCCGCTGGTGCGACTCACGGGCGGCCGACTGAGTCGGGAACAAGCTCGGCGCTTCTGGATGGAAACACCCTGGGTATCCGGCCTGGATACCGGCCAGCTGTCCCCTGCGGACTTCGCCAGCGCTATGGCCGACGCCCTGCAACTGGATCTGGATCAGGCCCAGATGCTGCAAGCGCTGGATGATTGGCTGCAAGGCCCCTATCCCGGGGTGCAGGAAACACTCAGCCGACTGTCGACACGCCACCGCCTGGCCGTGCTCAGCAACAACAACGCCCTGCACTGGGGCAAGATTGATCGGGAATTCGACTTGCTGCGCCACTTTCCCCAGCAGTTCGCCTCCCACCAATTAGGCTTGCGCAAGCCGGACGCCGCCATTTACCGCCATGTGCGCGAATCCCTGGCGGTGGAACCCGGCGACATCCTGTTTTTTGACGACAACATCGAATGCGTGCAAGCCGCCCGCGCCGAGGGTTGGCAAGCTTGCCACACCGTAGGCTTCGTCGCCGTACAGGCCGAACTGGCCAAGCGAGGACTACTGGACTGACCTCAAGGTTGGCCGAAGGGTCTGTCATTCAAAAAGCCCGCTAGCGCGGGCTTTTTTACATGGGGATCAAGACTGCCGGGCCACGCCAGGATCAGACCACCCCGCCCGCCATCAGGAACAAGGCCACCACGACCAGATACCCCCCCAGCCAGCTGAGCGAGCGCAAACCCGCCTGATCGGCCAGATAGCAGAGACCGTGGCACACGCGCAGCAAGATGAACACCAAGGCCGCCAGATCCAGCCGGGCATCCGGCACTTTCATCTGCCAGGCCAGCAGCATGGCGGCAGCGTAAGTGGGAAAAGCCTCCCAAGCGTTTTGCTGGGCCCAGTTGGCCCGCTGGCGATAACCGGAAGCGGCTGCCAGCACTTCGCGCGGACGGTTATTGTCGTAAGGCGCGCCAGCCTTGGCCACCAAAGCCCACGCCAGCGGCAGCAGGGCTACCAGCAAAATGCTCCATAAAGCGAAAATCATGGTATTTCCTTACGGTATCAATCGTTGTCGTCCGGCTCTCGCCCCAGATAGCGCACATCATCGAAAGTGGCCACCCATTGTGGACGGTAGACAATCAGTATGGCCATCACCAGCCCGCTGATGAAAGCCTCGGACCAGGACAAGAGAAAATAAAACGGCAAGGCTTCGTCCAGCAAGTAGTCGGCCGGATAAGCCCCGGCCAGCCCCAAGGCCGCCACCCCGCCCGCCCCGCAAAGAAACAGGCTCAAGCCGCCGGTTAAAAAAGCATTGACGAACACATAGACAAACAGCTGCGCTGGCAGATGGCGGCGACAAAACGCCAGCACCGCCGCGCTGACGCCCACCGGCATGGCGCCGGCCAATAGCCAGTTCAAACCCAAGGAGGTCCAGTCGCCATGCCCGCCAGCCGCCAAAGCGGCCAGCACAAGAGCCAGCGCCAGCAAAGCCAGCCACGGCCCCATCAACAGGGTAAACACCGTAGCCCCCAAGAGATGAAAAGACAAACCGGGCTTGAGCCCGCCCTTCATCAACCACAAAGCCATCACCAGCACGCAAGCGCCCATCCAGGCATTGAGCGCTTCGCCGGGCAAGCGCTTCCAGTCCACGCGCCAGGCGGCCAGCGCCAGAGCGAAACCGGCAAGCGCATTGCACGCCAGCAGCGGGCCGGGAGCAAACAGGGATGCGGGCAGATCCATCTTCGGCGTTCCAGACAGGGGATGCCGGCATGATACCACTGGGCAGAGGTCCACAGCCGCGCCCGGGACCGGTACAATAGCGCTTTCCTTTCGTCCAGGCCGTCCCATCATGAGCAAGCAGCCAGCCAATCACATTATCGCCCAGCAAGTCAGCATCGCCCTGGCGGAAGACCTGGGCACCGTTGACTGGACCGCCATGCTGATTGCCGAAACCGCCGAAGGCAGCGCCACCGTCGTGGCGCGCGAAGACGCGGTGATCTGCGGCAAGGCCTGGTTCGAGGAATGCTTCCGGCAAGTGGACGAACGCTGTGTGGTGCTGTGGCACGTGCGCGAGGGGCGCAAGGTTGCCGCCGGCACCGTGCTGTGCGAGATCAGTGGCCCGGCCCGCGCGCTGCTCACCGCCGAACGCTCCGCGCTGAACTTCATGCAGATGCTGTCCGCCGTGGCTACGCAAACCCGTCGCTACGTCGACGTAGTGGCCGGTACGCGCGCCCGTATTCTCGATACGCGCAAAACCCTGCCCGGCCTGCGTCTGGCGCAGAAATACGCGGTCACCGTGGGCGGCGGCCACAACCAGCGCATCGGTCTGTACGATGGCATCCTCATCAAGGAAAACCACATCATGGCCGCAGGGGGCATCCGCGAGGCACTAACGGCCGCTTTCAAACTGATTCCGGCCGGCGTCACACTGCAGATCGAAGTGGAAAACCTGGATGAGCTGCAACAGGCCCTCGCCGGCGGTGCGACATTGATCTTGCTGGACAATATGTCACTGGACGACATGCGCGAAGCGGTGCGACTGACGGCGGGCCGCGCCCAGCTGGAGGCCTCCGGCGGCGTGGATCTGGACACTGTGCGCGCCATTGCCGAAACCGGCGTGGACCGCATCTCCGTTGGCAAGCTCACCAAGGATGTGCAGGCCGTCGATCTGTCCATGCGCTTCGCCTGAATTCCATTGCTTGCTGGCGCGCGGCGGATCATGAGGTATACCTGTAAGAGCCGCTGCCTTTTCCGCCGCCTCAGGAGACCTCCGCACTTTGCGCACACCCCATAACGGCCGCCTTGCCACCTGGCTTGCCATTGTCTTTCTAGCCGCCACGCTACTGATTGTGGCGCTGGACCTTGCCGGCACCCGCCAGCAAGGCGAGGGAGAGGCCCGCAATCAGGCAGCCAGCCTCAGCCTGTTGCTGGAGGAGCGCCTTTCTTCCGGTCTGCGGGAAACCAATCTCATCCTGCAAAGCATCAGCGACAGCAGCCAGGTACAGGCTCTGCTGCAAAACCATGTCCTGTCGCAAGAGCAACAGCAGAAGCTACGCCAGCTCGCCGATGCCAAACTGCGCCAGCAAGCGTACCTGACCCGCATCGACGTACTGGACAGCGCCTGCGCCACCCTGTTCAGCAGCCAGCGCGGCGACACGCCGTCGCAACTGAAAACCGACTATTGCCGCTGGTACCATCGCACCGGCGTTCAGGACACCGGTTTCATGTCCACCCGCCCCGACGCCGGCGGCAAGAATATCGTACTGGCTCTGAAACTGCTGTCGCCAACTGGCGAACCGCTTGGCATGGTGATCGGCACCATGGACCGGCAGTTCTTCCAGTCCGAAGTCAGCAAACTGCCGGTGGGCAATCACGGCGAAATACTGGTGATGGACCTGCGGCAGGTACTGATGGCCAACTGGCCGGCCTACCCGCGCGCGCAAGAGCAGCCGCTGGGCGAACTGGTGGCGACCGAGGTCTTCAGTCGTCACGAGGAAACCCTGTTGTTCAGCGCCAACTCACTGCTGGACGCAGAACGTCGCATTTACAGCACCCGGCTAGTGGAAGGCTTTCCGCTGCGAGTGTTGGTTGGCATCGGCGAGCGCGACTTCTCCCGACCCTTCAACGACAAAGCCACAATGGCGTTGCTGGCCTGGTTGTTTACCGCCGCCCTCACTATCGTCGCCTTGCGCAGCCATCTGGCCGGCCTGCGGCAAAACCGCCTGCTGGCCGACAGCGCACAGCGCATCCGCCAGAGCGAAGAAATGGCGCGGCTGATTCTGGACACCGCGCCGGTCGCTTTGCTGCTGGTGGCCATGGGACAGTGGCGCATCCTGCGCGCCAACGCGCCGGCGCGGGAGCTGCTGCGCATGCCCGGCCCGCCGCCAGGTGACAAGCAGGCCGACCGGACGCTGGACCTGCCGCTGCAACTGGCGCCGCTCAGCGACTGGCTGCGCGACGGTACGCAGGCGGACAAGGAAGAAGTGGAACTGGAACGCGAAGACCTGACCCGACTATGGGCCATCGTTTCCATTCAGTATCTGCCGGACCATCAGCCCCCGGCGGCGCTGGTATCGTTGTACGACATCTCCAGCCGCAAGGCACTCGAGCAAGAGCTGGAAGAGAAGAACCGTCAGCTGAACGACATGGCGGTAACCGATCCGCTGACGCGGCTGGCCAACCGGCGCCACGCCGATCAGACCCTGAAGGAAGAGGTGGTGCGCTGCGAACGTTACAGCCAACCCTTGTCGATCGCGGTATTCGATATCGACCATTTCAAGCAGTTTAATGACAGCTTCGGCCATCAGGCCGGCGACAATGTGCTGCTGGCCGTGGCCAATTCGCTGGTGGACGGCACGCGCGGCACGGATGTCTGCGCGCGGATCGGCGGGGAGGAGTTTCTGGTGATTTTCCCCTGCACCCGGCTCAAGGATGCAGAAAAAGTCATGCAACGGGTACAGATGATGCTGGCCCGCACCATCTTCCCGTTCACGGATGAAAAAGTGACATTCAGCGGCGGCCTGACCGCTTGGCAGCCAGGCGATACACCGTCCAGCATGCTGAGCCGCGCCGACAAACTGCTCTATCAGGCAAAAATGTCCGGCCGCGACCTGATGCTGAGCGACAAGGAAGACTGAACTGGCGTGGTGCCGCCAACAAAACCCATGATTCTGCGGTGCGCTTCCTTGTCGCACTCCGGCCACAGCCTGTGTCGGCGCGCGATTCTACGAGGTTTTGTTAACGGCGCTTAGTCAGTCAGCGCCTGCGACAGCAATCGCAACATGGCCGCCGTGGCCCCCCAGATGGTGTGTTGCTGCCAGTTCATGGCGAGATAAAAACCCTCCACCCCGTCGCGCACATAGCAATGCCGTTCGTACTGATGCGCGTCCAGCGCCTGCGCCAGCGGCACTTCAAATACGGCGGCCACCTCGCCCGGCTCCGGCGTCAGGCTCAGCGGCGGCGTCACCAGCCCCACCACCGGGGTCACCACAAATCCGGTAATGGTGACGTACTGGGGCAAGCTGCCAAGCACTTGGACACAGGCCCGCTCCAGGCCAATCTCTTCACGTGCTTCGCGCAAGGCGGCGTCTTCGGTCGACCTATCGTCCGCATCGACCTTGCCGCCGGGAAAGCTCACCTGCCCCGCATGAGTGGACAAAGACTCGGTGCGCTGCGTCAACAGCACGGTAGGACCGGCCGCATGCCACACCAGCGGCACCAGCACCGCTGCCGGCCGATGCGCGTCCGACGCCGCGCGCCAAGGGATATCGCCCGCCTGACCATCAAAACGAAACTCGGCCAGCCGTTGGCTGAACCAGCGCGCCGCCTCTTCCTTGTCTGCCGGCCACATATCGCTCATCCTTTCGCCGAATCCGGCCCGATCTTGGGCAAGGCCAGCTCGCTCCAGTGCGCGAACAGGCGCAAGAGCAGGCCCGCCAGGAACAGCAGTTGCAGCGACAGCGCCCCGACCCAGCCGGTCTGATCCATGATGAAAAGTCCGGCGGCCACCAGTATGGACACCGTGCCGTAAAAGTCCTTGTGCAGGATGAAGGGAATGTCATTCACCATCATATCCCGCACAACGCCGCCGCCCACGGCGGTGATGAAACCCAGCAACACCACGCCAAAGGCATTGAGGCCAAACAACAACCCCACCTGCGCGCCGGTAATACTGAATGCCACCAGCCCGAGCGAATCGGCAATGATGAACAGCCGGTTCAACGTACGGCTTTGCCGCTTGTGCAAACCCACCAGCCAGGACACCAGCAGCGTGCCGGCAATGATGGCCAGATTGGTGTAATCAAAAAATACCAGCGGCACCCGCGCCACCAGTACGTCGCGGATAATGCCGCCGCCAATGGCGGTGAGCAGGGCCACCACCACAATGCCCAAAATATCCAGATGCTTGCGCACGCCGATCAGATAGCCGGAAAAGGCGAAGGCCACCGTACCGACGGCGGAAAAGATTTCCATCTGAAACAGCCGATTACTGATTTCCATATTCGCACGTCGCATGAAAAACGCCAGACAGAATGTCTGGCGTTGATTGATTCCTGATCCCGGCCCGCTATCAGCGGCGCATGGAGTCGAAGAAGGCCAGATTGGACTTGGTGGCCTTGATCTTGTCCTGCAGGAATTCCATTGCTTCCAGATCGTCCATCGGGTAGAGCAGCTTACGCAGCACCCAGATGCGTTGCAGCTGGTCTTGCGGGATCAGCAGCTCTTCGCGGCGCGTGCCGGAGCGATTGATGTTGAGGGCCGGGAAAATCCGCTTTTCCGCCATCTTGCGGTCAAGATGGATTTCACAGTTGCCGGTACCCTTGAATTCTTCATAGATCACATCGTCCATGCGGCTGCCGGTATCGATCAGCGCAGTGGCGATGATGGTGAGGCTGCCGCCTTCCTCCACGTTGCGCGCCGCGCCGAAGAAGCGCTTAGGGCGCTGCAGCGCATTGGCGTCCACGCCGCCGGTCAGCACTTTGCCGGAAGCCGGCACCACGGTGTTGTAGGCGCGGGCCAGACGGGTGATGGAGTCCAGCAGGATGACCACGTCCTTCTTGTGTTCGACCAGGCGCTTGGCCTTCTCGATCACCATTTCCGCCACTTGTACGTGGCGGGTGGCCGGCTCGTCGAAGGTGGAAGAGACAACTTCACCCTTCACCGAGCGCTGCATTTCGGTTACTTCTTCCGGACGCTCGTCAATCAGCAACACGATCAGCACCGCTTCCGGATGGTTGGCGGTGATGGCATGGGCGATGTTCTGCAGCATGACGGTTTTGCCGGATTTCGGCGGAGCCACCAGCAGGGCACGCTGCCCCCGGCCGATTGGGGCGATCAGGTCGATGATGCGGCTGGTGGTGTTTTCCTCGGCCCGGATGTCGCGCTCGAGCTTGAACTGCTCGGTGGGAAACAAGGGGGTGAGGTTTTCAAACAGGATCTTGTGCTTGGAGTTTTCCGGCGGCTCGCCGTTGACCTTGTCCACCTTCACCAGCGCGAAGTAACGTTCGCCGTCCTTCGGCGTGCGGATCTCGCCGTCGATGGAGTCGCCGGTATGCAGATTGAAGCGACGGATCTGCGAAGGACTGACATAGATGTCGTCCGGGCCGGCCAGATAAGAGGTGTCCGGGCTGCGCAGGAAGCCGAAACCGTCCGGCAGCACTTCCAGCGTGCCGTCGCCGAAGATGCTCTCGCCCTTCTTGGCCTGGTTTTTCAGCAAAGCGAAGATCAGGTCCTGCTTGCGCAGGCGGCTTGCGCCTTCGATCTCGTTGGAAATGGCCATTTCCACGAGCTGGGATACGTGAAGGTGTTTGAGGTCAGATAAATGCATAGCGGCCGTTAGTCGACTCGTGAACGGTTGAGCAGAACGCTGTTCGGGGGTGAGGAAGCAGGTACGAAACAGGCGGCTTGGAAGCCGCCTGTATTAAGAGATGTCCGGGGGAGAATAGACGCTTTACAGATTGCTGTCAATAAAGGCGGCCAGCTGGCTCTTGGCCAGTGCGCCCACCTTGGTGGCAGCTACCTGGCCATCCTTGAAGATCATCAGGGTGGGGATGCCGCGAATGCCGAACTTGGGCGGCGTTTGCTCGTTCTGGTCGATGTTGAGCTTGGCCACTTTCAGGCGGCCTTCGTATTCCTTGGCCACTTCGTCCAGGATGGGGGCGATCATTTTGCACGGACCGCACCACTCTGCCCAGTAGTCCACCAGAACGGGAACATCGGACTTCAGAACGTCTTGTTCGAAGGAATCGTCGGTTACGTGCAGGATCAGATCGCTCATGGCTTCCTCTTCTATCTGTGAGTGCTGTGTCTTGGGGTCAATGCAGGATGGTAGCAAGCGACCGCGCCAGCGGCAACCGCCACGCCCGGCGCCGCCCGACACGGAGGGTGTGTGTGTCATTGAGAGATGGGGAGCGGATTGCGCATTTCAAGACGGGGGCAAGGCGGCTTGCAGCAATTCCCGGGTATAGGGATGGCGCGGCTGGCTGAAAATGGCCTCAGCCGGCCCCTCTTCCACCACCCGCCCGTCCTTTAGCACCAGCACCTGATGCGCCACGGCGCGGATGACGGCGAGGTCGTGGCTGATGAAAAGATAACTCAGCCCATACTTGCGCTGCAGGCTGTGCAGAAGTTGCAACACCTGCTTTTGCAAAGTGGCGTCCAGCGCACTGGTGGGCTCGTCCAGCAACATCAGCTTGGGGCGCAGCACCAGCGCGCGGGCGATGGCGATGCGTTGACGCTGGCCGCCGGAGAATTCGTGCGGGTAGCGCGGCATCATGTCCTGGTGCAGGCCCACCTCCTGCAACACGGCGGCCACCCGACGGCGACGTTCGTCCGCCGGCATGTGCGGCTGATGCAGCGCCAGCCCTTCGCCGATGATCTGCTCTACCGTGCGCCTGGGCGACAGCGAGGCGAACGGGTCCTGAAACACGATCTGGAAATCCCGCCGTGCATGACGCAGCGCGCGCCCCTTGAGCTTGTCCAGCGCATGGCCGTCCAGCCGGATATCGCCTTGCGCCGGCAGCATGCGCAGCAAGGCCATGCCCAGCGTGGTCTTGCCCGAGCCGGACTCGCCGACGATGCCCAGCGTCTGCCCGGCCGGCAAGGCGAGGGAGACGTCGCGCAGCACCGGGATGTCGCGGTGTCCAAACCAGCCGGTGCGCTGCCGATAGCTGACGCTGACCGCGCGCGCGGTCAGCCGCTCCCGGCTGCTTTCCGGCGCTTCGGCCAACCTTTCCGGCCGGCTGGCCAGCAATTCGCGGGTATAGGGGTGAGAGGGGTTGGCAAACACCGTGTTCACCTCGCCGCTTTCCACCACCAACCCGCCGCGCATGACCACCACCCGGTCGGCAAAACGACGCACCAGATTGAGGTCATGAGTGATGAACAACACCGCCATGCCGGATTCGCGCTGCAAATCGGCCAGCAGGGTCAGTATCTGCGCCTGCACGGTAACGTCCAGCGCGGTGGTGGGCTCGT
Source organism: uncultured Aquitalea sp. (assembly GCF_945957525.1). Lineage (GTDB taxonomy): Bacteria > Pseudomonadota > Gammaproteobacteria > Burkholderiales > Chromobacteriaceae > Aquitalea. The sequence continues at coordinate 20,197 of NZ_CAMFLA010000013.1, read as the reverse complement.
CCGCCACCAGCAGGCGCGGCTTGCAAGCCAGCGCCATGGCGATCATGGCCCGTTGCCGCTGACCGCCGGAGAGCTGAAACGGGTAGCTGTCCACCTTCCGCTCCGCATCGGCAATGCCGGTACGCGCCAGCAGACGAATGGCTTCGGCACGGGCTTCGCGGGCATTCAACCCCAGATGCAGGCTCAGTCCTTCGGCAATCTGCTCGCCCACGCGAAACAGCGGATTGAGCGCGCTCATCGGTTCCTGGAAGATCATGGCGATGTCGCGGCCGCGAATCTGCCGCAAACGCTTCTCTCCCACGCCCAGCAGTTCTTCACCGTCCCAGCGCACCGAGCCGCTGAGCGCCACATCCGGATTAAGCTGCAACAGCGCCTGCGCCGTCACGGTCTTACCGGAACCGGATTCGCCCACCAAGGCCACCTTCTCGCCGGCCGCCACTTGAAAGCTGGCGGCCGTCACCACCTGATGTTGGCCGAAGCGGGCATTCAGCCCTTCTACTGTCAGCAGTTTTTCCATCCTCAGCCCTTTCTGGTGTCCATGGCGTCGCGCAAGCCCTCGCCGATAAAGATCAGCAGCAGCAGGGTGAGCGTGAGCAGCCCGAAGGTGGGCAAGGCGATCCACCAGGCGTCCAGATTATCTTTGCCCTGCGCCAGCAACTCGCCCAGGCTGGGGGTGGATGACGGAACGCCCAGGCCGAGAAAATCCAGGCTGGTCAGCGCCAGAATGGCGCTGGAAACGCGAAACGGCAGGAAGGCCAGCACCGGGGTCAGGCTGTTGGGCAGCACGTGCCGCCACATGATCTGCCAGTTGGGCAGCCCCAAGGAACGCGCCGCCGCCACGTAGTCCATCTGCCGGTTGCGCAGGAACTCGGCGCGCACGTAGTCGGACAAGCCCATCCAGCCGAAGGCAGTGAGCAGCAACAGCAGAATCCACAAACCCGGGTTGAACAGCGACGAAAGGATGATGAGCAGATACAGCTCCGGCAGGCTGCCCCACACCTCCAGCAAGCGCTGCAGCACCAGGTCTGTCTTGCCGGCGAAATAGCCTTGTATCGCCCCCATCAGCACGCCGATCAGCGTGCCGCTGGCGGTCAGGGCCAGCGCAAACAGCACGGAAACACGGAAACCGTACAGCAGTCGCGCCAGGATATCGCGACCGCGATCATCCGTGCCCAGTACGTTGTCCTCGGACGGCGGCGCGGGATTGGGCCGCGAAGCAAACTGGTTCACCGTGTTGCTGCCATAGGGATTCGGCGCAAACACCACCCAATTGCCCGGCCGGGCAAATTGGTCCTGGATGAAGGGATCAAGATAGTCGGTGGGCGTATCGAAATCGCCGCCGAAAACGGTTTCGTTGTACTGGAACAGAATCGGGAAATACAGCTGATCGTGGTAACGCGCCGCCAGCGGCCGATCGTTGGACAGCACTTCGGCAAACAGCGACACCACAAACATCAGGCCAAACAGCCACAGGCTGACCCAAGCGCGCTGATTGCCCTTGAATCGCCGCCAGACGCGGCGGCCCGGCGTCATCGCAACGCTCATGATTCGCCTCCGCCAAAAGTGACGCGCGGATCCACCAGCACGTAAGAAAGATCGGACAGCAACTTGGCCAACAGGCCCAACAGGGTGAACACATACAGGCTGCCCATCACCACCGGGTAATCGCGCCGCATCACCGACTCGTAGGACAGCAAGCCCAGGCCATCCAGGGAAAACAGGGTTTCAATCAGCAAGCTGCCGGTGAAGAAGGCGCCGATGAAGGCGGCGGGAAAACCGGTGATCAGCGGAATCAGCGCATTGCGCAGCACGTGCCGGTAAAGGATGCGCCCCTCCGACACGCCCTTGGCGCGCGCAGTGAAAACGTACTGGCGGCGGATCTCTTCCAGAAACACATTTTTGGTCAGCATGGTCATCACCGCCAGATTGCCCACCACCGATGCGGTGACCGGCAGCGCGATATGCCACAGATAATCCAGCACCTTGTCCACCGGCCCCAGACTGGCCCAGTTGTCGCTGACCAGATTGCGCAGCGGAAACAGCTGCCAGAAACTGCCGCCGCCGAACAACACCAGCAAGGCCACCCCCAGCACAAAGCCGGGAATGGCGTAGCCGGCCAGAATGAGCGTGCTGGTAAGCAGATCGAAACGGCTACCGTCGCGCACGGCTTTGGCGATGCCCAGCGGAATGCACACCAGATAGGTGATGAAGAAGGTCCACAGGCCGATGCTCATCGACACCGGCAACTTGGAGGCAATCAGCGCCGCCACCGACTGGTGATGGAAAAAGCTCTCGCCCAGATCAAAACGGGCGAAACCGGCCAGCATGTGGGTAAAGCGCTCCAGCGGCGGCTTGTCGAAGCCGTACAGTGTTTTCAGCGCCGCCACCTCCTCCGGCCGCAATCCGCCCCGCCCTTTCATACCCATGCTCGAGGCCGTTTCACCGCCGACGCTGGCATGCGTGAGCTGTTGCACCATTTGCTCCACCGGGCCGCCCGGCACCATCTGGATGATGAAAAAAGTGACCGCCAGCACGCCCACCAGCGTGGGAATCATCAATAGCAGTCGCTTGAGAAGATAGCGCCAGAGACTCATGGTTGTTTCCACCAGGTTTCGATGACCCAGTCGGTCGGGCTGTAATAAAGCGGCAGGTGCGCAGCTTGGCCGAAGCCGCGCCACCACGCCATGCGGTTGTAAGACAGATACCAGTTGGGCACCACGTAATAACCGGCGCGCAAGACGCGGTCCAGCGCGCGGCTGGCGGCCACCAGTTGCCGGCGATTGGCGAAATCGAGAAAACGCGGCAACAGGGCCTCCACCGCCGGATCGCACACGCCGGCGTAGTTTTGCGAACCATTGGCGCTGGCAGCCTTGCAGCTGTGGAAATCCAGTTGCTCATTGCCGGGGCTGTTGCTGGCAGCGTACACCACCACCGTCATGTCGTAGTCGAAGTTGTCCACCCGGCGCTGGAAAATGGCCGGGTCCACCACCCGCACCGTCATCTGTATGCCCAGTTTGGCCAGGTTTTGCGCCCAGCCGCTGACAATGCGTTCGTAAGTGCGCGAGTAGGTGAGGAATTCGATCCGCAACGGCGTACCCATGCGATCCACCAATCGCCCGCCCTCGTAGCGCCAACCAGCCTCAAACAACAATTGCCGCGCCTTGCGCAGGTTGGGACGCGCGCCGTAGTAAGGGTCGCTGACCGGCGGCATCACCGCCGGGCCAAATACTGCCGGGTCCAGTTTGCCGCGCAGCGGCTCCAGCAGCGCCAGCTCATCCGGCCCGGGCATGCCGCTGGCGGCCAGCTCGCTGTTGGTGAAATAGCTGTCGCTGCGCCGGTACTGCTGGTAAAACAGGTTGCGATTGGCCCATTCAAAGTCGAAAGCCAGCCCGATGGCCTGCCGCAAGCGTTTGTCGGCAAACTGCGGTCGCCGCAGATTGAAGACAAAGCCCTGCATCCCGGCGCCGTTGCCGTGCGGCAAGGTCTTTTTCAAGATGCGCCCATCATCGAATTTGGAACCGCTGTAACCGCGAGCCCATTGCTTGGCGATGTTCTCCACCGACACATCGAACTCGCCGGCCTTGAAGGCCTCAAGCCGGCTGGTTTCATCGCGGTAATAGCGGTAGACGATCTCGTCGAAATTGAACATGCCCTTGCGCACAGGCAGATTGGCGGCCCAATAGGCCGTATTACGGCGGTAACGGCTGTATTTGCCCAAATCATAGCCGGCCAGCACATAGGGGCCGGAACCGATGGGCGGCGTCTGGTTCACATCAGCCAGCGTCTTGCCGGCAGGAATCCAGCGACGGGAAAACACCGGCAGCTCGCACAGGATCATGTGCAGCTCAGAATTGCGACGCTGAAAATCAAAGCGCACCGTGCGGGCATCCAGCGCCGTCACCCGGGCGACATCGGCCCAGTACATGCGGTAGAGCGGCGTAGCGCCGGGGTCTTTGGTGAGGGTATTGAAAGAAAACACCACATCGGCGGCGCTGACAGGCTGACCATCGGAAAACCGCGCCAGCGGGTTAAGACGGAAGGTGGCGGACAAGCCATCCTTGGCCAGCACCATGTCTTCGGCCAACAGGCCATAGCAGGTATAGGGCTCGTCCTCCCCTTTCACACCGAGGGTTTCCACCGTCAGTTTGGAGAGGCCTGCCTCCTTGTCGCCCTTCAGGCTGTAAGGGTTGAGCGTGTCGAAGCCGCCCTGTGCCGACAGCGTCAGCCGCCCGCCCTTGGGCGCGGCCGGGTTCACGTAGGCAAAATGATCAAAGCCGGGCGCATAGCGCGGCGCATAGCCCATGGCCATGGACGGCGCGGCCATCCCCTTGGCCGAGCACGCGAGCAACAGTATCCCCATCAATAACAGTGGTTTCATCTTGTTCTTGGCGGTTCCCGCTTACACAGACTGTCCGTCTGTCTTATCATGCCGTCTTTGAGCCGCCCGCGTTGGCGCTGGCGGCGATTCTTAATCGACATAATAGGGCCTGATGTCGGCATGCTGCAAAGCCACATCGCGCCGCGTTCATCTGGGGCTGTCGGACAATCTCCACTACTGTGGAGCGCCGGCTTCGGTATAATGCCCCCCTGTTTCTACCAAGAAGGACTCCTCATGGGCTTTCTGCAAGGCAAAAAAATTCTGATTACCGGCATGATCTCCAACCGTTCCATCGCTTACGGCATCGCGCAAGCCTGCCATCGCGAAGGCGCGGAGCTGGCGTTCACCTATGTGGTGGACAAGCTGGAAGATCGTGTACGCGAAATGGCCGCTGATTTCGGTACCAAACTGGTTTTCCGCTGCGACGTACAAAACGACGAAGAAATCAATCAACTGTTTGCCGATCTGGGCAAAGAGTGGGACGGCCTTGACGGCCTGGTGCACGCCATTGCTTTCGCCCCGCGCGAGTCGCTGGAAGGCGACTTCCTGGACGCGCTGTCCCGCGAAGCGTTCCAGACCGCACACGATGTGTCCGCCTACAGCTTCCCGGCGCTGGCCAAGGCTGCCCGCCCGATGATGCAAGGCCGCAATGCCGCGCTGCTGACCCTGTCCTACCTCGGCGCCGTTCGCGCTATCCCCAATTACAACGTGATGGGCCTTGCCAAAGCCAGCCTGGAAGCCTCGGTGCGCTTCATGGCCGCCAGCCTGGGCAAGGACGGCATCCGCGTGAACGGTATCTCCGCCGGTCCGATCAAGACCCTGGCCGCCGCCGGCATTTCCGGCTTCGGCAAACTGCTGTCCATCGCCGCCGGTCAGTCCTGTCTGCGCCGCAACGTGACCACCGAAGAAGTGGGCAACACCGCCGCCTTCATGCTGTCCGACCTGGCTTCTGGCATCACCGGCGAAATCACCTATGTGGACGCCGGCTTCAGCATCAACTCCATGAATGTGCCGGACGCCTGATCCTCAGGCCCTGCAGTCCATGCCGACCGGCGCCCTAGCGGCGCCGGTTTTGTTTTACAAACCGATTTCCCCCTCAGACAGTTCCCCCTCCTCCGCCTGACGGTTCTCAGCTGCAGTCCGCGTGGTTATAGTGGTGGGCATGATCCTCTACCGCAACGACGGGCTGGAATTGGCCGAAGTGGCCGCCAGCGCCGCCGGGTTCCCCCGCCACACGCACGACGAATACGTCGTCAGCGCCAATATCGACGGTCTGGAAGCCATCTGGCTGGATGGCAAGACTTTCGAGGCCGACCCGCGCGTGCTCACCGTCTACCCGCCCGGCGCTCTGCAATCCAGCCGGCAGCTGGGCGATGGCGGTTGGCGTTGCGTGTCGCTGTATGTATCGCCCGAGCGCCTGCGCCCCCTCGCGGGCGAGGACTGGTTGCCGGCTCGTCCTGACCTGCAGCGGCCGGACCTCGCCGCCGCCCTGCGCGGCCTGGGCGATGCGCCCGCCGAGTTGCGCGAAGAGGCCGTCATCGGTTTCTTGCTCAATCTGCTGGACAGCGCCCCCCGACGAGCGGACGGACCGCCGGCCAGCCTCTCTTCGCCGCGCCTGCGCCGTCTGCAGGAAAGATTGCTGGATCAGCTGGACTCGCCGCCTACGCTCGACGCGCTGGCCGCAGAAGAAGGCCTGAGCGAAGCGCATCTGGTGCGGGCATTCAAAACCGCCGCCGGATTGCCGCCGCTGGCCTGGCTGATGCAGCGCCGCCTATCGGCCGCCCGCGCTCTGCTGCGCCAAGGGGAGGATATCGCCGAAGTGGCGCTGGCCACCGGCTTTGCCGATCAGGCGCACTTCAGTAAAACGTTCACCCGCTTTTGCGGCATGTCGCCCGGACGCTTCCGTCGCGTCAATTTTTGACAAGACCGGCCCGGCGCAGCGCGCCTATCATGGCCGGCACCACCACCCGAATACGCAGGTTGCTTCATCATGCTGGCCATCGCCACCAAAGGTTTTCTCTTGTCCGTCTCGCTGTGCCTGGACATCGGCATCGTTAACGCCGCCCTCATCAACACCGGCATGCGCAATGGTTTGCGCCCGGCGCTGCTGATGGGGTTGGGCTCTTGCTTCGGCGATCTCTTCTACGCGGTATTGTCCGTACTGGGCATGGCCTTGCTGTTCAGCTTTACCCCGGTGCGCTGGGTGATGTGGCTGGGCGGCGGCAGCGTGCTGATCTGGCTGAGCTGGAAAATGGCGCGCTCCGCCTGGCTGGAATGGCGGCACCCGCACGCCACCTTGCCGGGCGCGCATCATCAGCACAAGGTGCGCTCCGGTTGGGCCGAATTCTGGCGTGGCCTGTTGATGGCGCTGGCCTCCCCCTCCTCCCTACTGTGGTTCGCCGCGGTGGGCGGCAGTGTGATTGCGCAGAGCACGGATGGCAGCGCGCTGTCCGCAGGCGTGTTCCTCACCGGATTTTTCCTTGGCGGCGCGGCGTGGTCGTCCTTCCTCGCCTTGCTGGCCAGCCACGGTCAGAAGTTGGTGGGGCACCAGTTGCTGCTCTATTGCAACGCCGCCTCGGCCGCGCTGTTCGCCTGGCTGGCGTTCGGCGTGATCGTGCATGGCTACCAGACCTTGCTGTGAACCCTGTTACATGAAGACAGCATCAAGGCAGACGCGGTAGAGTGTCCGTTCAGCTCGTACTACTCGATAAAATGCGGCTAACAACACCCGGCCCGCGCCTTGTCACACCACTGGCTACGGCAAGCCCCGGCAGTTGTTAGCAGCGCAATAACGGACAAAACGCCATGATCCACCAGCAACATCCGCTGACGTCCACCTGCCTGGGCACCCACCGCCTCATCAACAGTTTTCATTTCGGCCAGGCCGGCAGCTCTGCTGGCAAAGCCTATATCCAGGCCTCGCTGCATGCCGATGAACTGCCCGGCATGCTCACGGCCTGGCACTTGAAGCAAGCCCTGAAAACGCTGGAAGCGGCCGGCCGCATCGAAGGCGAAATCATTCTGGTGCCGCAGGCCAACCCCATCGGCCACGCCCAGTCCCTGCAGGGCTATCATCTGGGTCGTTTCGAACTGGGCAGCGGGCAGAATTTCAATCGCCACTACCCCAGCGTCACTGGCGCGGTGTACGCATCAGTCAAGGATCAGCTGGGCACGGACGCCAAAGCCAACACCCGCTTGATTCGCGCCGCCATCCGCGACGCCGTGGCCGCCTGCCCGCAGGAAACCGAACTGGCCAGCCAGCGCAAGACGCTGATGGGGCTGGCGGCAGACGCCGACATCGTGCTGGACCTGCACTGCGACTGCAACGCCGCCCTGCATGTGTACACCGGCACACCGCTCTGGCCGCAATGCGAGCCGCTGGCGCGCCTCTTGGGCTCGCATGCGCAGTTGCTGGCCACGGAATCCGGCGACTACCCCTTCGATGAAGCCTGCAGTCAAACCTGGTGGGAAATCGAAACCTTGTGCCGTCGCGACGGCATCGACGCGCCCATCGAGATGGCATGCCTGTCAGTCACGGTGGAGTTGCGCGGCCAGCACCATGTCAGCCATGCACTGGCGGAGAAGGACGCCCTGGCGATCCTGGATTTTCTGCGTTATCGCGGCCTGATCACGGCGGATGACAGCCCGCAATTGCCGGAACTGGTTTATCCCGCCACGCCGCTGGCGGGTTCGGAAAACCTTGTGGCGCCGCACGCCGGGGTAGTGAGTTATCTGGTTGCGCCAGGCAGCGTCGTTAGCGCCGATCAGCCAGTGGCGGAAGTGATCGATCCGATCAGCGACACCGTAAGCGTGCTGGCCTCGCGTCACGGCGGCATGTTGTACGCGCACGAGCTGCACCCCTACGCCACGACGGGCATGAGCGTAGCCAAAGTGGCCACGCAGCAGGCCTTCAAGAGCGGCAAGTTGTTGTCGGCCCGTTAATCAAGACCCACCAACAAAACCCTTGCCTTGCGCCTTCAGGACGTACCTCCCGTGTCGGCGCGCCTTGGTTCAGGGTCTCGACGAGGGTTTGCAAACGGCTCCAAGCGCCGAGATCCCACGGCTGCCGGCAAGTCTTGCGGTAGCCGGTGGCGCGCTTCGCTGCGGGAACAATAGGACCTTACTTGCGGGTTTTAATGGGAAGAGGATATGCCGCCGGCCTCGCGCTGGCGGATAGCGTCTTTCAGGCAGGTGGGGCACAGGCAATCGCCGTGGTCCGTCTCCAGCGGCATGATGTTGGGCAGGTCGGAACACCAGCAGCGCGCGTTGAGGCCGCCATCGCCGCAAACAAAGGCGGCACTGCAAACCGGGCAACGCTTTTCCACCATTTGCGGCGGCAAAGCCAGCAGCCGGTTCCAGACCGACTGCTTGTCGAAATTGCTGTAGCCGGGCCAACCGGCGATCTCCTTGATGGTACGGCGGCAGCTGAGGCAGCTTTCGCCGGCAGGATCGAGCTGGCAACTGCCAACACAAGGAGAGGGGATGTCGCGACTATTCATACGGTTTGATCTGAAATACGGCCGGGCACCGCGGCGGACCGCCGACAAGGTTGGCCGAAGGCGACATCATACCGTGGCTTGACCTTCCTAACATGGCCCATTCATCCACATGGCCGACAAATGAACGAATCAGCCGCGCTTTGCTAGAATCCGTGCGACAAACCGCTTTCAGAAAGGCAAATCATGGGTTGGATCGCTACGCTGCTGACCGGCGCGCTGATAGGCTGGCTGGCCGGCAAGGTCACCGACGTCAGCAAAGGGCTGTTTCTCAACATGCTGATCGGCGTACTGGGCTCAGGCCTGGGGCGCTGGCTGTTTGGCGAAGTGTTGGGCATCGGCAAGGCTTATAACGCCGGACATTTTTCCCTGTCGGGCCTGGTGTTCGGCGTGATGGGCGCCGTGGTATTGATTGCCGCGCTGCGGGCGCTGGGATTGCTCTCCTCCCGCTAAGCGGGCCGGCTGTTGTAACGCATCAGCTTTCAATCACCTTGTAGCCGTAGCCCTTGTCCGGCACCGGCACCGAAACCGGCTCCAGCGTGTCCAGCGGCAAGAGGGTGAGCTTACGACCGTAGACGCCGCCGGTATCCAGATAGTGCACATTGTCCACCTGCCGCACTTCCTGCCGCGGCGTATGGCCCACGCACAGCATCACCACGCCCACTACCGGCTGGCGCTCGCCGCCCTTGGCGCGCTCGCGGCTCCAGATCAGCTCGTAACGCCATTTGCGGTCTTCCTCGCTCAGCAGGGACTCATCCTGCCAACCCTTGAGTTTGTCGCGCAGCGCATTCCAGTTGTCGCCGGGGCAGTCCGCGTGCAACAGGCCCACCAGCCCGTGTTCGCAGGCCACTTCCATTGCTAGCGGCATGGCGGAGAAAGCCTCGCGATAGCGCTGCTTTTCTTCTTCCGGGCGGCAAATGAACCAGCCACCGCCATTATGCAGATAGCGCTCGCAGGAGTCGGTATCGGCCAGATCAAACTCCAGCGCCATTTGTTCGTGGTTGCCGCGCACGGCGTAAAACCACGGGTAGGCCAGCCACTCCAACACCGCCGCCGACTCTGGCCCCCGATCCACCAAATCCCCCACCGACAACAGCCGGTCCCGGCTGCCGTCAAACACCACCGTTTCCAGCAATTGACGCAACTCGGTGAAACAGCCATGCACATCGCCGACGACAAAATCCCTTCCCTGGGTATTGGCGGGCAGACTGGCAAACAACTTGCTCATGGGGAACAGCCATCCTTGTGAGTGGTGAGACGGCCATTATGCACCTGTCGCGCAATCGGCGGGCAAGGCATTTGCTCCTCCTCTTCCGGGCTGGCCCGCCGCGTCGGCACGACGCGATGATGAACGTCAGCCGGCATGCTTGGCCTGCGCATGCCTTGAGCTGCGGCGCCGTTCAAACTTGGCCTTGCGCGCGAAAACAAAAACGGCACAGGAAACCCTGTGCCGTTGGTCTTTGAAGCGGTGAAACGCTTACTGGGCTGCGGAAGCCGCGGCCGGAGCGGCTGCACCGCCACCGATGGTCTGCATGACCTTCCACTGACCGCCTTCAACCTTGTAAACGGTGATGCCGCCGTCTTTCAGATCGCCCTTGTCGTCGTAGGTCCAGTTGGCCGAAGTCACGCCGGAGTACTTGATCTTGGCCAGAACCGGCAGGTAAGCCTTCGGATCAGCGGAGTTGGCGTCCTTCATGGCCTGGATCAGCGCACGAGTAGCGTCATAGCCGTACGGAGAGTAGGTGGCTACGTCGGTCTTGAAGCGGGCCTTGTAGCGGGCTTCGTAGTCCTTGCCCTTGGGCATTTGCTCCAGCGGCAGACCAGCCAGGGAGGCGATGGAGCCTTCGGCTTCCTTGCCGGCCAGTTGCAGGAAGTTCGGGGTCTTGGTCATTTCGCCGGAGATCAGCGGAGCCTTCAGACCCAGGCGCTTCATTTGCTTGGCCATCGGAGCGGACTGGGCGTCTGCGCCGCCGTAGAAAATCACGTCCGGATTCACGCCCTTGATGGAGGTGAGGATGGCCGCGAAATCGGTAGCCTTGTCATTGGTGAATTCACGCTTGGACACTTCGCCGCCAGCGGCCTTGACGGCCTTTTCAAACTCGTCGGCCAGGCCCTGGCCGTAAGCGGTGCGGTCGTCAACGATGACGATCTTCTTGGCCTTCAGGGTTTCCACCACGAACTTGCCCATCACGCTGCCCTGCTGGGTATCAGAGGTCATGGAGCGGAAGGTGTTCTTGAAGCCCTGAGCGGTGAACACCGGGGAGGTGGCCATGGCGATCATCGGGATGCCGGCGTCGGAGTAAATCTTGGATGCGGGGATGGCGCAGCCGGAATTGAAGTGGCCGATGATGCCGGCAACCTTGCCATCAACAAACTTCTGCGCCAGCTGAGTGGCGGTTTTCGGGTCGGCCTGGTCGTCCTGGGCATCCAGTTCGAAAGTCACCGGCTTGCCGCCAATGGTCGGCTTTTCAGCGTTGGCGTCTTCGATGGCCAGGGTCACGCCATTCTTGTATTCCTCGCCGTAGTGGGCTTGCGGGCCGGTCAGCGGTGCGGCAAAGCCGATTTTCACTACATCGCCAGCCGCAGCGGCGGCGGGAGCGGAAGCAGCGCCAGCCGGAGCGGCGGCGTCGTCTTTCTTGCCGCAAGCGGCCAGAGCCAGGGCAGCAGCAACAGCCAGGGTAACGGTAGTCAGCTTGGTAAATTGCATCTTGAATCCTCTATCTTTAGGGTCTCTCCTGCCCGCTTGTGGCGGACAGTTCTCTTGCAGCGAGTTTATATCGTTACGTGCAACGCTGGCGGCATTATTCCAATGACGACAGCACATGACAAGTAACGTTTATCAATCATCGGTTTCCGGACAAAACGGCGAACAGTCCGACAAGGGGCTGACGCCGTTCCGACCTTACCGCTTTGCACTGCGGACAAACCTCGTCATGAGGCCGCCCCGCACTGCGCCGGCACAGCCGACGCACGCGAAGCGGCATGTCCGCCGTGCTTAGTCGCCGATGCTCATCAGGCTGGCGTTGCCGCCAGCGGCGGTAGTGTTGACGCTGACTGCGCGCTCCACCACCAGTCGGTGCAGGTTGTACCCTGCGCCGGCATTCTGCAACAGGGGCAACAAAGCCCCATCGCGTGCCGCCAACGCGCGTCGCGCGCCAGCGGCATCCTTGCCTTGATACAGGACGGCGCTGACATCGGCCGCCAGCACATCGCCTGCCAACTCAACGCAAGCCGGCAACAAACTGGCGAACTGGCGGTTTTCCGCCGTATCCGCCAGCACGGCCACATTGCCGGTGGCCAGCGCGGCTACTAGTTGCTCCGCCAATTCGGCGACGCTATCTGCCACGCACGCCACCTTGCCGCGACCGGCAAAGCGCAGGGTGTTCTTCTCGCCAGTAGGACCAGGCAGCGTCACCAAATGATTGAGCGGGCTGTTGCGGCGAGCAGCAGCCACCGATGCCGCCAGGCCGCGCACGCCGATGCCGTCGGCTGCGGCGGCCAGACGATCCAGCGCGCTGAAGTTCACTTCCACCGCCTCTTCGGCCAAGGTCGGCGTCCAGACGGCGCGCGTCAGCCGGTAGAGGTAGAACGGGCCGCCGGCTTTCGGGCCGGTGCCGGACTTGCCTTCGCCGCCGAAGGGCTGCACGCCCACCACCGCGCCCACGATGTTGCGGTTGACATAGATATTGCCCACTTTGATGCGGTCGACGATGTGATTGATAGTTTCGTCGATGCGGCTGTGAATGCCGTGCGTCAGGCCATAGCCGGTAGCGTTGATCTGATCGATGACGCTGTCCAGTTCGCTGGCCTCAAAGCGCAGCACGTGCAGCACCGGACCGAACACTTCGCGGGTAAGGTCGGACAGGTTGTCGATCTCGAACAGCGTCGGCGGCACGAAAGTGCCTTGGGCGCAGTCTTCGCCCATGGGGGTTTGATAGTAGCTGCGGGCGCGGGTTTTCATCTTGTCGATGTGCGCCAGCAAACCGGCCTGGGCTTCGGCGTCGATCACCGGACCCACATCAGTAGTGAGGCGTGCGGGATTGCCCACCGTCAGCTCATCCATCGCACCCTTGATCATGGCAATGACCTTGTCGGCGATGTCGTTCTGCAGGCACAGCACTCGCAGCGCGGAACAGCGCTGGCCGGCCGAGTCGAAAGCCGAGCTCAGCACATCGGTCACCACCTGCTCCGGCAAGGCGGAGCTGTCAACGATCATCGCATTTTGCCCGCCGGTTTCAGCCACCAGTACCACATCGTCGGGGCGCTTGGCCAGCGTGCGGTTGATAATCTGCGCCACCTCGGTGGAGCCGGTGAAAATCACGCCATGGATACGTTCGTCGCTGGTCAACGCCGCGCCCACCACCTCGCCGCGCCCCGGCAGGAACTGCAGCACATCGCGCGGCACGCCCGCCTCGTGCAACAGGCGCACGGCGAAAGCGGCGATCAGGCTGGTTTGCTCTGCAGGCTTGGCCAACACCGGGTTGCCGGCCGCCAGCGAGGCGGTCACTTCGCCGATGAAGATGGCCAGCGGGAAGTTCCACGGGCTGATGCACACCACCGGGCCCAGCGGCGGGTGGGTGTCGTTGTTGAATTCGGCGACAATCTGCGCGGCATAGTAGCGGCAGAAATCCACGGCCTCGCGCACTTCGGCGATGGCGTTGCTGAGCGTCTTGCCGGCTTCGCGCACGGCCAGGCCCATCAACGCCGGCATATTGTCTTCCATCAGGTCCGCCATGCGATTGAGGCAGGCGGCGCGCTCCGCCACCGGCGTGGCGGCCCAGCGGGCGGCGGCGGCTTCGGCCAACGTCAGGGCGCGATCAACATCGGCGGCGGTGGCTTCAATCACCTGCCCCACCACGTCGTCGCGCTGCGCTGGATTGCGCACCGGCTGCCAGTCGCCAACGGTGATGTCGGCATCGCCCAGCAGCGGGAAAGCCTGCCAGGTTTCATGCTCGGCAGCTTGCAGGCCCATCTGCAGCGCGGCCAGCACGTGCTCGCTGGAAAGGTCCAGCCCCTTGGAGTTGCGGCGGGCGTTGCCATACAGCGACAAGGGCAGCGGGATCTTCTTGTGCGGCTCGCCGCCATGCTTGGCGGCCTCGGCCACCTGATCGCTCACCAGCTCGTCGATGGATACCTTCTCGTCCACGATGCGGTTGACGAAAGAACTGTTGGCGCCGTTTTCCAGCAGGCGGCGCACCAGATAGGCCAGCAGGGTTTCATGCGAGCCCACCGGTGCATAAATACGGCAGGCTTTACCCAGATTACCGGCGCCCACCACCTGGTCGTACAGGGTTTCGCCCATGCCGTGCAGGCACTGGAACTCGTAATCCAGTCCTTGGCCCAGTTGATAAATGGCGGACAAGGTGTAGGCGTTGTGCGAAGCAAACTGCGGGTAAATGGCATCCTGCGCCGCCAGCAGACGCTTGGCGCAGGCCAGATAGGAAATGTCGGTGTACACCTTGCGGGTATACACCGGATAGCCCGGCAGGCCGTCCACTTGAGCGCGCTTCACCTCCGCATCCCAGTAAGCGCCCTTCACCAGACGCACCATGAAGCGATGGCCGCTGCGGCGGGCCAGATCCACCAGATAATCAATGATGAAGGGACAACGCTTCTGGTAAGCCTGCACCACCAGGCCAATACCGTTCCAGCCTGCCAGATCCTTGTCGAAAGCCAGCGCCTCCAGCAAATCCAGCGACAGCTCCATGCGGTCGGCTTCTTCGGCATCGATATTCAGGCCGATGTCGTACTGGCGCGCCAGCAACAACAGCTCTTTCAAGCGAGCCAACAATTCGCTCATCACCCGTTCGCGCTTGGCACGGCTATAGCGCGGATGGATGGCGGACAGCTTCACTGAGATCCCCGGGCCGTCATACACGCCGCGCCCGGCCGATTCCTTGCCGATGGCGTGAATCGCCATGATGTAATCGTTCATGTAGCGCTGCGCGTCCGCCTCGGTCATCGCCGCTTCGCCCAGCATGTCGTAAGAGAAGCGATAGCCGCGCGCTTCGCGCTCGCGGCCGTTGGCCAGCGCCTGTTCGATGGTTTCGCCGGTGACAAACTGCTTGCCCAGCATGCGCATCGCCATGTCCACACCCTTGCGGATCAGCGGCTCCCCGCCCTTGGCGATCAGCCGCGTCATGGCGGAAGACAAACCCTGCTCGCTGTGGGAAGACACCAGTTTGCCGGTTACCACCAGGCCCCAGGCTGCAGCATTCACAAAGAGCGAGGAGCTGTTGCCCAAGTGCGCTTTCCAGTCGCCGCGCGAAATCTTGTCGCGAATCAGCTTGTCGGCGGTTTCCTTGTCCGGGATGCGCAACAAGGCCTCTGCCAGACACATCAGGGCGATGCCCTCGGCACTGTCGAGCGAAAACTCGTGCATCAGCGCATCCACGCCGCTGGAGCGCGTACGCTCCTGACGTACCTGGCTCACCAGCTTGCGCGCCAGCTGCTGTGTGGCGGCCACTTGAGGCTCCGTCAGCGCGGCCTGCGGCAGCAGGGCCTGAACGCATTCCTGTTCATCTCGACGATAAGCGGATGTAATGGCATCGCGCAGGGCCGTCTGGGATTGGGCAAACACCTCGAATTGCATGGATAACTCCCGATTTTGTTCGCAGCGCCGGTTTATACCGGCTCAAGATTTGCCTATTGTATACAATTGGAATTGCAACTGTTCGACAATATAAAATATTCCACATAAAGACACCCGGAAAGCAGCGCGCGATCAAGGAAAATCAAGCCACTTGTCCTATCATGGCATGGCCCGACTGTTGCAATCTTGTTGCATCACCACAACGTCCATACCAGCGCGGCCCTCCTCCGCCCTGCTTTTTCCCATTGAGTTGTAGTCAATACCGAGGTCAAGCATGCAAAACATTCTGATCACGCTCAGCGCAAGCCCCTATGGCAGCGAACGCGTTCTCACTAGCCTGCGCCTGACGCTGGCCCTGGCCAGCCACGCCAACCATCCACGACTGCGGCTGTTTCTGCTGTCTGACGCCGTCATCACCGCCATGCAGGGACAGGCCGCTTCGGCCAACCCCAGCCTGGGCGACATGCTGCAAGAGGCCATCTCAATGGGTGTGGAAACTTATGTATGCCGAACCTGCGCTGACGCGCGGGGGCTGAGTGAAAACCGGCTGATTCAAGGCGTGAAAATCGGCACCATGCCAGAACTGGCCAACTGGACGCTGGAAGCTGACAAGGTTCTCGGATTCTGACAAAAAAACGGCCTGCCTCTCGGGGGAAAAGGCAGGCCAAAGGGCAGTCTTGGAGTCATACAAACAAAGGAACAGCAGAAATCAGCCGGGTTTGATCCTTACTTCGGATCTCACCTCAAGTACACCAGGCACATTGGCAGCCACCTCCATCATGCGGCGCAGGGCATCGCGACTGGGTGACGAACCTTTCAGCGCCACCTTGCCATTCTTCACCTCCGGCGTAATCACCGAACCGGACCCGTCCGCCAGCGGCTTCAATACTTCATTCAGTTGCCAGGCAAGCTTGTCGTCATTGCTGACCGAAGCAATGGCTACATGCTCGGCTACCGGGTCGAACAAACTCATACCGTGCGCCTGCGGCAGCACGGCAATCCAGGCAAACAACAGCCCTTGGCTCAGATGTCTGAAAGTCATGGCATCACCTCATCGCTTGCGTTTCACAACACGCATTGCAAACGGCGTGCCAGCCTTTTCGAATCCTTTCATATCAACAACTTGCATCATTTCACAAGCACAGCAAGCGATCGGTGCCGGCGCAGTTCGTCGCCAATTGACGACAAGATTTCCATGCATGCCGCGCATTGCGCTGAAAACAAAAGAAAAACCCCTGTCGCTGCTTAACGACAGGGGTCTCAGCCAATCCGCCTCACAGGCCGCCTTTTGACTCAACCACCCTCTTTGAAGGTAGACGCCACCAACTGATGCTTTTGCAGCAGCCGGTAAAATTCGGTTCGATTGCGATCCGCGATGCGCGCCGCCAGCGAAACGTTACCGCTGCTTACCCGCATCAACTTTTCCAGATAATCGCGCTCAAACTCGCGCTTGGCTTCGGCCAGAGTAGGAATGCTGGCCATACCTTCCGACACCGCTTTCTGCACCTGCGTCAACGGAATAAGTCCGGAAGTGCTCAGCACGCAACACTGTTCCACCGCATTGGCCAACTGCCGGATGTTACCCGGCCATCGCAGCCCGCACAGGTACTCCATGGCATCCGGCGCAAACCCCGTCACCTCTTTGCCGTAACGGCCCGCCACGTCTTGCAGGAAGTGCCGCGCCAGCAAGGGAATATCCTCGCGCCGCTCCGCCAGCGGCGGCAAATTCAACGCCACCACATTCAAACGATAAAACAAGTCTTCACGAAACAGACCGTCGCTGATCAGAGACTCAAGATCCCGATGCGTGGCGGACACCACCCGCACATCGACCGGCGCAGCCTTGGCGGAACCCACCGGCCGCACTTCGCGCTCTTGCAACACGCGCAACAACTTTACCTGCAAGGCCAGCGGCATGTCGCCGATTTCATCCAGAAACAATGTACCGCCGTCGGCCTCGGCAATCAGGCCCTGATGCCGCGAAGCGGCGCCGGTAAATGCGCCCTTTTCATGACCAAAGAGCTCACTCTCCAGCAGATTGTCCGGAATGGCGCCGCAGTTCACTGCAACAAATGCGCCTTTGGCGCGTGGGCTGGCCAGATGCAGCGCCTTCGCCAGCACTTCTTTGCCAGTACCGCTCTCACCGCGGATCAGCACACTGGCGTCGGTAGCCGCCACCAAGCGGGCTTCGGCCAAAAGTTCTTCCATCAAAGGGCTGCAACTGACCAGCCCGGCGCGCCAGGCATTGTCGTCATCCACCGCAACGGCCCGCGATGAAAAGGCCAGCGCTTGCGATACCTTGTCCAGCAAGGCCTGACTATCGAAAGGCTTCACCAGGTAACCGAATACACCGCGGCTTACCGCCTCAACCGCATCCGGGATGGTGCCATGCGCAGTCAGCATGATCACCGGGATGGTCGGGTAGCTTTTCTTCACCTGCTCAAACAAAGCCAGGCCGTCCATGCCGGGCAAGCGCCAGTCTGTCAGCAGCAGATCAGCCCGGCGTGCAGCCAGCACACCCAGTGCGGTCTCGGCCGAATCTGCCCTGTCCACCTCATAGCCCGCCGCCTCAAGACGCAGCGCGAGGAGTTTCAATAAATCGGCGTCATCATCCACCAGCAAGATTCTGCTGCTTCTACTCATGGTTGGGTCTTTTTCAGTCTGGCTTTGTCAGCCATGGATTTCTCAATCGCACGCAACGCATCCAGCTTGGCGGCCAGGTCGTCTGCGCGTCGTTGTTGTTCCGACAACTGCCCGTTAAGTCGGTTCAGCTGCTCTTCGAGCCGCCGACGCTCCGCCAGCTGACCAGCAAGCAAGGCAGCCAAGCCGTTCAAACCCTCCTGACCACCGTCGGCCTTCAGCGACTGCTGGGCAGCCTCCAATTGCGCATACGCTCTGGTATAGTCCGGCTTGCCATCCTGCACCAACTGGTGCGCCACATAACGCAGTCGGTCGCCAGCGCAAGCATCCTTACCCGGCGCCCCGATGTCCTTTCCATGCCGCAATCCCGCCAGGGCGGCGTCCGCATCCGGACAAAGCCGTATCATGCGCGTCGCCGCGGCAGGTGCCCCCTTGCCGGCAGGCAAGGCGCCGCAGGCAGACAATGCTGCCGCTAATGTTGCAGCCATCATTTTTTTCATCATCACATCAACTGCCTTTGGGTTCGCCATCTGGCCACCACACATAAAATTGCGCTCCCATTGCCACAGCAGGGCAAGCCACGTCCCCCCCCATCAGCTGTGCAAAAGTCTTTACCATGGTCAAACCGATACCGCTGCCCGGCACCTCTCCAGCCGGAGGGGGGCCGGTGAAAAAGGGGTCGAATATTTTCTCGCGCACGCCGTCCGGCACCCCCGGCCCCTGGTCGCAGACCCGGACACCGCAACGCCCATCCCGACGCGTCACCTCTATCTTGATAATGCCGTCCTGCGGAGAGAAACGGATTGCGTTTGATACCAGATTATCGAGAATGGTGCGCAGCCGTTCACGATCGGCACTGATCGGCAACTCATCGCCGACCGCCTCAAAGCTCAGCCGCTTTTGTCGCAACAGCGGGCGCAAGCTGGCTTCCATTTCCGCCAGCATCCCCGCCAGCGCAAAACGCTCCATGGTCAAAGGTCGTTCCAGCCACTTGCCGGCATCCTGCTTCAACAGTGTATCCACACGCTGGCGCAATAGCCGGGTATTGGCCAGCGTTATACTCGCGATCTCCTGCTGAGCCAAATTCATCGGCCCGGGTATCTGGTCATGCAATAACGACGACGCTTCTTGAATCGCCGCCAGCGGCGTTTTCAGTTCATGCGACACATGGCGAAAAAAACTGGTCTTGTCCTCCTCCAACTGCTTTAGCCGGGAGTCCAGTTCGGAGAGGGCATTGGCCAATTGCAACAAGTCATAAGGCGCGGACATATTCCAGTCCTGCCCGCGTTCTCCGCGCGCCAATCGATTGATCTTCTGCCGCAATACCGTGAGCGGCCTTACCAGCAAGTGTGCCAGCAGGAAACCGCCGGCTATCGCGGTCATCAGAGAAATGATCGCCATTCGATCCGCTTGCTGGCGCTTATTGCGCAAATTGGCCTCCCAGCGCTGGCGACGCTCGGCAGCAGCCTGTTTCACCCGCCCATCCAAGCTCTGCCCTAACGCAGTGAGCCGTTCGTATTGCCCTTCCAGCTGTGACTGGCGCATCGCGGGGGCTGCATCGCCGGTCATCAGCGTGACGCGCGATTTGCCGACCCAGTCATGCAAGGATTTGGCAACCGCCTGCATTCCGGCATCATCTGTCTGTTGCAACTTGTCCGACAACTTGTCCAAGGCCTGCAACGCCTGCAAACTGCTATCGGCAAATGTTGGCTCATCCAGAGCCAGCCACTGTCGAGACGAGCGCTCGAAGCGCTCTCCCTGCTCCGCAAACGTATGCGACCAGTCTGACCAAGCGACTGACAACTGCTGGCTGTCGTTCACCGAATCCGACAACTGCTGCAAATGCCACCATGTTTGCACCAGCGCCAACGAAGGAAGCAGCGTTACCGCAAACAGGCTAGCCACCAGCAAAGTTTTAAAGGAAAGATGCCGCAACAACATGGGACATGACTCTTCGGTTCGATAGCCCAATTGTCCAGCAATGCCGCTACAACAACAATCGATAACGGACGCCCGGGCAGTGACCATTGCCAAGACAATGGGCCAATAAGGCGTGATGAAGAGGCGGGAGGTTTGCCGAAGGCAGGCGCG